>JBGRQA010000001.1:0-371078 GCA_041725895.1 Marinifilaceae bacterium
AACAGAGAAGTTAAGCCCATTAGCGCCGATGGTACTGCCGAGAGGTGGGAGAGTAGGTCGACGCCAACCTTCAAGAGGGTCTTCGCTTGCAAAAGTGGAGACCCTTTTTTTATGCACTGGAGCCAGATCCTGACCGATGCTCTGTAACTAGTAGGAGCTTGCCCTGAAACCTGTCTCGTGGCCTGATTGTGGCCTTTTGTTTGAATCATTTCTTCTGACGACCACATTTGTATTTCTAAGACCTTTCTCTGTTTGTTTGGGCGCTTAATGGTGACAAGGAAACAACATTTTTACTAGTCGAAATTAATGTGAAATCTTCTTAGGTTATTTATATATTCTGGTGTCTGAGTTTTTTTACAACTCTATTGTGTGATACATGCTTTTGGTGGTGCAAGGCTCGGGGAAAGCAATTCATTGAATCCAATACATGTATTGCAGGAAGTACAGAAGAAACAAACTCGTTTCTTTTTAGGATTGATTTTAACGATCCTCTTCCTTCTTTTTCGATCTATGATACCTCTACTGCCGGATTCTTAAGAGGAAGGAGAGAAACTTTCTGCTGACCTGAAAAGAGTAAATCTAAGTTTGGAGGGGATTTTTCTTAGGAGGGGGATAAAAGTTAGGCTATTTCCCTTGTATCAAAAGAATTATCAATTTTTCCAAGTGCACAACTATTGAATTGTTGAAAATATTGCTTAATTTTGCGAGATTCAATGTATAATGTGAAAATCAATTAAATTTTAAGATTATGTATTTAACTGCAGAAAAAAAACAAGAGCTTTTTGCCAAGTACGGGAAGTCTAATAAAGATACCGGGGCTGCTGAGTCTCAGATCGCTTTATTTTCCTACCGTATTTCACACCTAACTGAACACTTGAAGAAGAACAGAAAGGATTACGGAACGCAACGTGCACTTCAACTTTTAGTTGGTAAAAGAAGAAATCTATTGGATTACCTTAAGAATAAGGATATCAATAGATATCGTGAGATTATCAAAGCATTGAATATTCGTAAGTAATTATATACTTCTTAGACAATCCCGATTCTTCGGGATTGTCTTTTATTATTAATGCCTGGAAACATCCCTCCTTATCCAAATACCGTTTTGAAAAATAGTACGACTATGTTGAATGTTATAGAGAAAAATATTGATTTAGGTGATGGAAGGTCCATCACAATTGAAACAGGAAAATTGGCCAAGCAGGCAGATGGATCTGTGGTTGTAAAAATGGGTGATACCATGTTGTTGGCAACTGTTGTATCAGCAAAAGATGCAAAACCAGATGTTGATTTCATGCCTTTGTCTGTTGATTACAAAGAAAAATTTAGTGCATTAGGAAGATTTCCAGGTGGATTCATGAAAAGAGAAGGTCGTCCTTCTGACTATGAAATCCTTGTTTCTCGCCTTGTGGATCGAGCCCTTCGTCCACTTTTCCCAGAAGATTATCATGCAGAAACTTTTGTATCCGTTAATCTAATCTCTGCGGATAAGAGTACCATGCCTGATGCCCTTGCAGGTTTAGCTGCTTCTGCTGCGATTGCAGTATCAGATATTCCTTTCCAGGAACCTATCTCTGAAGTTCGTGTAGCACGAATCAATGGAGAGTTAATGATTAACCCAACCCGTGAAGAGTTGGAAGAAGCTGACATGGAGATTATTGTTGCTGCCACCATGGAGAATATCATGATGGTAGAGGGTGAAATGAAAGAGGTTTCTGAAGCTGAAATGCTGGAAGCTATCAAATTTGCCCACGAAGCCATTAAGGTTCAATGTCAGGCGCAGTACGAACTGGCCGAAATGGTTGGAACTACTGTAAAAAGAGAATATTGCCATGAAGAGAATGACGAAGAGTTGCGTCAATTAATTCATGACAAAACATATAACAAAGCTTACGAAGTTGCTAAACTTCAGAATCCCAACAAACATGAACGTGCGGCTGCTTTTGCTGCAGTGAAGGAAGAGTTTGTTGAAGAATATGCAGAAGGTAAAGAAGCGGATGAAATCAACATGATGTTGATTGATCGTTATTACCACGATGTTGAGAAGGAAGCGGTTCGAAAAATGATTCTGGACGATGCCGTTCGTTTGGATGGTCGTAAGACAGATGAAATTCGTCCGATTTGGAGTGAGGTTGATTATTTGCCAGGTGCACACGGTTCTTCTATCTTTACTCGTGGAGAGACACAATCTCTTACTTCTGTAACTTTGGGAACCAAATTGGATGAGAAGATCGTTGATGATGTTCTTTATCGCGGAAAAGAGAAGTTTGTATTGCACTACAACTTCCCACCTTTCTCTACTGGAGATGCTCGTCCGGTTCGTGGTATTAGCCGTCGTGAGATTGGACACGGTAACCTTGCGCACCGTGCACTTAAAGGAATGGTTCCTGCCGATTCTCCTTATGCTATCCGTGTTGTATCGGATATTTTGGAATCGAATGGTTCGTCTTCTATGGCTACAGTTTGTGCTGGTACTCTTGCATTGATGGATGCCGGTATCCAGATTAGCAAGCCTGTTTCAGGTATTGCCATGGGATTGATTACCGAGCCTGGAAATGCAAAATTTGCTGTTCTTTCCGATATTCTTGGTGATGAAGACCACCTAGGAGATATGGACTTTAAGGTTACTGGTACCGTTGATGGTATTACCGCAACCCAAATGGATATTAAAGTGGATGGACTTCCATACGAAGTTTTGGCTCAAGCATTGGAGCAGGCTCGTCAAGGTCGTTTGCACATTTTGAATAAGATTACTGAAACCATAGCTGAGCCTCGTGCCGATCTGAAACCTCACGCTCCACGTATTGTGAGCATGGAGATTCCAAAAGATATGATTGGTGCTGTGATTGGTCCTGGTGGAAAAATCATTCAAGAGATTCAGGAAACTTCTGGTGCAGTTATCGTTATTGAAGAAATCGATAACAAAGGAGTTGTAGATATCTCTGCTGATAACAAAGAAGCTATCGATATCGCATTGGGTCGTATCAAAGGTATTGTAGCAGTTCCTGAAGTTGGAACTATTTACAAAGGTAAAGTAAAATCAATTGTTACTTTTGGAGCCTTTGTAGAAATCCTTCCTGGTAAGGATGGTTTGCTGCACATTTCCGAAATCGAACACCGTCGTCTGCAAACAGTAGATGAAGTTTTAAAAGAGGGTGATGAGATTGAAGTAAAACTGATTGACATCGATGCTCGTTCAGGTAAGCTGAAACTTTCCCGTAAAGTTTTGTTGCCAAAACCTGAAAGAAGCCCAAAGAAATAATTAGTTAATCTGATTATATTGAAAGCCTGGATAAGTCCAGGCTTTTTTTATGCAAGTAATTTTAAAGGGTTTTCTAATTCGAATGAAAAAGCTAATTTTATGCTATTGCAAAAAAATATTATGGATAAAAAATGGACTGAGTTGATCCAGACCGAAATAGATCATCAGGTTGATAAATATATTTCGGTGAGAGATTATCGCTTCTATCAGATTGGAAAGTTGAAGGATATTGCCGAACGTTTAGAACTCTATCAGGGGAAAAACTGTTTGGAATGTAAACATTTCAAGAAGGATTTGGAAGATGTGGTTGCAAAGCTAAATGAGAGAATTAATGGTTCCGGGGCCAAGCGAAGAGAGTATGAAATAAAAGTGGAGAAAATGCGGAAGCATTTACAAGAGAAGCACCATGTGTATCCGGCGAATTATTTTGCTTACTTGTTTGCCTTTCGCTTCATGGTGGGTGGTTTGCTTTTGGGTATTGTTGGTAGTTTTGCTGTTTTCAATTTTTTCGAATGGCATTTGGTTGTTGTATGTTGGGGACTTGGGATGATTAGTGGGTACTTCTACGGTAGTCGGAAGGATAACCTGGTTCGACAATCTGGTAAATTATTGTAAGGCCCTGGTTGCGGTATTCACCCAACTTTTTTAATTCATAAGGTGCAAGGATTATTTTTCCTATTGTAATCTCTAAGTATGGGGCGTTTCTAAAGGAATTCTACCCTAAACTTACTACATATCCAAATCAATATGAAAAAAATTTGTTATCCATTGCTTTCCGTTGCCATATTGAGTTCGTGCAGCGATCAGCAACAAAAAATTGCCTATCCCCTAACGCTCAGGGTGGATACGGTTGATGTGTATTTTGACACCAAAGTGGAAGATCCATATCGATGGTTGGAGGATGATAACTCCACCGAAACCAAGGAGTGGGTATTGGCCCAGAACAAAGTGACCCAGGATTATCTGGCCCAGATACCGTATCGTGAAAATATTAAGAAGCGCCTGACCGAAGTTTGGAATTTTCCCAAGATGAGTGTTCCTTTCAAGAAAGGGGATCATTACTTTCAGTATCGTAATGATGGCTTGCAGGATCAAGATGTGCTCTACATTCAGGATAATTTGGAAAGTGAAGCACGGGTATTGCTTGATCCCAATCAATTGTCCTCCGATGGAACAGTGGCTTTGAACAGTATTGCCGTATCATCCGATAGTAAATATCTGGCTTATGGTATTGCCCGGTCCGGTTCGGATTGGAATGAAATTTACATTAAGGATATTGAAACCGGAGTAGACTTGAAGGATCACCTGATGTGGATTAAATTCTCAGGTATTTCCTGGTATAAGGATGGCTTTTTCTATAGTAGGTATGATAAGCCTGCTAAAGGAAGTGAATTGTCGGGAGCCAATGAGTACCAAAAGGTATATTACCATAAAATAGGACAAGATCAGCAGGATGATGAATTGATTTACGAAAATTCCAAGTATCCCAAGCGATTGTATTCTGCATCGGTAACTGAAGATGAAAATTATCTTATTCTTTCCGCCATGGAGGCATCCCATGGAAATGCGCTCTATTTTAAGAAACTGAACGGGAAAAATACCCCTTTTCAGGAAATAACAAATGATTTTACTTATGAGCATTCTGTGGTAGACGATGTGGATGGAAGCCTACTGATGTATACCAACGATGGGGCACCTCGATATCGTGTTGTTAAGGTTGATGTTAAGAAACCCGGTAAAGAGTATTGGAAGGAGATTATTCCTGAACAGAAGAATGTATTGAGTGGTGTAAAACTGGCCGGAGGTAAAATTATAGCCAATTATATGGCTGATGCTCACAGCAAAGTTGAAATCCTGAATCTGGATGGTAGCTTCGATTACGAGTTGGAATTGCCGGGGCTTGGGACAGCAGGGAGTTTCTCAGGGAAGAAAAAGGAGGACATTGCATTCTTTAGTTTTGAATCCTTCACTTCTCCGGAAATAGCCTATAAGTACAATTTTAAAACCCGAAAGGCAGAAGTTTTCTACGAGGCCAAGACCAATTTTAATGCGGACGACTATGTGACCGAGCAGAAATTTTTTACAAGTAAGGATGGAACTCGTATTCCCATTTTTATCATGCATAAGAAGGGGATCAAACTGGATGGGAACAATCCCTGCTTATTGTATGGTTATGGTGGTTTTAATGTGAGCCTGACACCATATTTCAAAGCTCGGCGATTGGTTTGGCTTGAAAATGGAGGTGTTTATGCAGTGGTGAATCTCCGTGGAGGCGGAGAATATGGGGAAGAGTGGCATAAAGCAGGTACCAAACTGAACAAACAGAATGTATTTGACGATTGTATTGCTGCTGCAGAATACCTGGTGGATCAAAAATATACCCAGCCCGAAAAATTGGCTCTGAAAGGGGGATCTAATGGGGGATTGCTTGTTGGGGCTGTTGTAAACCAACGACCAGATTTGTTTCGGGTAGCTATTCCCGAAGTGGGAGTGATGGATATGCTGCGGTACCATAAGTTCACCATTGGATGGGCTTGGGCTGGTGATTACGGAACCAGTGCAGATAGTAAGGAGATGTTCGATTATTTGTTAGCTTATTCTCCCATTCACAATATCAAAGAAGGAATTAACTATCCTTCGGTAATGGTAACTACGGCCGATCATGACGACCGGGTGGTGCCAGCTCACTCCTTTAAGTATATCGCTACTTTGCAAGAAAAGTATGATGGTCGCAATCCTGTACTTATTCGAATCGACTCCAAAGCAGGGCATGGCGGAGGAATGCCTGTTTCTAAGCAAATTGAAGAGTATGCTGATATCTGGTCTTTTATTTTTTATAGTATGAACATTGTTCCGAAATTGTAATATACCTCTATTTTGACTTGAGAAGCGGAGTCAATTGTTGATTTTTTATCAGCAATTGGCTTCGCTAATTTGTAAAAAAGCCTGATATTTGTCGCTCATTTCTTATTTTTAAGGTTCCAAATCAGTAAGTCGTTTTTAATGAAACATAATTTCGTTGTAGTAGAAGGAAATATCGGGGCTGGAAAAACCTCTCTATCCCATAAAATTGCAGAAGAATTCAATGCCAAATTAATACTGGAGCAGTTTGCTGATAATCCCTTTCTTCCTAAATTTTACAACGATCCTGATAAATATTCTTTTCCGCTGGAGATGTCCTTCCTTGCCGACAGATACAATCAGCTAAAGAAGGAATTGTCGGAGTTGGATCTGTTTAAATCCTTTACCATTTCGGATTACTATTTTATGAAATCCCTCATCTTTTCCAAGCAAACATTACAGGATGATGAGTACAATCTTTACCGGCAGTTTTTTCACATTATCTATGGTGCTCTACCAAAACCCGATTTATATGTCTATCTGCATGTGACTGTAGAAAATCTTCTGAAGAACATTAAGAAGAGAGGACGAAATTATGAGCAGGAAATTTCACCTGAATACCTGCTTAAAATCCAGGAGAGCTATTTTGAGTTTTTCAAGCAGCAGCAGGATTTGCCTATACTTGTAGTGGATACAAATAGGATTGATTTTATGGAGAATCCTGATGATTATCAGAAATTATTAAATGTGATTTTCGAAAAAGAATATCCTGCAGGATTAAATCGGGTAATTCTCTAGCATTTGGGCTTTCCCAAATATTTGGGATTATCCTTCTATTTACTTAAAAAATTCTTAAATTTGTTTGCTGTAGAAGATTATAATTTTTAAATAAAATAATTAAGTAGTTATTATGAAAAGATCAAAGGTTATTTCCTTAGCTTCTTTGATGTTAGCCGGAGTTGTTTTGACAAGCTGTGCCGGATTGAACAAGATGAAGAAAGAGGCTAGTAACATCAAATACAAGGTGACTCCAGAAGTTTTGGAAGCTCATGCTGATATGGTTGATGTTAAAATTACTGTAAACATCCCAGCGAAGTACTTCAACAAAAATGCTGTTGTTGTTGCTACTCCTGTGTTGAAGTTCAAAGATGGTGAAAAAGCATTCGCATCTAAAACTTTACAAGGTGAGAAGGTACAGGGAAACAACACTGTTGTGCCTTTTGAAACCGGAAAAACAATTACCTACACAGGTAAGGTTCCTTACGAAGAAGCAATGAGAATTTCTGATCTTGAGGTTAGAATGACTGCTAGTAAAGGTGAAAAATCAGTTGATTTTGATCCTTACAAAGTTGCTGACGGTGTGATTGCTACTGCTACTTTGGTACAGAACAATCCACAAAGCATTATTGGAAAAGACAACTTCCAAAGAATTATTCCTGAAACTGAAGTAGCTGATCTTCATTACTTGATTAACAGTTCCAGCGTACGTTGGTCTGAGATGAAAGCTGAAGATATTAAGATGTTGAAGAAATATGTTGCTGCTGCAAAAGCTGATGAAAATAAGGAATTGAAAGGTTTCGAAATTTCAGCTTATGCTTCACCTGATGGAAAGCAGGATTTCAACGAAAAGTTGGCTAACAGACGTGAAGCTTCTTCTAAGAAGTTCATCAAGAGAGAGATGAAACGTTCTAAGATCGAAGAGTTTGGTAACGAAGATTTCTTCAAGAGCAAAGTTACTCCTGAAGACTGGGAAGGATTCAAGAAGTTAATGCAAGAGTCAAGCATTCAGGATAAAGAATTGATTCTTCGTGTTCTTTCTATGTATTCAGATCCTGAAGTACGTGAGAGAGAAATCAAGAATATTTCTGCTGCCTTCACTGAAGTTAAGAAAGAAGTATTGCCTAAATTGAGAAGATCTAAGTTTACCGTTAATGTTGATTTGATTGGTAAAACTGACGAGGAGTTGAAGGATCTTGCTAAGAGCAACCCAGCTGAATTGAACAACGAAGAGCTTCTTTACGCTGCTACCTTGTTCGAAGGTAACGAAGATCAGTTGGCTATTTACGAAACTGCCAAGAAGCAATTCTCTAACGACTGGAGAGGTTTTAACGATGCAGGTATGGTTCTTTTCGGAATGAATAAGATCGCTGATGCTGAGTCTAACTTCAAAAAAGCGGATCAATTGTCATCTGATAATCCAGTAGTGAAAAACAACTTGGGTGCTGTTGCTTTGGTAAACAACAAAGTTGACGAAGCTGAAGTATTGTTTGGTGCTGCAATGGGTGCAGGTAAAGAAGTTAACTACAACTTAGGTATTGTTGCTATCATGAAAGCTGAGTACGCAACCGGAGCTAAGCACTTGGCTCAGTGCAATTCAGTAAACAGTGCTTTGGCTAACATCTTGGCTGGAAACAACACTGCTGCTCTTGATAAGTTGAATGCAAATACTACAGACCGTGCTATGGTTTACTACCTGAAAGCTGTGGTAGGTGCTAGAACAAACAACAACAACTTGGTATTCACCAACCTTAAAACTGCTGTTGAGAAAGATGCTGCATTGAAAGCAACTGCAAAAACTGATATGGAATTTGCTAAATTATTTGAAGATGCTAAATTTAAAGCTATCGTTGAGTAATTAAAGCTTATAGATTAGATATTGGAAAGCGGCTTCCTTCGGGAGCCGCTTTTTTTATAGCTAAGTATTAGATTATCGGAAGGCAGAGAAGTAAAATTTTTATTATATTGACAGCAATTTTCCTGTCTCACTAAGGAAAAGGTTTTATATGATTTAATCGTTTTTCCGTTTGATTATTTACTAAGGATACCCGGCGTATGGATTTTTATTTCCCGAACAAAATTATGAATAACTACAGGAGTTATGGATTTTTTACTGATTTATTGGTAAAGACTAAAGCTCTGGATAATTCCCAAATTGTTTTGGATTTTGAACAGACTCGTTTGTTTGATGCAAACATGTGTGCTGTTTTGGGAGCCATTCTATATGATTTGGAAAGGAGAGGGAATCATATTCGTTTTGTGAATTTTCAACCGAATATTCAGAAACAGGTGGGTAAATTACAGCAGGGACGTAATAACCCTACAAGGGAATACAATTGGAAAAAGAATTTGTTTTGCCGGCATTTTTTTAAAAATGAGGAGAACGATCTTTTGGAGTATATCGAGTCGAAAATTTTCTCAGGGAAAGTAATTTCGGATGTAGATCCTCAACTCAAGATGGCCATTAGCTTATGCTTGGCTGAGATATTCAGGAATGCCTATGCTCATAGCAAAGGGAGGAATGTGTTCCTGGCGCATTACTACAGCGTTTTTAAGAAAAGATTGTATGTTACTTTAGTAAGTAGGGGGAAAACATTGAAGGAGATTGTTTCCAGGTATGAAAAGAAAGAATATTCGGGGGTAGAGGCCATACTTTGGGCTGTGAAGGATGGAAATAGTGTTATGGATCAGCGAAAAGGAAGTGGCTTGCATACAATTCGACAATTTATAGCCCAAAATCAAGGCAAAATGCAGATAATTTCTGCAGATGGGGTGTGGAAGCAAGTGAAGCAGAGAACGTTTTACAAACCTTATCAGGATGAATTTCCCGGAACCATAATTACACTTGAATTTAACATGGCTTAAAAGAAATTCTGGAACCAAATAAAAAGTCGGATAGAGAAATCTACCCGACTCAAATATTTTATTTTGCACCCTGTCAGAGAACTAGCCTCCGGTTTTAGCTACAAGCTGCATGTAAGTCTTTAAATTGTCGACAGTTCTTTTGTGCTAAGAACCGATTTGGGGCGTTGGAGCCTAATACTTGAATTTCTTGAACAGATCCCAAAGAACCATACCGCAGCTAACAGAAATATTAAAGGAATGCTTAGTTCCGAATTGAGGAATTTCGATGCAGCCATTTGATGCACTCACAATTTTTTGCTGCACACCTTTTACCTCATTCCCAAAAATGAAAGCGTATTTTTGATTTCTGTCAATTTCGAAATCAACCAGAGAGGTACTGTTTTCAGCTTGTTCTACCGAAAGAATTTGGAAATTGTTCTCTTTCAGTTTAGCAACGGCATCTTCGGTATTTTCAAAATATTCCCAATGAACTGAATCTTCTGCGCCCAGGGCAGTTTTGTGCAATTCCCGGTGAGGTGGTGTGGCAGTGATTCCACAGAGGTAAATTGCTTCAATCAGCAAGGCGTCCGAAGTCCGAAAGATGGAGCCAATGTTATTCAAACTGCGTACATTGTCTAATACTACAATAAAAGGAGTTTTGTCAGATTCTTTGAACTCCTCTAAACTCTTTCGGTTTAATTCACTGTTTCTAAGTTTTCTCATATAATCTTCAATCTTCTCGAAAAACAACTGACCGTGGGATAAAATCCCTGGTTCTGATGCAAAAATACAATAAAAAAGGAACCCCGAAGGGTTCCTGTATCTAAAAATTGAATATCAATTGTTTACCAATTAACTGGTTTTCTTCGAATCGGCATGGTCATGCATCGTGCACCACCACCACCACGTGGAAGCTCAGAACCTTCAAGGGTAATCACGTATTTCTCGTAATCCGAAAGTTCCACCTTATGACGGATAACATCATTGGCACGCAGAATCTCAAATCCGTTCTTATTCATCTCTTCCATGGTATGGATATTTCTTCCATATCCTACAACCTTACCTGGGCCAACACAGAAGAAGTTGGCACCGCTGTGCCATTGCTCACGCTCCTGATTCCATGGGTCACCGTTTCCACCACAGTAGATAGGCTTCAGATCCATACCCAGTTTTTTCAGTGCTTGCAAAAGGTTGTTTTCCCGTTTGATGTACAATACTTTTCCATTTTCAATGGCGATGTGTACGGTTTGATATTTACTTGGACGAATAATTAATGGTTCGTAAACCATACATTTGTCAACATCCAATAGGGTAAATACCATATCCAGGTGGATAAAGGATTCAGGACTTTCAGGTAGTTCCTGAATCAGGATATGACGTTGTTTTTTCTCTTTTTGAGAAAGCAACTGGGCCAGAATAAAATCAATTCCCTGGGTAGTAGTTCGGGTACCATTACCGATAACAAGAATATCATCACGTGCAATTAGAACGTCACCCCCTTCGATATTACACTTGGGATCGAGAAACTGACTTTCTGCCGGATTTACGGTTTTCGTGTTGAATTCAGGAGTAAAATCGAAGATCGATTGCATGATCAAGGATTCCCGGTCGCGAACCTGATTGGCCATTCTTCCAATCAATACTTCATCCAAAACAGACATGGACGCATCTCTGGTAAAAAAGAAATTGTGCAGCGGACGCATTGCAAATCTTTCTTTACTCAGAAATTTAGTCAGGTTATCGCGGGTTAAAGGTACACCTTCAATAAGAAGTCGGGCCAAATCTTCAGGTGTTTGCTCCAGCAAATGATCTTTAATGCAGTAGGTGTTTCCTTTGATACCAATTTGTGGTTCCATTTTTAATACCCGATCCAGAACTTTTTCTTTCACATCATCCTTTTTCAGGATATTTGCTAACAGATCTTTTACTTGGTAGGTATTGGAAATTTCACCAAGAACTCCACTGAGTTGCTTGTACTCCGATTGTGCAACTGAAAGGTTCAGAATGTCACTGTATAACGCTCTTTCGGCATTTTCAGGAGTCATATTTTCCACCTCCGATCCGGGGGTGTGAAGGATTACCCCTTCCAATTCTCCAATTTCGGATCTGACATTGAGCTCTACGTACTTAGTCATGTTTGTCTCCTTATTAAAGTGTCGTTTAATATTTTTGTTTCTATAAAAATGGATAGAAACAAAACGTATTTGTTAGGTTTTGCAAAAGAAGTAAAAATTAAGTGCATTGGAAAGAAAAGCGTTAAGTAAATCGAAAAGTTTTTTCAATGTTATTGAAATAATTCTTCTTTCGGGACATAGCGTAATTTTTTTGATTTGAATTGGAGAAGATAAAAAATGCAGTTATGAAAAATAGGGCTAGCGATTGGTATCAAAAAGAATAGGGAAAACTTTCATTATATCTTTAGGAAACAGTAGTTACCTGAGGGGGGATAAGATTTTGTAAGAGAAGATAGTTTGTTGACGCTATATATCTTATGACTACCGTCGAAAATGAATTGAGTCAGAAATCACATTTTCTGATTAGAATTAGTATGTCGCTATATTTCTTCTTTTGGGGTTGGTGTTGGATTGATTCCACTTCTTCTGGAGAGATCATTTTTTTCTAATGAATTTTATCTTCTTGACATTAACTACTATGAGTGGAATTATAAAATATTTGCTTTTGTGAGAACAAAATATGGATAAAGCTCTTTTATGGTCTTATCTTTGTTTGTGCAGACAAGTATTATGAATCAGATTGTATTAATAGTAAGTATTGTTTTTTCCTTCTTGTTTTCCCATCGAATTTGTAGTCAGGAGAAAAAAGATTCCATTCCCTTGGTATTGCAAGGGGTGAGGGTAGGGCAGGATACCTTGCTTTTTAGAACGCTGGACGAAGTCTCTGTGATTGCTTCTCACCGTAGGAAAGGAAAATATTACCGAAATACCCGTAAGTATTGGCGTACCGTTCGAAATATTCGAGTAGTTTATCCCTATGCGCAAGTAGCCAGCCAAAAAATAAGGGATATTAATGCCAAACTGGAAAATGTTTCTTCCAAAAAGGAAAGACGCAAACTTATCCGAAAAGAGTACAAATCGATGATGAAGGATTATAAAGCGCCCTTGATGAAAATGAAAATTTCCCAGGGGAAGTTACTGATGAAATTGATTGATCGGGAAACCGGTAGTACTTCCTATACTCACTTAAAAGAACTAAAAGGGTCGATGAATGCCTTTTTCTGGCAAACGGTAGCTCTAATGTTCGGTTCCTCATTGAAATCGGAATACGACCCTTTGGAAAAGGATTGGATGGTGGAAGAGATTCTACAGCGGATGGAGAAAGGAGAGTTAGCTTCTCCGCGACCTCTTTACTAAATTGGATGTGTATAAAGCGAGAATTGTTGTTTTTAGTATTACTTGCATTTTATTTTTTCTTTCAGAAAACCTTCCAATTCGTGGTTGAAAAGTTTATTCTTCTCAGTGTAAATTAAAATTTTCTGAGGATCATTATTTTCGATGAATTCCTTCAAGGGAAGAAAGCATTCCTCTTTATCTCGCCAGTCGGCCATTCTGTAATTTCTGACCAGAATTTCCAATTTTTTTTCCCAGCGGTAGAACCACAGCCCAAGGGGTACCATAAGTATGGCTAGTGCGGCAAAAATCAGCAGAAGTTTTCCGGATGGGATCAGGTTTTGAAAAAGAATTGAAAATGCTGTGTATAGTATGGTGGAGCCGAATGCAGCGAAAGAGAATACAGTGATATGTATGTTGTTGTAGGATTCTGTGAGATGTTTCAACCTTCTTTTAAGGAATAAACGAAAAATAGTCCAATTCAAGAACAGGTTAAGGGAAAGGGAATAAAAGATATTGCTGAGTTCGGGAATGGAACGAAGGGAAAAGAAAATCCCTGTAATAAGACACAAACAGGAAATGGTAAATGCATAAATATGATCGCCGCCAATTACTTTTGTGTTTCTGTTCTTCATATTTGATGTTGGGTTCAGATTGATTTTCAAATATACAAAATTAACATACTATTATGGGGCGGATCGGCAGAAAAACGAAAAACCATCATCTCAACGAGAAATGATGGTTTAAGGAAGATGTTTGTGGATGGAATGTTTACATATCCATTATGGCTTTTACAACATTTTCGGCTCCTTCTCCAATTTGAGCAATAGAGGCATCAAGCATATAACAAGGCGTGGTTACAACCCTGTGGTCCTGGTCAATTACAACTTCTCCGTGTGTGGTTTTTATATTAGTAGCCCCCATGCTTTTAATGGCTTCAGCAGTTCCTGTATCCTGTCCGATGGTTACTTCCACATGTCCAAGTATTTTGGCCACTACAACAGGAGAAATGCAGAGTGCTCCAATTGGTTTTTGGGCTTCATGCATACTTAGTATGGCATTTTTCACTTCGTTATTAACCATACAATTTACGCCATCAAATGCAAAAGAGGAAAGGTTCTTGGCTGCACCAAAACCTCCGGGAATTAGAATGGCGTCAAACTCATTGGAGTTGAACTCGCTTAATGGTTTTATCTGTCCCCGGGCAATTCGGGCTGCTTCAACCAAAACATTGCGAGTTTCAGCCATCTCTTCTCCTGTCAGGTGATTGACAACATGGTGTTGATTAATATCGGGGGCGAAAATCTGGTATTCACCGCCGTTTTTGGAGATGGCGTACATGCTAAGGGTCGCTTCATGTATTTCTGAACCATCATAAACTCCGCAACCGGCCAATATAACTGCAAATTTTTTCTTTGTGCTCATGGTGATGTCTTTTTATGTTTATTGTTTTAAAATTACGATTTTTTGGATAAATTATAGGAATAATTTTAGATCATGGGTCACATCAGAACTTTTATAGCAGTAAAAATCGCGTATACACCGGAAATACGGAAGGTTTTAAACCAAATCCGAAAAGAATTGAAGGAGGAAGAGATAAAATGGGTTGATCCGGAAAAGCTGCATATTACCATGAAATTTATTGGGGAAACTGATGAAAGAAAAATACCTCTCATGGTAAAACGTTTGAAAGAGGCTGCCGTAAAGAGTAAATCTTTTCGGATGCAGATTCGTGGGGGTGGTGTTTTTCCAAAAATTTCGCGCCCCAAAGTACTTTGGATGGGGCTTGACTATCCTGGGGAGATGATGGAACTGAAGGAAAATATTGAGGAGGTCCTAAAATATTTGGTTCCTGAAGAGGAGAAGGATTTTCACCCCCATTTGACAATTGGAAGGATTAAACAACGTATTGTCCCCGAAAAAATGGAAATGGTATTGAAGAAATTTGGGGATGAAATGATTGACCAGATGATTGTGGAATCCTTTGTGTTGATGCAAAGTCAACTTCAACGAGTCGGACCGGTCTATACTCCTCTGAAGGAATTTAGTTTGCGCAAAGAAGAATAAGCTGTAATTTTGAGTTCGTGTTTGGAACTTACTGGTCATTCGTAGGTTTTGTATATATTTATGGAATAAAGAAAACGAGATATTTTAGGAATATGATTACAATAGAAAAATTAGTATTTAACCATTGGCAGGAAAACACTTACGTTCTTCATGATGAGACAGGTGAAGCTGTTTTAATTGATTGTGGATGCTATTTTGAAGATGAAGGGAAAAAGTTGGTGGAATTCCTTGATAGTAAAGGATTGAAACTGGTGAAACTGCTGAATACCCATCTTCATATCGATCATGTTTTGGGGAATCAATTTGTGCAAAAACAATTCAACCTTTTAACTGAGGCCCATAGAGATGATGAGTTCCTGATTGAAGAAACAGCAAACTATGCTTTTCGACTTGGATTGGAAGGAGTTCAAACCCCTCCCGGGGTAGGTAAGTTTCTGGAAGATGGAGAAATCATAAAATTCGGAAATTCCGAATTAAAGGTATTGCACATTCCAGGTCACTCCCCTGGGAGTGTTTGTTATTATAGTGAGGAGCAAAAATTTCTGATTGCCGGCGATGTCCTTTTCTTTGAGAGTATCGGGAGAACTGACTTACCCTATGGGAATTACGAGCAATTGATGGAGGGAATCAAAAATAAGATTCTAACACTGGAGGATGATATTAAAGTGTTCCCGGGACATGGTCCGGAAACATCTATTGGGCATGAGCGAAAGAATAATATCTTTTTAAGAAGCTTGGTTTAAAATGCACTTCAAAACGGTTAAAAGCGAGAAGGTTACTTCTCGCTTTTTTTGTGGTTTATATTCTTCAACATATCTGGGAAAATCGTGATTTTTCCCCCTGTAATCTTAAATCTTTTGCTACTTTTACAAACGCAAAATATGATGAACCCATTTTAATAACTTAGACTAATAATAGAAGATATGGCAACCGAAAAGTTTGTTTCTCGTCACATCGGACCTCGTGAAAATGATATTGAGGCCATGTTGGAAACAGTAGGAGCTCCTTCATTGGATGCTTTGATCGAAGAAACGATTCCTTCTGATATTCGTTTGAAAGAGCCTTTGGATCTACCTGAAGCCTTGAGTGAAAACGATTATTTCGCGAAGATTAAAGGAATTGCTGCTAAAAATAAGCTTTACAGAACCTTTATCGGTCAGGGATACTATGACACAATTACCCCTGCAGTAATTCAACGTAATGTGTTGGAGAATCCGGGCTGGTATACTTCTTATACTCCCTACCAGGCAGAGGTTTCTCAAGGACGATTGGAAGCTCTTCTGAATTTCCAGACCATGGTGCTTGATCTAACCAAGATGGAGTTAACCAACTGTTCTTTATTGGATGAAGCAACTGCTGCCGGGGAAGCCGTGCATATGATGCAAGCTTTGCGTTCTCGTGCTGCGAAAAAAGCCGGTGCTAACCAGGTGTTTGTAGATCAGAATATTTATCCTCAAACTCTGGATGTGTTGCAAACTCGTGCAAATCCTCTGGGAATTGAACTGGTTGTTGGAGATTACAAAAATTTTGAATTTACCGAAAAGGTTTTCGGGGCGATTGTACAATATCCTGCGGCGGATGGTAGTATCGAAGATTATGCCGGATTCGTGAAGAAAGCTCACGAGAATGGTTCTTTGGTAACTGTTGCTGCTGATTTGATGAGCTTAGCACTTCTGACTCCTCCGGGAGAATGGGATGCGGACATTGTTGTAGGTACCACTCAGCGTTTCGGTATTCCTATGGGATATGGAGGACCACATGCTGGTTACCTGGCTTGTCGTGAGGCTTACAAGCGTAATGTTCCAGGACGTATCATCGGTATCACCAAGGATGCTCAAGGAAATTCGGCATTGCGTTTGGCTTTGCAAACCCGCGAGCAACACATTAAGCGTGAACGTGCAACTTCAAATATTTGTACAGCCCAGGCTTTGTTGGCAACAATGGCAGGTCTTTACGGTGCTTACCACGGACAGGAAGGAATCAAGAGAATTGCCACTCATATTCATTCTGCTGCAGGATACCTGTCAGAAGAACTGATCAAATTGGGTTACAAGCAGAATATTGTAAACTTCTTTGATACTCTGAAAATTGAATTGCCAGAAGGAGTAACCATTGAAGCGATTCAAAAATTAGCGTTGGCTCAGGAGATCAATTTTAGATATATTGATGAGAAGACTGTAGGTATTTCAACTGACGAAAAGATTTCTGATGCTGAAATGGCTACCATTTTGAATATTTTCGCAAAAGCTGCATCAAAAGATGAAGTGGCGGAAAAGGAACTGGAAGAGAAAATTTATTTCGACGCCAAATATGTTCGTACCAGCGAATACCTTACTCATGATGTATTCAACCGTTACCACTCGGAAACTGGTATGATGCGTTACATCAAGAATTTGGAGAAGAAGGACATCGGACTGAACACTTCTATGATTTCTCTTGGTTCTTGTACTATGAAGCTGAATGCAGCTGTGGAAATGATACCAATTAGCTGGCCAGAATTCGGTGGTTTGCATCCATTTATTCCTGTTGATCAGGCAGAGGGATACACCGAGATGATCACCGAATTGGCAGAGTGGTTGTCTGTAATTACCGGATTTGCCGGATGTACTCTTCAGCCTAATTCAGGTGCTGCAGGAGAATACACAGGATTGATGGTAATTCGCGAGTACCAGATTGACAGAGGGGAAGGACATCGTAATATAGTTCTGATTCCTGCTTCAGCTCACGGTACTAACCCAGCTTCCTGTACTATGGCAGGTATGAAGGTTGTAATTGTTGCCTGTGATGAAAGAGGTAATGTTGACATCGAAGATATGAAAGTCAAGGCTGAGCAACACAAGGATGATTTGTGTGCTGCCATGATAACTTATCCTTCTACTCACGGTGTATTTGAGGCCGGAATTCGCGAGATGATGGATATCATTCACCAACACGGTGGACAAGTATATATGGATGGTGCAAATATGAATGCTCAGGTAGCTCTTACCAACCCGGGATTCATTGGTGCTGATGTTTGTCACCTGAACTTGCACAAGACTTTCGCCATTCCTCACGGTGGTGGAGGACCAGGTGTTGGACCTATCGGGGTTGCCAAGCACCTTGTAAAATTCCTTCCATCACACAAGGTTGTGAAAACCGGTGGTGAAAAAGGAATTACTGCTGTATCAGCTGCTCCATTTGGATCTGCCAGCGTAATGTCTATTACCTATGGATATATCGCTATGTTGGGTGCCGAAGGTTTGGCTCAAGCTACCAAAATGGCTATTTTGAATGCCAACTATATTGCTTCCTCTTTCCAGAAAATGGGATACAAGATCTTGTATACCGGAGAGAAGGGACGTGTGGCTCACGAAATGATTTTCGATTGTCGTGAGTTCAACCGTACCGTTAATATTTCCGATAGCGATATCGCCAAGCGATTGATGGACTACGGATTCCATGCACCTACTCTTTCGTTCCCGGTTCACGGAACCTTGATGATTGAGCCAACAGAAAGTGAGCCTAAGGAAGAATTGGATCGCTTTATCGAAGCTTTGGCCATGATTAACGAGGAAATGAAAGAGATTGAAGAGGGAAAATCTGATAAAGAGGACAATGTGTTGAAAAATGCACCTCACACTCATATGGTAATGACTGCTGATGAGTGGAACCATGGCTATAGCCGTCAGAAAGCTGCTTATCCTTTGAAGTGGGTTGCTGAGAATAAGTTCTGGCCTTCATGTGGTCGTGTAGATGACGCTTATGGAGATAGAAACCTGATGTGTACCTGCGCTCCTGCCGAAGCTTATTGTGAAAAAGTTTGCGAATAACGGACAGAGAGACGTAAAATTTAAATATAAAAGAAAAGGAGGCCAAAGGCCTCCTTTTTTTCGTTTGTTAATTTCCGATTCAGATTAAAAAATGAACAAACCTCGTGAGCAAAAAAGATAAGAGTAAAGGGGCCTGCCCCTGACCCCTTTACAATTTTCTATTACTAACCCTAAAATTTAACTATGAAAAAAATGAACTAATGTAAATTTTCATCTACACTATTTATTACGGCGGTTTTTTGAAAAAGTTTTATCCTTTTGTTTAATTAAGTTTTATTTCTTGATGATTGTTTTCATAAGATTGAATACTTTCTTGATGTATCCTGAGTTGTAGTAATTCGAAAAAAAATAAAAAAAAACTAAATAAAAAGATATTTGAGTCCGAAAAATAATTTGAAACGTGTTGCTTGATTGTTTTATGACCTGTTTTGGAGATTGTACGTTGTGTAATTGCTTGTGTTCCTGTATTGAAGTGTTTATTTACTTGTGGTATTATAGGATTGGCTAAATCTCCTCTGATTGTTGGTGTCAATGGAATCTGAAGGAAATATTTGAGAAGGCAAGAGTGATTAGGGGGGGATGAAAAATATCTGAAAAAGTTGATGCTAAAAGGGGAATTGAAGGGAGGTAAAAAAAGGAGCCATTTTTATGACTCCTTTTTATGATTAGTTTAAGAATTCGTTTTCGATCACCATTGTTAGGATATCCCGAAGTTCCCGATTCATAGCTCGAACTTGTTTGGGTATAAAACTGTTGGCTGTCATGCCGGGAATTGTATTGGCTTCCAGCATGTAGATTTCATCTTTTCGGATGATATAGTCAATGCGAACAATCCCTTTGCATTTCAAATCGTCATAAATTCTGGAGGAGAGGTCTTGAATTCTTTGGGTTAGCTCATCCGGAATTCTGGCAGGAGTAATTTCCTCAGACATATTTGGATCGTATTTTGCTTCAAAATCGAAGAATTCTTTTTTGGGAATAACTTCGGTTACGGGGAAGATTAATTCCTGATGCTTTGTTTTTACCAACCCACAGGTAACTTCCAAACCGTCAATGAACTCCTCAATAATTACTTCCCTGCCTTCTGAAAAAGCTTTGGCAATTGCCGGTTCAAGTTCCGACATATCTTTAACTTTCGAAATACCAAAACTGGAGCCGTCTGCATTCGGTTTTACAAAGCAGGGAAGCCCCAACTTGTCAATAATTTCATTCGTATGGAATTGATCCTTTTGTTTCAATAGTAAGGATTTTGCAAAACGATAGCCAAGGGATTTAAGGTAGGTGTTGCAGGCGTGTTTATTGAAACTTAGAGAGCTGCTCAGAACATTACAGGTGGAGTGAGGGATCCGTAACAATTCAAAGTACCCTTGAAGTATTCCGTTTTCACCAGGGGTTCCATGAATGGCGATATAGGCAAAATCAAATTTAATTTTGTTTCCCTCCAATGTAAAGCTGAAATCATTTCGATCGATAGGGTAGGAGGTTTCCCCAAGTTCAACATGCCAATCCAATCCACGAATATATACAAGATAGGTTTGATACTTTTCCGGGTCTAATGTGTTTTGAATATGTTGTGCCGTTTGAACGGAAATTTGAAATTCTGCCGAATCCCCACCGGCAACAATGGCTATATTTCTTTTCATGTTTGTGTGATTTTGCCAGTTATTTTAGTCCCTGAAATCAGGTTCTGCTTTTTCAATTATTCTTCGCGGTTTGCAGTGTAATCTCTCCATTTTTGAATAACCTCCGTCATATCCTGAGGAACTTCGGAATTGAAAGAGATGTATTCATCGGTAGTAGGATGAATAAAACCTAAGGTTTTAGCATGCAAAGCCTGTCTTGGACAAATTTTGAAGCAGTTCTGTACGAATTGTTTGTATTTGGTAAAAGTTGTTCCTTTCAGAATTTGGTCTCCTCCATAATCGGCGTCGTTAAACAAAGGATGTCCGATGTGTTTAAAGTGAGCTCTAATTTGGTGAGTTCTACCTGTTTCCAGGATGCATTCTACGAGATTTACATAGCCTAAACGCTCCAGAACTCGGTAATGGGTTACAGCATGTTTTCCATATTCACCATCAGGGAAAACATCCATTACCTTTCGGTTTTTTAGATTGCGGCCAATGTGACCGGTAATGGTACCTGAATCTTCCGCTAAATTCCCCCAAACAAGAGCTATGTATTTGCGGTCGGATGTTTTGTTGAAGAATTGAAGCCCCAATTTAGTTTTCGCTTCTTCTGATTTAGCAATTACCAAAATTCCCGAGGTGTCTTTATCAATTCGGTGGACCAAACCGGGACGCGGATCCTCAGAATTAAACAATGGTAAATCTTTGAGGTGATAGGCAAGTGCATTTACCAGGGTCCCTGAATAGTGGCCATAGGACGGATGTACTACCATTCCCGGATTTTTGTTTACAATAAGGAAGGCATCATCTTCGTATACGATATTTAAGGGAATATCCTCCTTAATTATTTCGATTTCCCTGGGAGGAAAACTCAATACAATGGTAATAACATCATTGGGTTTTACCTTATAATTGGCTTTTACCGGTTTGTTGTTCACCAAAATGTTTTTTCCATCCGCTGCTTCCTGAATTTTGTTTCGGGAAGTGTTTGACATTCTGTCTACCAGGTATTTGTCTATTCTCAAAAGGGTTTGACCTGGATCAACTTCAAATCGAAAATGCTCAAACATTTCCTGACCGTTTTCCAGATCTTCCTCCATATTATTAAATTCTTTTTGATATTCTTCCTGCTTCATCATGCTTTCTGTAATTAATAAAGTTGACTTCCCATTTTTATCATGATCAGGGAGTCGGCATTCGGGATTTTTGCAGTATCCCTTGTCAACCAGATACGAACGTAACTGCCTCGTTTTAGTTTTATATTTTCACCAAAAGTTGGACTTTGCTTCCAAACTTGAGCTTGTAATGAATCCTGGCTATTTTGAACCGTTTCGTCAAAGTAGCTTTTTCCCAGGTTTAAATTGGCATGAATAATTAAATCTTTAGCTTCTTTGGGGTTTTTACCAATAAGGGTTGGCACCAATACGCTTTGGTTGTTGCGCCCTTTCCCCACTACCAGGTCAATTGTAGCTCCTTTTATAATTAGCTCTCCTTCGGGGATGGTATCCCCTTTGTATTTTTGTTGCAGAACCAGGTTGGCAAATTCAGAAGAGGCATATTCCAGGTGACCAATTTGAAAACCATTGGTTTCAAGGATTGCAATTGCTTGGCGGAATGAGGAGTTGACCAGGTTTGGAAATCTTACTTTTTCAGGATTCTTTGCATTGATGGTAAGAAAAATGGTTCTGTTTTGTTTGACTTTAAAACCTGCCACCGGACTTTGTTCCAATATGCTACCTGGTGCAAGGTGAGGTCGGTATACCGAATCAATAACCTGGTATCGTAAGGAATTTTCTTTAATCAACTGTTCGGTTTCGTTCAGACTCTTGCCGTAAAAGTTAGGTACAGTTAACTCCTGACCATGATGGGTGTACAGTCTTAAGCTCAAAAGGGTAACCCAAATTAGAGCAATAGCAATAATTGTAGCAAGGCCAAGATGTTTAAAGAATATTTTACTGGATAAGAACTTTCCAAGTCTCATAGGTTTGATATTTGTTTTAAATATTTTTTCAAAGGGGACACGAAAACGGTTCGGGATTGTGAAAATATCAAATCGTTTTTGCTGTTTCCCAGTATTTCTATCATTTCAGGTAAAAACTGTAGACCTTTTGATTTAACTATTCAATGCAAATCAAAACACCTTTATTCCAACAGTTTTTGAAACAATACAAAAATAGCAGAGATTTTTGATATGGAAGCAATTGAATGCTTCAAAATGGATTTTCTTTTTGCACTCCGGGAGTCTGTTTTGCGGATGAAATACCCACATACAAAAAAAGAAGTCTCACTGGAGACTCCTTGCTATAGTTTCGTGTAAATACAAAAAAGTAAAGAATCGAAATTCCTTACTTTTTGTATATCATTAGCTTAAAATGAATTAAGCTTTGTGTCTGCGTTCGCTTGATACAGTCAGTTTCTTTCTGCCTTTAGCTCTTCTTGCAGCTAAAACAGATCGTCCGCTAGCAGAAGACATTCTTTCTCTGAAACCGTGCTTGTTTCTTCTCTTTCTATTGGATGGTTGAAATGTTCTTTTCATCGCAAAAAATTTTTATCTAATAATTAGTTATCTCCCTTTATTTTGGACTGCAAAAATAAGTATTTTTTTTATCTATCAAAAACAACCTGAGAATAATTTACTCAGAAAGTCAAGTGGACTACCTTTTTGGTTTCGAAGAACTCTTCGGTAAAAAACTCGTTGCAGTTGTATAAGCTTACTCTTTCGCCGTATCCGGCAATCTCATCCTGAAAATCTCCCCCTTTTAAATAGATAATCCCATTGGAAATGGCATTTCGATCTTTTTGATGGATATTTTTACGAACCATGTTTACGAACTTCGGGAAGGCAGTTACGGCTCTACTTACTACAAAATCGAACTTCTGTTTTACCTGTTGCACTCGAATTTGTTCGGCATGCAAATTCTGAAGCCCCAAAGCATCTTTCACCTCATTAACTACCTTAATTTTTTTCCCGATGGAATCGATCAAGTAGAATTCACATTCCGGGAACATGATAGCAAGGGGAATTCCGGGGAAACCACCACCGGTTCCAACATCCATCACTTTGGTTCCTTTTGCAAACTTAATCACTTTTGTGATTGCCAGTGAATGTAACACGTGGTGTAGATACAACAATTCAATATCCTTTCGGGATATTACATTGATCTGGCTGTTCCAGTAGGTATACAACTCTTTCAGTTTTGAAAGTTGTTCGTGTTGTTTGGGTGTTAAGTCGGGAAAATATTTTTCTATGATCTCCATGGTGCAAAAAAATTTAGCGCCCGCAAATATATAATTAATTTTAAGAGGGGTAAAATTGCCTGGATGATTAATTTTAAAGAAGGATTAAAATTGGAAAAGATGGAATGAGAATGGATTAGTAGTTCTATTCTTTCCGTTTTTCAATTTTTACTTCTGAATTTTTTAGCGTATTGAAGAGCAATTCTCTGGCCCGGAAAAGTTGTGCCTTAACTGTTCCGATGGGAAGGTTGAGTTCTTTGGCAATTTCCTCGTAGGAGTACTCCTCAAAGTATCGCAATTCGATAAGTCGACGGTAACGTTCCTTGAGTCGACTCACCTCATTGCGCATTATCTTGGCTTTTTGTTTCTTAATGTAATTCTGCTCCGGATTTAGGGTTGGTGCTTCCAGTGTAATGGTTTTCTCATTCTCACTATCCTCCTTGTTGTCGATGGAGATCAGATTGCCTTTCTTCTTTCGCAGAAAATCGATACAATTGTTGGAGGCAATTTTAAAGAGCCATGTACTAAAAGCATATTTAGGGGAATATTGCCGAATATTGCGAAATGCCTTTCCGAAAGCCTCAAAGGTTAAGTCCTCTGCATCATTCTTGTTATTTACCATTTTCAAAAGCATAAAAAAAATGGCATCCTTATACCTCTTAAAAAGCTCTTCGTAGGCTTTTTGGTTTCCCTTGATTGCAGATAGAACGAGTCTGTAATCGTATTGGGCTTTTTCTGATAGGTTAGGATTTACTTCCATCTTTTGTTCTTGCTCGCGAGTCTGTTAGTGGAGAATAAGAATAGTTTGATAAATAACGAGATAATATCGTACATATACGAAGATAAAAATAATTTCTCTTCCTTCAAATGGCTGGAAGCAATTTTAAGGGAACTAAAGAACAGGATAGACCGAACTCCCATAAGGGTGCAGGCTATTAACATTGCAGGACCAGGGGTTAGGAGGAAAACAAAGCTCAAATAAAAAAGCATTCTGCTCACTGGTTCCAGATCCAGAAGGAAACGGAGAAAAGGGGGATAGAAACGACGAGATTGATAGTAATGCCTGTTTTGCGATACCCAGTTTTGCAAAGGACATGTGTGATGGTTTTCCATTTTGGAAGAGGGAGAGGTGCTAATGTATACATTGTTAGCCTTACTCAATTGATAAACCATAAGGTGATCGTACCCAGCTTCTATATGTGTGTGTCCTGCAAAACCTTTGTTTTCGAAGAAATTTTTCTGACAGTACCCCAGGTTGCAACCATCGCCTGAATAGTATTTGCCTGACATGGCAAGACAAAATCGTTTAATGGAATTTGTAAATTGATCGTATCGAATGAAACGGTTGGACATTCCTTTGGAATACGGAATATTGGAATAGCCCAGTACCACTTTCCTGTCAGAGTTAAAATTACCCTGCATTTGGGCGAGCCAATTTTTACTGCCAGGCCTGCAATAGGGATCACTGAAGAGTAGAATTTCATTTTTTGCGGCTTTAATACCGATGCTTAAGGCTAATTTTTTGTTATGGTTGAATTTTTGATCTGGTAAAATGTGGGTTCTTTTTAAGTGAGGATATCTGTCTTGTAATTCTCTGATTACGCTGTCGGTATCATCGGTCGAGCAATCATTAACTACAATTACTTCGTAATTTGGGTAATCCTGTTCCAGAAAAAAGGGTAGATTTTCGGCTAATTGCTTCCCCTGGTTTTGTGCGCATATAATAACAGAAACGGGGTGTTGTTCTGGATTTACTTTGAGAGGTTTTGTTTTGAGGAATTTCCGAATAGTAAAAGTATGGTATCCTGATTGAATAAGAAAGCTTAAGATAAAAATTCCAAGCGTGACTAATTGGATTAAAGTGTAGTGGTCGAGAGTGAATGTTTCCAATGTAAAATATTTTAGGGTTGCCCAAATTTAGGAGAATCCTTTGGATTTCAAAATCTGCTACCCCACTGTTTGCGGGAGATTAATCCGAAAATGGGTTGTAATTGACTGATTGTTTAAGCGTAGTTTTATTGTTTAAAACGAAGATGCTTTGCAAAAAGGATTTTTCAGGATTGATACTTTAGAATCTTTTTGAGGATATAAATCATGTTACGGAACAACAGAAAGGGGATTGTAATTTAAAAGGGGAGGTTTTCGTTGGCTGTTTTTTCCTCCTTTTCAACACTTCATGGGGATCTGTATTTAAAATATAGAGAGTTAAATGATTTTATAATTATCTTTGCCTCCTGTTAAAAATTAATCAGAGCCCAAACGACAAACACTACGAAGCTTTTCAGATATTGTTTTGCTGGGAGAAAGTGTTGGTCGGTATAGAGCGGAACATTTGTGATTGAAAGCCTTCTGATTGAAAAAAAATAAGAATGGAATTTAAGTTATTAAATAAAGATCCGAAATCCGGAGCACGTACAGGAAAGTTAACAACTGATCATGGGGAGATTCAAACTCCTATTTTTATGCCTGTAGGAACTCTTGGTTCGGTGAAGGGAGTGCATCAGAGAGAATTGCGAGAAGATGTTGATGCGGAAATTATTCTGGGAAATACTTATCACTTGTACTTACGACCTGGATTGGAGATCATGGAGCAGGCCGGTGGTTTGCACAAATTTAATGGTTGGGATCGTCCGATATTAACAGATAGTGGTGGATTTCAGGTGTTCTCTTTGGCCGATAACCGGAAGCTGACGGAAGAGGGAGCTATGTTTCGTTCCCATATTGACGGATCGAAGCATTTCTTTACCCCCGAAAATGTGATGGATATTCAGCGTACCATTGGGGCCGATATTATTATGGCCTTTGACGAATGTCCTCCGGGAACGGCTACCTATGAATATGCAAAAAATTCCCTGGGATTAACCCAACGTTGGTTAGAGCGATGTGTGAAGCGATTTGATGAAACCGAGCCTAAGTACGGATATTCCCAAACTCTTTTTCCTATTGTGCAGGGGTGTGTTTACAAGGACCTTCGGATAAAGGCGGCTGAACACGCTGCAGCATTGGATAGGGAAGGGTATGCCATTGGTGGTTTGGCCGTGGGAGAACCTGTAGAGGATATGTATTCCATGATTGAGGTAGTGAACGAAGTGCTGCCTGAAGATAAACCCCGCTATTTG
Organism: Marinifilaceae bacterium; assembly: GCA_041725895.1. Taxonomy (GTDB): domain Bacteria; phylum Bacteroidota; class Bacteroidia; order Bacteroidales; family Marinifilaceae; genus JBGRQA01. Next base: position 26,929 of record JBGRQA010000001.1, read on the forward strand.
ATGGGAGTGGGTACTCCTGTGAATATTCTGGAGGCTATTTCGCGTGGAGTGGATATGTTTGATTGTGTAATGCCAACCCGTAATGGTAGAAATGGAATGATTTTTACTCAGAATGGGATCATTAATATCAAAAATAAAAAATGGGCGAATGATTTTTCACCCATTGATCCGGACGGAACGTCATTTGTTGATCAACATTACACCAAGGCTTATGTACGTCACCTGATTCATTCCAAAGAATTGTTGGGAGCCCAAATTTGTAGTATTCACAATTTGGCTTTCTACCTATGGCTGGTGCGTGAAGCGAGAGTGCAAATCAATCAAGGGACTTTTGCCAGTTGGAAAGATGTGATGGTGAAGCGATTGGCTACTCGTTTGTAGCGTTAAAAATGCTTAAAAATGTGATGTTGCTTCGGGAAGTGGGATGGATATTCTAAGAATATATTTTACTTTTATTGTTTCAAAGATTCCTTTATTCAATTAAAGGAACCAAATTTAAGTTCAGGTTTTGGGAAAAATTGATTTCTATATTATTCGAAAGTTTTTAGGAACGTTCTTTTTTGCGATTTTGCTAATTGTGAGTATTTCAATGGTATTTGATTTCTCAGAGCATATTGATGAATTTATTGAAAAAGATGCTCCTGTTAAGGCGATTATTTTCGATTACTATTTTAATTTCATTCCTTATTTTGCCAACCTGTTTAGTGCATTGTTTACCTTCATTGCAGTGATCTTTTTCACTTCCAAAATGGCTTATGATACCGAGATCATTGCCATTTTAAGTAGTGGGGTAAGTTTTCGCAGAATGATGTTGCCCTACTTTGTGTCGGCGCTGATAATCGGTGGTTTCTCTTTTTTACTTACTAACTATATCATCCCACCGGCGAATAAGGAGCGATTAAAGTTTACGGATACCTATATCAAAAAGAAATTTCGCAATAAGGAACGCAATATTCATCGTCAGATTCATCCTGGTACCTATATTTATATGAGTAGCTACGAAACCTCCAATAATACAGGCTATAAGTTTACTTTGGAGGAGTTTGATGGGAAGACTTTGAAGTCGAAATTGACCTCACGCTCAATTAGATGGGATAAAAACAAGGAGAAATGGGTAATAAATAATTACCACATTCGTAATATAGAAGGTGATAAGGAGTCTTTTGAGAGTGGATTAAAGAAGGATACAACTTTAAATTTTGGGCCGGAGGAATTTAGTACCCGGACCAACATTGTTGAAGCGATGAATTATCATCAATTAAATGATTTTATTGAGGAGCAGAAATTAAGGGGGGATAGCAATATTGAAGCATACCTGATTGAAAAATATAAGCGCCTGGCCAATCCTTTTTCAACCTTTATTCTTACGTTGATTGGAGCTTCTCTTGCTTCCCGAAAAGTTAGAGGAGGAATGGGCTTGCATTTGGGGGTTGGATTGACTCTCAGTTTTACTTATATCTTGTTCATGCAAATTTCAACAGTTTTTGCTACTAGTGGGAGTATGAATCCCTTACTGGCTGTATGGTTGCCTAATATTGTATTTGCGATAATATCTATTTATCTCTACCAAAAGGCCCCTAAGTAGAATCATTTTAAATAACAATTCCGAGAAATAGTTGATTTTCAGGCAAAAAGCTTTTGTGTTTTTGGTCTGAAAATAGTGGATTTACCCGTGAAAATTTTTTTCTAGCGCAAAAATTAGTAACGTTGTATCTTGGAATTTTAAGTTTTTGGCTGAAATCCATGTAGAATGGACTTTATATTTTTTAACTAAATGTACGTATTATGTCATTGAAACGAAACATTCTTGATCTCCGCAAGAGAAAAGAGAAAGTGCAGATGGGTGGTGGTGAAAAAGCCATTCAGAAGCAGGTTGCAATGGGAAAATTGACTGCAAGAGAAAGAGTCACTTCCATTTTGGATGAGGATTCTTTCCATGAATATGATCTTTTTGTTGAGCACGAGGCACGCGACTTCGGTATGGACAAAAAGCAACTTCACGGAGATGGTGTTATCATTGGTACCGGTACTATTTACGGAGAGCCTGTTTGTATTTTTGCACAGGATTTTACTGTTGCTGGTGGTTCTTTGGGATTGATGCACGCTCGTAAGATTACCAAGATCATGGATCACGCATTGAAAATGCGCGTACCTTTGATCGGTATCAACGATTCCGGAGGAGCTCGTATTCAGGAAGGTGTTAACTCTTTGGCTGGTTATGGAGAAATTTTCTTCCGTAACACTTTGGCTTCAGGAGTTATTCCTCAGTTGTCTGTTATTCTTGGTCCTTGTGCCGGGGGTGCTGTTTATTCTCCTGCACTAACTGACTTTGTATTCGTTGTGGAAAACATTTCCAAGATGTTCATCACCGGTCCTGAGGTAATCAAGACTGTATTAGGTGAAGAAATTTCCATGGAAGAGCTTGGTGGTGCGAAAGTTCACAGTGAAATTACCGGTAATGCACACTTCTATGCTTTGAGCGAACAGGAATGTTTCGAGCAAATCAAGAAGTTGCTGACCTTTATTCCTTGGCATAATGGGAAAAAAGCGAAAGCTTTCCCTCCTAAGCCTCCAAAACCAGAGTACAAGATTGAGGAAATTGTTCCTGTTGATCCAACTCAACCTTACGATATTCGTGACGTTATTAAGGCAATTGCCGATGATTCTGATTTCTTCGAAATCATGGAGAACTTTGCACGTAACATCGTAATTGGTTTCGGTAGAATGAATGGTGATACTGTAGGTTTTGTTGCAAACCAGCCTAAAGTATTGGCCGGTGTATTGGATTGCGATTCTTCCGATAAGGCGGCTCGTTTTATCCGTTATTGTAACGCCTTTAACATTCCTATCGTAACTCTTGAGGATATGCCAGGTTACTTGCCAGGTGTTGACCAGGAGCACATGGGGGTTATTCGTCACGGTGCTAAGATTCTTTACGCATACAGTGAAGCTACTGTACCTAAGATTACTGTGATTATCCGTAAAGCTTACGGTGGAGGTTACATTGCGATGAACTCCCGTCACATGAAGGCTGATTTCATGTTTGCATGGCCAACTGCTGAAATTGCAGTAATGGGACCTGAAGGAGCTGCTAACATTATCTTTAGAAAAGAGATTGCTGAAGCAGAGAATCCTGATGAGATGCGTAAGTTAAAAGTTGCAGAATACAAGGAGAAGTTTGCTAATCCATATGTAGCGGCAGCTAAAGGATACATCGATACTGTGATTGAACCTGAGGAAACTCGTGCTATGTTGCTTCACTCTATTGAAGTGTCAAGTAATAAAGTAGACCGTAGACCTGAAAAGAAACACGGAATTCCTCCATTCTAAAAACTGACTGCTATGCAAGACAATTTTAAAGAAATCAACATTAATGGTACTCTGTATAAAACAGAGTTAACCAAAAAGTTTGAAGGTCGGACAAATTGGGAAGCTCCAAATCCCAAGAAGATGTCTTCCTTTATTCCTGGGACCATTGTTGAGATTTTCATTAAAGAAGGGCAGGAGGTTAAAGCAGGTGAAAAACTGCTGATTCTGGAAGCAATGAAGATGAAGAATCTGATTGCCATGCCTTTTGATGGAAAAATCAAAAAGGTCTATGTTCAGGAGGGAGAGAAGGTGCCGAACCGTCATCTGATGATTGAAATTGAATAAGCTATTCAATATATAAAAAAAAGAGGTTTCCGTTGGGAACCTCTTTTTTTTATTCAATGTTTTGGGTAATCGAGACAAGTCGGGCAATTCAGATTATCTTCTTATAGTTTTCCCTTCCACGTAAAATGTTTTTGGAGAGTTGGAGAAGCCTCCGGTTCTTTGTCAAAGATGCCGTAGATTGTAGATCCACTGCCCGACATGGCCGCGTACAGGGCACCACTCGCATAAATTTCCTCTTTAATTTTCTTTAGTTCGGGATGTTTTGGGAAAATGCTTTCCTCAAAGTCATTGATTATTTTTCCTTCCCACTCTTTTATTGGAAGTTGGATTAGGTCAAGCAAGGAGGCTTCAGGTTGATGAGGACGGATGTTGGCGTAGGCTTCAGCTGTGCTTACGGCAATATCAGGTTTGATCATCAATATAAAGTAGTTGTTTAAATCTAGGGTGACAGGTTTAAACAGTTCTCCTCTTCCGTAGGCAAAAGTAGGTTGGTTGCGAATAAAAAAGGAACAGTCACTTCCCAGCTTGCTGGCATATTCTTCCTGTTTTTCCACAGGGATGTTTAAGTTGTAAGCTTCATTCAGGGAAGTAATCATGAAGGCTGCATCGGCGGATCCGCCTCCTAAGCCTGCTCCAAAGGGGATATTCTTGTGCAAATGAATTTGCAGGGCGGGGAGTTGATAATCTTTACGAATGAGCTCGTAGGCTTTGATTACAATGTTTTCTTCATCCGCGACTTCCACGGAAATACCTGAGTTGTGAAATGTGTAGGGTTTGTTGGGATTGGGGGCCGAAAGATTTGTGAATTCAAGCGCATCGCATATTGAAACAGGATAGAATATGGTTTCCAGATTGTGAAAACCATCTTTGCGTTTTTCGGTAATATTCAATCCGATATTTATCTTTGCATTTGGAAAACAGAGCACAATATATTGGTTTAGGAATTTATTACTATTAGTCCTCAAAAATAGTGCATTTATAATTTCTTAAAAACTCAAATTAGTTTTTTAATTTTCTATCTTTATCTTTGCATGTCACTTTTCTGAATGCCTTGTTATTGCTTTACTATAAGCATAATATGTATTTGTGTTATTTGTGAATATCGATAATAGTAATTGAATTTTTAAGCTATGGCTGGAGATAAACCCTTCAATAAAAAGTCAACTCAAAAAATAAACCTTGAATACGGAAAGGTTCCTCCTCAGGCAGTCGACCTGGAGGAAGCTGTTTTGGGGGCCCTAATGTTGGAGAAGGAGGCTTTGATTACTGTTGGAGATATTCTTAAAGCGGATAGTTTCTACAAGGATTCCCATCAAAAAATATACAAGGCGATCCAAACACTTTCCATTAATGAAGATCCTGTTGACTTGCTTACGGTTAGCGAGGAGCTGAAGCGAATGGGAGTATTGGAAGAAGTGGGTGGACCATTTTATATCACCCAGTTGACCAATCGTGTTGCTTCTGCAGCCCATATCGAATTTCACGCTCGTATTATTGCTCAAAAGCACATTCAGCGGGAGTTGATTCGGGTTTCCTCCGAGATTCAGTCTCAGGCTTTTGATGACAGTGTGGATGTAGCCGATCTACTCGATCGCGCGCAGCAGGATGTTTTCGAAATCGCAGAAGGAAATATAAAAAAGGAATCCTCCCATATTCGTCCTTTGGCGGATGAGGTGATCAACCAGATCCTGGAAGCCGGTAAGCGTCCTGATGGTTTAAGTGGTGTGCCCTCCGGATTTACAGCGTTGGACCGGATTACTTCCGGTTGGCAAAAATCTGATCTGGTAATTGTTGCGGCGCGTCCTTCCATGGGGAAAACAGCTTTCGTTCTTTCCATGACTCGAAATATGGCAGTGGAACACAAAGCACCCATTGCTCTTTTCTCTCTGGAGATGGGAGGCGATCAGTTGGTGAAGCGTTTGATCTCCAGTGAAACGGAATTGGGGTCTGAGAAGTTGAGAAGCGGGCGCCTGGAGGATTTTGAGTGGGAGCAATTGAACGTGAAGATCAAAGATTTGGTGGAAGCTCCAATTTATGTGGATGATACCCCAGGTTTGTCAATCTATGAGTTGCGATCGAAATGTCGTCGCTTGAAAGCCAAATATGATATTTCCTGTGTGATTATTGACTACCTTCAGTTGATGACTGCTGGTGCAGATATGCGAGGAAATCGTGAGCAGGAGGTGAGTTTGATCTCTCGTCAGTTGAAAATTATTGCTAAGGAGCTGGATATACCGGTTATTGCACTTTCTCAGTTGAACCGTGGTGTGGAACAACGTACCGGGGATGCCAAGAAGCCGATGCTGTCCGACCTTCGTGAGTCAGGAGCGATTGAGCAGGATGCGGATATGGTGTTGTTTATTCACCGTCCCGAGCGTTATGGGATTACAGAAGATGCAGAGGGAAATTCACTGATTGGTATTGCGGATATTATCATTGCCAAACACCGTAATGGTGCTGTAGGTGAAATTCAGTTGCGTTTCCGCAATCAGCTGGCTCGATTTATGGATCTTGAGGAGGAGGAGCTTTCTCCTTTTATCGATCAAAATCAAGAGGGAGGTGGACAAACTTTTAGTAGTCGTATGAATGAGGAGCCCGGAGGTTCTCCATCGGGTTTTGATGATTTCAATGCCGGATTAACTGCTGGTTCCGATTTTGATGATGCTCCGCCCTTTTAGTAAATTGCCTTTAGGGTGATGGATAGGTGTTTTGAAATTCTTTTGAGTGGCGATACGTGTTGGTTTCGTATCATAGTAGGTTGAGGTAGACAGGGATTTCTTGGAAAAGAGTGATTGTATAAAACCTTGATTCGTATGAATGCGATGATTCAAAATATTCGGTTGATAAAACCAGCTTCTCTTTTTACACTACTGTTGTGTTTCTTTTTGCTGAATGGATTTGCTGTTCGTTCTGCTTCTCTGTTGATTCCCATGGATGAAAATCAGCAGAATCATCTGAAAGCTTATGGCGTGGCTTACTGGACGCTTCAGCATCAGTTGGATATCCATTGGCTTTTGAATTACCGGGGAGGAAGCTTCCTGCTGCCTTATACCGATGAAATAAGGGGAGAATGTACCGTTCGTGGAGTGAGCTTTGAGGTATTGGCAGATTCTCGTGTGAGTGCCCTGTTTGATGAAATAGGTCAGGCCGTGGTGAATATGGATGCTGTGAAACTTGAAAAGCCTCCAATGATTGCTGTGTACTCCCCCAAGGGGAAGAAACCCTGGGATGATGCTGTTACTCTCGCTTTGAGTTATGCTGAAATTCCTTACGATGTGGTGTATGACAAGGAGCTAATGGATGGAGTCTTGTCCTCCTACGATTGGTTGCATTTGCATCATGAGGATTTTACCGGTCAGTATGGCAAGTTTTATGGTTCCTATCGGCACATGCAATGGTATAAAGATGAGGTGCGGTCGAATCAGGAGATGGCCCATCACTACGGAATTCAGAAGGTTTCGGAGTTAAAAAGGGCCGTGGCACTTAAAATTCGGGAATTTGTTACCCGGGGAGGATTCCTTTTTGCGATGTGTTCAGCTACGGATTCTTATGATATTGCCCTAGCTGCCGAGCATCTGGATATTTGTGAAACTATGTTTGATGGGGATCCGGCTGATCCACAAATGCAGGAGAAACTTGATTTTTCCAATACCTTTGCTTTTCAGAATTTTAAGCTGGAGAAGAATCCCTTTGTTTATGAATTCTCTAATATTGATGCAACTCTAAGCCGAAAAGTGAAGCGAGATGAGGATTATTTCTCGCTCTTTGAATTTTCGGCCAAATGGGACCCGGTTCCCACCATGCTCTGTCAGAATCACCGAAATATGATCAAAGGGTTTATGGGGCAGACTACTGCTTTTAAACGGGAAGTTATTAAACCCAATGTTTTGGTGATGGGAGAGAATAAAGCTGCAGGAGAAGCCCGGTACATTCATGGTATATTCGGAAAGGGAACCTGGACCTTTTATGGTGGTCACGATCCGGAGGATTACCAGCACCTGGTGGGCGATCCACCAACCAACCTGGATTTGCATAAAAACTCTCCTGGTTATCGATTGATTCTGAATAATGTTCTGTTTCCTGCTGCAAAGAAAAAGAAGAGAAAGACTTGATTTTTGGGGCCAAAGATGTCTTCCATTGTATTTTTGTTCCTAAAATTCTGTTGAATAGGCCCTGACGAACCTTCTTTTCTTAGTTCAGGCAAATTGTCTTCTATCCGGTATCCTATTCTGTAATTTGAGTTGATCTGCGGAATTTGTGGTGGAATTTTCTTCGCAATAAATTGCTACGGAGAATACAAAAAAAAGGATTGCGCCCCTAACGCAATCCTTTCTAATATCATACCTAATTGTGTACCTAAGTAAACTCAATTATATTATTAACCATTTGTAAATCTATTAACCTTTTAGTAACTTCACTAACCCTTTAGAATTAATTATGAAAGTTACGGTACAAACTAGGTATCGCCAACATATACCAACTACCCCTAATAGTTGGTACTGTTTTTAAAGGCGCAGCAAATATAAAATGAATAATTAGAATACAACACTTTTTTTCCGTATATCTTCCCCTGTTGTAGAAAATCCGGACGAAAGGACTGTTTTATGCTCCCTGGTTTGCTTGAGAAAATCTTTTTTGCTAGAGAATCTCCCTTAATTCTAGCAGGTTTTGGATTTCAAGTAGTTCTTCCCTGTCTGATTTCACCTGTTTGGGGTTAAAAAAGACCTGATCCATTCCAAATTGCCTGGCTCCTAGTATATCCGTTTTAAGATCATCCCCAATCATCAGTGATTCGTCCAGTTTTGCTCCTGATTTTGAAAGAGCCATGGAAAAGATCTCCGGGTGAGGTTTGTTGTGCCCTGCATCCTCTGAGGTGATTATATGCGTGAAGAATTCATTCAATCCGCAATTGCGTAGCTTTTTACCCTGTACTTCGTTGAATCCGTTGGTGATGATATGCATCTGGTAGCCTTCCTCTTTTAAATAGGCAAGGGTTTCGTGGGTGTTGGGAAAGGTTTTGGTTTGCAAAGGACTCAACTCAATAAAACTTTGTGCGATCTCTTTGGCCAGTTCCAAATCATCCAATCCGGCTTCCTTCAGGCATAAGTAGAACCTGCGGTAGACCAATACCTCTTTTTTAATACGGTCCTGGTAGTATGCCACCCATAGTTTCTTGTTGTGGTACTCAAATCTGGATTTAAACAGGAGAAAACTTCCAAAGCAGGATTGTAGTTGGTAGTCTCTGTAAATTTCTTCCAGTGTAATTTCTGAGTTCCGGTCGAAGTCCCAAAGGGTGCGATCCAGATCAAAGAAGATATGTTGGTATTGTTTTTTCATTCCGGGGATTCTCTGGTAATAGTGAGGGATAAAGATAGAATGAATATTTGAAAAAGAAATCCATTACTGTGGATAGAGTTGTTGATAAAAATACATGGTTCTCTTTTTATAAATTAAGTAAAGCGTTTAGCTTTGTGCTCTCCCAAAATCATGAAATTTACTTATGAAATTTTTCTCTTCATCACCGAGACAGGAGGTGTTTAAACTATTAGACCCTAAAGTTGTTTTATTGTTTTTCTTTTTCCTGTTTGTGCAGGGGAGGGAGATGTATGCGCAAACCAGATGGTTAATGTCTAATGAGGGGGTTCATGATGTTCAAACGGGAGATCTGTTTTTTGATGATAACCGCAGGGGAGATTATTCTGCCAATAAAGATTATACGTTTACGATGCGTGTACCCGATGGGAGTATCATAAAAGTTGATTTTGTAAATTTTAGTTTGGAGTCTCATCGCAATTGTGGATACGATTGGTTAAAGATTTTTGATGGTTCTTCTGTTGGTTCCACTGCAATTGGTACCTATTGCGGTACTTGGAGTCCCGGAACTGTTACTTCAAAAGGACGATATCTGACTTTTCAATTCCATTCGGATCAGTATACACAAAGGGATGGATGGAAAGCAAAAATAACTGTAATAAGTAGGGAGGCGTATTACGGTTTCGCCATTTCCCCTATTACTGTCTGGCGTCCATCCGATGGGGCTATTTCTTTTGATTTGAAAACCTCTAATTATTGTAGGGCCGATCTATACGATCAAAGCAATCCCTCCAGGGTAATTCAGAGTAAGAATTGGACCCGATATGACTTTTCTTTTTCCAATTTGGAACCGGGCTCCTATCGGGTAAAACTGACCTTTAGTATTAATAGAAAGTATTATTATTTCGATGAATATTTTGTACTGGATGGGCTGCCCACCATTGAAGTAGATCGACAGGCACCGGAAAAGGATTATGACTTCCGGAAACTTGTTACGGATGTGTTGGTAACAGGGTGTTTGAGTGCCGATAATATTCGATTTACGGGGGATGATGATAAGGGGATCGGATTTTTCTCTTCCGGAACCTCCTCTTTTCCATTGAAATCGGGTATTATACTGTCAACTGGTGAGGTTCGATCTGCCGAGAACGGGACCCATAAGGTGGCCAGGGGGTATATTGCCGATGGGGCTGTGGATGATGACGTACGAGAGATTACCGGGGGGCGGGCTCACAATGTGCAGGTTCTGGAGTTTGATTTTGTGCCGGCCGGGAATATGATGGAATTCAATTACATTTTTGCTTCGGAAGAATATCCTGATTATGCCTGTTCCCAATACAATGATGTTTTTGCTTTCATCCTGAGTGGAGAGGGTGTTGATCCGGATTTGAATCTATCAGGTAAAAATATTGCTATCATTCCAGGTACTGATGATAAGGTTAGTATTAACAATGTGTACGATCCTGCCTGTGATGTGTACCACGATAATTCGGACTATTATGTGGATGACCGAATGGATGGAGCTACTGTTTACAATGGACGAACTGAGGTGTTAACGGCCAGGGCTAAGGTAAAACCTTGTACTCCCTATCATATTCGATTGATTGTGGCGGATGTGAATGATTCCGATTTTGATTCTGCGGTATTTTTGGAAGCCCGAAGTTTTAAATCCAACGAGGTGCAGGTGGAAAACAGTCTGGACGGAATGGAGGGGGATAAGGATGTGATGTATCGCGGATGCGAGAAAAGTTTTATCCGTTTCTTTCGAACAGAAAATGTTGATGAGAAATATTCCTTTCGGGTTACTATAACCGGGTCAGCTGTGAATGGGGTGGATTACTACCTGGTGAATCCTGATGGAAGTAATGCCGGGAAATTCCCGGAAGAAATCACCTTTCCGGCCGGAGTGGATGAGGTAAAGTACTACTACATGGCCAGTGATGCAGTGAAGGGGGAAAAGAATATTAAGTTTGAGGTGTTGCGCAGCTGCCCCTGTGATACGGATTTGGATTATTTCAGGAAAGAGGTGAAAATTCTGGATATCGCAGAGATTGAGGCCAAACCGGTTTCCAATGTAACTTGTAACGGAGGAAGTCCCATTGCCACAGTTGTAGTGCAGCTAAAGGCAGGCCTGGATCCTGCTAATTATTTGTATTCACTGGATGGGGGTGATTTTCAACCGAGCAATGTGTTTCAGGGGAATTTCACTGTAGGGGAGCATGAAATTGTTATTCAGGACAAACTTTCGTGTAAATCGAAAATTGAAAAAGTGATGATTCCACGGCCTAAGCAATTAAAGGCTGATGCCGGTTCTGATTTCTCATTCTGTGAATTGCAGAGTGGAAAACAGTTGAGTGGGCAGGGAGGAATCAAATATACCTGGACCTGTGATAAGTCAGAAGGTTTGGATGCATTAAGCGATCCTTTAATACCGAGTCCGCAGATAAGTCCTGATTTAAAATCTGATACTTATATCTATACACTTACGGTATCTGACGGTTTGGGGAATGCCTGCTCTTCAAGTGATTTTGTTAAGGTGGTAGTGAATAAAACACCTGTAATGGATGTTTCTGCCGATCAACTGGAAATTTGCAGTGGAAATGAAATTAAATTGAGTGCTAATGTTTCAAATACCATTGCGCCGGTAACTTATGCCTGGACTCCGTTGGGAGAGATTGATGATGCAAACCGGAAAGATGTTGTGGTAACCCCTAAGGCGTTGGTTACAAGTCCCCGGACTTATACCCTTACGGTTTCCTCAGGTAATGGATGCAGTGCGGAAAAGAGTGTCAGTGGAATTAAAGTTTTCCCCAATCCTGTAGTTAATTTGAATGCCTTGAGTCGAACCTGTTCCAAAGCTGGCAATGGCGTATTGAATATTGATGTCGATGGCGGAACTCCGTTTCCGGCACCAGGTATTCCCTATCGCTACTTATGGGATGATGCAGGAGCTTCTACTTTGGAGGATCTAAACAATTTGGATCCGGGGAATTACCGGGTAATTGTTACTGATGCCAAAGGTTGTTCCTCTTCTCAATCTTTTACGGTGAGTCCTACTCCTGATCCCCAGGGGATTTTTCATCAATAAAGTTTCTGTCCGATGTGGGATGTTTTCCTCCATTTAGAGAGCACTGATTAAGGGATTGTTTTCCATTCGATAGTATGGAAGTGTCCTGTTTTGCTCTCTCTTTAATAGTTTTGAAAAGGAAATTATTTCAGGGGGATACAGTTTTCTGATGGTTAACTTGATTAAAATAAGGGGAAAGCAGAATGATAATCGGGATTACTTCATTTTTAGAGGGAATGTATTTGCTCTTTTTTAAAATCTGTTTTCGTAACTGTGGAATTGTATTCCGATTTGTGGAACCCCATTCACAATCTCTGGAACTTCATTCACAATCTCTGGAACTCTATCCCGAATTCGAAATTTGTATCCCGCCCTCGAAATTTATATTCCGCATTGAAAATTTATATTCCACATTGGAAAATGCTATTCCTCTGGTGCGACTCTCTCTTCAAAAATTGTAATTCTTTTTCCGGGTTGTGAAAAGCCTTTCGTCCTTATTTTTTTCATACAGATACCTGGGGTGTATGGATTCTGAGTTCAATTCTTCTGTTAGGCTATTGCGAGAATACAGGTAGTTGTTAACCTTAAAATGACAAACTGTAGGTAAAAGTTTAGAGGGGAAATAGTTCCACTTAAAAGTGATCTGTTTTATTGAGTAGTGTGAATGTCGATCAGGTAGAATTGTGTGTTTATCATATTTCTTATTGGTTTGATTGTGGTATTGCTACTGTTTATGTAAATATGGTTGAATCCTCTATTTTACCATAATAATCGTTCCTATCTTTAAGGAGCTGTAGAGGGATAGTTTCTGTGGGGATGGCTAGTCATATTCAGTAACGAAACAACATGTCTAAATCAATAATGTTATCATTCCCCGAAAATCAGATGGTTATCAAAGGGAAGAAAGTTCTGCTTCTGGTTCTGCTTTTTTGCGTGGTTTGCGGAAATCCAACATGGGCACAGGTTTTGAAACCTTTTAAGCAACGCACCTCTCAATATACTCCCGACAAAAAAATCTACAATATCAAAGGTGATTTTACCATGATTGGAAACACCAATATGACATTGTGGAACTACTATCCCAATGAGAATAACAGCGAGTATATGCGTTATGTGGATGTGGATAATGATTCCAATACCCTGAACTCTTCCTCTGCAACACTCGAATTTTCTTCAGAGAACGGTGCTAAACCCCAGTGTTCCCATATCGTGTATGCTGGCTTGTACTGGACCGGTAGGGCGCATAATGGATACAGCCCCATGACTTTTGAGGTTTCCAGGCAGATAGAGGAATCTCGATATGTTGAGGAAGATTTTTCAATACAAGATGGTGATGATGTTCCCTACACTAGCTTTTCCCTTTCTATAAGTCGGCAGTCAGAAGGGAGGGGGTGGAAAAGGCGATACTATAATGAGTATGAGTTTTTGGATGATGACTTCAATTATTTTATTTTTAGGTTTTATGATGACAATGAGGTGGGGATTTATGATTTTATGGGGAACTTGGTATATGAAGTTACTAATTTGTCTATTCAGACTAATAATGGAGTAAAGATTGCAACATTTTCACCGGTTGAAATTTCTATTGGTGGGGATCGGAAAATTACCATAGAGAAACTGGAAAGCGGGAATATTGATCGGGTAAGTGGGAAGATTGCAGGAACTTTTACAATTGATCGTATAATCACAAAAAACTACAATAAACGTGAAGTTTACCTCAAGCATGCTAGTGAAAGTGGTTATAACAAGGTCATTGCCAATGCCAACGATATATATTATCCTTCAGATAAAGATAGTTACATTTACACGGCCTATGCAGAAGTGACGGATTACGTTCGGGAACATGGATTGGGGGAATATACCGTGGCAGATATAGCTTTACGGGAAGGTCGTGGAGGTAGTACCGGTTACTATGGAGGTTGGGGCTTGATTGTTGTTTATGAGAATTCCAAGATGAAATGGCGGGACGTAACTCTTTTTGATGGTCATGCTTTTGTTGGAGGGGGAGAAGTAGCGGATTTCGAATTGCCGGTTTCCGGATTCTCTGCAGTTCAGAGTGGAGATGTTCATGTGAAACTTGGCTTGATGGCAGGAGAAGGCGATCGGGGGATTGCCGGGGATTATATTGAAATACGCAATGCCAGTGATAGTGAATGGGTGAAACTGCATCATGCTGGAAATTCACAGGATAATTTTTTTAACAGTTCAATTGTTGCCGGAGGAAATGCAAGAAATCCCCATTTGGAAAACAATACGGGCCTTGATATTGCAATGTTCGATATCCCCAATGCTGGAAATTCTATTATTGATAACGAGCAATCCGCCACCCGTTTCAGGTATGGGACAACCCAGGATGCCTATGTGATTTTTGGCCTTGCGATGGCGGTAGATGCTTATGTGCCCGAGCCTGAATTGACCAGTGCAGTGATGACCATCAATGGGCAACCTGTTGTAGATGGTACTACTGTTGAGCCAGGACAGGAGATTGTGTACACCCTGGAGTTGAGAAACCGGGGGACGGAAATGGTGAAGGATGCGAAGATTTCGCTTCCGGTGCCCTATACCACAGAGTATGTTACCAATTCAGCAGTTCATGAAGTGTACTTTGATGATGCAGTAAATGAGGTGAACTATGAAGTGGCAGAGGGATCTACCGGTTCCCTGGTTTGGAATATTGGTGATTTGCCCGTTCCGAATGAAGGACCTGATCAGTTGTTGGGGAAATTGACCTATACCTTGAAGGTAACCACCGATTGTAATATTTTGGCCAATACCAATTGTGATCCGTCGGTGGCAGTGGGAGGAGGAGGAGGTAGTGGAACCGGAGCTGTTTCGGGTAACACCATTAATGGTTTTAGTTTGGTTTATGGCTATGAGTCCAATGGAGAATGCCAGGGGGAACCCATTTTCACCCCAGTTGAAATTGTAATTGATGCAGAGGATTATGTGCGCGATCATTGCGATATCACTGCAATTGGTGCCGGAAAAGAGTTTGTGTTCTGTAATCTGGCAACCCCCTCAATTCCAATTACTGAGGTAAGTGGAAGTTTTCCGGCAGGATGTCGGTTTTACAACCGTTACCCGGTTGATGAAAGTACTACGGAATTTACCATGGATAATGAGTTTCCTGCCGAAGTTGGTAGTTCCATCACCTATTATGCTGTTCCTCCTGGATATACAACCTGTTATTACGAATTAAAAATAACAGTGAAAGGCATTTCATCAAAGCCTACTGTGTCTGATGTAGCATATTGTCAGAATGATGTAGCATCACCCCTTATGGCGGGCCCAAGTAATCCAGGCTACACATTGTACTACTATCAGGATGAGAATGGGGAGAATCCGCAGTTGAGTTTGACTCCATCCACGTTGGTTGTTGGCTCACATACTTATTACGTAGCGGAAGGGGAATCGGCCTCTTGTATTAGCCCTAACAGGGTGCCGGTTAATGTTGTTGTCAGTCCCAAACCCAATCCCATAGGAATTTACTTCAATTAGTTTTCTCAGCAAGCATAAAAAGGAATATTCTGATTTGATGAAGTTTGTATTGGAAGCATTTCCTTTTGTTTGTGCCAAATTTATACTAACTCTGTAGTAAGTCCGTATCAACTCCGTATTAATACGGACTTAATACGGAGATAATACAAAGCTAATATGGACTTGTTTGGGGGTAAGGTTTGTGTTGGGATGAAAGCAGGGAGGAACGATGAATCAAAGATGAGTTTTGGGATTGTGTTTTGTAGAGATTCGTGAATTTAGTTTAAAAAGTTAGAGGTTTGTTGTTTGATTTTATTCCGTAAATGTAATTCCCCGTACTTCCTGATGATATCGTATCGTTTATATTTTTTATTCTTAGTAAAAGCCCTTCTACATTGAGATTGAATCGATTTTTATAATCCTAATTTGAATCATAAGGTTTTTAATGTGAAAATTTTTTGTGTGTATGTGATTGGAATTAATTAACTTAACGATAAGGATCAGAAGATTCTTTGAATGTAAGTTTTACCTGCAAAAGACACAAGAACATGGATGTTGTTTCTGACATTTTAAGAAAGTTTTCATTTGTTTTTCGTTGCTTTTTATCCATTCTCTCTTCAACCTGTTGGTTTCGGTCTTCCGGTTTATTCGTTATTAGTTGCATGAATGCAATCCCTTTAGGTGGCAATTGCAATTCTAATACTATATCTCTTAAGAACTGTTTCCGGAGGACTATTCTCATTTCTAACAGTTTTGTGTAATGGAATAATTTTGGAGGTGTTGTTCGGTTCCAATTTTATAGTTGCCAACTAAACCTTACTTACCCTCCGTGATTTTGAAACCTAAAAATGCATTCTAATGAAACGGAAAAAGCGATTTTGTTTTTCAAAAAAAATAAGTGTACTGCTTTTAGTTTGTGCAGTAACTCATTTCGATGGATATGCCCAGGTTACTTTTTGGAATGAGGATTTTTCATCCTATGCAGATAATACGGGTGTTGATGGTTCAGGGGATATTGAGGATTATCCCGGGGGTGTTTCAAAATGGACTTTGGATGTGAGTAATGGTAACTTGAGTGGAAGCTCTGATTATTTTAAGGTAACAGGAGGACGGTTGAGAGGGCGAGATGTTGATGGAGAAATCTATTGGATCTCAGAAGTTATCAATATAGATGGTTATTCGGATGTAGGGGTTAGTGTGGATCTTTGGGAAGATGGAAGGCTCGAACCTCAAGATTTCATTCGTTGCGAGTATCAGATTGATGGGGCCGGATGGACTCAGTTTTATTATAAAAGTGACGATTTTTCGTCAACTACAGCCCAGGTAACAAGTTTGATAGGAGTCTCCTTGGAGTTGAGAATCACCATAAAAAATAGTTCGGGAAATGAATACTACAATATAGATGATATTCTAGTAACGGGGATTCTTAATAGTCAACCTCCGGTTGTTTCTGCTACTGGTGACCAGGGGTATTGTAATTATCAGGATAGTATTCCTGTGGTGACCAGTATTTCAATTTCCGATCCAGATGATGATCAGATAGATGCTGTTTTTGTGCAAATTTCAGCAGGCTATGTGAATGGGGAGGATGGATTGGTCTTGACGGGAACACATCCAAATATTACAGCTACCTGGAATGCTACCCTGGGTAAATTGTCTCTTTCGGGACCAGCCCTGTTTACCGAATTTGAGGCTGCCATTGCAGCTGTAGTCTTTTTTAATATTTCGGCTTCTCCAACACTTGGGGCCAGGTCTATTTCCATTACTCTGGGCGAACCCAATTATTTGCCCTCTACCGAACATTTTTATGAGTTTGTTCCGGCTTTAGGAATTCGGTGGGATGAGGCCCGGGATGCGGCTGCTTTAAGAGAATACTATGGTTTGAAGGGCTATTTAGCTACAATAACTTCTCAGGAGGAAGCTGATTTGGCTGGTTCCCAAATAACCGGAGCAGGTTGGCTTGGGGGAAGTGATCAGGATACTGAAGGAACATGGAAGTGGGTAACAGGCCCTGATGCAGGAACGGTTTTCTGGAATGGGGGTGTAGGAGGAAGTACTCCTAATTATGCTTTTTGGAATACGGGAGAACCAAATCAGGCTGGGGATGAAGATTATGTACACATTACTGCTCCCTCTGTTGGGATTCCCGGTTCCTGGAACGATTTGTCAATCACAGGAGCGGGAAGTGGAAATTATCAACCCAAGGGATATGTGGTGGAGTATGGTGGTTCTACCGGGGATCCTGTGCTTTCTATTTCTGCTAGTACGAGAATTACTGTGTCGATCGCACCTCAACCCATTGGGATTTTTTTTGATTAACGAACAGCGAAGATTCAGGGAGGAGTTGCTAAGAGTTTTTGCCATGGAAAAGGGTGGAAACAGAAACAGTTCATGTAGAACTTTTTACTATTTATTATAATTAAAGCACCTTTAATCTAAATATACTTTTCTTATGTGGAAGATTTTTATTTTAGGACAGCAACCTCTTCTTTTTTCTATTTACAATAAATATATTTGTGCCCTTGTTGTTTGTCTGTCTCTTTTAATTATTTTCTCATAAATATGGATTGATATTTAAACAAAAAACCTTGATTAAAATACTCTGGTGATAGATAAACTTTTGTTTTTTGTTTATTTAGATGATTTTAATGAAAAAAAGTGTTTGTTTGTGTGTTTTAGTAAACTATTTGTATTACAGGTTTTTAATGTTTTGTTTTGAGTTGTCTGAAAAGCATTAAAGAACTACAAATTAAGAAAAATTAAACACTTTTTAACATTTTCCGTAGAAGCTATATAATTTGTCGGAAAAATTAATTTATTTTAATCAGATAATAGTTGTTGTTCTCTAAACCCTGAATTTGACGAAACATTTCTACGATATCAAAATTATTATGGTTTTTGCGTTGCTGTTGTATTTCTGCCCTGAAGTACGATCGCAAACTCATGCAATAACGGATCCTGTTTTCGAAGATCAGCACATCTGTGTAGGCGAAAGTGGCGTTTATACGGTTTTTGGTTTTCCGGGGTCTACCATAAAGTGGTACATCAACAACAATCACCTGACAGGGAAAGATGTTGTGGTTCCCAATAATGCAGGAAATGTTCGGTACAACGGATTTGACTACAATTCCGCATCGCTAAGTCATACCTGGGATGCAACCAATTACCCGTCCGGTAATGTTTATACCCTCCAAATAGAAGAAATTTCAGCTTCGCCAGCCGCTTGTCCAACAGGATTGGTGACGCCCGGACTGAAAGTGCATGTTCATGCCAAACCTTCCGTAACATCTGTTCAGATTGATCCCATTGCCTGTAATGGCCAAACGGGAACGATTACTGTAAATATGGTTGGCTCGGCTCCAACAGATCTGGATTATCAGTATCAGCTGGAGACTACTTCAGGGGGAGTAGAGGCTGCTTACCAAGCTTCCAATGTGTTTGGGGGATTGAGTGCAGGAACTTATAAGGTTAGAGTGAGATATGTAGACGGTACCAAAGAGGTGAAGGGAAGTGTGGCTGTATCTTCCGATTTTCAGATTATTGAGCCCACTGCTCTTGCTTTGTCAAATTCCGTAACCGATGTAACTTGTTCCGGAGACAGCGATGGAGCCATTGATTTGACGGTAACCGGAGGGGAAACCAATTCCTTGAATTTTAACGGAACCAGTGGTGGTGTACAGATCAATTCCTGGAGCCCTTTATACAATGCCAGTCAATTTACTGTTGAGGGCTGGGTGAAGTTGAAGTCCGGTAATAATTATACTTCGGGACAGTACAGCCTGTTTGGACAGAACAATACTGTTGAGTTTGGTATAGATGGAGGAAATCTTCATGGCTGGGTACATACACGATATGGAAGCAATTATTCAGTAGACTTTCCGGTTGCCGGCAACCTGGATGATGGAGAGTTTCATCATGTGGCTTTTTCCGGCAATCGAAACCAATTAACTTTATATGTTGACGGAACGGAAGTGGAAAGTGTTTCGGTTTCCATTTCTGCTAGTGATTATTTTGGAGGCGATCCGGGGGATTACCTTCATATCGGGACAGGTGTTTTTGATGGAAGCACTAACGATCCTTTTGACGGGGAGATTTCACGGGTTCGATTTTGGACTGTAGCGCGTACGCAAAATCAGATTTTAACGGGAATGTCTCAGGTTATGACAGGCAGTGAGTCAGGTTTGTTGGGAGCCTATTCTTTACTGGAAGGAAGTGGAAATACGATTTCAGGAGTTGGTAATCCAGGCCATGACGGGACTATTGCCAGCGGGGTTTCCTGGGTTGTAAGTGCCCCGATTTACCAGTACAACTGGACCAAGCAAGGGGATGCAGGTTTCACTGCTACGACACAGGATCTTACCAATTTGTCAACCGGGACCTACCAGGTTACGGTAACCAATTCCAATGGATGTACCATTAGCAATAACAATATTACAGTTGGTGTGAAACCGGACATTACAGATCCGGTAATCAGCAATATGCCTTCCGATATTTTGGTAACCAATTGCAACCAGGTGGTGAACTGGATCGAACCTACTGCAACGGACAATTGCGGAACTCCTACATTGAATTCGAACCACAACCCCGGTAAAGTATTCCCCAGTGGTACGACTACGGTTACTTACACGGCCAGCGATGGCACCAATTCCGTACAGGAAAGCTTTACGGTAACGGTACAAGACGATGCGCAGGCTCCAATGATTTGCTTTGAAGCAACGAATCATGCCTTGGGCAAAGCTGTCAGCCAGTCGAGTACCTATCCGGGTGGTGATGCCTTCAAGGCAGTCGATGGAAATTCCAATGGGGTTTGGGATAACCACTCGGTTACTCATACCAATAACAACGCCCAGGCCTGGTGGCAGGTGGATCTGGGTGCTGAAGAAGTGGTGAATTATGTGAATGTATTCCGTAGAACCGATTGTTGTTGGGATCGTTTGGTGAATTTTTATGTGCTGCTTTCCAAAAACGATTTACAAAGTGTTTCTCTGGCAGATGCGCTAAAGGATCAATCTGTAGAATCCTATTATGTAGCCGGTAATCCCGGGGACGTGAAGCGAGTTCTAACCTCAGGGAATACCGCTCGTTTCGTGAAAATTCAACTTGCAGGTTCCAATTTCCTTTCCCTGGCAGAAGTGGAGGTGATGGGCTGTACCAAGCAAAACCGAAGTAACATCAATGTTGTGGCAGAGGACGGAAAGTGTACCGCTAAGGTTACCTGGGATGCCCCTACTGCATTAGACAATTGCGGAACAGCAAATCTGTCCTCTAACTATAGCAGTGGAGCTGATTTTCCGGTGGGAACAACCACTGTAACCTATACTGCTACGGATGGTACCAACGTGGCAACCTCCAGTTTTGATGTAATTGTATCGGATGATCAGGAGCCATTGATTAGTAATTGCCCTAAGGATAGGACTGTGGGCTATTGCAACCGAAGCGTGAACTGGACTGCGCCTACAGCAACAGATAATTGCGGTACACCAACCCTGAGCAGTAATTATAATTCAGGAGATATCTTCCCTGTCGGGACTACACAAGTGATCTATACCGCAGATGATGGAAATGGAAAAACATCAACCTGTTCCTTTAATATTACGGTTCATCCGGAGTTGACCCTTAGCTTATCAGGACAAACCGCAGTTGATTGTTTCGGCGGGTTTTCTACCATTACCCTTACAGCTGGTGGTGGTGACGGTAACTATACATACAGTAAGGATGGAACCAATTACCAATCAGTCGGTTCTTTCAATCTAGCTGCAGGGAATCATACCCTCTATGTAAAGGATGGCAAGGGATGTATCACTCAGAAAGATATTGCAATTACTCAGCCAACGGAGTTGTCGGTTACGCTGACACCTTCAGCGACTACTATTTGTGAAGGGGAGGAAGTAAATTTCACCATTAATGCTTCCGGAAGTCATGGAAACTACGTTTACATGTTTTATGTGAATGGCAATTATGTCGACGGAACTGGTGATTACACTCTGAATGCGGCGAAGAATGTGATGAGCTCCACCAAATTTAAGAATGGTGATAAGATTTCGATCCAGGTGGAATCGGTATCATGTCAGTACGATACTCCTGTAGGAAATGAGATTGAGATGACGGTAAACTCCAGACCGATTCCTGTAGTTAACGGCTCAACAGATGTGTGTGCCGATGATACCGAAGTGTATTCAACAGAGTCAGGAATGAGCAACTATACCTGGAATGTTACCGGAGGTACGATTGTAGAGGCGGCCCCCTTTACCAATACAATTACGGTGAAATGGGGAGTTGGTGCATCCGGTACGGTGAGTGTGAACTATGAGAATGGAAAGGGGTGCAATGCGGTAAGTGCAAGCAGTAAAACCATTACCATATATGCAAGACCAAATCCAAGTGAAATAGCAACCGATGAATAGATAATAAAAACTAACAAATACGGATAATACACAAAACAATATGAAAAAGCTACGATTATTATTAATGATGATGTTTGTGCTGACCGCCATAGGTGTTCAGGCGCAAAACGTAAACACAGGGAAAAAGCCTTATGAAGGTTCTATTCATACTTATGAGGTAAAAAAAGGAATGACTGCGTCGACCTTAGCCTGGAGTGTTACTGGAAGCCGAGGTGTCGATTATGATTTTGTTGAAGCAAACGGAGATGTTATTTCGGGAACCGATGCTCCTACTGGTACTTCTGTAAATATTCTTTGGAAAAAAGCTAATGCGACGGCCTATACCGTTCGTGTTGTAGAAACAAGAACTGATTTTGCTGGAGGATGTCCTACTCCTCGTGAAATGGAAGTTACTGTTGTTGCAAACCAATTCGATATTTATGCGGAACTGGCTGATAATTCAATTTCAGATGCTTGTGCTGCAGTAAATGATCCTGTTTTAGACGAAGGAACGCTCGGAGATAATTCTGATGATACTTTCGGAACAACACAACGTGTGTTTAAAGTGAAAGCATACAATCTTCCTACTAATGCCTCCAGCAATACTCTTGCCTGGAACTATACCTTTACTTTGGTAAATGTAAAGACAGGAACAACAACAGATGAAGGTCTAGTTGTGAATATTTCAGTTGATGGAAATTCCCATGCTTCAGGAGATAAAATTAATGTTGCGGAAGGTACTGCTGAAAGTACAGTGACAGTTTCATATACCACCAATAGCAACCGACAGGATGCCGACCTGGACCTTGTTCTAGAGATTACAGCTGGTGCTGATGCTTTGGGAACTTTAGATAATGATGGTAAGACTGGTTCTAGTAACAAAGCAACTTACCTTGTTAGAGCCGTTCCTGCTACAACTGGTATTACAACAGATAATTAATAAAGATTTAGTATAGAATATTTAAAATTTTAGCCTTATGAAAAAAATATTATTGTCAATTGCATTGTGTTTTGGCATAGTGGCAATCACTACTAGTGCTAATGCTCAGAATGATGGAACAACACCTGCAAGAGCAGTTGAACACTCTGTTGGTTCTATCCATGGTTTTAAGGTGAATCTTGATGGATCAAACGATCCTTTAGAGGCCCACAAAGACAACTTTTATACGTGGAAAGTATTCTCTGTTGATGGAACAACTGTTACTCAGTTAACAGATTTTTCAAAGTTTCAATTTGTTACCTATAACCCAAAGGGAACTGATGTTGCGACTAAATTTGGAGGGAATATTGGAACAAATGGAGTTTATTCTGCACAAAAAGCATATGGTGTTGGTGTACAGTGGCTGGATGTTTTGGCTTCTGGTGTTTATGCCGTAGAAGTTGAGGAGTATAACAGTATAGATGCTTCATCTTGTTCTGCACGTAGAAGATTTTACATTAGTGTGAGCAATGGTGGTGTTGATTTTATGCTGGCTGCCTTGAATCCTGCTGATGATGCTGAATTTACAGGTGCTGCAGGACAAAGTTTAACTACCTGTAACTCATTTTCAGGCGAATTAGTATCAAATGATGGTTCTCATACACTTGGAAACACTTCTGTTTTTTATAAAATAAGCATGAAAACAGGTACTCAAGCCTGGAATGGAGCATGGGGATTTGATTATGACCTAGCTAATGCGAACGGAACAGGTTTAGCCATAGAAGTATTAAATGGTGTAACCGGAACCTCTGTTGGTAGCGCAGATCTTACGAATAAGAAAATTGCAGTGGATGCGGGTAATCCTACAGCTTATGTGAAAATTACATTTGCCAATGTATTAGGAACACCTGGAAATGCAGATATTACATTTAATCTTAGTGAGAAGAATGCAGCTGCTACTTCAGGAAATACAACAGCTTATATAACTACGGCAAGCGCGCAACAATTTGAGTCATTTGAGAAGGCGGCTGGTAATAAGGAAGCTACAAGCTTTGTTATTAAAGCCTCTCCAGATGTTCAAGCAATTGTTGTTGACTAGCACTAAACATAGAATTCATTTAAAAATGAACTCATAAGGCTAAAAAAAATAGGTCACCTTCCCGGCTATGCCGGGAAGGGATCCTAAGCCTTGGAATTAAAATAAACATTAGAATTTGAAAACAACTCTCATCCATAGAATTCTGTTCACCCTTGTGTTAGGGGTGTTTGCGGTGGCATCGGCTGCGGCACAGGATGCTGTATTTCTGGTTGAGAGTACGCACAAGGCAAATTTTGCCCTGCATGCAGGCAATACCAGCCAATGGAATGTTTACAAAGTAAACGAATGGACGGATCAGAAGGATGCCGTTCCTGCAGATAATGATAAATTGAATGGGGATGATGATTTCCTTTTTGTAGGGGATAATAGTACATCATCCGAAATTGAGATTACCTGGAAGAATCCGGGCAAATACTATCTAATCGTTGAGGAATTCAACGGAGCGGGAGGTTGTTCTTCCCGCCGACCAATCGCAATTGAGGTGGTGGGGAATGCAAGTATTGCATTTGCAGTTGCTACATCTAACGATTGTGCGAGTGTTGGAGACTCGTTTTCAACCCAATTGTCGGTTGAAACCAAAGGGATAGCTGACGATAAGTTTTTCCCAATTACTGTTTCCTATCGATTGCCTGGCGATTCAAGCGATCGGCAAGTAGAAATAGCAGACAATAGAACAATGACCGTTACGGGTCTTACCATTGATGATGAATTTTCAGAAAGTAACCATATAATCACTATCTCTTCCGCAGTAGACAAATATGGCGGAGATATTAATGTAATAAAAACGGATGATGCGCATGTTCACACCAGAACCCTGTATGCATTGCCTGTAATTGAAGATTTTACTTATTAAAAAAACAATAAATACTAATAGCGCTATGAAAAAATTATTATTCCTTTTAGCAATTTGTCTGGGAGTTGTCTCTGGATCTTTTTCACAGGATATAGGCAAGACAATGACTGATATTCAGAATGTTTATGTTGGTTCAAAATACACATACAATGTGCCTAATGATGCAGGTTTTAGATATGACTGGGAAGTTTATACTGATGCTGCATGTAACAATGTAGTACTTGACGGTGAAGTTACTATTGAGGGTAATAAAAAAGATGCGAGTGACATTACCCTTACATGGAATGGACCTGGTGGTTTGACAGCCGATAAAGATTACTTTTTGAAACTTGTTAAAACCAGTGTTGGAGAGAGTTGTCCTAACTTTAAGGTACTGCATGTAGTTCTGAAAGCCACAACTGATATGGATGTGTTGTTTGCTAATGCTACATCAGCGGACTGTTCCGTTAACCTAACTGGTGAAAATGTTGTAATTCCGGTTGCTTTAAGTGGAAGCGGTTTTATTCATAGAACCGGACAACAAGTTAGTGTTTGGTATACCGTAAATAGTGAAAATGCAGGTGATGCTGAAGAGTTGGAAGTAAGCTTAACAGCGGATGCTGATGGAAATTATTCAATTACCATACCGAATGGTAAACTGACGAATCTTAATCCTTTAGCAAGTGCTGATTATATAATTCGTCTTTTCAAAATGAAAGACGGTTCCGGTGTAGTAAAGGATCTTGTTGTTGCTGATCACACTCACACATGGACTGCTCATCCTCTTCCAACTATCGACAATATTCAATATTAATCGATTTTGTTAACTGTAAGTCTATGAAAAATAATATTATAATAATATTTGTGTTCCTTTGCTCCTTTTTGGGAGCAAAGGCGCAATCTCCTGCCCAGGAGGTGACTTATGGTTCAACGCGGAATTATTTTATTGATGTTACTAAGGTTACCGCAGCAGCAGGAATAAATACTTTTCACTGGAAATTGGTTCGCCAGGATGGAAATCCTCTTGACAAAGGAATTGTATTGACTTATCCCGATGATAGCGGCAGTAATAATGATCATCACAATATTGAGATTAGTTGGAACGGTACTGTTGGGGCGGTTTACCTTTTAGAGGCTGTTTTAGAAGATAAAAATGGTTGTTACAGCGAAAGGGTTCAATTGGAGGTAACGATTATGCCTGAAAATGCTACTCTTGCTTTCACTGAGGCTGATGATCCTGGTAATCTGCTGACGGTTTGTTCCTATAACGGGGGCGGGGAAGCCAAATATTTGACAGTGAAGTATACTGGAGCCAAACCGTGGGATCTGTTTTACAAGCGAGTGAAGGCAGATGGAACGGAAGAAGATCTAAATCAGAAGAATATAACAACTGATGAAGTTACTCTGAATATTTCCATCGATGATTTCTTTGTGAATACGGAGGTCACTGATCGTGAATGGAAAATAGTACTGATAAAGGCAGTTTCAACCAGTGATGCCCATGAAACTACGCCAGATGTTGTAAATGAACGAACCATTGTGGTTCACCCACTGCCAGTAATCAATGGCGGTATTGTTATGAACTAGATATGTTAATTTAAGAATATGCTAAATACCTTACTACATAAAATTTTGCTCACCACACTGCTCATCCTCACTGGAGGATGGGCTGCTGTGGCGCAGCAGTATGTAGTTAAGGGAGATGTTCGTAGCTTTAAAGTGGAAGCGAATGAGAACTATCTGTTCCATTGGTTTGTCTACAATAAGGAAACAGGTAAATCAAAAA
Organism: Marinifilaceae bacterium; assembly: GCA_041725895.1. Lineage (GTDB taxonomy): Bacteria > Bacteroidota > Bacteroidia > Bacteroidales > Marinifilaceae > JBGRQA01. Next base: position 53,459 of record JBGRQA010000001.1, read on the forward strand.
AACTTGCATCTACTTCCAATGAATCTGGAGATATCCTTTTTGATCAGGAGGGGACATTTGAAGTGAGAGTGCACCCGGAGGATAAGGGAACGCATTGTTTCGGAGAACAATTGATGCAGGAAGTGATGGTTGCCGGAGCTAGACCAACTGCGGTTTTTGCCCCAATATATCCTGAAGCGATTTGTGCGGAGTCCAATGGTAGTGCTTTCCCCGAGTCAACAAGATTAAGGGTGGACTATACCGGCCCCAAACCCTGGACTTTCAAGTACAGTTATGAAAGCAGACCTGCAGAACAACCGGAAAATGCTGATGTGATTTGGGAGGACTTTTTTGAGTTTGATTTGAGTATTTCGAATAAAACCGGCCGCACCAAAATTGTTGAAATTGTGCTGTTGGATGCACAAACACTTACAGGAATTCCGGTGGAAGACAATCCTGATAAGCAAAGGGTAGAGGTTAGGGTGTATAAACTTCCTGTTCCTGAATTTAAGGCGTATTCATCCGTAAGACTGATTAACACGAGCGAAACCTATGTAGGAGTAATTGGAAAGAATTCCACTGCAGAGGCATTTGTTTCTGTAGGGGGAACAATAACCAACAGTAGAACAGAATTATCTGCAGATGGTAAATCCAATGAGGTTACCATTGATGTTCAGTGGGGGAGTACTTCGGGAAATCAACAGGTAATGTTGGTGGAAAGAAGCGCTATGGGATGCTATAGTGATACTCTTTATGCTAATGTAAAGCTGGACGAATCCTTTTATGTTAGCCTTGGTGAAGATTTGGCATTCTGTGAGGGTGAAAGTGCGGTATTAAAGCCGACGGTTAATTTGGAGGGTGATTACAGCTATGAATGGTCCGATGGGTCCACTGGAGAAAGCCTTGAAGTTTCTGATCCGGGGAAATATTCCGTTACCGTCAAGGATTCTGATAGCGGAATTTCTCAGACTTCCGGCATCAATGTGACGGTATGGGAAAAACCCAAGGTTGATTTGGGTGAAGATTATCTCCTGGCGGATGGAGAAGTGAAAGTTTTGGATGCAGGAAATGCCGGCGCAACCTATGACTGGTCTACTGGAGAGACTAGCCGGACGATTGAGGTGAGGACACCAGAAACCTACAGTGTGACGGTTACCAATTCGAATGGATGTTCGGCAAGGGATGAAATCTTGCTTTACAATGTATTTGCTATCGAATTGGGTAAGGATAGAGAGATTTGCGCCGATCAACAGGTTGTTTTGGATCCGAAACCCAATATTGACCAAAAGTACAGCTACTTGTGGAGTAATGGTGCTACTACATCTACTCTTGCAGTGAACGAAACTGGGGATTATAGCGTTACCGTTACTGATGAATCGGGCAATCAACAGACAGATAAGGTACATGTTGAGGTCTACGATTTGCCAATTGTAGATATGGATGATGTAGTGTATGTTTACGAAGGAGAAACAGTAGAACTGGATGCTGGTTATACGGAGGACAAGGTTACTTACTTGTGGAATACTGATGCTACAACAAGAACGATTACGGTAAGTGAGGCGGGAACTTATTCCTGTACGGTAACCAATGCTTTTGGTTGTACCAACCGGGATGTTGTTAATGTAGTATCAAAGGTGTTTACCATCGATCTTGGGCCTGATAAGGAAGGTTGTATGGGAGAAAGAATTTATTTGGAACCGGAATTAACGCATTATCCTGTTGGTACTGATGCAAACTATTTATGGAGCACCAATTCGACCCAATCAGGAATTTTTGTTGCTGAGTCAGGAGAATATTGCGTTAAGGTTACCGATCCATCCGGAATTTCAGAAGAGGATTGTGTGGTTGTAACATTGAACCCAAGTCCTCAGGTTGATTTGGGACCCGATTTGTATGCAGAAGAAGGGGAGGTGGTACAATTGGATGCTAAAAATCCCAATAGCTTCTACAACTGGTATCGTTCAGAGGATCCAAACACTTCCGTCGGAGTGGAGCAGTTGTTGGAGGTGACCCAGCAGGGAGAGTATTCTGTAATGGTTACCAATGATTATAATTGTATCGGTAGTGATACGGTTAACGTTGAGTTTGAAGAGAAATTCGAGCTTTTACCAACAGGTTTTACGCCTAACGGTGATTTCCAAAATGATAAGTTGAGAATCAAAGAGGAATACCGTGATCAAATTGCAAAAATGAGTTTGATTATTGTCAATCGATTGGGACATAGGGTTTTCCAGTCGAACAGTGTGGATGTTGAATGGGATGGTACTTACAAGGGCCAGATGCAGGATATGGATACCTATGTTTATATTCTGAAAGTTACCTTCAAGAACAACAAATCGATTGTCAAACAAGGCAACGTGACGTTATTGCACTAATTCTATTGATGAAAGCTTAATTTTGATATATTAATTCTGGTTTTGTTTATTTATATTTAACCTTAATAATCAGTGTCTTGATTTTAAATTTGGTGTCGATTAATTGTTGATATTGTTTGGGTAATAGTTTATTGTTACCCTTTTTGTATTTTTGTTCGGATTAGCATAAAATGGCTGATCAAAAAGTTATTATAATTATCTATCCAAAAGAAGCAGCTGCTTTATAGTTACATGTGAATGAGAAAGGTGTATTTTATCATACTTGTTTTTATGTTGGGATTCCTGCGTGTTTCCGCACAAAGGGTACACTCTTCTCAGTTCTACTCTATTCCTTTGCTGCTGAATCCTGCTATGACGGGAAATTCAGATTATAACCTGCGGGGAGGTGTTAATTACCGTAACCAATGGAATAGTGTAACCATTCCTTTTGTGTCCCAATCTGCTTATGTGGATGGGAAACTATCAACCCGTCTTTTTAATTCTTCGTGGCTAGGGGTGGGAGGAATGCTCTTTAATGATAAAGCCGGGGAGGGAAATTTGAAGACCAATCAGGTGCAACTGGCTTCCTCAATTAATAAGAGTTTGAATGCAGGAAATACTCTATTCGTCCATTTTGGAACCTCTGTGGAATTTGTAAATAAATCCGTGGATTACGATAAGTTGAGTTTTGAGGTGGAGGATCGATTGCAGGGGAAGCAATCCTTGTTTTATGCTGATTTTTCATTGGGATCCTTGGTTACCTATTTTAAGGGGGCTAACAGGTATTTTATGGGGATGGCTCTAAGTCACATTAATCAGCCACAAGAATCTTTTTACAAGAAGCTGGAAAATCCCTTGAGCACTGTTTCCAATAATTTGAAACGAAAATTTGCCTGGCATGGGGGAATGGAGGGACGAATTACTCCAAGATTGTTTTTTCGACCTGAATTCATGTTTACATCCGAGAAAGGGGCAAACGAATGGATTCTTGGTTCCAATTTCTATATGCCTTATGGAAAAAGAGGTATCGTATTGAATTATGGATTATGGTACCGTTTCTCCCAGGATATCATACCTGTTTTTGGATTCCAGAAAAAGAAGTTGAAATTGCTGATCTCCTATGATATAAATGTTTCCAGGCTTGCAACGGCTACTTCCAATAGAGGTGGTTTGGAGATCTCACTTACCTACAATTATAACTATTCCAATCCTCGGGAGGTGCGCAAGCTTAAGCGGAAGCAGAGAGTGAAAAGGCTCGGGAACAAAGCTATTTCCTGTCCCAAGTTCTCTCATGAAGACTAGAGAATATTTTTAGTGGGAGAGAATAAATCTCAACGTTATATCTTTGCACTTTTCTAAAAAAAAAGAGGAGGTTATACCTCCCCGTTTAATCTATTCCTTACGTTCTCTTTCTTCCCTTTTCTTCTTCTTTTCAGGAATTTTGCCTTCTACAACAATTACAATTTCACCTTTTACGGTCTTGGCACCGAAATGCTCAATCAGCTCTTTAAGGCTTCCTCGTGCATTTTCTTCATGAAGTTTTGTTAATTCTCTCGAAACAGCAGCTCTTCGTTCCTCTCCAAAATGTTCTGCAAGTTGAGTCAGTGCTTTTACAAGTCGATGGGGAGATTCGTAGAAAATCATAGTTCTGGTTTCTTCGGCTAGTTCCGTCATTCGTTTCTGACGTCCTTTCTTTTGGGGCAGGAAGCCCTCAAAGCAGAAGCGATCGGAAGGCAGACCAGAGTTTACCAATGCTGGAACAAAGGCTGTGGCTCCAGGCAAACATTCTACTTCTACTCCGGCCTCCAGGCAATGTTTCACCAAAAGAAAACCAGGATCGGATATGGCTGGTGTTCCTGCATCCGAAATTAGAGCCATTAGTTCTCCCGATTTAATACGGTCTACGAGCATTGTTGCAGTTTTGTGCTCGTTAAATTTATGATGGGAGAACATGGGTTTGGATATTTCGAAGTGGCGAAGCAATTTACTTGAAGTTCGGGTATCTTCCGCAAGTATTGCATCAGCTTCTTTTAATACCTTCAGAGCACGAAGGGTGATATCTTCCAGGTTGCCAATGGGAGTAGGCACCAAAAATAGTTTCGACATGTCTAGTTAAATTTTCGTTTGGTGATTTCCAGGAATTGCAAAACAAAGGGATTTTCCTGATCCCATTGAAATTTTGAATTCAACCATTCCATTGCATCCCTTAAACTTGGAGATTGATTGATGTATTCAATGGTTTGTTTGTATTCTTCCGGTTGATTGTTAAAAAGTTCCCGGATAAAAAGAAATTTGTCATTGATCCCGATGCCATTTCGAATATCGGTAATGCCTTTTGAGGATAACTTCTCACCCAGTATATCATGAATTTCAGATTCTTTAATAGAAGTAGTAAGCTCTTCTTTTGGAACAGAAGGTTTGATTTCAGGAATCTTTATTATTTCTGGTTCGTTTGTAGAAATGTTTTCGACTTGCTTTTCAGTTGGGGGCAACTGTGGCTCTATCACCGGAGTTAAAATGGTTTCCTGAAATTCTGAATTGGAATTATTGGTTGGTTGCTCTATGGGGGATCCCAAATTTTGTTGAAGCATTTGAAACTCCCGATTGAGGTTTTCCATTTTTGATGCAGCCAATTCCATCCCTTTTGTCATATCTAAAGGATGGTGTTCAAAGTGTTGGAACAAGATCTGAATATCTTCCAAATCTTTTTTTATTAGTTGGAGAAGTAGGGTTTTATCCATTTATATCAGATTTTGATTTGACCAGGGAAAGAATTGAACTTCTGTACAAAGAAACAGGAAATTTTTAAGAATCGGAAAAAGAAGAGTTTTTGTTAAACATGATAAACGTATATTAAAGTTGAGATGATATGGGCGGATTTTTCCTTTATTCCGCGGGTTGGGAGAAATCTTATGTGGTCGATTTAAAGAAGTTCCGTGGGGAAATAAAATGTTTGGGATATTTCTTATCTTGTTGATCAATAAAGGATATTATAGAAAAGGAAGAATTTGGACCCAAAGTTTTTTCGAAATAGAGAAAAGGGTCTGGTGGCCTTTTCCTATTTTTGTGTGAAAATTTTGTATGTAAATTGATAAAAGATTTTGGTTCATGTTTCTTGAAAATGATATTAGCAAAGCAGGTCGTCAGGGTTGGATTGAGGTAGTAGCCGGTTCGATGTTTTCCGGAAAAACCGAGGAGTTGATTCGACGTCTAAAACGTGCGGAAATAGCTCGTCAGTCTGTTGAAATATTTAAGCCCCACATTGACGTTCGTTACTCAGAGGAGGAGGTGGTGTCCCATGATTCTAATGCCATTCGTTCTACCCCAGTGGAGACTGCTGCAAATATTTTGTTATTGGCCAGTAATGTGGACGTGATTGGAATTGACGAGGCTCAATTTTTTGATATGGGACTGGTTGATGTTTGCAATGAATTGGCCAATCAAGGGATTCGTGTAATTGTTGCAGGATTGGATATGGATTTCAGGGGAAAACCATTTGGTCCTATCCCCAATTTGATGGCTACTGCAGAGTATGTAACCAAAGTTCATGCAATTTGTATGCGATGCGGGAATCTGGCAAACCATTCTCATCGCCTGTCTGAGGGAGATAAACTGGTGGTATTGGGCGAAAAAGAGGCCTATGAACCATTGTGCCGCGATTGTTATTCCAAAGTTTTGGAATCGAAAGAGTAGGTTGGTATTTTTAAGTACCTCCCTTTGATGAATTTATCTTGCAAACCAATTAAAAAGGAAGCAAATTCCTTAATCTTATAGATTTTTTATTAGGATGAAGACCTGCTTATCCTACGATATTACTTCTGTAGTTGAAATAACAAATGGAAAGTTGTTGGGCGATGGTGATACTTCGGTCAATTACCTTTCCATTGATAGTCGTACGCTTTTGGATCCGGCAAAGACTCTGTTTTTTGCATTGATAGGAGAGCGGCATAACGGACATTCCTATATTGAAGAGTTGTATCGGAAAGGCGTACGGAATTTTGTGATTAGTCAGGAAGATATCGTTCGAAAAGAATTTTCTCAGGCCAATTTTATTTTGGTGTATGATACTTTGGAAGCGCTTCATCAATTGTCTCGCTGGCATCGGTCCCGTTTCAATTATCCGGTAATTGGAATTACGGGAAGTAATGGAAAAACCATTGTAAAGGAATGGTTGTTTCAATTGTTGCAGCCCGATTGTCAGATTGTACGTAGTCCTAAGAGTTACAATTCTCAGGTTGGTGTTCCTTTGTCATTATGGAATCTGTATCCGGAAGCTTCTATGGCTATTATTGAAGCCGGTATCTCTCAACCCGGAGAGATGAAAAAACTGGAAGCGATGATCCAACCTCAGGGGGGGATTTTTACTCATCTCGGGGATGCGCATCAGGAAAATTTTGAGTCCACCGAAGAGAAGTTGAATGAAAAACTGGAATTGTTTGACCATTCGGATTGGTTGATCTATTGCAGGGATGATGAACGAATACACAAGGCAATTCTCCAAAGAAAGGGTTCCCCATTGGATTGTTTTACTTGGTCCAGAAACCAGGAGGCCCAATTGAGGATCAGGGGAGAGATAAAACGTGGAGGAACGACCTGTATCCGGGGAGAATTCTCCCAAAGAAATATTGAGGTAGTTTTACCTTTTACCGATAAGGCATCTATTGAAAATGCCATTCATTGCTGGGCTTATTTGCTCAGGGAAGGAATTGAGGATGCCACCATCAGAAAACGCATGAAGAAGCTACAACCGGTAGCCATGCGTTTGGAGATAAAAGAAGGTCTTGGAAATTGTACATTGATAAATGATTTCTACAATTCCGATTTGGGCTCCTTGCCCATTGCCCTGGATATGCTGAATCAGCAGCAGCAGAAAAAGAAGAAGAAAACCTTGATTCTTTCCGATATTTTTCAATCCGGAATTTCGGCAAAAGAACTTTATGCTGAAGTGGCCACTCTTATAGAACAGAAAGGGGTTGATCGGTTGATAGGTATTGGAGAATCCATTTCGGAACATGCAGGACTATTTGATTTGGAACGGAATTTTTACCGTTCGACGGATCAATTTCTTCACGATTTTTCCAGAAACTTATTTCGGGATGAAGTGATCCTGATTCGGGGAGCCAGAAATTTTCATTTCGAACGGATTTCCAACATGCTCCAATACAAGGCTCATCGAACTGTTTTGGAGGTGAATCTGAATGCCATGGTTCACAATTTGAACTACTTTCGATCGCTCCTGAAGCCTGAAACCCGGGTTGTGGTTATGGTGAAAGCTTTCTCCTACGGAAGTGGTTCGGTGGAGGTAGCCAATCTGTTGCAATTTCAACGAGTGGATTACCTAGCTGTAGCTATTGCGGATGAGGGGGTGGAACTTCGAAATGCAGGTATTGATGTGCCCATAATGGTAATGAATCCGGAATACCATAGTTTTGATACAATGATTGAATACCGCCTGGAACCGGAGATCTATAGCCTGGCTATGCTTGAAAGTTTCGAAACCGCGTTGAAACGAAATGGGGTGAAGGATTTTCCGGTGCATATAAAATTCGACACAGGTATGCATCGAATGGGTTTTGGTCAAGCTGAATTGGATCAGCTTTTGCAGAAAATTTCCGGTAACGATCAGCTCCATATTCGTTCGGTGTTTTCTCATTTGGCTGGTGCCGATGAGGAGCAGCACGATGATTTCACACGTCTTCAGATCGAAAGGTTCAAGGAATGGAGTGGCAAAATACAGACCGCCTTTCCTTACCCTGTTTGGCGCCATATATTAAATTCTGCAGGAATTGAGCGTTTTCCCGAGGCTCAATTTGAAATGGTTCGTTTGGGAATAGGATTGTACGGTGTTAGTTCCACTTATCAGGATAAATTGCGAAATGTAAGTTCATTGAAGACGACAATTTCCCAGATTCAGGAGGTTTCAGCCAACGGCACCGTTGGTTATGGACGCAGGGGGCTTCTTCTGCGTGATTCACGTATTGGTATTATCCCCATTGGCTATGCTGATGGCTTCAATCGTCATTTGGGGAATGGCAGGGGAAGTGTGTTAGTAAATGGAGTATTGGTTCCGGTTGTGGGAAACGTATGCATGGATATGAGTATGATTGATCTAACCGATGTGGAAGCCAGGGAAGGGGATACCGTAACTATTTTTGGAGACGAAAAATCCTTACTGGCAATGGCTCGTGAGTTGGATACTATTCCCTATGAAATTCTAACTACCGTTTCACGAAGAGTGAAGAGAGTGTACTTTCAGGAATAAAAAAAACGGTCGAATTGCTTCGACCGTTCCATATTATTTGGTTATTACTTATCCCAATTTACTAATTCTGTCCAATTTTACATTATCCAGAATCTTGATTTTACGACCATCGATGGCAATTACCTTTTCACTGGCAAAGGTTGAAAGGGTACGAATTGCATTGGAGGTGGTCATATTGGAAAGATTGGCGATATCTTCCCGTGAAAGGTAAACTTTAATTGTTGTTCCATCCTCCTCAGTTCCGTAGGTGTCTCGCAAAAACAGCAAAGATTCGGCCAATCGTCCGCGAATGTGCTTTTGAGTCAGCGTTACCGTTCTGCTATTGGAGAATCCAAGTTCAGTGGCAAAGGAGCGGATAATACTCAAGGATAGTTCCGGGTTGAATCGGATCAGCTTGAGAATCATATCGTAGCTTACCGTACAGGTAACTGAGTCCTCAATGGCAACTGCGGAAGCAATGTTGTTTTCTTCTGCAAAAAGTGCACGGTAGCCGATAAAACCTACCGGTTTTGCCATTCGAACAATTTGTTCACGTCCGCCAACACCCTCTTTGAAGATTTTAACTTTTCCTTCTGCCAGGCAGATTAGTCCCGTCGGCTTTTCACCTTCCTTATAAATGTATTCACCTTTCTTGTAAAAGGAACAGACCATATGTTCCGCCAGCTTTTCTTTCTCTTCTGAAGAAAGAACATTGAATACAGAATTCGGATTGTTAATTACATCCAAGCAAATTTTCTCTCTTATCTTCTTATCATTTTCGACCATAACCTAAGATGAATGTGTATTCCAGAGCAACATGTTTTAAAACATTTCAAAAGTATATAAACAAAATTAAAATGAAAAACTAATTAGAGAAAAAAATCATTATTTAGAATTCTCCTGTACTACCCTTTTCACCAGTGTTTTGAAGTTTATTAATGCAAAATTAGTGTTTTGCCACCAAAGGAATCTTTCTTCCATATCCGAAAGCCTTTGAAGAAACTCTTAAAATTGGCGGTGTCTGAAATCTCTTGTACTCATTATTATTTACCATACGTATGGTTCTTCTCACGGTTTCGTCGTGGAATCCTTCGCTGATTATTTCTTCTGCCGACATATTTTTTTCAATGAATCGGAACAGAATAGCGTCCAGTGTATCGTAATCGGGTAGGGAGTCCGAGTCCTTCTGGTCGGGACGAAGCTCTGCAGAAGGTGGTTTAACAATGGAATTTTCGGGAATAACTTCTCCATCCTTGTTCATGAACCAGGCCATTTTAAATACATCAGTTTTGTATACATCTCCAAGAACAGCCAGACCACCGTTCATATCCCCGTAAAGAGTACCGTACCCCACGGCAGCTTCACTTTTGTTGGAGGTATTCAAAAGAATGTGTCCGAATTTGTTGGATAAGCCCATCATTAGGGTTCCGCGAATTCGGGCCTGGATATTTTCTTCAGCCACATTAAATGGCAATCCATTAAAAATGGGGGCCAAAGCAGATTCAAATTTTTCGAATATTTCCTGGATCCCAACAATTTCATATTGGATGCCCAGATTTTCGGCAAGATCTACTGCATCTTTGATGGAATGATCGGATGAATATTTAGAAGGCAGAAGAAGCACCCGAACATTTTCTTTTCCCAAAGCACGTACGGCCAGGACAACAGTAACGGCCGAATCAATTCCACCCGAGAGTCCCAGGGTTGCTTTTGAGAATCCCATTTTTTGGAAGTAATCTTTCAACCCTAGCACCAGTGCATCATGGATTCTTTCAATGTAATCCACTTCCTGCTGCTGAGTGTGGACTAAACTGCCGTTTTCTATCGCTTCGTAATCCACTATGCAGAAATCTTCCTCAAAGTATTTTAACCGGGAGGCAATTTCTCCTTTTGCATTCAGAACCATGGAGTCTCCGTCAAAAATAAGATCGGTGTGAGCCCCCACCTGGTTCACATAGAAAACAGGCAGTTGGTAGCGATCGGTGTTAGATTTCAGTATGTTGGTTCTAACATCTTTTTGTGTGTAGGAAAAGGGTGAAGCCGCAATATTAACCACAAAATCAGGCTGGAGTTTCGACAATTGCTCCATTGGGGAGACAGTATACAGTTCCTCTTTGGCAAAATTGTTTTCAACAGGTTGCTTTTCCCATAAATCTTCACAAATGGTAAGGGCAATCTTTTTCCCTTTGAATTCAACCAACGAAAATTCAGTATTGGGTTCAAAGTACCTGTACTCTTCAAAAATATCGTAGTTCGGCAGCAGAGTTTTATTGTGGATACTTTGAATTTTTCCCTCATACAGAAAGTATGCCGAATTGTACAGTTTTTTCCCCTTGGGATGAGGATTGATACTTGGTCCGCCAACCACCGCCGCAATATCTGTACAATGGGTGGCTATTTTATCCAAATAGGCAAGACTACGTTCAATAAAATCTTTTCGCTCCAACAAATCCTTTGGAGGGTAACCACATACGGCAAGCTCGGAAAATATTATTAAATCAACTCCAGCTTCTTTTCCTTTCCGGATTGATTCCAAAATCTTATCGGTATTGCTTTCAAAATTCCCAATATGGTAGTTTAGTTGGGCTAAGGCTATTTTCATTGGTTTTGTATTAATATCAAAAATCTAGTATCAGGAGGCTAATATAACTCCTCTTTATTCATAGGTAATTGGGGGATATCAGTTCTCCTTTTTTCTTAGTATTCGATGATTTCTTTCAAAACACAAATTTAACGATTAATTGCATTTGCCCTAATAACCTGTGTTAGTTATTGAATCCGAATAGATAAATCATGGTCTTTTGGCCGTTCTGAGGTTTCTATTTTACACGGATTGGGTTCCCCTGTTTACTTTGCATTTCAGTGAATGGTTAATCAAATACTGAGTGATGGATCATGGGAGATCTAAAATTTTTTCTGAATAAAGATTCATTCCTTTTGAGGGCTTTGAGTTTGATTTGTTTTTGATAATTTTGGATAATCTAATGATAAACTATCGTATGAAGAGATTAAGCTTAATTGTGCTTCTGGCTGTATTTGTGTTAATGGGGTGTAATCGAAATCCTCTCAAGGTTGATGTTTCTGATATTGAAATGGATATTACAGTTTGGAGGTTTGACCAGGATCTTTTTGCCGTAAAGAATAAAGAATCGCAGGAATTGGATCAATTGAGCCGAAAATATGGTGCGTATTTCGATTTATACAACTACAAAGTAATTCAGTTGGGCGATCCTAAAGATCCCAGGTATCCTGAATATCTTCAGAAATTTTTGAATGATCCGGTAATGAATGAGGTATATGAAAAGTGTCAGGAAGTTTTTCCCGGTTTTCAAACTCAAAAGCATGCCCTTGATAATGCTTTTAAGCACTATAAATACTATTTTCCAAATCGAAAAATTCCTCAAATATTTACTCATATATCCGGCTTTAATCAGTCCATGGTTGTGGCGGAGGATGTATTGGCCATTAGTATTGATAAGTATTTGGGGGCAGATTGTGAATTTTATGAGCGCCTGGGAAACCCATTGTATGCCAGGTATAAGATGACTCCCCAAAGAATTCCTGTTGATGCCATTATTGCATTAGGATTGAGTGAATTTAGCTATGATAATCCCAAGGATAATGTTTTGGGGAACTTGATTTACCAGGGAAAGGTGAGGTATTTTACACAAGCGATGATGCCGGATATTTCCGAAAGAGAAATCATGGGCTATAAACCGGAACAAATTGAATGGTGTTTGAATAACGAAGATAATATCTGGGGATATCTTATTGAACAGAAACATCTTTTTAGTAGTGAATACCGTTTGATTATGCGATATATCAACGATGGCCCTTTTACCCAGGGCTTACCGCAGGAATCACCTTCCCGGGTTGGAATTTGGACAGGATTACAAATTGTGAAATCATATATGAAACAGCATCCGGATGTTAGTTTACCCCAGTTAATGAAGGAGACCGATTACGAAAAAATCCTTAGGGAATCCGGATATCAACCCTAATTTTCAACTTAAAACTACTTCATATGAGATTAGAAATAATTCAATTTGCACCTGTTTTGGGTGATTTGGAGGCCACTTTGTTGAAGTTGGAGAAAATGTTTTTCAAAGCTCAATATGCCGATTGGGTGGTGTTGCCCGAATTGGCCAATTCGGGCTACAATTTTAAAGATCGGGAGGAGGCATTTTCGATCGCCGAATCAACCGATGATAGTCGTTTCCTGGAATTCATTATGCTCCAGTGCAAAAAATACGATCTAAGAGTGTGTACGGGATTTTGTGAGCGTGTGGGAGACAAACTATATAACTCTTCTGTGCTTGTAGATGCCAAAGGAGTGTTGGGAACCTATCGGAAATTGCATCTTTTTATGAGGGAGAAAGAAATATTTGAGCCAGGAAATCTTGGTGCTCCCCTCTTCGAAGTAGATGGGGTTAAGATTGGCATGCTGATCTGTTTCGACTGGATGTTTCCCGAAATATGGAGGAAATTGGCAATTGAGGGGGCGGATCTGATTTTTCACTCGGCCAATTTAGTATTGCCCCATGCCCAAAATGTTGTTCCGACCTACTCTCTTGTAAATCGTATTTATATTGCAACGGCCAATCGAACGGGAGCTGAAGACAATCTTAAATTTACCGGAAATTCGGTTGTTACCGATCCGGGAGGGAAAGTATTGGCAAAAGCTTCCAAAAAGGAGGAAGTAATAATGGTGGAGATTGATCCTTTTATTGCTAGAAACAAGATGGTGACAGCAAAGAACCATGCTTTTCTGGACCGTCGCCCTGAATTTTATTAAAGCTAAGCATTGAGAATAGAATGATTGACGAAAAGAAGAAACAGATTCGGAAAGAAATCCGAAGATTAAAATCTCATGTCGCACTGGAAGAGAAGAAAGCTCGCTCTGCCAAAATTCTGGAAAAGGTAGAGGCTATTCTTGATTTTCAGGAAGCCAAAACCATCATGTTGTACTGGTCGATGGAAGATGAGGTACACACCCATGAATTTGTTTGCAAATGGGCTCAAAAGAAAAGAATTATTCTGCCTTGTGTGGATGGGGATCAGTTGCTGTTAAAAGAATTTAAAGGATTGGATACCCTGGTGGATGGGGATCTTTTTGGAATCCCGGAACCGGATGGTCCTGTCTTTGAAAAACCGGAAGAAATTGATTTGATTCTGGTGCCTGGTGTGGCTTTTGATACAAAAAAGAATCGAATGGGAAGAGGCAAGGCATACTACGATCGGTTGCTGAAATCAGTAGATGCTTTTAAACTGGGAATTTGTTTCGATTTCCAGCTATTGGATGAAGTGCCGGTGGACGAACACGATGTAAAGATGAATTTGATTATCAGTGAATAGATAGAAATAGCAAGCAATTAAAAAGCCCGATCTTATGATCGGGCTTTTTAATATTCTGTTCTTAGAAATTATTCAGCGTGAATAGCTTCTACAGGACATGCGTCAACGCAAGTACCGCAGTCTGTGCAAGCATCAGCAGAAATTACATAATGCTCATCACCCATAGAGATTGCTTCAACTGGGCATTCGCCTTCACAAGAACCGCAAGAAATACAATCGTCGTTAATTACGTAAGCCATTTTTTTTCATTTTTAGTGTTAATACTGTCACAAAAGTAACATCATATTTCAAATGTAAAAACAATTATAGATCTAAATAAGCTAATTTTGAAAAAGATTAAATAATGGAACAGTTGAATATAAGTAGTTTATTTCTACGGATGTTAACTGTAATTGTCAGTAATTAAGATGTTTGAGTCTCTTGTTTTGTAAGGCAGAGATGGCAAAAATGCTTATTTGTTTAGAAATGAGACTGCCAGCCATGCCATTACTCCCATTCCGGTAAGCAGAGCTTCTTCATCAGCTTGAAAATTTGAGGTATGTAGTGCCGAAATTTTATCTTGCTTGTTGGACTGAACACCAAAACGATAAAATGTAGAAGGGTATTTTTGGGTATAGTAGCCAAAATCTTCGGTGGTCATTCGGATATCCATTTCAGTGACCTTTTCTTCTCCCAGAAATTCCCTGGCCCAATTTTGTGCTTTACGGGTATTCGCTTCATGATTAACCAGGAAAGGATAGCCATCTACAATGCGGACTTCACATTCTCCCCCCATACTTTTGGCTGTGGATTGTGCAATGTCACAAATCAATTGCTTGGCTTTGGCTCGCCATTCTTCATTCATTGTTCGGAAAGTTCCGGCAATTTCAACCTCACCAGGAATAATATTGGTAGCCCCATTGGCAATCATTTTACCAAAGGAAAGAACCGTTGGAATTCTGGCGTCCCCGTGTCGAGAAACGATTTGTTGCAAGGCCACAATAATGTGGGAGGCAATCAATACGGTGTCAGTCAGCTTGTGAGGCATTGCAGCATGCCCACCCTGACCTTTTACCGTTAGGTAAATTTCATCACCTGAGGCCATATACATTCCGGGGCGAAATCCCACAGTCCCCGTTTCCATATCAGGAAGTACATGTTGGGCAAGTACCCATTCGGGTTCCGGATTGAGGGCTCCCTGCTCTATCATTAATTTGGCTCCTCCGGGGAGCAATTCTTCTCCAGGTTGAAACAGGAGAAGAACAGTTCCTTCCCATTCCTCTTTTAATTGGTTTAGAATTCGTGCAGCGCCCAACAACCCAGCCATGTGCATATCATGACCACAGGCATGCATTACGCCTTTATTTAGGGAGCAATGTAAATTGTTTGGGTTTTCGGTAATGGGTAGGGCATCCATGTCTGCACGTAAAGCCATTACTTTTTTATGTGGATTTTTTCCTTCAATTTTTCCAACGATCCCAGTTTTCACCAAACCTTTAGTGAAAGGAATCCCCATTTTATCAAGTTGAGAGCACAGGAATTCTGAGGTGTTGAATTCTTCAAAGGAAAGTTCCGGGTTCTGATGTAGGTGTTGCCTGATTTCTAATATTTCCGGATATATATCTTGGGCAAGGGATTGTATTTTTTGTTTTAACTCTATCATATTTTATTTGGACTGGTCTTGAGTTTTTAAAAATTTCCTGAAAGATATAAAAATAGGAATTTCAAGGCAATTTAGCTTTATAGGTTGAGAGTTCCTAAGTTAAATTGAATGGGTGATCAGAAATTTGATTCTCTAAATTAATACTATTTAACTCTATTCTTATGAAGAATTATTGTGATTTTGTTTAATTTTGTATAGATTGGCTCGTTACAGGGAGTCGAACCTCTGAATTACTTTCACGTATTACAACAATTAAGAAGAACTAAAATAGATTTTGTTATGAGTAAGAAACTGTTCAATTTCGTTCTGATTGGTTTTCTTTTTGTGGGGTCTGTATTGCAGGCTCAGAATGGAAAACCAACAATGAAGTTTGATAGCAAAGAGTATGATTTTGGAACATTTAAGGAAGAAACCGGTAAGATTACCCACTCTTTTGAGTTTGTGAATACCGGGAATCAGCCCATTATCATTAATAATGTTCGTTCCTCTTGCGGTTGTACTTCTCCCGATTGGTCTCGAAAGCCGGTTGCGCCAGGTCAAAAAGGGTTTATCAAGGCCACTTTCGATCCTCGTAATCGTCCGGGACAATTCAATAAAACAGTTACCGTTACAGCTAACACCAGTCCTTCGGTAAATATTTTAAGAATTAAGGGAAAGGTTATTCCTCGGGTGAAAACTGTCAAAGATCTCTATCCCCAGGAAATGGCCGGATTGCGTTTGAAAAGCAGACATTTATCTTTTACCAGAGTGAAGAATTCTGACAAGAAGGAAGCCTCTCTTAAGATTGTAAATACTTCCGAAGAACCTTTGCGTTTAACTTTCAACCGTGTTCCTGCTCATTTGACCATTAAAACCGAACCAGAAGTATTGAAACCCAATGAAAAGGGAGAAATTGTGGCGGTTTACGATGCTTCAAAGAAACACGATTGGGGTTTTGTTATTGATTATGTGGATCTGAAAATTAATGATGTTTCCAATCCTCGTCATCGATTAACTGTAAGTGCTACAATTGAGGAAGACTTTAACAATATGACCGAAGAGCAGAAGGCTCAGGCTCCAAAAGTTGAATTTAAAGAAAAAGTTTTCGATTTTGGTCAGTTGAATCAGGGAGAGAAAGCAGAACATGTTTTTGTAATGCGTAATTCCGGGAAATCGGATTTGATTATTCGTAAGACCAAGGCTTCATGCGGATGTACAGCCATCTCTCCGCTAAAGAAAGTGATTCAGCCGGGAGAACAAACTGAGATTAAAGTCGTATTCAACTCAAGAGGAAAGCGTGGACGTCAGAATAAAATGATCACTGTAATAACAAACGATCCTTTGGCATCTATCGTAAGATTGAGAGTTACTGGAAATGTGAAAATGCCCCGGACCAATTAATCCGAAGGGGATGAAAAATAAAGAAAAGGCTTTCCGGTTGGAGAGCCTTTTTTTGTGAGTTGCTGATAAACATACGCATTTTTATGGGGATGAAATTTACCCCTTCATGCGAAAATTATACCTTCGCATGGTATATCATGCTTAAATACATATAAAATGTCAGATAAAACCTCAAAAAATAACGATCATATAGAAAATGATCCTTCCTACAAAGGGTTAAGCGTTAATTCAGGGGTGGAACAACCCCCTTCCATAAATCCGGATGCGGCCCGTCGATTTAAATTGAAGAAGCGTCGTAAGTTTACGGTTGATGACTACGTAAAAGGAATTTTGGATGGAGACAGGACAATTCTGAGCCAGGCCATTACCTTGATTGAAAGTTCCAAATTCGAGCATCAGAAAATAGCCCAGGAAATCATTGAGAGATGTTTGCCCTATGCAGGTAAATCTGTTCGAATTGGTATCACTGGAGTTCCCGGAGCAGGAAAGAGTACTTTTATTGAAGCTTTTGGAAAATATGTAACTGGAGAGGGGCACAAGTTGGCTGTTTTGGCCATCGACCCAAGTAGTGAGCGCTCCAAAGGAAGTATTCTTGGCGATAAAACCCGAATGGAGGAGTTGTCTGTTGATCCGCATGCCTATATTCGTCCTTCTCCCTCCGCCGGATCGTTGGGAGGTGTGGCCCGTAAAACACGCGAAAGTTTGATTCTTTGTGAGGCAGCAGGTTTTGATACCATCCTGATTGAAACGGTAGGAGTAGGGCAGAGTGAAACTGCGGTTCATTCCATGGTGGATTTCTTCCTGTTGATTCAAATTGCCGGGGCTGGTGACGAATTGCAGGGCATCAAAAGGGGAATTATGGAGATGGCTGATGCTATTACAATTAACAAGGCCGATGGAAGCAACATTCACAAGGCTCAATTGGCCCGGGTTCAATTTGAAGGAGCATTGCACCTTTTCCCACCCGCACCATCAGGTTGGGCGCCCAAAGTGTTGACTTGTTCTTCCATTGAGAAGACCGGAATTGATAGTATTTGGAAGAATATAATGGACTACTGTAGCCAAACTCAACAAAATGGTTATTTTGAACGCAAGCGCTGCGAACAGGCCAAGTATTGGATGTACGAAACCATTAATGAGCAGCTTCGTGATAATTTCTATCATCATCAACAAATAAAGGGAATGATTCCTGGTTTTGAAGGAAAAGTGTTGAACGATGAAATGAGTTCTTTTGTGGCTGCACACAAACTTTTGAATACCTATTATGATGATGTAAAGGATACGGGCAATCAGGAGTAGAATCCGATATCATTAATTAGGTTAAATAATATCTATAGAACGTATTGATACGGGGTGGTTTCCATCCCGTATTTCGTTTTATATACCGGCAGACGGTTTGTTATCCCTTGAAAATTAGGTAGCTTTAGGGCTGTATGCCTTATAAGAGGAAATGGAATCTTATTGTGATTGAATCTCCCTTTTGCAAATGCATTCTTAAGTAATTGAAATAATAAACCCAAAATCAAAAAATAGAATGAGAAATTTATTTTTGGCCTTTTTGGCTGTTAGTTTGTTCTTTGTTTCCTGTGATTCGGGAAATAAGTATACTGTAAGTGGAAAAATAGCCGGTGTTACTGAGGGAAAAGTGTACCTGAATAAGTTGAACGGTCGTGAATTTGCCAAAGTGGACTCGGCTGATCTTGTTGACGGAGGTTTTACCTTTACGGGAACTGTAGCCAATCCGGATGTACGATACATTACTATTGAAGGGGAACGTGCTTCTATCATGTTTTTTATTGAGAATGCTAAAATTCAGATCAATGCAGATGTAGCCAAAATGAAAGAAGCTGAGGTTACCGGTTCTTCCAGTCAGAATTTGTACAAGTCTTTCGAAGAGATGCTTGAAGACGGAAAAGTAAAGGAAATGGAGTTGAGAGCCAGATACAAGGAAGCTGCCCAGGCTAAGAATCAAGCTGCCATTGATTCCGTTATGACTGAATATGATGCTTTGCAAACAGAGCGCAACGAGAAGACCAAAGAATTCATCAAAGCGAACAATCAAAGCGTTGTAGCTGCTTATATCGCATGGCCTCTGTCATACCAACTGGATGTGAACGACATGGAAAATATTTACAACAGTTTCGGTGAATCGGTGAAGCAAAACTCTTCTTTTGCAGCCAAAATTAAGGCGAAAATTGATGTGCTGAAGAAAGTGGCCATTGGACAACCTGCTCCTGAGATTACTTTGAATACCCCTGAAGGGGAACCATTCAGCCTGTCATCTCTAAAAGGTAAGGTGGTTGTGATCGATTTCTGGGCATCCTGGTGTGGTCCTTGTCGTCGTGAGAATCCTCACATGGTAGGAATCTACAAAGAGATGCACGATAAAGGAGTAGAATTCCTTGGTGTTTCTTTGGATAAGGAGAAGGAAGCCTGGTTGAAAGCCATTGAGAAGGATGGTTTGATCTGGAAACATGTTTCCGACTTGAAATACTGGGATTCTGCTGCAGCCAAATTGTATGGTGTGAATGGAATCCCTCATACTGTTGTTGTAGATAAGAATGGTATTATTGCTGCCAAAAAGGTATTTGGTAAAGAGTTGAAAGCTGAGATCGAAAAGTTGTTGAACTAATTTGATCTAATAGTATAAAAAGAGGCGGTTCGAATCATCGAACCGCCTCTTTTTTGTAACAGGGTTTTTTATCCGTATACTTTTGCCTAAATTGAACAAAAATAGGAACAGAAGGATCAAATAATTTTAACTGCAATTTTTCTTTTTCAGAGAAAGGAAAGAAAGAAAAATTGTAATGCGATTAGGGGGCGTTTTCTGGAAGCAAGGTTTTGTGAAAAGAAAAAAATGTATACTTTTGCTATTTAAAACAGATCTAAATAAAATTGATTTCAATTTACAAGTATGAGTAAGATAACTTATTGGAGTGTACTTCTTTTAATAGTAACAGGTTTTTGCAGCTGTAAGTTTGATTCTAAAGCAAAAAAGGAGAACCTGGTTACCGTTAGTATTCTGCCCCAAAAATATTTTGTGGAACGAATTGCAGGGCAGGATTTTCAGGTGAATGTATTGATTCCACCCGGAGCAAGTCCGGCTACTTATGAACCTACTCCGGCCCAGATGCAGAATATTGCTCATTCAAAGGTCTATTTTCGCATTGGGCATATCCCCTTTGAAAAGGCCTGGATGAAGAAATTACTTGCCGGAACAAAAGATCTTCTGGTAGTTGATTTATCGAAAGGAATTGAGTTGGTTCGGGGACCTGAAGTTCGTCATGGAGATCACTTTCATGAGGGGGGGATTGATCCTCATACCTGGACTTCTCCACTGGTTGTGAAAAAGATGGCTGCAGGGATACTGGAGGTACTTACAGAAATGAAGCCGGAAAAAAAGGAAGAATATCTGGATAATTACAAACATTTTGCTGCAGAACTGGATCGATTGGATCGGGATGCAAAAGAAGCCTTTTCCGGGATGCAGAACAAGGCATTTATGATCTACCATCCTGCAATGAGCTATTTTGCAAGGGACTATGGATTGCACCAGGTGCCCATTGAACTGGAAGGAAAAGATCCTACTCCTGCCTATTTAAAGCATGTTATAGCAAATGCTCGTGAATTAAATATACACGTGATATTTGTGCAGAAGCAATTTAGTACCGAGAATGCTCAGGCAGTAGCAAGGGAAATCAATGGGGAAGTACAGGCTATTGATCCTTTGAGTGAAGACTGGTTAAAAGAAATGCAACGGATTGTAAAAGTTTTTCAATCCAGCCTGAATCATTAATTTTCGTAGATCATTCCAATGGAAAAAATACTGGAACTACAATCTATTACTGCCGGTTACGATGAGGAAGTCATTTTGAAGGATATAAATCTGACGGTTCATGAGAATGATTTTCTTGGTATTATTGGTCCCAATGGAGGAGGTAAAACCACTCTGCTTAAAGTGATTCTTGGGATTTTGAAACCTCTACAGGGCTCCCTGTGGCTGAAAAGTGTGAATCATGGCCAGAGCAGAATAGGTTACTTGCCTCAGTTTAATACTATTGATAAGAAATTTCCCATTTCGGTTCGTGAGGTTGTTCTATCGGGGCTAATGTCTCAAAAGAGAATTTTTGGTCGGTACAATCGCGAAGATAAAGTCAAGGCGGAGGCTTTGATGGAGCAGATGGGGGTTTTACATCTGAAGAATAAAAATATTGGTGAACTCTCGGGAGGACAATTGCAACGGGTTTTTCTTTGCCGGGCAATCATTTCAGATCCGGGGTTGTTAATTTTGGATGAACCCAATACTTACGTCGACAGTAATTTTGAAGGGGAATTGTATGATATTTTGGATGAATTGAATCAGCGTATGGCGATCATCATTGTGTCGCATGATGTAGGAATGATTTGTTCCCATGTAAAAGCCATCGCCTGTGTGAATCGGACCCTGGAATACCATGATACCAACGAGATTTCCGAGAAGCAGTTGCAGGATTATGGTTGTCCCATCGATTTGATAACGCACGGAGAAGTGCCTCACCGGGTATTAAAAAAACATCAACATTAAAAAATAATGGAAGCGATACTTGAGCTTTTTCAATATAAATTCTTTTTGAATGCTTTGGGTGCTGCGCTTTTGGCCAGTATTTCCTGTGGCATTATAGGTAGCTACATTGTGGCCCGACGAATTGTATTCATAAGTGGTGGAATTACTCATGCATCCTTTGGGGGCATAGGAATTGCATGGTACCTGGGATTGAATCCCGTATTTGGAGCCGCCCTGTTTGGGGTATTATCGGCCCTGGGTATCGAATGGGTTTCTAAGAAAACAGATGTACGCCAGGATTCCGTGATTGGAATTCTTTGGTCTTTCGGGATGGCCATCGGAATCATCTTTATTTTTCTCACTCCAGGATATGCACCCAACCTCATGACCTATCTTTTTGGGAGTATTCTTACGGTAACTCCATTGGACTTATGGTTGCTTTTGGGATTGTGTTTGGTTACCCTGCTTTTTTTTGGTTTGATGTTTCGTCCCATCATGTACACGGCATTTGATGAGGAGTATGCACGAACCCACCAGGCTCCGGTTCAGTTTTTGAAGTATCTTTTGATTTCGTTGGTGGCCCTTGCAATCGTACTCAACATTCGGGTGGTGGGGATCATACTTGTCATCTCCTTTTTAACCATTCCCCAAACCATTGCCAATATGTTCACCCGAGAGTTTCACAAAATGATAATAGGATCTGTTGTGGTGGGGATGTTGGGATCTGTAATCGGACTTTTGGTGGCCTACTGGATGAATATTCCCTCTGGGGCAACAATAATTTTTTCATTTGTTGTTCTCTTTGTTTTGGCTAAGTTGATACAATGGGGAGGTATTTTTATGCGCAGACAACAAGCTTTAAATGCATAGAGAATACAATAATTTTTTATTATTTAGCAAACGATTAATACTTTAGCATAATTAAGATAGTACTAACATAAACAACAAAATAGACATGAGTTACGATTTGATAGTAGTAGGGAGCGGTCCTGGTGGTTACGTAACTGCCATCAGAGCTTCTCAATTGGGGATGAAGGTGGCCGTTGTAGAACGTGCCGAATTGGGAGGGATCTGCCTGAACTGGGGATGTATTCCTACCAAATCTTTACTGAAATCAGCCCAGGTATACGATTATATGAAGCACGCAGGAGATTACGGATTGGTAATCGACGGGGAAGCCAAACCTGATTTCGAAAAGGTGGTTGCCCGGAGTCGTGGAGTTGCTGATAAAATGAGTAAGGGGATTCAGTACCTTTTGAAGAAGAACAAGATTGATGTTCTGACAGGATTTGGCAAGTTGGTGGATAACAAAACCGTGGAGGTTGCTGCAGAAGATGGAAGTAAAACCAACTACGAAGCCAAACACATTATTCTTGCTACCGGTGCTCGCTCTCGTGAGCTGCCAAGTTTACCTCAGGATGGAGAAAGAATCATCGGTTACCGTAAGGCACTAACTTTGGAGAAACTGCCTAAATCTATGATAGTTGTCGGTTCAGGCGCGATTGGATCGGAGTTTGCCTACTTCTACTCAACGATGGGTACCAAGGTGACTTTGGTGGAGTTTATGCCAACCATTCTTCCTGTTGAGGATGAGGAAGTATCCAAGCAGATGGGACGTTCCTTCAAGAAGGCAGGAATCAAAGTGATGGTAAAATCAAGCGTTGAGTCTGTTGAAGGAGAAGCCGGCAACTTGAAAGTGAACATCAAGAACAAGAAGGGAGAAATTGAGGTGCACGAAGCCGAGATTGTACTTTCTGCCGTTGGAATTACTCCAAATACAGAGGGGATTGGTTTGGACGAATTGGGAATCGAAACCGAAAACGGACGTGTTAAGGTGGACGAATTCTATCGTACCAATGTGGAAGGCGTTTACGCTATTGGTGATATTCTTGCAGGTCCTGCTTTGGCACATGTTGCCTCTGCCGAAGGAATTTGCTGTGTGGAGAAGATCTCCGGAATGAATGTGGAACCGATTGACTACACTACCATTCCAGGCTGTACCTACACTGTGCCTGAGGTTGCATCTATGGGGATGACCGAGAAAGCAGCAAAGGAAGCCGGATATGAGCTTAAGGTGGGGAAATTCCCATTCTCAGCTTCAGGTAAGGCCAGTGCTGCCGGTGCCAACGAAGGTTTTGTGAAACTGATTTTTGATGAGAAGTACGGCGAATTGCTGGGAGCCCACATGATTGGTGCTAACGT
The DNA here is from genome assembly GCA_041725895.1 of Marinifilaceae bacterium. Lineage (GTDB taxonomy): Bacteria > Bacteroidota > Bacteroidia > Bacteroidales > Marinifilaceae > JBGRQA01. The sequence goes on from JBGRQA010000001.1 coordinate 77,155, forward strand.
AACCGAAATGATTGCCGAGCTGGTTGCAGCCCGTAAGCTGGAAACTACCGGCCATGAGCTGATCAAAGCCATCCACCCGCACCCAACCATGTCGGAAGCGGTGATGGAAGCTGCTGCAGCTGCCTACGATGAGGTGATTCACATTTAAGAAATACGAAATAACAAAATATATTAAGGCTGTCCTTCGGGATGGCCTTTTTCTTTTAGTTGAATTCTAATTTTGTTAGAGTTTAAAATCAGTTGAATAGCTGTTTTTTCTAGAGGAGTTGAAAAAAATAACAGAAAATTTGGGTTACCTCTTATGAAAAACAGGAATTAAATAGCGACAATTGTATTTAATATTTTAATAAATATTAAAATGAAAAAAAACTAAGAGTTTTGGCCATGTTTGGTCTGGTAAGTTTATTTGTATTGGCAATTTGGTCTAGTAATGCAAATATGGGAGTTCAAACGTGTAGCGCGGCGCCTGAGGCAGAAGCTGTTTGTGCACATGTAACTCAAAAGGTCTGTAAAGCTTATGCTGAGTTGGTGATAGAAGGTCCTATGGTAGAGGAAAAATGGATTTATATTCGAGGAAAGGATGTAGCAAGAGAGTAATAAACTCTTTTTTTTAATGGTTGTCTTCCTACTAAAAAATTTTTATTCCTTAGAAATAGGATGAGAGTATCTGGGAGACAATCTTTTATAGTGTTATACCGATTTGTGTTTAAATTTACTCACTTACTGCACTCTCCAGAAAGAAATCAGGGCAGGCAGTTTGTAATTGAGTTTTAAACATCTTTCGGCATTATACCGCTGTGTAAATTAGGCTATCAAATGGTATTATCGATTAAAAAGAAAAATTTATGAGGTATTTGGCAGTTTGTCTATTGGGAATTTTGTTGCTAGGTTGTACTCCGTCCCCAGTAGATGATCCACTGGCTGATTTCAATAAGATTGATTATGCAAAACCCCAAAAAACATTTGAGGGAATTAAATTATACAACCCTACTACTGTATTGATTAAAGATTCCCTTGGAATATTTTGGGATTGGAATGGGGAAAATTATCTTACTTGCTATGATTTAAAACAGCAAAAGGCAATATGTGCGTTTGGAAAGAAAGGAAATGGACCGGGCGAGATCCTTCGGCCTTTTCGATTGGATTGGAACCGGAACAAATCGGAGGTTGATGTCTATGTTATTGAGTTGAACCAGATTCATAGCTATCAACTAAAGGATTTGGTTGATTCCGTAATTGTGGATAGAAAGCAAAAAGTGAAACCAACAAAAGCTAATTTTCGCTCAGCTATTTATATAAATGATTCTTTGGTTATGGGGGAAGGATATTTCTTCGGTTGTGAGAACCGTTTTGGGCTGTATAATTTGAAAAGTAAGAAATTTACAGGTTTTGCCCAATACCCTGAGGACGATCATCCGGAGACCATTTCCATTTTTAAAAGCAGTGCTTATCAATGCATCTTAATGAAGCATCCTTCCAAGGAATTTGTATTGGCAGCAAATGGGTATTCTCCCATGTTTGATATTATTGATGTGTCCACTCAGAAAATAATTCATAAAAGACATTACAAATATCCTGATTATGTTCCGCCTGCATCCAATGAATATACAGGAAAAATATCTGTGCCGATCAAAAGAACGAACATTGATGGATTTGCGGGGGTGGATGTCACGGAGGAGAAAATCTATATGCTATTTTCAGGCAGGACATACGAAGAATATAAAGATCGTTGTCAATACGGTAATTTTATACTGGTGTACGATTGGGAAGGGAATCCACTAAAGGCTTACCAGGTGGATTTGGATCTGAAGAGTATTGCTGTGGATGAAAAATTAAATCGGATTTACGCTATTGCAGTAGATGATGAGTACACCTCTAAATTGGTGCAATATTCCTTGAACTGATAAGAATTTTGAAATAATGAGATAGGATTCCCCTGACCTATGGGAGGATCCTTTTCTCGATTATAGGGTAAATTCTTCCTTTCGGAAACCCAATCCAATAATCCTACTGAAATCGTTTGAAGTCTGCCTGATTTTTCTAAGTTTGTACCCGAATTAGGACAAAACAACTTTAAAATTACTTACAGGTGAAATGAGCATGTAAATTTAATCTTTACAATTACATGTAGAGTAATGATTTAATTTATTTGTGATTAACATCTGACCATAGAAAGGAAAATGCAGATGAACATGAAGAAATTTCTGGCCTTGCCAGTCGTTGCACTAGGTTTAAGTGGAATGGTTACCGCTCAAACTCAGGGAAGTCTTGACGCGAAAGTGATGAAGGAGATTCGCTCCAGTTACAACGAAGATGCTTCCACCAAGGCATTGAAAAATGCCATTACCAACAGTGGAAGCCTTAGAAGTATGGCTCTGAACCGTGATAAGATGGGAACGGTTGATCACTATTTCAAGTATCGTGTGGATGTGAAAGGGATTACCAACCAGAAAAGCTCAGGTCGATGCTGGATGTTCACCAGCTTGAACACTCTTCGTCCGGTAGTCATGGAGAAGTACAATCTAAAGGACTTTGATTTTTCTCACAACTACCTTTATTTCTACGATATTTTCGAGAAATCGAACCTGTTCCTGGAAAAGATTATTGCTACCGGAAAGAAACCAATGGACGATCGTGAAGTTGTGAACTATTTCAAGAGCCCTGTTGATGATGGTGGTGTTTGGAACTCTTTCTTCAATGTTGCTCATAAATACGGTGTAGTTCCTGCAAGTGTAATGCCTGAAACCAAAATCAGCAACAGCACTGGTCAAATGACCCGTTTGATTAAGGAAAAACTTCGTGGAGAAGGTTACAAATTGAGAGAAATGATTGCCAATAAAGCTTCTAAAAAAGCTGTTCAACAAGCTAAAGTAGCTGCATTGAAAGATGTATATCGTATGTTGGCTTTGTGTTTGGGACAACCTCCTGTGGAGTTCACCTGGAGATACAAGGATGCTGATGGTAATATCAAAGTGATGGAAAACTATACTCCACAGCAATTTCTGGGAGAGATCGCTCCTAGCTATTCCAACAAGGATTATGTGATGATCATGAACGATCCTACACGTGAGTATTTCAAGGTATACGAAATCAAGAACTATCGTAATGTTGCCGAAGGAATCAACTGGACCTACCTGAACCTGCCCAACGAGGAGATCAAGCACTTCGCAATGGCTTCTATCAAGAACAACGAAGCTATGTATGCTTCCTGTGATGTAGGAAAGCAGCACAACCGTTCTACTGGTGTAATGGATGTGAATACCTACGATTACGCTTCTTTGTTTGGAGTGAAGTTCGATATGGACAAGAAAGTTCGTGTGTTGACCCGTCAGAGTGGTTCATCTCATGCTATGGCTTTGATTGGTGTTGATGTGGATGAGAATGAGAAGCCTGTGAAGTGGGAATTCGAAAACAGTTGGGGAACCAAATCCGGTCACAATGGTTACCTTACTTTTACCGATGAGTGGTTCAACGAGTACATGTTCCGCGTGGTAATCAATAAGAAATACCTGAACAAAAAAGCTTTGAAAGCTTTAGAGACCAAGCCAGTATTGTTACCGGTTTGGGACTACATGTTCTAATAAGATATTTATCCAGTTTTGTTAGCCCCGAAGCTTCGTTTCGGGGCTTTTTTTATACAGTCTAATGGATGTAACGATCATATAACCTTGGTGAGATGAGGCACGATACTCTTTCCTATTTTGTTGCAGGTAAACGAAAATCATTATTTCTTTAAGGTTCACTTTCTACCCTTGTAAAAACAATATCTTCGACTCCTTCTTGAAAGGGGACACTTATTCTCTCAATGATGCCTCTTTTTCCCGGATGAAAGGTGAATTTTTTAGTGGCGATTGCACTATTTTGGGCCTCAAAGGTGTCGTAATGATAATGGATGAGTGGAGTATCAAAGCTATTGAAATGTAAATGCAGCTCATACTGTTGTATTGTTATTTCCAGAATCCCGTAGGCGGGATGTTTGTATTTCCCGGTATAAGCTTCCAATACCTGGCTAGGATCAGTATTGGTAACCCTGCGGACATACTTAGGCCGCAGATGTTTTCGCTTTTCTCTTTTTAGATGGCTCTCCCAATCGTATTCCGTTAGCTTTAAGAAATGATCAGCTAATTTATTCCGAAGTAGCACAGTGAGGTCGTTGTGGGTTAAATTGGTAAGCAAAATGATACCCAGTGTATCTTTGGGGAATAGAGCAATTTCGCTTATGAAACCATCGATACTTCCTCCGTGTGCCACCCTTAAATGCCCCCGGTAGGATGTCACTCCCCAACCTAAACCGTAAAAGGAATAGAAGAGTAGGTTGTTGGGATCGCCCGGTACAACAATTTGTGGAGTATGGGTTTCCTTTAGCATTTTACTTGATACAATTTGTTTGTTTTGGTATTTCCCCTTGTTGAGTTGCATCGCCACCCAGTGGCTCAAATCTTGTATACATGAATTGATGGATCCGGCTGGTCCAATAGCGTCAATTTTCCGGAAAGGAATGTTTACCACCTTCCCGTTCTCTTTTGAATAGGGTAGGGCGTGATCCGAATCTTTTTTAGAGATTTCTACAGAGAAATTGGTTCGGACCATTTCGAGTGGTTCCAGTATATTTGTCCTGGTATATTCTTCCCACGATTTTCCTGAAATGTAATTGACCAAATGGCCTGCGGTAACATACATCATATTTTGATATTGAAAGTGACTTCGAAAACCTTTGCTTGACTCCAGGTATTTCAGACGCTGAATAATTTCCTTGCGTTTTAAATTGGAGCCGTACCAAACCAGGTCGTGACGAGGCAGGCCGGAACGATGACAGAGCAGATCCCGAGTAGTGATATGTTGGGTGATGTATTCATCGGCAAGTTTGAATTTGGGGAGATAGTGGTGGAGTGGTTGATCCAGATCCAGTAGATTACGGTCAACCAATTGACAGAGTCCAACTGCTGTAATAGCCTTAGTTGTGGAGCCAATAGCAAAAAGAGTGTGGAGTGTAACCGGCAGCCTCCTTTTAACATCGCGGTAGCCGAATCCTTGAGCATAGATCAGCTTTTCTCCCTTTACTATACCAACGGCAAGCCCCGGAACATGATACTCTTCCATTTTTGTTTCGATGTAAGGAGTTAGATCCTCCAATAGTTTTGGTGATTTTTGCGCTTTGCTACACGAAACCATCAAAAAAAACGGTAGAAGACCCAAGATTAGATGAACGAGGGTCAATCGAATCTTCATAACTTCAGTTTTAAGATGTTCTATAAAAGTTACTACCTTTTCATCGCTTTGTCAAATTAGGAAATTAAGAATTTGTTCAAAGTTGAGGAGGACAAACAAGATAGAGCAGAAGAGTTTGCTATCCAATTAGGAAATAAGCTGCTTTTCAGAATCGATTTATTTTAAAGAGGCTTGTTTTTTACTTTAATGATAGGAGCGGTTGGTTTACAACTGAAAAAAGAACCTCAAATTTTTCATAAATTTTGAGGTTCTTGTTGAAGTTAAAAATGAGGTTTTAGTATTTCTAATGTGTCCAATCTATTATCCGGATTTCCGGACCAAGTTTTTTGGTGATAGCAGCCTTCATGGTTTCGAAATGCGGACAAGGAAAGCTGATGGGATGACCTTTGCTGATGCAGGAGGCAAAAAAGATGGCTTCTGCCCCTCGTTTTACCATCTCCTGGGCTCTTGAAACAGCTCTTTTGCCGGGACAACCTCCACAGGTAACAAATCCTATGAGTTCGACCGGACCGGTTTCCTCGAAGGCTAAAATTCCTTTATTGGCTATTTTAAAATCCGTAGTTCCAGGGCATATATCTTCGGTTTGTTGGCAACGTATGATACCTGCTTTTATCATTATGTTTAGATTTAGTGTGTAAGGTATAAAGATAGTTGGATACTTTTGAGGAAACAATAGAAATAAGAACTTGATGGTTTTGCTTATCAATTTTTCTGATTATTGCTTTACTCAAGATTTTGTGCCATTCACTCAGGAAATTGATCCATTCACTCATTTCTTTTGGATTTGATTCATAGAATTCAGAAATTGTATGTCCTCTATTTTTTTTAAGGCCTCTTTTTGTTGGAAAAAGCGTGAATTTAGACCCTGCTTTATAAATTTTTCAACAAATTTTTGCAGAGAGATTCCTCGTTTTCGCTTTACTCAAGAAATCATATCATTCACTAAAAAAAATGATCCATTCACTCATTTCTTTTGGATTCGTTTTTTGCTTTTTGGAAATTCGGATAAGTAAATTTTTCATACAAACATTACTGTATGTAACATGCAGAAAATGAAGTTTTATTTAATCTAAAGGAGGAAAGTCTTATGAAATTATTAAAAAAAGTTCAGTTCTCATCCGTAAGTAGAGAAACAACAACAGGAACTACCTATAAGTTCTCGAATGGATATGGTCAGATCACCAAAGCGGGAGCACAGGTTCAAGCTGGAGCAACTGTTACTGCAACCGTTGACATTGAAATGGTTATTGTTACAAATGAGAGAACTCAGAGTTGGTTTGATGAGAATAAACATATTTACACCACAGAACAGCAAAGTGCAATTGAGGAGCATTTGAGAGAAAGAAATACTGCAAGTGCCTGGTGTGCAATATTTGCTTGGGGTGCAACCAATTCAAAAGATGAGGATTATTTTAAAAATACTCATGCAAGACAGGAAGAGACCCATACGGATCAACAGAAACATGTTGTAAACTCGGCATCAAAACTTGAAAGTAAAAAAGTTCATGTAACCGGTAATATCCAAATTACAGGTGTTAGTATGTTGCCTACTGAAGCATTTATTTATGCTGAAATTTCGACCATCCAATTTGAAGATGGTACTACCATGCAGGTAATTAATCAGAGTAATCCGGTAGCAGCAAATAGTTCTGGTGATACTTCCGCAGTAGATACTAAGAAGGGACAACATTTAACCATTGTACCTATCAAAGAAAAGGCAATGGTTTAGTGTAGGCTAATTGAAACAATAGAAAAGTGTCGGTTGCTGGATTACGACAATAAGCTCCGATACTTTTCTATGTAATAAGTCTTACTCAATAGGTGACGGTTTCGAAGGACTTCTGAAATTGTACTGGAATAAAACAGGATCAACCCGATAATTACAGATTGCTTGTTTAGATCAACTGACTAACGATGATTTCGAATTCAAGGTTGGAAACGGATTTTTTATGATTATAGATAAGAATATTCTAAGTGTACCTGTATCTCGAAAAACTTCCCTGTCCAGAGAGAAATTGGAAGAATCTTCTGTTTTAAAGGGTACAATTTCAAATGGGTGTACTCGTGTTTATGCAACGATTTCCAGTTCGAGGGATGCCAGGGTAGAAGTAAACTTTAAGGTAGATGTTAATTCAGTTGATGTTGAGGATTTCAATTTTTGGAGGTTGAAAATTACCAGGATTTTAGGAAGACAATCTATTGAGGAAATAGAGGTTAAATTAAAATCGATTTTTCCTTATAAGGCAAAAATTAATTTCGAACACTGTATGTCCTTGTATGTGCTGTATGTATTTGAGTACATATACGGATCCGGTCAGATTACCCGACATTACATTAATTCGACTAATGTTTTGTTTGATTCTGACCAATGTTCAAAAACGAACTGCCAGGATATAATAAGTAGTATTTACGAATTGAAATCTACGGTTCGTTGTTTTGTCGGACAATTGGTTGCTACAGACAACGATCCGGTAAAGGAAGCTTACATTCCAGTTACTTTTTTTCATTTTACAGATGGGAAAGTAGTCTCTTTTGCGGATTATTTGGGGCCGGTTAATATTGTTACCGGGCAGCGTGAGATGGATAGTCAACCTGGTTTATTGACTTTTCAGTAGTAACAACCATGTGTAAATATCTGAATTCCGAGTGTCAATTGTCCGAAGTTGGGGATATCAATTGGGATGCGGAGAACAATTATCAGTTTGTTAAAACTATTAGGGAGGCGATTCTTGTGTCATCCCCAGTCTAGTTCTGTGTCGGTTAAAAGTAATAGTGAAATTATTTGTTTGGAGAACGGAATTATAATACAAAATCAAAAATGTTATTATGGAAACTATTAAAGAAAAGAGTGTTAAGGAAAAAGTAGGTTTGTCTGCCCCCTGGTATTCATTGCAACGAATACTGGCCTATAGTATCGGACAGTCTGGGCAGGTCATTGTATCAGAATTAAATTCTGAAAGTTACGAAATTCAGGTGACCGCGGCTAAGTCGAATACAGCAAAAGCTTTGGCTGAAACCTTACAGTTGCAGCAAGAGCTTGGCAATATCACTGTTAATATTGTGGTGAAGGACTTGCAAGGTAATACCTATGTTCCCAATGAAAAACAGAATCAGAGTTCTTACCTTGTTGATGCATTGAAAGAAGCATTGGTAAATAATCCTCTTGTTTTCGGTGTAGAGGAAGTAAATGGAGAACCTACAGTTTGTTGTACACCAACCGTTATTCAGTTTTGGAACGATGATTTGAGTAATCCATACGGATTTACATCTTTTATGGCAGATCAGGCTTTTCAGCGAGTATTGAAACCGATAGTAAAGGTTTATACTTTGGGTAAAAATATTGGTAATTTTTGATGTTTGCTTGCTCAGGAATCGCTTTTCCAATTAGAAATGATTCAATATTCGCTTTATGAAAACAGGTGGCTTCTATGTGAGGCGACCTGTTTCTAATGGTGAGGTTACGAGTATTTTCATTTCGGAGCTAAAGGTACGATGCTTTTTATCGATGTGTTTTTAAATTAAAAGTGCTGTTGGTTATTAAATAATGAGGATTTTTTGAAATATTAAATCTCGTAAGGATTTGCTGATGGGGATGTATTTGTCGTGAATTACGAGTTGATTTCCTTCTATTCCTGTGATGTTGTCAATATTGACAATAAAGGAGCGATGTACTCGGCAAAATTTTTGGGGAGGAAGCTTTTCTTCTATTTTTTTCAGCGTGACGGAAAAGGTGAAGATACCGTTTTTTGCATGAATACTAGTGTAGTTGCTTTCAGCTTCTATCCAGAGGATATCTTTCAGATCGACTCGTTCAAATTGATTCTCTTTTTTCATGAATATGCTTTTTGTCGATTTGATGTCTTGAAATTGCTCTTTGTTGTCAAGGAAAAGGGAATGCTTTGCTTTGGATAAGTACGGATGATTTTCCAGTGCGATTTCTATGGAGATTTTAACCTGGCGATCGTTAAAGGGTTTGAGAAGAAAGGACGAGGGAATTACTTTTTTTGCACGATTCACAATATCATTGTTGGCCATAGAAGTCAGGAAAATAAATGGGAGATGGTACATTTCGTTAATTATTTGAGCCAGTTCAATTCCATCCATTTTGCCTTGTAAACAGATGTCAATTAGAAGAATATCGACTTGTTGGGTTTTTATTGTGCTTATGGCTTCAGGGCCATTTGTGACCATTCCTGCAATTCCATACCCCATCTCAATGAGTCGAAGAGCTATGTCTTCGGCAATGATTATCTCATCTTCCACGATTAGAATCCTGATTTTATCTTTCATCGTTCTGCTTTTTGTAATTTGTCCACAGGTAATAGCAGGGTCCACTCACAGCCCGAATTGTTATTTTGGTGAATTTGCCCTTTCAATTGATTCGTAAGAGATTTGACCAGTTTTAGTCCCAAAGAATTAGCTTGGTTGGGTTGCCATACTTCAGGTATTCCGGGACCATTGTCTCTTATTTTAAGACATAAATGGTGCGGATGGGTAAGCAATTCAATGGAAAGTGTTGGAAAGGAGGCATCTCTGTAGGCATATTTAAGAGAGTTGGTTGTTAATTCATTGATGATCAATCCAAGAGGGATAGCCTGATCGATACCCAGGCTAAAGGTTTCCAATTTCAATTTCAGTTGAATTGTGTCTTCAAAATTGTTTACCAGGTTTTTTACTAATTCCTCAATGTACTCTTTTAATTCTATTTTGGGAGTCAGATTTTTTCCATATAGTTTCTGATGGATCAGTGTGAGGGCTTCCACTCTGAATTTACCAGCTCGCAAAGCATCTGCTACAGGATGATCTTTAAACTGATGAAGTTGCATGTTGAACAGGCTGGAAACCATTTGCAGATTGTTTTTTACTCTGTGGTTGAGCTCTCTTAGCAGGAGGGCTTTCTCCTTATCTCGTTTCTCAAGTTTTCTTTTTTGTTCCTGAAGTTGAAAATTTGCTTCCTGTTTTTTTACTCCGGTTCGAAAAAGGAGGACGGTTACTGTTAGTAGGATACAGGAGGCAATTGAAAAGAAAAGGAGTAAGATTTTTTTATTGTGATTGCTCTCTTCAAGCAGAAGGATGGATGCTTCTTTTTTTTCAAGAGCAATTTGGTTTTCCATATGTTCAATTTTTCGCATATTCTCCAGATTGACCAGGCTGTCATGGTAATTTTCGTATTGTTTTCGCAATTTCACAGCTAGCTTGTAATCGCCAATTTTTTCGTAATAAGTGGCCAGGTACTTGCTTAAGTCTCGAATTTGTTCTTTTAAATGCTCCTGTTCCGCAATCACCAGGCTTTCGGTAAGCAATGCAAGGCCTTTATTTTCTTCTCCATCAAGGATAAGAAGTTTTCCGATTTCCAATTGAAAGACGGTGAGGGCTGGAAGATCTCCTAGGGAAGAGAGAATTTCTACAGCTTCTCTTAGCTCTTTTAATGCCAGTTTGTATTTTCCTGAGCTTGAATGGACCATGCCTAGATTTCCCAGACTGTAAGCTCTAATTAGTTGATTGTTGGAGTTCAGGGTTAAGCTTTTTTGAAAACAAATTGCAGCACTATCGGGATTGCCCATTAATCGATAGGTTTCTCCCATATTTATGTTGGCCAGGATGATGTTGAATGTATCCCGCTGTGTTTCATAAAAGAGTAAGCCCTTCCGGATGTATTTCAGACCGTTAAAAAAGTCTTTGTCATTGGTGAAATGAGTACCCAATTGAACAAACAGTGCAGCTTCTCGTTTGTGTAGGCCTAGTTCTTTATATATGGATAAAGCCTCCCTGGAGGCTTTAATAGCCTGTACATTATTCCCCAGTTTGCGATTGCTGAGGCTGATCTCTTCAAGTGCCTCCGCTTCCCGGACTCGATCCTTTAACCGAAGGGATAGTTCCCGGGCTTTTTGTGCATATTTGAGGCTTTCGATGGGTAAACCACATTTTGAAATCTCAAGGTAGAGTTGGATTTTTTGTTTGTTGGGAATATCCCTTGCGAGAATAGATAACAAACTATCCGCCTTTTGCCTGTCCTGGCCGTTTAGGAGGCCAGGATCCAAGAAAAGGAGAAAAAAAAATAATAATATGAGTTTTGATTTATCCAAAAGAGTTAGGGATTGGAACGGTTAGAGATTAGAGGATCCCACCAATAGCTTTCGCCGTCCAGAGTAAAATAGATCGAGTATTTAAGCGTACTTCCATCTACAGCTAAAGGAGAAACTTTTGCTTTCCATGTATTGTCTGCTTGTTTCAGGGGAAGCCAACCCCCTGTCTGGATGAAAAAGTTTTCTCCTTCCCTTAGCTCAAAAGAGAATTCTGTAATGGTACATTCATGTTCCTCGTTGGGAATAAATTTCCATATTACTTCGTCTCCCGGAGTTACTTCAATGTTTAGGTTTGCATCGCCTTCTTGCTGAAGATGGTAGGCCTCGTTACTTTTAAACATCGTGACATGTTTCGTAACTTCATCTCCGGGTTTAGCTTGCGACAGAAGACTCTCGATATTTACCATAATGGGTATCACATGTTGGATGGTTTCTTTTTCGGGTGTAGTAACCTCGTTTTTATTGCATCCGGTTATTCCGAAAAGTATCGCTGAAAGGAATAGGACGACTGTGGGTGTGATTAATAGTTTCATAGCTTGTATTTATAGTTTTTAAGGTGAATAATTACAATTACTGAAACACTTATGAGAAATACCTAACCTAAAAAATGATTGCAATCGGGTTGTTCTATTCGTCCTTGCTGAAATACTGATGACCGGTGAATTCAGAAAAGACTCCAAATCAATGATGTTTTTTCATGGATGAAATACTTATAGGGATACATGAATTTACGAATATTTAGGGACTAGTAAAAAAAGTTTTTCCTAATATTTTTTTAGCGTGATGTTTCTTCAAGGGAAGCAGTATTTTATCCTTGTTTTGTGTTTTTGGAAATCAACAGGGAAGGGGGGCTGTTGAGTAAGTTGGTCTTGTCCCAATAAGATGGAATTAACTGTTTGGGTGAAGATTGAATTCAGTTTTTTCGGATTTATACAATTCGATTTTTTCGATGTATCATATTTTATTAAATTTAGAACTACAGGAGAATTTTGATCTTATTGTAATAGACATGAATAATCCCTGAGTAAAATTCATCTTATTCTTTAATTAACACGATTTCAATGCAGATAAAGGAGAAACTAAAAGTTGAAATGGAGAGATTGACGCAGTCTTCTCCGGAAATTATTGAAGTGTACCGAAATTCGGTGAAGAGTAAGGACAAATCAGAATTTATAAAAGTCTATCAGGCTTGGTTTACTCTAGCTTCTCGAATTGTTAAATTATTGGCTCCGGAGCGGTCATTGGAATTTAATGACTACTATAAATCAAAGACACAAAATACACCGGAAAGTAAATATACTCATAAGGGAGAACAGTTTAAGGACGAAGCCACGTACACTATTCTTGATTACATTTTAGGAGCTGAGGCAAAAAAGTATACCGGTTACGTAGGAGGGGAAATATGGGATCCCGTTGCGGTTGTGGAGATAAAGTTGAACAATCAAATCGAGATTATTAATTCCATTCAGGAAAATGTTGATCGTGTGCTTTTTGATCTTCAACTGGAACTTTTAATGGAACTTCAGGATCGGGAATTGATGGTGGCCAGAGAGATTGCGAAGAAGAATTTGAGTTCGGCTGGTACCTTGGCTGGTGTTGTGTTGGAGAACCACTTAAAAAATGTGATTCGAAACCGGAATTTGAATCTTTCGGATGAGAATTCGGGACTTGTAGATTTGAACAATTTATTAAAGGAGGAGGGGATTATCGATCCTGTTTTATGGCGTAAAATACAGCATTTGGGGGATGTATGTGCTTTTTGTTTGCAGAATTCTGAGAAGCAGCCTGATCTGAATGAAATAGAGAATTTAATTGCTGGGGTGGAAGAGGTAATCAAGACGGTATTCTAATTTAATTTCCATTTTCCGGAGGATTCTCAGGGTTTGGTATAGTGAAAGTTAGAGGGATTGATTTGGTGATTGAAAAAAAGAAGCCCCTGAAAACCGAGGCTAACAGGGGGATGTTCTTCAATTCGTAAACAGACTAATTTACTTACAAAAAACTAACTAAAATTTATATCTATCAGTTTTAGAAATATCAAAACTGATAGGTGCTGAATTAAAAGCATATAGGTAGGGTACAAATGGTGTTGATTTTTTTTCCATCCATTTCGGCTGGTTCCCAATTGGGCATTTTCATCAGAGCTTTCAGAATTTGAGCGTCCAATTCCGGATTTACTGAATTTTGAGCCTCTGCAGAGCAAACCTTTCCATTTTTAGTGATGGCAATATCTACAAATAATTTTTGGCTGATTTCGTTGTTGTTGTCAGCCATTAATTTGATCTTACCCTCGAGGTATTCATTAATTTTATCTTCACCTCCGGGAAATCGTGCTGGTTGATCCAGTTTAAAATACATGGGAGCATAGGCTGTTTCTCCACTGGCCAACCAGTATTTAGGGGCCGTAATTGCCTTGTTGTTTTGATAATGGGCCTCAAATTTTAATTGACCGTTGTGGTACCACAATCGGTAGAAACCATTTCGTTTTATTTCTTTTCGAAAGGCCAGTTGTTTGTACTGATTCCAATTAATAACCATATTATCAGAACTTACCTGAAACGCAGAATGTATGCTTCCGTCAAGAAAATAATCCTGAATAAGGTAGTGATTGGTCAATTCAGTATCCTTCAAAATTATTCTGGTGTAGTAGGCTTGAGAAGGAAGACAGGGATCTTTTTCAATGTTTAGATAAATTTGTCCATGAGTTTGTCCAAGTGTAGTCCAGGAAATGAGGATGCAAAAAATAGAAAAAATGAATCGCCTGATCATGAGAAATAGCTTGTTTGGTTTTCTACTCTTTATTCCCGGAATTGGTAAAAAGTAACCCTAAGAAATGCTGTTTTTAAAGAAAAATTCAAGTGAGTCGGAGCTAGGTGTTGAATATCAGTAAAATATTGTTTTGGTAAAAATGGGTGAAAGGATCAGTAATTTTAGAGAAAACAGAAAAGTCGGACTTAAGCCGACTTTTCTGAAATAATGTGATCTTGTCTATTTTTTATCCAGTGCTTTTTTTATTCGTTCCAGAGCTTCTTGTACGATGGATCTTGGGCATGCAATGTTCATTCTCAGGAATCCTTCTCCTCCCGGACCAAAGGTGGTGCCTTTGTTTAAGGCAACTTTCCCTTCTGTTAACATTAAATCCTGTAGGGTATCAGTATCCATTTCCAGGGCATTAAAGTCGAGCCAGAGAAGATAGGTGGATTCCGGTTCAATGAGTTTTACATTGGGAAGGTTTTCCTTCAGGAAATTGCGAACCAATTCCACATTCCCTTTCAGGTATTCCATTAATTCCTTTAACCAGGGACCTCCTTCCTGGTAGCCGGCTCTCATGGCCTCGTGACCGAATAGATTACCCAGGTTCAAATGCAGATTATGAAGTAGTTGGTTGTATTTTAATTTTAGATTCTTATTGGGGATGATGATTGCAGAACTGGCCAGGCCTGCCACATTAAAGGTTTTTGAAGGTGCGATGCAGGTGATGGTACGTTGGGCCATATCTTCCGAAATGGAGGCAAATGGGATATGTTTGTACTCCTCGAATACCAGATCGCTGTGAATCTCATCAGCCAATACTAGAATGTCGTATTTCGTGCATATTTCTGCCAATCGATTCAGTTCTTCATGGGACCAAACTCGTCCTACCGGGTTGTGCGGACTGCAAAGAATAAGCATCTTTAGTCCTTCTTGTGCCAGTTGTTCCAGATGGTCAAAATCCATTCGATAGCTATTTCCTTCCCGGATAAGTGGATTGTGAATTAATTCCCGGTCATTGTCCTTGATAACTTGAAAAAATGGAAAATATACGGGGGGTTGTACTGCAATTCGGTCTCCCGGATTGGTAAAGGCCATCACCGAAATCGAAAGGGCGGTAACCACCCCGGGGCTGGAGCTCAACCACTCTTCCTCAATTTTCCAACCATGTTTTTGCAGCAACCAGTTTTTTATGGCCCGGTTGCAGCCAGTATCTCGAAATGTATAACCATAGATTTCATGTGAAGCTCTTTTCTGAATGGCTTTAACAATGCATTCTGGAGTTTTAAAATCCATGTCGGCCACCCAAAGAGGAAGTAGGTCCGGAGATCCAAAGTTCTCTTCCAGTCTGTCATATTTTACGCAATGTGTGTTTTTTCTGTCGTTGATTTCGTCAAAGTTGTATTTCATTTTCATTGTTTGGTAGCAGTAATGTTTTAAAGTAGATCCTATTGTTCCGATTAGACTCATTATAGAATCTCGATTTTGTCTGAGTGAAATTACTAATTTCTGTTCAGGAATATTAATGGTGTTGAGAAGTTCTATTCATTTGTGAAATTTTATCAATTAGTCTAACCTGGAAAACGATCTTCAAATGAGGGATTCAGTTTTCTTTTTTATTGTGGGCTTTTGTTAACTTTAACTTCTCAATAAATCTAATAATAGAATGAAGATACTCAGGAGTGGAGCCAAATATTCGGCCATTGTAGGCATAGGTGAACGAATTCGAAAAATCAGTCAGGAGACAGGAGAGGAGTTTCTCTTGTTGAACCGTGGAGTAAATTCAGTATGCAGCATAGATTTGAATTCAGTTGTACAGGAGATCGATTTCAATACCAATATCATGCAGGTATACCCACCTTCGAAAGGACGGCTGGAATTGCGGAATGCCATAAATGATTCCTACTTCCAGGGAGAAGCCAATGTTGACCATCTTTCCATTAGCGGGGGAGGAATGTCGGCTTTGGATTTGGTATTTCAGACCCTTGATGTGGAAAGAATTTATCTTCCTGAGTACTATTGGGGCTCCTATTATCAGATAATGACTGTACGGCGCAAGGAGGCTGGAGTTTATTCTTGTTTTAAGGAATTGGAGAAGCAACCCGAAAAATTAAAAGGTTCTGCCGTGGTGATTTGTGATCCAAACAATCCCATAGGAAATAAACGGGACGATCAGGAGTTGCTAAATGTAATCCGAATACTGAATGACCATGGAGTTATTGTGATTGTGGATAGTCCCTACCGAAGGGTTTTTTATAGTGATGAGGATCGCTTTTACAGTGAGCTGTGTTCTTTGGATAATGTGGTCGTGGTGGAAAGCTTCAGCAAATCGATAGGTTTAAGTGGGCAACGTCTTGGATTTGTGTATTGCAATAACTCTGAATTTAATGAAGAGTTGGGAATTCGTTTGATGTATGCTACCAATGGGATCAATGCGTTTTCCCAGGTTTTGGTTACACAACTATTGACCTCTCCCAGGGGGAAAAAAGCAGTGGGGGAATTCAAAAAAGAAACAGTTGAGGGGATTCGAAAGAATATTGTCTATCTCAAAGAGAGAGGATTGTTGGCAAACGAGTTCTATTCCGACAGTGAACCAATGGGAATTTTTGTAATCGTAAATCAATCGGAGGAGGACTTGTTGAAAAAAAGGATTGGAAGCGTATCTCTTAGCTATTTTACCAGAGAGAATAAGGAAAGAGCGCAAAAGTATTCAAGGATTTGCGTTTCAGTTCCCCATGATAAATTCAAACAGTATTTTAGCCAGTTTGAGTAAAGAATAGTATTTGCTTCTATTACTGTTTCCTGTTTTTTTAATGGGGATACAGCGAATGGTGGTTCGGAAAAAAATGTAATAATGATGATAAAGGTAAACGATGAAATTGTTTTACGGGAGATTCAGGAAGAGGATGCAGAGACCATTTTTAAGACCATAGATTCCCAACGGGAATATTTGGGTGAATGGCTTCCTTTTGTTGAATTAACACAAGAGAAAGAGGATACCCTCCGGTTCATTCAGGCCATGCTGAAGCGACCTGAAGATGAAAGAGAATTTGTATTTACGATTCGCTACCAGGGTGATTTTGCGGGATTGATTGGTTTTAGAGATACCGATCGATTGAACAGGAAAACGGAGATTGGCTACTGGTTAAGTTTTGATTATCAGAAAAAGGGGATTGTAATTCAGTCGGTGTCAAAACTGATGGAGTTTGCCTTTGATGAATTGGAGATGAATCGGGTTCAAGTCAAATGTGCCGTTCAGAATATTAGAAGCAAACGAATTCCTGAGAAACTTGGGTTTGTTCACGAGGGGACAGAGAGAGCAGGGGAGCTTTTCCCCGGAGGTAAATTTGTTGATTTGGATATCTATAGCAAACTAAAAATGGATTTCTAGAGCAATAGAAAAAGTTATGAGAGAAGAGGCCATGAATTGCATTACCATGGCCTCTTTTCAGACTTATGGATCACTTAAAATTTTCTGTTGATTGGGTGAGCTCTATCATTTTAGAGTCGTAATTGTTTTCTGATACAACGGGAGGGGGAAATCACCCCAAGCGTGAATTGGTTTTATGTTTTGGTAGCTATCGTTGAGATTTTTATCCTGATTAGTCACAAATACAGTGGAGCTAAAATCCGGTCTATTCCCGTTAGAATCTTTTTGATTTATAGATATGATGCGTGGCAAAAGAATAGGTTGCGTTTGGAAAAGGAATTTAAAGGGAACAAAAAGGTAAATGGCATAATAAATTCGATTTTCCAGACGCAACCGTTTTGTTTTCAACCTAAGGGTCCAGGTTATAATTATCAAACGTTTTGTATCGTCATTTATTTCTCAAAAAGTATCAATTTCATAAAGAAGGAAGAGGTTTTGCCCTTTTTTTTAAGAACCCTGCGAACGAGTTAAAAATTCTCGGAAAAATGATGTTAAAATTGAACATTTTCTAGGGGAGCAGAGTAAAATCCATTACATTTGGTAATCTTAAAAAATAGGGGGGATTGTGATAAGCAAAAATTTACTACAGAAGTTTTCGATAACTGTTTTGTTGCTGGGAGGGGTTTGGATGGCTTCTCAGCTTTTTAATTTTTCGAAAGTATCAAATGCCGAAAGCGAACACCTGGGGGGAGAATATATGAAGCGGAACAATGTGTATGCTGTGAAAATTCCTCCTAAACTGAAGTTTGCTGGAGAACAGATCCCTCTGGACAGATGGTATGTGAAGGAATCTCTCGATCGGGAGTTGCTGGTGAATACCTATTGGCAATCGCAGACCATGCTTTTTATTAAACGTGCTCACCGCTATTTCCCTGTAATCGAACCGATCCTGAAAGAGCAGGGGGTTCCCGATGATTTTAAGTACCTGGCTCTGATTGAAAGTGGGCTTGTTCCTACCATAAAGTCTCCAGCAGGTGCCGTTGGAATATGGCAGTTCATGAAGGGGACTGCTTTAGATTACAAACTGGAAGTGAATTCTGAAGTGGATGAGCGTTATAATCTTGAAAAATCCACGGTTGCAGCTTGCAACTACTTGAAAGATTCGTACAAAAAATATAAAAGTTGGACACTTGTTGCTGCTTCCTACAATGCTGGTCGAAGGTTTCTTGACAAGCAACTGAAGTTACAGGATGCCGGTAACTATTTTGATCTGTTGTTGGGGGAGGAAACCTCGCGATATGTATTCCGTATATTGGCTGTTAAGAACATTATTGAAAAACCTGCCGATTACGGATTCCGGTTTCGGCAAAGTGATCTTTATCCGGTAATTCCCACACAAAAGGTGGAGGTTAAGACGGCAGTGAAAGACTTTGCCACTTTTGCCCGTATCTATGGCGTTAATTACAAGGTGTTGAAAATGTTTAACCCTTGGTTGCGAAAGCCTTATTTGACGAATAAGTATAAAAAAAGCTATTTTATTACCTTACCTGAGAAAGGATATTGTAACTTTGTCTTTTCGGATTACAGATCTCTTACGGGTTCTGTACCAAACAACTAATAGCTTGAAAGAATAAATAGGAGAAGCTGAATTTGAGTACCAATAAGAAGACCCAACAGAGTATTGAACAGGAACAGCTTGAAACCGGACGTATAGATGTTTTGGGCGCACGTGTTCATAACCTTAAAAATATTGATGTAAGTATTCCCCGTAACCAGTTATCGGTAATTACCGGATTGAGTGGTAGTGGGAAATCTTCGCTTGCTTTCGATACCATATATGCAGAGGGACAGCGCCGCTATATTGAGACCTTCTCAGCCTATGCGCGTCAGTTTCTGGGAGGTATGGAACGTCCCGATGTGGATAAAATTACCGGTTTGAGCCCGGTAATTTCTATAGAACAGAAGACGACCAATAAGAATCCTCGTTCCACGGTAGGTACCATTACCGAGCTGTATGACTTTCTTCGTTTGCTTTATGCCCGTGCAGGTGTGGCCTACTCCTACGAGACGGGTGAAAAGATGGTGAAGTATACCGATGAGCAAATCATTCAACTTATCTATGAGAAATTCAAAGAGCGTCGAATAATGATTTTGGCTCCGGTTGTAAAGGGGAGGAAAGGTCATTACAAGGAATTGTTCGAACAAATCCGAAGGAAAGGTTTCCTGTATGCTCGTGTAGATGGTAAAGTGGAGGAGTTGATGCATGGGTTTAAGGTCGATCGTTATAAGAATCATACCATAGAGATTTTGATTGACAAGCTGGAAGTGGATGAAGTTGGCAACAAACGTCTCAAGGAGTCCATTCAGACAGCCATGAAGCATGGAAAAGGCGTAACCATGATATTGGATAAGGATACGGATGAGGCGAAGTATTACAGTCGTTTGTTGATGTGTCCCACAACCGGACTTTCCTATAATGAACCGGCTCCTCATAGTTTTTCCTTTAATTCTCCACACGGAGCCTGTCCTCGCTGTAAAGGCTTGGGGAGGGTTAGTGAAATCGATCATGATAAAATAATTCCCGATCCAAGTATCAGTATTCGGGAAGGAGGGATAGTACCTCTTGGAAAATATAAAAACAGTTTAATTTTTTGGCAGATAGAGGCCATTGCTAAAAAGTATGGCTTTACGCTAAAAACGCCAGTAAAAGATATTCCCGAAGATGCTTTAAGTATCATTTTAGATGGTTCCAGCGAAACCTTTAAGTTGGAGAACACCCCATTGGGTACTTCTTCCAATTATTTTCTCAGTTTTGATGGTGTTATCAAATACATTTCCAACCAGGAGGGGAATGGAACATCTAAAAAGGCGAAGAAATGGGCCGAACAGTTTATCAAAACAGCGGTTTGTTCAAAATGTAATGGTCAACGTCTGAAAAAGGAATCCCTACACTTTAAGATCCATGATAAGAATATTGCGGAACTTGCAGATATGGATTTAGGACTTTTAAGTGAATGGTTCCAGGGATTGGAGGAGCATCTGAATTCAAAGCAAAGGAAAATTGCTACGGAGGTGTTGAAGGAGATACGATCGCGTTTGCAGTTTCTTTTGGATGTAGGTTTGGAATACTTGTCTCTGAACCGAAGTTCGGTTAGTCTTTCCGGTGGCGAATCTCAGCGAATTCGTTTGGCAACTCAAATTGGTTCCCAGCTGGTGAATGTTCTCTATATTCTGGATGAGCCCAGTATTGGTCTTCATCAGAGAGATAATCAGCGGTTGATTCACTCTTTGCAACAATTGCGTGATTCGGGTAATTCTGTGGTTGTGGTAGAGCACGATAAGGATATGATTGAGTCGGCTGACTATGTTGTAGATATGGGACCTTTTGCCGGGAAACACGGTGGAGAGGTGGTTACATCGGGAACCCCGGTTGATATCCGAAACTCCGATAGCCTTACGGCTCAATACCTAAACGGACAAAAAGCGATTCGTGTTCCGGAGGAACGTCGTCCCGGCAATGGAAAATCGATCGTTTTAAAAGGGTGTACAGGAAACAACCTGAAATCGGTGGATGTAGAGATTCCATTGGGCCAGTTTATTTGTATAACAGGGGTGTCGGGAAGTGGAAAATCCAGTCTGATAAATGGAACGCTTCAACCAATATTGTCTCAGCACTTCTATCGTTCGGTAAAGGATCCTCTGCCTTATAGTGGAATTGAGGGGATTGAGAACATTGATAAGGTAGTGGAGGTGAATCAGGCTCCTTTAGGACGTACTCCCAGGTCGAATCCAGCTACATATACGGGGGTCTTTGGTGATATTCGAAAACTTTTTGAGAAATTACCGGAATCTCAGATTCGGGGTTACAAAGCCGGACGATTCTCTTTTAATGTAAAAGGTGGGCGTTGTGAAACTTGTCAGGGGGCAGGATTGCGTTCCATTGAGATGAACTTTTTGCCGGATGTGTACGTGCATTGTGATGAGTGCAATGGAAAACGATACAACCGGGAGACGCTGGAGGTTCGATACAAGGGAAAATCGATCGGAGATGTCTTGGATATGACCATTAACCAGGCTGTGGAATTCTTTGAGAATATTCCGGCAATTCTTCCCAAGTTGAAGGTTCTGCAGGATGTTGGTTTGGGGTATATTACCCTTGGGCAGCCTTCTACAACACTGTCGGGAGGAGAGTCCCAACGTGTGAAATTGGCCACGGAGTTGGCCAAACGTGATACGGGGAAAACGATGTATATCCTTGATGAACCGACCACCGGATTGCATTTTGAGGACATTCGGGTGTTGTTGGAGGTATTGAACCGTTTGGTGGGTAAAGGCAATACTGTGATTGTAATTGAACACAATATGGATGTAATCAAGGTTGCTGATCATATTATCGATCTGGGAAAAGAAGGAGGCCGCAATGGTGGTGAGATCCTGTGTGTAGGGACTCCGGAAGAGGTCGCAAAGTGCAAAGAATCGCATACTGCTAAATTCTTGATTCAGGAATTGAAGTAAACTACTTGATATATAAAATAGAAGAGGATGTCCAAAAATGAAGCTTCCTGTCATTCAGAACTAGTATCCGAATCTGTTAACTATTCGTAATGAGATTAACTCCGTTGAGCTCGCAAGCTTGGTTCTGAAATAAATGGGCTTTGCCGAACTACATTGCAGGATGACAAGCATTCGAGGTTTTTCTCATTTTTGGACACCCTCTTTTTTTTATGCCCTGTAAAAACCATGTGCTTATCTGTGGTATTCCAATCTTACGGAAGGTTGTTTCAAGGGGATTGGATTGTCTAATCCATTTTTGGGCAACTGATTGTATGTAACGGGCCCCTATATTGAGTTCCGGCGGTATTCTGAATATTCTCCAAATTGGGAAATGCGTTGAACTCGTTTAGGGGGTAGTCCCTCTCACGGTCGTGAGATAGTCATACTCACGGTCGTGAGACAGTCACACTCACGGTCGTGAGACGGTCACCCCCACGGTCGTGAGACGGTCATATACAAAAGCAGCAGCACAAATAGCAAAGAAAAATCCAGGTAGTAACTTACTACCCAGATCAAATACAAGAGTTCATAGTACCACTACTTTATTTGCTATGAAAAAGTTCCCACTCTTTTTTGTCGCTACCAAATAAACGACTCATCTTTTTCAATATTTTTAACTGTAACTACTGCCATGTCAGACACATTGGGGCTTTGCCCAGGAATATAGAACACCCTCTTTTTTATTAATTATATGGTTAACAATTTTTAACCCGGGAGTTCCTGCATTCCATAGTATAATTAGTATCTTTAGAAATCACGCATCTCAGTATCCTGTTTGGATTTGTGAATAAAAGCCGGACGTAAGAAGGAGGATGGGCGTGTAATCATTATCAAACACTATTTTATGGGAAGATTGATCGATATATATCTTGAGGATATTCAGAAGAAGTGTCCGTATGAATTAGGCACCAGTTTGTACAAATTGGCGGAAGATGTTCAGCCCAAACTTAAAGGACCCGTGTTGGGCGCTATGGTGAACAATAAGATAAAGGAACTAAATTACGAAATATACAAACCCAAAAATGTAAAGTTTATTGACGCCACGCATCCTGCTGGAATGCGAATGTATCTCCGGTCTATGACTTTTATTTTGTATAAGGCAGTAAATGAATTGTTCCCGGGGATTCGTTTCCGTATTGAACATTCCATATCCAATGGTTTGTATTGTCGCTTGATGAGTAAGAACGTTTTTCTAAGCGGAGAGGATATTCAGTCTATCAAGAATCGTATGCAGGAAATTGTAGATGCCGATCTTCCTTTTGTAAGGGAAGAGCTGGAAACAGAAAAAGCCATTGAAATGTTTGAATCCCGCGGGCTGATGGAGAAAACGGCCTTGTTACGGACGCGTGGCAATTTGTATACCTCTGTTTATCATCTTGAAGATCATATCGATTACTTCTACGGCTTTTTAGCTCCTTCTACCGGGTGTTTAAAGGTGTTTGATTTGATTCCATACTACCAGGGAATGTTGTTGTTGATGCCCCATCGGGATGATCCGGGGACTGTTCAGCAGATGATTCCTCAGGAAGGAATGCTAAAAGTGTTTAGTGAATTCAAGCGTTGGGGAAAGATTTTGAATATTTCCAATGTAGGGGATTTAAATCATTACGTTGATGATAATAATATCAGTGAGTTGATTAAGATTTCGGAGGCTCTTCACGAGAAAAAGATTTCGCAGATTGCTGACCGAATTCGTAAACGTAGAAAACGAATTCGGCTAATATTGATTTCCGGCCCCTCCTCCTCAGGAAAAACCACCTTTGGAAAGCGTTTGGCAATTCAATTAAAGGTGGCAGGTTTGCAGCCGGTCAATCTTTCGTTGGACAATTACTTTGTGAACCGTGAGTTGACCCCAAGGGATGAAAAAGGAGAGTATGATTTTGAAGCCCTGGAGGCTTTGGATGTTAATCTGTTTAATCAGAATCTGCTGGATTTGATGGATGGAAAGGAAGTAGAGCTACCCAAATTTTCCTTTGATACCGGTCAGCGATACTATAATGGAGAAAAGTTGAAAATTAACGGCAAGCAGGTTCTGGTTGTGGAAGGAATTCATGGATTGAATCCTGGTTTGACTCCCCTGATTCCGGAAGAGGCCAAGTACAAAATCTATATTTCAGCTTTGACCTCCATTTCCATTGATGGTCACAATCGCATTCCTTCAACGGACAATCGGTTGATTCGGAGAATCGTGAGGGATTATAAATATCGTGGTTATAGCGCCCTGGAGACCATTAAAAGATGGGAGAGTGTTCGCAGAGGAGAAGAGAAGAATATTTTTCCCTATCAGGAGGAGGCCAATGTAATGTTCAATTCAGCATTGCCCTATGAGTTGGGAGTGTTGAAGCGCTATGCCGAGCCCATTTTAAAAGAGGTTCAGCCCAACCAGGTGGAGTATTCCGAAGCCAATCGTTTGCTGAAGTTCTTTTCCTATTTTCTTCCAATTTGTGATGATGAGATTCCTCCTACTTCATTAATGAGAGAATTTTTGGGCGGAAGCACTTTCGAGTATTAGGAAGAGATAGCTTGATGCAAAACCGATTTGTCGGATTGTATATTCAAAAGGAGTTCCTGCTGTGTTGTTTCACCAAAGGTTCTCAAAGGAATGGATGAGGTGTTATAGGAGGTGATTCTACCTTGAGTGATTCAGTTTTCTGATCCATAATAACCTTATCCACTTTATCCCGCAAATTGTGAATAACTATTAATAACCGTAAAATAGAGGTCATTTTGATTGTTGATAAACTTATCCAATCAAGGTGACTTTTTTAGTTATTAACAGGTGAAAGGCTTGATTTAACTTATGTGTAGGAGTTATTAACAAACTATCAACAGTGTTGATAACCTGTTAGTAAGCTGTTGAATACTTAAAGGGGATAAAAAAGCCCGCTTGAGTTTTTTTCTCAAGCGGGCTGCAAATATAGAACAAATAATTCGATTGCAATGGAATAAATTTGAAAAATTCCAATAAAAATGCGGGGTGTAGCGCTAACTACCTCTTCATCATACGATCTATGTCGCGCTTGGCATCTTTTTGTTTTAGTGTTTCTCTTTTGTCGTATGTCTTTTTACCTCGGGCCAGAGCAATTTCCAGTTTAGCCAATCCCCTGTCGTTAATGAAAAGGCGGGTAGGAACAATAGTTAGTCCGCTTTCTTTGGTTTTACGGTCCAGTTTATTGAGTTCTTTTCGTTGCAGGAGGAGTTTACGCTCCCGTTTCTCAACATGATTGTTGTAGGTGCCGAATTTGTATTCAGAAATGTGCATTCCTTTTACCCACAATTCATTGTTGGCAAAATAGCAGTAGGAATCCACCAGGCTTGCTTTCCCGGCTCGGATTGATTTTATTTCGGTACCATATAGCTGAATTCCTGCCACGAATTTTTCAACGAACTCGTAATCGAAACTTGCTCGCTTGTTTCTTATATTGATGTTTTGCATTGTATTCTCTTAAATTCCCTGCAAAGTTAATATTAAATGCTTACAATGGGAACGTTAAACAAGATGGAAAGCATTCTTTCCAGAATTAGAGGAATGATTAGTATGATTAAGGCAGAGATTAGAGTAAATCCTGCTTTTTTATTCTCCGGCATTTGTAGCAGAGGGCTGATGCCTAACCAAAACAGGCGAATAAAGTAGAGTTCCACAAGCAGAAATAGCTGTCTGAAGAAAGAGAAAAGGGAAAACATGTTGGCTGCCGAATGGAATATGCAAAATATTGATGCTGCATAGATCACCAGCATGAAATTTCGGTTTTCGTTTTTGCTTCCATTAAAATTTGGGGCTAGTTCCTTGATGATAGTTGCTGCAAGAAAAAGTCCTCCGCTAAGTGATAGGAAAACAATTAACATCTGCGATAATGCATGGGTTAAATCGCTATAGTTGATTAGTATTCCTGAAAAAGCCAAAAGGGAACAGATAGATATAAGAGGTAGTGCATAGTTAAGGTACAATTCTTTTTTATTTTGTTCCTTCTGTGCAATAATGTCCCATTCTGCTTTGGGGTTCAGAATAATGCTTCGCGTTCTGTGAAAAACATGTGTCAAATTTATTGAGTGGATCTTCATAGCCAGGAATACCTTTGGTTTGGAAAAAAAATCAAAAATAGGATAAGCTGAGGAAATTGAAAAGCGTTTGCTCTATTTTTCAATAAAATCAATTTTGTATTTGTGTTTATATAGTATTGCTATTAGAATAAATGCTTAGAAGGCTGGTAAGGATGAGGCCTAATACAACATAAATAGTAATCAGGCCAATTACGATGAAAGTAAAGTACCCTGACTTTTTGTCTTTTGAAATATTCAAGATGGGACCTAATCCATGCCAGATGAGATAAAAACTGTACAGTCCCAGTAGGGAGAGGAAACTGTAGTTGGGAAAGAGAAAAGCCAAAGAGTTGGCCGTAAATCCTGCCGAATATGAGTACGCGATTAAGCGAAAAGCAGCATTGAAAGGGTGATTCGACACAGATTGGCTTGCGATGGATTTTACAACCCATGCCGATAGAAATAGTGAAATAGTTGAAAATACAATTATAAAAAAAGAGGATAGTAGCAGGTGTGATATCTTAAAATCAGACTGTGTTTCCACTACAGTATTTCCAACTATTGCTGCAAGGGCCATGATGAGGATTAAAGGGAAGCTCCATCCCCAGAAAAGCAAACTGTTGTTGTGTTTTTCATCCCGGATCGAAATCCACTCTTGTGCAGGTAAGAGATGAATGTTCCAAAGCCGGTGTAGAAAGGTTGGAATGTTCATTTTAATAGTATCCATAGTATTTTCGAAAAACTTCGTGTAATTTTGCTCTGATTTCTAATTTGCTGTAAAGCAATTTAAAACA
Source organism: Marinifilaceae bacterium (assembly GCA_041725895.1). GTDB lineage: Bacteria > Bacteroidota > Bacteroidia > Bacteroidales > Marinifilaceae > JBGRQA01. The sequence continues at coordinate 103,980 of JBGRQA010000001.1, forward strand.
AATATAGTTAAATTGAAAATCGAAGATTCTGAACTTCTGTTCTCGCTTGTAGTAGAAAAGTATAGTAAGATTGGTTGTCTTGCTGTACTGGCGGTTGTTGTGAGCCTTTTGACTTGTTTTAGTTGGAATGGTTTTAGTTTGGAATCGGGTATGTAATGTATAATGAAATCAATTGAATGAATATGCAATATAATCTGCTTGTGGTATTGGGGGCAACGGCTACCGGGAAAACTTCCCTTGCCGTCCATTTGGCCAATCGAATGAAGGGAGAAATAATCAGTGCTGATTCCCGTCAAATATATCGGGGAATGGATTTGGGAACCGGAAAAGATATTGAGGAATATACCCTGGAGGGAAAAACCATTCCTTACCATTTGATTGATATTGTTGAGGCGGGTTACAAATACAACGTTTTTGAGTACCAGCGTGATTTTTTGAAGGCCTATCAGGAAATCAATAGCAGGGGCAATTTACCGGTCGTATGCGGAGGGACTGGTATGTATCTTGAAGCCGCTCTGAAAGGGTACAAATTAATATCAGTGCCCAACAACGAGGAGCTTCGGAAAGAGTTGGAACCAAAATCTCTCGAGGAGTTGGTTGGGGTATTGAAAGGCTATAAGTCTCTTCACAATACCACAGATGTGGATACAAAAAAGAGAGCTGTCAGGGCAATAGAAATAGAGGAGTACTATGCTTCTCATCCGGAAGTAGAAGTGGATTATCCGGAGTTAAATCCTCTGCTGGTGGGGATTAAGTTTGACAGGGATAGCCGTCGGAGAAGGATCACACAACGTCTGGAGGGACGGTTGAAAGAAGGAATGGTGGAAGAGGTTGAGCAATTGCTCAAACAGGGTGTGACGCCTGAAGATCTGATGTATTACGGTTTGGAATACAAATTTTTAACTCGCTATGTAATTGGAGAGATAACCTATGATGAAATGTTTTCGGGATTGAATACGGCCATTCATCAGTTTGCCAAACGCCAGATGACCTGGTTTCGGAAAATGGAGCGTAGCGGTTCCGATATTCGATGGCTGGATGGCTACATGCCTTTGGAAGAGAAAGTGGAGAAGGTGATGGAATGGATGAAAGAATAAATGAGATGGGCTCCTAAACAGGGAGCCCAATTTCGTTGCTTTTGATTCGTTTCACCCCCAATTTGTCCCATTCTCCGAATGGAAGAGGAATCTTGGGGAGTTCCTTAATAGCATCCTCGATTACTATAACTTCAATATCTCTTTTGGCAAGGCCTGTTACTGCACAATGAACGCAAACATTGGTTGTAACACCGTAAACATAGATTTTTTTAGGGGAGAGGAGTTTTAATATTTTTTCGGTATGAGGATTGCCTTCAAAAACGTCGAAAGCGTCTTTTCTGATGATGATATTTCGGGTTTGAGTCAATTCAACTAATTCCTCAGGAAGATATGCTTTGTTCCATTGAATATCAGAGAAGGGTGCTTGTGGTTGGGTTTCCCGGATGAAATCCGCCCCCAGACTGTCGGCCATGCAGTGTTCCGGAAAAGTTGTTATGAAATCAGGTTTATCTGAAAGTTCTTTTGAGCCCTTATAATGATGGTCTGCAGTATTGATAACACGAATTCCATTGGTTTTGGCTATTTGGGTTAATTTGTCCAATACGGGTTTGATGGATTCTGCACCCGGAGCATAAAGTTTGCCGTCAGGCTCCATGAAATCCACTTGGGTGTCTACGTTCCAGAAAAGTATATCTTGATTTGTCATTTTGGTTTTGTTTGGTCTGATTTTCCAACAACAATTTTGTATATACAATATTACGATGGGATTTACGGAAAATCAAAAAAAATAATGAATCCATTTGTAATATCTGTTACGATAATTAGAAATGGAATATTTTCCTTGTTTTTTATCGGAGGATTTCCATCATTTGTCTGGGGAATAACTACTGTAAACGAATAAGTTTTAAAAGGGAATCTTTCTTTATTAATTTAGGCATAGTTAAATGATTTTTAGAATGGGTATGGGTCCGTTAAAAGGCATATTAAATATTCGATTTTTGCAGCACATCTTGTTTTGGTCGGTGGCTTTGGTGTTTTGGCTGCTCACTATGTGGGTGGGAAGTAGCTTTAAAGATGTTATCGAATTTGAACCAATTTTGATGACGCTTATTTTCAATGCTTGCTTTGCTGTTGGGGTATATGGCAATTTGTATGTGATTCTGCCCTTGTTTTTCAAACGTCGGAAGTTCTTTCTATACTTTTTCTTCCTCATTCTTTTGATGTCCGGAATTTCGGTATTTATTGATTTTCTATTGGTGTATCCTCTGAAATCATTTGTTCGGGATGAAGAATATTTTAGCCAACTCTCCTTTTTTGTTTGGGGGAACTTTTTTATTATTTTGGCTATATACGTGGGAATTACGACCTCAATTTCAATGATAAGGGAGTGGTTTCAGCTGCAGAAATTGTCTATGAAGATAAAGGATGTGGAGAAAGATAAATTGGAAGCTGAACTAAAGGCTTTAAAAGCACAAATTAATCCTCATTTCCTTTTTAATTCACTGAACAACATCTATTCACTGACACTGGATCATTCCGATAAGGCTCCTGCCCTGGTTTTGAAACTATCTGATATGATGCGGTACATTCTTTATGAGTGCAACGATCGGTTTGTGTTGCTGGATAAGGAGATGGAATTTATTCGGAATTATCTTGATCTTCAGCGCATCCGATTGGATGAGGCGATCCCGGTTCGGATGGAGACCAAGGGGGAAGCCGGAAACCAAATGATAGCTCCTCTTTTATTTGAGCCATTAATTGAGAACGCATTTAAACATGGATTAGGGAATCGAAATTCCAACGCCTTTGTAAATATTATTTTTAACTTTGAGAGATATGGCTATCTGGATTTGCTGATTGAGAACAGCAAACAACCGGAAATAGGCCCGGAAGGCAACGGACAGAATGGAATAGGGATTCGGAACGTGATTCGTCGTTTGGAATTGCTCTACCCAGGAAAGCATGAGTTGAATATTGAAGAAAGCAAAGATCGATTTAAATTGCTATTAAATATCGAATTGAAATGAAGTTGAAATGTTTGGTAGTTGATGATGAGCCACTTGCTCAACGTGTGGTGGAAAAATATGTGGGGGAAATCCCTTTTTTGGAAATGGTTGGAAAATGCAGCGATGCTTTTGAAGCCATGGAGAGTCTGCAGGAATTAGATGTGGATCTTATTTTTCTGGATATTAATATGCCACGTTTGAGTGGGATCAATTTTCTCAAAACCCTCAAGAACCCTCCGTTGGTTATTATTACTACGGCTTATACCGAGTATGCCCTTGAAGGTTATGAATTGAATGTGCTGGATTATCTTAAGAAGCCATTCTCTTTCGAACGTTTTCTTCTGGCGGCTCAAAAGGCGCAGGAAAAACTGATGATGGGTTCCAAATCAGTTCCTAATGTGGATACAGCCGAAGGTTTGGAATATATTTTTGTTAAATCCAATAAGAAAACGTTCAATGTCAACCTGGATTCAATTGTTTATATTGAAGCACTGGGTGATTACGTAAAAATCTATACAACCGAAGGACATATTGTAACCTATCAATCGCTCAAGGGAATTGAAAAATTGCTTCCTTCCAAGAGATTCTACAGGATTCATAAATCCTATATTGTTTCACTATCAAGAATAAAATCCATTGAAGGCAATATGGTGAATATGCCAAATGCTACATTGCCCATTGGGAATAATTATAAGCAAGGCTTCTTCCAAAAAATTCATTCTGCATAGGAAGAAGAATGAAACTGTTTTTCAGGTCTGTTTACTTTTATATTTTCTTTTAAGAAAAAAGCCGGATGTTAGGTCCGGCTTTTTGTTTTATGGAAATTTACTGGTAATGCTTATTTGATGCCCAGTTTTTTCGCAATCTCTTTTGGAAGTGCATCCTTGTGAATCATGTAGGTCATGGTTTTCGCTTTTACGAATGATTCTGAAGCATAGAAATAACCGTCGTACTTGTTATAATCACCCCATGAGTTCTTTACTTTGAAGTAAAGGGTGCCATTCTGGTCTTTGGCAGTTCCGGTAATGTGCATTCCGTGATCATCCTGGCTTTGATAATTGTCGAAACCTTCCTGGCGAATTTCCTGGGTAATCACTTTCTCTTTACCGGGACGAGAGAAATCATATAATTTCTTGTTCTTGTCCCTTTGTGACATTTTTTCCCATTTGGCTATTTCTGCCCCGCTCATATTTTTAGTGTCGACTTCAGGTATAATCGCAACTCCGTTTCTAGAGGAGAATCCCTTTTCGCTTACATCCGACCCCCAAAGTGCAGAGTAGCCATTTTCCAGTGCATAGTTCAGAGTTGACATGAATTCATCCAAAGGAAGGTTGTATACTTGTCCTTGTGCCCAGTTGTCGGGTACTTCCATGATGAATTTGGAATAAAAAGGATGGTGGCTGAAAGAAGTGATTTCTACATAATCATCCGGATTGATGCCCAATTCTTTTTGGAAACTTTTGGGAGTATAGCTTTTATCTTTGTAGGTGAAGGTAGTCGGATCTTCGCCCAGATACGCATCCAGTGTGGCATCAATACCTTTGATCCAAACAGGAGTCAGTTTTCGGTTTCTATTTTTAATTACAGCATTCACCATTGCTTCCAATACGGCATCCATTTCACCATGACGGTGATTCTCTTCTCCGTAATTCAGACCCTTGAAAGCAGATTCCGGCGCAAGTCCGTAAAGCTTAATCATGTCCATTACATCATTGGATTCTCCACCTCCCGAAAAGGCAAGTTTACCATGGTAGCGAACATACAATTTGGCTTTTTCGTGGTAAGCTTTTTTTACCAGGAACATTTCGGATAGATCCATGTCTCCTTTGCCCATGCGAATTAATTCGGATTCAAGGAAGGAAAGGCCCGAGAAGCACCAGCAGGTACCTGAAGCATGCTGATCCTTGACTGATGTTGTGGGAAGATCTATCAGGGTTGTAAACTGATATCCCTCTACTTTATCTTTTTTCTTCTTCTTTTTTGCAAAAGAACTGGCTGGAGCTCCCAGAAGAGAAATAGCCAGGATAAGACCTAATGTTTTCTTTGCTATCATTTGTGTAGTTTCATTTAGTATGATGAGTACAAATGTAGCACAATTACAGGGGATGGAAGAATTGCCAACCAGGTTTTTCCCCGAGATTTTCCGAACGGTTAATAATCATAAATGAAGGGTTTTTGTAGAATTTAAACGGATAAATAACAGTGAGTGTGTTTTGTATATAAATCCGAATGTTAGCAGGAGGGAGAGGAGAGAAATATTCGATTTGAATGAATTGAGCAAGGGAATTTAGACGTACTTAAGCCTGTTGAGGAGTTTTTTGTAACAGGGGAAACTATTTTATATAGGGTGTGGGGTAATAATATTAGAATGTCAATTTTAAAACTCCCCCTTGGGGAAGAAATGTATAAAAAAGAACAGGCAGTCGGTGAAAACTGCCTGTTACCATTAGGTAATTATGTTTTTAATTTAATTCTTCAGCCACTTGTCTAGCCATTTGAAGAAGGTACGTTGCCACAAGATTCCATTTTGTGGTTTCAATACCCAGTGATTCTCTTCCGGGAAGTACAGGAACTTACTTGGAATTCCTTTCAGTTGGGCAGAATTAAATGCTGCCATGCCTTGAGTGTAAGGAATTCGGAAATCTTTTCCTCCATGGATAACCAGAATGGGAGTATCCCAATTTTGGACGAATTTATGGGGAGAGCTGGCGTAAGATTTCTGAGCAACCTTATTGTCTAATTCCCAAAAAGCACCGCCTTTTTCCCAGTTGTCAAAGAACATTTCTTCCGTAGTGGCATATTCCATTTCGGAATTGAATACCCCACAATGGGCAATAAAAGTTTTGAAACGATTCTCATGATTTCCGGCCAGCCAATAAACGGAGAAACCACCGAAAGAGGCACCAACAGCACCCAAATTATTTTCATCTACATAAGGTTCTTTTTTCAATTCGTCGATGGCTGCAAGGTAATCCTGCATGCACTGTCCTCCGTTGTCCTTGCTTACTCCATCGGTCCATTCCTGTCCAAAGGTAAGTACCCCTCTTCGATTGGGGGCCACAACAATATAGTCGTTGGCAGCCATCATCTGAAAATTCCAGCGATAGCTCCAGAATTGAGAAAGAGGCGATTGAGGTCCTCCTTCGCAGTATAAAATGGTGGGGTATTTCTTGTTGGGGTCAAAATGAGGAGGATAGATCACCCAGGTAAGCATTTTCTTGTTGTCGGTGGTAGTGATCCAACGTTCCTCAACCTTACCCATTTCCAGTTGATTCAGAATTTCTTCGTTTTCGAAAGAGAGTTCTGTCTCTTTTCCGTTTTTGGGGTCAATTCGGTAGATCTCCTGAGGTTTCGACATCGAAACTTTTGTACCAATGAGATTTTTACCGGCAAGTGCAACGCTGTGGTAATCGTGTTTTCCCTCTGTGATCGGTTCGATTTTCCGATTCTTAAGGGTTAGTTTATAGATTTGGAAGGTCGCGTTCACACCACTTACGAAAATAATTTCTTTTCCTTTAGGAGTCCAGTTTAAACTGGAGGCCGAATGGTCAAAACCTTTGGAATAATCTTCCATGGTGCTGGTTGTAAAATCGTAAATGAACAAGCGGTCCTTGTCTGCTTCAAAGCCGGCTCTTTCCATGCTTAACCATGCCAGTTTTGTTCCATCGGGAGAGTAAAGGGGAGCCCGGTCATATCCTTTCATTCCTTTGGTTAAGTTGATGGTTTTACCACTTTCCAGATTGTAAATGTAGATGTCGGAATCGGTTCCCAGGGCATATTCTTTGCCAAACTGTTTTTTGCAGGTATAGGCAATCTTTTTTCCATCGGGGCTCCATGTTATTTCTTCAATTCCACCAAAAGGCATTAGAGGAGTATCATAGGGTTCACCAGGCATGATATCCTTGGCCTTACTGATTTTACCATTCTTGTAATCGGCTACAAAAATATGACTAAAGTAAGTGTCTTCCCATGTATCCCAGTGGCGATATAGTAAATCGTCAATCAATAATGCATTGGCATGGGGCAGGTCGGGATAGATGTCCTGAACATTTTTGGTGATTTTAACGTCTTTGGTAAAGAATACTTTCTCTCCGGTTGGGGAGAATATAACATTGGTGATATCTCCTTTTTCGAAGGAGATTTGCTTGGGGTTGCTGCCGTCGGGGTTCATTTCCCAAACTTGCATGCTACCGCTTTTGGCCGATAGGTATGCGATTTTGTCTCCCTTGGGATGCCAAATGGCTCCGTACTCTCCTTCTGCGGATGCTGTCAGTTGTTTTTTATTCTGCCCGTTGATATCCAGGGTAAACAATTCGCGATTGCTTTTGTTTTTTTCCTTGGAGTAGTAGCTAACCCCATAGAGTAGCGTTTTGCCGTCAGGTGAAACCTGTACATCCCCCAGTCGGCCAAAAGACCAAAGGACTTCAGGGGTCATGCGGTCCGATTTCAATTGAAGTGATTTTTTCCCGATTAGTTCGTCGGGCGTGTTTGCATTGCTAATTCCCGTGCTTAGGATTCCGCATCCCAGCAAGGTTGCGAAAAGAAGTTTTTTCTTCATTGGTATTTGTGTTTTTAGGTCGGTCCGTGTGTTGAATTAAATCATTTTTTTTCCGGCCTTAATTTTTGTTATTGTAGTGTTTTTGATTTGCTAAGAATTCACTAATTTATGATTTTAGCATTGAAAAAGGAAAAAAAAGAAACATTTCAATCCTTCGAAAAAAAGATGAGGGTTGTAGTATGAATTTCCCTGGTTTTTGTGTGATAAATCTTTTGGGATGAGAGAATTTGTTTTGATTGTGTTTAAAATAATAATCGGGCAACTGTTCAAAACATAGAGAGATTGGGGAATTGCGACAATAATAAATGTGAGATATATGGCTTCATTCTATGTGATATTGGGCTTTTTTTGTTAAATTAGGCCGTGAATTAGATTATGCAATTTTCATACCCTTAATTTTAAAATCCATGAAAAGAATAAAACCTACAAGCTATACTTTAGGCATTTTGGCTTTCGCTTTGATGTTGAGCGTAGTAGGATGTCAATCTTCCAACAAGAAGAAGGATGCTGAAAAGACTCAAACAGTAAAGCCTCTGTTAAAAAAAGCAATTGAGAAGGAAGTAAAGGATATTGTTTATCCATTGCCAACTACTTTTGAATTGACTTCGATGCTGAATCGTATTGGAGCGGATTATATTCTTACTCTTTCCAATTCTACAGAAAATGTGGATAAGTATTTCACCGAAAAGAGTCGTGCTTTGAACCTTGGTGTTTACAGTGCCGATTTGAGTTATGCAAGTACCTATCAGCGCAAGCAGGAAACAATGTTGTACCTGAAGGCATCTAAAACTTTGATTGATAATCTTGAGATTACCAGTGCCTTTAACAAAACCCTGGTTGACGATGTGGAGCAGAATCTGGACAAAAAGGATCAATTGGTTAAGGTGATTACCAATTCTTTCTACGATACTTACGAGTTTTTGAATAAGAACGGAAAAGCCAACCTTTCTTTGTTGGTGGTAAGTGGTAGCTTTATTGAGGGATTGTATATTGCCACTCACATTTCGGAGAATACCTTCGGTAATCCTGAAATTGTACAGGTAATTTACGATCAGAAAGAGTCTTTGGATCGTTTGGTGAAAGTATTAAAGCCAGAAATGAAAGATCCTAACGTTGCTGCTATGTTGGCTGACCTGGAAGGACTGAAAAAGAGCTACGATGCGATCGAAGGAAGCATGAACGAAGCTCAGTTGAAAGAAATTACTGCTAGTGTAGAAAAGCTAAGAAATAAAATTGTGCAATAATTGCATCTCCCTTTAAAAAAAATGAAGCTCCTTCCTATGAAGGAGCTTTTTTTTTTGATAAGTTTGAGAAAGCTCTGAAGATGCGGATGAAAACCCAAAGGGAGAACCTCTCTTTTTGGAGAAAAGTGGGTGTGAATGAGCCTTGATTTACTAAATTTACATTTATAGGATTTCTAAAAAAAGCAGCTATTCGTGTAGTGTTTTTCTTTAGGGATTCGTTATAGCTATAAATTCTTCTACCTTATGGGTGAATCCGTACTAAATGCCTTGATGCATCTTTTTGCCATTGTAGCAAATGCGAGCGAAGGTGGGCTGTCAAGACGAGGGAAAGAAATTGTTCAGGGGTTCCTTAACCGATATGTAAATGCTGAACTCCAGGCCGAATATTTGCGCCTGTTTGAGAATTACATGGAGTTCTACCGTCGCGAAATGGAGTACCAGACAGAAGTGCAGGGAACCAAAATTGAAATCCTATCCTATACCGAAGCCTCCAAGGTGTGTCGGAAGATTAAAACTGAGCTGATTCAGGAGGAGAGACTCGTTGTTTTGCTTCGTTTGCTGGAGTTTGTATACGAAGACCAGGTGATTAGCGAGCGGGAATTTGAGTTTATCCATGTTGTGGCGGAAAGTTTCAAGATTCCCCGTCCTGAATTTATCAACCTGCTTGCCTTTGTTTGGGGAGATACCATGGACGAGTTCGATAAGAGCAAATTCCTTATTATCGACAACAAGGTGACGGAGTGGTCCGAGAACCTGGCCTGGTTTATGAAAAAGGAGGAGGCCAAAGAGGGCAACGAATACAAGCACATGTATTGCGAGAACCTGTACGGTCGTATAATTGTGATGTTCGTTGAAAGTGTAAATCTCCTGGTGTTTAAATACGAGGGGGAATTGAATATCTATCTGGAAGGGAAAAAAATTGTTTCCGGAAGATCCTACAATCTCTCACATGGTTCTATAATTAAGGGGCCCAACATCCGATCTATCTATTTTAGTGAAATTGCCGGGAAGTTTATGAAAGAGGAAAGCCGGGGCAAGATTGTTTTTTCGGCTCACGATATCGAATTTCATTTCCGTAATTCCCGTAATGGTATCCAACGTTTCAATATTGTAGAGGAATCGGGGCAGTTGATTGGAATTATGGGGGGAAGTGGAGTTGGAAAGTCAACTCTGCTCAACGTTCTGAATGGGAATTTGCCATTGAATAACGGAGAGATCAAGATAAATGGCTACAACATTCATAAGAATCGCCTGATGATGGAAGGGCTTATCGGATTTGTGCCCCAGGATGATCTTTTGATTGAAGAGCTGACGGTTTTTCAGAACTTGTACTACAATGCCAAGCTTTGCTTCCGGGATTTCAACGAAACCCAGATTTTGCGTACGGTTGTAAAGATACTGCAGGATTTGGACCTGTACGAAATTAAGGATCTGAAGGTAGGGGATCCATTAAATAAATTTATTAGTGGAGGACAGCGAAAGCGTTTGAACATCGGCTTGGAGCTGATGCGTGAGCCCGCCATTCTTTTGGTGGATGAGCCCACATCCGGTCTTTCCTCTACCGACTCCGAAATGGTGATGGGATTGTTGAAACGGCAAACCCTGAAGGGCAAGCTGGTGATTACCAACATTCATCAACCCTCCTCCGATATTTTCAAACTCTTCGATAAGCTTTGGATTCTGGATAAAGGAGGATACCCTATCTATACCGGTAATCCAATCGACTCCATTGTTTACTTTAAAACGCAGAACAGCCAGGTAAATGCATCGGAAAGCGAGTGCCCCAGTTGTGGAAATGTAAATCCGGAACAGGTGCTTCAGATTGTGGAAACCAGGATGATTGATGATCATGGTAAACCCACTCGCGAACGAAGGGTAAAGCCAGAGGAGTGGTACAAGAAGTACCTGAGTAATATTGAGACCTCTGTTCAGCAGCCCACGGGGGAGAAGCAGCTGCCCAAGAGTGATTTTAAGATTCCGGGGATGTTGAAACAATTCTACATCTTCTGGATACGAAATATATTGTCTAAGTTTACCAACCGGCAATACATGTTTATCAATTTACTGGAGGCTCCTTTGCTGGCTGTTATTCTCGCTTACTTCACCAAATTCTCTACCGATGGAGGTTACGTGTTTGGAGAGAATAAGAACCTTCCGGTTTTCCTTTTTATGGCTGTGGTAGTGTCAATGTTTCTTGGACTTACAGTGAGTGCAGAGGAGATCATTCGCGACCGGAAAATATTACAGAGGGAATCCTTTCTGAATTTGAGCCGGACCAGTTACCTGGTGTCCAAGATTATTTTCCTGTTTATTTTGTCGGCCATTCAGACGTTAACCTTTGTTCTGTTAGGAAATTATATTCTTGAGATCCAGGGTATGACTTTAAGCTACTGGTTGGTGCTGTTTACAACCTCCTGCTTTTCCAACATGATTGGATTGAATATTTCATCGGGACTGAATTCGGTAATTACCATTTACATTCTTATTCCTTTGATTTTGGTGCCTCAGCTACTGTTGGGGGGAGCCATGATTAAATTCGATGATCTTCATGCAGGAATTACCAATAAGATTTACGTCCCTATTGTAGGTGATTTTATGACAACCAGATGGGCTTACGAAGCATTGGCGGTAACCCAGTTCAAAGACAATGAATTTGAAAAGTTATTCTATGTCAACGAGAAGGGAATCAGTGATGCTGCCTTTAAAACCTCGTTCCTTATTCCTCGCCTGGAATCCATGTTGATTCAGTGTGAGCGAAATATCGAATTCGAAAAGGAGGAGGAGGAGACCCGGCGGTATTTCACCATTATTCGAAACGAAATTGAAGCTTTGTCGGACGAAGCGAACTTTGAAGGAATTCCGGAATTGAAAGAGTTGAACATTCATGATTTTAATCTGAATGTCGCGGAACAAACCCGAAACTTTCTGGACCAGGTGGAGTTGTATTACATCGGTTTGAGTAGTGAGTCGGGCTACAAAAAGGATTTTGATTACACCCGTTTGGTTGATTCACTGGGAAGAGATGGTGTGTACCAATTCAAGCAGAAATATTACAACAATAGTTTGGCCGATTTGGTACTGAATCGTACCGAAGTGACCAAGCTTTTGGAATTGGAGGATCAGTTGGTGCAGAAGAAGGATCCTGTTTTTATGTATCCCCAGTGCAACTATGGTCGTTCCCATTTCTACTCGCCCGTGAAAAAGATTGGGAATTACTACCTGGATACTTTCTGGTACAATTTATTGGTGATATGGCTGGGGTCGGCCTTGCTATACCTGACCCTTTGGTACGATGCTTTACGCAAACTGGTTACCTACTTCGAAAGTATGCGGTTGGTCCGAAAAGAGAAGAAAAAATAGACTACCATGAGCAGGCAATCCAATCGCAACCGGGTTGCCTGCTATTTTTCCAGCAATTGCTCCGAATCCAAACTAGTAGTCAGGTGTAAATTCTCTTAACAGAGAGTTGAGGTGCCTAAAATTAGGCTCTGTACATCAATCGATGCATGGATAACGGAATTCGTTTTACTTCTTTGTTTATTGGTATAGAAAGACCGGTAAAAATTGTGGTTCTTCCTAATGAGAAATGATAGCCTATTCTGAAGTTTGGGGCAGGTTTCGTTCTAGGTGTTAAAGAGAGGATAGGCCAGGATATTTTCTGGCCGTAATCTCTTACTTCTGAATTTTTACAGCGGGCTCTAAAGCGGATTTTGCTTCCGCTTTTCGGTTGAAATAGTTCAAGAGGAGCAGGCTACAAGCAATTACTACCATTCCGGTAATTGATAAGGCATCCGGATGTTCATCGGGAAGGATGCTCCAGCTAAGAAAAGCTCCAAAAATCGGAATGATAAATTTCCAGGTATTCAAATTGGAAACCTTTACCCCTTCGCGTCCCAATAATCCAAACCAAACCGTTATAGAAGTAGCTGATACAATTGCCAACCATCCCAATGCATAGTAGTATTCGGCAGGATGAATCTCCCAGCTGGGATGTTCAATCGGAATTGAAACCAGCATTAGGGCGAAACCTCCAATTATCATGGTAAGTGAGGCCAAAACGCGTGGAGGAATGTGCTTGGCATCACGGGCTACAATTACATTTCCGGTACTTCCCACAATATTGTTCAAAACCAGGATGCCAACTCCCAAAGGAATGGTTGTGGTAAAGATAAAATCGGAACGACCAAGGCTGATAATACAGACACCCGCCATTCCCATTAGAATTGCGAATATTTTTTCCCAGCTCATTTTATCGTTGCTCATCATGATATGAGCCATAATAGCTGCAAACAATGGCTGTGCCCCAATCAGCATAGCTCCAAGTGCACCGGGCAAATAGCTGACTCCTGTGTAAAACAAGCCGTAAAGCAGGGTAGTCTGCATCAAGCCCAGGCTAACGATGAGTTTCCAGTGTTGTAATGATTCTTTCATCTTGCTTTTTAGCGATGGAATAAAGGGCAGAATCAGGAATCCGGAAATGAAAAAGCGTAGGCCTGCAAATTGCAAGGGGGTGGTATATTTCAAGCCGATTTTAATGGCAGCAAATGGAGTTGACCATAGCAAACAGGCTAAAATGGCTAAAAATGTTGTTGAAAAGAGAAATTTCTTCATGGTTTGGTTTTTCTAAATTGAGTGCAAACTTACAGGAAAAGAATGAATAATACCATTTTCTGATTTTAATGTGTGGGAATGCAGTCTAATGCCACTTCCCACCTGGATGGGGAAAAGTAAATTGCCATTTTCCAGAATTCCTCTTTTGAGATAAGAGCCCAGGTGTTTTGAACGAAATATATGGTAGAGCTAGGAATGGTCGTTTCGAATTTTACTACTTCGGAGAAAAGTAGTCCAAAACAAGCTTGAAATTTGTCACTCAGGAGAAAAGTAGTCCAAATCAGGCTTGAAATTTATTACTTTGGAGAAAAGTAACCCAAATCAAGCTTGAAATTTGTCACTTCGGAGAAAAGTAGTCCAAATCAAGTTTGAAATTCGTCACTCAGAAGAAAAGTAGTTCAAAACAAACTCGAAATTCGTCACTTTGGAAAAAAGCTTCAAGATGCCGATTGTCCAAATCTGCACTGAGAAAAAATTTTATCGGGCTGAAGAGGAGGGAATGCAGGAGAGGTGGGGGTTGTGTTAATCTTGAATGAATTTTTGGGTGTACAGGTTTGAAATTTAGGTGTATAATGTTTTTTGTAATACAGGAAAATTCGTAATTTGAATAGTGTTAACAAACTACAAACTAAAATTTCAGGCACCATGAACAAGCAAATCCTTACCTATTGCGATGCCCGGGAAGTAAACAATGTGGCAACGAATATATTGTTTGAGATTCAGAAAAAGGATTGGGCTACCGACCATGCCATACAGGGAATTTTGCCCCGTTTGGAACAGGAGAATCAGCAACTGACTGCTGTTATTGGAGAGTTGCGAACGGGTAAATATACCCAGGCTTTACAGGAAGCAGATGCAGCTTTTGATAAGGACTTTACCTGCCTTAAGCAATTTGTAAAAGCAAATCGGTTTGTTCAGGACAAAGCTATTGTAGATGCAGCCGATTTGGTCTGGGATGTTATCGAAGCTCATGATTTAAACCTTCATCATAAGGGATACGAAAAGCAGCTTTCGTTAATCAACTCTTTGTTAAAAGATTTTAGTGAGGAGATGATTCATCAGGCAATTCAGAAACTTTATGGGGTGCCTGAAAATATGGTTCGGTTGACGGATTCCACCTCCAGATTTCAGAATCTGTTTCGTAAGAGTATCGAAGAGGGTGCCGCCCACGATGATAGCATAGCACCTACGGCTCAAAAAAAGGTGGTGCGTGATATCCTAAACAGGGAATTGTTACCCTACCTGCATGCTATGGCTGCAGTTCTTCCCGAGGATTATGCCGAGCTTACCAAGGTGGTGAGCGCCTTTGTGGAAAGCGTTAACTCCAAGGCTCGTGCCCGAAAAAAGCGACGGGAAACTGTTGTTGAATCCTAATTGAATATTTGAATATGGCCAAAGAGGATAGGCAGTTGGAAGTTTGTTGAGGAGATGAACTTCCAAGTAATTTTAAAGAGATGGAGATGGGAGGAGTAGAAAGTAATTGCTCTTAATTTCTATTTCAGCGGATGGAATTAAAAAAAAATAAACCCCGTCTGGTTTTGAAAACCTGACGGGGTTGCTGTATCTCTTTTTTCCGGGCTATTCCCCGGGACTGAGCTTTTGTTCTACTTTTTTTCTTCCTTCAGCCACTTGTCCAACCAGTTGAAGAAGGTTCTTTGCCATAGAATACCGTTTTGTACACCAAGTACCCAGTGGTTTTCTTCAGGCAAATGCAACAGTTGAGCAGGGATGCCTCTCAAACGGGCCGCATTGAAGGCCTGGAATCCCTGGCTCTCCACAATACGATAGTCTTTTCCACCGTGTACTACAAGAATTGGAGTATCCCAGTTCTGTACGAATTTGTGAGGAGAGTTGGCATAGCTGCGTTGAGCAATTTTGTTCTTCTTGTCCCAGAATGGGCCACCCAAATCCCAGTTTACGAACCACATCTCTTCGGTTTCCAGGTACTGGGCTTCCAGGTTGAACATTCCGTCGTGTGCGATGAATGCTTTGAAGCGTTTGTTGTGGTGGCCGGCCAGCCAGAAAGTTGAGAAGCCACCGTAGGATGCACCTACGCAACCCAATCGGTTTTCATCCACAAAAGGTTCTTTCTTCACTGCATCAATTGCGCTCAGGTAGTCCTTCATGTTTTGTCCGCCGTAATCACCGGAGATCTGCTCCAGCCACTCCTGACCAAATCCGGGAAGACCGCGACGGTTGGGCGCTACAATAATATAATCGTTGGCTGCCATCATCTGGAAATTCCAGCGGTAGCTCCAGAATTGAGAAACAGTTCCCTGAGGACCTCCTTGGCAATACAATAGGGCAGGGTATTTCTTGTTTGGATCGAAATGAGGAGGATAGATCACCCATACAGCCATCTGCTTGTTGTCGGTGGTTTTCACCCAGCGCTTTTCAACTTTCCCCATGGTCAACTGATCAAGGGTGTTCTTGTTGATGAAGGACAATTCTTTTGCTTCGCCGGTTTTTTCGTTTACCTTATAGATTTCGGAAGGTTTTGACATGGAAACCCGGGTTGCAATCAGATCGTTTCCTGCAATGTGTACCGAGCGGTAGTTGTGTACCCCATCGGTTAGCTTGTTGATTTTTCCATCCGCAAGGTTCAGCTTGTAAATTTCGTCGGTAGCGTGCCAGTCGGAAATAAAGTAGATGCTTTTTCCATCTTTGGTCCACTGCAAGTGTCCTACGTTCTGGTCAAAATCTTTGGTGTAGTAGGTCTTTTCTCCGGATTTCAGATCCATTACGAACAAGCGGTTCTTGTCTGCTTCGTAACCATCACGTTCCATACTTTCCCAGGCCATTTTGTTGCCGTCAGGCGAGAATGAAGGATTCATATCGTATCCCATCATTCCCTTGGTCATGTTGGTTGTTTTTCCGGTTTCAACATTGTAAAAGAAAATGTCCGAGTTGGTCGATTTAGCATACTCCACACCGGTTTTTTTGCGGGAGCAGTAGGCCAGAGTTTTGGAATCAGGTGTCCAGACTGCCTGCTCGGTTCCACCAAAAGGTTTTACAGGAGCTGACCATCTTTCACCGGGCATAATGTCTTTTCCTTTGGTGATTTTAGCACCTTTTTTGTAATCTGCAATAAAAATATGAGTGTAGGTATCTACCCAGTTGTCCCAGTGGCGGTAGTTCATGTCGTTGATTACCCTTGCATTGGCTTTGGGAAGATCCGGGTGAAGATCCACGACTGATTTCTCCAGTTGTACCTCTTTCAGGTAGTAGATTCTACTCATGTCGGGTGCATATTGGAATCCGCCGATTCCTCCTTCGATATCGGAAATCTGAACTGGATTGCTACCGTCAGGATTCATTTCCCACATCTGCATGCTTCCGCTTTCCGAGCTTAGGAAGGCAATTTTTTTGCCATCGGGACGCCAGATTTCGTTGTATTCGTTTTTGTTGGTGTTGGTTAATTGGGTTGGCGCACCACCTTCCACAGGTAGTGTATATAAATCGCGGTACGAACGGTTCTCTTCCTTGTTAAAGTAGCTAACCCCATAAAGCATCTGCTTTTGGTCGGGTGAGATTTGAACGTCTCCTGCTCTACCAAAAGACCAAAGAACTTCGGGAGTCATCCGGTCGGAATTTAATTTGGTTTCAGGTGTTTTGTAGGATTGGTCGGCTTCCTTGGTCGAGGATTGTGGTTGGCATGCCATCAATCCGCCGGTAAGGGCCAGTCCTAAGACGAAATGTCTTTTTTTCATGATGTTAAGTGTTTGTTGTCTTTTATTTTATCAAAATTAATGCGCTGCTGTAGCAACGATAAATCATTTACGAACCAGTGTGTTTCGGTAGCAAAAGGGAAATCTTGTTTTTTCCTTTTTTAACATCCTAAAAATAGAAGTTTTCATAACAAGCAGCAAAACTTTCCTTGCAATTTGATGCGAGGTGTTTATGCTTTGAAAACATAGAATTGAGGATTGGCTTTTCATGTCTGCAGTTTAGTTCAAAAAAAAACAGCATCGAAATTTTCGATGCTGTTTTGGTATATGGATTGAATGGTAAACTTATTCTGCTGCGTTGATGGCATCAACGATCTTGTTTTCCAATTCTTCGGCCAATTCAGGATTGTCATAAATCAGATTTTTCACTGCTTCACGTCCTTGTCCCAGCTTGGTTTCACCGTAGGAGAACCAGGAACCGCTCTTTTTGATGATTTCGTAATTCACACCCAGGTCGATGATTTCCCCAACTTTAGAGATTCCTTCCCCGTACATGATGTCGAATTCAGCTTTACGGAACGGAGGTGCTACTTTGTTTTTCACAACTTTCACACGGGTGTTGTTACCAATTACGTTTTCACCATCCTTAATTTGTCCAACACGACGAATGTCCAAACGAACAGAAGCGTAGAATTTCAAAGCGTTACCACCAGTAGTGGTTTCAGGGTTACCGAACATTACACCGATCTTCTCACGCAACTGGTTGATGAAGATACAAGTGGTGTTGGTTTTGTTGATGTTGGCAGTAAGCTTACGCAAAGCCTGAGACATCAAACGGGCTTGCAATCCCATTTTTGAATCCCCCATTTCACCTTCAATTTCAGCTTTTGGAGTCAAGGCAGCCACCGAGTCGATTACTACAATATCCAAAGCAGAGGAACGGATCAGCTGATCAGCAATTTCCAAAGCCTGCTCACCGTTATCTGGTTGAGAAATCAGCAGGTTTTCGGTGTCAACGCCCAATTTTTCAGCATAAAAGCGGTCGAATGCATGCTCCGCATCGATGATGGCAGCAATACCACCTGCTTTTTGTACTTCGGCGATGGCATGAATGGCCAGGGTTGTTTTACCCGAAGATTCAGGACCGTAAATTTCGATGATACGTCCTTTGGGGAAACCACCTACGCCCAAGGCAATATCCAAAGATAGAGAACCGGTAGAGGTAGCAGGAACATCTTCCACTGCACTGTCTCCCATTTTCATAATGGCTCCCTTACCATAGGTTTTGTCAATTTTATCCATGGTCAGCTGAAGAGCTTTCAGCTTCTCTTTATTTACCGTAGCAGTATCTTTTTCGCTCATGATATATAAGAAATTAAACAGTTAACTATTGAATGTCCAAGGCTTCCAGGATCTGATTGGTGTGATCTTTCGTTTTTACCTTGGTAAAAATTTTCTCTATGATTCCTTCCTCAGAGATAATGAAAGTGGTACGGATAACACCCATGTAGGTGCGGCCATACATTTTCTTTTCTCCCCAGGCACCGTAAGCTTCCAGAATTTCCTTTTCGGTATCCGCAATCAGGTTGAAGGCCAGGTTGTGCTTGGCAATGAAACGCTGATGAGAGGAAATACCATCGGGACTTACGCCAATAACTTCGAACCCCAACTCCGTGAGACGGCTGTAGTTGTCGTTCAAATTACAAGCCTCCGCCGTACATCCGGGAGTATTGTCTTTGGGGTAGAAGTACAGGATGACTTTTTTGCCATTGAAATCTTTTAGGTTGATTTTTTTCTTGTCCTGATTTATCCCTTCAAATAGAGGAGCTTGAGCTCCTTCTTTCAAATGTGTCATGTGTTTTTCTGGTTTCGGTTTACAAATATACCTTAATTCTTATTAATTCTTAGGCTTGTTACACTTTCCTTTAGAAGAATTTTAAGAGCTTAATTTATAAAAAAATACATGGAATTTAAGTATTTTGTTAATCTTTCTAGTTTTTTCATATTATGTACTTAAGCTTTATTATTATCTTTGTTATGAATCTGTGAGGAAAAGTTTTAACTACAATTTAATTGTTTATTTGATTTGAAATTTTCTGGTAAAACCTCTTTTATCTTTTACAAATGGTTTTTTGAGCCGAAAAATTATTGCTATCTTATATAGCGATGGCACACAACTGTTGGAGGTTGAATTGATGATGATTAATTGGTGGTTTTACCCACTGGAAATGATTTCAAACAAATTCGTAGCCCTGGAAAGGGCTTAAATCCATTAACAAATTTTCAGAGAATGGAATTACATGCTACAAAAATTAGATTGCAAAGCTTGTTGTTGGTTATTGCATTGGTAATTTCTTTTGGGGCTCAAGCCCAGAAGTTTAAAGGGGGGAAGACAGAACAGGAAGTAGAACAGGAAGCCTTTACGCTGTTTGAGCAGGAAGAGTACACCAAGGCAATGCCTCTGTACGAGGAGTTGTTGGGGGTATATCCTCAGGATCCCGAGTACAATTATTATCTTGGCGTTTGCCAGGTAGAGGTGAATGACAATTTAAAAGAGGCCATTAAACATTTAAAGATTGCTTCTGTTAAAAATGTGAATTCTTCTGTTCCCTACTTTTTGGCTCGTGCTTTCCACATGAATTATCAATTTCATTCGGCGATCCGTTACTATCAGAAGTTTAAGGAGAATTACCGGAAAAAGGCCGAAGGAATCGACCGCTTGATTGAGATGTGCCAAAATGGGATCCCATTGGTAAATACTTATGCTGTGATTGATTTGCAGGAAAAAAGTGTGGTGAATAAGAAAGGATTCTTCCGTAATTATCAGTTGACAGGTTTTGAGGATCGCATAAGGAAGAAAAGCAAGAGTCTGGAAGGGCGATATGATGAAGCCGGGGATAAAGAAATTGCTAGTACCAACGGGGATGGGAGTTATATATATTTCTCAAGTTTTGGAAAAAACAAAAAGACCGGACGGGATTTGTACCGGGCCCCAAGGCTGAAAAATGGTGGTTGGGGAGCCAAGGAACCGCTTGTGTCACTCAACACTCAATACGACGAATTGTATCCCTTTATGGCTGCGGATGATCGTACCCTCTATTTTTGTTCGCAGGGACACAATAGTATGGGTGGGTTTGATGTTTTCAGGAGTGTATACAACGAGATTTCAGGAACCTGGACCGAACCCGAAAATTTGGGCTTCCCATTTAATTCTACCTCAAACGATCTGTTTTTTGCCTGTGATTCCAACGATGAATATGCCTCTTTCTCTTCGAGTAGAGAGAATGGAAAGGATGATTTTACTATCTATAAAATTAAGCTTTCGAAATATCCCGAGCAAAAAGTGGTGATGGATCCGGATCTGTTGCCTGAAATTGCTGTTTTGCATAAGAGTCAGAATCAGGAACCCAAACCAGTAGTAGCTGTAGATGAGAATAAGCCTTTGATTGTAAAGGAAAAACTTCGTCCTCGTAAAAATAAGTATCGCGTAGATAATTTTCCTTACTTCAATTTCCGTATCAATAAAGATTTGGTGTACCATAACCTGAGGGAGTTTCAATCCGATAATGCACGGAGTCTTTTTCTGAAGGCAAAGAATGATGAGTTCTATGCTGATTCGCTTAGCAATTTGACGGAAAAGATGAGAGCTCGTTTGGGAAGAGTTTCTGGAAAAGAAAAGGATAAGTTGGCGATACGAATTTCTTCCGTTGAGCAAAAATCGTATTCCTTAACGAAGGCTTCGGAGCAGAAATTTTTGCAGAGTTTGTCTATCGAACGAGAATACTTGAGTAAGTATGTTATTGGTGAGGTAAATCTGGAAGCCAATGCGGAAGGAAAGAAGCAGAAATTGGTGATGGCATCGGAAGTATTGCCGGTAGGAAATGAGTCTCCGGAAGTGGCTTCCACCGATCCACAGGTGATTCCAATGCCTGTGGTTGATCCGGTTTCCGAATCCGGTTTTGTTTACCATATTCAGATCGGTGCCTTTTCCAATCGTCCCTCTCAGGAATATTTTAAAGGAGTTGGTCCCATTCTGGAGGAAAAAGTAGGGAATGGAAATGTAGTGAAGTATATGGTTGGAAATTACCGTAGTTTTACCGAATCCAAAACAGTTTTGCCGGATATCCGTCAAGTGTTCCCCAATGCTTTTGTGGTAGCCTACCGGGATGGAAAGAAGACCAATTTGAATCAGGCCATTAAAGCTACTGATAAGGATTATCAGCCCGCTCCGGTCAAAGCTTCCGTAGAAACAAAACCGGTTGTTGAATCAATGGTGAGATCAGGAGAGAAGATTGAGTTTCGGGTACAAGTGGGAGCTTTTTCATCAGAGGTTCCTGGTCCGGTACGTGAAAAATTGCATAACTTTAGTGATTATAAAATAGGATTTACCCAGGATGCCCGTGGCTATACCATTTGTTCGGTGGGGGCTTTTTCATCCTACAAAGAGGCTGCCGATTTGAAACTAAAATTGCGCGAAGCCGGTTTGTCTGATGCTTTCACCGTTGCTTACGAAGGACAGATGCGGATACCTGTAAAACGGGCACTGGAATTGTTACGAAAATAAGCTGTTTTTGTGTATGGTTTTTTCAAAGGATAAATCGCAAACCTTAAATCGGCAGGATGTGAATGAAAATACAGAAGAACGAAAGGTGTTGTTCTTGTATAATGATGATGTGCATACATTTGACTACGTAGTGAGGGTTTTAATGGATATTTGTGATCATGATGCCAATCAGGCTGAGCAATGTGCTTATATTACTCACTATCGTGGAAAATGTGACGTTCGTAGAGGGGAATTGGATATGATGAAGTTGTTGCGAAACGAGTTGCGAAAAAAAGGTTTGAAAGCTGCTGTGGAATAAGAATCTTATTCCTGTTCTGAATAAAATTAATTTGTATGACTGTTTTCGTTATTCTTCTTCTAATTCTTCTTGGAATTGTATTGTTGCTTCTTGAATTTTTAGTTGTTCCTGGTATTACTATTGCTGGTATTGGTGGAGTATTGTTATTGGTGGGGGGGATTTTTCTGTCCTATCATTCCTATGGTATTCAAACAGGGCACTATACACTTATCGGAACCCTTCTCTTTACGGGGATGGTTTTGATGCTGGCCCTGAAATCCAAAACCTGGAAAAAGTTGATGCTGGATGCCCAAATAGACAGTAAGGTTGAGAAATTTGAAGAGGACAAGATAAAAGAAGGGGATGAAGGAGTGGCATTAACCCGCCTGGCTCCTATGGGGACGGTGAGTATTAATAATATTGTTCTTGAAGGAAAATCCATAGGTCCTTTTATTGATGAGAAAACGTCTGTGGTAGTAGTAAAGGTTGTAAATAAGATTGTTATAGTGAAACCCAAAAACGATAATTAATGGAAATAGGTGTATTGATTTTTATCATTGTTGCCGTAATTGCCGGTTTGTGGATGCTTTTGTATCTGATTCCGGTTGGTTTATGGTTCTCGGCCCTGGTGTCGGGTGTTAGAATTTCCCTTCTTCAGCTGGTGTTGATGCGCTGGCGTAAAGTGCCCCCAAATGTTATTGTAAGGGCAATGATTGAGGGAACCAAAGCCGGTTTAATTTTAAACAGGAACGAGTTGGAAGCCCACTATCTGGCAGGGGGACATGTTGCCCAGGTAACCCATGCATTGGTTTCGGCATCCAAAGCGAATATCGAATTGCCTTTTAAAATGGCTACAGCCATCGACTTGGCGGGGCGTGATGTTTTCGAAGCAGTTCAGATGAGTGTAAACCCCAAAGTGATTAATACACCACCCGTTACTGCCGTAGCGAAGGATGGAATTCAGTTAATTGCGAAAGCCCGTGTAACCGTTCGAGCCAACATTAAGCAATTGGTTGGGGGGGCCGGAGAAGAAACCGTATTGGCCCGTGTAGGGGAAGGTATTGTATCTTCGATTGGTTCTTCAGGTTCTCATAAAGCAGTTTTGGAAAACCCGGATTATATATCGCGTGTAGTATTGGAAAAAGGGTTGGATGCAGGGACCGCATTCGAAATTCTTTCTATTGATATCGCGGATATCGATATTGGAAAGAACATTGGAGCTGAATTGCAGACGGATCAGGCGGAAGCGGATTTGAAAATTGCCCAGGCCAAAGCTGAGGAGCGGAGAGCAATGGCGGTTGCCAGTGAGCAGGAAATGAAAGCTCTTGCTCAGGAAATGCGTGCGAAAGTAATTGAAGCCGAGTCAGAGGTGCCAAGAGCAATGGCCGATGCATTCCGAAATGGACAATTGGGAGTGATGGATTACTATCGCATGAAAAATATCGAAGCAGATACTTCAATGCGTGAAAATATTGCCAAACCATCTCCAAAGGATAAAAAGAAATAGATCGGGAAGGCCCGATTCTAAAGGACAGAGCGTACTTTTTACGCTCTGTCCTTTTTTTTTGAAAAAAAATGAGATTTTTTTTAATTCGCAATCTGTCTGATTCTGAATTTACTATAATTTCTTCGTCAAAAAAACTTTATTCTGGAGGCAAAAATATTTTGCTGGTCTGGATTTTTTGCATACTTTTGCTACCGCAATAGCAAAGGAGAGGTGGGTGAGTGGCTGAAACCACCAGTTTGCTAAACTGGCGTACTGAGCAATCGGTACCGGGGGTTCGAATCCCCCTCTCTCCGCAAATTTTCGGGGTGTAGCGTAGCCCGGTCATCGCGCCTGCTTTGGGAGCAGGAGGTCGCAGGTTCGAATCCTGCCACCCCGACAAAAAAGAGACAGACTTCACGGTTTGTCTCTTTTTTTTTATCCGCACCTGAGGTTTAGGTTCGTTTCCGGAACTCGAGAGTTGTTGGGACAAGCGGGAAGGTTGTAGTGTAAAATCTATTTTCACAACGAGCTTTTTTTCTGTGTTCATGGTTTTCCAAAATTCAGAAGGGAAATAGAATAATTGTTTTACCGTCTTCATTGTGCTGCAAATCTTCTTGAAGTTGATTTAGGAATTTTGTGGCGACCTTATGATCGGTAGCTTCTTTTCTTGAAAAAAATGGGCGTAAATGTTTTTTTAATGGTCTTACCCATTTGGATGGCTCCGAAAATATACCGAAGAGCCCATTTTTTCTGCCCTTGAAACAATTTTAATGTGTTTTCATATAGTTTACCCAGTGTCTGTTTTTTTGACTTCTTATCGCTGGAGAATACCAGGAGAAGATGGTTCAATATTTTTTGAACAGAAAGATTGAGTTCCGATTGGTAAAGGTTGTTATGCCTTCATCATTTGTCTTTGGCTACTCCCAAGGTAAATAATGAATGTCATGATGGATGTTGAAAACGGAGACTAATGGAATAGTATAATAGGAGATAAAAATAGGCGAAAGTGACTTCTTATTTTTTTCTATATACCATGGGAAAAAATGAGTTTTTATAAGAATCAAATAGTGAGTGAATTGTGGTTGTATTTCTGTGGAGGCTTAAAAAAAGTTCGAATCTTTTTCGTAAAAAGACTTGCAGTAATCAGAAAAATCTCTACTTTTGCATCCGCAATGAGGAACAGACGTAGTGTTTACGGCGTTTCTGAAAGCTTTTCGGGGTGTAGCGTAGCCCGGTCATCGCGCCTGCTTTGGGAGCAGGAGGTCGCAGGTTCGAATCCTGCCACCCCGACGAAAAGTTTGAATAACTTAAACCGGATTGGAACTGAAGTTCCGAAAAATAGTAAACCTTTCGGGGTGTAGCGTAGCCCGGTTATCGCGCCTGCTTTGGGAGCAGGAGGTCGCAGGTTCGAATCCTGCCACCCCGACAAAAAAAAGAGACAGCCTTTACGGTTTGTCTCTTTTTTTTTATCTGCACCTGAGGTTTAGGTTCGTTTCCAGAACTCGAGCGTTGTCCGTAAAAGGAAAACAGCAATGAAAGAATAATTTAAATAGAAAGATTGTTGGGTGTAGAGCGAGTCATCCTGCCACCCCGACAAAAAAAGAGACAGCCTTTATGGTTTGTCTCTTTTTTTTTATCTGCACCTGAGGTTCCGGTTCGTTTCCGGAACTCGAGCGTTGTCCGGAAAAGGAAAACAGCAATGAAAGAATAATTTAAATAGAAAGATTGTTGGGAGTAGAGCGAGTCATCCTGCCACCCCGACAAAAAAGAGGCAGCCTTTATGGTTTGTCTCTTTTTTTTTGTCCTACTTCCGTAAGACCGCGACTTGTGGTCAATTTATCCGTAAAGCATGAAATTTCCCTTTTGATTAATTTTAGGCAGAACTTAACTTGTGTTCATATGCTTTAATTACAAATCCTATCTTTTCCTGATTTAACTATTGCTGCGTAAACAGGAATCGCTTTTTCAAGTTCGCGTTTGAAATATTTTTACCCAGTCACAAGTCGCACACTTGCGGCATTGGCACGTTGATAAGAGCAGAAAAAATGGGATTATTCCAGATTAGTGGGCTAATGGGGGAATCGTAGTTTCCATTTTTAATCTGTGAAGATCAGTTCGATCAGTGTTATCCGTGTTCTATTTAACGTGTTCAATTTAATGAAACATAGACTCGGAAGGTGGTGTCTTTGGCTCTTTCTTTTCGCGATTGAACCATGTGTACCATTCATTTTCCGTTGAATCGTTCACATTGGTTTCGAGAATGATTTTTTCAAAAGAATCAAAAAGCTCGAAATTGTAATCATTAGGGTAATTCTCCTGCAGAATTTTTCGGCAATCCGGAATGGAATTGGAGCTGAAGACCATGTTTTGTAATCCTCCCTTGTTGTTTTGATTTGGGTAAACGAATAACCAGTATCTTTTTAGTTCCATAGCTTTTTCTATTAAAGTTATGGAATTTCCGATTGTTGGACAAGATTGCCCCGGTGCTTTTGTGGTGAATTTTAAACTTTTAGTTGATTCAATGAATAGGGTAGGAGTATTTGGGGTTGGGTAGGGATGTTCGAAGCTTGATTCTAAAATTTCACTAAACCTTTTCTGGTTCCATAAACTTCATGTTTAGATAACAGTGACAAAATATTACCGCGAACAATAATTCGAACCTTTGTTTTGAATTATTTAAAGAAACAAAAAATGATTACACTTTTCTTTTCGGTGTTTGCCTCGTTATTTACGGTGGTGAATCCATTTGGTACTATGCCTATTTTTGTTGGTTTAACCCAGAACGACACCAAAGAGCGTAGGGCTAGTATTGCTTTTAGGGCCAGTTTGTTTATGATGATTATTCTGATTGTTTCCTTTCTGGGAGGAAAATACATGATTCAATTCTTTGGGATTAGTATTGAGAGTTTGCGCATTGCGGGTGGATTAATTATTGCCAGTTCGGGATTTGCCTTACTTACCGGAACTTTTTCCAAGCACAAAGGGATGAGTCGACGCGTGAAGGATGATGCATTTAAGAAAGAAGACACTTCTCTTACTCCTTTGGCCATTCCCATGCTAGCAGGACCTGGTTCGATATCCCTGTTGATTGGGTTGAACGAAACTACGGCCGAAATTATGGATTGGGTGGTGGTAATGGCTACTGTTGTTGCTGTTTCCTTGGTTACTTACCTTATTCTGCGCTCCTCTCACTTTATGATTTCACTCATGGGAGCGAGTGGACTGAATGCTATTTCCCGAATTATAGGTTTTATCGTAATTGCTTTAGGGATTGAATATATTTTATCCTCTATACAGGTGTTTGTGAAATTGTGCGGTTAACTGGTCTAAGCCCAAGGGGGCAACCTTGTCTAGGCCAAGAATCAATATGCGTACCCATTTATCATTTGACTTCCTGTTAAATATGCTGTAAATTAAATAAGGGTTTGATTGGGGGACTCCGTCCAGTTCTGGTTGTTTTCAGGATAAAGAGGTGGTGTAAAACTACTTTTTGTCCTGCCGTTCCCCGGCTTGAGATTCTATGGAAAGAGTAATTGGAAGAAGGACTGCATTTTGGTATGAGTCTTGTGTATGGATCAATAGTTTATATTTTTTTTCAGAAAGCTTAGAGGAAATCTGTTCATCCTTTAAGGGACAGTTCAAAGTCTAATTGTTATGTCGGATACGATTCAGAAAGCAGAACAAAACTATCAGCAGCGATGCGCCTGTGCAGAGGATGCCTTTTGCCGTTTTATCAGGGATAGGAGTCGGTTTTCTGTAGAAGACAAGGCTTATCTTACCAGAATCATTATCCATCATGAAATATCCGGTTTTCTCTATGTCAGTTCTGTGTTAGCAGGCTGGAGTGTGGTGGCCGGAATAATAGATGCCATCCTTTTTCCCGGAATAATTGTATATGCTATTTTCCACGGGGCCATCGATTACAAGGTGCTCACACCCCCACTGCTATTCCTGATAGGAAATGGTATTGCTAAATTCTTTTTCATCTATTCCAATCTAAGGCATCACATCCGTTTTTGGGAAGTGCTCATAGCAATTCTACCCTATGCTGGTTCGGCCTACTTATTGAAGAAATTTCTGGTGGGGGATGTTCTTCTGCGGGAAGGGGTGCTAGGTTTTCTTGCGGAAAGGAAGAAGGTGGTGAAAGACCATATCAAAAGTTTTTTACGACTCAATTGAAGTCGCTTATCTTGCTTGTAGATGTTCTTTTCTTAGCACTTAAAAGTCTTTTATGTAGACTCTCAGGAAGTTTTCTTTTCTCAATCGTACTCCACTTGAGATGATTTATAATTCTCCAGCTGTTTGGTAGGGGATTGCTTTGCATCAACTCCGTATTAAGTCCGTTTAAATACGGAGTTGATACGGACTTGATCAGCTGAAGGTACAGAGAAGGTGCGGGAGATTCTCTTGCTTACAGAGAAAAATCAATTTTCTATCCAGGAATTGTTGTGTGCCATTTTCTAGGGAGTAACCTAATTCAAACTGACCTGTTCTTCCTTACTTTCTACCTTATTCCTATAAATTACTTACAAAGAAGTCGACTAAACAATAAAAAAGTAAAAATAACTGCAATGGTAATTGTTGATTTTAGGAGTGAAATCGAGTCTTTTTCGTGAATTTACACCTCTTCAATGAAAACTATATTCTCTTGTTTTTCTTTGGAGTGTTTGTGGGATGTGAGTTATCTTTTCTTAACACCCTGATAAAAAGCCGTTTCGACGTGTTGTGATTGTGCTTTATAGTGCGCCTTGGAAAGCTACGAATCTCTTTGACATAAGACCATCCCCTTTAATTCTGAAAAAAGCCAAAAGGTAACCCTGAAAACGAATGTTTCTTATCACATGTAGAACGTAATACGAAATGTGATATTATCATAGTTTTGTAATCTGTTCAACTGTAAAAGGAAGGAGGTGTTGGGAAAGTTAGAGTATTAAAACTGGAGAGGCATTAGATGTTGAATCCGGGGGAATTGTCTACTCCGAAAAGAAGACCTGTTTTGGCAGTATTCCAAAAAGAAAATAGCACAACACAAATGCTTTGCAGGGCAAAGACAAAATGTGCTGTGCAGCTTTAAAGTAGCAAAGCAAATCTAATGGTTTTGCAAAAAAAAAAGATTACAAAATGAAAAAGAATATTTTTAGATCTTTGAGTGTTGTTTTAGTTATTACTCTCGTAATGATTAATTTGAATGCAGTGTTTGCTGTATATACTGAAGATAGAGAGCCTCCTATTGATGGTAGCGGGGGTACTGGAGATTCAATGACTGTAACTTGTTATGATGATATTAACAATGGAGGTATTTTGTATAATAGTTATTTGAAAAGGGCATGTAATTTAGATACTAGATGTGCAAAAGTGAAATGTTCTAATTATAATGATCCTGGAAAATGTACTTTAAGTAATTAACAAAAGATATGTCAGCTATTAGCTGACATACTTTGTTTAAATTGTAATAATATGAGAATTTACCTATGCATATTAGTATTATTTTGTATTTCCTGTAATTTTAAATTACGTGATTGTAAAGAAATAAATATAGAAAATGTTAATTGTGTTGATACCTTAAATTATTCCTCTGAAAAAAGTGTTGAGTTATTATATCCAAGCAGAATAAATATTGTCGATCAATTTCTAATCATTACGAATGAAAAAAATACATCGTTTTTTGATGTATATGATTTGAGTTCCATGGAGAAGATAATATCGTTTGGGAAAAAAGGAAAGGGACCAAGAGAATATTTAATGCCTTCTATTTATGCAACTCAAATAGTAAATGATTCAGCCTTCCTATGTGTGTTTGATGTTTTAAAAAGAATTGATTGTAGGATTAATTTATCGGGAGTAATTAAAAACTGTAATTTGTTGCCAACAATTGAGAAATTGCCAAATAAATTAGGTATACCTGAGAAAATTATTTACAAGTCTACTGATACTATAATATTTTCTCCGGACAGCGATATGGATCATGCTCGGTTTTGTATATATAGTTATGAAACTAACAAAAAGTTACAAATAAAGTATTTGCCAGAACTTGATTATGATATAAGTAAAATAAATTGTTATCCAATATACAACAATGTAAGTTCTTGTTATAGCGATAGTCTAGGGGTTTTTGCGGCAACGTCGGTAATGTTAGGGCAAGTGGATTTTTTTAGGAAGAATGGACAGTATCTTTATTCTTCAGTAATAGAAAGGCAAGAGAAGTTAAAATATGGAAGTGAAAATCATTTGATATTTAGGCATTCTCCAACTCGATATCATACAGATTTAAGAGATTATGATGGATATGTTTATTTGCTTTATTCAAAGATAAATGGAGAGGGGCAAGTAAGTAATTCAGAAATATACAAACTAGATTGGAAAGGAAAGGTTATAAAAAAAATTGTCATGAATAAGGTATGTGTTTCATTTGATATCTCTGAGAAAGATGGATGTCTGTATGCAGTAACATATGATAATTTCAATTATTCGGTGATTAAATGCAATTTGAGTAATGAAAAATTATAGTTTCACAGTTATATTATTAATTGTATTTTGTCTGGGACTTCTTGCTTGTAATTGGTGGAGTTCGAGTGTGTTGAGAAAGCAAGTTAAGGAAAAAAATGAATTGGTGGTGAATATCAATGAAAAGAAATTTTTTTCATTGCAAATGATTGAAAAGATATTAGTGGATCAAGATTTTCCAATTCCAGAGGCTTTATTGTTTTATCTTCCTAAAGGAGGATGTTCTCAGTGTGTTGAGAAGTTATTTTTAGAATTGGAAGGCAGAAATCTTTTAAATAAAACGATTTTGTATGTTGGGGATGAGATTTGGATACCTACCATTGAATATGTTAATAATATATATCATGGTGTATTAAAGTATGATATTGGAAAACCAATATTTGAAGAAGGCAATGATAAAATGGTGTATGTATGTTTCAAGAAAGAAAAACCTTATGATATAGGATTTTTAGATATTGATTATTTAGGAAGAATGTTGGATGGGATTAAAGAAGCCAATAAAGATCTGTTTGAAGATGATGGTGAATTAAATTAGTCGGAGCTCTTCGAAATAAGAGCAGTTTTCAAACAATGTCACTTATGTTGACTAGATTTTATTTTGAATATTTTACTCTGATAGCATATTTTTTTTACGACGGTGTTTTTTTTTTGAACATGGTAGAATTTTTAAAAACCCTTTTCTACCTACCTAAAAGAAAATTGTATTACGTAATTATTTTGTTAACTTTAATCGCTCGTTAACTAATCGTTTAGTTTTCGAGCGATCTTGATTTCCATCAATTTTAAGCTATCAACCATGCGTATTCCCCTACTACTATTGGGTGCGGCTCTGTTGGCTACGGGCTGTACTTCCACCAAAGGCAAAACCGATGAGAATGCCGCCAAGCTGGCCTACCGCGAGGAGGTGAACGAAGTGAAAACCCTGAAGCTGGCACCAGGCACCTTTCAGAAGGAGCTGGTGAGCAATGGCAAGTTGCGGGCTTTCCGTAAGTGTGAATTGCATTTTACCACTACTGAGGTGGTAAAGAGTTTGAACATCCAAAATGGTTCCCGGGTACAAAAAGGGACTCTGTTGGCTCAATTGGAGGATTTTGAGGTGAAGAACCGTTTGGAACAGAGTCAGCAATCTCTGGAGAAGGCTCGCCTGGATCTGGAGGATGTGCTCATCGGGCAGGGCTACGATGGAAAGGATACCGCTCAAATTCCCCGGGAGGTGCTGCGTATCGCCAAATTGAAATCCGGATTTGCTACTGCTACTAACGCATACACCAAAGCGCAGCATGATTATAGAGCCACCCGTTTGATCGCTCCTTTCGATGGGGTGGTGGCCAAT
Source organism: Marinifilaceae bacterium (assembly GCA_041725895.1). Classification (GTDB taxonomy): domain Bacteria; phylum Bacteroidota; class Bacteroidia; order Bacteroidales; family Marinifilaceae; genus JBGRQA01. The sequence continues at coordinate 135,268 of JBGRQA010000001.1, forward strand.
CTGAATGGTCGGGTTTACGATCGCACCGATAGTAGCAAACCTTTTTGTACACTTATTGACAACCTAACTTTCGAAGTGGAATTTTCAGTTATGGAGTCGGAGGTGAATCAGGTTGCCGAAGGACAGTCCGTAAAGGTTTCCCCCTTTGCCAACGAAAAGCAGTATGCCGGTACCATTACTCAAATCAATCCTGTAATTGATGACAATGGTCTGGTTAAGATTGCTGCCAAAGTTCGCAATACCGATGGTCAACTATTGGAAGGGATGAATGTTCGGGTTTTGATAGAGAACAGTCTGTCCAATCAACTCATCGTTCCCAAATCTGCCGTTCTTCTTCGCCAGAACAAGGAAGTGGTTTTTACTCACGAAAAAGGAACCGCCATTTGGCACTACGTTACCACCGGTCAGGAAAACAGTACCGCTTTTACCATTACCGACGGCTTAAAATCCGGAGACGAAGTGATTGTGGAAGGGAATCTGAATTTGGCGCATGAAGCCAAAGTTAAAGTGGCAAGTAACTAGTAATAAGAGGCAAGTCGTTAAAGAAAAAGTAAGTGACAAGTTTCTAGATACAAATAGCAAGAGAAGGTCATTTTATTTACCAAAATCCATTCTAAATCATCGAAGAAATAAGAGTATGAAAAATTTTAAGAATCTGAAAGTCTGGCAGCAGGGGATTTGTTTGGTGAGTCAGGTTTATGAGCTAGCAAAATTATTGCCTTCGGAGGAAAAGTATGGTTTATACTCCCAAATCACAAGAGCTGCAGTGTCAATTCCCTCAAATGTGGCTGAGGGCTGTAGCAGATCAAGTAAAAAAGATTTTCACCGATTTGTAGAAATAGCATTAGGTTCTTCATTTGAATTGGAAACGCTTTTGTTTATCATGCAGGAGTTGAATTATAGTGATAAGCGTTCGTTAAAAGAAATTATGAGCCACCTTGAGGAGGAGCAAAAAATGTTGCAAGGATTAATGAAATCACTCAAAAAAGATCTTGTTTTAAGTAGTTAGTGATAAATAAATAATAAGAACAAAAAACGTCAAGTTTTACTTGGTACTTGTCACTTGCTACTTTCTTCTCAAACCAGAAATTCTAAATACTGTTTAGCAAAACTCAAAACTTTAAACACCCCCCCCTATGGTCCGCTTTCTTCTCACCCGTCCCATTGCCGTTACAATGACCTTCATTGCTATCCTTTTACTCGGAGTAGTGGCTATCGGGCGACTGCCGGTGTCGTTGATGCCGGATATTGCAATTCCGGAAATAACGGTACAGATTAGTTATAAAAATGCATCGGCACGTGAGTTGGAGAATTCGGTAGTGGCTTCGTTGCGTCGTCAGTTGATGCAAGTGGGGCATCTGGAGGATATCCATAGCGAAACCCGCGACGGGAATGCCATTATCCGCATGAAGTTGGCCTATGGTACCGATATCAACTTTGCTTACATAGAAGTGAATGAAAAGATCGACCGGGCGATGGCCTCTTTGCCTCGCGATATGGCACGTCCTAAGGTAATCAAGGCCAGTGCTACCGATTTGCCGGTATTCAATCTCAACCTCAGGTTACAACAAGAGGGGGATGAGCAGAAATTTATGGAACTGAGCGAATTTGCCGATGCAGTTATTCGAAAGCGGTTGGAGCAACTGCCCCAGGTGGCTATGGTCGATCTGACCGGTCGGATTTTTCCGGAGATTCTTATCGTGCCTGATCCAACAAAATTGAAAGCTTTGGGCTTAAAATTGGGGGATCTGGAAGGACTGATCCAAAAGAATAATATCGATTTTGGAAACCTGCAGATCCAGGATGGTTACTACCAATACAGCATCCGTTTCTCTTCCCGTTTGAAGAACCGAAGGGATGTGGAGGAGCTCTACCTGAAAGCCGGAGACCGGATTCTTCAGCTCAAGGATGTGGCGGAGGTAAAAACAGTTGCTCAAGCACGAAAAGGTTTGGCAATGATCAACGGACAGAATGCCATTTCCCTTTCAATCATCAAGCAATCGGATGCTCGATTGCAGGAGATGGAAGAGGAGTTGAGGGAGTTGGTGGGGATTTTTGAGAAAGATTACCCCGATATTGTATTTGAGATTTCCCAGGACCAGACCCGACTGCTGGATTACTCCATCAACAACCTTCGCCAGAGTTTACTTTGGGGTGCCGGACTTGCTTTTTTTATAATGTTCTTCTTCCTGAAGGATTTTAGAGCACCATGGCTTATCGGGGTATCCATTCCTACCTCTCTGATTGTTTCTCTTCTGTTTTTCCATCTGGCCGGTTTGTCTTTGAATATTATCTCCCTTTCGGGATTGGTGTTGGGTATCGGAATGATGATTGATAACTCCATCATCGTAATTGATAATATTGCCCAATACAGGGAGAGGGGAGAGAACCTTCTTGCAGCTTGTGCCAAGGGAACCAATGAGGTTATTCGTCCTCTGCTAAGTTCTGTGCTGACTACCTGTGCTGTATTTATACCTATGATTTTTATTTCAGGGATGGCCGGAGCATTGTTCTACGATCAGGCCTTGGCCGTAACGATTGGTCTGTTTGTTTCCCTTCTGGTTTCCATCACCATTCTGCCGGTGTACTATCGCTTGTTCTACCGAAAGGAGGGGAAGAGGCGAATGGACAGGTTGGTTGCCCGAATGAGCGGATTCAACTATGAAGAGATGTATGAGAAAGGCTTGCGACTGGTGTTTCGACATCAGGCAGGAGCCTGGATCTTTTTCCTGTTGCTCGTGGCAGGAGGAGCCTGGTTGGCCATGGATTTGAAAACCTCTCGTTTGCCTAAGGTGGAACAGCACGAATTAATGGTTCAGGTGGACTGGAACGATCGGGTGCATGTAGTGGAGAACCAGCGAAGAATAAATGAATTGATTGCGGAAGTACGGAATTCAGTTTTGCAAACTACAGCTCTGGTAGGGGAGCAGCAATATTTACTGAACCGGGAGCAGGAGTTTTCCTCCTCTGAGAGCCGGGTTTATTTAAATGCTGAGGATGAAAATGGAATAGAGAATGTTAAGCAGATTTTGGATCATTACCTGAAGCGGAAATATCCTTCAGCACGTGTTACTTATTTTCCACCGCCCAATCTTTTCGAGCAAATTTTTGGAAATGATGAGGCTCCTTTGGTAGCCAGGTTGAGTATTCAGAATAAGGAGGAGCGACAGCAAGTGGAGATGCTTGGTGAGTTGGAGAAGGATTTCAGGGCGCTTTTTCCAAACCAGTTGGAGATCAACCAGAGTTTGCAGGAGCACTTGCAACTGACGGTCGATCCGGTTCGTTTGCTGGCCTATAATGTGGAGTCGGAAGCTGTTTATCAGAAGCTGAGGACCGCTTTTAACGATAATCAGCTGGCAGTGATTAAAGAGAATCAAAGTTTTGTGCCTATTGTTCTGGGGGAAGGGCAGCGGCGTATCTCCGATATATTGAAGCAAACACAAATTCAAAACGGTGTAGGGGCCGATTATTCCTTAAGTCAGTTGATTCGAGAAGAGCATTTGGCTGGTTTAAAAAGTATCATCGCAGGAAAGGAAGGGGAGTATCTGCCTTTCCAATTAAATATTCAGGAGAAGGAGTTGATCTCGGCCCGGAATAAGGTTCGTCGGATGGTAGGTAAGTATCCCGATGTAAACCTGTCCTTCTCGGGAAGCATCTTCTCCAATCGAAAATTGATGAAGCAGCTGAGTATGATTCTGGTCATCTCCCTTTTGTTGCTGTATTTTATCCTGGCCTCTCAGTTTGAATCCTTGACTCAGCCTTTGATTGTATTGTTGGAAGTGCCCATCGATATCGGAGGTGCCTTTCTCCTGCTTTGGTTGTTTGGAGGAGGTTTGAACCTGATGTCCCTGATTGGGATTATTGTGATGTCCGGTATTATTATCAACGATTCCATTCTCAAGATCGATACCATCAATCGCCTTCGCAAGGAGGAGGGGTACCATCTCCTACGGGCCATTAGTGTTGCGGGCCAACGTCGTTTGAAGCCCATTCTTATGACTTCGCTGACTACCATTTTGGCTTTGGTTCCTTTTCTGTTTACAACCGGACTGGGTTCCGATTTGCAAAAGCCATTGGCGGTAACGGTGATTGGAGGAATGGGAATTGGAACCGTGGTAAGTTTATACTTTGTTCCCTTGTGTTACTACTATTTGAATAGAAGAAAGAATTATTAATAAGTCGTGAGTAATGAAAAAAAAGGAAGTTAGTTCAATATTCAGACAAACATTACTCGAAGCGTCATTCCGAACTTGTTTCGGAATCTGTAATTCGATGGTTTAGGGATCCTGAAACAAGTTCAGGATGACGGAAGAAAGTAGCTGTGGTTCTCAAATAAATAAGTTATGGTGTGTAGTTAAGAGAATAAATAAATTTACATATGTTTAGAAAAGTTGCCTTATTACTTCAAATAGTATTTATTTCTGCTCAAATGTATGGACAGGGCCCCCAACAATCCCTTACCCTGAACCAGGTTTTGCAGCGTGCTCAAACCAATTCGCTGGATGCTTTTCTGCAGAAGAACATGTATTTGGCCCACCATTGGGAGTACAAATCCTACAGGGCGGATCTCCTGCCCAATCTGAGTCTATCGATGACGCCTATGGATTACAATCGCACCTTTACTCAGCGCTACAATTCGGTAACCGACCGGGATGAGTACCGGGAGCAACAGAGTTTGTATTCCTATGCCAGGATGTCCTTAATGCAGAATTTGACTTTTAGTGGAGGTACTATATTCGTAGATTCTGATTTGGGTCGATTGGAAAATTTTGGAGATGGAGGCACTGAGAGTTATAGCTCTACACCGGTACGTTTCGGTTTGATTCAACCTTTGTTTGGATACAATAAATTTAAATGGGAGAGCAAGCTGGAGCCTCTGAAATTTGAAAAGGCCAAAAAGGAGTATCTCGTCAATTTGCAGGATTTGAACGTGAAAGCTGTGAATTTGTTTTTTGTTCAGGCTATTGCTCAATTGAAAGCGGAAATGGCCCGAACCAACCGGGAGAATGCGATTGTTCTTTTGGAAATGGGCAAGAAGCGATTTAAGATTGCAGCCATTAAGCAGAATGAGTTGCTGAATTTGGAATTGAATGTGTTAACAGCTGAAATTGATCAGGCAAAAGCGGAAAAAGAGTTGCAGCAGGCCCAATTTGATCTGAACCTTTTTCTGGATCTGGAGGAAGGAGGGGCTACTCAGCTAATTCTTCCCAGTGATATTCCTGATTTAACTGTAAATGCATCGCAGGCAATGGAGTTGGCACAGAAGAATCATCCTCTGCTATTGGAATTGAAACAGTTGGAGTTAGAGGCCGACAGGGATGTGGAAAAGACACGCAGAGACAGTCGTTTTCAGGCCAACCTGGTGGCGAGTTATGGTTTAAACCAACAGGCCGAGGGCTTCAGCAATGCTTATAAGGATCCCTTGAGTCAGCAAAAAGTTCAGGTGAGTCTCGATATTCCAATTTTAGATTGGGGAAAGCGGAGGGGAAAATACAAAATGGCTCAGAGTGACAGGGAGGTGAAACGTTTGTCGGCCAAACAGAGGCAGATCGATTTTACCCAGGAGGTGAGCCGAAAGGTCATTGATTTTAACCTGCAGCACAAGTTGGTACATAGTGCCAAAAAGGCTGATGATATTGCACGCAAATCCTACCAGGTTACCTTGAAACTTTTCAAGGAGGGAAAATCTACGGTGCTGCAGCTGGACGATGCCTTGAATAAGCAGGAGGCCGCCCGCCAGGATTACATACAAAATCTCCAATATTATTGGACTTACTACTATACCCTTCAAAAATTAACCCTATTCGACTTTATCGCAGGTAAAGCGTTGAAGCAGGAACTTGATAATTTAGATTAGAGCTCCTGGCCTCTAGCTATAAGCATAAGATTATTAATTCTTGAGGCTTGTAGCTTGAAGCTTTACCATTATTCGATCAAGGATTTTATTAATATATGTATCATGTCTTCAAACCGAAACGCTTCCTTTTCCGTCATCATTTCCTTCATCGTTCTGCTAATTGTGGGATGTAGTCTGGTGCCCCTGTTGAATGTGAAGTTGAATCCCAGTCGGGCTTTGCCGGAGATAAGTGTTCAGTATTATTGGCCCAAGGCAAGTGGACGGATTTTGGAGAAGGAGGTGACCTCACGTCTGGAAGGGGTTTTTAATTCCATTAAAGGGATAAAGGAGATCAAATCCAAGTCCTCGACCCAGGGCGGAAGTATTCAAATTTCGTTTAATAAGGACACCGGGATGGATGTGGCGCGTTTCGAAGTGGCCACGCTCATACGTCAGGTTTACCCCGAATTGCCGGAAGGGGTGAGCTATCCCTATATTCAGGTGCAGACCGGGGATGAGGACCGGCGTTCTCTTATGGTGTTCACTTTGAATGGAAGTGCAAGTCCCTACTTTATCCAGAAATATGCGGAAGAAAATTTGGTGTCAAAATTGAGTCTGCTTAGAGGTGTGAGTGATATCGAAGTGTATGGAGCCACCCCCTATGAGTGGGAGGTATGCTATCAAACGCAAAGATTGCAGCAGTTGGGGCTTAGTTCTGCCCAGGTTAGGAAAGGCATTACTGATTTTTTTGAGCGGCGCGAATTGGGTGCTGCCTGGCAATGTTCCGGTGAATCCCAAACACCAACATTACAACAGGTTTACTACTCCTATCAGGACAATTCTGATTTCTTGCCGGAAAAGATTCCTGTGGCAAAAGTGCAGAACCGGATTGTCTACCTGGGCGATGTAGCCAGGGTGAGATACAAGGAGCAGGAGCCAAGTCGGTACTTCCGAATCAATGGTTTGAATACCATAAATTTGATTGTGTATGCTGATAAAACCGCCAACCAGCTCGATCTGGCCGAAAGGGTGAGAAATCAAATGGAGGAGTTGAAATCAGTATTGCCCTCGGGCTATTCCATTCTTCAAAGTTACGATGCTACCGAATACATTCGGAAGGAGCTGGAGAAAATTGCATGGCGAACCGGATTGTCTCTGCTGATCCTGCTGCTGTTTGTGCTTCTGATTAGTAAGCAATGGCGTTACCTCTGGCTAATTGTGATAAGTCTTTTGGTGAATCTTACCATAGCCGCTATCTTTTACTACTGGTTAAAGCTGGAAATTCACCTCTATGCCATGGCTGGAATTACCGTTTCCCTGGGGATGATATTGGACAATAGTATTGTGATGATTGATCATCTTCGGCATCAGAACAATCGGAGAGCTTTCCTGGCTATTTTGGCTGCAACTCTTACTACCATTGGTTCACTTAGCGTGATCTTTTTTCTGGGAGAGGAGCAGAAACTGAAACTCATCGACTTTGCCTGGGTGATGATTATCAACCTGGCCGTATCCCTACTGGTGGCCCTCTTTTTGATTCCAGCCCTGATGGAAAAGTTTCCCCTTCGTCCGACTCGAAACCATGTGTTTTTTCGAAGAAAGCGTAGAGTGTTGTTTTTTACGGGAATTTATTCCTCCATCCTCATTTTTATGAGAAAGTGGCGGGTGGCTTTTATCATCTTAATGGTTTTGGGCTTTGGTTTGCCCGTTTTTCTTCTGCCTGAGAAAATTGAGGGAGAAGATTTTTGGGCCAATGCCTACAATAAAACTTTGGGATCCTATTGGTACAAGGACAATGTGAAAGAGACTGCCGACAAGCTGCTGGGAGGGAGCTTGCGCCTTTTCTCCCAAAATGTTTTCGATAAATCGTACTACAGTGAGCCACAACGAACTCGCTTAACTGTGTATGGAAAAATGCCGGAAGGGGGAACCCTTCAGCAACTCAATGAGGCCATGCAGTCTATGGAAAATTTTCTGGCAAGATTTGATGAAATCGATCAGTTTCAAACCAATATATGGAATCCACGAAGCGGGAATATTCAGATTCTGTTTAAGCCCGAAGTAGAGTACTCTTCCTTTCCATTTCAGCTAAAAAGCAGGATTACTGATAAGGCCATCAGTATGGGCGGAATGGATTGGGGGGTATATGGTGTAGGGCGAGGTTTTTCCAATGAGATTGGGATGGGGTACCGCAATTCGCGAATTACCCTGTATGGCTACAATTACGAGGAGCTGTACTCCTATGCGGAGAGGTTGAAGAAGGAATTGTTGAAGAATCCTCGCATAAAGGAAACAGAAATAGTGGGACGGGTAAGTTGGAATGCGCAATTGAAGCACGAATATCGTTTTCGTGTAGATGCCGGGTTAATGGCTGCCCAAAATACCAATTATGCTGAAGTCTACCAGTATCTGAGAGAAGTGTTGGGAACCTATTCGCCACAACAGGTAATGCTTGACGGTAAGCTGCAAAGTATGCGATTGATATCCGATCAGTACGGTCATTTCGATCTGTGGCAGTTGCGGAATTTGCCTATTCCATTATCCAGGCAAAGCATCAAGTTGCACGATGTGGCGCAAGTGAAAAAGGAGCGTACCGGCAACGATATCTACAAAAAGAATCAGGAATACCAGTTGGTGGTACAATACGATTTTATTGGCCCCAATCAGTTGAGTAAGATGGTGCTTGAAGAGCATTTGGAGAAGATAAAGAAGATTCTTCCCCTGGGCTATCGGGCGGAAAAGCCTGGCTATGGTTCCTGGTGGAACGATGATGACAAAACCTCCTATTGGCTGATCCTTCTTGTTATTGGGATTATCTACTTTATTTGTGCTATTCTGTTGGAGTCGCTAATACAGCCGCTGGCTGTAATCACAATGATTCCCATCTCCTTTATTGGAGTGTTCCTTACCTTTTATCTTTTTGATCTGAATTTCGACCAGGGAGGGTATGCCGCATTTATTTTGCTGTGCGGAATATCTGTGAATGCAGCTCTTTACATCATCAACGACCTAAACAATATTAAGCGCAAGGGACGAACCATCAGTAATTTCAGGATTTACCTGAAGGCCTTCAATCATAAAATTATCCCCATCCTGTTAACCATTATTTCCACCATTCTGGGCTTGATTCCTTTCCTGGTTTCCGGACAGAATGAGGTGTTCTGGTTTGCCCTGGCTGCCGGAACTATCGGGGGACTGATCTTTTCCCTGTTGGCAATTGTGTTCTATTTGCCACTGTTGATGCGGAGATAAAAGCACTGTTTGCTACGTAAAATGTAGCTTGTAGGATACACGCCAATGCGATCAGCTAAAGGGGGTGAGGCCTGTTTTTCAATAGCACAGGAGAGTGAAAACTCTGCCCCTTAGACCAAAGCAAAGGGGCAGAGAGCTGTATAATATATTTCCCTTTTTTATTATCCAATATGTCAAAGAACCGTGTGCCTTTTGATATCGGTTGGGACATACAACCGGCATGCTATGATTAAGTTCTTTTATCACTCTTTTGCTATAGCTTCAGGTTGGAATAGTACAGAAACCCTATCTCCCTGGCTTACTTTGCCGAGGCTGATTCAACTCATTTAAGTGTAGGCAATTTCTCAAATATTTATTAGAAAGTCAATTCGTTCAGTTTCTATACCCGATTGCAAAATTGGGCTTATGTTTGAGAAGAAGTTGTTGGTGTTTAACAAAACTTACCAATTGAGTAGCGTGATTGTACCTTCGATGTTTCTTCGTTCTACCTTCGTTGTTCTTCGATTGGAAAAATTGGCCCTTTGATAGACATAAGTTTGAACTTAAATTCTCTAAGTTTAGATGTAAGTATTTATCCGGTTTTGTTAATTATAATTTACTTATTAAGAGTGGTTCTAAGAAGCGGTCAGGGCGTAAGATTTTGTTACAGAACTGTTTTGTGTGTGGGGTGAAGTTTGTTGTTTATTAAGCCCAATTCATTTGTTTTCCTTTTAGAACCAACTATTTTGCTAACAAAGCTCGGGACCATACTTTGTAAATCAAGATTTTTCTCACTAGGTTTGAATGCCTCCCTTTTGTTTGGAGGTTGCATTGAATCAACCAATAAGAGAAAATATGAAGAACTTTTTTTTAGGAATGTTGTTCCTGGTTATGGGAACAGTGGTTGTGGCTCAGCAGCCCGATCAGCGTGGTTACATTGTGAAAGTGGGCGAGCAAGTCCCCGAGTTTGAGATGACCCTGATGGATGGCTCCAAGGTGAAGATGTCTGAACTTCGGGGTAAGGTGGTAATGCTGCAATTTACAGCGAGCTGGTGCGGTGTTTGTCGAAAGGAGATGCCTTTTATAGAGAAGGAGATTTGGCAGGTCCACAAAAACAAGGACTTTGCTTTGTTTGGTCTGGATCGCGATGAGCCTAGAGAAAAAGCTCAGAAATTGATTGATGCCACGAAAATCACCTATCCGATTGCGTTGGATAAGGGGGCCGGAATTTTTACCAAGTTTGCTCACAAAAAGAGCGGAGTAACCCGTAATGTTATCGTGGATAGAGATGGAAAAATTGTTTTTATGACGCGATTGTATGAACGGGAGGAGTTCAATCAGATGAAGAAAGTGATTGAAAAGTTGCTTCAGAATAAGTAAGTTGAAGGTACTTCAAAAATGAAGGAACAGGATAAAAAAAAGGGCGGTTACCAGCCGCCCCCAAACTACTACTTAAATTTACTTATGAAAAAGAACTTTTCAGTTTACAAAAAGTTTCTGTTCACATACCAAAAATACAATAAGTTTTGAAGATATGTAGGATTTTTCCAGATTATCTTTCGAAATTCTATCAAAATCTCAATTCCTGCAATAAGATTTAGCTTTTACACCTGTTACCCATTCTTTTTTTTCCGGAACGAGCGCCAGATTTCTTCGTTTACCTTGTTCTTACTCATTTCTGCTCTGGCCAGGATAAAAATAGGTCAGATAATCGATTAATATAGGCTGTTACGAATTCCTCAATTGGTTCTTCACGAATAATAGTTACCAGCCTACGTTCTGCTCTTCGAATTTGGGTTCGGTTGCCACTCATGGCCTTCGCCCAGTTTTACTCTTAGCAATCCTATTGTAGAGTTGGTTTCATCAATTTCACCCTTGCATTCTATTTTCGCCGAATCCTTAGGCACCCTGTATACTCCTGAAAGTTTGGTTTCTCCATAGTCTCCTTTACGTGTATATATTTTTCTCATTTTTTGCTTTAGTATGGGTAAAGCTAAGAGGAATAATTTATTTAAAATAATTCTTGATAAAATTCATGCATTTTAAGGCAGATTGGGAAAAGCTTTGTAACTTTATATTTGTAGTGCATTTCAGGATAAAATCGCTTTCTTGCGAATCTAGGAGATTTTATGATTATCTTGAGCCCCGATTTTCGATAAGAAGCATTATTAAAATAGTTGAAGGAATATGGAAAAGGATTTTGTTGCCATTTTGGAGAAAGTAAGGGAATATCTAAACAAGCATGGTTTGAATGATATTTCCATGGAGAAATTTAACGATTTCGGTATTTCATCAGAGGAAGTTTCCCGGTTTTTCGGTTCGGTAGAGGAACTTGTGGACAAGCTTTTGGAGTATGAAAGAACTTGTTTCGAAGAGATTTTCCTACAGTACAATTTCGAAGGACAAAATGCCATTGATATTCTTTTTATTGTAAGCCAGGAGCTGAATGATCGTTTTTATAATATTTCTCCTTCCATTACTATGGAACTGGAGCAATATTTTCCGGAAATCTACCGAAAGCACTTGGATCAGCGCATGAGTTTTATCTTTGATAAGATTAAAATCAATCTGGAAAAAGGGATTTCTCAGGGGATGTATCGTGACGATTTGAGTAGTGAGATGGTTGGACGTATGTATCTTTCCAAACTGGAGGATATTCATAATCCGGAGTTGTACCCTCCGGAACGTTTTAAATTCGGAACTATTTTCGATAATATGATTGATAGTTTCGTAAGGAGTATTGCCACAGAGGATGGATTGAATTACTACCGTCAGCGCAAGCAGCTTCTGGGGGTATTAAGTTTTGGACGATAGGGAAGATGAAGAATGGAATTTCATTAGCGCCGCTTCAAGGGTATACCGACTGGGTTTTCCGAGAGGCGTATGCAAAATATATTGGGGCTGTAGATGAATTCTACAGCCCTTATCTTGTGCTTCAAAATGATGGTAGTCTAAAAACTTCTCACCGAAGGGAAGTTGAACCTTTTGAAGAACGGAGTAAGAATTTGATTCCCCAGGTATTGGGTGGGAATGGCCATGAGTTAGAACAATTGGTGACGTATTTGTATGGCTTGGGTTATCAAAAAGTGAACCTGAATTTAGGTTGTCCCTATCCGATGGTGGCTCGCAAAGGTAGAGGTTCAGGACTTCTTCCATTTCCGGATCGGATCCAAAGTATGTTGGAGGAGAATCTGGATCGCTTTCCCATCTCTTTTTCTGTGAAAATGCGTTTGGGGTATGAGAATGATGAGGATTTTACGGAAGTAATTAAAGTTCTTAATCAGTTTCCTTTGGATGAGATTATTGTGCATCCAAGATTTGGAAAGCAACTGTACAAAGGGAGTGTAAACCTGGATCGATTTGAAGAGATTCTGGAATTATCCAAACATCCGGTTGCATACAATGGAGACATTTGCAGTGCTGACGATTTTTACCGGTTAAATGAACGTTTTCCATCTGTTACTCACTGGATGGTTGGACGTGGGATACTCGAAGATTTGTGGTTGCCCCTAAAGATGAGAGGGAACAATTTGCCGGATGAAGAGAGTCGCTTAAAAATTTTGATGGCATTTCATGACAAGGTGTATTCCTTGTATGCAGGGTATTTGAATGGTGATGCTCAATTGTTGATGAAGTTAAAGCCCTTTTGGGAGTATTTTTCAAATCATTTTTCGAATTCCCGAAAGGTGTTTAAAGGTGTGAAGAAAGCCAATTCTATTGACAAATATCATCAGGCAGTAGGAATGGCATTTAATGAATATGGAGTTGAAGGAGTCGATTGACAGGATGGAATTTGAATTGAATATTACGAAGGAATTGTTTCATGTTGGTTTCCCAAAGCCTGTTCGGATGATGAGTTCAGCCATTTTGAACGGGGGTGGGCAATGGGCGAATCATTTTATAAACTGCAGGGTCGATGCCAATTTTAATGGAGAAAAAACTGATTTTGAACCTCCTGTAGTTACAGTTGAACGTATTGCTGAAAGTAATGGATGGTCGGGATTTTGCGTAGGCATGATGACGGCTGCTAATATGGATTCTTTCCGGCGCGTTCGGCGCGAGGCACAGGGTGTGTGGATTGAAGTTTTCCTGACGGCGGGAGTTTCCAATGCGCGAAGAGCCGGAGATATGGCTGATTATCGATACATTGATGAGGTTTGTGCAAAAACAGGGACCATTAATATGCTGATTCTGACCAATGCGTTTTTGAGTGATGCAGCCCTGGTGGAGTGCATTATGATGGCTACGGAGGCCAAAGCAGCAGCACTGCAGGATCTAAAGGTGAAAAGTCCGGTTAGCGGCTTGCTGGCAACCGGCACGGGAACCGATTCAACTGCAGTGGTTTGTGGGGAGGGCCCCGAAGTCATTTACTGCGGAAAGCATGTCTTGTTTGGGGAACTATTGGCCCAGGCTGTGCACAGAGCTCTTACCGATTCTCTTCTTTCTCAGTAATTCCAATTTGTTGACGGATAAATTCTACCCGTTCTTCTACTGGTACTTTGGGAAGAAGTACGATGTCGAAATTCAGTGCCTCGTAAGTGGATCGTAAGAACTTGAAGATCTCCTTTGAATCCTCAAAGCTTTCGGGGCGTTCACTATCGTTGATGAAAATCTCCTTCCACGGGGGAGCAATAAAGACAGTTGTGTTGTAATCGGTGCTTCTTTGGTAATATTTTTTAGGCACTTTAAGACCGCCTCGTTTTACATAGGCAATGATGTCAGGCAAACCTCTGTCGTAGAAACAATAATTATCAGGCGGACAGTCTTCCAATTGAGCACTCATTCGTTCATAACATATTTCGGCAAAGTCGCCCAGGTTTTGCCAGGGAACTTTATCTCCACCTATTGCATGCTGTTCCCGAATGACGTTTCGGGAAATCTCTTCAAAACAGCGAAATCCATCTTCTCTTAAAGCTTCCAACAGGGTGGACTTTCCTGATCCGGGTCCCCCCGTAATGATATATCGATTTGAATTCATCCTCCTCTCCAATTTTCCGTAACCAGTTGATTCTATTCTTTCAGATGCTGGTAGATCAAGTCCATATTCACATTTTGACGAATCAAATCAGCCAATTTATCATACTGCTCCTCCTTGAAGCTTTTGTAATCGAATTCATGGTTTTCTTCCGTATGCAAATCTTTTAGAAGTTCATTTACCACGACAGGATTGTCCAGAATGCCATGGATGTAGCTTCCCCAGCAATGCTCATTCAGATTATAGCCGTCTGCTTTCCCGTTTTCAAGTATGTTTAGAGGTTTACTTTCGTCAATGTATTGTGTGGAGCCCATGTGAATCTCATAACCTTCGCACCATTCCGGATAATCCTTGTATTTGAAGCGACACTGATCGGTAACTTTTTCCTCTTCAAGAATAGTGGAAACAGGGAGTAAGCCTAAACCTGCTACCGATTTAATAGGGCCTTCCACTCCATGTGGGTCTTCAATTATTTGCCCCATCATCTGGTAGCCACCACAGATTCCGATTACGGTTTTTCCCGCTTTTTGAGCTTGAACAATAGCTTTTGAAATGCCGTTGTTGTGTAGTTCGATTAGATCTGAAATGGTGTTTTTACTACCGGGAAGAATAATCAAATCGGCATTCTCAATTTCTTTGATATTGTTGGTGTAGAATAGGTGAACCCTTGGGTCATGTTCCAGTACATTGAAATCGGTGAAGTTGGCCATTCGAGGTAATCGAATTACAGCAATGTTAATCTTTCCCTTAACCGAATGGGAAAATTTGGATTCCAGACTTACGGAATCTTCCTCTTCGATGTGGATATCCCTGAAATAGGGAAGTACCCCAATGACAGGAACACCGGTAAGTTCTTCGAGGATTTTTTTTCCTTCTTCAAATAGTTTTATGTCTCCTCGGAACTTATTGATTAGGATCCCCTTGATTTGTTTGCGCTCTTGTGGATCGAGTAGCTGTATACTTCCATACACACTGGCAAATACACCTCCGCGATCAATATCGGATATTAGGTAGGTGGCTGCATCTGCTTCTATTGCCATTCTCATATTAGTGATATCACGATCCTTCAGATTCAATTCGGAAATACTACCAGCTCCTTCCATCACCACGGGAGAATATTTTTGATTCAATCTTTCGAAAGCCTGACAGGCTTCCTGAAAGAGGGCTTGCTTGTTGTTGCCCATGAAATAATCAACCGCCGACTGGGTACCCACAGGTTTTCCGTTGAGGACAACCTGGGAGGATTTATCGTTAGTGGGTTTCAGGAGAATGGGATTCATGTCTGTATGGCAGGGAATTCCACATGCTTCTGCCTGAACAGCTTGCGCACGCCCAATTTCATATCCTTCGGGAGTTGCAAAACTATTGAGAGACATGTTTTGAGCCTTAAAAGGGGCTGGGTGGTAACCATCCTGCTTAAAAATTCTGCAAAAACCGGCATTAACGATGCTTTTTCCAACATCCGATCCGGTACCAACAAACATTATGGGTTTTATCTGGTTCATTCCTTTTTCCTTTAATTGAATGGTATGCAAAAATAAACCATTTATATGAAATAAGCTTTGTTTATAGGCACAGAACTTATGGTTTTGAAGGGAGTTTTTGTGGGACAGCTTGATTACAGAATTAATTTTTTTCTCCAGATAAAATGTAAATAAGGGGGTGAAATAGAAGAAAATGATAACTTGCGAACATTTAGGTGATTCTTTCTATGAAATCGTTCTAAATTTGATAAGTTTTAACTGAGAATGTTGGTTTGGTTATAATTTATTATTTATTTTGCTTATATAATTATAATTCGTAATGGGGTCGGGCTGTTAGATGTGCCGTCACGTAAAAATTGAAATCCCGATGAGTAGTAAAAGTTTAAAAGATAATCAAATGAGGCTACAAATTGATGAGGTGGACCAGAAGATTTTGTCCTATCTGATTAAGAATGCACGGATGCCTTTCCTTGAAATAGCAAGGGAGTGTGGAATCTCGGGAGCAGCTATTCATCAGCGCGTGAAGAAGTTGGAGGATGCAGGGGTGATTGATGGATCCCGGTTTATTGTAAAGCCTCAAGCCTTAGGCTATGAAGTATGTGCCTTTATTGGAATCTTTCTGGACCATGCACACCAATACAAATCTGTGGTGAAAGAGATAAAGGCGATTCCTGAAATTGTAGAATGCCATTTTACAACTGGTAACTTTACTTTTCTGGTGAAAATGCTTTGCAGGGATAATCAGCATCTTATGGATGTGTTGATTAATACATTGCAGAATATTCCCGGAATTGCCAAAACCGAAACGTTTATTTCACTGGAGCAAACTGTTGATCGGGAAATTAAGCTTTAATAGTAGCATTAAGATATTTGAGAAGTAGGGTGACTGATTTATTTCAGTGACCCTACTTTTGTTTTGGAGAGGTGAAGGCAATTCCATGTGGGGGGAAATGATTCGGTTAACCAGCTGGATGAATAGGAAATTGGTTGAATTGCGATCTTAAAAAAGATTTGTCCGGATATTTTCATTTTATATAACCTTCGAAAATAGTAAAAGTGTAATTCAGCTTTGTAACTTGAATTTTGTATCTTTCGGTTCCTTAAATAATAAATTACACTCATTAAAATAGTAATACAATGTTTCCAAAAGAAGTTTATATAAAAAGACGGAATCGTCTTAGAGAAATCATGAGTAATGGTTTGGTTTTGATTATGGGAAATCCTGATTCTCCTATGAATGCACCTGCCAATATTTATCACTATCGTCAGGACAGTACATTCTTGTATTTTTTTGGTCTCGATCACCCTGGTTTTGCCGGAGTTCTTGACGTTGACAATGGTAAGGATTTCATTTTTGGGAATGATGTTGATATTGATGACATTATTTGGATGGGACCTCAACCTTCGGTGAAAGATCAGGCAAAAGAAGTTGGAATTGAAAATACTGCTCCTTTTGATGAGATTCGTTCATTGTTGAACGAGGCGATACAGGCCGGTCGTAAAATCCACTTTTTGCCTCCGTACCGTGCCGAAAACAAGATTTTGTTGGAGGATCTACTCGGTCATAGAATTGCTAAACTAAAGGATTATGTTTCTGAGGAATTGATTAAGGCTGTAGTGGAACTGCGCTCTGTAAAAGACGAATACGAAATTAAGGAATTGGAGCGAGCTGCAGAAGTTGGATACCAGATGCATGTGGCCGCAATGAAGATGGCAAAAGATGGTGTGTACGAAAGAGAAATTGCTGGCGAAGTTGAAGCTATTTCTTTGCGTGCCGGTGGTATGCTTTCTTTCCCGGCTATTGTTTCCAAGCGAGGTGAGACGTTGCACAATCATTATCATGGCAATCAGTTGAAAGCCGGAGATTTACTGTTAGTGGATTGTGGGGCGGAAACCGACACACATTATGCTTCTGATAATACTCGTACGATTCCAGTAGGCGGTAAGTTCTCTCAAAAGCAGAAAGAGGTTTATGAAGTTGTTTTGGCAGGAATCAATAAAGGAAATGAGTTGATTCGTCCCGGAGTGACTTATCAAAGTATTCACCTGGAAGTGTGTAAAGTTTTGGCTGCCGGGCTTAAAGAATTGAGCTTGATGAAAGGTGATGTGGAGCAGGCCGTTAAAGCAGGTGCTCATGCATTGTTTATGCCACATGGTTTGGGACATATGATGGGGCTTGATGTTCATGATATGGAAGATATAGGTGAGAACTATGTTGGGTATGATGATGAAGTTCAACGTATTGATCAGTTCGGGACAGCCTATCTTCGTCTGGGAAGAAGATTGCAACCTGGTTTTGTATTGACCAACGAACCTGGAATTTATTTCATTCCTGCCTTGATTGACAAATGGGAAAAAGAAGGCTTACACAGTGAGTTTATCAATTACGATAAGGTGAATGAGTACCGTGATTTTGGTGGTATTCGTTTAGAAGATGATGTTTTGGTAACCGAAAATGGAAGTCGACTAATTGGCAAGCGAATTCCTGTTTCTGTGGAGGAAGTTGAAGCTGTTATGGCAGAATAAGACATAAATAAAATTCAATAAAAAAGGCAACTCTGTGGAGTTGCCTTTTTTGTTTATAAATTATTAAACTAAATTATTCCTTATCAGTTGGTTGTTTTGTATGTTATGTTGGTTGTTCTGAAAATGCTTAATTAACCTCCTTTCCAGGGTTACCTTTTTCTTTAAAATGGAATAAATATAGTAGAAGCCCACTATTCTAGTCTCTATTTTTTATGGAAAATATCGTGTAGAGATTGGATATTTCATTGATTTTTATGTAAATTTCTTGGGCGCCTTTGAATGGAGGTTCTGGTTTTCAATTTATTGATAGAGCTTCTGTTAGTGCTAATGATCATATTAGGATTTGTAAAATGGATACAGAAAGTAGAAAGAAAATTCTCGGTTTTTTATTGAAATCAATTTGTTTTTTTGGGATTTTACTGTTGAATGGGAATAATGTCTTTGCTCAATTGGACACCAAACACTACATTCCTCCCTGTTATGCGGGGACGGACAGTTACTATAATGTGGGAAAGCATTGGGCAGTGATAACGACTCCCTCTACAGAACCGATAGAAATATTGATCCAAAGAGGAAATGGTATCGAAATTGACCGGGTTACTGTTTCCAGAACCAAACCCATAGTATATCTGTTGGGGGCTGCCGTTTATAATAGCAGTCGCGATCGGGTGATAAGATATCCTCATGGTGTAATTGATTACAGCCAGTTGAATACAAAATTGGCTGATCAGGGGTTGATTTTTTCTTCAGACAAACCTTTCTATGTTAATATAAGGCATCGGACGTCAGTTCATGGTTTCTCCTTAACCTCAAAGGGACAATCAGCTCTTGGTACTTTGTTTCGTTCAGGTCACATATATAGTAAAACGGGTCCTTACGATGAAAACAGGAGCCATTTTATTTCGGTGATGGCAACAGAGGATAATACATCCGTTACCTTTTCTGAAATCAAGACGGGAGTTATAACTTCGAAAAGTAAGGAGCGAAAAGCTGTCGGGGGAAATATCACCAAAGTGTTAAATGCTGGCGAAAGTTATGTGATAGCAACAAATTTCGAACATTTGACCAGTACTACGGTGAATGAATTGAATGGTACAAAGATCACTTCGGATAAACCAATTGCTGTTAATAGCGGATCATGGACAGCAAGTGCAGATGTTAGTTACAATGCACAAGATATTGGGATGGATCAGATTGTGCCCGAAGCTTCGGTTGGAACCGAATATATCTTAATAAGGGGAAAAGGGAACTCACAAACCGAGCGGCCTATAATTGTTGCCACAGAGGATGGAACAGAGATTTTTGTGAATGGCGTAAAACAATCTAGGACTTTGAATGCTGGTGAATATTATCCTATAGAAACCAGTAAGTTTTCGTCCAATGGGACAATGTTCGTTAAAACCAGTAAGCGTGTTTATGCATATCAGACGATTTCGGGATCTAATGTAAGTACGAAGTATAAATATGCAACGGTTGGTATGAATTTTATTCCTCCATTAAGTACCTCCGGGATACGGGAAGTTGATATTCCCCAGGTGGACCAATTGGGAAATGGAGTTATTACCATTTTGGCACAGTATGGTGCAAATGTGTATCTGAACAATTCGTTGGTTCCTTTGGGAGGGGGCAAAACGGTTGCAGGCAAGCCGGATTGGGTTTGCTATTCTGTTTCCGGTCAAACGGGGGATGTAAATATCGTGTCAGACAAAGCAATAACAGTTGCATTGGTAACTCAAAGTACTGCTGTTGGGGCGGCTGGTTACTATTCAGGTTTTACCAAAACCATTTCTCCTATCGTGCCGAATGTGGGTGTGAAACCAGACGGAGATGTTTCTGTGGTTTGTGAAGATTTTGATGGTGCTGTAGTTCTTCGGAATGTGGGAGATGAGGCGTCAGTCTACCGTTGGTATGATAAAGCGACAGGGGAATTGATATCTGAAAATTCCTATTTGAGTACGACTCCTGAAAAAACCAATACGTACCTGTTGAAAGCCTACTATCGAGATGTCAATCAGGAGACATTACTGAATGGAGATTTTGAGCAAAACCATCTGTTCTTTTATACGGGAGATTCCTATTCTATAGAGTATAGCTTGGATAATGGAGGAAAGTACTATGTAGATAATAAAACTCAGATCCATAACAATTCTTTTAGCGATATTGTAGATCATACCTCAAAATATGGGAATATGATGATTGTTTACGGGACTACTACAAAGGATGTTGTCTGGAAATGGGAGGTGCCGGTGGACCCTAATGAGAATTATATCTTTTCATTATGGGGGAGACAGATTATGTCCGGAAGTGATGAGTTATTACAATTTTATATTAATGGAGAGCCACAGGGAAAACCTTTCCATTTGAATGATATGGACCAATGGCAGAACGAATTGACAATGTGGAATTCGGGAGCTGCTCCTACAGCAGTATTAGAAATTGTAAATCTTAATACGACTCATTCAGGGGTTTTTGCTTTGGATGATATTTCCTTTGTTCGGGCTGTAAAAGGGGAAGCAGAGTATACCATTTCTGTTGTTCCCAAAGTTAAATATTCTCCCCTGGAAGAATCTACTCATTACTGTGCCGGACAGAGTTTTAGTCTGGATGTATCCAATGGTGATGAAGATCTGTTTACCTACCAATGGATGAGGAAAGGGAAAGAAATTCTTGAAGGCAATGTTACGGGAATCAATGGTCCTGTACTGAGTTTTACGAACGCTACAGAAACGAATCAGGGGGATTACACCTGTCATATTGTAGGTGTCTCGGAGTGTGGCCATGATGAAGTGACTCTTCCAACCAAGTTGATAATGGATACACCGGTTCACATTGTCACCCCTGAAGTGAACCAAACCGTTTGCGAGGGAAAAGCCATACCCTTTGACCTGGATATTTCCGGCGGCTACAAGCAAATTCAGTGGCAGCGAAATGGGGTTGACCAGGTTGGATTTGTGGGAAAGAGCTACACCTATACTACTCAGCATGATGATGGTGATGTGACCATCTCCTGCTTGGTAAGTGGAGGTTGTGATCCTGTTTCCTGGGAAGCCCATCTCCATGTGCAAAATTTGCCTGAAATAGAGATTCCTCTGCATGCGGAGACTACGTGTAGTGGTTTGGAGGCTACTTTAAGTCTGAAATTAAAAGGAGATGGCAAGTATCACTATACCTGGTACAAGGGGACAGAGGAATTGGGACAAACAGATATCCCTGAGTTTAAATTCACAGCTGCCATGGAGGATAACGGAGCTCCCTTCCGTGTGGTGGTCTCAGGTGATGGAGTTTGCGATCCGATATCGTTCCCTATCGATAAACCTTTCCATGTAAAGCAGGTTGGCAAAGTAAAAGTGGAGCCGGAAGATGATGTGCTGTGTCGTGGGGAGAGTTTTGTAACTGAAATCCAAATGAACGGAAACAAGAATGATTTCTCCTATCAATGGTCTCTCAATGGAATCCCCCTGGAAAAGCAAACCAATGCCCGTCTGGTTGTTAATGATGTGGATACGGATGATACAGGAACCTATACAGTGGTTGTGGATAATGGTTGTGGTCCTTTAGAGTTTGAGGCCAACCTGATGGTTCTGTTGAAACCGGATGTAACCTCTGCGATTGTAGCTGCTCCTGTTGGCCCCTATTGCCTGGGGCAAGGAGTGGATCTTTCGGCTACCTCCAATAAGACTCAAGCCCAGTATGTTTGGAGGAATGGAGTGGCGGAGAAGGTCAGCCTATCTCCGGCGCTCAATTTAGATCCTCTTTCCGAAGTTGATTTTGGGCGTTGGGTACTGGAAATGAAAAATCAGTGTGGTTCCGATCAGGAATCGATTGTTCTGGAAAAACATCCTGATTTGACAGCTACTCCTCCTTCAGATCAGGAGGTTTGTGCCGGAGATAGGGTAAGCTTCCAGGTACTATCCAACGGAACAGGCTTCCAGTGGTACCATGGAGATGCTATTATTGGAGGTGCCACCACATCAGAACTGCAGCTTTCGAATGTAACGTTAGCAGATGCTGGCACCTACCGCTGCGAAGTAAATGGTCCCTGTGGATCCCTAACGGTAGAGGCAAACCTGATGGTAGCCGATGTTCTGAAAGGTATAGAAAACACCCATGGTTGTGTTGGAGATCCTTTTGATTTTACCATTGAAACGGTTGGGACTTTTTCTTACCAATGGTATAGAATTGATAAGAGCGGCGAACATAAATTAGATGGTGAAACAGCTGCAACTTGTCATATAGATAAATTAACTAAGGATCACGAGGGAATTTACAAATGCGTTACGCAAAGTGTTTGTGGGGAGCAGCCCTTTCAGGCTCAATTGGATGTTTATGAGATAACCTCGGTGACAAAAAAACTGGAACCTGTTGAAAAATGTGTTGGAGATGAATTAATCATGGAGATAAAAGCCACAGGTGTGAATATGCAATATGTCTGGATGCGAAATGGGAAACCATTGGAAGAATTCAGGGATAAACCTGTTCTTCACATTCCTGTCCTGGATGAGGATGATACGGGAACTTATACCTACAAGGTTCGAGTAATTGGAGAATGTAAGGTAGATTCCACCGAGGCACAGGTAACTGTTCACCCGGCTTCTAAAATTGGGATTAATGGTTTTCCCGATCAGGTTGTGTGTGAAAATAATCCTTTGGTGTTGGAGGTGGATGCCGAAGGTTACGAATTGAGTTTTGATTGGATACGGAATGGTATTCCTATTGCAACTGATGCCGGTTCAAGACTTGATTTGGGGAACTCTACCGAGGCCATGGAAGGGGTTTATACCGTAAATATAAAAAGCTCCCAGTGTTCAGAGATTTCTACTTCTGCTACCATAGATATTAAGAAACGTCTTACGGTAGGAACTCCTTTAGATGATATCGAGCTTTGTGAAAATGAGAAGCTGGATCTGAAACTGGATGTAGAAGGGGGCGATCTGGAATTTGCCTGGGAAAAGAATGATGCACCGCTTGGCGACCTTTTGAAGGAGTATACTGTTGAGAATGTAAGTTTGGATGATGCAGGGAAATACACCTGCCAGGTTACTACGAAGTATAATTGTGGGGATCAGTTATTTGAAAGCAATGTTACGGTTCATCCCAATGCAGAGGTGAAGTTGGATCCGGAACCTGTGGACATCTGTGAGTTGGAAGAAGCGGTTTTTACAGCTGAAGGAGGAGATGTATTTGGAGCCAAAACCTACCAGTGGTATGCTGATGGAGTGAAAGTGGGCGGCAATTCGAACGAGTACCGGTTTTGGCCGGATTTTGACAATGATAATGGAAAGAATTACTACTGCGAGATATTTGGAGAGGCCTGTGAGCACGCATTTTCCAAACCGGCTTCTCTAACCATAACCAGAAATGTTTGGTTTAGCAAGCATCCTCAACCCCTCCTTCGTTTGGCGCAAAATTCGGATGCTGAATTTATTGTGGATGCCATAGGAGCTCCCGCCTTGACCTACCAGTGGGAATGCAAAGGTCCTCTTGAAGTCGCTTGGACCCCTTTGAGTGATGATGCTACCTATTCCGGTTCGAAAACGGCCAAACTGATAGTGAAAGATATCGATTTGTCTTTGAATGAAATGGAATACCGTTGTGTGGTTGTAAGTGAGAAGTGTGGACAGGCTACAAGTGATCCTGCCAAATTGATCGTGGACGAATTGACCAAGATTCAGCGTCAGCCACAACCGATGGACATTTGTGAGGGATTGGATGCCCATTTTAGTGTTGCGGCTGCGGGTACTTCTCCCTCGTATCAATGGAAAATCAAGAGAACGGCAGTTGATTCCTGGGAAGATCTTACCAATGATGGCACTTTTGAAGGGGTAGATATGGAAGAATTGACTGTTAAAGCAGTTACTCCTTCTATGAGTGGCTACCAGTTTATGTGTGTGGTAACGGGTGAGGGGGCTGCCGGATCAGAAGATTCCGGAAGTGCTACATTAACCGTTAAGGAGAATGTTACTCTTGAAGCTATTACTAACATAGACGGTGCTCCTGTTGGGAACTTATCCATCTGTTCAAATGAGGAGGTTACTTTTATAGCTAAGGCTAAAGGCAGTGGGGATTTGACTTACGAATGGTATCACGAGGGGAACCCTGTTGCTGTTGGAGCCACATTGGTTTTGAATGAGGGAAATGCATTGGAAGGAACTTATAAATGTACGGTTTCGGGAGCTTGTGAACCTGATTCGAAAGAAGCTAAAATTGCTTACTATACGCCAACAAAAATAACAACACCTCTCGATCCTGTTGAGATCTGTCTTGGAACAGGTGTGAAATTAAGTGTTGTGGCTGATTATGAGACCTCAGCTCCGGTTCATTATACCTGGACAAAAGATGGTGCTCCTCTGGTTGCGGACCCGGATCCATCTTCGTATTCTATTGATGGGGATGATCTGGCGGATGCCGGAGTCTATCAGGTTACAGTGATCGGAAAGTGTGGATCGGATGACAGCCAGGCTGCTGTGGGTATTCTTGTTCCATTGACCAAGAATAATAATTGGGATGCTGAGTACCCTGTTTGTGAGGGGGAGAATTTGGATCTACAGGTAAGTGTTGCGGGAAGCAATCCTACTTACACCTGGTACCATGGCACCGAGAAGCTTAAAGAAACAGGTCCTTTGTTGAGCTTGAAAGATATTGGACCGGATCAGGTAGGAGATTACAGGTGTGAGGTTGCCAATGGTGTTTGCGATCCTGTAGAATATTTAACGAAGATTCGTTTAAAAGATCCCACTAGTGTTGCTGTTTTGGATGAAGTGCTGACTTTCTGTGAGAATGGACCGGTTGTTCTTACCGTAAATGCGAAAGGAGAAAACCTGCACTATTCCTGGAGTTTTGAAGGAACAGAGGTGGGAACGGAATCGACCCATTCTATTCCAGCTCTTGATGAAGCTGGAGCAGGGATTTATACTTGTACGGTTACCGGAGCTTGTGGGTCGGTGACTGCAAAGCGTGAAGTGCAAATGATACCCTTGTTTGATATGACAAAAGGGTTACAGGATTTTACTGTTTGTGAGGGGGTATCTGCTAAATTTCAGGTTTTTGCTACAGGAGAGGGACTGGATTATGAGTGGAGCAATGACAAAGGCGAGGATTTAAGTGCTTTTGATGGGAAAAGTGTGTTGAACATTGCGAAGGCCGAATTTGGAGAGCCTGTTGAATACAGTTGCAAAGTAAACGGACTGTGTTCTGATGGACCTGTTGTCTCGAAAGCTACCCTTTATGTAAATCAAACCACACGTTTATTGGAAGCCTTGCCTCCCAAGGATGTATGCGAAGGCGAGGAGGTGGAATTTGTCATTAAGCTGGAGGGAAAGGTCGATAAATACATCTGGACACTGGATGGAAAGGATTTGGACAATGATGCTGCCAGTCTGGATTTGGGTAGTATTAAGGCAGATCAGGCAGGAGTCTATGCCTGTGCTGTGAAAGGTGTTTGTGGCAATCGTTACGCTTCGACAACTTTGCGGGTAAAACCTGTACCTTTCATAGAGGAGGGGTTGGGAGATCCTCAGAATCTTTGCGTGGGGCAACAGCTGAATCTTCGATTGACTGCAAAGGGAGAAAACCTGACTTACGAATGGTACAGGAATGAGAAACTATTGAAGGAGACTACATCGGAACTGCAGGTCAACTCAGTAACTCAGTCCAATTCTGGTTTATACAAGTGTTTAGTGGATGGCACTTGCATTAGTGATCCTTTTGTGGAGACAGTGCAGGTGACTGTAAACCCACTTATCAGATTGAATAAAGGGATTGAGGATCTGGAGATTTGTGACGGGGAGCCTCTGCAGTTGCAGATGGATGTGGATGGATCAGATCTGAATTATTTTTGGGAAAAGGATGGGGCTGCAATTGGGGAAAATAGTAGTTTGCTGGAGTTTACCCCAATAAACTTGACTGATGAGGGAAATTACATTTGTCGGGTTACGAGTGTTTGTGGTAAGGTAGATTCTAGGGCTTTTGTGGATGTGAAGAAGAAAACAAAGATTCAGATTCAGCCAAAGGGGACCACTGTTTGTGAAAATACCAAACTGGTTAGTTTCTACATCCAAGTTGATGGTGATGATGTGCAGCTGCAATGGCGAAAAGATGGTGAGATCATTGAAGGGGAGATCCATCCCGTACTAAGTATTTCAGGTGTTGGTTTGGAGGATGCCGGTAGGTACGATTGTGTAGTGACCTCCTTCTGTGCTGACGACCAACTGAGCGATGTCGCCGAGTTGAATGTTATTCCTCTGTCCAGAATAGATGACCAATCTAAGGATTTAGCTGTTTGTCTTGGTGAGCCAGTAAATTTCAAGGTTGAGGCCAGTGGAGTGAATTTGGGTTATCAATGGCGTAAAGGAGGTGTGAATATTCCGGGAGCAACTGCTGCTGAGTATTCCATTCCCATTGCTTCCATAGAGGATATTGGTTTTTATGATTGTGTAATAAGTGCCGATTGTTCCGAACCTCTATATTCTACTCCCATGGCATTGAATGTGGAAGCCCTTCCTGTTGCTCCGATTTATGGACGAATGGAGCTTTGTGCTGGCGAAGAAAGAGTGGTTTACATGACCTCTGATATTTCGGATTACGAATTTGATTGGGAAATTACAGGAGGGAACTCCTTGGGCAATGAGAACCCACGGAGATTCAATGTAACTTGGGAAGACATTGAGAAGGGCAGTCTTCATTTGACTATTTTGGCACCTGGTTCCGGTTGCCGAAATCAAGTGGACTCCCTGGTTACTTTATTCCCTTTGCCGGATGTTTCCTTGAGAGAATTTGCACCCCGTGGGATCTGTAATCCTGAATTTGCTCTCCAGGGAGGACTTCCTGAGGGAGGAATCTATTGGATAGAGGACCAACCACGTCGTGATTTTGATCCCGCTGAAGGCCCCGGGACTTATGCTGTAAAATATACTTATACCGATGCCAACGGATGTTCCGGAACTTCCCCAGTTACTGCTATTAAAGTAGCACCTCAACCTCAGGTTAAAGCCATGGCGGATCGTACCATAGGATCCTGTCAGACTGTACGCCTAAGGGCTGAATCCGATCAAAGCAATATGGAATGGAGCTCCCCAACAGATCAGTTGGATGCCTCGAACCTGGAGCCAGGTACAACCCAACGATTCCAGGTGAAGGTATTGGACGAGTACGGCTGTCAGGGACAGGATTACGTGAATATTACGATGGCCCCTGCTCCCAAGGTGAAGACCATTGCAGATACCACTATTGGTCAGTGCAAGCATATTGAACTGACCACCCAAGCAGAGGGAGAAAAACTGACGACTCTATGGACACCTGGCAATGGATTGAGTCGGGATAATTTAGTTAGTCCTATACTTGAGACGCCGATAGTTGGAGATGTAACCTATAAAGTTAGAGTGGTGGATGCTTATGGTTGCGAGGCGGAAGATGAAGTGAAGGTTCATACCGATGAGCAGCAAAGTCTGGGCAGCGATCAATTTGCTTGTGAGGGGGAAATCATTCCTGTAGACATTAGCGGTCTTTCAGACATTTTTTGGACCGATGGTTATAGTGAGACCGTTCGTAAACTGGAGGCTCCCGGGGAGTACCGGTTGCGGGTAGAGGATCAATATGGTTGTGGAGATGAGCAGAGATTTGTAATCTATCCTACACCTCAAATAAATATGCGCGACACATTTATTTACGAGGGGCAACGAATTCATTTGGATCCGAAGCTGGATGGAAATTATGGTCCTTACGGATACCTATGGCAGGATGGCAGTATTCTGGGTTCCTACGAGGCCTCTCAGGAGGGCACCTACAGTGTTTCGGTTCTGGATCAAAATGGTTGTGAGGCGGAAAAGAGCATTTTCCTGGAAGTGAAGGAGAAGAGTATTGCTGCGCCCAATGCCTTTATTCCCAAGGGAATCGAAGATAATAGCCGATTCTACCTGAAGGAGGTGAATTTTGCCGATGATTTTGGTCTGTACATTTACAACCGTTGGGGTACACTGGTATTCGAATCTCACGAAATAGGATATGCTGGCGGATGGGACGGTACCTATAATGGTGAGAAATGTCCTGGTGGATCTTACGTATGGGTTGCTATGGTCAACGGAGAAATGGTAGGAAAAGGATCTGTGGTTTTGATCCGATAAGCTCTGTTTTCAGTCGTTTCAGAGTAAGAATTGCTTTGTCTAAAGAAAGAAATATAAATTATATTATTTAGTTTTGCGAATATTTTGATAAGTTTCTTGCGGGATTAATCTTTCCTAAAAGTTAGGGATAGCAGAGATTAAATTGAATTATTGTTTAGTTTGTTGCTGTAAGGTTTAGTTCTGCGGGATGCTTTTCATCGTTTTTTTGGTTTCCAGAAGGTGAATATGTGAAGAAAGCGGAGGCTGAA
Source organism: Marinifilaceae bacterium (assembly GCA_041725895.1). Taxonomy (GTDB): domain Bacteria; phylum Bacteroidota; class Bacteroidia; order Bacteroidales; family Marinifilaceae; genus JBGRQA01. The sequence continues at coordinate 163,686 of JBGRQA010000001.1, forward strand.
TTGGATTGAAAATAACCTATAAACGCAAAATCTGAATGATTAATTTTACCCGGAAGATTGTTCTTACCCTGTCTGTGTTGTCCCTAATTGGATTGTGTTTTGCCAGAGAAAGTGTGAATGATATAGGACGAAGTTCTTTGCACGAAAATATAATAGGTGTAGAGGAGATTCAACCTTTTTACTCTCCATTACTATTGCCGGCGGAGTCCTCAACGATTCGGTTGGATATTAATCCTGTGGGGCCTGTTTGTGAGGGGAGTTCGATAGTTCTATCACCGACAGGTTCCAGTGATAAAGCTTATGCCTACGAATGGTACGAAGTTTTGGAGGATGGAACAGAGAAAAGAATTTCGGAGAAGAAAAACAGAAGGGTTCATAATCTGAAAAGAACAACCACTTTCATTTTAAAGGCTTACTATTTTAATGGTGAGTTGATCACCAATGGAGATTTTGGGGCCAATCAAAGTGATATCAACTGGGCTGCTCATGGCAGTGATTATGATCGTATCAATACAGCTCCCAAACATAGGACCTTATGGAGTGAGGGGACTTATCATATTGGTCCGAATCCAAAGAATCAGCACAATCATTTTTCGTCTGTAGGAGATCATACTACGGGGAAAGGAAATATGTTTATGGTAAATGGTTCCACGCATGCAGGTGACCGGGTTTGGTTTCATAATGGGATCTCTGTAAAAGCCAATACGACTTATGCATTTTCTGCCTGGGGGAAGAATCTTACAATGGGAAATCCTGCCAACCTTGATTTTTCTATTAATGGGGACCCTCTTGGTCCGTTAAATTTGGGTGAACGTGAACACCTGTCCATGAATAAGTGGAATGAGTTCTATGTGTTATGGAATTCAGGTAATGCCCGTAGGGCCAATATTTCTCTTGTTAATACTTTAACACAGGGAGATGGAAATGATTTTGCGCTGGATGACATCTCTTTTTCTCCAATGATAGAGGTTGTTCGGTCAATAAAGGTGAAAGTAACTCCCAGGGTTGAGATTGATAGGATTGATGTGAGCAGGATCTGTCTTAACGAGAAGGTAGTGCTGGAAGCAGTCGTTAATAAGGGGGGTGATGGCGATGCGACTATGAGTTGGAGAAAAGATGGGAAGGCAATTAACGCTCGAAATATAATAGTAAAAGGCAACCAGCTTACTATTGAACCGTTTCTTCCAGAGAATGAAGGTGTTTATCAATTCTCTATACGAAATAATTGTTTTCAGGATAATGTACAGAAAGATGTTTACCTGAAACCGGCTCCTGTAATCGAAAAGCAACCAGTTTCAAAAACAGCTTGTGTTGGTGCTCCGGTTGTTTTTTCCATAAAGCTCAATGATGGAAGTAGAAATCTTCAGTGGTATCATAATGGTGTTCCCATACCAAAAGCTACTAGTTCTGAATACAGATTCAACGCTGTAATTGGTGATGCCGGAACTTACAAATGTAAGATTACCGATGATTGCCATGAGTTGGAAAGTAATACTGTTAATCTGGTTGTAAACGAAAACACTAAGTTAACCAAGGATTTAATATTACATCCAATTTGTTCGGATAAAGATGTACAGATGGAGGTGGATGCAACGGGATCGGGTACTCTTCATTACCAGTGGTTTCGTGGAACGACTCCCATTGCTGGTGCAAACAAAAAGCAATATAGTTTTACTTCCAGAATGGAGGATGATGGAGATAATTTTTATTGTATTGTAAGTAGTAGTACACGTTGCGGAACGGCTCAAAGTTCAATACGAACACTTCATGTAGATCAGAATACAGTAATTGATAAATCTCCAATGGATTATTCGGCTTGTGTTGGGGGTAACCATACCTTTAAGGTGGATGCCAAAGCAAAGGATATTGTGTATCAGTGGCAACATAATGATAAAGATATTCCCGGTGCAAATTCGGCTGCTTTGGTTTTAAATGATATTCAATTGGCCAAAGCTGGAAACTATAAGTGTGTCGTGTCTGGTACTTGCGGCTCGGAAAACAGTACCGCAGCCCAATTAACGGTTCATGAAAAAACCAGGATTACCAATATACTTCCTGTATTGTCTCCTTGTGAAGGTGGGAAGGTTGATTTTGCAATAACCACCAGAGGAACCATAAAGAAATATACCTGGTTACACCAGGGGAAGGATAAGGGCGTTAACCAACCCAATATCTCTTTGGAAGGACTAAAAGTGTCAGATGCAGGAAAAATAAAAGTGGTTGTGGATGGTGTTTGTGAATCCGATTGGAAGGAAACAACCCTAAATGTAATTCCCACTACTAAAATTACCGATGGACCGCATGATAGTCCCAACACTTGCTTGGGAGGGACAGCTTCCTTCTTGGTAAAGGCTGATGGTGAAGACTTGAATTATAGCTGGAGTTTCAATGGTGTAAACGTGGGCAATCAAGCTAGTTTGAATCTGTCTGAAGTGACCAAAGCTCAGGCTGGAGAATACACTGTTACTGTAAAGGGTACATGTGATAGTGATACTGAATCGGCCCAATTAACGGTAAATGATTTAACGAAAATTACTGCCGGATTTAATGGGCTTTCGGCTTGTGAGAATGATGATGTTACTCTGTCTGTTACAGCGGAAGGAGACAACAACACTTACAAGTGGTATAAGGATAAAATCCTAATATCGACCAAGGCAGGTTTTACCTTGAATAATGTTACAACGGTCAATGCAGGCTTATACAAATGTGAGGTTGTTGGAGTATGTGGATCCGATGATTTGACAGGCAGGTTGGACGTTGACAAAAATACCCGTATAACAAAGCCTCTGGATGATGAATGGAGATGTGTAGGCAATGGGGTTACTTTTACAGTGGAAACTGAGGGTGCAAACCGTTCTTACACTTGGACCAAAGGGGGAGTAGACCAGGGGAATAATTCTTCTATTTTTACCATTCCAAGCCTAAAGGAGGGGGATATTGGAAGTCATAAGGTTGAATGTTTGGTGAAGGGAACCTGTGGTGCAGATCAAGTTTCCTCTGCTGATCTTACTGTTTATCCAACAACAGTTATTACAGATGGTTTAGATGATATTGATGTGTGCGTTGGAGGTAAATTGACTTATTCAGTAAAAGTAAAAGCTAAGGATCCTGTTTTCGAGTGGTGGCACGGAACCGAAAAATTAAAGGAAACAACAAATTCTTTAACCATCGAGAATGTCGGGGTTGATGATGCCGGAAGATACAAGTGTATTGTTACCGGGCGTTGCGATCATGATGAATCAACAGCGTTTGTTTCGGTACGGGAGAATGTATCCAAAACTACGGGCTTAATTGATGAAACCATTTGTGAAGGAGCGGATAAAACATTGAGGGTTGATTTTTCCGGAACTGATTTGCAATACGAATGGAAAAAGGATGGAGTAAAGAAAGGTTCTAACCAAAATACTCTGCAGATAACGGATATTCCGTTGGGAAGTGATGGTTCCAATTATACCTGTAGAGTTTATAGCCCCTATGGATGTGGTGATGAAACCGAATCTATGATTCTTTCTGTAGATCCCAAAACCACAATTAATACCCCACCCGCTGATCAGGTTGTTTGTGAAGATGGAAAAGCCATTTTTTCGGTTGATGCATTAGGAAAAGGTCCGTTTACCTATAAGTGGTACGAAGGAATGAATCTATTGAGCGGGGAGACTAATGATAAATTAGAGGTGACACCAGTCAGGATCACGGATGATGGCAACACTTATCGCGCTATAGTAAAGGGATCAGGGGTTTGTGAAAGTGTAACTTCCAGTTCCGCAAAGTTAAAAGTCAATAAGAATGTTCGTATTGTAAGTTCTCCTTCGAGTATTACAGTTCCGGATGGAAAAACGGCTATTTTTTCGGTAATTGCCGAAGGTGCACCTACTCTACAGTATCAGTGGTACGAAGAAAATAAACCATTGCCCGGAGAAACCAACTCAACTTTAAATGTTACTGCTTCTGTTGTTGGCAATGATGGGTACAAATATCATTGTGTTGTAACAAGCTCTACAGGTTGCGGTATCGAAACGACTGCTCATGCTGTACTAACAGTTGATGCTACAGCCATTGTACAGGAACCGGAATCGAAAGCCGTTTGTGATGGTGACGAATGTGTTTTTGTTTGTAAGGCCGAAGGAAATGTGACTTTTCAATGGGAAAAGATGGATGGCACAATTATGCCTTCTATACAGGTAAAGGAATCAGATGGACCTCCACAGCTATGGAGGAGTGAAATGAAAATTTCTTCTGCAGAGGTTCTGCGTGATAATGGAACTCAATACAAGTGTATCGTTAAGGGACTGTTGAAACCATTATCATCCCGGGTTGTAACACTTACTGTAAATAAAAATAATTCCGTTTCCGATCCCAAAGATCAGTCGGTGTGTCCTGACGATAAAGCGGTATTTGAGGTTGTTGGAGAAGGAGATGGTATCCTGAGTTATGAATGGTTTGATAGTTCTCACAAAAAAGTAGGAGGAGACAGAATTCTTGAGTTGAAAGGGACGCCTGTAAATGCAGGGAAAACCTACTACTGTAAGGTTTCCTCTTCTACGGGTTGTGGTACGCCCCAAACGAAGGCGGTGCACCTGCTATTGGATCAAGAGACATCAATTGAAGCTCATCTTAGTGATACTCCTGTATGTGAAGGAGGGAAAAAAATATTTAAAGTTGAAGCAAAAGGAACCCCTCCAATGAGTTACTCTTGGACTAAAAATGGTAATCCAACAGGTTGGGGAGATGTAAATAGCCATACAGTGGATCCGCTGTCTTTGACAGATGCTGGTACCTACCTGGTGACCGTGAAAGGTAAATGTGGGATTGCTCAGAGTACGATTGATTTTCAAGTAAAAGAGTATCCTAAAATAACAGGTTCTCTTACTGATATAACACTTTGTGAGGGGAATGATTATGATTTTATCGTGGATGCAGAAGGAAGCGATTTGGTTTACACATGGTACAAAGACGGAGGTTTGGATTCGAAGGTAACCGGAAGAAAATACTCCCTGCTTAATCTTTCGAAAGGTGCTGATGCAGTGATGTATAAATGTGAAGTTTCCAATATGTGTGACATGGTCACTACTTCCTCTCAATTGACATTAAAAACTCCTGTATCAATAATTACAGATCTAAAGGATCCGAATGTTTGTGAAGGTGAGAATGTGGAACTACAGGTGGTTGCGGAAGGTGATGATAAAGTTTATCAATGGTATCGCGGAGATAAACCTGTGGGGAAAGATCAAGCCAAGTTTTCAATATACCCTAAAGATTTGGAGAATGGAGACCGGTACTCGGTAAAGGTTATTGGGTATTGTAATACGGAAACCAGTTCGACGGAGGTTACAGTGAATCCCAATATTCATATAATAAATAGTTTTGATGAAGATGATTATTGTGTGGGAGAGGATGTTGAATTGGCCGTATTTGCTGAGGGGACAGACTTGCATTATAGCTGGACCAAGGATGATCTTCCTGTTTTTGGAGATCAGAATCGAATTAAAATACCTTCTGTAAAATTGAAGGATGAAGGTCATTACAAATGTGTGGTGTCAGCTAAATGTGGTTCCCCCATAACTGTAGAAGCAGATATTAAAGTTCATCCAATCCTTGATATTGTTTCAGGATTTGGTGGAGTGGATATATGTGAAGGGGGAAAATTGATATTGGGAACAAAGGTTGTTGGTGATGATTTGACTTTTGAATGGGCCCGGGATGGAAAAATTCTTGGGGTGAATAATGATACTCTTGTATTGGATAATGTTTCCAAGGATCAATCCGGTGTTTATGTTATGAATGTTAACGGACATTGTGGGCATGATATAGCTTCTGCAACAGTATTGGTGAAAGAGAATACCGAATTGAATAAGCCTTTGAACAATATCGAAAAGAAATGTGAAGGAGAAGATGTTGTTTATGAAGTAACGGCCCTGGGGCATAATTTATGGTTTGAGTGGTTCTATAATGGGAAGTTGCTTCCTGAAACAACCAATCGGTTACATATTGAGGATTTGGTGGCTGATAAATCAGGTACCTATATGTGTAAAATACATGGGGACTGCGATGATTTGAAGTCTTCCTCCGAATTGGAGGTCCAAAAAGTTCCCCAACTGCGGAACGGTTTTAAGGATACAAAGATTTGTGAGGATGAGGATTTGCTGTTGAATATAGATGTTGTTGATGCTAAGGTTAGTTACCGTTGGAAACACAATAAGGTCACCTTGCCTTGTAAAACGAATGAACTCAGTTTGGAACATGTCGATGAGAGTAAGGAGGGGACCTATACTGTAACTGCAGTAGGATTCTGTGGAAATGTAGTTAATACAGCTGAAGTGGATGTACGTTCAAAAGCTGATTTTATAAGCCAAACCGGTGATTTGTCTGTATGTGAAATTGAACCATCGGTAAGTTTTGAGGTGGTTGTTAAGGGAGATGATTTAGCTTATCAATGGAAAAAAGAAGGAGAGCTTTTAGCAGGAGAAACCAATTCTGTTTTGATTATCAGTCCCGTTGAAGTGGATGATGCGGGCAGTTATACTTGTGATATTTCCACTTCCTGTGGAAGTTCGATGACGAGTGTTCCTTCCAGCTTAGAAGTATTTCCCCGATCGAAGATCACTACACAACCGAAGAGTAAAGAGTTATGTGAGAATTCGGACTATGATTTGGTTACGAAGGCTTCAGGTTTAGATATTGCCTATCAATGGCGAAAGGATAAAATTGAGATTCCTGGGGCCACTAATTCTGTTTTTCATATTAAGAAGGCGAAAGCGGATGATTCCGGAGTTTATGACTGTGTGGTTACCTCTTCATGTGGCACGGAATTGTTTTCTTATGAAGCGACCATAAAGGTTGAACGAAATCCGAATTCCAGTATTTTAGGGAGGATGGAACTATGTGAAAGTGACCAAAAAGTCTTGTACCAGGCTCCGTTTGATTTGGATCTCCAATATCATTGGACTGTAGAAAATGGAAGTATTGTTACTGGGGAGGACACCCGTTTTTTTGAGGTTGACTGGAATAAGGCGGATGAAGGGCGGTTGCACCTTACAGTGGAATCTGTAACAAGTGGATGTAACGCTCAAATTGATTCAACGGTGAATCTACTCCCTTTGCCGGATGTTCATTTGGCCAAATTTGATACAATCGGAGCATGTGCTCCCTCTTTTGAATTGTTTGGAGCCAATATTGAGGGTGGAATTTACCGGGTCGATGGAATCCCTTCCAAATTGTTTAAAATGGATAGAGGCCCTGGAGAGTATATGATAAATTATACATATACCGATGACAATGGGTGCTCGGCAAGTTCAGAATATCGCTCCCTTGTGGTAGATCCAATGCCTACAGTTCGGGCGTACAAGAGGAATTTGAACATTGGTGTGTGTCAGGAGGTTTTCTTGAGTGCTCAGAGTACAGAGGATAGCTACAATTGGGGACCTTCAACAAACTTGGATTTCGCCAATGTTCGGGCTCCATTATTTAGACCGGGAAAAACACAGCGCTTGAAAGTGATGGTAACTGATCGTTTTGGATGTTCCGCACACGATTATGTGAATGTAAATGTGGCACCGAATCCAGACGTGGAAACAATTAACGATACAATTATTGGAGAATGCCGGAAAATCCAATTGACAACAGAAAATAAGGGGGGCGAGCTTGAAAAAATTAATTGGAATTTTGGTGTTGATTTGGATTTTGCAGATGTATTAAGTCCTAATCTGGAGCATCCAAGGGTAGGAAGCAATTATTATACCATAAAAGTAGAAGATCCTTATGGATGTGTTGACAAAGATTCTGTGCATGTTACCGTAATGGCTTCTCCCGATCTAGGAGAAGATCGAGTGGTTTGTGAGGGAGAAGAGGTTGTTGTAAAGCTGGACCCTTTGTTAAAGAATCCTACCTGGAGTGATGGGTTCGAGGGCAATTTGAGAGTGTTACAACAAGTTGGAAATTATCAGGTTTCGGTGGAAGATTCCTGGGGGTGTTCGGATGAGCTTAAGATTCAAATTCGGCCGGAACCGATTATCCATTTGAGGGATACTTTCCTATTTAAAGGACAATCTGTAACACTAGATCCGCAGTTGAATTATAGATATGGTCCTTATGATTATGAGTGGCAGGATGGAAGTTTTTTCCCCATATTCACTGTAAATACTGAAGGAAAATACAGCTTACTTGTCAAAGATTTTGCGGGTTGTTCATCCTCAAAAGAAATTTACGTTGAAGAGAAGGAGAACTTCATTAATGCTCCCAATGCATTTATTCCGGACGGAATAGGGGAGAATTCTCGTTTCTTTTTACAAGATGTGGATTTTGTTGATGATTTTAACTTTTATGTGTACAATCGATGGGGAACATTGGTATTCTCCAGCAAAGAAATTGGTATCCGTGGAGGTTGGGATGGAACTTATAAAGGTGAAAAATGCCCTGGTGCGGCTTACGTTTGGGTAGCTACTTCAAATGGGAAACTACTGGGGAAAGGTATTGTTGTATTGATTCGATAAAAGGTAGAATCAGGTTTTAATTTTGTGGGATAAACTTTTTTAAGTTTATCCATAGTGTGTCAGGGTTGAACTTTGGCACATTTATAATGTATTTTGATAGACTAAGTTGTAACTTGGTGTATCAAAATGCATTTCCTGTCGTATAAGCTACTATCTAACTTAATTTGGATAATAAATGTTTCTGTTGCTATTGTAATGGCAATGTTGATAGGAACATTGTGCTGGCATATATATCTTCTCGGCTCCTGCAGGATGGATTTGTGATGGTGAATGGAGTTTATTTCTGTTGTATGATAGGAAAACCATAAAATCAGAATCCTTATGTATGATTTTACCAGGAAGTCTGTACTTTCTCTAATGGGATCATTAGTTATAGGACTCAGTTTAGCAGAACAAAAATCCGTAAATCTTAATCCAGAAAATTTTTTAACTTTCCCTGCTGGTGGCGAGGTAATATTCAAAGAATTGCCCTCATTGGCTTCCAGTGATGAAATAAATCTCGGCATTACTCCCATCGATCCTATTTGTGAAGGGGAGGATATTATTCTATCCCCCACCTCGTCAAGCGATGAAGCCTATGCATACGAGTGGTATGAAGTCTTGGAGGATGGTAGCGAGATAAAGATTTCAAGTGAGAAAACCAGGAGAGTCAGAGATCTAAAGAAAACATCTACTTTCCGTTTAAAAGCATACTATGTAAATGGGGAATTGATTACCCAGGGTGATTTTGGAACCAACCAAAGTGATATAAATTGGTTGGTACATGGGAGTGATTACGATCGTATTTATACTTTCCCTTCAAATCGAACCTTATGGGATGAGGGGACTTATCATATTGGCATTAATCCCAAGCTTTACCATAGTCATTTTTCAAGTGTTGGTGATCATACTACAGGATTTGGGAATATGTTTATGGTTAATGGATCCGAAAATTTCGGAGATCGGGTTTGGTATCAAAATGGAATATCTGTAGAACCCTATAGAACTTATGTTTTCTCAGCCTGGGGCAAAAGCCTTACGGTTGGTAATCCTGCCAAATTGATATTTTCTATTAACGGGATAGAAATTGGTCCTTTAAATTTGGATTCCAATTTGAAAGAATGGAATGAATTCTATGTTCTTTGGAATTCAGGAGGAGCAATTCAGGCCGATATTTCTCTTATTAATTCCTTAACGAATGGTTCCGGGAATGATTTTGCCCTGGATGATATCTCTTTAGCGCCTATGATAGAAGTTGTTCGTACCATTGAGGTAAAAGTTCAACCGGTAATTGATATTGAAAAAATTGAGGTAGGTAGTGTCTGCCTGGGAAAAAGGGTGACTGTTGAGGCGATCCTTTTTAGTGGAAATGATGGAGGAGCCAGCATGCAGTGGACAAGAGATGGTGTTCCTGTTAACGAACCCAATGTTACTTTTAATGGAACGGTAATGACCATTGATCCTTTTCAGGAGTTTAACGAGGGGACATATCAGTTTTCAATGTCCAATGACTGTTATTCGGATAATATGTTGACGGATTTATTTTTAAAAGCACCCACTGTCATCGATAAACAACCAGTATCGGCCAATGTATGTGTGGGAGAGGATGTTACTTTTTCTATTGTCGTTAGTGGAGGAGCGTTGGGGTTTCAGTGGTATCATAACGGAGTGGCTATTTCGGGAGCTACAGGAAGTGAACTGAAAATAAATACAACTCTTTCAGATGCCGGGACCTATAAATGTCAAATTGTTGATGATTGTGATGGACTGGAAAGTGAAGAGGTTACCTTGGTAGTAAATGAAAATACAACTTTGACAAAAGATTTTACACTGGATCCTATCTGTTCAGGAGGAGATATTACTATGGCGGTGGATGCTACCGGATCAGGAACATTACACTACCAGTGGTATCGTGGTACTGCCAAAATATCAGATGCAACAGATAAGCAATATAGCTTTGTTGCTAAAATGGAGGATGACGGAGTTAATTATTATTGTGTTGTAAGCAGCAGTACTTATTGTGGTACGGCAACGAGTAGTACTCGAACTTTGAATGTGTTTCAGAGTACAATTATTAATTCTTCCCCTTCCAATGCTTCTGCATGTATAGGAAGTAGTCATACATTTACTGTTGATGCAGTTGCAGAAAATATTGCCTACCAATGGCAATTTGAGGGGGGGGATATCGAAGGTGCAACCTCTGCCTCTTTTGTGTTGAATAATATACAATTAGGTGACGCTGGAGCTTATCGATGTATTGTATCGGGGGAATGTGGACCTTTGGAAAGTGCTCCGGCAACCCTAATAGTGCACGAAACTACCAGGATAACCAATACTTTGCCAATTCAGGAGCTCTGTGTCGGTAGTGATGTAACTTATAGTGTAAGTACGGAAGGAACCATTACGAAATATACATGGAAGCACAATGGAGTGGATTTGAATAAGGATAGTAATTCTATAACCCTGTATGATATATCCGGAACTGATACAGGAGATATCGAGGTGAGGGTTGATGGTGTGTGTGGTTCCCAAACAAAAAATACCTCTTTGACAGTTCTGCCATTGACAAAGATAATAGATGGACCGGCTAATATAGCCTCGTGTGTTGGAGGCATTGCTTCTTTTTCGGTGATCGCAGAGGGAGATCAGCTCACTTATAATTGGGATTTTTTGGGGAATAAGATTGGCGATAAGACAAGTTTGAATCTATCCGGAATAGAAACGTCTGATGCCGGGACCTATAATGTAATGATAAGTGGAACCTGTGGGAATGCATCAGCTTCAGCCAATTTAACCGTAAATGCAATTACCAGAATTACATCCGGATTTGTTGATCAAACTACGTGTGAGACAGAGAATGTAATTTTATCAGTTGCTACAGAAGGGAATAACAATACTTTTAAATGGTTTAAGGATGGTAATATAGTGGATGGTGAAACTACAGCTTCTCTTATTCTGAATAATGTACAGGCTTCCAATTCTGGCATCTACAAATGTGAAGTAACCGGGGATTGCGGTTCAGATGAAATTCAAGCCCGATTGGATGTGTATAAAAATACTGCTGTTACGACAGCTGTAGCAGATGTGGAAGAATGTGTGGGAAATAGTGCTTCCTTCTCTGTGGTAGTAGAAGGAGAAAATTTATCTTATGTTTGGACCAAAGGGGGAGTCGACCAGGGGGAAAATACATCATCTTTTAGCATTCCTACTCTGCTTGCATCAGATGTGGGTACTCAAACTATTGAGTGCACAGTGACCGGCACTTGTGGTTCATCTCAAGTTTCTTCAGCCGACCTTACGGTGTATCCTACAACGGATATTACAGCAGGAATAACTGATACTGAAAAATGTGTTGGAGAGGATATAACTTTTACTGTAACAGCAGTTGCTGAAGCTCCTGCTTATGAATGGTGGCATGGTGGTACACAGCTGGCCGAGGTTACCAATACATTAACTTTAGCAAATGTTGGAGTTGCAGATGCCGGAAATTACAAATGTATTGTTAAGGGACGATGTGGGGAGGATGAATCTACCGCGGTTCTTACCATTCGGGAAAATGTTGTTCAAAATATCGGTTTATCGGACTTAACACTTTGTGAAGGGGCGGATGCTACTTTGAGTGTTGATTTCTCAGGAACCGATCTGCAATATGAATGGAAAAAGGATGGAACAGGAATTGGTACCAATCAAAACACATTTGCTTTAACCGATATTCCATTGGCAAATAATGGTTCCAACTATACTTGTAAAGTTTTTAGCCCTTACGGATGTGGGGATTTAACCGAATCGATGATTCTTGGAGTAAATCCTCAAACAAGTGTTTCTGCTCTTCTGGGGGATCAAATAGTTTGTGAGGGGGGAGCAGCAAACTTTGCGGTTGATGTTGCAGGAACCGGCCCATTTACCTATCAATGGTATCAGGGAACTAACCTTCAGGATGGAGAAACCAATAGCAGCTTGGTTGTAACTCCTGTTACATTGGGACACGATGGAAAAACATACCACTATACTGTTACCGGAACTTGTGGAAGTGCAACGTCCAATTCAGCAAAGCTTAAGGTAAATGAGAATGTGAGTATCGTAAGTCATCCTTCCAGTATTATTGTATCTGATGGAGGGACTGCAACTTTTTTTGTGGCTGCAGAGGGTGCTCCAACCCTCGAATATCAATGGTATGAGGAGGGGGCGATAATGCCTGGTGAAACCAATTCTTCATTGTCCGTTACTGCTTCTGAAATTGCCAATGATGGTTTTATATACTATTGTGTAGTGACAAGTACCACAGGATGTGGATCGGTAACTTCTGAAGATGCGGTGTTAACCGTTGATGTTACTGCTATTGTTCAGGAACCGGAATCGAAGGTGGTTTGTGATGGAGAAAATGTGGTGTTTACTTGTAAGGCGGAAGGAGATGTAACATTCCAATGGGAAAAAACAAATGGAACTCTCATGTCCTCCTCTGAGGTGAAGGAATCAGATGGGCCACCTCGGTTATGGAGGAGTGAAATGACTCTTTCTGCTGCATTGGCAGATAATGGTACCCAATACAAGTGTAATGTTGAAGGTCCCCTGGGGCTTATTTCATCCAGGGTTGTGACTTTAACAGTCAACAAGAATAATTCCATTTCTGATCCTGCAAACCAAACCGTTTGTCCAAATGCCGAAGCGGTATTTGAAGTTACAGCAGAAGGAGACGGGACTTTTAGTTACGAATGGTTTGATGAGGGTAACAATTCAGTGGGGACGGATAGAGTACTTGTACTGCAAGGGACTCTTGCTAATGCTGCAAAGACCTACTACTGCGAGGTTTCCTCCACGACCGGATGTGGTACGCCAAGATCCAATCCGGCTAGTTTGTCCCTGTATTTGAACACTTCAATAGATCAGGATATAAATGATGCACCTAAATGCGTAGGGGGTGAGAAAAACTTTGAGGTTGTTGTAACTGCTACTGAGCCGGTTTTCTCATGGACACACAATGGAAATCCTACCGGATGGGGGAATGTGAGTAGTCATACTATAGCTCCTATCGTTTTAGGGGATGCCGGCACTTATGTGGTTACTGTTGACGGGAAATGCGGAAGTGCCCAAAGTTCGGCAAATTTTCAGGTGAAGGAGTTTCCCAATATCACGCAATTCCTCACAGATCAAACCAAATGCGAAGGGGAGGACCTGGATCTAACAGTAGATGCAACAGGAAGTGATTTGGTTTATAAATGGTATAAGGACAACGTTTTAGATTTGAGTGTAACTGGAAAGAAATTTTCTTTGACCAATATTAGCAAAGCTAATGATGCGGTGGCGTATCGTTGTGAGATTTCCAATATATGTGCCACGGAAACCACTTCTGCTCAATTGACACTAAAAACACCTGTATCGATAGTAGATGTTCTTCACGACCCGGATGCCTGTGTTGGAGAGAATGTTATCTTGGAGGTGAAAGCCGAAGGGGATGATATGGTGTATCAATGGTTCAAGGGTGGAAATCCGGTTGGTTTGAATGAGTCTACCTTTTCGCTTACTTCTGCAGTAGAATCTGATGCCGGTCAATATGCTGTTAGAATTTCAGGTTATTGTAATGAGAAAACAAGTTCGTCGGATGTTACCATAAATAAGAATATTGGGTTAGAGAGTGGATTTTCAGGTGGTGACTATTGTGAAGGGGATGATATTGTATTGGCTGTTTTCGCTGATGGAGTTGATTTGCATTATGCCTGGACGAAGGATGATCTTGCGGTTTTTGGTGATCAGAATGAGATTGTTATATCCAGTGCCAAAGTTGAGGATTCAGGTCGTTATAAGTGTATAGTGACAGGGAAATGCGGAAATCCTGTTACTGTGGAAGAAGATGTGAATGTTCATCCAGTGACCAATATTAATGTAGCTTTTTCCCCTGATGAGAGTTGTGAAGGTGCTACCGTTACTTTGGAAAACCAAGTTGTAGGTGATGATTTAAACTTTATTTGGACTCTAGATGGGGGTGATTTGAGTATAAATAGTCGTACACTGGTTTTAAATAATGTTCAGTCAAATCAATCTGGTTTGTACTCGATGAGGGTGAGTGGGATTTGTGGTGATGATATTGCCTCTGCTCCCATATTAATAAAAGAGGGAACTGGATTGAAAAATAGCCTGAATGGTTCGGAAGTTCGCTGCGAAGGAGCAGAAATGATCTATAGTGTTTCTGCAACGGGACACAATGTAGAATATGAATGGTACTACGATGGAAATTTGATCCCCTCTGAAACAACGAATCAATTGCAGATAAGTAACCTGGTTGCAGATAATTCTGGAGTGTATCTGTGCAAAGTGATTGGGGAGTGCGGTATCCTCGAAACTTCATCTGATTTGATTGTTCACCCTGTAACCAATATTTTAAGCAGTTATGATGATACTAAGGTTTGTGAAGGATCTGATATCAGTTTGGAAATGGATGTTGAAGGAGCGGATATTACCTTTAAGTGGGATCATGATGGAATTGTCCTCCCGCACAAAACGTCAAATTTAGATATTGAAGGTGCTGATTTAAATCAATCTGGTTCATACACCTGTAACGTTTTGGGAGTTTGTGGAGAAGTGAAAAACGTTGCCGAGTTGGATGTTTGCCCGCAAGCGGTTTTGAATAGTCAAACCGGGGATCAAACAGTTTGCGAAACAGATCCTATGGTAAGTTTCGAAGTGAATGTGACCGGGGATGATTTGGTCTACCAATGGAAAAAGAATGGGACCAGGCTGACCGGTAAAAATAATCCGCTTCTTATTATCAGTCCTGTCCGTATAGAGGATGCTGGAAGCTATATCTGTGAAGTAGCTACTTCCTGTGGAAATCCGATTGCTAGTGAACCAGCTCAACTGGTGGTTAATCCAAGGGCAAAGATTGTACTTCAGCCGGAGGGCCATGATCTGTGTGAAGACTCTGATTTGGAGCTCAAAATACGTGCTACAGGTTTGGAACTTAATTATCAATGGAGAAAGGAGGGAGTAGATATACCCGGGGCGATTGATACGGTGTACAATATCTCAAAGGTGAAATTAGATAATGCCGGAACCTATGATTGTGTGGTTTCCTCTTTTTGTGGGCCTGTACTGTATTCCTCTGAAGTATCCGTAACAGTGGAAACACAACCGAAATCGAAGATTTTGGGTCGAATGGAACTCTGTGGGGGGGAGGAAAGAGTATTGTATCAAGCCCCTTTTGATCCGGATTTGAATTATTCCTGGAACGTTGAGAACGGGGCTATTGGTTCAGGTCAGGATACAAGATTTTTAGAAGTGAACTGGGATGAGGCGGCTCAGGGAGTTATACATCTAGAGGTGTCCTCTATTGGCAATGGATGTACTTTACGGGTTGATTCAGTTGTTAACTTGTTCCCACTTCCTAAAGTGAGCCTTGCAGAATTTGATACGATTGGAATTTGTAAATCATCATTTGAATTGTTTGGTGCTAACATCGAAGGAGGAGTTTATCATGTGGATGGGGAGCCTTCCAAAATATTTGAAATGGGAAGTGGTGCAGGGGAATATATTATCAACTATACTTACACTGATGATAATGGCTGTTCCGCAAGTTCAGAATACCGAACATTGGTTGTGAATCCTATGCCTACGGTTCGGGCCTACCAAAGGGATATTGATATGGGCAGATGTAAGGAGATCAGGCTCAGTGCTCAAAGTACGGAGCAAAATTACAACTGGGGACCTTCCTTAAATCTGGATGCACCTAATGTAAGGGCTCCAATATTTACTCCAGGAGAATCTCAACGATTAAGAGTTAGGGTAACAGATAGGTTTGGATGTTCTGCTCATGATTATGTATACATCGAAGTTGATTCTGCTCCTGATATTGAAACTCTTTCGGATACAGTGATAGGGGAGTGTCAGAGAATCAAACTGACAACAGAAAATTGGGGCGGATCTTTGGAACGTGTAGAATGGAATAATGGGGAGGATTTGGATCAATCAGATGTGTTGAGTCCTTTATTGGAGCAACCTAGAGTTGGAACTACATACTATACTGTAACTGCAGTAGATCCTTATGGTTGTGTTGATAGGGATTCTGTTAAAATTATTGTTCAGCCCGCCCTGGATTTGGGACCTGATAGAATGCAATGTGAGGGGGAGGAAGTGATTTTAAATTTGGACGGAAATTATAAATCTCTGTTATGGGATGATGGATATATTGGAAATACCCGAGTGCTAAATCAAGTAGGTAATTATCATATTCTTGCAGAAGATAGTTTCGGATGTATCGATGAATTGGACGTTACCATTCATCCTGAACCTATCATAAATTTAAGGGATACTTTTATTTTCAAAGGACAATTTATTACCTTAGAACCGAATTTGGATTCCCGCTATGGTCCCTATAGTTATGAGTGGCAGGACGGCAGTTCCTACTCCACTCTTGAAACTTATGATGAAGGTCGGTATCGGATATTTGTTAGGGATCATATTGGATGTGAATCGGCCAAGGAAATTTTTCTAGAGGTAAAGGAGCCCTTTATCAAGGTTCCCAATGCTTTTATGCCTGATGCTACTGGTGAAAATTCCCGATTTTTCGTGAAGGAAGTGAATTTTATTACAGATTTTACCCTTTATGTATACAATCGTTGGGGAAAATTGATGTTTTCCAGTAAAGAAATAGGCTATCACGGAGGTTGGGATGGAACCTATAATGGGCAAAAGTGTCAGGGAGGGGCCTATGTGTGGATGATTTTTTCAGAGGGGAAAGTTTTAGAACATGGAAGCGTTACATTAATTCGTTAAAATGAGAAAATATATTTATTTGTTCCTGATTGTTGTTATTGCGAATGTTTTTCAGGGGAAGGCCCAGGATATCAGATTTTCTCAGTTTTATGCCAATAAGTTGTACCTGAATCCAGCTTTGGCTGGTTCTGATAATTACTCTCATTTTAGTTTAAATTACCGAAATCAATGGCCGAATCTGGACTTGCCTTTTGTTTCATATAGTTTTTCATATGATAAATTTTTCAAACCTCTTAACGGAGGTTTGGGTTTTTTGGTGGTGCAGGATGATCAGGGAAATGGAGCTCTAAAAACGACGACCATATCAGGTATGTATTCCTATTATCTTAGAATTACTGAGGAGTTTGTTATTAGAACTGCGTTACAACTATCGTTTATGCAGCGAAAACTTGAGTGGGACAAACTAGTCTTTCCGGACCAGATATCACCCATTTACGGAAATGTTTATCCTCATAACACCATAAGTGATCCAATCAACAGGTCTCGTGGAGGAATTGATTTTACGACAGGTCTGGTTGGTTCTTATCGGAATTTTTATCTTGGTTTTGCTGTGAATCACCTATCTCAACCCAATTTTAATTTTAGTGACGAATTGGAACAAAATTTGGAGATGCGGTATTCCATTCATATGGGGATAGAGATTCCGATGGCTGGAAGAAGTGATTTTAATTTGGCTCCAGCTCTTCTTTTTCAGAAGCAAGGGGATTTTACTCAGATGAATTATGGGCTGTACATTAATAAAAGTGCACTTGTTGCAGGTGCTTGGTTGAGTCAGAACTTTGATTTGGAATATGATTCAGTAATCTTAATGGTTGGTTTGGATAATAAAATTTTTAGATTGGCCTACAGTTTTGATTATGCTATTACAAAATTGATACAAACCAATACCGGAGCTCATGAAATTTCACTCTCATTTTTGATTGGAAATAAATCCAAGAGTAGAATTCGAGCTGTGCGCTGTCCGAAGTTTTAATGGATGAAGAGATAAGGTTAAATAATTAAATATAAAAAGAAAAGGGAGGCTATTGAGTCTCCCTTTTCTCTTATGCAACAAATCGTTATTTAATGCGTTCAACATACTTTTGACGAATTTCTTTTAGTAGATCAAGACTTAAGTCTTCGGCGTAAATCCGGATCATATCATATACCTTAAAATGATCATAAAAGGTACCTTTGGATGCGTCAAAGTGCAGTAGCTCAATATTGTATTTTACTTGCTTGGTTAGGAGTTCAAATTGTTTCCAGTTAACATGTTTGGGGATAGTAAAATAACCGTGATTGGGTTCAATGTGATCAAAGTAGAAGCCTTCTTCCAAACGATCAAGCGCAAAGAATTTCTCAAGGACAATCATAGCCTTAGTATTGATCGGTTTGGATGGTTTTCCATGGAATTCAATACCTTCCTCAACGTAACAAGCCTGAAGCTCCTTTATTTGGTCGTATTCTTTCAACCGGCGAATCCGGATAGCCGGAAAAGTGTCATTATATATTTTTATGGTACCCAGAGCAGCATGAAAATCTTGTCCGAAATAATCCATGATTTTCTGAGTTGCTCTAGTAAATTCCTCCAATTCATATTTTCGATCTGTAACCAAATAGATATAGTAAGGTTTTACGTCTTTGGGTACTCCTTGATAGTATTCATAATATCCAGGGAAGGGGTTACTGGCTTCAAGGACAAATGTGTTGGGTAAAATCTTGTTTTGAATGGAGACTAGGGTTTCCTCTTTCATCAGGCTCCCAAACTTAATAATGTATTGGTTTTCGGCCATAGCTCTAGGATTAAGGTTAATATTCAGGTCTTTGTTCTATTCTAAACATAGTAAAAAAAGAGGGTAAAAACAAGAACTACAGGTCCTTTTTAGCTTTGCCTTGCTATTAAATTAGTGTTCCCTGGTAAAGATCCAATCTTTCCCTTTTGTTAAGTTTGGATTGAAATGATATCCATCCAAATTAAATGCTTTTAAGTCTTCGCAATTGGTTAACTGATTTTGGATAATGAAGCGACTCATTAATCCCCGGGCCTTTTTTGCATAGAAACTAACTACTTTATAGGCTCCGTTTTTATAATCCTTGAAAATCGGGGTAATGATTTTAGCTTGAATCTGTTTTTTCTGAATTGATTTGAAGTACTCATTAGAAGCCAGATTAATGAGGTCTTTATGATTTTCGGAATTGATGGTTTGGTTTATGACATCAGTAATTTGATTGCCCCAAAACTGATAAAGATCTTTTCCTTTGGGAGTTTCAAGTTTTTTTCCCATTTCCAGACGGTAAGGTTGAATTAGATCCATCGGACGAAGTACTCCATAAAGCCCGGAGAGAATTCGTAAGTTTTTTTGTGCAAAGGCGAAATCTTCTGAGTTAAAACTACTGGCATCAATTCCTGTGTAAACATCACCGGAAAAGGCAAGCAACGCTTGCTTGGCATTCTCCGAATTAAAATTGGGATGCCAGGTTTGAATTCGTTCAAAGTTCAACTGTGCCAATTTGGGACTGATGGCCATAAATTGTGAAATATCATCAATCGATAGTTTCTTAAGTTCCTTAATTAACTCTTCTGATTGGGGGAGAAAATCAGGGATGGTGTAATCCTGAATTCCTACAGATGTTTCAAAATCAAGAGATTTGGCTGGTGATATAACGATGAGCATAGGATTTATTTTTATGTTTTCGATACCTAAAAATAGATATTCAACCTGGGATTATCAATAGCAATTATTATTATTGATAGAGTCTTCGATTTCCTCTATGATGAATCTAAAATAAAAAGGGCTGTCGATGTTTTTTTGACAGCCCTTTTTATTTTGGATATAAGTGGAGTTGTATTTAAATTCTCCACACAAGAGGTTTCTTTTTCCTTTTCAACATCTACTGTTGTGGAGTGTTGAATTAAAGATTTTTATCAGGATAAAGTTCGTTCCACCATTGTGGTTGATCTTTTAAGTATTTGCCGAAATAGGCAAAAATTGTATTGTTCCATAGAATTCGCTGGGTATAATTTAGGATATGGTGATCCTGGTTTTTTACAAATACCAGTTCTGCATCCTTACCCTGCAATTTTAATGCCTGGTACATTTGAATACTTTCTCCGGGAGGGACATTGGTATCAGCACTTCCATGAATCAGAAGAATAGGGGTATTTATTTTTTCGGCATTATACAATGGACTTTGCTTAATGTACAAATCCTTTCTGTTCCAGGGGAAAGAATGTCCGGTTGCATTAACACTGTAGGAATAGCCCCAGTAGCCTTCGCCCCAATAACTAGTGATGGAACTGATTCCGGCATGAGAGATGGCAGCGGCGAAGATATCAGTTTTGGTTTGTAAGTACATGGTCATAAATCCTCCGTAGGAGGCACCAATACACCCCACTTTTGATGCGTCAACAAAAGGATGTGCCTTCATGAATTTTTTAGTTCCTTCAATGATTTCATCTGCAGTGGTTTTCCCCCAGTTGTTCTGATGTTCTGCAGAAAATTCCTGACCAAACCCTATGGCTCCGCTAGGTTGCAACAGGTATACAACATAGCCATTGGCAGCATATAGGTTTAAGGGATATCGACCGCCAAAGCTACGTTCCACGGGAGCAGTACCTGCATAGTAGTTGACAATCATTGGATACTTTTTAGTCGGATCAAAATTGGGGGGGTAGTAAACACGGCCACTAATGGTTTTACCGTCCGTCTTGGTGAAGTTCCAGTCTTCAGTTTTGCCAAATTTTACGTTTTTGAATCGTTCTGTTTCGGGCTGGGCAATTACCGATTGTTGATTCGATTTTAGATCCAACACATAGGCCTGGTAGGGGGTGGAAATACTACATCCGGTATAAGCCATTTTAGAGCTCTGTGCTGAAAAATCAATTCCTTTTACAACATCAACCCCTGTTTGCATCTGATTGAATTGGCGTTTTTTAAGATCGTAACGGAAGAGATTTACGTAATCTCTATCATCAGCCTTAATATAGATCATTCCATCATTCTTGTTCCAAATTGCCTGGTTTACCGATGGAGCAAAATTATAGGTAATCGGATCTACATTGTTATTCTTCAGGTTCAGGATGTACAATTGTCCGTCGTAATTGTTGGCCAGTGGTTGGTTGCCGAGGTTTTCTCCAATTTTTCCAAAACAGGAAGGACCGCCTTGTACTAATAAATGTTTGCTATCCGGAGAAAATTGGGCACTGCCACTGAATAATTTATCTTCCCAAATGGTATCCACTTTGAAGGTGCTTATATCCATTTGGTAAAGGTTTTGCTTATCGTAGGGATATTCGTTGTAGTCGGGTCTACTCTGGCTGAAAAGGATACTTTTTCCATCCGGACTGATATCGTGAAGACTGGTTGAAATTGCACCAAAGGTTAGACGTTGTTTTACTCCGCTTGCTACGTCCAGCTTGTAAAGAAAACTTCTGTTTCGGAACCAAGGCAGGCGGTCTTCCATTCCCTGTATTTTTCTGAGTTTCCATTCTTCAGAATAATCTTTGCTTACTGAATAAATGATGTATTCACCATTGGGTGACCAATGGTATTGACCAAAATCCTTTAAATTTTCAGCTAGAAGCACTTCTCGTCCTTTATCCAGATTGAACAGGTAAAGGTTTTTTGTCCCATTTAATTTGCGAGTATAGGAGATACTGTTCGCGTTAGGCAACCATTGAATTTGTCCCAAATCTTTACCTCGGAAGCTTTGGGTGATGGTACCGGTGGAGATTTCCTGAATTTCCTTCCAGTTATCACTTTTGTCGGAAGGAGGTAATGTTCTGCTATAGGAAATAATTGCATATTTTCCATCATAGGATATTTGTGCTCCTTTAACCTTGGTGCCATCCAATACATCATTAATTGTAATAAAATGTTTGGGAGATAGGGAAAGACTGATGTTTGATTCTTTCCATTCCTTTTCTGGAGACAGACTTACTTTCACACCACTATGATCTGTTCCGTGAAGGATTTTGATTAACAGGGTGTGTTTGCCTTTTTCCAAAGAGAGTGTTTTTTCTTCCGAACCAGGATTGTTAGTAGCTATTTTGTAATGAGAAAGAATTTTCTTGCCATCCAGAAATGCTTCACACATGGACCACGTTTCAATTTTTAATTTTGCTTTGAGCCATTGGTCGGCAGAGATGTAAGTGACAAAATAGCTCATTTGAGGAGTTGAAGTGGTTTCTTTTCCAACCAAACCTTTGGGATCTGCTTTAACGTGCTTCCAGTTGTAGTTCTTTGAATTCCATTTTAGGACTTCCTTCCCGGAGGGAGTAATATTTTTGAAATTCAAATAGGAGGTTTGCAACAATTCTTTTGCTCCAAAAGTTTTGGCTTCCACATCTTTTGTGGTATGAAAAGCCGGGTAATGTAAATCAAAACTTCCCGCTTTCAACCAATTTTGAATTGTAATCTCGGTAAGAGATCCCTTATTTGCTGCATAGCCACATATTCCTGAGGTGAGTAACAGGACCAGCAATAGTTTCATTCTTTTCATGCTTGTGTTTTTATGAGTTAGTTAAGTTGGATTATTATGGTGGGCACCATATGTGAATTTGATTCTCAAAAATAATCAAATCATAGTAATTAAAACTCAATAGTGCTTGTTATCAAACTCAAAAAATCAATTTGCATTGATTGATTTTCTATTACCTGAAGTTGGGTAAAGATAGTATACTTCGAATTTCATGAATCAAGGTAACACAATATCAACTTAAGGTTTGCTTGGTGGGGGAATTTAAATTTCCTTTTCAAGAATTATTTTTTTTTGAAGGATTTCTCCATTTCGCATAATGGTTAAGAAAACTTTGTTACGGTTTTCATTCTGAAATATTTGCAGTATTTGGTCGAGATCCATTTCGGTCACACTAACTCCACCGATTGCAATCAATTGGTCTCCTTTTAGTATACCAGCTTTTGCTGCAGGAGAGTTTTCATTAACGTAATAGATGTTAAAAACGGGAAGTCCGGGGAATGGCATTTCAAGTTCTATTCCGCTCATATTGTAAGTGAAAGGTTCTTTTAGATTTCGATTGCGGATAAAAGTTACTTTTTTATTGTAGTAGTCCAGGATAACCCGAAATCGACGTAATACCTCACCGCCAATGCTTCCGTTTCGATTATCCCGTTTCAGGGTTTCCGAAATGGCTATGGTGTCGGGATAGGCGGTTATAACATCTTGTAAATGATAGGGACCAATTTCGAGGCTTTGAATGCGACCAATTTCGCCATAAATGTTACCGTTAAGTCCTTGACCTATAAAGGTTGAAATGGATTGATCAGGGATTGTAATGGATTGATGTGAGCTTTCGGCTAACCAGAGAGAAAGACTTGAGCCGGTATCGATTAGCAATTTTACAGGGATTCGTTCTCCGGTATGTAGAGTAATAAAGGTGTGGATAAAAGGTTTCTTACTCGTAATTTCCAATGGAAAGGTTACTGCTCGTCTGCTTTTTTTGTATTTGTAGGTTGTGGGCTGGTGAAAAGTAACCATGTGGTTGATGTAGTCAATTTCGATGATGAAACGAGAGAAAAGCGAATAACCGATAATTCCGTGAATTTGAGTTCCGGTTTTTTGGGAGAGGCTAAATATGTCTTCCAGTAGTACATTGATTTCTTCAGAATTATTTCGGATGGAGGCAATGGAAATTTGATTGCCATAGGATTTGATTGCTTTAAGGGAGGGACCTGTGCCCAGGCCTTGCAGGTAAACCTCATGTGCGTAGTTAATGGTAAAGCTATCCCGTGCAGTCAATTCAGTAATCAGGGTTGTTCCAAGACCTGAATCCATAATGAAATGCAGAGTGTTGGAGTTGTTGATTTTTAGAGGAATGATAAGAGCTTTGTTGGCGTATTTAAATTGAATGCGTTGTGATTTTTGTCCGGGGCGTCTGAACTGGAAAAAATCATCCAGTACTTGCCCCCGAAGAATTGGTGCATTAGCCAGGAATAAGAAGCAGATGATTCCCAATACTTTCAAGAAATGATTCAATCTCCGCACAACTTCCATCTTTTGGTGTTTTTCGTATTTGATTATAATTTAAGTAATTATCAGGTAATAGTCAACAATCGTTGTGCCACGAATAAAAAGGCACTAATAGAGAGGGAGGTGTTGTCTTGTATGAGGAGGAATGTAAGAGGGAATGGGATTTTTCTTCTTCGCAATGGAACAATTGTATACAAAAAAGACCAGAACCTAAAGTTCTGGTCTTTTTGATAGAGTCTTATTATTTATCTTTTTTCCAGCAGTACAATATTCTCCACATGATGAGTGTGAGGGAACATATCAACAGCTTGAACTTTGGTAACCTTGTAGGCATGGTCCATCATGTTCAGATCACGGGCCTGGGTTGCAGAATTACAGCTAACGTATACAATTCGCTGAGGAGCTGCATACAGAAGGGTTTCCACAACGTCTGCGTGCATACCTGCTCTTGGTGGATCCACGATAATTGTATCGGGCTGTCCGTGTTCTTCAATAAAACTGCGATTCAAAACATCCTTCATGTCACCGGCAAAGAATTTGGTATTGGTGATGTTGTTGATCTCAGAATTTACCTTGGCATCTTCGATTGCTTCGGGAACGTATTCAATACCAATGACTTTTTTAGCCTGCTTGGCAACAAAGTTGGCAATGGTACCGGTTCCGGTATACAAGTCATATACGATCTCGTCTCCTTTTAATTGAGCAAATTCACGTGTTGCCTTGTACAATTCGTAAGCCTGTTCCGAATTGGTCTGGTAGAATGATTTAGGACCGATTTTGAATTTTAATCCCTCCATCTCCTCATAGATATGATCCCGACCTTTAAAGGTGATAATGTCTTGATCACCAATGGTGTCGTTGGCTTTTTCGTTGATCACATACATCAAGGATGTAATATTGGGGAATTGCTCCGAAAGATGATTCAACAAAGCCTCACGCTTTTCAACATTTTCATGATAGAAGGAAACAATGACCATAATTTCACCGGTAGAAGAGGTGCGAATGATGAGGGTACGCAGAAAACCTTCCTGGTTTCGAATGTCAAAGAAACTTAAATCGTTTTTCAGTGCATATTCTTTTATGCAATCACGAATGCCGTTGGATGGTTCTGCTTGTAGGTGACATTTGTTAATATCTACAACCTTATCGAATAATCTGGGAACATGAAAACCTAGGGCAGGTGTTCGGACTACGTCCTTGTCCTCTGCAATCTCCTCATAAGTAAGGTATCGTTTGTTGGAAAACGTGAATTCCAATTTATTGCGATAAAAAGTAGTTTCGGCTGAAGGAAGAATAGGATTTACTTCAGGAAGTTCCACTTTCCCAATTCGTTCCAGATTATCCACTACTTCCTGTTGCTTAAATTTAAGCTGTTCTTCGTAGGGGAGGTTTTGCCATTTACAGCCTCCGCAAATCCCAAAGTGCTCGCAAAATGCTTCGGTTTTAAGAGGTGAGTGTTTGTGGTAACGCACCACATAACCTTCCATGTAGCTTTTTCGCTTCTTGTTTACCTGTACATCTACAACATCGCCGGGGATAACATTGGTAACAAACAGTACTTTATCCTCTATTTTAGCGATGGCTTTGCCTTCCGCGGCCAACTTTACAATTTCAACGTTTTCCAGTAATGGCTTTCTGTTTCTTCTTCTTCCCACAACTATTCGGTATTAAATTTAGCCCACAAAGATAGAAAAATTGGTTGTAGGTCCTTCTTAAAATTGTGTTTTAGCGTTGATTTTGGCAAGAGAATGAGGAGAGTAAGCTATGAATGATAGATATTTTACCAATAAACGACCCGTTTGAATCCTTTTATTCCAATTCAACCTCTCTCTGTAATGTTTTTAATTCCGTGGGGTAGGATCTTTTCTTCTTTACGAGTAGTACTTGAAGAGGTTGCGTGTTGCGGTTTCCCGCCAAATTGCTCTTTTCACTCATTAACTTTCATTATCTTTGTGCTCTTAATGGAAAATTTATTTCTGAATACATGATTTCGATTAATCAGCTAACTGTAGAATTTGGGGGCTTTACCCTATTCAAAGATGTAACTTTTATTGTGAATTCTCGCGACCGGATTGGTTTGGTGGGAAAGAACGGTGCCGGTAAATCAACCTTGTTGAAAATATTTGCCGGATTACAGGGGGCCACCAAAGGAACCATAAGTGTTCACCAGGAGGTAAAAGTGGGGTATTTGCCTCAGCAGATGAACCACGAAGATGGGAAGACGGTGATGGAAGAAACCCTATTGGCTTTTGATGAGGTTCGGAATTTGGAAAAGGAAATTGCAAAAATTAATGCAGAAATTTCGGAGCGAACCGATTACGAGTCGGAAGGTTACATGAAGCTGATCAATCGATTGACGGAGAAAACCGATCGTTTTCATATGATGGGTGGGGAAAATGTTGAGGCAGAGGCTGAGCGGACTCTAATGGGCTTAGGTTTTGTACGGAATGATTTTACCCGAAAAACGGAGGAGTTCAGTGGTGGATGGCGTATGCGTATTGAGTTGGCAAAGATTCTTTTGCGGAGACCAGATGTATTCCTGTTGGATGAGCCTACCAATCACCTGGATATTGAGTCTATTCAATGGTTGGAAGATTTTTTAAAGGTGTATTCCGGTGCTGTTGTATTGGTATCTCACGACCGTGCTTTCCTGAATAATATTACCAATCGAACTGTTGAAATTTCGGTAGGAAAGATATACGATTATAAGGTTCCCTATTCACAATATGTAGAGTTGCATGCTGAAAGACGTGAGCAGCAGATGAAGGCCTATATTAACCAGCAAAAGCAGATAAAAGATACAGAAGATTTTATTGAGCGATTCCGTTACAAGGCAACCAAATCGGTCCAGGTACAATCGAGAATCAAGCAATTGGAGAAGCTGGATCGTATTGAGGTGGATGAGGAGGATATGTCTCGTCTTAATCTTAAGTTTCCACCTGCGCCTCGATCAGGAGATCTGGTAGTGGAGGCAAAAGAATTGAGTAAAGCTTATGGCGATCATCTTGTGTTGAGTGATTTGGAGTTTGTGATTGAGAGAGGAGAGAAGCTTGCTTTTGTTGGGAAAAACGGTGAAGGAAAATCCACTCTTGTAAAAGTTTTGATGGGTGAATTGGATCATTCCGGAATCTGTAAAATTGGGCACAATGTAAAGGTGGGCTATTTTGCACAAAATCAGGCACAACTTCTGAATGAAAACAAAACTGTTTTTGAAACCATTGATGATGTTGCCGTAGGTGAAATCCGTACCAAAATTCGAGATATTCTGGGTGCATTTATGTTCAGTGGCGAGGAGATTGATAAAAAGGTAAAGGTACTTTCCGGAGGAGAAAGATCTCGTCTGGCTATGATTCGTTTGCTGTTGGAACCGGTCAACTTGTTGGTGCTTGATGAGCCCACGAACCACTTGGATATGCGTTCCAAAGATGTACTGAAGGAAGCTTTGGCCAAGTTCGAAGGGACTGTTATTGTTGTGTCTCACGATCGTGAATTTTTGAACGGGTTGGTAGATAAAGTTTATGAGTTTGGCAATAAAAAGATCAAGGAACATTTAGGTGGTATCTATGCATTTCTCGAAAAGAAGAGAATGGATACCTTGCAGGAACTGGAGCGGAATAAGGCTCAGGTTAAGGTGAAAACCGAAGAGGCTCCTTCTGATAGTAAATTAAGCTATTTGGAGCGAAAGGAGATGAGTCGCCAGATTAAAAAGGTGGAGAATAAGGTAAAAGCCAGTGAGGAAAAAATTGCACAATTGGAGGAGATGATTGTGGACATGGAGGAGCAATTGGCGAATCCTGAAAAAATGCAGGATAATTCCTTGTTTACCAATTACGAAAAAGCAAAACAGGACTTGGAAAACGAAATGTTTGCCTGGGAAGAGCACAATGAGGAATTGGAAACCCTGGTACAGCAGAGAGGATAATTAGAATAAAAATAAGATAATAGAAAAGGGTCACAATCGGAAGTTGTGGCCCTTTGTGTTTTGTTTATTTTTTTAACGAAATTGTAATTTTTTATAAATTGTTTCTACTTATAGGATAAATGTTTTTGTTAAATTATAAAACAGTAAGTCTGTTCTATTGTCCAATAATTTTTCTTCGAACTCAAATATTATCTTATGGAAAAGTCCTACTCTCAGCCCCTCAGGTTGAATGAAAGAATTGAAGTACTTGATGTATTGCGTGGATTTGCCCTTTTGGGAATTCTGATACTAAATATTCTCTTTTTCGCTTTGCCTTTTTCTTCTTTTTCTAATCCTACTGTTTTTGGGGATTTGACGGGATTGAATTTAAGGGTTTTTCAGTTTACCCATATTTTTGGAGAAATGAAGTTCATGAGTCTCTTTTCCATTTTGTTTGGAGCAGGTGTTTTACTTTTTATTCATCGTTTGGATGGCAAAGGTTTGACGGGGACTCAATTTCATGTTCGAAGAATGTGGTGGTTACTGTTGTTTGGATTGATTCATGCCTACTTACTGTGGTTTGGAGATATTCTTGTGGCTTATTCTATTGTTGGGTTTTTAGTCTATATGCTTCGAAATTCTTCGAATAGGCTTTTGATCTGGCTATTCTGTTTGTTTTTCTTTATTCCGGTAATTATCTTCTATCTGTTGGGCACAGCGATGAATTATGCCCCTGATTCCGTTTACCAGGAGGCATTGAAAGAATGGCGTCCCTCTTTTGAAGTTTTGAGTCGGGAGGTTGATATTTATCAGAATGGTAGCTGGTGGGATATTTTTATGAAGCGAATTCCATTGACTATTCAGTTGCAGGTGGTGGGATTCATGCTGATGTCTTTTTGGCGAATTGTTTCTATGATGATTTTGGGGATGCTGCTGTTTCGAAACGGGATCCTTACCGGGCAAAAATCAAAACAGTTTTACCTGGTTTTGGCTATTGCCGGAATTAGTATAGGAACTTTGATTTCAGGGTATGGTTTACATCTTGATTTTGAAAAGAACTGGGATTTGGCTCATTTCTACAGAATTGGGACTACGATTAATTACATGGCCAGTTTGCCCATGGCTTTGGGATACCTGGGACTTGTTTTGTGGGTTTATCAAATGAAAATCGCTGATTTTTTGATGAAAGGGCTTGCTGCAGTTGGTCGTATGGCTTTTACCAATTACCTTTGCCAAACCGTAATCTGCTCCCTACTATTCTATTCCTATGGTTTTGGTTTGTTTGGTAAGTTGCAGCGTGTGGAACTATTGGGAATTGTATTGATTATTTGGATGTTCCAAATTGGATTTTCTTGGTTCTGGTTACGGGAATATAATATGGGGCCCCTTGAATGGTTGTGGCGGTGGTTAACCTACCGTGAGAAGCCTCGTTTTAGAAGTAAGAAAAAAGTTAAATTAGCATAGAAGAGAATGGCAAAACAAAAACAGGAAATGGTGTTCGGAATCCGGGCTACCATGGAGGCTATCAATAGTGGGAAAGAAGTTGAAAAAGTATTGTTCCGTAATGGTTTGACTGGTCGTTTGTACAATGATCTTTTTGATTTGGTGAGAGAGAAAAATGTTCAATACCAGTTTGTTCCTGTGGAAAAACTGAATGCTCTGAACCAAAAGAATAATCAGGGGGTAATTGCATTGATCGCACCTGTTGCCTATCAGGAAATTGAGGAGGTTTTGCCAGCTGTTCTAGCGGAAGGAAAAACACCCCTTCTATTGGTTTTGGATCACTTGACCGATGTTCGTAATTTTGGTGCTATTGCACGTTCTGCTGAATGTGCAGGGGTGAATGCTATTATTATTCCTTTTAAGAATTCGGCCAAAGTTACTCCTGATGCGATAAAGACTTCGGCGGGTGCTTTGCACAATATCCCGGTGTGTCGGGTTCAAAATCTGAAAACTCTTGTGCGTAGTCTGAAGCGGGAGGGAATCCGGATTGTTGCTGCCACAGAAAAGGCCGAATCAAATTATACGGAAACGGATTTTACTTTGCCAACAGCCATTATTATGGGGGCCGAGGACAAAGGAATTGAGGAAGCTTTGCTTCGCCTTGCTGATAACCAGGTGAAGATTCCTATTTTGGGGGCTATCGAATCATTGAATGTTTCGGTTGCAGCATCTTTATTGGTGTACGAAGCTGTTCGACAGAGAGGTTAACTGATTTTTTAAAAAGTGATATAGGCCGCAGATTCCTTGGAGTTTGCGGCTTTTTTTGTAACCTTCCAGAGTGCTTGCACCTGGAAGAGTTGGTTTTATGATTTAGTTTTGAGTATGAATACTGGATTTGGTAACTTGATAGTTATAAAACTCCAAATCCTATGTCAATTACTCAACATTTAGTTTACGGTCAGTATTATCATATTTACAATAAGGGGAATAATGACGAAATAATTTTTCGAAACCATTGTGATTTTAAGCAATTTCTTCGTTTGTATGGGAAGTATATTGAGTTGGTCGCTGATACTTTTGCCTGGTGTTTGTTAGGAGATTCTTTTCATTTTCTGATTCGGGTAAAAGAGGAAAGGGAGATTGGTTGTTTGTTTCCAATGGAGCATAACTCTTCCAGGTCCTCCGAACGCTGGAAGGTTATTCCCTTGTCGGAAATATCCCAATTAAATGTTTATCCCTCCAGCTTGGTAAGGCCTGTGCCATATCGTCAATTTTCCCATCTATTCAATAGCTATACCAAATATTTCAATCGGAAATATAATCGAAAAGGATCTCTTTTTGAAAAGAATTTCAAGAGAATACGAGTTGAAACGGAGGAGGATTTAAAAGAGTTGGTTTGTTGTATCCATTGTAAACCAGTTCTAAATGGAAATGTTGATTGTGCATCTGATTATTTATGGTCATCTTATCAAACCGTAATTAGTTCCAAATCAACAAAACTGAAACGGTGTAAGGTAATTAATTGGTTTGAATCTGTTGATAGTTTTGAGTCTTTTCATTTGATGAAACAGAAGAGCTTAAAGATTGAGTAGTTGCTTCTGGAATAATTGAATTCTTTAAGTGATAGAAATTGGTTTGACCTTCCAGAGTGTTTGCACCTGGAAGAGTCGGAGACAGCAATATTGAATCCAATGGCAAAATACATCATTGATCGCATGACTCTTCCAGGTCCTCCGGACTCTGGAAGGTCCCTACTTCCCCCCAATCCACTCCGGCACTCTCCCAGCCTTGGGTTTCCGTCCGTAGAAGAAATCATCCAAATGAACCGCCAAGCGACGGAAGAAAGAAGATTTTCGAATGCCCCAGCGGATAGAATTATGCAGCGCATTATCCGGGTGGGAGTAGGGGCAGGTAGCCATACAGCGGCCACAATCCGTTCCGGCTTTGCACCAATAGGTGAAACAATTTTCTGAATTAATTTGCCAGCGCCGGATACCCTCAACCATTTGGGGAGCATCAAAAGAGATAGACTTGCTGGGACAGACCTCTGCGCATTTCTTACAGTGATAGCAGAAATCAAGGGTACTGTGTGATTTTTTCCAGCGATCTGCTTTCAATTTCAAATTGGTTGTCACAACTGCAATTCTGACTCTCGGTCCCTGTTTGGGAGTCATCAAAAGTCCCATTCGTCCTATTTCTCCCAGTCCTGCATCACGTGCTACAAGCGGACAAACTACCTGGTAATTGCCATCGATATGGGCACGGGCCGAATACCCCAATTGTCGAATGAAAGCAGCCACCTGAATTGCGATTCTTCCTGCATCCAGATACTGTTGGGCCGACTCCATGATAATTGGGGATTGGGGGGCCGCCTGCACCATCTCCTCACACATCTCTACCGTAAAAGCAAGCGCAAAAGAATGATCCGATTCAATCTGGGTACCATAATTTTCACCTCTTCCTTTGTGTGAATAGAAATGGTAGGGCTGAAGCTCTGTGATGCCTGAATCCAGAGCGCCCAGTTTGCAGGTCCATTGCTTGAGGTAATGGCTGATCTTTAATGGATCAATTTGTTGTTGTATTGGATTGATGGGGCCGTCCACCGCATTTTTGAGCTGTTCCACTGCAAAAAAGCTGGCTTCAGCCGATGCGAATGCGAGAGGGTGGTAGAAAAGAGAATCCTTTGAGCCCAGCCCAGCCTCCTTACGAAATGCATCATCCAAGATTTTTTTCTCGGGATGGTTTTGGTAGTATTCGTTATAGTGGTGGGTATCCGGTTGCAATTCATTGCGGGAAAACATGATGTCCCGTTCATCCAGCTGGCCGAGCGGATAATCTTCACATAGATCTTTCCGGGTAGGAAAGGGAATCAGGAATAGGATCAGAAGCAGAAGACATGCACCCATTAGGGCAAAAGCAAGAAAGACTAGATCCAACTGATGTGCTGCCAGAAATGGTGTGGGCAGCAGGAATAGTAAAAGAAGAGAACGATTGGTCGCGCGGACTTCCTTTTCTTTTACGAATACCAGTGAAGCATAGAGCAGAACGACAAATAGCAATGTGCCAACTGTAAGGCAGAAAGCCATAACCATGGGAGTTAATTGGGACATGGTAGTATTATTGTTTGTGTTTAAGGTTGCCGTAAATTAAGGAGAATATCACAGAAAAAGGATTGAGATTTGTTCTGTTACAGGAATTTGGATTCTTTCTGAATTGGCAGGAGGGGCTATGATGTAATGCTATGTAATAAAATATGATAGGGAGTGGTCCAAGTGAATTGGACTAGGAGATATTGTTGTTAGAAATCCAGCCCCGGGTTGGAAGTATAACAAACGCGGCGCCATATCAATATTAATAAAAGCGCTATCTTTTTTTGCGGCGCAAGGCCGAATTCTTTATTCCCGATGGAGCTAAAGAGTTAGAAACTATAAGTGGCAAGTTTCTAGAATACTTGAAACTTACCACTTGCTTCGTGAAACATTTACTTTGCTGTTCTTTCCAGCTCCCTCAGATTCTCCATCTTCCGCTTTTGAAGGAAGCTCTTGATATCTCCCAGGTGTTCCTTCACCTGTTTGTTTCCGAATTCGAAGACCTTATCCACCAGTCCGTCCAGGAAATCACGGTCGTGCGAAACCAGGATGAGAGTCCCATCGAAATCCTGGAGAGCAGATTTCAGAATATCCTTGGTTTTCATATCCAGGTGGTTGGTAGGCTCATCCAGGATCAGGAGATTCACTGGTTCCAACAGAAGCTTGATCATAGCCAGGCGAGTTCTTTCTCCACCGGAGAGTACCTTTACCTTTTTAGTCGAATTGTCACCTCCAAACATGAAAGCCCCCAACAGATCCTTAATCTTGGTTCGGATATCGCCAACAGCGACTTCGTCGATGGTTTGGAAAACAGTTAATTTTTCGTCCAGAAGGGAGGCCTGGTTTTGGGCAAAATAGCCGATCATTGTGTTGTGCCCAAGGGTTAGAGTCCCTTCATAGTCAATCTCATCCATAATGGCTTTGACCAGGGTGGATTTTCCTTCCCCGTTTTTGCCCACAAAAGCGACTCTTTCGCCCCGTTCGATGGTCATATTGGCATTTTTGAATACGGTATGATCGCCATAGGATTTTGCGACTGCGTCCATAATAACAGGATAGGCTCCCGAACGAGGGGATGGGGGAAATTTCAGGCGAAGGGCCGAGGTATCTTCCTCGTCAACCTCTACCAGTTGCAGTTTCTCCAACATCTTCACCCTCGATTGTACCTGGTGAGTTTTGGAGTAAGTGCCCTTAAAACGCTCGATAAACTCTTTGTTTTCGGCAATCATTTTCTGTTGCTCGTCATAGGCTTTCTGTTGCTGTTCCCGCCGTTCCTTTCTAAGCTGCAGGTATTGTGAGTAGTTTACCTTGTAATCGTAGATGCGTCCCATTGTAACCTCTATGGTTCGGGTGGTGATATTGTCAACAAAAGCACGGTCGTGAGAGATTACAATGACAGCTTTGGCGGAATTGATGAGGAACTCTTCCAGCCATTGGATGGATTCGATATCCATGTGGTTGGTTGGCTCATCCAGCAGAATAAGATCGGGTTTTTGCAAAAGAATCTTGGCCAGTTCGATGCGCATTCTCCATCCACCACTAAAATCACTGGTTGGGCGGGTAAAATCTTCGCGTACAAAACCCAATCCCAGTAATATTTTTTCCACCTCGGCATCAAAGTTGGTTTCCTCTATGGAATAGAACTTCTCGCTGAGAGTAGAAACCTGTTCAATCAACTTGTAGTAGCTCTCCGATTCGTAATCGGTGCGGGTTTCCAACTGCTTATTCAGTTCGGCGATTTCCTTCTCCATTTCAAAGATATGGGCAAAAGCCTGTGCTGTTTCTTCAAATACCGTGCGGGTATTATCGGTCATCAAGTGCTGGGGCAGGTAGGCAATTTTAGTATCCTTTGGAGCTGATATTCCGCCACGTGTAGCCGTATCCACTCCTGCCAGAATTTTTAGCAGGGTCGATTTTCCTGCTCCATTCTTTCCCATTAGGGCAATTCTGTCCTTTTCGTTGATTACAAACGATATATCTTTGAATAGAGTTGTGCCGCCAAACTCTACAGTAAGTCCATTAACTGAGATCATTGCTTTTGATTTTTCACCATTAAAATTCCTATCCTATGGTGATGGTTAACCATTCGTTGTACTGTAAATCCATCCCTTTTATATTGAGAGGTTTGGGATTGGAAGCGCAAAGATAAACACTTTTGCTAATGTTTTGCATCCTTCGGAATTTGAGAATCAATTGTGAGGCAATCAAATGATACTTTGTTTCTGTGGGTTTGGGAAATAATTCTAAAAACTGCAATGGCCAATGATTTATTATTCGCATGTAAGGAAGCCCTTAATCTCACACTACTATGCTTTCCTCTTCGTTTCTTATGTCTTCTTCTTTGTAAGCTACGACCTCCTCTTTTGAGTTGAGGTCGTCCTCTCCCCAAAGTATCATCCGTTTCTCAGAGAGGGATAGGTCAGCTACTGAGAGCAAGCACTCATCTGGTGAGAGGAGGTGTTCGTGTGATGAGAGGGAGTACTCATCTTGTGAGAGAGAGTCCAAGTTTATTGAGAGGAAGAGCTAATCGGATGAGAGGATCAGGGGCTTGGTTGAGAGGGAGACAGGGGGTGGGGTAATTGTTCGTGTTATTGATAATACCCGGTAGGAAATCACGGTCCTTTTTCTGATAAACCATGAAGTAGGGATAAATTTTAAAAAAAAACTTTTCATATTGCTGTAATAAATTCGATTAACGATCTCTAAGCTTATACACTCCGGAGAAAATAGAACTACTTATGGATAAAAAGGAAAAGTTATTCAATGATATATTCAGGCAAAACCAGGATCGTATTCACAGGTTGTGTTTGTATTATGAGAGTAATTTGTCAGATCGAAATGATTTGTTTCAGGAAGTTTTTACCCAGGTTTGGTTGAACCTGGATCGTTTTCGTGGGGAAGCTCAAATAAGTACATGGATCTATCGAATTGCCATTAATACTTGTTTGTCATTTCGACGAAAGGAGAAGAAAAACCCCACCTGTCAGTTGAATCAGGAGATTTTGGCAGATCAGGAAGAGAGTAGCTATGATTCTTCGAAGGACGATCAGGTTGAAACCTTTGTCTCTTGCGTCAATCAATTGCCCAAGGATGAGAAAACCATCCTATCGCTCTATATGGAAGAGCTACCAGTGAAGGAGATTGCTGAGATTACCGGTTTGTCGGAGACAAACATTCGGGTAAAGATTCATCGAATCAAGGGGAAACTATCAAAAATGGTTACAACTTATACAGAGGAGGTATAACATGGATTTAAAAGATATTCAGGGAAGATTGAAGCAACTGTCGGAGGAACAGGAAATTCCCGCAATTCAAAATGACAAAAAGAACAAGTCCTTAACGCAAAAAATAATTAAAGAAGATAGGAAGGATCGATTGTTACTTATGATAGGAATAATTTCAATCGTATCTGTTGTAATCTACTACGCCATCCTTAGCTACCGGTGCATTCATTTTGGAAGAGATCGCAGTGAGCTGTTGTTTTACGGGTTTGCTTCAGCCGGTTTCCTTTCGGCCCTTCCTTTGTTGATTCATAAATACCGAAAGATTGGGCGATTTGATTATGCCGAGGATACTGTAGCATTTTTGAAGAAAGCGGAAAAACGTTTTCGTTTCCTTTGTGAAGAGTTTATGTATCTAATTCCCTTTTTTGTACTGTTTGATGTGGCGATATGTTGTGTCGTGATCTATAAAATGGATTTCTGGGGTTTGTCTGTATTTATCCGAATCCTGATTGTACAAGCTTTAATGATCCCCTATTATGCTCTTCCTGCCCTTATAGCCTACTTGCATTGGAAAAAGAAGAGACGCCCCATTCTACAGGAGATTCAAGAGCTTCGAAAGCAGTTTGTTGACGATCCGGTACCAGAATCCTGACCAAAAGAAATTGGAAGTAACATTCGTTGAAAGAATACAAAAAGCCCACCTTCGTTTTGTGAAGGTGGGCTTTTAATCATATATAAATTTTAGGGCTAAAATTTTATAATTCATGAAAATCTCCCAAGAACTTTCGGGAGTTTTGGTATTAGAATTTATACACGAAGGAGTTGATACTCATTCCGGCTCCAACGGAGGCAAAAACGGCATGGTCTC
The DNA here is from genome assembly GCA_041725895.1 of Marinifilaceae bacterium. Classification (GTDB taxonomy): domain Bacteria; phylum Bacteroidota; class Bacteroidia; order Bacteroidales; family Marinifilaceae; genus JBGRQA01. The sequence goes on from JBGRQA010000001.1 coordinate 200,414, forward strand.
CTTTGTTAAATTTGTGACCATTTAGCTCATTTTTTGCAATTTTGTCGTATAGAACTGGAACCGTTGCTACCGAATTATTACCCATATCGCGGATAATCATTGGCATGATGTCTTCAGGAATTTCTCTTTCCCGGTAGAGTCGGAACAAACGCTTGGCAATGGCCTCGTCCATTTTCTCGTTGGCTTGATGGATCAGAATCTTCTTGATGTCCTTCAGTTCCAATCCTGCTTTTTCAATACTTTCCTTAACCAATTGAGGAACCGTTGATATTACGTATTCGTAGATTTTGTGGCCATACATCTTAATGAACACATCATCATTTTTGAAGCCGGGATTATGGGTTCCGCCCGACCAAAGCAAGTAGGCTTCGTTGAGCGTATCGGTTCGTACCTTATGAGCCAGAATACCGGTGGGCTCTTCACTTTCCACCGCTTCCAGAATAGTTGCCCCGGCACCATCGGAATAGATCATACTGTCACGATCGTGCGGATCACATACCCTTGAAAGGGTTTCGGCTCCAATTACCATCACTCGATTGGCATCGCCCGAACGGATAAATGAATCGGCCTGAATCATACCCTGCACCCAGCCAGGACATCCAAACAGAATGTCGTAGGCTACAGTATTGGGGTTCTCTATTTGCAGCAAATGTTTCACTCTTGCCGCCAGGGAGGGCATCTGTAGAGTATGAGTAGAATTGGCCTTTACATCTCCAAAATTGTGGGCCACCAATATGTAATCCAGGCTTTCTTTATCGATGTTCGAAGATTCCAATGCTTCCTTTGCAGCCAGGTAGGCCAGATCCGAGGCCAGTTGATCATCGGCGGCATAGGTGCGTTCTTCAATTCCTGTGATATCTTTAAATTTGTCTATTATTTCCTGAGGGTCGGTTTCAATTTTTTTGCCATCGGCATTGAAAAATTCATTCTGCTTGAACTTTTCATTGGGAACTTTAACATTGGGCAGGTAGCTACCTGATCCAACAATCCTTGAAAATCTTTTGGCACTCATGGTATTCATTTTATAATTTGCGATTGATCCCGTTTCCGGGAATAAGGTGTGCCTCTCAAAATCAGGACAACCTGGTTTTGAGTCAAGGGTTAGGATATAGCAAATAAAAAGCCTCATACGAGGCCATTCCGTTAGAAGTAGTTGCGACTAAGGTAGAAATTTATTTTAGAACCCAATCTTTTGATATCTTATTTAGAGAGTTATGATTTCCTCAAGTTTAGCGGTAACAGACTGTTGTGTGTTTTTTGTCTTAACATAGGTTTAAGTAGTTGACGGACTGGTTTATCCATTCGGAATCCTTTGCATTCCTTTACTGCACTTGTGGTTCCACTGTTTTGTAAATGGGTTTCAACCACCAAAATCAATGAAGATGATTAAGGAATCTTTCTTACTGTCCCAACAACCCCTTTTTTAAGTCCTCGTCAGCAGGTTCATCGCAAAGCCAGATTCCAAACAGAGCCTTTTTGAACTCATAGCCGGTTATTTCCTTTTTTAGATTCCCATTTTTGTATACTCGTGTTCCTAGATTGGGTAAGTAGTGGAATTCAAACACATCTTTTTTCTCGATTTTTTCCTTGAAAACGGAAATGAATTCCTCCATTTCCGATGCGATAGAAGAAGTATTCCCTTGGGTTGCTTTTCGGAAACCGTTGCGAGTTGCTTTTTCCATCTTCTCAGCCGTAATTAGGCCGGAAATAATTTCCAAACGGGCAACCATGGGCGATTTTGCTTCGATAATGGCCTTCTCGTTATTTGATTTCTCCGTTAGATACAGTCCCATGGCGTATAGGTCCATAAACATTTTTTCCCTTGTACCCGCACCATTTAGTAGGAGCGTATTGTCTTCTATTTCCAGTTGATTGGGGAGTTCTACATCGCCTGCTTTGGTTTGGGCAAATATCAGATTGTTTAGGAAAATGCAGAAAAGGAGCAGTAGGAATTTTTTCATGATTAAAGGTGTTGAGTTAGATCGTTTCGTTTTGATGTGGTTATTTTTAAAGTGGGATGATCCCATTAAGAGACGAGCTTGCTAAAATCGTCACCGGTAGGATTTTGGAAAACTTTAAGATCGAATTCGGGAACGATGGCCAGGATATGATCGAAAATATCGGCCTGTATGGCCTCGTAGTTGGCCCATTCCTGGTCGTTGGAGAACACGTAAATCTCCAATGGCAATCCCATGGAAGTTGGTTGGAGTTGACGAACAAGAAAAGTCATGTCATTGTGAATTTTCGGATGTTCTTGCAGGTAAGCCTCCACATATTTTCGGAATGTTCCCACATTGGTTAAGCGTTTCTGATTTACCGGAATTTCATTGGCAGGATTGGCTCTTTTAATTTCATCCCGAATTTTACGAATGTAATCGCTTATCAGGTTGATGTTTTCGAAACGATTGATCTCCTCCTCCGAAAGAAAATGGATGGATTTCATATCTATATTCAGGTGTCGTTTGATGCGTCGACCGCCTGATTCCTCCATGCCTTTCCAGTTGTAGAAGGATTCCGAAACCAGGGCATAGGTGGGAACTGTACTGATGGTTTTGTCCCAGTTTTGCACTTTTACCGTATTCAGACTGATATCAATTACGGTTCCGTCCGCATTGTGGCTGGGCATGGAGATCCAGTCCCCGATGCTGACCATCTTGTTGGCCGAGAGTTGGATGGAAGCTACAAAACCTAGTATGGTATCCTTGAACACCAATATGAGGACAGCGGCAAAGGCTCCCATTCCGGCTATGATCTTAAGTGGATCTTTATCAAAAAGCATTGCAAAAATGGAGATAATACCCAATGCATAGAAAAAGATCTTCACGATTTGAATATACCCTTTGATGGGACGGGTACGGCTTACCGGCATTGTGTTGTAGATATCGTTGCTGGCACTCAGGAAGGTATCCATCAATAGCAAACTCAATACAATCATATAGATCTTGGCGGTTCCTTGTATTAGTTCTTCCAGACCGGGGTAATCCACCATATTAGCGCTGAAGTATATAATCAGGGCGGGAGCAAAGTGAGAAATTCTGTTGAAAACCTTCCTTTCCAACATGATGTCATCCCATGTTGTTTTCGATTTTCTTACGAATTTGGAGATGATGGATATAAGTATTTTTCGAGCTACAACATCCGATATCCATGCAAGGATGAGTACTACAATAACCGCAATAGTGGATTGAAGAACATTGGCCCAGTATTCGGTAAGGCCTTCGGTTAGAAGCCAGTTTTTTAAGCGAATTCCTAATAATTCCTTCATTCTCTGATAATAATATTAATAATATATATGATCTGTTGTTTTTCCTTTAAAAACTCAAAACTAATATTTCTAATTCGTATTTTTAAAAACGGAATGAAATTGTTTAGCCAATTTGGAAAATGGAAGGGGATTATTTGATTGTTTCTGAATTTAAAAGTAGCTTAATTTTATCCCTTTTCGAATAAAAAGATAGGTTAAATTTTATATTTCCTTATGAAATACAACTTAAAACAAAGCACATGTACCCTAAATTTTTTACCACATTAGTTTTTGTTCTTCTGGCAAACCTGAGTTTTGCCCAGGTCGATTTTGATAAATATTTTATTGATAAAACCTTACGTATCGATTATATGATGGGTGGGGATGCCAAGCATCAAACTGTTTTTTTGAAAGAATTGAGAGAAGAACCCCATTGGGGCGGTAGTAAAACCAATCTTCTGGATGTATTCAATTACGGTACCTTTCGGTTTAAAGTATTTGATAAAGCCTCGGGCGAGTTGATTTACTCAAAAGGGTTCAATTCTTTGTTTCAGGAGTGGCAAACCACTGCTGAAGCTAAGGAGTTGCAGCGCGCATTCTACCAGGTGAATGTGATGCCTTTCCCTAAAAAACCGGTTCGTTTTGTTTTGGAGTCCCGAAAATGGGAGGGGGGATTTGAAGAGATTTTCGAGTATGAGGTGGATCCCCAGAATTATTTTATTCTTCGGGAAGCCCCAGTATATTGTAAATCTACTCTTCTGTCCGGAGGAGGAAATCCTGCCAGTAGTGTGGATGTTGCCTTTATTGCAGAGGGGTACACCCAAGAGGAGATGGGGAAATTTCGCAAAGATGTGGAACGCATTTCGGGTTACATTTTCGATGTTCCTCCTTTTGATAAGTACAAGGACCACTTTAATATTTATGCTCTGGAATCGGTTTCTCAGGATAGCGGTACGGATGTTCCCGGTGAACACATCTATCGAAATACTGCCGTGAATTGTAGTTTCTATACCTTTGATATAGATCGCTATCTGACAACCTTCGACATCAAGGCATTGCACGATATTGCCGCTAATGTTCCCTACGATCAGATATTTGTTCTTATTAACACCGAACGTTATGGGGGCGGAGGTTTCTACAACTATTATACCTCTTGTTCATCCGATAATAGTTTGACTTATGAAGTTTCCAGTCATGAGTTTGGTCACGGCTTTGTGGGCTTGGGCGATGAATATTATTCTTCGGCAGTGGCTTACGAAAGTTTTTACAATTTAGATGTGGAACCCTGGGAGCCAAACTTGACTACCCGCAAGGAGTTTGAGAAGAAGTGGAAATCAAAAGTGGATAAAAATGTTCCGATACCAACTCCTCGTATTGCAAAATATGAAAAAACAATTGGTGTTTTCGAAGGTGGGGGATACGTTAGTAAAGGGGTTTACTCTCCTTATCAGGATTGTAAAATGAAATCCAATAGGATGAAACACTTCTGCCCGGTTTGTGAAGAGGCTACCGAAAAGATGATACTATTTTATATTGGGGAATAGTTCCCTACAAAGTTGGAATAGAACAAAAGGGGCCGTTAGGCCCCTTTTTGCTTTACCACCAACAGATAAATTTATTGTTCGGTTTCCTGTTTCTTGGCAATGGCATAGAAGATCAACAATGCAAGACCTCCAAAAAGGAAAATCATAGAGAAATAGGCTACCTCCTCTGTTAGCATGTGGTTGATGTCCAAAATGTTTCCGACAAGGATTCCAATTGCCAGCCCAACCAGAAGAATTCCGTATTTTAGACTATTCATCGATTGGTCTTTTTTTGCTGTTTCCAATAGGTTGGCATCTATCCCTTTTTCAATTAATGCCATTCTCTCCTTGTTGCGATGAACCAAGTAAATAATCAGGGGCACAACTCCGAACACAGATACGATTGCAATAACACCAGTAATATCCATAATATAAATTTTTAAGTTACTAATTCAATAAAAAGCAAAGCTTCAGCTGAAAACTTCATTTTCGTTTTTTGCTTTCACCCTTTATGACGCTATGGGAAAAATTTCGGTTACAAAATTTTTAAGATTTTTTTAACCATTCTGATTGGGTGGTTGAGAGACATTGTTTTAAATTAGTTTCAGAAAGAAGAATTCTGAGATATTAAATTTTTTTGTCTCCCGGTTGTAACCAATCTTATTTAACCGGCGTCTAAGAATTAGAAACCGAAAGGGGGGATTTTTTAAAAGACAAAAAAATAAGAAAAAACTGTAATTTTTTTTGAACGAAGCAACAAATAAGATAGTTGAGAAGTCTTTTATAGAAGGGTAGTAAATTGATAGAGTAGAACAGATCCTCGGTATCGGAAATAAACGATTTAGAAATGGAATCTCAAAAAGATATTTATTATATCAATCGCGTTCGAAATGGTGATCCTTCGGCTTATGCTTATTTGGTAGATAAGCATAAAACAATGGCTTTTAACGTGGCCCTGCAGTTGATGGGGAATCGTGAGGATGCGGAGGAAGTTGCCCAGGATGCATTCCTGAAAGCGTATCAGAATCTGAATTCCTTTAAAGGAGAAGCCAAGTTTTCTACCTGGATCTATCGAATTATTTATAATTCGGCAATATCAAGATTGAGGAAAAAAAAAATACCAGTGAGCTCAATTGATGAAGAGGGTGGTCGTGTGGTGAATATAAAGGATACGAAGTTGGAATTGCAGGAGCTGAAGCAGGAGGAGCAGAAACAATTTCTGCAGCAGGCGCTTGAGAATATGGAGCGGGAAGATAAGTTATTATTGACTCTGTTTTATCTGGATGAAAATTCTGTGGACGAGGTAGCGAAGATCATGGGATTAACTCCATCCAATGTAAAGGTTAAACTTTACAGAGCCAGGAAGAAATTGTATCAGAAATTACGGAATTTGTTGCAGGGCGAGATACTGGAAATATTATAAGGTTTGTTTATTGTTATCTTTTAAAAGGAAAAAGAAGCAAGAGTTATGGCAAAGAAGGACGAAGATATTTATAGAGATGATTTTTTAAAGAAGATGTTCAAGGATGTAAAACTGGAACAGCCTTCGGAGGATTTTACCAATCGGGTAATGGATGGGGTGATGCAGGAGTGGTTAACCCAGCCGGTAGTGAAGAAGAAGCGTCTTTCCTGGAAAGGATGGTTGGGGATGATCGGTTTTGCGCTGATTGTGGCTATCGTGCTGTTGATAACAGATGTGAGAAAGCTGATTCAGATGACCGACAGTCCTTTGTTGAATCATTTGGATAATTCTTACCTCCAACCAATTCACGATGTTTTCGCCCAATTGTTTGTCAACCTGGCTAATATGCCCGTAATTGTGTACATCATCTTTATCGCCTTACTCTTCTTGAGTGTGCTTGACCGGATTTTTGGGAAAGTACTTCAGTTGCGATAATTTCAACACATTTAGTTAGCGAAAAACAAAAGCCGTCTCAATGTTGAGACGGCTTTGTTGTATCTAAGTTCTTTTCTACTACAATTAGAAAGGAAGATCGTCCTCTTCTTGTGCAGGAGGAACATCAGCCTGGTTGTATTCAGGCATATCAGGTACAGGAGATTGTTCCATGGCTAATTTCTCAATTCTCCAGGCTTCCAGGTTGGAAAAATAGTTGATCTTTCCATCTCTCTCCCATTTTCTTCCGCGAATGTTAAAAGATACTTTAATGTTCTCGTAAAGTGATACGGTTTCCAATAAATCGCAACGATCCTGAGTTAATTGAAATTTGATGAAATCGTTCCATTCGGAATTTCTTTCATTTTCCACTTCAATTACAAATTCTCTTTTTCTAAAGCGATCGCTAATTTGCTGAACGTCGTCCTTTACAATTAGTTTTCCGTTAATTTCAAAATTCATAATAATCTATTGAATGGTGGGATTAATCCCGAATGATCACAACTTTTTCAATTACATCTCCTTCTCGGATATCATCAATCACTTCCAGGCCTTCGTATACTTTACCAAAGCAAGTATGCTGACGGTCCAGGTGAGACGTGTTTTCGCGGCTATGGCAAATAAAGAATTGAGAGCCACCGGTATTTCTTCCGGCATGTGCCATAGACAGAACTCCTCTATCGTGGTACTGATTCTCTCCGTTTAACTCACATTTGATAGAATATCCTGGTCCTCCAACTCCTGTTCCTTCAGGACATCCGCCCTGAATTACAAAATTAGGAATAACACGGTGGAAATTTAAACCGTCATAGAATCCGGATTCGGCCAGATTCACGAAATTTTCAACAGTTCCGGGAGCATCTTTCTCGTAGAAATCTACTTTCATTACCCCTTTTTCGGTGTGAATTTCTGCTCTTGTCATATCGTATCTATTTTGATTTTATCTGATTGATTCTTTCAGAGTTTCCTGTTAGAAACTATAAAAGTACAACAATGTTTGAGTTGTTGCAAAAGAATTGCAAAGCTAACAAAGATTCATGAATTTATAATCAAATTCCTTTGTAAGAAGGAGGAAAAAAACGGATTCGATGGAGGGACCAGTAGCACTGGACGTTCTTTTCACTTTCAGTTCCGAAAAAAAGACGTGGAACCAGAAGTGCTGGGAAAAAAGAACCCCCTTGGAAAACCAAGGGGGGCAAAAATTGTTTTTAACTGATCGTCTGATATAAAAAATTACAAATCAATAATTATTTTTTGCTGTCTTTTACAATATCTAACAATTCCACTTCGAATATCAAAGTAGAGAAAGGAGCAATACCGCGTGTTCCGCGAGCACCATAAGCCAAATTGTAAGGAATGAAAAGTTCCCATTTGGAACCTACTGGCATCAATTGCAGAGCTTCAGTCCACCCTTTGATTACACGATTGGCTGGGAATTCAACTGGCTTTCCTGCTTTCAGAGAGCTGTCGAACTCAGTTCCGTCAATCAAGGTACCTTTGTAATGAACCTTAACTTTATCAGTGGCAACTGGTTTAGCACCATCACCTTCTCTAATTATACGATACTGCAATCCGCTTTCAGTGGTAATTACACCGTCTTTGCTTTTGTTGGCTTCCAGGAATTTAGCACCTTCAGCTTTGTTTTGTTCAGCCTTGGCTGCACGCATTTTTTGCACATAGGCGCCAATAATTCTGTTGGCTTCCATGGGTTGAATTGATAATGAATCTTTATCGAATGCAGATTGAAGAGCAGCCATAAAAGCATCCATATTGATGTCTTCAATTCCGCCATTCATTACGTTAGTTCCGAAGGTAGCCCCCAGGCAATAGCTAACGGAATCAATTTCATTGTTCAAAGCAACGTCTTTTCCAGGCTTGTTATTACAAGCAGTGAAGCTTAAAGCTCCCAATCCAAGGGCTAGAGTTAAAACTTTCAGTTTCATACTAAAGTAATTGTTTTGTTAAGTTGTACGAGTGACCTAAACCTCTGCTAAACCAGTGGGGTTTGGGCTTTCATCACTCTACTTATTGAGTTAAATATTTTATTTTTAGCTATACAATTTCCAATAGCTCCACCTCAAAAATTAAGGTAGTATGTGGGCCAATCAGGTTACCAGCACCTTGAGCACCATAAGCCAAATCAGATGGTACGAATAATTGCCATTTAGCGCCAACTTTCATTAGTTGAAGGGCTTCAACCCATCCTTTGATAACTCCGTTTACCGGGAATACAGCAGGTTCTCCACGTTTAACGGAACTATCGAATACAGTACCATTAATTAGGGTACCATGGTAATGACATTTTACGCTATCAGTTGCTTTTGGAGTTTCTCCGTTTCCTTCATTGATAACTTTGTATTGTAATCCACTTTCCAAAGTGATAACACCTTCTTGTGCTTTGTTTTCGTCCAGGAATTTTTTCCCCTCTGCAATAGTCTTGCTCGCTTGCTCTTCTTGAACTTTTGTGAAATAATCCTGCAGAATTTTGTTGGCTTCCTCAGGTGTAATTTCAGGCATCTTCCCGTTGAAAGCCGCTTCCAGGGCTTCTACAAATGGAGTAGGGTTGATGGTTTTTACTCCTGAAGTAATCAGGTTGCTGGCAATACTCAATCCCAGACAATAGCTCACTTGATCCAATTCTTCTGTATACTTCATACTTTTTTTGTTTTTCAACACTTGCAGGGAACGAAACCTCCATCATTTACTAATCCTTATAAAGGGAAAAGTGTTTTCAAATCGAAGGGCCGTTTCCTAACTGACTGCAATCGTTTTATTTCTGATTTGATAAAAAATAGGCCGGAATGACCTCAAAATCGTTCCAGCTCATCGTTATTGTTAAGTATAATAATAAACGCTTAAAATTAGTTCTTTTCTTTTACAAAAGCGAATTCCCTTGAGTTTTTGTTTAAAATTTCGTTAGGTTATCGTTTTTGAAAAGAGAAAACGAATGTGATGCCTGGTGTTTTACGAGTTTTGGACTTCTTGAGGTTCCTTTAACCACAAGGCGCGAAGCATTTCTCGTTTTCCTGGAGGGCCTGGAAGACGCTTAACCTTGAATCCTGTGGCCCGAAGGGCTCTTTTTACGATTCCTTTGGTGGAATAGGTCGTGAGGATTGAATCGGGGGCCATGGCATCGTGAATTTTTTGGAAAACCTCCTCCTTCCATAGTTCAGGTTGGATATCCGGGGCAAAGGCATCAAAGTATACTACATCGTAGTTGCCATCAAATATTTGTTTTGTAAGGTCTCCCTGAATCTTATGCAAGTGGAATCCTGGTGTAATCTCAATGGTTTTGTTCCATTCCGCCTGATGCATCTGGTAAAATAGTTGCCTGTTGGGATAATCGATTTGATCCGGGTAGTTCAACTTTTCCAAATGCTCTTGTTCAATAGGATAGAGTTCAATGGAATGATATTCTACCTGACGTTTCGATTTTTCTCCTTCAATCAGAGTAAGATATGCGTTGAGACCAGTTCCAAATCCGATTTCAAGAATTCGAATTGGATCTTTATTACTGAAGTGAAATCCGGCATCAAGGTATACATGCATGGCTTCCTGTACTGCCCCGTGGACCGAGTGGTAGTGCTCATCCAGTTCTGGGACATAGAGAGTGTGTGATCCGTCTTTAGTGACCTCCAGTTGGCGTTTTATTTTATTCATTGGTTTCCTGGTTTTTTGTTATTCTCCTCTGAATTAAGACTGGTTGTTTGTGACGTCATACGTTTGGATACAATGGTTTGTTGTCTGATTCTGCTGGGAATAAATTTAATCCATATATTCTGAAAAGGAAGCGGGTGATCGTTGTTGGGGTGTCGAAACAGGATAAAGAAGAACCAGACAAAGAGGACGATCCCTTTGAGAATGCTCGTTAGAGTCATTCCCCACCAAACTCCGGTAACAGGAATATTGTCTGATTGAATCCACCGGGTGAAGTCGGGAAGCCATTCAACCAGACCATAACTTAGAAGAAAGGCCATGGGAATTCGAAGAAAGTTTCCTGCAATACCAATAATTGCAGGAGGAATGGCCTTCCCAATTCCATTGAATGCACCTGTTGACGCAATTTCGATACACATAAATATTTGTGAGACTCCTAAAATGATGAGGTATACAACCCCGAGATCGATCACATGCTGTTCCCGTGCATTCAAAAAGAGGCCAAAGATTTGAGTTCCGGCAAATAGAAAAAGCAACGTACTGATGAGGCCTACAGTTGCAGCAATTCCAACGGTAATGAAGAATCCTTTTTGGATCCTTTGCCATTGGCCAGCTCCATAATTTTGACCTGTAAAAGAGCCCAGTGCTGTTGAAAATCCAATCGCTGTCATCCAGGAGAGGGCTTCAATTTGTGCCCCAATGGATTGGACGGATAATGGTATTTCATCTCCTCCGGCAATGTCAATCATTACCCGGGCAAGGGCAATAGCAAAAAGGGCAAAAAAGGCTGACTGCAGGGCAACCGGACCACCAACTTTAAAAATGGGATTGGTGAACGATTTTCGAAGTCGTCCGATGTAACGAGTTGTGCCCAGGGGATTCCTTTTTCTCAGAAGGAAATATAGGAAAAGAGCGAATACTGCTATTTGAGAACCAACTGTTGCAATTGCGGCTCCCTCAGCTCCCATGGCCGGAATATCTCCCCATCCGAAAATAAGTAGGGGATCCAGAATCATATTCATGAGGAGGCCAAAAGCATTAACCCAGAATGGGGTGCGCGTATTGCCGGCCCCAATGTAGATGCCCGAAAAGGTTAGGTTGGTATAGGTGAATATCATACCGCAGGCCACAATGTGTAGGTAATCAACGGCTGTTTGTTTTACGAATTCACTATTCAGATTGAATAGATCCACAATCGGAGTGGCAAATAATGCAATTACCAGGGCATAACCTCCCGAAATTAAAAGAGAGAGTGTGACGGCATTCTGCGCAAACTTGATGGCTCCTGAAAAATCCTTTCGTCCAATGGATTGGGATATCCCTACCTCTACCCCGGTTTTGGTAATGTACATCAGGGATTGTCCTAACCAAGTCAGGTAGGCAGCGGTACCCACAGCACTTACGGTGCTACTTCCCACATGGCCCAACCAGGCCATATCTGTCATATTATAGGCCATTTGCACAAAGGAAGTGGCAATAATTGGAATGGCCAGTTTTAGGATTTGTGAGAAAATGTTTCCGTTTGTCAGATCTTTAATTTGATTCACTTGCCTTTTGTTGGAACGGTATATATTACAATTAATTACTCTTGGAGAGCCTGCAAAAATACAAAAATCTTTAGGATTGTTTTGGGGAGAATTGGAGATAAATTGCAATCTTCGCAAAAATGAGTGGTGACATAGTACGGAAGATAATTCACATTGATATGGATGCATTTTTTGCATCCATAGAACAGATGGACAACCCTGAATTGAAAGGAAAGCCTGTGGCTGTGGGAGGTGCTGCCGATCGCGGAGTAGTGGCTGCTGCCAGTTATGAGGCCCGAAAATTTGGAGTTCGTTCTGCTATGCCTTCTAAAACGGCGAAAAAGTTATGTCCGCAGCTTATTTTTGTATACCCTCGGTTCGACCGTTACAAAGAGATTTCCCGTCAAATTATGGCGATTTTTCATGAATACACCGATTTGGTGGAACCTCTATCCATTGATGAGGCGTTTTTGGATGTTACGCATAACAAGAGGGGACTTCCTTCGGCTACTCACATTGCCAGGGAAATAAAAGATCAAATTAAACAAGTTACCGGCTTGACGGCTTCAGCGGGAATATCAGTGAATAAATTTTTGGCCAAAGTTGCCTCCGATATGGATAAACCCGATGGGTTGTACGTAATCCCTCCCAAGAAAATAGAACAGTTTATAGAGGAGTTAACCATCGAAAAATTCTTTGGTATTGGTAAGGTTACTGCTGATAAAATGCATAAATTAGGCATCTTTCGGGGGAAAGATCTGAAGGAACGAAGTCTTGCCGATTTAGTTCGCTTGTTTGGAAAAGCCGGAGGCTACTACTACCATATTGCCAGGGGAATAGACTATCGCCCGGTTAATCCAAACCGGATTCGGAAATCGGTAGGGACGGAGCATACCTTTTCTGAAGATATCGTTAAAAAAGAGAATATTCTAAGGGATTTGGATTGTACTGCCCAGGAGTTGTGGGAGCGAATGAAACGAAATAATTCCTATGGCAGAACCTTAACTCTTAAGGTGAAGTACAGCGACTTTGAGCAGATTACCCGGAGCAAAACCATTTTACGTGAAATTCATTCTTTGGAGCTGATTTGTCAATTGGCACGTGAGTTATTGGACCAGGTGGAATTGAAAAAGAGTGTTCGCCTGATCGGATTAACCGTATCGAATCTCAGTAGCGATGAAGGGCCGGTGCAATTGACTCTGGAGCTCTGAATCAGTATGCAGCTGCGAAACTCTCCTTTGAAAGTCGGTTGGGCAAATAAAAATAGGGTATTATTTGTTTAATCAGACTTGGAAGTATTATTTTTGTTTTCTCAAATAATTATTGAATATGATTAATTTCAGAAGATGGAGGCCTGGAGTATTACTTGCAGGTTTCATTTTGGCAGGAATGCTTTCCTGTTCCTCTCCGCATAGTCGTCAGATGCGTGCAGAGGGCGGTAGAATTGCAATCGACAGTACCCTTGACGGGAATCAGGATACTGCATTCCTTTCATTGGTGAATCAGTACAAAGGAAAATTGGATTCCCAAATGACACGCGTGATTGCTCAATCGGATATGGTGTTGAGCGGCGGTAAACCCGAAAGCCTGTTAACGAATTATATTGCCGATATGTACCTCGATTTAGGTCGGCGGTATTGTGAAGAGAATGGTTTAAAGCATTCGGTGGATCTCAGTATTGTTAATGTACATGGATTACGCACGGTATTGCCAAAGGGAAGCATCAATGTGGGAAAAATTTTCGAGCTGATGCCTTTTGAAAACCGATTAGTGGTGGTGAGTCTACCCGGAGATCGATTGAATGCTTTACTGAATCATCTTGCGGAAGTAGGAGGTGAAGGTGTTGCAGGAATGAAAATGGGCATTAAGGATGGAAAAGCCATTAATGTTATGATCGGTGGCAAGCCATTGGATGTTAAAAAGGACTACTATATTGTATCCATTGATTACCTGATTCGGGGTGGTTCTGGAATGAAGGATTTTAAGTATCACAAGGAGTACATTGATATGAATATGAAATGCAGGGAAGCGATTCTCGAATATGTTGAGGAGAGTGCCCGCAAAGGTAAAAATATTACCTCTAAACTGGATGGGAGGATCTATCATGAGCAGTAGAAGAAGTTTTATCCGAAAAGTAGGACTTGGTGGCTTTTTACTCGGCCTGGGTGGAATTCCTGTGAAAGCGTCGGAAAAGAAAGGAATGCAGAAGATTACAATTCTTCATACCAACGACATGCACAGCCATATTGATCCTTTCCCTAAATCGGATCCCAAATATGGCGGATTGGGAGGTTTTGCCAGACTGAATAATCTGGTTCGAAAGATCCGGAAAGAGGAGGAGCAGGTGTTGCTGTTCGATGCAGGAGATGTATTTCAGGGAACTCCCTATTTCAATTTCTATAAGGGGGAAGCAGAATACCGCCTGATGACTCAAATGGGATATGATGCCGGAACTATCGGAAATCATGAATTTGACAATGGATTAGAGGGTATCTTAGCTCAATTGCCAAATGCAGGATTTCCGCTGATTAATGCCAATTACGATTTTTCGGAAACAATTCTTGCTGGAAAAATAGAGCCCTATCGAATTTTCGACAAAGGAGGAGTGAAAATTGGGGTATTTGGTGTTGGTGTTGGTCTGGAAGGTCTTGTTGATACGAAAAACTACGGGAAGACAATATATAAAGATCCCATAAAGGTGGCCAATGATGTGGCTGTGGAGCTTAGGGAGAAACATGGTTGTGAGCTGGTGATTTGTTTGTCTCATTTGGGATACAAACACTCCGATGGTTCGGTTTGTGATGTGGAATTGGCAGGAAAATCCAAAGGCATTGACCTGATTGTTGGTGGACATTCGCATACCATGCTTGAAACGGCCGACCGGGTTCGGGATCTGGATGGTCGTGAAGTTCTTGTGAACCAGGTAGGATGGGCCGGTATTGCTTTGGGGCGAATTGACTTTTATGTTGATTCTGAATCATCTACCCGATTGGCTAGCTCATCAATTTATAGTGTTAATAATGATTTGGTTTAACTTTTTGTTTTTACCAAATTTGTAGATATACAGAAATAAAGAAAAGGGGTAGTTGTTGTAATTATCCCTTTTCAGTATTCAATAAAAATCGAATCAAGTGAAGCGCAGAACCCCCTCTGAAGAATTAGCCTACTATTCCTATATGGAAGGGAGTCTTTCCATTGGAATGAATTTGTTGCTGTTTGCCCTGAAATTTTGGGCTGGTGTAGTAACCGGTTCCATTGCTATTATAGCAGATGCCTGGCATACTCTTTCAGACTCGCTGAGTTCGGTTATTGTTCTGATTGGGGCCAAGATTTCAACAAAACCGGCAGATGAGGACCACCCATTTGGGCACGGTCGGGCTGAGTTGATCAGTGCCTTTATCATTGGGGTATTGCTCCTACTTGTTGCTTTTGATTTTATACTGGAATCTTATAATACACTTCAAAACCAAGAGTCCTCAAAATTTGGTACTCTAGCTATAGTGGTAATGGTCATTAGTATCATAATGAAAGAAGGAATGGCTCAGTATGCATTTTGGGCTGCCCGGAAAACCAATTCAAAGGTGTTAAAAGCCGATGGATGGCATCATCGAACCGATGCTATTTCTTCAGTTGTGATTCTGGTTGGAATACTAATTGGCCCCTACTTCTGGTGGATGGATGGTGTATTGGGGCTAGTTGTTGCCCTGCTTATTGGATATGCAGCTTACGAAATTTTAAGCGATACTGTTCATTCCCTTCTGGGCGAAAGTCCTGCTAAAGAAAGGTTGGAGGAGTTAATCGATTTGTGTCGCGAAATCTACCCCAAAGATCCGGATCCGCATCATTTCCATATTCATACCTATGGCGACCATGCCGAGTTGACTTTCCATATTCGTTTGCCTCATAATATGCCGATTAAGGAAGCTCATGATATTGCAACTCAAATGGAGGATGCCATTCGCGAACGATTTGGTTATCACTCAACGATACACATTGAGCCTTTAAAATAGTGGAATCCTCCGATATTTCTTTTAATCTCCGGGGTGGTGTTTTATCTGTAATCTTTAGTTCTTTTTTCCAGGAAAGTTCTATTAGTAAGCTTCGAGAAATGGCTTACTGCTATAGGACAATAGCTGTAAGTTTATAGAGTCGGCCTGGTGATGGAGCGATTTTTATCGAATAAAACCAATTTGCAAGTTTCTCAATTCGGTTAATTGATTTTATCCGATGTTTTGGCCGGAATCACTTCAGGTTTGTTCTTTCGTGAAAAGAAAACAGCGATTACAGCTCCCCCCAGTACCATGATAGCTCCCAGTATGGAATGGAATGAAAGGCTTTCTGCCTGTATCCAGCTAACCTGAAGGTATCCCAGTATGGCCATGGTGGTGACAGTAATGATCGGGTTTAGGGTGATGATGATACTCACCTTATATGCTTGTGTGTACTTAAATGCAAGGGCAATACAGCCGTAAGCCACCAGAGTGTTCATACCCAGGAAAATCAGGAGAAGCCACGATCCCAGGGATAGGTGCAGCAAAGCGCCAAAATCTGCCATTGGCATGTAGAGCAAGGCCGGAATACCATAAAGTACCATATTCAGGGTTTGTGCGGGATGTTTCTGGACTAGTTTTTTCTGCAGTGCAGCATATACAACCCAGGCGATGGCAGCTGTTTCTACCCACACAAAACCTTTATTGAATGCATCAGCATCGTGAATGAAGTGAGCAAGTTGATTCCGATAGAAAAAGAATAAGCCTATACCAGCTATTCCAAAGCCAATTCCCTGCTTCAGGTTGATTTTCTCTTTGAAGAAAATAAACCCTACAACTCCCAATAGAATAGGAGCGGTTTGGATAATGATTTGTGCGTTGGTAGGGCTGGTGTAGTTAACGCCTTCCAGAAATCCCAGGTAGTTGAGCCCCAATCCTAATGCGGCAACGATCAAAATAAAAGGGGGACGTTTGATGATGTTAAGTTGTTTGCGGTCTTTCACCAGAAAATAGGAGAACAGAACGCTAAAGGCAAAAAAGAAACGAAACCAAACAATGGTAATCGAATCCAAATCGTGTAAGGATACCTTAAGGGCAATAGCAAGAAATCCCCATAAAAAGGCGGTGATAGAGGCAAAGAGTATACCTTTTAGATTTTGATTGCTCGCTGAATTCATGTATTCGTCTCGTTTATTTAGATTAATTCTTTGCAAATGTATGAAAATAAATTGAGAGTCCTTAAAAAGGGCAGAAACAAACAGGTCCCAACCGTAGATAAATTTGTATTCGGTTTCCCATTATTTTTAGAGAACTTTTTATTGACTCTGCTAGATAGTAGTAGTTTGTTTGTGCTCTTAGAGATTCTGTTACTTCATTCTACACCTGCACCGGAAGAATTGTTGAGTTGCTAGTCTGTGAAGAGGGAGAAATAGGGGCGGAGCACCTTTTACGATATCGGAGATCAAGTTTTATAATGCGGAAGGAGTTCCATAAAGAGGAATGCAATTTTCCTGTGCGGAATAGAGTTTCACAAAGTGGAATACAATTTTCCTGTGCGGAATAGAGTTCCGCAAGCTGTGAATAGAATTCCGCAAGTGGAGAATAGAATTTTTCTAAGGGGAATACAAATTTCCGAAATATTTGGATTTATTCTCTGTTAAGAAGGTTCTTACGAGTTTGTGTATTTATCTATCTTTTTTAGGAGAAATCTCTTCCTGGATATTATGGACCTTTGAAGGAAAGGAAAAAGATGCGTCGTAGTTGGATAAGTGGATTCGATCTATTTTTTATTCTTCAAGACTGAGATTTGATGTGTAACATATTATTTCTGAATAGTTCAGGCTGCAATTTGTTTAATGTTACCTGTAAATTGTTAAAAGGGAGATGGAATTGTACGAGGCAAAGGTGGAAAATGATTGAGTTGTATTGCACAGGAGGCAGGAATAGCTTATTGAGAAAATATCCTACAATAAAAAAAAGGATGGAAACCTCCACCCTTTTTACCCTAAATTAATTTTGCTGAAAACACAAGTCTGTTGTGCGACATTATATCTTTTAACCTTATGATTGTAAATATAGAAGAATCAATTCTTAAATTGAATTAATTATTGTTAAGGGACGTTAAATGTTGTGATTGGGAAAATCTGTTAAGGCAAGTCGAAACAAACGTAGCCCAAGGCTTTCCATACTTCCAAAACCTGGTTTAAACTCACCTCAAATGGGTGGTAATCACGGTTGTCTGAATGCAGGATCAGTTGGTTTTCCTCCAGATCCTTTTCGATTCGTTTGTAAACAATCCCGTCGTCATTGGTGATTACCACATGGGTACTCCCGTCTTTTATGGTTTCCCAATCCTGTAGGAATTCGCAAATGATATAGGCTCCCGAAGGTATTGGCAGCATACTGTCCCCTTCGATTTGGAAAGCACGGTAGGTTTTGTTTTCCGAAAGTTCTGAAAAGGGAAGACGGAAATTGGGCAGATCTCCGATGAATTCCGCATCGGAATAGCCTTCCAGGTACCCTGCTGCAGCTTTTACAGGTACTAGTGTTATCATCTCCTCGTTTTGTTCATCTACTACAATGGGTAAAACGCGTAAATTGTCACCTTTGGTATCGGCTAGTTTCTGACGTTCCGTGGCTTCGATGTCCATATTCAGGAGGTCATCAATTCTGCGATTGAAGTAATTGGATAGTTTGAGCAAATTCTGAAGGCGGGGAATGCTGCGTCCTTTTTCGTAGGCACTGATGGTGGAGGCATTCAATTGAATGCTGGCTCCCAATTTGGGCTGTGATAGTCTTTTTCGGAGACGCAGGTATTTCAGATTGGTGCTTAACTGTTCCATAAATGATTCATTTTATTAATTCTTGGGGCACAAAAGTAATCAAATAAACAGAAAAGCATCCTCAGTTCTGCTTCAGAAAATTGTATGCTGGGTTTTCTTCAAATAAAGAGCCTTCTAATTGTTAAGGAATGCCGGTAAAGCCAATTGCAATGCTGAAGTGAGAAACAATTTATCGGTTAGGGATAGTATTGATTCTTTCTTTTCGTCGTTTTATACTTCTGGTTTTAAGAAGTGGGAATAAATTCTTAATTTATAGATTGATAATGGAAGTTTTACGACACATCAGTATTGTATCCCAATATACTTAAAGAATATGAAAGCATCGGATCTGTTTGTTAAGGCACTCGAGAATGAGGAGGTGGAGTATATTTTTGGAATACCCGGAGAAGAGAATTTGGACTTGTTGGATTCCTTACGGAATTCGAAGATTCGGCTAATATTGACCCGGCACGAACAGGCGGCCGGGTTTATGGCGGCTACTTATGGCCGGTTAACCGGCAGGCCGGGAATCTGTTTGGCTACCCTGGGCCCCGGAGCTACCAACCTGGTAACTTCTGCTGCCTATGCCCAGTTGGGAGGCATGCCAATGATTATGCTTACAGGACAAAAACCAATTAAGAAAAGCAAGCAGGGGCGTTTTCAAATATTGGATGTGGTGGATATGATGCGCCCTTTAACCAAGTTCACCCGGCAAATTGTGAATGGAAACAACATTCCTGCCTTGGTTCGGGAGGGATTTCGATTGGCGGTAGAGGAGCGTCCGGGAGCGGTTCACCTGGAATTGCCCGAGGATATTGCTGCAGAGGAGGCAGAGGAGGTTCTGTTCGAGGTGAATCACATTCGCCGGCCCAATCCCGAAGCCAAGGCCATCGATCTGGCAGTTCAGATGATTCAGGAGGCCCATCGACCTCTTTTGTTAATTGGTGCAGGGGCCAACAGGAAACGAACTTCCCTGGCATTGACACTATTTATAGAACAAACGGGAATCTATTTTTTCAATACCCAAATGGGGAAGGGAGTGATTGACGAGCGTCATGAACAATATCTGGGGACGGCAGCCCTGTCGGATAACGATTATCTGCATTGTGCCATCCAACGTGCAGATTTGATTGTGAATATAGGTCATGATGTGATTGAAAAGCCTCCGTTTTTTATGGAACAGGGAGGGAAGAAGGTGATTCATATTAATTTTTCTACAGCAGCAGTTGATGAGGTATACTTTCCCCAATTGAATGTGGTGGGGGACATTGCCTATACCATATCGCAGATGGCGCAGAAAGTTGAGCCGCAAGAGCATTGGGATTTTGGATACTACTTGCGGATTAAAAATGAAGTGGATAATCATATAGTTCAGAGTTCGGCTGAGGCTCGATTCCCCATTATTCCTCAATACCTTGTGGCTATGGTGCGCGAAGGTGTGCCTGATGATGGAATTGTGAGTCTGGACAATGGGGTGTATAAAATCTGGTTTGCGCGGAACTATCCGGCCTACTTTCCCAATACGCTTCTCCTGGACAATGCGCTGGCCACCATGGGGGCCGGTTTACCTTCTGCCATGGCTGCTAAAATGGTTCATCCCGAGCGGAAAGTAGTGGCCGTTTGTGGGGATGGAGGTTTTATGATGAATTCGCAGGAGTTGGAAACGGCTGTTCGATTGGGACTCGATTTGGTTGTTGTTCTCTTGAACGACAGTGCCTATGGAATGATAAAGTGGAAGCAGGCTGCTCAGAAATTTGAGGAGTGGGGGTTGGATTACGGAAACCCGGATTTCGTAAAGTATGCAGAAAGCTATGGAGCGAAAGGGCATCGGGTGCACAGTTGTGTTAATTTCTCCGAACTTTTGCAGCAATGCCTTAATTCAAAAGGGGTACACTTGATTGATGTACCTGTGGATTATTCCGAAAATCATAAGGTGCTCAACGAGGAACTATACGCTAAAACTTGTATTTTGTAAACTATTAAATAAAATACTTTTCAATGACGACTCTTAAAGTAACTTCCCCGTTCGACGGACACTTAATAAAAGAACTGCCCCTGGCAACCGGTCAGGAAATTGAAAATATGTTGGCAAAAGCCCATGCCCTATTTCTGGATCGGCCCAACTGGTTGGCTCCTCACCAACGGATTGGGATACTGGAAAAGCTCAAAACAATTATGGCCGGTAGGGTTGATGAGTTAACAAAAATTGCTGCAGAGGAGGGAGGAAAACCCTATATGGACAGTAAAGTGGAGGTGCTTCGTGCCATTAACGGTGTGCAGCTGGCCATTGAACACATCGGTCAGATGAAGGGGGAGCAAATACCCATGGGGATGACTGCTGCTTCGGTCAACCGATGGGCTTTTACCATGCGTGAACCCATTGGTGTGGTTTTGAGTATCAGTGCTTTTAACCATCCGCTTAACCTTGCCATCCACCAGATTATTCCAGCTGTCGCAGTTGGTGCACCGGTGATAATCAAACCGGCCAGTACTACTCCAATGTCGGCTTTGCGTTTGGCCGGATTACTGCAGGAAGCCGGTTTGCCCGAAGGGTGGTGCCAGGTAGCTATCTGTAACCGCCACGATGCAGAAATGATGGTGAAGGACGATCGTGTGAACTACCTTTCTTTTATTGGTTCGGCCGAAGTGGGCTGGGGACTTCGCTCCAAACTGGCTCCGGGAACCCGTTGTGCTTTGGAACATGGTGGTTCTGCCCCAGTGATTGTGGAACCTGATGCGGATTTGAAGGAGGCAGTGGAATTATTGGCCAAAGGGGGATTCTACCATGCCGGACAGGTTTGTGTATCAGTACAACGAGTTTTTGTCCATGAGAGTCTGGTGGATGAATTCTCTCAACAGCTTTCGGAAAGAGCAAAAGCATTAAAAGTTGGGGATCCGATGGATCCTGCCACCGAAGTAGGACCTCTGATTCAGAAGTATGAGCTGGAACGTGTGGAGCAATGGGTGGATGAGGCTCAAGCGGAGGGGGCCGAAGTTCTAACTGGCGGTAAAAGGATATCCGAGAGTTGCTACGAACCAACTGTACTGTTGAATCCATCCCAGAAATCCAAAGTGTCGCAACATGAGGTGTTTGGTCCGGTGGTTTGTGTCTACTCCTACAAGGAGAGGGAGGAAGCAATTCATTTGTGTAACTCTTTGCCTTTGGCTTTCCAGTCAGCTGTATTTACCCGGAATCTGGATGTGGCTTTGGATGCGGTGAACCGCCTGAATGCTACTGCTGTAATGGTGAACGATCATACTGCTTTCCGGGTGGATTGGATGCCTTTTGGAGGCAGAGACGCTTCGGGTATCGGGATGGGGGGAATTCCCTATTCAATGCATGAAATGACGCGAGAAAAGTTGATGGTGATGAAATCAAAAGTATTGTAGAACCAATTTATTAATCAGTTGAATCCTTCCCATCTCTCTATTGTCATCGAAGGGGTGTTAAATCTTTGTTTCTCTAGTTTTTAGACTGTAAATAATCCAACGCAAACCTATTTTAGTCCATTTACTTTTGGGTTTTTGTACCTTAAGTTTGTTGTACTAATTAATTGAACTGGTTATGGAGAAAATAATTCATCGGGCGGAATCGAGGGGGCAAACCAATTTGGATTGGCTGGTCAGTCGTCATAGTTTCAGTTTTGCCGGTTACTATTGTCCTGAACGGATTAAGTTTGGCACTTTGCGGGTTTTGAATGACGATCGTGTGATGCCGGGTATGGGATTTGGTACCCATCCTCATGAGAATATGGAGATTATTTCCATTCCATTGAAAGGATCCCTGGAACATAAGGATAGTATGGGGAATACCTCCGTGATTCGAACGGGGGAAGTACAGGTTATGTCTGCTGGCTCTGGTATTTTGCATTCCGAATACAATGCTTCACGTGAGGAGGAGGTGCATTTTCTTCAAATTTGGATTCTCCCCAATCAAATGGATGTGGCCCCCAGGTATCAGCAAATGGATTTCTTGCAGGAAGAAAAGAATGGGGTGTTTCATTGTTTGGTTGGTCCGTGGGGAAACGGGGAAGTATTGGAGATTCACCAGGATGTCTATATTTCACGTGGTGATTTTCAGGGTGGAACTTCTGTGGAATATACTCTTAACAAAGCTGGAAACGGAGTTTACTTCTTTCTGATAAAGGGCCGTATCGAAATCGACGGAACGATATTGGATGAAAAGGATGGCATTGGGATACGGCTGGAAGATAGAATTCCTGTTTCCGTTTTGGATGAATCACAGATTCTGGTGCTGGAAGTTGGTGATTAATTTTTAATAGAGAAAAAGCAGAATTGAAAAGTCTTCCCGTATGGGGAGGCTTTTTTTTTTTCAAAAGGTGGAGTCATAAAACAATTCTCTGTGTTTATGTTGAATTGAATTTTGTGGAGTGAATGCTATTGTAGATATATTGTTTAGGTTGGATTTCGGAGTTAATCAGAGTGTTGGAAATAATTCCCCTTCTAAAAACTGCAGGGATTCCACAACTGATGGGGATCTATATCTTTTATTATTTTATTTCATGTTAATCTTTGGGTTAATCGATCTGTTAACCCTTCCCTAATATATTAGTCCCGGTAAATAAAAGCCTCGTTTCGAAATGGTAAGCTCTAATTATGCTTGAAATTGAGAGATATGTTCAAATACGTATTGAGAGTTTTTGTTGTGAATTAAAAATCTAAGGCAATTCTATTTCTAACTAGTTTAATAAATTATCTATGAGAAAAAATCTGCTTGTATGTCTAATGTTGCTTTTGGTGGGCAATTTTGCCTGGGCACAGCAACGGACGATTACTGGTACGGTGACTTCCGCAGACGATGGAAGTACCATACCAGGTGTGAATATTGTGGTTAAAGGAACTACAAACGGAACCACAACGGATATTGATGGGGCATATCGCCTAGAGGTGGCTGAATCTGCAATGATTTTAGTGTTCTCCTATATGGGGATGATTACCCAGGAAGTAAACTTGGGAGGATCAGACTTAATCAATATTCAAATGGCTACCGATTCCAAGCAAATGGAAGAGGTGGTAGTAACCGCTTTGGGGATTAAAAGAGAGAAAAAAGCTTTGGGGTATGCCGTTCAGGACGTTAAGGCCGATGAGCTAACCAAGGCCGGTGATGCTGATTTGGTTAGCTCTCTTCAGGGAAAAGTGGCCGGTGTTCAGATTAGTCAGTCTGGTAGTGGTGTAGGAGGTACTTCCCGTATTGAAATCCGTGGTGCTAGTTCTTTGAGTGGGAATAATGCACCTCTATGGGTGGTAGACGGTGTTCCCTTTGACAACGGAAACGATAGAAATCCGACCGTTTGGGGAGGAACTTCCAGAGCCGGTGGTGCTTTTGATTTGAATCCTGATGATATCGAATCCATTTCCATTTTGAAAGGGCCTAATGCTGCAGCACTTTATGGTGAAAGAGGTGGTAATGGTGTTGTTTTGGTTACTACTAAAAAAGGAACCCGTGGAAAGGGTTTAGGTATCAATTATTCGGGAGGATTAACTTTTTCTGAAGCTGCCTACATGTTAGACATGCAGGACAAATATGGTCAGGGGACCAATGGAGAGTACGATAAAAATGGAACCTCCTCCTGGGGACCCGAAATGAAGGGACAAATGCTAGAGTCGTGGACTGGAGAAACCATTCCCTTTGAGGCTCAGAAAGATCGATTGAAGGATTTTACCCGCACAGGGATTACCCAGAATCACAATCTTTCCTTTACCGGAGGCAATGAAGAGGGTGCTTACCGTGTTTCCATTGGTAAAGATATCATGAATGGAATTTATGAAGAGCACAAGGTTGAGAAACTGACTTTCGATTTGAGAGCTGATTATGATATTAATAGTTGGTTAAATATTGACACCAAAGTTTCCTTTTTCCAAACCGAAGGGAACGAACGTCCTGAAATTGGAACCTACAGCTATGTTTCCTATTTCAATACCATGCCTATGAATATTCGGAATCAGGATCTGGCTCCTGGTTATAATTTCATTGGCGGAAAACATGTGGAGAATCTGTATTCTACACCTAATGCAAGTAACCGGAATCCTTATTTCCTTCAGGCGCAAACGACCAATTACGATGAGAAGAACAGAACTTTTGGTTATGTGGCCGCCAATATTAAACTGACCTCCGACTTGAAAGCCAAATTTAAGTATGGAATGGATTTCTACCAGTTTTCTGCCGTAGAAGGTTATTTATATGCTGATAATGTGGATGCCAATCGTCCCAATTACAATCCAAGTCAATCCAACTTTAAGGAGGAAAACTATGAATTCCTGTTGTCCTACAACAAAGATATCAGCGAAGATTTTGCGATTGGATTAAATGTAGGAGCCAATAGTATGAATCGCTTTTCCAAAGATTTGAGAGCAACTTCGGGACGATTGACTTCGGAGGGAGATTTCTTCTTGGGTGCTGGTTCAAACATTAATGCATCAGAGGGAATTAGTGAATCAGAGGTTCGTTCCCTTTATGGATTTGGACAGTTTGCCTTCAAAAATATGGTTTTCCTTGATTTTACTGCACGTAACGATTGGTCTTCTACCCTTACCGCTTCGGATGCGGAATATGACAATTCCTACTTCTATCCTTCTTTGAGTTTGAGTGGAATCCTTTCTGAGATGGCAGAATTGCCCCAATGGGTCTCTTTTGCCAAGGTACGGGGATCCTGGGCTCAAGTTGGGAAAGCTACCAGTCCTTACCAAACCAGTCAGAATTACACCATTGGGAATTGGAACTACAACTTGTCTACCGGAAATGTTTCTTCCCAGCAGGTGGTACAAAACCTGAAGCCTGAAATTTCGACTTCATGGGAAGTTGGTGCTGATCTGAGGTTCTTTGGCAATCGTTTGGGAGTGGATTTTACTTACTACAATGAGGAAACCAAGAACCAGATTCTTCCAGTTGAAACCGTGCAAAGTTCAGGATATGATTTGCGTTTGATCAATGCCGGATTGATAACCAACAAGGGGATCGAATTGATGCTTACTACGGTTCCTGTACAAACCAGCGATTTTAAATTGGGACTGGATTTCAATTTTGCCAAAAACGAAGGAATTATGGAGGAATTGGCAGAAGGCGTTCCTGAATATGATTTTGGAATGGGTGTTATGGCAATTCCTGGTGAAAAACTGGGTGTAATTCGCGGGAGTATCTATAACCGGAATGAAAACGGAGATCTGATTATTGATGAGAAGGGGTTGATGACCATTGCTCAGGGGGATGACCACGTATTGGGAAACATTCAACCCGACTGGACCGGTTCGATTAATTTGAGCATGGATTACAAGGGCTTGTTCTTTTCAGCTTTGGTATCCGTTCAGCAAGGCGGAGATATTCTATCTTCCTCTGAGCGGAGTGCTGTATCGGCAGGTACTGCTGAAAGAACTACCGCTAACGATCGAATGGCTCTGTTTGTTGACGGAGTTACAGCGAATGGAGATCCTAACAATGTAATGATTTCAGCAGAGGAATACTGGAGACAGTTGTCAGGCGTTGATGAGGAGTTTATTTACGATGCTTCCCACATGAAGCTGAAAGAGGTTGTTCTGGGGTACAACATCCCCAAGTCTCTTCTTGGAAGAATTCCTCATAATCCTGTAAAATCAGCTAAAATTTCTCTTGTGGCAAGAAATCTGTTCTATTTCTACAAAGATACTCCGGGCACAGCTCCTGATGCAAGTGCATTTAGTTCCAGTTTTTCTGCACAGGCATTTGATTTCTCTCCGGTTCCCGCTACAAGAACCTATGGATTTTCCCTTAATGTTGGTTTTTAATCGAAAAATAATTGAAGGTTATGAAAAAAATAAATATCGTACTACTAGTGTTGGGACTATTCATTTTGGGCAGTGGTTGTTCGGATGATTTTGAGGATATGAATGTTCCTTCCGATGCTGTTACTGAAGTTGAGCCGAAGTTTTTCTTTAATACTTTGCAGCAGGATGTTTTTGCCAACTATCAGCGAAATGTAAGCCTCTATCCGGACTTGTACTCTCAATATTGGGCCAATACGGTTTCCGGATTCGGTTCCCCTAGATATGAATATGTTGACGGATGGATTGGGAATCAGTGGAAAGAGCATTATACCAGGGGCTTGCGTAGAGCTCAGTCCATACAGGATATGTTTGGTGAAGATCCTTTGTATGTGGATGCCATTGCCATTAAGGAGATTTGGATGTGCTACTGGTGGTCCAGAATGACCGATACCTATGGTGATATTCCCTATTTTGAAGCAGGAAACGGCGAAGCCGTAGCTTACGATTCTCAGGAGAAGATCTACGACGATCTTTTGCGTCGGTTGGATGTAGCTGTTAAAAATATCACCGGTGGTGAAGAGCAGTACAAATACGATGATGGTTACGATTTGATTTACGATGGGGATGCTTTCCAGTGGCGTAAGTTTGGTAATTCGTTGCGTTTACGTTTGGCAATGCGAATTTCCAATGCTAATCCTGCTAAAGCTCAGGCTGAAGTTCAGGCAGCGGTGAATGGTCCCGGAGGATTGTTGTCCAGCAATGATGATGTGGTAAAAGTTCCTATGTGGAGCAAGGGATGGTACGATTATCTTCAACAAATGGCATGGAACTGGAACAACATTCGTATGTCAAAAACCTTTTCCAATTACATGTACAATCAATCAAGTGTGGATGAAGATCCCAGAGCTCCCATCTGGTTTGCTTACCAGGTTGAAGGAGAACCTGTAAGTAAGGAAGATGCTGGTTTTGACCGTTACGAAGGAATTGAAAATGGTCACAATCTTGTTCCTCCCAAGGCCGACGAAAATTATGCAACCATCAACCTGGAGGGAGGTTATATTGATTTTGTGGGAGATGGTGCAGAGGATGACATGTATTGTCCGGTAATGTTCTATTCGGAAGTTAAGTTTTTGCTGGCTGAAGCCGCCCTGCGAGGTTGGGTTTCCGGTGATGCAAATACCTTGTATAAGGAGGGTGTTCAAGCTTCAATGGATTATGTTGGTGTGTCAGGAGATGATGCAACAGCTTATATCGATGGCCTGTCCAATCTTTCCGGATCCAGTGAAGCACAATTGAAGAAAGTGATTACCCAGAAATGGATTGCTAACTTTCCCAATGGTGTGGAAGGCTGGGCCGATTTCCGAAGAACGGATTACCCTGATCTGAGTTTGCCATTTGATGGTGTTAGTGGTAGTGCGTCGGTTGCTTCCGGAACCTGGGTGAAGCGTGTTCGCTATCCAGATAATGAGCACCTGCAGAATGAGGCGAATATGCCGTCAGCCTTAAATACTTTGGATAACGACAGAATGGATCGAAAAGTATGGTGGGATACAGCCGATACTAAAACCAAAGATGGCAATGGTTTAATGAATAGCAATTTTTAATAAAAAACTTACCGAAGTACTTTATGGAATGTGTTTTTTATGAGGTGCTTTGGTTAAACTTTGTTATATGAAAGCAATAAAAATAAATACTAGTTTGTTGTCTTTGCTTGCTGCGGTTTTAATGGTTTTTGCCGTTGCAGCTTGTAGTGATGATGATACCAATTTGGGGAGTTTTGAAACAGGTTCTCTGGATGCTTTAATTATCGAGGCCGAAAGTCTGATTGCCAACAGCGAAGAGGGAACCAGCCCGGGCGACTACAAGCCTGGTTCAAAAAAGGAATTGCAAGAAGTATTAACCTGGGTTAATTGGGCGGTTGCTAACGGAGACTCGCAGGAGGATGTAACTGATGCTGCCAACAAATTGCAGATTTACATTGATAAATTTAAGGCGAATATTGTAAGCCTGGCTATTCCAATAATTGGTCAAACCAACGATACCTATATCAAAATTTCGGATAATAGTAAGCTCTTATTTAATGAGAGTTTTACCATTGAAACGTGGATTTATGTTGTTGATTTGGCTCAGAAAGGGTATTCAAATAACATATTTGCTACAGAACAATCTGGCCCCGACAGCGGTTTTGTAATTCGTTACTTTGGTGATGGTAAAATTCATTTGAATGTGGGGAGTGGAACAGGTTGGAATACAATAGAATCTGATGCAGGTGTAATAAAAGCTGGAGTTTGGATGCATATTACTTTTGTTAATGCCATGAGCAGTCAGAAACTCTATGTTGATGGTGTAGAGATTTTATCCCAGGAGAAGTCTTATATGCCAGCTCCTGATGCATCATTTGTTATTGGAAATGGGCCTACCTGGACTGATCGTGTAGTTAACGCAATGATTAAGGATGTAAGGGTTTGGTCTGCTGTAAGAACCGAACAGCAAATTATTGACAATAAAGATTCTGCTTTGGAAAGTACAGAGGAAGGCCTGGCCATGTATTTCCCGTTTGATGCAGACTTAGGTACTGAATTCAAAGATAATACCGGAACTTATACTGCAAAATTTGTTGGAGATGTACAGTGGGCTCCTGATGGAATTCCTCCTGTTGTAGAACTTGATTTCACCTCCTTAAATACTGTAATTGCAGCAACTGAAGAGTTAGAAGGTTCAGTGGTTGAAGGTTCCAATGACGGGGATTATCCTGTAGGGACTATCGATTACCTGCAAAGCCTAATTAATGATGCCAAGGCATTACTTTCATCTGCGAAAAAGCAGGATGAAATTGAAAATATGGCAACCAGTATCGATGATAAACTAGAGTTGGTGAATGCCAATCTTGTTGCTGATGCAAACGGAATTTTTGTTGAGCCCGAGTCTGGAGCCTATGGATTTAGTATCTCACCCAATTATACTCCACAAGGTGATTATACTATAGAGATGGATCTCCAATTTGAATCACTCGGTCATGGAACAGCAATCTTCTTTTATGGTTATACCTATGGCATTTGGGCTACAGGGTACGAAGAATTAACCGAGGAGAATGTGCTGAATGCAGGAGGATTGTGGAACTTTACAGATGCTGGCAGTGGATGGCAAGGACCAAAGGCCGATGCTCTAACCATTAAATCCGGAATATGGCATCATGTTGCTATTGTTCATGACAACACGGCTCGTACCACAACTCTTTATGTTGATGGTGTTGAAAAAGGTGTCGATGATAATATTGGTGTTCCCAATATGGCATCCGAAAATGATTTTAGATTACTGGGAAATAATTGGGGTGGTGTAATGCATGGTTCCATCAAGGATTTTCGTATGTGGGATGTGACTCGTGATGCCGCTGATCTGGATGCTGAAATTGATGGTACAGAAGCAGGCCTAAAGGTTTATTTCCCACTAGATAAGGTTGCTGGTGTTAAATTTAATGATGTTACCGGAAACTATAAGGGTGAGATAAGAGGCGTTAATTGGAAAGTTGACTAGTATCAATGGTTGAATTTTAGCGTTTCAATGCTGCAAGTAGTAATTTAGATACGAATTTATTTGGTTCGTTGCTATCCTAAATGTTGTTTGTCAACTCGAGGCTGATTTGGATCGATTGATTTGCAAATTGTCAGCGTTGCAGCTGCTAAAAATTAAATTGTAGATATTTTGTTTAGAGGAAAAGTGGGAATTGTTTCAATTTCCACTTTTCTGTTTTACAGAGTTTGTGTAATTTGCCAACAAATAAGTAAACCGGTTAAGGGTGTTTTGCTGGTTTAGAATTTGCTTTTGTAATCAATTGTTTAATGCTATAACAGAATTTGAAATGAGATTGCCAAAAATTCATGCCTTACTTTTGGGACTATTTCTTTTAACTGCCTGTGGGGTAGAAAAGGATAATGTCCCAACTGTAAATTATATCGATCAGGTAAACCCTTTAATGGGAACTGATTCAGAGTTTAAACTATCAAACGGAAATACTTATCCTGCAGTTGCATTGCCCTGGGGAATGAATTTCTGGACACCGCAAACCGGCAAAATGGGAGATGGCTGGTGCTATTCTTATGATGCCTATAAGATTAGGGGATTTAAGCAAACCCATCAGCCAAGTCCATGGATTAACGATTATGCTGCTTTTTCTCTGATGGCCGTTACCGGTGATCTGAAATTTAAGGAGGCGGAGAGGGCTTCCTGGTTTTCACACAAGGCGGAGGTTTCCAGGCCTAACTACTACAGTGTATATCTTGCTGATTACGATGTGAAGGTGGAACTAACTCCTACCGAACGTGCCGCAAGCTTCCGCTTTACTTTCCCTGAAAACGATCATTCCTACATTTTACTGGATGGTTTCTTCAAGGGGTCTAAGGTGGAGATCATTCCCGATGAGCGAAAAATTATTGGCTATTGCCGCAACAACAGTGGAGGTGTTCCTGATAATTTCCACAATTACTTTGTTGCGGAATTTGACAAAGATTTTGAGGTGGTTCATACATGGAAAAATGATGAGTTGAAGGAGAGTAGTTTGAAGGCAAAGGGAGAACATGTTGGTGCTGTGATTGGCTTTAAAACGAAAAAAGGAGAGCAGGTGCATGTGAAAGTAGCGTCCTCTTTTGTTAGTCCTCAGCAGGCCCAATTGAATCTGGATCGCGAGATTGGAAGTAAGAATTTCGATAAGGTTTTGTCCGAATCGGAACAGATATGGACCAAGGAACTGAACCGTATTCAGGTACAGGGAGGTACGGATAAGCAGATCAAAACTTTTTACTCCTGCTTGTACCGGGTATTGCTTTTCCCGCGTAAGTTCTACGAAATAAACGAGAAGAATGAAATTATTCACTACAGCCCATACAATGGAGAGGTGTTGCCAGGTTACATGTTTACGGATAATGGATTCTGGGATACTTTTCGTGCTGTTTTCCCTTTCTTTACGATGATGTATCCTGAGCTGAATGGTCAGATTATGCAGGGATTGGTGAATACCTACAAGGAGAGTGGGTGGTTGCCCGAATGGGCTAGTCCCGGGCACCGCGGTTGTATGATTGGTTCCAATTCCGCTTCGTTGATTGCTGATTCTTATATGAAGGGTATTCGAGGTTACGATATTGAGACGCTATATGAGGCCGTTTTGAAGAATACGAAAGGGTATATGAAGGAAATTAATTCTGTAGGGCGATATGGTGCTGATTACTACAACAAACTGGGATACATTCCTTACAATGTTGGAATCAACGAGAATACCGCCCGTACTCTTGAATATGCTTACGCTGATTATTGTATTTGGCAGTTGGCTAAAGAGCTAAAGCGACCTAAGGATGAAGTCGATCTGTTCGAGAAACGTTCTCAGAATTACCGTAATGTTTTTGATGCGGAATCTGGTTTTATGCGCGGGAAAAATGAGGATGGTTCTTTTCAGAAGCCATTTAACCCGCTAAAATGGGGAGATGCATTTACCGAAGGAAATAGTGTGCACTATACATGGTCTGTGTTTCATGATGTACAGGGCTTGATTGGTTTGATGGGGGGAAAAGATAAGTTTATCTCAACACTGGATACTGTATTTAATATGCCGCCTGTTTTTGATTGTTCCTACTATGGATTCCCGATTCATGAAATCCGGGAGATGCAAATTGCGGATATGGGAAATTATGCGCACGGAAATCAACCTATTCAGCATATGATCTACTTGTACAATTATGCCGGAGCTCCCTGGAAGACTCAAAAGCATGTACGAGAGGTGATGGATAAGTTGTATACTCCACAGGCAGATGGTTATTGCGGAGATGAGGACAATGGCCAAACTTCTGCATGGTATGTGTTTAGCTCTATGGGCTTCTATCCTGTTTGTCCGGGTAGTGATGAGTATGTGTTTGGATCACCTTTGTTTGATAAGGTAAGCCTGACCCTTGAAAATGGTAAGGTTTTCACTATTGAAGCTAAAGGAAATGGTAAGGATAATATTTATATAGACAAGGCTGAATTGAATGGGAAGCAATTGGATGCGACTTTTATTAAGCATCAGGATATTTTAAAGGGAGGAGAATTGAAGTTTGAAATGTCTGCCCAGCCAAATTACAAAAGGGGAACAAATGATAAAGATTTCCCATACTCAATGCATAAAAAGAAGTAGTTTTAAAGAAGTAAGGACTCTGGAAGGTCGTACCGACTCTTCCAGGTCCTTGGAATGCAATACCCAAAACAAACAGCCTAAACATGAAACATAGATTATTGATATTTCTTTCATTGATTATCGGGAATCTGACCCTTGCTCAGGAACCCGTTGATTATGTGAATCCCTTTATTGGGACGGCTAATTTTGGGGCCACTTATCCAGGACCAGTAGCCCCATCTGGTATGGTTTCCGTGGTGCCTTACAATGTTGGATTTCATAAGGAAAACACATTGAATACAGATGTGGGCTGGCTCTCCAATCCTTATGTGAACCACAATAAAGTGCTAAGTGGTTTTACCCATGTGAATTTGAGTGGGGTAGGTTGTCCCGATTTCGGGAGCATCATTTTGATGCCTACTACCGGAGAATTGAATGTAAATCATAAGGAGTACGGGACTCATTATTCGGATGAAATTGCTCAACCGGGCTACTATAGTACTCATCTGGATCGGTACAATGTGAAAACTGAAATGACTGCCACTACCCGAACTGGTTTGAGTCGTTATACTTTTCCCAAAGGAGAAGCAAATATTCTTTTAAACCTGGGTTTGGGACTAACCAACGAAGCCGGAGCAATGACCCGAATTGTTTCCGATACGGAGATCGAAGGATACAAATTAATGGGTACCTTCTGTTACAATCCGCAGGCAGTGTTTCCGGTATATTTTGTGGTAAAATTCTCCAAGCCGGCAAAAGAGTTTGGTTACTGGAAAAAACAGAAAAAACTGGAAGGTCCACGACACAATTGGAGTTCAACCAGTGGACAATACAAATTGTATCAAAAATACCAGAAAGAATTAGCTGGAGATGATATTGGCGTCTATTTCCGATACAATACGGAGGCAGATGAGGCGATTGAAGTAAAAGTGGGAGTTTCCTATGTGAGTATTGAAAATGCTCGAGAAAATCTGGAAGCAGAGCAGATCGGATTTGAATTTGACAAGATCAGAAATCGGACCCATCAGGATTGGAATCAACTTCTTTCTCGCATTCAAGTAGAGGGGGGGACGCATGAAGACAAAGTTAATTTCTATACAGCTCTTTATCATATTTTGCTTCATCCGAATGTACTTCAGGATGTGAATGGGGAGTATCCGGCTATGGAATCTGCTGAGATTCGTACCGTGGAAAAGGGCAATCGTTATACTGTATTTTCTCTTTGGGATACTTACCGAAATGTACATCCCTTTCTTTCCTTGGTTTATCCCGAAAGGCAGTTGGATATGGTTCGCTCTATGCTGGATATGTATCGGGAAAGCGGGTGGTTGCCCAAGTGGGAGCTGTATAGCCGCGAAACCAATGTGATGGAAGGAGATCCGGCCATTCCGGTAATTGTGGATACCTGGAAACGGGGCTTGCGGGATTTTGATGTGAATTTGGCCTATGAGGCCATGGTGAAATCGGCAACAACTGCCGGAGAGGAAAACCTGCTTCGTCCTGACATCGACCATTATTTGTCCCATGGTTACGTACCTTTAGTGGAAGAGTTCGATAATTCAGTTTCCCATGCCCTGGAATATTACATTGCAGACTGGAATCTTGCCCAGTTGGCTAAAGAATTAGGGCATGAGGCGGATTATAAACGCTTCCTGAAGCAATCGATGGGCTATCGCAATTACTTTGATAAGGAGTACAAGATGCTTCGCCCTAAATTGGCTGATGGCAAATTTTTGACTCCTTTCGATCCCAAACAAGGGGAGAACTTTACTCCATGTCCTGGTTTTCATGAAGGAACCGCATGGCAGTATACCTTTTATGTGCCTCATGATATCAAAGGTCTGATTCTGCAGATGGGGGGCTCCAGGAAATTCGTAACCAAACTTCAGAAAGTGTTCGATGAAAATTTGTTTGATATGGCCAATGAGCCTGATATTACTTATCCCTACCTTTTTAACTACGTGAAAGGAGAGGAGTGGAGAACACAGAAAGAAGTGAATCGTTTGTTGAAAAAATACTATAAAAATGAAGCGGGAGGACTACCCGGAAATGATGATACGGGAACACTTTCCACTTGGCTGGTGTATAGTATGATGGGCTTGTATCCTGTTTGTCCCGGGGATATGGATTATGCCCTTGCAGCACCCGTTTTCGAACGAATTACCATTTCATTGGATTCACGGTACTATTCTCAAAATAAAATTGTGATTGAAGCTCCTGCTGCTTCTCCGGAGAATCGTTATATCAAAAGTATTATGGCTGGAGAGAAGAAATGGAGATCCTATTTCATCTCTCATCAGGAGCTTTTGGAAAAAGGGAAGTTGAAGTTTGAATTGGGCAAACAATCAAAGTAATTAAGTCTTACTGGAAATAAATTAAAGTGGATTCAATTTTGGATCCACTTTTTTGTAGCTATAATTTACGCACTTTGATTTACCGTTTAAGTGTGTTAAGTTCTTGTTTTATAGGGAGTCTTGTGTTTTTGATGTGTATTTGTTTTTTATTTTTATAGGATGTTTTTGTTGTTTTACTATATTTGTATTGAAATGCACTGTTATTGAGTTGGTATCAGTGTGTTTGAATATAGTTTAACGGTTAATTCTTTTGTAGTTTTTCACCTTTTATAAAGGGCTGTAGAAGACAAGGATAGTTAACCATTTAAATTGAAAAATGAAGAAGACATCATTAAAAGATATAGCAGATCAATTAGGCGTTTCCAAAACTACGGTTTCCTGGGTAATTAACAATAAGGGTGACGAAAAAAAAATTAGCAGGGAAACGCAGGAGAAGATTTTTGAACTGGCCGATCGCTTGAATTATAAGCCCAATCAATTGGCCCGGGGGCTGAGTTTGGGCAAAACCAATAGCATTGGATTAGTTGTTTCTGATATCTCAAACGTTTTCTATGCCAAGATAGCTAAAGTTGTAGAAACTGCTGCCGAAAAGCATGGATACAATATTATGTACTGTTCTTCTGATGAAAATCCAGATAAGGAGCAGCGTTTGATTCAGATGTTGAAAGATCGTCAGGTGGATGGTTTGATTATTTCTCCCTCTAAAGTTGACAGTTCTCAAATTCTTCAGTTGAAAAAAGAGAATTATCCTTTTGTGTTGATCGACCGTTACTTCCCACGAATTGACACCAATTATGTGACCGTTGACAATGAAATGGGATCCGAAGACCTGATCCGTCATTTGATTGGGCAGGGGAGCCGTAGAATTGGGTTTATCTCTGTTTCTTCTCACCTTGGAGTTATTAAAAAACGTTTTGCCGGATATAAGAATGCACTGAAAAAAGAGGGCATTAAATTCGACAACAAAGTGGTTCGGGAAGTAGACTATAACGATGTGGAAGGAACCATTGCAACTGCGATTCGGGAGTTGATCCATCCTCCTTATAAAGTGGATGCACTTTATTTTGCTACCAACTATTTAACGGTTGCAGGAATAAAGACTTTGAATAAATTACAGATTCGTATTCCTATGGATGTGGCTGTTGTTGGTTTTGATGATTTGGACTTTTTTGATATAACTTATCCTCCCATAACAGCTGTTGCTCAGCCTATCGAGGAGATTGCCGAGAAGGCATTGGAAATCCTGATTGATGAGATTGAAAATCGGGAGGCAACGACTCCAAAACGGAAAGTAGTATTGCCTACTCAATTGAGAGTGCGTCGGTCTTGTGGTCATGTTAATATTTAAATCCATTGTTAGAATGGATTTTTTTACTGAACGAAAACTTTACCGGTTTAGTTGGTTTGCTTTTTTAAGAAAAGAATAATTAGTATGAATAAAGGGCCGGAGGTATCATGGTATTGGCTAGCTTATGGTGGTTCTGGTTCTTCAAAATAGAAAAGAAGAAGTAGTAGTAAATTAGTTTTTAGGTGAAGTAATCCCATTTTTATCCTGTTTATAAGGATGAAAATGGGGGGCCTAAAAAGAATCAAAGGGTATGAAAGAGTTTAAAAAGGCAGTTAAAACGATAGGATTTTTATTGTTGATTGTTCTTCAGTGTACCATGTTGGCAGTAGCTGGAAAGCATCAAGCCGGAGGTTTGCTTTTTAATTCGGTGAATCATCCCTACAATGAAAGAACATCCCTGAATTTAACTCCTTCTCATCCTTTTGAATTTAGTGAATCCTTTACTCTTGAATTTGATCTTTCTTTTTGGCGATCCACTGAATTTGGCTATGTCTTTCGGGCTGCGAATGATCAGGGCACCTCTTTTGATTTGGTTTACATTCCTTATCAAAAGGAGAAGTCGTTGTTGAAATTGATTTATAATGGTAAGGATATCGGGCTGAAAATAGAATTGAATCGAGCTCAATTGATTCGAAACAATTGGATGACCTTTCGAGTTGACTTTGATTTTCAGCATCAGCAACTTCATTTTTCCCGGAATCCTGAGCAGAGAAAAACGGCTGATGTCGATTTTCCGGAATCAATGGAGTTGAACTTTGTATTTGGGGTGAATGCCTTTAATCATGAAAAAAATATTGAAGTGCCGCGTATGGCGCTAAAGAATATCCGGATTCTAAAAGTTGGAAAAGAAGAAGCATCCTGGCCCTTGAACGAAATAGAGGGTTTTAAAGCAAAGGACCGGGTTCATGGACGTTTGGCCACAGTCTCCAATCCTAATTGGTTGCTTCGAAATCATTACTATTGGACAAAAAAAGCTACTTTTTTTACCGACGCAATGCCAGGGATGGCATACGATGAAAATAGACAAAGAGTTTTGATAATCAATTCGGATCATTTGATCGATTTTCGGGTTCACAATAACTCCTATTACGAGGTCTATTATGAGCGGGATTGCGCTGAATTGTCAGACTACAAATATTCTATTTTTGATTCCCAAAATCAGAGGATTGTTTCTTATGGAGTGGATTTAAAGCATGTTTGTGTCTATAGTGAGGAGACCAATGAATGGAGCAGTAAGTGTTGTGAACAACAAGTCAAACAAAATTATTGGAACCATAGTGCGTTTGTAGATTCCGAAGGAAAACATCTGTATACTTTTGGAGGATATGGAGCCTTTTCGTTTAATAATACTGTGAATTCCTACCACTTCGAGAACCGGCATTGGTCGCGCCTTTCTTTAAAGGGAGACAAGATGATGCCCAGGTGCCTTTCAGCTGTTGGAAAGACAAACACTCTTAATGAATACCTAATTTTTGGTGGATATGGAAATGCTTCAGGAAAGCAGGAGTTGGGAACTAATAATTTCTACGATCTCTATTGTTTGAACTTAAACGACAGTACATTGATCCGGAAATGGAATATCGAAAAGATAAATGAAGATTTTGTACCTGTACACTCCTTGGTTTTTGACAAGGACGAGGGGAGTTTTTTCACTCTTTGTTATCCTCATAAGGAGCAGGATTCGAATCTTCAGTTGTATCGCTTCAGTATTGACTCTGCAGAATATCAAATCGTGAGTGATCCAATCCCATTCGAGTTAAAGGGAGAGTTGAAAAATGATGCCAATCTGTTTTACAATCGACAAACCAGTGAGTTTGTTGCCGTGACTCGAACTGAAATGGCTTCGGATTCGTCAAGGGTGGATATTTACACAATGTTTTACCCGGTCTTAGCTGATATTTCGGTGTTTCAGGAAGGCAGTTCTTTATTATCGTTTCTTTCTGATTTTCATCTTTTACTTATTGTAGGTATCCTTTTGTCTATGGGACTGGTATTGGGGTTAAGATTAAAAGTTTTCAGGCCCCAAACTAAAAAACGCATTTCTTCTAAGGAAAGGGTAATTTTATTAGAGGAGCAGGAAATTCCTATAGCCAAGGAGTTCGGGGGTAATGAGAAGCTAGGAGGGGATGTTGAGGGAGAGCCGTTTGCAGTTTATTCCCAAAGCGAATCAGTCGTGGAACTGTACCCTACTTCGAAAAAAAACCGGATGCGTTTGTTTGGTAGTTTTCAAATTCTATCTAAGGATGGGGCTGATCTGACGGAAGATTTCTCTCCCAAACGCTTACATCTTTTCCTTTTGATGTTGTTGTATCCATATTTTTATCCTAAAGGAATTTCCAGCAAGAAGTTGACTGAAATTCTCTGGCCCGACCACTCTCCTCAAAGTGCTAAAAACAATAGGGGGGTTAACATCCGAAAATTAAGATCAATTTTGGAACAGGTGGATGGAGTTGAGATTGTCTTTAAAAACAATTGTTGGATGGTGAATATTGATGAGCCTTTTGAATTGGATTTTTTCAGATTTCGGTTTTTAAGAGAGGAGTTGAAGAGAGAATTTAGCAAGGCCAAGGCGAAAGAATTGTTGAATCTCTTGGATTTTGGAGGATTTCTTACGGATTTGGATTTTGAATGGCTAGAGAATCAAATGAGTAAAATTAATGATGATGTAATTGATTGCTTGTTGGCTCTGAAAAAATATGAAGAGGTGATGTCTGACCCGGAGATGGCTCTGAAATTGGCTGAAGTGATTCTTAAATTTGATTCTGTAAACGATGAGGCTCTGGAACTAAAAATCCAAATGTTGAGTCAAATGGGAAAACATGGACAGGCGAAGGCAGCCTATACCGAATTTGTTCGCGAATACTATCTGCTTTACCAGGAGAATTATCAAAAAACTTTTCCCCAGATTATAGAAGAAAGTTGTGTTGCTTAATTTTTTAATGATTATGAAAGATAAATATCCATTTTAGGAATGAATCATTGATACTTTTTTGTGTTGAAAAAATAAGATGAAGGCGCAGGTTTTACTGTGATTTTTCTTTCTGTTCTTCTTGTTTCTTCGGATCATTTGTCAGGTAAGTGTTTGTTTGTAGGATGTCTTGAATTAGGTGTGATAAGGAGTGTAAAGTGGTGTAATGGTCTGTTTTTTAAGTGGTAGTTTTTTTAAGGGGAAAGTAATCTGAAAATGATTGTAGATAAAAATATTTGTTTTTGTTTAGATATTGTAGAGAAATTAACCATCCCGCTAACCCCTATTCTAATCAGTTGGTTAATCTCGAAGTGTTACTTTAGCTAAATGTAAGTTCGGACGAATACAAAATCAGATTTTGTCTTTTGCTAGAGCTATTTTTAGATATTACGTTAAGTCTATTTTTTGTGATTTGTACATCCTTATGCGATTAAATAAATGATCGAAAGAAAAGGGAGTAATTGAATGAAAATCGGTATGAGAATTCAAATGATAATTTTAATGGGATTGCTATGTCTCCTTGGCTGTCTTACCTTCTCTTGTCAGAATAGCGAAGGGAAGTCCAAATGCCATGAGAAGGCTAATATCCCTACTACTCCTCTGGTTTGTGTGGACAATTACCCTTTGTTTTACATGGCCAACCGAATTGGGAACGGTCAGGTAGAAGTTTGTTTTCCTGGCTTGGGAGATGTAAATCCAGCTTTTTGGATGCCCGATCCTAAGTCGATTCAAATTTTTCAATCAGCAGATTTGATCCTGCTCAATGGGAAAGGCTATTCCCATTGGACTCAAAGAGTGAAACTTCCTCGAAAAAGAACGGTTAATACTCTGGCTGATATTGAGCAAAGAATTGAAATTCCTGCAGTTTTTCCATCTCAAAAGTTGAATTATAACCTATGGTTAAATCCTGTTCATGCTACTGTTCAGGCTAAAAATGTATACTCATCATTAACACGCTTAAAGCCGGAATCCAAAACTTTGTTTGAGAAGCAACTGGAAGGACTGGAGAAGGATCTGAATGAAATGGAAGAAGTAATGCGACAGAATCTGAAGGCACGCAAAGGAGAGGTGTTACTTACCAATACCTACGAATTTGATTATCTGTTTGAGCAGTACGGGTTGGAAGTGATGCATTTTAACTGGAATGTGAATGCTTCCCGAAGGGAGGGAGAATGGATGAGGTTCAAGGCTTACTACCAAAAATATCACTGGCGAAAAATAATTTGTTCGGAGTTGCCTCCGGATCCAATTCGGGAGAAGTTGAGGCAATATGGTGTGGAGCCTATGGTTTTAAATTCTTGCGCCAATGTTTGTGTGGAAGGAGATTATCTTTTGGTGATGAAAGAGAATCTGAATAAACTGGATCATCTGTTGCGGGAATAATTTATAAGAAATTGTGTGAAATAATGATATTAAAGAGGGAAAGGCTTTTGTTGTTTAGCGAGGAAGCTTTTTTCGATCTATTTTGAAAGAAGAGTGAAATGAGAAACTATAACAGATTGGTTGTTGCGTTGATACTGTTGCTTGCTGCCTGTTCTCCTGCAAAGAATAGGACACAAGATGATGTAACTAAGTATGTAAATCCTTTTATTGGAACAGGAGGGAAAGGACATACCTATCCTGGTGCTTCACTTCCTTTTGGGATGGTACAGTTGAGTCCCGACAACGGAATCAACGGTTGGGATGAGATTGCCGGATATTTTTATGAGAATGATTTTATTTCCGGATTTAGCCATACCCACCTCTCAGGGACAGGAATCGGGGATTTGTACGATGTGCAATTGATGCCCTGTGTTCGTCCTTTTAAAGTGGGAAAAAAAGTGAAGGATAATCAGGTATTGGGGATATATTCCTCCTTTTCGCATAGAGAGGAGTATTCTGAGCCAGGTTATTATTCCGTACGATTAAAGGATTATGATGTAAATGTGGAGTTGACCGCTAC
Organism: Marinifilaceae bacterium; assembly: GCA_041725895.1. Lineage (GTDB taxonomy): Bacteria > Bacteroidota > Bacteroidia > Bacteroidales > Marinifilaceae > JBGRQA01. The sequence continues at coordinate 241,578 of JBGRQA010000001.1, forward strand.
TCAGAGAGCTGGTTTCCATCGTTATACTTTCCCTCAAACCGATAGTGCAACCATTGTTATGGATTTGAATTATTCCCGCAATTGGGATTATACTCTTGAAACCGAATTGAAAATTGTGAATGATTCCTTGATTATTGGTTCGCGTCGTTCCAAAGGTTGGGCTGATGATCAGCGAATTTATTTTGCAGCTCGTTTTTCAAAGCCATTCAAGAGTAAAGAGTTGTTTTCCCGTGAACTAAAGAAACCTCATTCGAAAGAGGTGGGAGGAACCGGTTACAAGGCTTATTTTAATTTTTCTACTTCAGAAAAGGAATCTATTCTGGTGAAGGTAGGCATCTCACCGGTTAGCTCTGAAAATGCCCTGAAAAATTTGGATACTGAAATTACCAATTGGGATTTTGATGCCGTTCGAAAGAATGCAAATGCGATTTGGCAGGAGCAGTTGAGTAAAGTGGAAATTCAAACCTCTGATGAGAAATTGCGGGAGATCTTTTATACAGCACTTTATCAAAGTATGCTGGCACCAACTCTATTCAGTGATCGGGACGGTTCCTATTACGGACCGGATTTGAAGGAGCACAAAGCTAAAGGATACAACAATTACAGTACATTCTCCCTTTGGGATACCTTCCGGGCAGCTCATCCGCTTTATACTATCATGCATTCCGACAGGGTAAACGATATGGTGAAATCCATGCTTGCTTTTTACCAGCAGGGCGGATTGCTACCGGTTTGGCCCTTGGCAGGGAACGAAACCAATTGCATGATTGGTTATCATTCGGTTCCAGTTATTGCCGATGCGCTTTTGAAGGGAATTGGTGATTTTGATCCGGAGTTGGCTTTTGAGGCCTGTAAAGCTACTGCTATGAGTAATTTTAGAGGTTTGGATCATTATAAGAAATTGGGATATATCCCTTTTGAAAAAGAAAATGAATCTGTATCTAAAACATTGGAGTATGCCTTTGATGATTGGTGCATTGCTCAAATGGCAAAAAAGTTGGGCAAGAAGGAGGATTACAATTATTTTATGAAACGGGCTGCCAACTATCAAAATGTGTACGATGCCCAAACGCGGTTTATGCGTCCAAAATCTGCATCGGGAGAATGGATTGCAGATTTTGATCCCAATGCATACACTGAGCATTATACAGAAAGTAATGCCTGGCATTACCACTTCTTTTTTCCACAGGATGTGCAGGGAGCTATACAATTGATGGGGGGTGAGAAGAATTTCATCGCTAAGTTGGATTCTACTTTTAAAGTGGGACCAGACAAGGATGATAAATTACCCATTTTCAGTACGGGCATGATTGGTCAGTATGTGCATGGCAATGAGCCCAGTCATCATTATGGATATTTATACAATTATGCAGGAGAACCATGGAAAACGCAGGAAACAATTCGGCAGATAATTGATGAACTTCATAACAATACCCCTGATGGAATTTGTGGCAACGAGGATTGCGGACAGATGTCTTCCTGGTTGGTGTTTAGTGCTATGGGGATCTATCCCGTGAATCCTGCAGAAGGGATATACGTTATCGGGAGTCCGGTATTCGAGCATGTGAAATTGAAAGTGGGGGAGAACCGTTACTTTGAGATCGAAGCGGAAAATGTTTCTGCCGAAAATAAGTACATCCAGTCAGTAAGTTTGAATGGAGAACCATTATCACGTACCTACATACACCATAATAAGATCATGGAGGGAGGTGTCCTGAAGTTTGTGATGGGACCAAAACCCAATCGCAACTGGGGTTGCAATCCTGAGGACGCCCCCCCTTCCATGACACACTAGTGAATAAGGAAACTCGTCATTTACGATTCCTTATTTCCTTATTTTTTAAGCTTTAATTTACCTCTGAAATGAAATTACAAATACTAGATATCTCAATTATATTTGGATACATCGCATTGACCTTGTTCATAGGTTTCTGGATTTCGAAAAAAGCCTCTAAAAATCTGGACTCCTATTTTCTGGGGGGAAAATCGATGCCCTGGTATATTTTGGGACTTTCCAATGCGTCCGGAATGTTTGATATCACCGGTACCATGTGGACTGTTTCCATCTGTTTTGTGTATGGATTAAAAAGTGCCTGGATCCCATGGTTATGGCCGGTTTGGAACCAGATTTTCTTAATGATATTTATGGCCGTTTGGCTGAGGCGCTCCAATGTGATGACCGGTGCCGAATGGTTAAAAACCCGTTTTGGGGAAGGAAGAGGGGCAACACTATCTCATGTTGTTGTTGTTGTGTTTGCATTAGTTAGTGTTATTGGATTTATAGCTTATGCATTTATTGGGATTGGTAAATTTGCCACCTCTTTTTTGCCCTGGGATTTAACTGCCCACATGGGGGAAATGGTCATTTCTTCTGCTAATATGTATGCCTTGGTGATTATGGGAATTACCACCCTTTACGTTATCAAGGGAGGGATGTATAGTGTGGTGATGACCGAAATGCTGCAGTTTGTGGTGATGACCATCTCCTGTATTATTGTTGGGATTATTGCCATGAATATGGTAAGCCCGGAGCAAATAAATGCAGTAATTCCTGCCGGGTGGAAGGAGCTGTTTTTTGGATGGGAACTGGATTTGGATTGGAGTAAGCTGATTCCGGCTGTAAACCAGAAAATAGAGCAGGACGGTTATTCCCTTTTCTCAGCCGTTATGATGATGATGATTTTTAAAGGTTTGCTGGTAAGTATTGCAGGTCCGGTACCCAGTTACGATATGCAAAGAATTTTGGCTACACGTACCCCAAGGGAGGCGGCCAAAATGAGTGGTTTCGTTTCCCTGGTACTATTTGTGCCTCGTTACCTGATGATTGCAGGTCTAACAGTTTTGGCCCTGGTATATTTCAGCCCCCAGATTAAGGCAATGGGCCCTAATATCGATTTTGAAATGGTACTGCCCTACGCGGTAAGTAACTTTATTCCCACTGGTTTAATGGGAATTCTTTTGGCTGGATTGATTGCTGCATTTATGTCGACCTTTGCTGCTAATGTGAATGCGGGACCTGCCTATATCGTAAATGATATTTACAAGCGGTTCATTAACCCCAATGCCTCGAATCAGAAGTACATCCGAATGAGTTATGTCGCTTCTTTTGTTGTGGTAATTGTTGGGATTTCCTTCGGTTTCCTTGCCGAATCTATTGATTCTGTCATGAAATGGATTGTAGCTGCTCTCTTTGGAGGTTATACCGCGGCCAATCTATTGAAATGGGTGTGGTGGCGATTCAATGGCTACGGTTACTTTTGGGGGATGGTAGCCGGTCTGGTTGCTTCCCTGGTTGTACCACTAGTTTTACCGGATGTGGCCCCATTGAATGCTTTCCCTATAATTCTGGTGGTTGCTTCAGCAGGATCCTTTTTGGGCACTCTACTTACCGAACCTGAGGAGGATGAGGTTTTGATTAGCTTTTATACTACTGTGAAGCCATGGGGTTTCTGGAAACCGATACATGAAAAGGCTCTTAAACTGAATCCTGAATTCCAAACCAATGGCAGGTTTAGTCGTGATATGTTGAATTGCGTTGTGGGTGTTATTTGGCAGATGTGCCTGGTAGTTATACCAATTTACCTGGTAATTCGGGAATATCAGCCCATGTGGTTTGCCTTGGGAGTTTTTGTGATTACCTCCATGTTCTTAAAAATGAATTGGTTGAATAAAATTGAAGATTAGAAAACAATAGATATGATTGAGTTCTATCCGGGGAAAATCAGAAACTGAAAAGGGGAGATAGTTAGTAGTTAAACTTCAAATTTTTAGTCATAGATGAACATTTAGGTTCTCACTTTTCCTCGGATATTTCTTTTTTCAAAAATAGACATAGTAAATCATGGAAAGATTTGATTTTGATAAGCAACTGGAGAAACTTTTTATCGAGCATGAGGAGTTGGTAACTAAGCCAAATCCACAATTGAAAAAAAGTAACGGCATATACAATCGCTATGAATTTCCCATCCTGACTCACGAACATGCCCCTATTTTTTGGCGGTACGATCTGGATAAGGATAGCAATCCGCATTTGATGGAGCGATTGGGGGTGAATACTACTTTTAATGCTGGAGCCATTGAAATGGATGGGAAGTACTACATTATTGCACGAGTGGAAAGCAATGATGTGAAATCTTTTTTCGCTGTGGCAGAAAGTCCCAATGGAGTGGATAATTTTCGGTTCTGGGATCACCCAATAGTGATGCCTGTTACCGAAGACCCGGAAATGAATGTTTACGATATCCGGTTAACCAAACACGAGGATGGTTGGATCTATGGTCTGTTTTGTGCTGAGAGAAAGGATTTGAGTAAACCTGAAGATTCATCTGCAGCCTTGGCAACTTGTGGTATCGCCAGAACAAAGGATTTAAAGAATTGGGAGCGCTTGGCCGATTTGAAATCAAATGCGATGCAGCAACGTAATTGTGTATTGCATTCTGAATTTGTAAATGGAAAATACATGATCTACACCCGTCCTCAAATGGGGTTCATTGATACGGGTGATAGCGGTATTTGTGCCGGTTTTGCCGACAATATGGAAAATGCTGTAATTGATGAGGAGTTTATGATTGATCCTCGTCAGTACCACACCTATAAGGAGGTGAAGAACGGTCAGGGACCGGCTCCCCTGAAAACCGAAAAAGGATGGCTCCACCTTGCGCATGGCGTACGTCGAACGGCTGCCGGCTTGCGCTACGTTCTATACATGTTCATGACTTCACTGGAGGATCCAACCAAAGTGATTGCACGTCCAGCCGGACATCTGATTGCACCTCATGGTAATGAACGGGTAGGGGATGTCTCCAATGTAGTTTTTAGTAATGGTTGGATCCAGAATGATAAAGGGGAAGTATTTATCTACTATGCCTCTTCAGATACGAGAATGCATGTGGCTACCACAACCATTGAGAAGTTGTTGGACTATGTGATGAATACGCCCGAGGATGCGGGAAGAACCCAGCTTTGTGCTGCCCAACGGGATAAATTGGTGACAAAGAACCTGAAAATTTTGGAACAGCGTTACCCTGAACTGAAGAAACAATTTATTAAATAATGAAGATATAATCGTTGAATTGTTTTCAATTTAACGGTTGCCTTTGGCTTTTTGGTGAATACAGGGTGGTTCCTGTATTTAAAGATGGATTGCAGGCCGGACTCTCAATAGTGGTAATATTGGGATTTCGGCTTTGCTTTTTTATGAAAAAAATTGTAAATAGCAACTATTCAAGGTAATTTATATTACCTTTGCATAATGCTTTGTGATGCGCCCAGAGGCATTTTGTGTAGATTAGAATTAGTGAACAGAAAAAGGAATTAAAATTATAGCTATGGTAAACAAACCGGTAACCATTAAAGACATTGCTGAACAGTTGAATATTTCGGTGTCCACAGTATCACGTGCATTGAAGAACAACCCTGAGATTAGTCTGCAGACCCGGGAGGCAGTACAAAAGCTTGCAAAGAAGTTGAAGTATAAGCCCAATCCCTTGGCTGTTGCGCTGAAAACTCAGAAATCCAATACGATTGGTGTAATTGTACCTCAGATTGTGAGTTCTTTTTATGCCTCGGTAGTAAAGGGAATCGAACAAGTGGCAGATGATTTGGGCTACCAGGTGTTTGTAAGTTCTTCCAACGAGAAAATGGAAAAGGAGAAGAAAAATGTGAACGGGTTCCTGAATAATCGGGTGGATGGAATGATTCTTTCTCTTTCTCGCGCAACCAATACCTATAAGCATATTCACAAGATTCAGGATATGGGAGTGCCTCTCGTATTGTTCGATCGCACCTCTAAGGAACTGGAGGTTTCCAAAGTAGTGGCCGACGATGCTCATGCTGCTTATACTGCCGTTTCTCATTTAATTCAAGGGGGAGCCAAGCGTATCGCTTTGGTTACAGGACCTGAATATTTGTTAATTGGTAGAAACCGGATGCGTGGGTATAAAAAAGCTCTGGAAGAAAATGGACTGGAAGTTGATGAGGAATTGATTACCCGTTGCGATTTTACCGTTGAGGATGCACGTAAAGCAACAAAAGAATTGCTGGATTTACCAACTCCTCCTGATGCTATTTTTGGGATTAATGACGATATGGCCATTGGGGCAATTTATGCTATAAAAGACAAAGGATTGAAGATTCCGGAGGATGTTTCTGTTGTTGGATTCTCCAATAGTCGTCGTTCCCGTTATATGGAACCGTCCTTGTCTACCATGGATCAGAATCCAAAAGAAGTTGGTAGAGAGGCAGCTCAATTACTGTTTGCCCAATTGGAGCATAAGCCTGAAGGAGAAGAAGTAAAAGAGGTGGTAATTCATGCCGATTTGATTGTTCGAACTTCTTCTGATAAGAGCAAGAAATAAAATAATTAATTAAGATATAAATAGGAATCCTGTCTTTTGGCAGGATTTTTTGTATAAAGATGTCCAGTTGACAGTTGCTGGCTTGTTACTATCAAATTTGGAATATGTGTGGTTGGTTAACTTATGCTCCGATTCTTCGTTGGATGCAGGGGTGTTAGTAGTCTTTTTGTTGTTTTTGAACCAATTGTTTGGTGGAGAGTAATCCACAGGCAGCAAAAATATCCAAACCTCGTGATCGTCTTAACGTTGTTGTAATTCCTCTCTTGTTCAGAAGATTTTTGAAATATTCGATGGTGGCATCATCGGAGCCTTCCAATGGTGTGTTGGGAATGGGGTGGAACCGGATGAGATTGATACGGCATTTGATTCCATTCAGTATTTTGCACAGCTCCTTTACATGTCTAGGTGTGTCGTTGATCCCTTTGAACATGATGTATTCAAAGGAAACCCTTCGTTGTCGGCCAAAATCGAAATTTCGGATCATTTCCAATACTTTTTCCAGAGGGAATACATTTTGAATCGGCATTAGCTTTCTTCTTTCTTCATCAAAAGGGGAGTGCAGACTAATGGCCAGGTGACATTTACTTCCATCCAAAAACTCTCTCATTCCGGGAAGGATACCAATTGTGGACACTGTAATTCGTTTAGGACTCATTCCCATACCGTAATCAGCGGTCAAAATCTCCAGTGTTTTCATAACCTCCAGAATATTATCCAAAGGTTCTCCCATACCCATAAAAACTATATTAGTAAGGGAATCTCTTTCCGGAAGATTTCGAATTTGATTGACGATCTCTCTGGTTGAAAGTTGTCCCTGGAAACCTTGTTTGCCGGTCATACAGAACAAACAGCCCATTTTACAACCTACCTGGGATGATACGCACAGGGTGTTTCTCTCTTCGTCGGGAATGAAGGCTGCCTCAATGAATTTTCCGGGATGAACCGAGGGAAAAAGATATTTTTTTGTACCGTCTACAGAGACTTGCACTTTTGTAGAATCGATCAGGCCAATTTCATATTTTAAATTTAATTTTTCCCTTGCGTTTTTCGAGAGATTCGTCATTTCCTCGATGCTTCGGATATTTTTTTTGTATAGCCAATCAGCAATTTGTCTGGCTGTGAAAACGGGAAAGTCTAATTCTTTTGCTATTTCTTTTAATTCCGTTAGGGTTTTTCCCAGTAATGCTTTCTTTGTCATTTTGTATTAATCTATGAATAATTCTAATTGCAGTGATTAGAAATAGATTTCAGCCACAATGTTTTCGAATGCAATTCCTTTAGCTATCAGTAGATCGCGAACATCTACAACCATTTCCGGACTTCCGCAAAGAAAGTACCGGTATTGTGAGGGGAGTTCGGGTATTTCCTTTAAATATTGAGTTAATCGACCAGGGTAAATTCCGGGCCCGCTTTCCTGGGAGCAACAGCGAATGTAAGCATCCTTGAGGCCTGTTTTAAATTCTTTTTCGAAATAGAAGGAGTTGCGATACCGCCCCCCATGAATTATGGTTTTATTTTGGCTAAGTCCACTCCGAAACATGGAGGAAAAAGGAGCTATGCCGGTTCCTGAAGCAATCCACCAGGCGGGTGTTTCATTGTCACAGAAAATTCCTTGGGGAGCTGTTACATGAAGTTCATTTCCTGCTTTTACTTCACTTAAACGTGGGGTAAGCCATCCATCATCTTTTACATTGTATAGGATTTGAACAACCATCTCTTTTTCTCCGCTGGCAATACTGTATAACCGGGGGCTAACTTCCTGGTCGGTGGTTAAACCGATGCATTGACCGGCTTTAAAATGATGCACCCGGGGATAACTCAAAACAAAAACTCCTGGGGCAATTTGTCTGTTGTCAATCACATGTGTAGTATAGAGTTTTTTGTCTTTTTGAATGTCTTGCTCCATATCATTATCTATTTCGATATCTTAAATATAAGGAATTTATTTAAAATGAATATAAATTAATATGCTGAAACCAATGCAAATAGTCAATGTATTGCTTACCTAAGCAATGGATAGGGAAAATTTAGTGTAACTTTTTTGAGCATGACGGCGTCTTATGGTTGTAATCATAAAAATGATACAATCGCACAGTTTCTAATCATTTTTTAATTTGATAAAATAAGATAGTATGAGACGGAAAATAAGTAGTAAGGTTTTAGTCCTTCTGCTGGTTGGTACCTTAGGATATGCTTCCGGATTGAAGGCCCAAAAATTGTATGATCAACAGAAAGCAAGTTTTGAAGGGGTGAAAATATTGAATGTGGAAGGTAGTTTTTGTGATGTGCTTATTGAAGCGGAAAGCCAAAAGCAAATTGATTTTAGGGGGGAAATCAGAGGGGAAAGTCGAAGCGGAGGTAGAGATTTAAAAATTCATCATTCACGTGAAGGTGAAGTTCTTCGTGTTTGGGTGGATAGCCCAAATGGTTTTTATCGGAATTTGGACGGGAAATTGCAATTCAAGGTGCCATCTGATTTGCAATTGGATGTGCGAAATTCTTCTGGCAATATCATGGTGTTTGGAATACGCAACGCAGGCATGAAATTGAAGGCTACTTCCGGAGATATTGAATTGAAGGATATTCATGCAAATTTGGAGTTTGAAACCACTTCCGGAGATTTTGAATTAATGGAACTGACCGGGGACATTGAAGGTAAATCGACATCAGGAGATCAAACTTTTCGCAAGGTTAAAGGAAGTTTATATACCCGCGCTACATCCGGGGAGCTGAGTTTCTATGATATTGATGGAGAAATCGAGTCTAAAACCTCTTCCGGAAATGTTGATTTCGAGGGGATACATGGGAATATGAAGAATGAAAGTACTTCAGGAAATATTCATGTTCGTTACTGCCAAGGAGCATTAAGTATGCGGGCCACTTCAGGTAATATTAGGGGAGAAGGTATAGAATTAAAACAAAATTCACGATTCCGAACAACATCTGGTAATATCTCTATGGATTTTGAAAATGATCTTGAATCATTGGGATTCGATTTAGAAGCCAGTTCAGGAGATCTTTATGTCGGCAACCGTCATGGGGAAAAGGAAATCTTATTTAGAAGAGGAGATATTTTAGTGCGGGGAGAGAGTTCCTCTGGCAACCAACGCTATAAATAATGTGAATTTAGACTTTAATACAACACATGTGGCCGGGATTGTTTCCCGGCTTTTTTTATGCGGAAAAGTTGAAAATAATATCGTAAGTGTGTTGTTTGTTGAAAGTTTAATAGAGGGAAATGATTTTAGACGAAAAGTATTTAAAAAAAGGAAACTGCTCCCAGGCCCGCAGGCACACGAAAGCAGTTTACCTATTAACTAAAATTTCATTTCCAAAAGTAATTGGAAAATTGAATAATGCAAGTGAAAACCGGTTTTAAATTGTTTTTAAGGGAAACTTTTACGAGAGGATTAAATATTCTTCTAAATAATAAGGGAAAAGTAATGGTTCAAGAAAATTAATTTGAGAGTAAGAGGAATTGTCAGAAGAGAAACGTGTGTTATATACATAATGAATCTTCCTTGTGGTTTGTTGTAATTTTAGTTATGTTGATGATGCATAATGTTAATAATTGTTAACTAGTTGTTTTTTTGAATAAAATCATTGACTTTGGTTTAGATATATGTTAATTTTGTTGTCGGATGCCTGTTCTATTTCTTGTGGTTAAAAAATGATAACAGGTATCTTCTTCAAATTAGCCTCGGGGGTGGTGCCCCGATAAATTTTGGTTAATTGCTAATTTGATTGGTTTTTCTTGGAAAAAAAGAGCCCCTATGGGGCTCTTTTGTTTTTATGTACCTTTTGTATTCGATACCATCTTAGTCCGATAATGAACAGTTTTGTTTCAAAGGCGGACACTTTTCCTTAAGATATTTTCTCTGGAGATTTATTAATTTTCAGAATAAGAGAAGAATATGGTTTTTGGTCCGGTTGTTGATTGTTTAATAACTGAAACAAATCTCTTTCATCGAAATTTAGAAGATTTGTTTGCCAAATAACCTGGGAGTGGTGTCCCAAAAATTTTGGTTAATAGCTTAATTGATTGGTTTTTCTTAAGAAAAGGGTCGTAAGACCCTTTTCTTTTAAGTTGTGTTTCCTAAAAGGGAGAGAGCTTAGTATTCCAATTCTTCAGATTCTGGCAATGACTTTGCCACTTGTTGCATCCATTCCTTAAGGAGATCTATTTCCTCTTTATTCAGTTTCGATTCGGGATGGAGAACCCGATAGCTCCATATTGGCATTTCTCCTTTTTCAATCTCTCTGATGGATTCCTGTAGTAAACCTCTTTGGTTGCCATAGGATAGGGAGCCCCATTCCGAAAAATTCAAATGTTCAATTCCTTCCATAACATGGTTTTCTACAAGCCAGGAAAGGGGAGCGATACGCGAATACCAGGGGTAACTTACTTCAAAGGAATGACAATCGTAACAAGCCTTTTTCAGAATTTGAATTACAGGAAGGGGAGCCTTGGTTTGATGTAAAAACTCCCTGTTTATTTCAATGTTTGGTTGGGAAGTATCGATGGTCCAGAATTGAATTAAGCAGAATGATAGTAGAAGGGCGATCAGGAATATTTTAAGCGGGCTTTTCAATATCATATTAAGATGCATTCGTTAATTTTTATTTAATCCAACACTAAAGTAGGGGTTTAATCTGAATAAAGAATAGGTAAATGGAAGAAAATTAACTTGTTGGAATTTGTTAAATTACTTGAAAAGCGTTCAATATATATATAGGTTATTGACTTATGCTTTAATATTCAGTAAATTGAATTCAATAAAATAGAAATAGATAAAAAAATGGAAAAGAAAATAGCATTGGTTACCGGATCTAATAGAGGCATTGGTTTTGAAGCATGTCGGCAGTTGGCCAAAAATGGTTTTAAGGTCATATTTACCTGTAGAAATGAGCAGAAGGGAATGGAAGCATGTAATTTTCTGATTGCTTCCGGTTTGGATATTGTTTTTCATCGACTTGATGTTACCAGTCCGGAGGAAATAGACAACATTTCCCAAATGATAAAAAAAGAGTTTGGGAGATTGGATGTGCTGGTAAACAATGCTGGTGTTTATTTGGATAAGGAACTGGAATTACTGAGTTTGAATCCGGAAATTGTTCGAAACACCATGGAGGTGAATTTGATTGGTCCGCTTCGGTTGTGCCAAACTTTTATCCCTTTGATGCTGGAGAAGGGGTATGGGCGAGTTGTAAATATTTCTTCAACCATGGGATCACTAAACGAAATGGTTGGGAGAAGCGGAGCCTATCGTATGTCAAAAACGGCGATGAATTCCCTTACCAGAATCTTGGCTGATGAAGTTGATGGATCCCCGGTTAAAGTCAATGCAATGTGTCCTGGGTGGGTACGAACAGATATGGGCGGTCCCATGGCTCCCCTAAGTCCTCTTAAGGCTACTAAAACATTACTGTGGCTGGCAACCCTTCCAGAAGATGGTCCCAATGGTGGATATTTCCGAAACAATAAACCCTTACCCTGGTGATTATTGTAGCTGTTGTAAAAGGGAATTTATCTTGTTGTTTAAATGGGCTAATTTCTCTTTGGTAGCTGGTCCTCTGGTTTTGTATTGAATATTACCCTGCTCATCCAAAAGGAAGAGGTAACAAGTCTTTTTATCTGTTACTTCGAAGAATTTGTAGTAGGCATCCAAATTACCGTAATAGGTAAGTACATTGTTGTGAAGGTTTTCAGGAATTCCATTTCGCATTCCGTTATCAATCCAATCGCTCATCCAATTGTAGTATTGACTGATCATTGGGATTTCGAGGATACTAAACCTTGGGTTTTGTTTGGCTTTAGGGAACAGAGGAAGAGTCCATGTGTCAATTTGTTTTTGGGTTCCCCGCTTAAAAGCTATGATAAGGAGGCTTATTTTTCCTTCAAAATGTTCCGGAATTACCGCCTTCTCTTTGGTGAGAAATTGTCCGGCAATATTTGGGAAACGATCACCATTTTGCAAGGGGCCTTCATTTTGAGCATGTAAAGCGAAGGAAGAGAATAACAAAATCATAAGTAGATTTATTTGGTGTTTCATAACAAGCCGATTCAAAGGGTTTTTATGAAATAAACAACCAAGTGATCAAATTGTTTTACGAGTATAATAGAAAGTTGTAATTCATATCAGTTTGTTAATCGAATCACGTAGTTTCTCTTCCCTGAAAAGTATTGGTGCGTTCAAACTCAGGAGTTAAAAGAATACCTATGGATTCTGACTCCTATGCTACTGATCCTGTATAGAACTTAGCAGTATTTATAATCGTCAATGTTTTTGTTTCCAGCACTAACAATTCGGTGCAGAGGTACTATCCATCCGGAGTTCAGTTTGAGATATTCAATTTTTTCCTTTGTAAACAAATCTTCTATTGTACCGTTTACCATGGTTTGGGTATCGTGAGGGTCCTTAAAAATGATGGTGACTTTCTGTTTTTGTAGAGCTATAGCTTCCAGTTCGTCGTAGAATGCGCAGGGAATTTTGGGATTTTTCATGTGTCTAATTTTGTTATGTCGGATCAAATAAAACTTGCCTAAATTAATTATCCTCCATTGTGGGAAGGATTACACAAGGCTTTTTTTACCTGTGTTTAATTTTTCTTTTTATAATACTTGTGCAACAAATTAAGAGTATTCCGGGAAACTTTATCCCTGTTGATTTTGGGTTCTGTTTTCAGATATTCTTTTATAACCTTTTCCAAGTCTATAATTTGCTGAAAGTTTTCACTCCCTTTACTAAAGGTTTCCGGCTTTCCAATAAATTTGCCGGGGGTTTCTTCGACCAATGGGGCCATGTTGGCCCATTTTTTTGTTGCAGTAAAAGTGACAATAGCTTTCAGCCCCAAATCACTATTTCCTAGTTTGATGTCGCCGTCGGAATTCAAAGTCCAATAATACTTTTCCTTATTTTCGATAAGTTCCTTTAACATAGTCCGATTTTTGAATTTGTCGGTGTGTATCGAGTCGGCATTTTCCTCAATTTATGAAATATTTAATAAATTATCCATGTAAAGACCTGGATAATACTAAGGAAATGAAGAAAAAAATGATACAGACAGGAAGGTGAAAATATGAATTCGAACAACGAACGAGAACTGTCTTCCTTTAATAGTTAGGCAAACACCATTTAACAAGCTTTGGTTACCATTTATACATTCCTATCGAAAGTACTGTAATGTCGGCATATAAAGTCGTAAATTATGCTAAGTTTGACAATGGTGTTTATGTCGATAATAAAGCCTAAAGAGTTAATTTGGAGTGGGATTTGTGTTGTGGCTTAAATAAATGGAGGAGAAAATAAATGGATATATATGGTAAACTTGAAATAATAAATTTAGATGGAGGAATTGTGTTTAGCAGGAAATGTTGGCACTCGGAAGTAACGTTTCATGAAAGAGAAACTTTACTTCCTCAGGGCCCATATTTAGTGCGCTTTGAAACTCCCATTGGTTGTCGAATAACGAAGTTTGTGAGATGATTATCTGAAATCCCAAAAGATTCCTTTAGCTTTGTAAATTGAAAATAAGCTTGGATTAAAATCGTATTATTTCAGTGCAATTTTCCGAAGGGGGGATCCTTTCGGTAATGGGATTGTTGTTGCCCCTTGCATGAGATCTACGTAAACAAATACTGGTGTATGAAAATATTTTTTGTTTCCGATATTCATGGTTCTTTAACGCAATTGGAAATTTTTGAAAGAATTTTGAAGGAGGAAAAACCAGATCAATTGGTAATTCTGGGAGATGTAATGTATCATGGCCCAAGAAATCCACTCCCTGATGGGTATGATCCTGCAGGTGTTGCAAATTTGTTGAATGTTTATAAAGACAGGATTATTGCGGTTCGTGGAAATTGTGATAGCGAGGTAGATCAAATGCTTTTGGATTTTCCCATTATGGCTGATTCGGCTCATTTAATAGTGGAGGATAAAAGATTTTTTCTGACACATGGACATTTATTTTCTTCAGAAAAACCTCCCCATATCCAACCTGGAGCAATATTGGTTTCGGGCCATACACATGTTCCTGCAGCACACAAAGAAAAAGGGATTTTTCTTTTTAACCCGGGCTCTCTGGCTCTTCCTAAAAATGATTTTCCACCTTCCTTTGGAATCTACCGTGAAAGAATGTTACAGGTAGTTGATCTAGAAGGAAATATAATAAAGGAACTACTTTTGTGATTTTAGCATAATATTTAGAAGGAATCTTTGTTAGTTGAAGATCTATTAGGCATAATAATTGTTCTGTAGTGTTTGTTTTAAACTACTAAAAAAATTATTATGAGAAATTTATTTACAATTGTCATCTTGTTTTTTGCTTTTTCGGTAGTAGCACAGGAAAAGGCCAGTTTTACAGAAAAAGGAAAGACAAAAGAGATTGGAGTACAATTTAGTGATCTGGATCAATTCGGCCTGAGTCTGAAAAAAGGAAAGGGAAAGCATTTTTGGCGATTTGGTGTGTTGAGTTTAAATTCAAGCAAAAGCACGGTAATCGTAAGGAATGAAGATGTAAATACAGGGGACATAGAGGACAAGAGCAAAGGACTAGGATTTAAGTTTGGATTCGAACGCCGGAAAAAAGTGACTGAGGATTTTGAAACCTATTGGGGCTTGGATTTGCTGTATTCCTACACAAAAATAACCGATGGCCTTAATGAAGAAGGTGATACCAATCGATTTAGAAACATTTCCAAAGGGGTTGGATTTGTTCTGGGTGTTAACTATCACATTAATTCCAGGTTTATGGTTTCAGCAGAAATCGAACCTACCTACACTTCCTCAAGAGTAAAGCAAAAGGAAGATCGTTATGGCGGAGATTATAGAACCATTAACAAAGAGAAAGGATTTAATTTTGACAACAGAACAGCTTCGCTAACATTCTCCTATTCTTTTTAGTAATCACAAAAAAGATATGCTTAAGCCTTCCGAAAGGAAGGCTTTTTTGTGCTCAATCGATATTTCCTTACCTTAGTCAAAGAATAAAAGATAAGAATTATGATTCGTGATATTGACCAGGGAAGAATAATGGTAGTGACCGATTTGCATGGAAATGGATACGATTACCGACAAATCATCGATGTGTATCGTAATTTGAAGGAGGCCAATTCGGTTGATTATCTCGTGTTTGTTGGTGATTTAATTCATTCCTATCCCGGGCAGAAAGATGAATCCGTAGCAATTGTTGAGGATCTTATGGAGCGGGGAGCAAATCAGGAGGATAGTGATATTATTTGCTTGTTGGGAAATCACGAATTTGTACATATCTACCATATAGCTTTGGCCAAGGGACATTTGGAGTTTACTTCCTGGTTTGAACGGCGAATTGTTAAGAAACGAAAAAAGTTCATCGATTTCTTTCAGGCAATGCCACTGGCTGTTCGAACAAAAGGTGGGGTTTTAATTCATCATACCGGTGCATCTGAAATTTATTCTCCTCAAAGTAAAATCTTCCAGGATTTTCAAGTTCTAAAGGAATATTCCCACACGGAATCACTGAATGGATTGAAGCATATTAAGTCTGATTTAAATCCCTTTGGCAAATATGATACTACTGTTGGCCAAACTTTTATGCAAACCCTTGAGGGGGACTGGTTTTGGGAAATGTTAATGAATGGTAATGAGCGACAATACGGACCAGCTTACCCTCAGATGGTAAATCAGATGCTTGATTATATGAGCTCAGACAGACAGGGATTACCTCTTCGGGTGATGGTTACCGGACATATTGGAGTGGATTATGGAGCAGAAGTAGTAACCGAAGGGCAGTTGCGATTGTGTAGCAGTGCCGGTTGTTTGGGGGATTTGGAGAAGAAGATATTATTGTTCCCCGCAGAAAAGGGCATCGAAAGTGCCAGTCAATTGATTGAGTATTGCCGGGATCTTTATTAAGTAGGAAATAAATAGTATAAAAGTTCTATGTCTACGGATGAGTAACAATTAAAGGCACTTGCTTTTTGTCTTTAGAGCTTAGAGACTTGTGTTCGTTGCTCCTTGGGTGCCTTCCCTGTATGTGCTTTGAACTGCCGGTTGAAATAGGAGGGACTGTTGAAACCACACTCATAAGCAATTTGTGAGATGGAGAGCTTCCCTTCGGCCAGTAATTTACGCGCGTAGTTGATGCGCATTTCGTTCAAAAATTCAGAGAAAGTTTTGCCGGTTTGGTTTTTAAAAAAGCGACAGAAAGCTGTTTTGCTCATGCTGGCTTCATGGGCTACCTGTTCAAGGTCAATTTTTTGCTGAAAATTGCGACTAACGAATTCATAGATCTGGTACAACTTCTGATTGGAAGACTTTTGGAAAATACGGGCAAAATCTTCGGATGCCAGGTATTCCAGGTCATCGGATTGGGCCAGGGTGTCCAACATTTCCAGCAGGTAAATAATGCGTTGGGTGAAATTGGCTGTATTTAATTTCTGCCAGATTTGAATCATCTTATATTTTGTGCTTCCCTCAATTCGAATGCCCCGGCCCGAAGAGCTTAAGAATCGCTTGATTCGACTCATCTCGGGTACTTCAAAAAAATCCGGACCAAATACATCGGCCCGAAAATGAACCACCCAGGCTACGGCCCGCAAGTCTGGATTCTTTTGGTAGTAGCTGTCGTCATTCTTCCATACATGGGGCAGGTTGGGCCCCATAAACACCATGTCTCCTTCGGTAAAGGTGTCGATACAATCACCAACAATCCGTGTTCCTTTGCTTCTTTCGATAAACTGTAGTTCGAAATGGGGATGGTAGTGCCAGGGGACCTGAATATGGGGCAGTACATCAATCTTTGAACGGAAGGAATGTTCGTTTTTGAGGGCGATTTCTTCAAGGATAATGGACATGGATATAGTATTATATTATCGATTTAAAGGCAAAAAATGAAAATGCCTGCAAATATTCTACAAGTTTTTGGCATTGCTGAATTCTTCCGGTGCAAACGTTCACGTAGTTTCCTCTAAAAGTACAATCTTAACAATGAATTAACTTTGCGTAACCAGTTGTGCAAATATAGTACAAGAAAATGATAAAATAGTAAAAAACATTCTCCCTGCTTTGGAGGATTTTTGCTTGCACTAATTCAAACGTTTGAGGACAACAAAAGATTTAACTTAGATAAAACTGGAACGATATGGTAATGATTGGTGCAAAAATAGACAAGCAAGGGGCTGCTGGTGCTTCCGGTGCGATGAATTACAAAGGAGCGTTGGGCTTGCTTACCTCTCTGTTTTTTATGTGGGGTTTCCTTACTTGTATGAACGATATATTGATCCCTCACCTGAAGGGATTGTTCGACCTGAATTATACTCAGGCGATGATGATTCAATTTACCTTTTTTGGTGCGTATTTCCTGATGTCCCTTCCGGCTGGCTGGATTATCGGGCGCACCGGATATAAATGGGGTATTGTTTTGGGCTTGGCACTTGCAGGATTGGGCGCAATGCTATTTTACCCGGCTGCGGAAATTCTGTCATTTGGCTTTTTTCTATTCGCATTTTTCGTGCTGGCTAGTGGAATAGTAATCCTGCAAGTGGCGGCCAACCCCTTTGTAGCTGAATTGGGGGCTCCTGAAACGGCCTCCAGTCGGTTGAATCTGACCCAGGGTTTTAATAGCGTGGGGACAACCATTGCTCCCCTGTTTGGTTCTTTTTTAATTTTGAACAATACCGGTACTGATATGGCCAGTAAGGCTGCTGCTGTGCAAATGCCTTATATTGGACTGGCTTTGACACTTGGAGTGATTGCCTTAATTTTCGCATTCGTAAAACTTCCTAAAATTCAGGAGGGGGAAGAGGTAAAAGCTGAAGGTTCAGCCTGGAAGTACCGTCACCTGGTATTAGGAGCAGTTGCAATATTTGCTTATGTGGGTGCAGAGGTGTCAATTGGAAGTTTTTTAGTAAATTACTTAGGTGTTGATGGTTTGAACCTTTTTGAGGAGGCAGAAGCTGCCCGTTACGTATCTCTTTTCTGGGGAGGTGCCATGGTTGGGCGTTTTATCGGATCGGCCGTGATGCAGAAAATGGCTTCGCAAAAGGTGTTGGCTTTTAATGCAATTGCTGTAATGGCTCTGGTTGCTTTGAGTATGAGTACCTCCGGATATGTGGCCATGTGGTCTATAGTACTGGTTGGTTTGTTCAACTCTATCATGTTCCCAACCATTTTTACTTTGGCTATCGATGGATTGGGCAATCATACCAGCCAGGGATCAGGAATTTTGTGTCTTGCCATTGTTGGTGGAGCAATTGTACCTTTGGTTATGGGAGCATTAGCAGATGCAATTGGTTTGCAGGCGTCTTTCGCTTTGACCATTGCTTGCTATGCCTACATTTTATTCTATGCCCTGAAGGGGTATAAGCATAAGTAGTGAACCGGGAGATAGTAAAAGAGTAATAAAGGATACTATTAGAACCATTTTATAATTGTAATAATTGCTTGGGGCTTGTAGCTAGAGGCTTGAAGCTTAAATAAAATATCAGTGAAGAAAATTGCACTTGGAATTGATATAGGTGGTACCAACACTGTGTTTGGATGCATCGATGAAACTGGAAAGTGTTGGGCTGAGGGAAGTATTCCCACTCAGAAACACAATAGGATTGAAGATTATCTCGACGAGCTATTTGCGGCCATTCATGAAGCGGTAAATGGCGCCGGTGAAGAGTTGGAAGTAATTGGCATCGGGATTGGAGCTCCTAATGCCAGTTACTACACCGGTTGTATCGAACAGGCGGCCAACCTGCCCTGGCAGGGGAAAGTACCTTTGGCCGAATTGGTGAAGCAGCGTATGGATGTTCAGGTGGTTATTACCAACGATGCCAATGCAGCTGCTGTGGGCGAAAAGGTATTTGGAGCAGCAAAGGAGATGAACGATTTCATGGTAATCACTTTAGGAACCGGTTTAGGTAGTGGTATCGTTGTCAACGGCCAGGTGCTCTACGGTCACGACGGATTTGCCGGAGAAGTGGGGCACATGATCGTGCGTAAGAGTGGTCGTGAATGTGGCTGCGGTCGCAAAGGCTGTCTGGAAACCTATGTTTCTGCCACAGGAGTGAAGCGTACTGCTTACAAGCTTTTGGCTCGTCACAACTACCATAGTGAGTTGCGTCATATTCCTTTTAGTGATCTAACGGCCAAGAAAGTTGCCGAAGCAGCTGGTCGGGGGGATGCAACTGCCAAAGAAGTATTCGAATACACCGGTCAGATGTTGGGAGAAGTGCTGGCCAATGTAGTGGCGGTTACCAGTCCTGAGGCTATCTTCCTGTTTGGAGGACTGACCAAAGCAGGCGATATGCTCTTCGATCCTGTTCGGGAACACATGGAGAAGAACCTGTTTGGAATCTACCAGAACAAAATAAAAGTATTAACATCCGGATTGGAGAACAATGCAGCTGTTTTGGGTGCAGCGGCCCTAATCTGGGATCAGAAGTAAATCCGATAAGTTGCGGAGCGTTCATCTCCGCAACTTCCCCTCATAGCCTGCTCTTCGGAGTGGGCTTTTTTTGTAACGGAACGCAGATGAAACTGATTAATGTTTATCTATACTGATTGAATATTTATCAGTGAAAATCTGTTTTATCAGTGTAATCTGTGTGGCATTAAACCAGGAACTACTGAACTTTTATATCTTTCAGTTGCTTCCCCTTATCTTCGATCAAGCGATCGTGCTTCAAAGAACCCACAATCTGAGAGGAATAGATGCCGTAATGACCGGAGAACAGGTAGCTCACAACGCAGGCTACACCCGCATAGATGCCAATTTCTGCACCAAAGAGTTCCATAGCCATCAAGGTACAGGCAATGGGAGTATTGGCAGCACCTGAAAAAACGGCAACGAATCCCATTCCGGCCAGCAATGCGGTGGGCAGTGGCAGAAAAAGGGAGAGTGCATTTCCGAGAGTGGCACCGATAAAGAACAGGGGCGTAACCTCTCCGCCTTTGTACATGGCACCCAGGGTAATTCCAGTGAAGAGTAGCTTCAGCGCCCAATCGTAAACAGGCAATTGTTGATTGAAGGCGGCTTGAATGGTTGGCAAGCCAAGACCAATGAATTTGCTGCGTTCCGAAGTCAGATCATTAATCCCTATTACATCCAATAGCAGAACCAGGGCAATGATAATAAAGCCTCCAACTACCGGAACCATTGGTTTGTAGTTGATATTTCCTTTCAGAAGTTTCCCGAACCATGAGGTGAAGCGGGAAAAGGCTTGTCCGGCCAATCCGAAGCAAATGCCGGCAAGGGCGGCGTAAATCACATTCATCAGGGTAGCCTGGGGAATCATATCCACAACGTAGTGGGAGTGATGTGCACCCCAGAGGTGACAAACGTAATCTGCCAGAATAGAGGCCAAAAAGCTGGGCAGAATTGCCTCGTAGCGCATGCGTCCGATGATGAAAACCTCCAGTCCGAAAGCGGCACCGGCCAATGGGGTTCCGAATACCGAACCAAAACCGGCAGCAATACCGGCAATCAGGATGATCTTCCGATCCGACGCGGTTAGCTTAAATATTTTTGTGATTTGGTCGGCCAATGATGCACTCATCTGGATGGCCGTTCCCTCTCGTCCGGCAGATCCTCCAAAGAAATGGGTGACAACGGTTCCCAGCAGCACAAAGGGCGCCATTCGGGCCGGAATGATCTTTTCCGGATTCTGAATCTCCTGAATGATCTGATTGTTTCCAGCTTCCACCTCTTTCCCAAAGTAGTGGTAGAGCAGGCCTACGGCCAAACCACCAAGAGGCAAGAGATAGAGCAGCCAATTGTGATTGTCGCGGAATTCGGTTGCCCAACTAAGTGAATGCAGGAATACTGCCGATGCGGTACCTGCCATCAGGGCAATACCAATACAGATCAGGATCCATTTGATTAGAAAAATACTTAAGGGAATGAACTGACGGTTCAGGGTAAACGGTGATGACTTCATTACTTCTGCTTTTGGAAGTGAATAAACTAAATTAACTGTAAAGCAGGAGTCATCAGCACTATAGGCGGTTAAAGGCGAACTCCATCGCCTGTATGGAGGGCAAATTTAGAGCTTATTTTCAGAAATGCAAAATCAGGAAGGGATGGGAGGTGTGGTTCTCACTCCTAATTTCCTTTTATCGGGCATTTTTGTTACCGGAAGGGGCAAAGTGTTTCCTGTAAGCTAAATACAGGGGCGGGTAGATTACCGGAAGCCAAATTGCATGAGTTCATCATACCCTATTTCTTGTGCTTCATAGATCATATGTCATGCATCACGTCTTTTATCACGTGCCTCACGGGTTAGATACTGAGCCTCATGCTCTACCAATCGTGCCTCACATGAGGCACCTACTGCTAATGCGTGAGGCGTTGCTACTTTTGCATGCGGCACATAAAATATAGCATGAGGCTTCGTACCTTTGGCATGAGGTGGTTGTTGTTAGGCATGTGATTTGGCTTCCCCTTTTTCTTTTAGCTTTTTCCGGTAACGGACTGCGCGATTTTTTTCGTAGGGACTGTAATATCCCTTCAAACGATCCGGATTTTCGCGAAAGATAAATTTCCCATTAGTCCGGATGAGATGCACAGCTTGTTTTAGGTGGGTGTAGGCTCTGTTGCGAAGGCCAAGGTATTGCTTGTTACTTGTTTTGGAACCCATAGCTTTAGGTCGTTGCTCCGATAGGAGATCGGAGTAATCTGCAGCGCGTTGCAGTAGTGTTGGATCCATCTGTAGGGCTTTTAAGGTGTCCAGATTACTGGTGCCGATTACACTCAAATCATTCAGGTGTTGTATCAAATGTTCATAACTACTGTTGCCCGAACTAAATGAAATATGGCGGTACCGATTGCTGAGCTTGCGAAATGCAAACTGGAAGTAGTGGTGGAGTTCTTTCTCTACTTCTTTCGCCTCGGCCAGCATTTGCTGCAGGCGCTGCAATTCTTGATTGCTGGTTTTCTCCTGCTCCTTCCAAACTGTTTGTGCATGGATAAGTGCCCCGATTCTTGAAGGCAGGCTGTCGAAAATCTCCGCCTCCAGACCCAAAGCCAGAAGTTGTTCCCGGTCCTTCAGGCCCCAGCGGTGCAGATCGGTGGCTTCCTGTACGTAGATGGGGACCGGTATTCGGGGTCTTACGATATTCTCCTTGGGGATGGCCTGCATGGCCTCCAGCTCCGTTTCGTAGTAGGTTTGATTGGGCATGGGGATGTGATTATAGGCTTCCATTTTATTCAGTAAGTTACTACAATTCTGGCTTATTTTGTTCCTCTTTAGTAGAAAAGAGAGGATCAAATTTAAGTGTTAGCTTACGAAACAGAGAACCCTAATAAAGGGGCATTGCGGCTCTTTAAAGGGGAAAAGGACTGAAGCCCTCATTTTCTTAAAACCCCAGGTAAAGGTGAGGATGACATGAAAACACCTTAAGCGTTTCCCAAAAATGAAGGGTGCCCTCCCATGAGCACCCTTCGACTTTACTAACTATCAACTAACCAATTGCGAATCTCTTCAACTCAAGAGTAGGAAGAGAACCTTTGCCCGTTTTTCAACAGGCAAAACCTTATTTGGTATCCCACCATAATTTTGCAGTGTAGGTGTCTTTGCCACCTTTCAGCAATTGGGCTGCTGCATTCACATTGGCTCCGTTGATCACCTTTTCTCTACTGGAGAAGATGATACGGGTGGGGACATCCGCAGCAGTTTTGCCATCAGGCACATTCATGGCAGGGGCATCCAAACGACGTACTTCGGCCCAGGCTTCCGGTCCTTGCCAGAAAAGGGCAATCCATTTTTCGCGGCCAATGCGGTACAATTTGTCCTGGGTAGTGGTGGCCTGGTTTAAATCTACCAAAGGTTCGGCCAGGTAGTTGGCCACAGATGAATTGATACCCTCTTCGCTCCATTCCACAATTTCGGCATTGTATCGGATAGAGGCTTCGATGGCCTTGTTGTAATGCTCGTTGGCGGTACCACTTACATTGTAACCACCTCTAAGAACTGCTTCGGCCAAAAAGAATTCCACTTCGGCATAATCTATAAATACCCCGGGCGCATCCGACTTTCCTGCGCTATATCTTCCGGTGTAGCCTCTGTTGGGGTAGGGAAAATCCCACCAAGCACCGCTTTGGCCATAGGCAAGTCCATTCCAATCGCTATAGGTTTCGGAGCTTCCATCATAACCGGGCGTCCAAAAAATCCATTTTCTTGGATCGTTGGTTGCATTTTGGATGTCCATAATGGTATTACTGGAAGTGATAGGTACTCCGTTTTGAAACACCGATTCGAAGATAGGGTTGCCATTGGGGGTATCAGGCAGGTAATGAAATAGAGCATTGTCTTTGTTCGATAGGAATACGCCTCCGTTTTCGTTTACCGCTTTATTAAAGTAATCCTTCGAAAGGGCTGGTGCTACATCGGCAATTCTCATGGCCAGACGAAGCAGCATAGAGTTTCCGAACTTTCTCCAGCTTTCCAGATTTCCGTTGTAGATGATATCCTGTTCCCCCAGGTCCAATTGTGCACTAACCTCCACTTGCGAAATGGCTTTGTAAAGGTCGGCCAGCAGGGTTTTGTAAATTTCCTCCTGCGAAGAGTAAGCCGGAGTTTTGTCTTCCAGATTGAAGGCCTCCTTAAACATGGCTGGCCCGTTGGTGTCGGTAATACATTGGAAAGCGAAAGCTTTAAGTGTAGTTACCATTAAGTTCCAACCGGTTTTGGCCTCCTTGGAGATTACTGCATCCGGGGAACTTTTTACCTGTTGATCAATTTCGTGCAGGTTGAGCAATACAGTGTAGTAGTCTCCAATATAGGAATCCGTTAAACCATCACGAAAGTGGAAATTACTTTCGTCGGAATAATCCGCTTGTGAAAAATGCTGGGCCTGAACTACGGTAACGTTAGAGTTTACATCGTAGTTCATGTAGTGATTCATCAGAATGGATTCTGCTGTCGGTAACAGGAATTTGACTTCAAGTTCCTTAGCTGATTTGGTATTTTCGTTGAGTTCTTCGAATTCATCGGTACAGGCAGACAGTCCAAGCAGAACTGCCAGTGCCAGCAGTGGTAGATATCTAAATTTTTTCATCGTTTTGAAATTCGTTTTTGTTAAAAACCAAGTTTTACACTAAATCCAACCGAACGGGTGGAAGGCATGGTGCCGATATCCAATCCCTGAACATTGTCGGCTCCGTAAGTCAATTCCGGATCGATATGATCAATTTTTCGATGAAGAATAGCCAAATTACGTCCGATCAGTGACAGGGTCAAACTGTTAATATTCAGTTTGTCGGTTAACTTTTTAGGTAGAGAATACGACAGGGCTACTTCACGAAGTTTCACATAGGATGCATCGAAAATAGAGGCAGCCTCGGGATTGTTGGCTGAATCGAAAGCTTTTTTGGCGTCAACTCGTTGGTCGTTGCGACTGCCATCCTCTTTAACACCCGTTAGAATCAATCCGCCGCCTTCTTTTACAGGCAAGCGAACCTCGTTGCCTAAATCGTTTACCACAGCTGTTTCTTCCAGAATACCGGTTTGGCGGCCCCAACGGTGAGTCAGAGAGAACAAGTCCCCACCCATTTTCACATCAATCAGGGTGTTCAGGCTAAAGTTCTTGTAGGTAAAAGTATTGGTGATACCGGCACGCCAGTCGGGATTGATGTCACCGATAATTTGGTTGTCATCGCTTTGTTTGTAGAAACCATTCTCATCTACAATTTTGTTTCCCAGTTTGTCGTAGATAAAATCGGTACCCACTAAAACACCGTAAGGTTCTCCTACGCGGGCAGCAACGGCCACATGGTTGGAGTTGAGTACATGCGATTCGATTCCGGGAGCCAGGGCATTGATCTTACTGATGTTTTTGGACCAGTTGATGGTCATATCCCATTTGAAATCTTTTGTCCTGATTGGGTTGGCGTACAAGCTAATTTCGTAACCGTAATCCTCTTTCTCTCCGGCATTCATGTATTCTGTATAGAATCCGGTTCCCACTGAAATGGATCCTGGAATGATTTGGTCCTTAGATTTTTTGTCGTAGTAGGATAAATCCAGTCCAAAACGGTTGTTCAAGAATTTCAGATCTAAACCGATCTCGTAGGATTCTGCGGTTTCCGGTTTCAATTCCGAATTGTATTTGCGTGTTCGTTTGCCATATCGTACAACCGAACCATGGTTGCCATAATTGTAGTAAGTATCGTACAATGTGGCGAATGGGGCATCGGCACCCACCTGGGCCCAGTTGGCACGGAATTTACCAAAGCTCAGCACATCCGACTCCATCAATTCGGAGAAGATGAAACTGGTTGAAACCGAAGGGTAGAAGTAGGAGTTGTTGTCTTTGGGCAGTGTGGATGACCAGTCGTTACGAGCTGAGAAATCAAGGTAAAGCATGTTTTTGTAACCGAAGGAAGCGGTTCCATACACCGAATTCACTCTTCTTTTTGATTGCCAGTCTGATTTTCCGATTTCTCCGGACTTACTGTTGAAGATGGTATACAAATCGTCAACCACCATTCCGGATGTAGTTCCGTAACCGGTTTCTTCGTAGATGTTATCGCGACGGGCCACACCTACCATTCCATTGATATTGAAGTCTTCCGTTATATTCTTGTTGAACTTCAGCATGAAATCGTAGTTGTTTTCGGTACCCAAACGAACCATTTTGCCGTAATAGGAGGTTCCATGGCTTCCGGGAGCAATGCGGGTTTCAACGGTGAAATCGTAATGGTCGATTGTAGCTCTACCGGTAGCAGTTAACCAATCGGTGATTTTGTAATCGATGCTCCAGCTACCTACCAAACGATTGCGGGTATCTTCCGGATAGTTCTTGTAAACGGTCCAGTAGGGGTTGTCCCAGTATTTGGAGTAGGGATTGTCCCATGCTGCGCGGTTCCAGGTTTTCTGTTCTCCGTTGTCTTCTCTTTGGTAGTTACGTAGTCTTTTGTAGTCCACGTTGGTTTGCATCCACATACCGGCACTGGCCATAAACGAACGGGAGTTCTCCCAGTCGTAACCTGTACCGGGCCGGTTCTTGGTGTAGGTTTTAATGTATTGTGCATTAACAGTGGTTGAAAATCGGTCGGTAAGATTCAGAGTTCCGTTGAAGGAGATGTTGTTTTTCTTCAATTCGGAATTGGGAACTGTACCATCCTGTTTTGTGTTGGTGTACGAAACACGGAAATTGCCTTTTTCGCTGGCTCCGTCTAATGAAACGTTGTTTACAAAGAGTATTCCTGTGTCGAAGAATCCTTCAGGGCCATTTTTGGCCGCAACCCAGGGGCGTGGTTTCAAATAGTTGGCCTGGTCGGAGGGATCAAAGGCATCCCAATGCAGAACGTTGATTGTGGGGTCGAATTTTGGGCCCCAACTTTCGTCCGTTTCGAATTCTACCACTTTGTAATTGGTACCATCAATGTTAATTTCTTTGAAATCGCCGGAACCGCCACCATATTTACTTTGGTAGTTGGGCAAGGTTTCTTTGTTGATTTTTTCGAAGGTAACACTTGAGGATACAGTAACCCCGATGCGATCCTGACTTTTTCCTTTTTTGGTCGTAATCAGCACAACACCGTTGGCACCTCGGGAACCATACAGAGCAGTGGCACTTGCTCCTTTCAGTACGGAAATGGATTCCACATCTTCGGGGTTGATATCGGATGCGAAGTTACCGAAATCGTATCCACCGCCTCCGCGATTGTTGTCACCGGTATTGAAGGAAGCGTTGCTTACAGGGATTCCGTCAATAACGTAAAGGGCCTGGTTGCTTCCGGTGATAGAGCTACCACCTCGAATTACAATATTGGTACTCCCCCCCAGGTTGGGCGATGAGGTAATGTTTACACCAGGAATACGACCACTTAAGCTACTGGTAATGTTTGGCGTTTTCACTTTAGAGATTTCTTCTCCGTCTACTTTTGAAACGGCATATCCCAGCGATTTTTGCTCCCGTTTCAATCCCAAAGCGGTAACTACCACTTCGTTTACGGTAAGGGCCTGGGATTTTAGGTTGATTTCCAGTTTGGAGTCGTCGTTAATTTGAACTTCCTGGGGTTGCATCCCCATAAAGGAGAAAATCAGGGTACTGCCCTTTTTAACTTCCAGTTGGAATGTTCCGTCAATATCTGAAGAGGTTCCGGATGTGGTTCCTTTTACAATGATGGAAACGCCGGGGAGGGGCATGTTGTCGTCGGCGCTTTTTACAATCCCTGTAATTTTCAGGATATCGGATTGTTGCTTGGCTTTTGCAGGAGAAAGGATAATTTGACGATCGTGAACGCTGTATTCCACTTTCTCGTCGAAAAGCTCGTCAAGGATATTGCTTATTTGTTCTCTCTTTACATCAATATCTACCTGCTTTTGGGTGTCAATTAATTTGTTGTTGTAGAGAAAATAAAACTCACTTTGTTCCTCTATTTCATCCAGTATAGTGGCAATGGTAGCATCTTCCATACTTAAGGTGATTCGGGCCTTTTGGGAGTAGGATGATTTTGCTGCGACTTGAAAAACGCTGAATAAAAGAATGAATAATGTAATTCTCATTATGAGTAAGATTTTTCGGAGGTAGGGGCAAAACCTATTTATGCCCCAAAAAACTGATAAATTTTTCATAACTTTGTTTTGGGTTATTGAAATTTAGATAATACAATCCTGATACCTTGTCGTTTCCGGCCAAGATTTTACAAGCTATCAGGCGATAACTCATAGCAAAGGAGGATGTTTTATTCTCCTTTCTTATTTTTTATGAGTACCTAAGTGAAAGGGATTTTGTAGTTGGTTGATTTCATTTTGGGTTAGTGTTAGTTAGAACTTTAGTTGTTTGTTTTGTACAGAATGACTTTGTTATTTTCAATTTTATAGCCCAGGGGAGACGAGATCCGGAAGAGGTCCAGGACATTTTCCAGAGTCTTGTTTTGTAGGGTGGCTGTAAAACTGTATTTCAATATTTCTTTATTTCGTACTTCAATCTTTACATTGTACCATTTTTGGAGACTTTTGATAACTTCGGGCATAGGAGTGTCTCTCAGAATGATGGTGCCGTTTCGCCAGGCAATATCGTAACGGGGGTTAACCTTTTTAGTTGTGATATTCTGTTCCTTCTGATGGTAGGTGGCTCTGTAGCCAGGTTTTAGTAGCATGGGGGTGATATTGTTTGCTGCTTCAGATATTTCAACAGCGCCGGATACCAGTGTGGTTTCTATAATTCCTTTTTCCGAAGCATTTACATTGAACGAAGTGCCTAAAACTTTTACCCGAACATTGTTGGCTTTTACAATAAAGGGGCGGTTTTCATCATGATGTACCTCTAAGTAGGCCTCCCCCTGTAGTTCAATTTCCCTCTTGTTTGCAGAAAACTCTGTTGGATAACTTAGTTTGGAATCGGAATTAAGCCAAACAGTGGTGCCATCTGCCAATTTAATTTTTCCTCTTACCCCTTTGGGGGTGAAAAACTCTTTCTGTAAAAGAGTATCTACAGAATGTTGGTTCTTGTCAGCAAGGAGATTAAATGTTTGACTAGTGTAGAGCCAGATAAATCCCAAACAAAGGGGGAGGAAAAGAATGGCAGCCGTTTTCTGCCAGTAGCTGTAGAGTTTTCTTAAAGGGG
Organism: Marinifilaceae bacterium; assembly: GCA_041725895.1. GTDB lineage: Bacteria > Bacteroidota > Bacteroidia > Bacteroidales > Marinifilaceae > JBGRQA01. The sequence continues at coordinate 270,481 of JBGRQA010000001.1, forward strand.
TGTTTTTGGGGGGAGTATTGGATTGTGGTTTGTTGATCTTTTCTTTTAGTTTAAGGTATTCTGCTCCCGGTTGCATGGGGTAAAAATCTTCTGGAGTGGAATTCAGAGCCCAGCTCTTTTTTAGTTGAGCAAAGTGCCGTTTGTTCTCCTCTGATTCTTTTACCCAGCCAAGAATTTCTTCAACTTCACTTTCTGTAGCTGTTCCTGAAAGGTATTTTAATATGGTGGTTTTATCTTTTAGCATAATTGTGTTGGTGTATCTATTATATTAAACAACTGAAAAAGGTTTTACCCCTATGCGAATGGAAAAAAAATTTTTTAGACGAAAATCAGAACGGAGGATTCTTCTGTTATAAGTAGGATTTCAGGTTTTCCCGTAGGAGTCGTAAAGCCTTCGACATTTGGTTTTCCACGGTTTTTACAGAAAGATTTAGCTTTTCTGCGATTTCAGAATATTTTAAACTTTCCCATCGACTCATTTGAAATATTTTTTTGCATTGGTCGGGTAGAGAGTCGATCGATTGAGTTATTTTTTTCTGTAGCTCTTTTGCTACATACAAGTCGTTGCCATCATATTCCAGAGCTATTTCATTAAGCTGTAGCTCAAGAGACTCTTTTTTTGTTAGTTCCTTATGGTTGTTTTCGATTTGAATGTGTTTCAGGTAGTTCAGGCACTTGTTTCGGGTAATCGAGAAGAGGTAGGCTCTAATGATGGTGTTGGGCAAAAGATTGTCCTTTTTCTCCCAAAGAGTTAAAAAACTTTCCTGAACGATTTCTTTGGCAATTGCATCCCGAACCACAAAATCTTTGGCATAGTAGTACAAGGAATGAAAATGAGTGTGAAATATTTCTTTGAATACTTCCTCGTTTCCATTTTGCAGGAGTTTCAGTTGATCGTTTTTAAGGTCGGTTAAAGACATTGTTGACCTTTTAGGGGTTAAGGATGCATAAATATAAATAAATTACATAATGAGAGATAAGTTTATGTTATATTTTTAATTGATTTACATAAAAATAACGAGGGGCGTTTTCTTGGGTTTGGTTGTTTTAGCCCTTTCTGCTTCGAAAATAGTTTTTCGGATCAAGAACCAATATCTTTGCTTCACCAGGAATCCAATTCTCTTTCGAAACTTTTATAGACAATGGAAATTATTAAAATCACCGGTCGACCTGACTCTCAAATTCTGAATTCCATCTTTTCCCTGTATTGTGAGGTGTTTGATGCGATTGACGAGACGTATTTCTATGAGCGACTTAATTCCCGTTTCTGTTGGCTTACCCTTTTGGCCTACGAGGGAGAGAAGTTGGTGGGATTTAAGATGGGGTATGCCCTTGATGCGGATACTTTCTATAGTTGGCTTGGCGGGGTGAGGTCATCCTGTCGGAAGCAAGGTATAGGTCAGATCCTGATTGACCGTCAGTTGCAGCAAGCGGAAGAGATGGGCTACTCAAGGGTTCGGACCAAAACCCGTAACCGCTTTCGGGAGATGCTGATCCTTAATCTTCGCAATGGCTTTGATGTTGTGGATTGTTATGTGGATCGAACCGGGGAGCACAAGATTACCTTGGAGAAAAGGCTAGGAGATTTGGTAGTAAGTAATAGGTAGCAAGTGTCAAGAAGCAACGGGGCAAATAAAAAACTATACGATATTGCCCTAAGGTATCTGCATCATGTTCTTAAACCAGAAATGGCACGGTACGTGACATCTGTATGGACCAGGAACTTCAATTCAGGAACTGCAGCCTAATTTGCGAAAATCTTCCTTTTACCAGCGTCATCTGCGTTCGATTTTTATTGCTTTTGTAGACCCCATTCCCCACCAACTGTGGCGAAATCCCCACACTTTTGCATGCTTCCCCAATATTGGCACACTAGAGTTAATTTATTTCTATCCGGTTTAAGACTCTGTTTTTGTGTGTAATGTCTCTTTTGTGGAAGGTTTGATTGTTTTTTCTCACTTCTTCTGGCACAGATTTCCCAATAGTAGTTGTCGAATGTAAATACAAACTAAAACCTTTATAAAATTTGAGCATTACGAAACACCCGTGTGAAACGATCTTCTACAACAAAAAACATTGGGTGTTACCTATTGCATGAAACATTAAAAATTTGAGAGATATGAGAAAGTACCTATTAGCATTGTTGATTTTACCTGCATTTGTTGCTTGTAATCAGAAGGAGATTAAAATGTTGAAAGAGCAAAATGCTCAATTGACTCAAATGGCACAAGAGAAGGATGCTTCTTTGAATGAGTTTGTAGAGTCTATGAACTTCATTGAAGAGAATCTGGCCATCATCAAGGAAAAGGAGCAAATCATCGAGGTGAATGCCAAAGAGAATCCGAACAGAACACAAAAGGAAAAAATTAGTAGCGATTTGGCTATGATCAATGATTTGTTGGCCCAAAACAAATTGGATTTGGAGAAGCTGAACAAGAAATTGAAGAACAGCTGGTATCAGAATTCAAAGCTGCGCAAGTTGGTAGACCGTTTGCAAAAGCAGATGAAGGAGAAGGAAACTGCCCTGGTTGCTTTGAACGAGCAGGTAGCAAAACTGAATGGGGAAGTGGAGAACCTGAACGGACAAGTTACTGAACTTAACGGAACAGTAGTGGCTTTGAATACAGAAAATGAAAACCGTGCTGCTATTATTGAAGCTCAAACTGCTGATTTGAATTCTGCCTATTTCGTTACCGGTTCTGCCAAAGAGCTGGAAGCAAAGAATGTAATTGCCAGAACTGGTGGTGTTCTTGGATTGGGTAAAACCAATAAGTTGAACAAAGATTTTAATGCTGAAGTTTTTCAGAAAATTGATTTGACTCAAACAGTAAGTATTCCTGTGAATGCGAAGAAAGTTAGTCTGGTGACCTCCCACCCAAGTGATTCTTACGAGTTGGAAGGAAATGCAGATCAAATTGAGGCCATCAAAATTCTGAAACCTGCTGAATTCTGGAAAGCCTCCAAGTACCTTGTTGTTGCTGTAAAATAATTGCGCACACAATTCAGATTATATATATGCACGAAAAGGGCCAACTGCGAAAGCGGTTGGCCCTTTTCATATTTGGTTGATTGTGTCTTTTATCTATTCGAAGATTGTCGTTCAATCAGTTTTACAGGCAAAACAATGGTTTCCTGTTTGTCTTCGATCTTGTTTTGGATCATGTCCAGCAATAATTCGGTGGCTTTATGCCCTACTTCAAAGCCCGATTGCTCTACAGTTGAAAGGGATGGGGTAATGTATTCGGAGAAGGGTTCGTTGCTGAATCCCACAACCGCTAGCTCTTCGGGGACTTTGATCCCTCTTTCTTTGGCATGAAGCATAACACTCAGGGCTGTAGTGTCATTGGCCGCAAAGATGGCATCCGGTGGATTAGGGAGACTGAATAATTTTTCAGCTGCCTCAAATCCTTCTTCACGATTCAGGTTGTTGAAGATCATGAGCTCCTGTTCAACTGGCAATTTGTGTTTTCGCAAAGCTTTTAGATAGCCCTGTAGGCGATTGATATAAAGGTTTAAGTGTTGAGGTCCCCCAATATGCGCTATTCGTTTACATCCTTTGTTGATAAGGTGTTCGGCCGCTAAAAATCCACCTTTGAAGTCATCTACCACCACTTTACTGGTTTCAATCTCATCACAGATTCTGTCGAAGAAGACCAGAGGAATGTTTTTGTTTGTAAAAACTTTGTAGTGGTCGTAGTTTTCTGAATCCAAAGAAACAGAGGAAATCACACCATCTACACGGCTGGCAAAAAGAGTTTGTGTACAGTCGGCCTCCCGTTCTTTTATATCATTGGATTGGCAAATGATCACATTAAAGCCTCTTTCCCTTGCATGTTCCTCAATACCGGTTATGGCAGAGGAGAAGAAGTAGCGACTCACTTTGGGGATGATCACCCCAATGGTGTTGGTGCGGCTGTTGCGCAAATTCGATGCAATTGCATTGGGTTGGTAACCCAGTTGTTCGGCCATTTCCCGTACGGCTTTTCGGGTTTTTTCGCTAATTCTTGGGTTGTTGTTAAGCGCCCGGGAAACCGTAGAGCCTGAGACTTTCAGTGCTTTGGCTATGTCGTGTATGGTAACTTCTCCTTCTTTTTTCATTATCAGTTTCGATAAGGATTCTGGTGCAAAGATGGTAATTATTTTTCATTTTATGATTTTTATGGGATGATATTGTGAAATCGATTGTCTCCCCGTTGCACAGGTAGATCGAGAGGAATTTTGTAATATCAGCTCCAAATGTAGAGGGAATACTGGTTCTAGTGCTTTTAAATTTAAAATCTATCGTTGACTTTTAAAAATATTTTAAAAATAAACAGACAATCGATTGCACAATTGAATTGCATTTTCTTACTTTGTCACCATGGAAATCAAAAAATGATTTCCCAAAGTTGAATTCTAATTGTTTGAATAAAAAAATAAGACATGGCTGTAAACTACGATGAAAGATATGCAACTCATCCTGCAGATGCCAAAAATTACGATACTGAGCGTCTAAGAAAAGAGTATTTGGTGCAGAACCTGATGGAAGAAGGAAATATCAACTTGTCCTACTCTCAATACGACCGTATGGTTGTTGGTGGAGTTGTACCGGTTGCAGAAGCTTTGAAGCTGGAAACCATTGATCCGTTGAAGGCGGAATACTTCCTGGAAAGAAGAGAACTGGGGATTGTGAATGTTGGTGGAAAAGGAAAGATTACTGTTGATGGTGAGGAATATGTTCTGGAGTACAAAGAGGCTTTGTATGTAGGGAAAGGGAACAAAGAAGTGATGTTTTCAAGTGAGGATGCGAAAGCTCCCGCTCATTTCTACCTGAACTCAACTCCCGCTCACGAGATTTTTCCAACTGTAAAGATTGGCCGTGAGGATGCCATCGTAATTGAGTTGGGAGATGCCGAAACTTCCAATCGCAGAACCCTGAACAAACTGATCGTTTCGGATACGATCAAAACCAACCAATTGCAGATGGGGATGACCGAACTGCATCCTGGTAGTGTGTGGAACACCATTCCTGCTCATACCCACAGCCGTCGCATGGAAGCGTACTTCTACTTTGAGGTGCCTAAGGGACAAGCGATCTGTCACTTCATGGGGGATCCTAAGGAGACCCGTCATATCTGGATGGCCAATGAGGAGGCGGTATTCTCGCCAACCTGGTCCATTCACTCCGCTGCCGGAACCAGCAACTATACTTTTATCTGGGGTATGGGTGGTGAAAACCTGGATTACGGCGACATGGATGTTTGTCAGCCGGACGAAATGCGCTAGTTAATTTTTGATTCTGTTTAATACCGATTACCAATTGTGTATCGGCATTATACCAATCTGTTTGTTGTTAAGAAATGGTGTAACGATTTATAATACGGACTGTTATGATTTTAGATTTGTTTAAGTTGGATGGTAAGGTGGCTTTGGTAACCGGAGCTACTCATGGATTGGGAATGGCGATTGCCACTGCTCTTGGTGAAGCTGGAGCAAAGATTGTGATTAACGACCTGTCGCAAGAGAAGTTGGATGCTGCCATTAAGGAGTATGCTGCGAAGGGCTTGGATGTAAAAGGTTATCTGTTTGATGTAACCAAAGAGGAAGCGGTAAAGGAAAACATTGCTCGAATCGAAGATGAGGTTGGTCCAATCGGTATTTTGGTGAACAATGCCGGTATCATCAAGCGTGTACCAATGCAGGATATGGAGGTGGCTGATTACCGTCAGGTGATCGATATCGATCTTGTTGGTCCATTCATCATGTCCAAATATGCTGGTCAGAGAATGATCGAGCGTCGTGAAGGGAAAATCATCAACATGTGCTCCATGATGAGTGAGTTGGGTAGAAACGATGTTTGTGCCTACGCTTCTGCGAAGGGTGGATTGAAGATGTTGACCCGTAACATGGCAACTGAGTGGGCGAAGTTCAACATTCAAACCAATGCCATTGGCCCTGGTTACTTTGCAACTTCTCAAACTGAGCCAATTCGTGTGAATGGTCATCCATTCAACGAATTCATCATTAACCGTACACCTGCAGCTCGTTGGGGAAATCCTGAAGATTTGGGTGGTGCAGCTGTATTTTTGGCATCCAAAGCAGCAGACTTTGTGAATGGTCAGGTGGTTTACGTTGATGGAGGTATTCTGGCTACCATCGGGAAACCTGCAAACGAAGAGTAATTAATTGAAATGATGGGACAAAGCCCGAAGTGGGTTGCTGTCCCATTTTTGTATCGAATCAATTGGGGTAGGACGGATTTTTGTCAGAGTCAATTAATTGCTGGGGTGATATCGCAGAGTCCCTCCAACCCCAAAAATACAAAAAGAGATGATTACAAGAACGAAAATATTGATGGGGGCCGTTGCTGTATTGTTGTTACAGGCCTGCCAAACCTCGACTCCACAGCTGAAGTTGAGCAACCAACTGGATGTGGTGCGGTCGGATGCTCCGGTTGTAATTACTCGTCAGGAGTTGAAAGAGAAATTTGGAGAACTGCCCCAGGGGAAGTTCCCTGTAGTGAAAACGCTGAAGGGGGACTATTTGCCCAGCCAGGTAGATGATTTGGATCGTGATGGAGTGTGGGATGAATTGGCTTTTATTTGCAATCTTGAAGCAAAAGAGACTAAGACTGTTGAATTGCAGTTTGTAGTGGGTAAATCAGTTCTGAAATTTACGCAACGAACTAATGTTCGTTTGGGGGTTGGATCCATAGAGGAAGGATTCAAGGGTACGGACCATGCATTCTCGCCTAAGGGATACACTGGTGTTCCTGTAAAATTCCAAGCTGAAAGTGTAAGTTGGGAAAACGATGTGATGGGCTTCCGCAACTACTTTGACTGTCGAAATGCGAAAGATCTGTTCGGAAAGCTATCGCCGGAAATGGTAATGGCTAAAATAGGAACCAAGGAGAGCGGAAGTTACCACCATCTTTCCGATTGGGGAATGGATGTGCTTCATGTTGGCCCTTCCTTGGGTGCAGGAGGATTGGCAATGTTTCATAGGGATTCATTGTACCGTTTGGGTTCTACTGAATCTTTTGAATTTCAATTGATCTCCAGAGGTCCGGTGCGTTCCATTTTTGAACTGAATTTCAAAGGATGGAATGTTGATGGCCAAAGCCTGGAAGCACAGGAAAAGATTACGGTTTGGGCTGGTAAATACTGGTTCCAATCTGATGTTACCGTTGAGGGGTTGGATAAGGAAGCGGAATTGGCCGTTGGGATTGTGACCAGCTATCTGAAGGAGAAGAAACCATTTGCCTTTACGGCGAACGAAAAATATTCAGCTGTAGCAACCCATGATATTCAATCGATGAATAAGGATTTCCTGGGCATGGGTATTCTGTTGCCCACTGAAAGTAAAGTTCGGGTTGGTGATGCTCCAATTTTGCCAGAAGCCATCATTAAAGGAAGCCGCTATGACCAGCCGGTTGGAGAGACCCATTTTGTGACTCAAAGAATTAAAGACAATCAGCCAGCCACTCACTACTTTTTTGCTGCTTGGGAAAAGGAGAATGAGAAGTGGGCGAAGCAGGAAAGTTTCGAAAATTTGATGAAGAGTCAAGCCAATGAATTGGGCTCACCTGTTGTTGTAAAAATCAAATAAAAAGAATTTTTGCCTATAGCTTGCAGCTTGTGGCTATAATAATAAAGATATGACTCAAAAGGTTGTAACATTTGGAGAAATCATGTTGCGTTTGGCAACTCCAGGATATCAAAGATTTTCACAGGCCAACGAATTCACCGCTACCTTTGGTGGAGGGGAAGCGAATGTTGCTGTTTCATTGGCGAATTATGGAATCCCTGTGGATTTTGTAACCCGTTTGCCAAAGAATGATGTGGCTCGTGCGTGCGAAATGGATTTGAAAAAATACGGTGTAAATACCGAAAATATTGTTTACGGAGGCGATCGTCTGGGGATCTACTTTCTGGAAACAGGTGCCGTGAGCCGTGGTAGTAAAGTGGTTTACGATCGTGCTCACTCTGCAATTTCTCAGATTGAAAAGGGAATGATCGATTGGGACAAGGTTTTCGAAGGAACAACCTGGTTCCACTGGACCGGGATTACTCCAGCCATCTCGCAGGGTGCTGCTGATGTTTGTTTGGAAGCCATCAAGGCGGCCAACGAAAGAGGAATCACTGTTTCCTGCGATCTGAACTATCGCAAAAACCTTTGGAAATATGGAAAATCGGCCGGAGAGGTAATGCCTGAGTTAGTTGCAGGTACCGATGTGGTATTGGGTAACGAAGAGGATGCTGAAAAAGTGCTAGGTATCAAACCGGAGGGGGTTGATGTGACAGGTGGACATGTTGAGGCAGAAGCTTACCTGTCGGTTTCACAGCAGATTATGAAACAATTTCCACGATGCAAGAAGGTGATTACGACCTTGCGTGGTTCTATTAATGCAAACCACAACAGCTGGTCGGGGGTGTTGTACGATGGTGAAAAACTATTCAAAGCCAACAATACCTACCAAATAACTCACATTGTTGATCGAGTTGGTGGTGGCGATTCCTTCATGGGTGGTTTGATCTACGGATTGTTGACCTGGCCTGAGGACGATCAGAAAGCTTTGAATTTTGCGGTGGCTGCTTCCTGTTTGAAGCACACCATCTACGGCGATTACAACCAGGTAACCGTTGAGGAGGTAGAGAAGTTGATGAATGGTGATGCTTCCGGAAGGGTAGCACGATAATTCCTTATTGGCAGGGAGGCGATAGTTGGTTTCCCTGCTGGAAAAACTAAAAATATGGCACGATTTTCACGTATTGAAGTTGCTTTAAAAATGAAGGAAACCGGAATGATTCCGGTGTTCTATCACAAAGATATTGAGGTGTGCAAGCAGGTTGTGGAAGCCTGTTACAAAGGGGGGGCTCGTTTGTTCGAATTCACCAACCGGGGGGATTTTGGTCACGAAATTTTTGCTGAACTGATCAAGTGGGCCGAGAAGGTATGTCCTGAAATGATGTTGGGAATTGGATCGGTTGTGGATGCCGGAACTACCTCTTTGTACATCCAGTTGGGAGCCAATTTTGTGGTGTCCCCAATTCTGAATGCTGATATGGCAAAGGTTTGCAATCGTCGTAAAGTGGCCTGGTCGCCTGGTTGCGGTTCCTTGACAGAGATTTCCTACGCGGAGGAGTTGGGAGCTGAGGTGGTTAAAATTTTTCCAGGTTCTCAGGTGGGGGGGCCAAGCTTTGTAAAAGCGGTGAAGGGACCCTTTCCATGGTCGAGCATTATGCCTACCGGTGGGGTGCAGCCAACCAGGGAAAATCTGACCGAATGGTTCGAAGCCGGTGTTCATTGCGTAGGGATGGGTTCACAGTTGATGGTGAAAAAGGAGGATGGTTCCTTTGACTACTCAGCAATTGAGGAAGCTACCCGAAGCAGTCTTGAGATTATTGCTGCTCTGAAATAGGTAGGAAATAGCCTGCTATGTAAAAGATAATGTTACTTTTAACGATTCAAATTTATGAGTGAGATTCAAAATATGCAGAAACCAGCTGGCAACTACCGCTACCGGATACTTGCCATGCTGTTTGTTGCTACCACCATCAACTATATGGACCGTAGCATCATGGGTGTATTGGGCCCAACCCTGCAGGAGAAGTTCAATTGGACCAATACCGATTACGGATACATTAACATGGCCTTTAAGGCAGCTTACGCCTTGGGTATGTTGACTATGGGTGGATTGATTGACCGTTTCGGAACTCGAATTGGTTATACTCTGTCTATTGCTCTGTGGAGTATTTTTGGAATGTTGCATGCAGCGGTTCGTCCCGCTTTTGCACTGGTAGGTTTTATGGCTGCCCGTTTTGGGCTTGGTTTCGGTGAAGCAGGTAACTTTCCAGCTGCTGTAAAAACCGTTGCTGAATGGTTTCCCAAGAAGGACCGCGCTTTTGCTACTGGTATTTTTAATGCTGGTTCCAATGTAGGGGCCGTATTAGCTCCAGCAATTATTCCATTGGTTGTAGCCTCCAATGGCGACAATTGGCAGTTTGCCTTTTTGGTAACTGGTTTCTTTAGTGCCGTTTGGGTGGTAGTTTGGATGAGAATGTACAAACGCCCGGAAGAGCATCCGAGTGTGAGTGCCGAAGAGTTGGCCTACATTCAGCACGATTGCAAGCCTCAAGTAGAGGTACAGAAGCAGGAGAAAATTTCCTGGGCTAAGGTATTGCCTTTGCGTCAAACCTGGGCATTCGCAATTGGTAAGATCACCGATGCGGTTTGGTTCTTCTTTATGTTCTGGAGTGGTATCTTTTTCAAGCAGAAGTTCGGTTTGGATAGCATTAAGGAGCTGGGAGGAGCTTTAGTGATTATTTATCTTGTTGCCGACTTTGGTAGTATTGGAGGAGGGTATTTGTCCAAGTTTTTCATCAATCGGGGATGGACTTTGAATGCAGCCCGTAAGGTTTCCTTACTGATTTGTGCGCTTTGCATTGCTCCTGTCGCTTTTGCTGCACTTACCGAGAATGTTTGGGTGGCAGTGTGTCTGATTGCACTGGCTTCAGGAGGTCACCAGGCCTGGTCGGCCAACCTGTTTACGTTGGTTTCGGATGTGATGCCCAAAAAGACCATCGCTTCGGTAGTAGGAATTGGTGGTATGGTTGGAGCCATTTCAGGTATGCTTGTTGATTTTGCCTTGGGGAAAGGCTTGGATGCCAGTGGAAATTCATTCTATTTCTGGATGTTCCTGGTGGCAGGTATGTTGTACCTTGTCATTTTGTTAATAATTCATCTTTTGGTACCCAAGTTAACACCATTGAATGATGACCTGAAACTGGAAGTTCAAAAAGTACAGGCGTAAATCTAAATATTATTACTATTTGATAGGCGAGTAGAGGGGGGATGTTTTTTTAAGCAGCCTCCCTTTTTTTATGTTGAAAATATTCTGTAAAGTAGAGCACTGTAAGGAATTATGCTCTGAGGCATAACTCAAGGTAAAGATTAAAAAAAGTGTTATTTTGCTGACTATTTTCACTGATTCTTCTTTTGTTGATCTGTTTTGAATCGCTGCGAAGGTGTTGGACTTTTATTCTGTTTGAAAACTTTTTCTGAATAGCTATGATGGGACGAATATTTACTCTTTTTCTTGCAATCTTATCTTTCCTTCCTTTTGGGAGTATGGCCCAGCAAGTGTTTTTTGAACATCTTGATTTGAAAGATGGACTGTCCCAAATTTCCGTAACTGCCTTGGAGCAAGATCAGTTGGGGATGATGTGGATTGGTACAAGAGACGGATTGAACCGGTACAATGGTTATGAAATAGATGTGTTTCGTCATGAGCGGAGTGATTCGACGACTTTGCTTGGGAATAACATTAGAGATATTAAAATTGATAGAGATTACCAGCTTTGGGTTTTATCACCTGAAGGTATTTCTAGTTTGGATTTGAAAACGGAAAAGATCTCCAATTATCCTAATGAGAATGTTAAGAGTTTTCATGTGGGGAACGAAAATATCTGGGTGGGGTCATTGCATGGTTTGTTTTACCTGGATAGGGAGAGGAAGAAGTATGTAGCTGCTAAGCAGATTTTCCCGGAAAGAATTGCCGTAAATGTTGTTTACGAAGACAATCAGGGTAATTTATGGATTGGTACTGAGGATCAGGGGTTGTATCGGTACGATAAGCAAAATGGCAAATTGGATTCTCTTCTTAGGGAGAGGGTGAGTTGCATTTACGAAAGCAAAAATGGTAACACCTGGGTTGGAACAGCTGAGGCTGGGGTCTTTTTGATTAAAGGTGGTAAAGTTCTTCAGCACTATCGCCATTTTGAGAATGACCCCGAATCCTTATGTCATAATGTGATCCGCGACATAACCGAGGATGAGCAAGGACGAATCTGGATTGGTACCTTTTATGGATTATCTGTTCTGAATGTCCAGGAGCAAAAACTGAATCACTACTTTCAGTCAGATAAACGCCCCTATGGATTGAGTCATAATTCTATTTATACCCTTTTCCGTGACCGAAAAGGGAGTATCTGGATTGGGACCTACTTTGGAGGTGTAAATATTTTCAATCCCGAGTTTAATGTTTTCAAATATTATGTGGCTGATCCAAGTCTGAACAGATCTATCAATTACCGGGTGGTTGGAACTATGCTTGAAGATGATGACAAGAACCTTTGGATAGGAACAGAAGGGGGAGGTTTGAATTTTATGGATCGTAAAAAGGGTACCTTCAAGTACATTCAAAGTGGCAACTCCAATCGTGAATTATCCCATAAAAATGTTAAGTGTTTGTATTTGGATGGTAAACAAACTCTTTATGTGGGAACTCATTTGGGCGGTTTGAATGCACTCGATGTAAGAACTGGAAAGATTAGGAAGTATCAGAAATCTTCCGATTTGGAACATTCCATTCCAAGTAATGTCATTTCTGCCATAATTCCTTACGGTGACAATCTTCTGTTAGGGACCAACAACGGAGTAGTACTTTTCAACCGGGAAAGCCAGATGTTTTCACAATTTTTTGAAAATGCAAAATTGCAGAAAAGAATTGGTAAGAAAATTTTGGCATTGATGATGGACCAAAATCAACGTCTGTGGATTGGTTCTGAAACCAAAGGATTAACCGTTTTCGATTTAAAAGATGGACAGGTAAAGCATTATCGCCATGATTTTTCTGATGAGAACAGTTTGGGCAGTAATTGTGTTTACCAGATATATCAGGATCATATGCGTAGGATTTGGGTGGCTACATTTGGTGGAGGTTTGAATCGTTACATGCCCGAGAAAAAAAAATTTAAGAGTTACACTCGAAAGGAAAATGGATTGCCTAGCGATTTTATTTACGGAATTGCTGAATCGCGCTATGGATTCTTGTGGATTGCCACCAGTAAGGGAATTTGTAGGTTTGATGTTGAGGAAGAGAAGTTTCTTACCTATGATTATCAGAATGGTTTTCCCTTGAGCGAGATTAACGAAAGGGGGCTTTCGATAACTTCTGATGGAGAAGTTTTTGTTGGGGGCATTCATGGAATGGTTTCTTTTTGGGAGAAAGAATTACAGAAGCAAGTATCTCCAAATCCGTTGATTTTCACATCACTGAGAGTGAACAACCGGGAAGTGCATCCAGGAGATGAAACAAGTATTCTAAAGGAAGCCCTGTCTTTTACTCCAGGGATTCATCTAAATCATAATCATAGTGTGGTTTCCTTTGAGTTTACAACATTCAATTACTTGAAAGCCAATAAAAGTAAATATCTCTACCGACTGGAGGGCTTTGATGAGGATTGGGTGGATGCGGGTTATCGTAGAACTGCCACCTATACAAATTTGAAACCGGGTAGCTATACTTTCAGAGTTAAGGAGAATAAGCCCAAAGGAGAGGAGGTCGCCGAAGCGAGCCTGTTGCTCACCATTGATCCTCCGTTTTATAATACATGGTGGGCCTACCTGATTTACATTGGAATAATTGCAGCTGTTCTGTTTTACATCAACCGAATGTTGATCTCTAAAGCGCTTCTGGAGGATAAACTAAAAAGTGAACAGGTTGAAAAGGAGAGAATTAATGAGTTGAATCAATCCAAGTTGCGATTCTTTACAAATATTTCTCATGAATTTAGGACTCCACTGACTCTTATTTTTGGGATGCTTGAAAATGTATTGGATGATTTTAAGGCATCGCCTCGTTTGTACAATAAGTTACTGGTAGCTTACAAGAACTCTTTTCGATTAAAGAAATTGATTGATGAGTTGTTGGAGTTTAGAAAGCAGGAATTGGGTTTTTTAAAATTAAAAGTTCAGGAACATGATATGGTGGCATTTTCCAGGGAGATTGTTGAATCCTTTGAAGAATATGCCAATGTTCATCAGATAGAAAGTAAGTTTGTTTGCCAATTATCCAGACTTTCCGTATGGTTTGATGCCCGTCAGATGGAGAAGGTGCTTTTCAATCTGTTATCCAATGCTTTTAAATTTACTTCAGAGAAGGGGACGGTTTATTTTCTGGTTGATCAGAAAGGTGAGAGTGTGCATCTGAAGGTGATGGATTCAGGTAATGGAATGTCGGCTGATGAAGTGGATAAGATATTCGATCGTTTCTATCAGGTTGATAATATCGCTGAAAGGGAAAATACTCAAATGGGCTCAGGAATTGGGCTGGCGCTATCAAAAGGAATTGTGGATGTGCATGGCGGAAGCATAAAAGTGCACAGTCAGCCGGGAGAGGGGTCTTGCTTTGAGGTGATTCTACCTTTGGGACGAGAGCATTTTTCGGATGATCAAATAACTGGGGAGGAGGAATATCAACTTCAATTGGGTGCCTCTTGCGAATTAATGATAAGTAATCAACCCGAAATTAGAGAGGAAGAAAAGAATGATAAAGGGGATGCAGGTGTTGAGGCTACAGTTTTGATTGTCGAAGACAATGAGGATGTTAGAGGCTTGTTGAGCGGTTCCCTTGATGAAGAGTACAAAGTGTTGGAAGCTGAAAACGGTGAGGAGGGCTTGCGTATGGCTCGGGAAAACCAACCTGATTTGATTATTAGTGATGTTATGATGCCAGTGATGAACGGAAAGGAGATGTGCTCCCACTTGAAAAATGATTTGCAAACCAGTCATATTCCTTTGATTCTGCTCACTGCCCAAGGCGCCCTGGAGTACAAAGTGGAAGGTCTCGAAATTGGAGCCGATGATTATATCACCAAACCTTTCAATATGAAATTGTTGCTTGCTCGTAGTCGGAACCTGATTCAATCCAGACAGAAATTGCAAGAGAAATACCGAACCGATCCCGGTTTCGAGATCCGAAAGGTAACCTCTAATTCTCTTGATGCAGAGCTATTAGCAAAGGCTAGCGAAATTGTAGAAAATCATTTGGATAATCCGAAGTTCGATGTGAATACCTTTGCCAAGGAGATGTGTTTGGGCCGAACCAACCTCTATGGCAAATTAAAGGGAGTAACCGGACTTACGCCCAATGAATTTATTCTTACAACCCGTTTAAAGAGGGCAGCAATACTTCTTAGTGATGGAACTGGAAGAAGTGTAGCGGAGGTTGCTTATTCTGTTGGTTTTACCACCCCGCGGTATTTTAGTAAATGCTTCAGTGATCATTTTAAGGTTTCTCCATCCAAATATGCGAGGGGGGAACGCTAACTTCTTATGATTTGTAATGCCGTAAATTTTTTCCGGTATCATTTTGTGTTGGTGTTTTTCTCAATGTAATTCCAATTCTTAACCATTGAAAGTTGAATGCAAATTTCTCCGAATGGGTGTTTTCTCCTGTTCTGGAGTTCTATTTATTCAGGTGGGGTCGCTTTTTCTTCCCATCTTATCCGTACCCCCTTATTTGTGTAGAAAAGCTACCCTCAATTTAAAGGATACCTTACCTTTTTTGAAGATAGTTCCTTGCTTAAATTTTATTCAAATAAGGCTAATTTTCAGTGGGGTTGACATAAGAAATTTGATAAAAATGAGACTTTGATATTTTTACATCCAAAATCATTCGGGTGTGTACCAAAATTATCCGGATGTATTAGTGTTAGTGCCTTGAATAGTGATGTTTGAATGATAATGGATGTTTTTTGGATAAACGTGTCGTATGGACAATTTCCAGTCAGAATACATTTATGCAGTCGTTTTCGAAACGGCATCATTTCTGGAAATTTCTAATACTAATATTATCTAAAAACCTAAATCTATGGATCATTCAAACCATTGTAAAAGCAAGTGGCGCTTTAAGACTCAATGGATGGCTTTTGCCTTTGCAGTGCTTTCCGTTTTTACGTTCTCTTGTGATGACGACGAGGTGGTGAATAAGGAAGGAATGGCACCTAGCGAACTACGGTATGCTATGGTTGCCGAAGTATACGAAGGCAAAGCAATGGAGTCTGCCCGGCCGGTTGTTTTTTCTGCAGACAAACCCAATTTTGAAATTGTTGCCGGAGCGGCAGAAGAAAATGGGGTTTATCTAGAAGACCAATTTCAAATTGTTGACACAACAGGAGTTGTTAAATTGAAGGCCGATAACCAATTAATTGCCGGGAAATACTTTTTGGATGTAAAAGTGAGCAATAAATCGGGAGAAACTGTGTTTCCCAAGGCTTTTGAACTAACAATTTTGCCTTCTGCAATTGAAGGATTACAATACTCACCTTCGACTCAGGTATTGGTGAGGGGTAATGCTGATTCCAAAAGCTCAGTTCCTGTATTTAAAGGATCTAAACCTGTTACTTTTGCCTTGACAGAGGAAACTGATTTTGAAATCGATACAAAAACCGGGGTAATTTCTTTACCAGCCGATTCCGAAATCGATGCCGGAACCTATAAGTTATCCGTGAAGGCGATTAATGTTGCGGATACTACCGATTTTGAGAATGTGATTACCATTCAGGTTGAAACCAAAGCCTACGATTTGGTATATAGTCCACAGCAATATATGGAAGTGCAGCAGAAGCAGGCTAAACAAAGTACTGAGCCAACCATTAAGGGAACTGCACCAATTACTTATTCGCTGAAGGAGGACTTCGGAGCATTTGTAATTGATGAGAAAACCGGATTGATCTCCTTGCCTGCAGGTCATGCCCTGGATATCAATACTTACAATCTGACTGTTGTGGTAACCAATGCTCACGGAAGCGTTGAGTTTGCCAATGCTGTTTCTTTCGGGATTGTTGAGATCAAGGCTATTTTGCCATCGGATTTGCAGTATGCGAATGCTTCTTATGCTGTTAATGAGGGGTTTGCTTTTGCTACAGAGGTTCCTACTGTTTCTGGATCTACCCCAATGACTTTTGCCCTGGCAGATAATTATGGTGCCTTTGATATTGATGCGAACACCGGGGTGATTTCTCTTGTAGAGGGAAATGCTTTGGCCATTGGAACTTATCCATTGACAGTAAATGCTACTAACCTGAAAGGTACTGCAACTTTTGATAATGTGATTTCAATTTCGGTAAAGGCTGCAGTTGAAGAGCAGGTTTTTGAAGATGGTTGGGATGGAGTGAGTCCTGCTGCTGGAGAAAAACGTCTAGGCAATATGGTAGAGTACAGTTCTATCGAAATCCCTGTTCAGGCAAGTAATAACAAATGGACCCGTGGATGGGGGAACTGGACAGTATTGGACAAAGAAGGAAACAGTGCTCGCGGTGCAGTGATGATTCCTCAAAAAACGGAAAATGATGATTGGTTGATCGCTCCCTCAGTGGATTTGACCAGTTACGTACGAAGCAAACTATATTTTTCCGGGTATTCCAAGTATGGTATTGATGACAGTACCCTAAAGTTATACGTTTCGGAGGATTATAGTGGAAATCCTGAAACTGCTACCTGGGTGGAAGTAGCCTTTGATCAGCTGCCTACAACTTCACCAGCTCAGGATCGTGAAGTAGATTTGAGTCAGTTTGACGGAAAGAGCGTTACCATTGCTCTTCGTCACGAAAGTCGTTTGGCTGAAGGTCTGACCGTGGATAAGTTCACCAGAACCCATTTCATTCTTCATTTTGAGGTGAAGGCGTTTAAAAAGTAAGCTTTATGAAGAATAAATTTCAAAATATAACCAGGGTGGTATCAGCAGCAATGCTGGTATCTCTACTGGCCATAGCTCCGCAGCAGATTATGGCCAAAGGAGCTCCGGTAAAAGAGAAGAAGAAGGGAAAAGTGACGGTTTTTGCCGATGGATGGCAGGAATTGAAGCCAGTGGAAGGGGAGCAACAAATCGGGAACTTCACCTGCATAAGCCTGAAAGGGGAACCTAAGCAAGCAGCCAATAAGAAATGGACCAGCGCTTGGGGAAACTGGACAGTGAACGGTACCGATGGAGCAGCAAAGCGCGGCGTGATAATGGTTCCCGGTAAGGTAGTTAATGACGACTGGTTGGTGTCCGAAGAGATTAATCTTGAAGATTGTAAGAAACCCTTGTTGCAAATAGACGGTTATTCAAAATACGGGACAGACAAGGGCAATGATTTGAAAATCCTGATTTCTGAGGATTACAATGGGGATGTGGAGGCAGCCCATTGGGATGAATTGTGGATGGAGAGCTTCCATAAGGAGAATCAAGCTGTGGAACGTGCAATCAGTCTGAAAAAATACCAGGGGAGAAAAGTGGTTATCGCTTTTCGTTCCATTCACAGTGGCAAATCCCTTAAAAATCTGACCAGAACAACTTTCCTTTCGAAAGTGGAAGTGAAGGCGGTGAAGAAATAATTAGATCTGAACCTAAATCTATGAAAATGAATTTCTCAAAAATAAAATCAAATTGTATAAGCTTCGGGCAATGGCTACTGCTTTTTGTCCTGATCTTCTCCTCAGCAACAGTGTTTGCTCAGGGACGAAAGATTACCGGTAAGGTGATGGATGAAACGGGTATGACCATGCCTGGTGTGAGTGTTTTGGAAAAAGGTACCACCAACGGTACTTCTACTGATATCGACGGTCAGTTCCAATTGGCTGTTGGAAAGAATGCGGTACTTGTTGTTTCCTTTATTGGGTTCCAAACACAGGAAGTTACAGTTGGCGACAAGAAGCACTTTGATATAGTAATGTCTACAGATGTACAGCAACTGGATCAAGTTGTGGTGGTTGGTTACGGAAAGAAGAACATCAAGGATGTTACCGGAGCAATTGTTTCCGTTAAATCGGAAGAATTGGCCAAATCGCCGGTAGCCAACTTCGACCAGGCACTGGCCGGTCGTATGGCTGGGGTACAGGTAATGGCTTCTGATGGTACTCCCGGATCAGGTATGCAAATTGTGATTCGTGGTGGTAACTCAGTTACTGGGGATAATTCTCCTTTGTATGTAATAGATGGTATTCCAATGGAAAGCTTTGATCCAGGGACCATCAATACCAGCGATATTGAGAGCTTTGATGTCCTGAAAGATGCTTCAGCTACTGCCATTTATGGTTCTCGTGGTGCCAATGGGGTTGTTATTATCAACACCAAAGGAGGTAAGGAAGGTCCTTCTCGTGTTACCTACAAGAGTTCAGTAGGGGTACAATGGATTCCCAACCGTTTGGATGTAATGGATCCCTATAATTTTGTGAAGATGCAGGAAGAAATTGCTTCGGCTCAAGGTGGAAGCTATTGGGAAACCTTTAAGGAGCATTGGGTGGATCCTGAATTGTATCGCGATGCGAAAGGAACCAATTGGCAGGATAAGATTTTTAGAGAGGCTATCATGTCCAATCATAATTTGAGCTTGAGTGGAGGAAACTCCAAAACTCGCCATTATGCTTCTTTGGGCTATATGAACCAGCAAGGAACCATGATTCATACAGGTTACGAGAAATACAACGGAAACCTGAAGCTGGATCATAAATTAACTGATAGAATCAAGATTGGTTTCAAGGTGAACTATTCACACATTAAGCAGGAGGGAGAAAGAGTTTCAGGAAACAATCGTGTGAGTATCCTGAAGGATGCTATTTCTTTCCGTCCTGTATCTCCTGTAAATGATGATGGAATGGAAGGGGGAATCGATCCGGATGATCGTAACAACCTGCGCTTTAATCCTGTGAAAACTCTTAAGAATACCGATAGAGTGAAGGAATTGGATGTATTCCGTTCCAATCTGTATGCTGATGTTAAGCTGGCTAAAGATTTGAACCTTCGTTTGACTGGTGGTTATGTAACCGATCAGCGTCGTGAATCTCTTTTCCAGGGAAAAGACACCTATGAAGGCACCTACGGAATCAAGGGGATTAACGGACGATTGACCGACCGTCGCTACTATATCCTTTCCACCTCCAATACTTTGAATTACAAGAAGAAATTGGCCGGTGGACATAAGTTTGATGCCCTTTTGGGACAGGAGATGTCTTCTCGTACTTATGACTACTTTGTGTCTGCCAATACTCAAATGCCTATTGGTTCCCTGGGTGTTAATGGTCTTGAGTTAGGAACAGCACCCCTACTG
The DNA here is from genome assembly GCA_041725895.1 of Marinifilaceae bacterium. Classification (GTDB taxonomy): domain Bacteria; phylum Bacteroidota; class Bacteroidia; order Bacteroidales; family Marinifilaceae; genus JBGRQA01. The sequence continues at coordinate 290,334 of JBGRQA010000001.1, forward strand.
CCCGTATCCTACAAAGGGAAAAGTACCATGATATCATACTTTTCACGCCTGGATTACTCTTTCCGTGAAAAATATCTTCTGACTGCTACTTTCCGTGCTGATGGATCTTCTCGTTTTCTGGGGAACAACAAGTGGGGATATTTCCCTTCTGTTTCTTTTGGATGGAGATTGATTGAGGAACCATTTATTCAAAATCTGAACCTTTTCTCCAATTTGAAGTTGAGAGCTGGATGGGGGGAAACCGGAAACAACAAGGTTGGTGATTACAGTGCTTTCTCACAAATGGGAGTAGGTGAATACAGTGGTTATGAGTTTGGAGGAACCTATGTAAAAGGTGTTGAGCATTCAAATGTAGCAGATAAGAATCTGAAATGGGAAACTACCATTCAATCCAACCTTGGTTTGGATGCAGCCTTTTTAGACAATCGTTTGAGCCTTACTGTTGATTTGTACAAGAAAAACACCAAAGATCTTTTGATCCAGGCTGACCTTTCACCAAGTACCGGTTTCAAGAATACCTGGAGAAATATTGGTGAGGTTGAAAACAAAGGGCTTGAATTGGGGCTAACTACCCGAAATATTGATAATGACAATTTCAAGTGGACGACCAATTTCAATATTTCGTTTAACCGAAACAAGTGTATTGCATTGAACGATGGACAGAAAGACCTACCCTGGAATGCAGATTACTACTTTAAGTATTCGGAATATGAATACATTACTCGGGTAGGACAACCTGTAGGTCAGATTTATGGTTTGGTTGCAGATGGTTTGTACCAGGTGGAAGATTTTGAGTATATAAATGGATCGAATTACGTACTCAAAAAAGGAGTTCCTGATAATGGAAACAAGAATGTTATTCCGGGTGCAGTGAAATTCAAAGACCTGAATGATGACGGAACTATCAACGAAAAGGACCGGACTGTTATTGGTAACCCTCTGCCAAAACATTTTGGAGGTATTACCAACAATTTTAGCTACAAGGGATTCGATCTTTCCATTTTCTTCCAGTGGTCTTATGGTAACGATGTACTGAACGCCAATCGTATCGTGTTCGAGAGTCCTGAGTTGAGGTCGAACTTCAACTACTATTCTTCGGTAGAGGATCGTTACACTCCAACCAATCCTACCAACGAAATTCACATTATCCGCGGGGAGAACAATATCCTGGGTGGACCAGCTGAGGGAAATCTTGTTTCAAACCGTATTGTTGAGGACGGATCTTTCCTGAGATTGAAAACTCTTAGTCTGGGTTATACATTCAACAAAAAGATGTTGAAGAAAACGATGTTCCATAAAGCCAGAGCTTATGTTTCTGCACAGAACTTGTTTACATGGACTAACTACAGTGGGTATGATCCTGAAGTTTCTGTGGGAAAATTCGGAGCATTGACTCCTGGGTTGGATTATTCAGCTTATCCAATTAGTTCAACAGTAACTTTTGGAATTGAGTTAGGCTTCTAATTGGAGCAAAAATTGAAGGAATTTAAATCGAAAATGTAGAAAGGGAGTAATTGTTCTCCCTTTAAAAAAAATATAAACAGATGAAAAAGAATTCAATCTGGATGTTTAGCCTGGCTTTGATTGCTATGGTTTTTACATCATGTCATAAGGAGTTGGAGCAGGAGCCCTTCTCCTCCCTGAGTCCTGAAACTTTTTACCAAGATGAGGCTGAAGCCCAGTTAGCTCTGGCGGCAGTGTATAGCGATATTGCAAGTGATGCTACCTATGGAAATCTTGTGTCCATGAATTTCACCAATGGAACGGATGAATCCCTATACAACCGTACCAATGTAAACTGGTCGGTAGCATTGTATCTGAACAACTCCAGTACCATCGAAATTGAAAAGGCCTGGATGCGTTTCTATAAAGGAATTAACAGTGCCAACTATTTCATTGCCCGAGTAGGTGAGTCTGAGATTGAGGAAAGTGCTAAAAGTCGCCTTTTGGGGGAAGCTTACTTCCTGAGAGCTTTCTACTATTTCGATTTGGTACGATTGTGGGGCGAAGTACCCTTGAGAACCGAACCAATTACGGAGGGTAGTAATGCCAACAATATTGCGAAATCTTCCATTTCGGAAGTATATCAGCAGATTATTAGTGATTTGACCATTGCTTACAAAACTCTACCAAATCCCGGAACCAAGGATGCTGAATACGGACATGCTAACCGTACAGCAGCTCACGGTTTGTTGGCAAGAGTGTATTTGACTATGGCAGGCAAGCCACTGGAACAACAGGATGCTTACCAGTTGGCAGTGAACCATTGCGACTCGGTTATCAATACTGGTTATCATCAACTTTTGCCAGAGTATAAGCAAGTATTCCTAAACCAGATTCAGGATAGCAACGATGACCGGGAGATGATCTTTGAGATTCAATTTGGTAACCTTCGTCCCCAAGGTATTCGTGAGGATGGTCGAGTTGGTAACTTGAACGGAGTGGCCATTCAGTTGCCTAAAGATGATGGTAAAGGGAATCTGAATCCTTACGCTTATGCTTTCTTTTACCCATCCATTTCTCTGATCAATCGTTTTGATGCTGCGAATGATGATCGTTACGCGTGGAATATTGCCAACTGGAAGGTGGACAAAAAGGGAAAAGTGGTCATTTTAAAGGATAATAAAAAGTCCAACTGGTATCCTGGAAAATTTCGCCGAGTTGATATTTCTGCGAAAGCTGATGGAAGCTACAGCTGGGAGAAACTTGAAACAGGTGCTATCGATAAAAACTTTACCGGAATTAACTTCCCTTACTTGCGCTATTCCGATATTCTGTTGATGAAAGCCGAAGCCCTGAATGAATTGGGTAAAACCGGTGAGGCAGTTCCTTTTATGAACCAGGTGAGAAACCGTGCTGGTTTGGCTAATATTGATCCATCTTTAGTAGCGTCTAAGGAAACTTTCTTTAATGAGTTGATGGATGAGCGTATGCGTGAGTTCTGCTTTGAAGGAATTCGTAAGAATGACCTGGTACGTTGGGGAAGATTACTGCAAAATATGGAAGTGTTGCGTAAGGATATGATGTCTTATGGTATTCCTGAAGATAACTGGGCTTATCGCCAGTGCAACAATGTAGAGGAAAAGCACAATTTACTGCCTATTCCATTAAAAGAGGTAACCATTAATCAGTTGTTGGATCAATCTGAACTTTGGCGAAGCGAATAGATAATTTACTACCAAAATAATTTATCCGGTTAATAGTTAGAAATCATGGCCGTTCCCTGTTTGTGCAGGGAATTGGCTTTTGATGACATATTATTTTTATGAGAAGAAGATTTCAATTACTGTATAAGATTTTGGCCTGCTTGGTTCTGGGGTTCCTCCTTCTGCAAATGCATTCCTGTAAAAATTCCAGGAGTTCCTCAGGAACACCAGCTAAAGATGCTGCCAATGCTGAGAACCCTATTTTTCAGGAGAAATTGCAAGTGAATCTGGTGGAGCAGTTCCGGTTCTGTGAGGAACAACTGAAAAAGTCTGTTGCTCTTAATACCGATTACACTACCCACCCGCGTTTGATAGAGGCAGGGGAGAAGCACTGGAAAATGCCCAAGAATGATGTTCTGATCTGGACGGTAGGTTTCTATCCCGGGATTCTTTGGCAGATGTATGATGTGACGAAGAAGGAGTATTGGAAAAAAGAAGCACTGAAGCGTACACTTCCTCTGGAACCCTACAAGAACAACCGTGAGCACCACGATGTAGGTTTTATGATGTATTGTTCCTACGGCCAGGCTTACCGCCTGACCGGAAACAAGGAGTACAGGGATGTGTTGATTCAGTCGGCTAAATCATTGATCTCTCGTTACAATCCCAGGGTGGGAACCATTAAATCATGGTCCAACGAGTTGCATCCGCAATGGAAGCAGCACATCACTATCATCGACAACATGCTGAACCTGGAATTGTTGTTCTGGGCTTCAAAAGAGACAGGAGATCCAATTTATAGGGAGATTGCCGTGAAGCATGCCGAAACCACTATGAAGCACCATTTTCGGGAGGATAACAGTTGTTACCATGTAGTGGAGTACGATGAGAATACCGGTGCGGTTCGCAACAAAAATACCTCCCAGGGCTATGCCGATGAGAGTGTTTGGGCTCGCGGACAGGCATGGGCTGTTTATGGATATACCATGGTGTACCGGGAAACCGGCGATCCAAAATTTTTGGATTTTGCTAAAAAAGTTTCGGAGCGTTTTATTGCCGGTTTACCTGCCGATCATGTGCCCTACTGGGATTTCTTTCTGAATGGAAAAGAGGGAGAACCACGGGATGCCTCGGCCGCAGCTATTGCAGCATCAGGTTTGGTGGAGTTGAGTACTCATGTAAAATTGCAAGCCGAAGCCCGGCGCTATCGTGCAGCTGCAGATGCCATTCTAAATTCTTTGGCCTCTAAATCTTATTCAGCAAAAGGGGTAAACGATGCTTTTTTGCTGCATAGTACGGGGGCAAAACCTCAGGGACACGAAATTGATGTGGCCCTGGTGTATGCCGATTACTATTACCTGGAGGCTTTATTGCGTCGGAAGGCTTTAATGAGGAAGATGTAATTAGAGAAGATATTTACTGTAGTACTGTTGGGATCCTCTTTTAAAGTAAGGAAACCAGGTAGGACTACCCCAAGCTTAAGACGATTTTTTGAAAGGTCCTCCTGGCATTGTAAATGTCTCGAGGGCCTTTCGTTTTCTTAATTGCATTAGAATTCGCCATACTTTTTAAAAAATGGTATTTTTGTTAATTGATAAATTATTTCTTGGACCCCTTAGCAGGTAAAATGAAGAATAGAATCCTCAATAGAATCTTTTTATTTCTGGTGTGTTTTTTGTGTCTTTCGGTGGGAAAAGCGCAAAAGGAGACTCGGCAGTTTGAGTATATGACCACGGCGGATGGTTTGAGTTCGGATGTGATATATTCTCTTCTGCAGGATTCCAGAGGATTTATCTGGGTGGGAACCAAGGAAGGTCTGAATCGTTACGACGGGTACGAGCTAATTAATTATTCTTTGCCCAGAAAGCACTTTCAGAATCCTGCTCACCGCAGAATCAATGCCCTTTGTGAGGATAATCACGGAAATATTTGGGGCGGAACCTCCAATGGTATCATCAAAATGGAGGCCATTTCCGGAGCTTTAATCCATTACGATTTGCCCTCCTCGGGAAAAGTTTCTCAAAGCCGGTACGTAAGCTCTATTGTGGTAAACTCCAAAGGACAATTGTTTGTTGGAACCCGTAATGGAATATTCCGCTACAATAGTCAAACAGATCAGTTTGATCGTTATACCTATTTCCCTTTTCATTCCAAATTTAATAACTACAACAAGGGGGAAAGGGTGGTAAATGATCTTTATTTCGATCGGTTTGGAAAGTTATGGGTGGCTACGGCCGGAAACGGTGTTTCCATACTGGATCTGGAACGGAAGAAGAACGTGACCTACAGTCGCAGAAAGCGGAATTTGAGTCGGATCAGCAGCAACTATGTGGAAGAGATTTACGAGGATCAGTTTGGTGTAGTATGGATGGCTACTGCCAATGGTTTGAGCCGTTTCGACAGGGAAACAGAGGAGTTTTTAGTTTACAGGAATGATCCGAAAAAACCTGAAAGTATCACCGACAATTATGTGCGAACCATTTTTGAGGATGAGAAAGGAAATCTGTTTGTGGGAACCAAGGATGGTTTGGACCTTTTCAATCGTAAGGAAGGTAGCTTTTCCCATTTTAAGAATCATCCCCATAAAAAAGAGAGTATCAGCAACAACAATATTCTATGTATGCTGCGGGAGAAGTCGGGTACTTTCTGGATTGGAACTATGCTTGGGTTGAATTATTTGAGTCCCAAAGCGATGAGTTTTGAGTTGTATCAGAATATTCCCGATGATCCTTTGTCCCTTTCCAATAATATTCTTCGTACAGTGGTAGAGGATCAGCAGGGACAGCTTTGGGTAGGAACCATGAAGGATGGAATCAACCGATTGGATCCCGCAACCGGTAAGTTTTCTGCTTACCGAATAGAAGGTCGGTCAGGCAAGATCAAGAAGTTGAATGCGATACGAACAGCCATGGTCGATCGACAGGGACAGGTTTTCTTTGGAACCGACGGAGGAATGCTACGTTTTAGTCATGGTAAAAATCGATTTGAACCCTATACCTTTGGAGGAAAGCTAAAGTTTCGAAAGGGGGTATTTGCCCTTTTGCATGCACAGGATGGTTCCTACTGGGTGGCCGAAATTGATCACGGACTCCATCATTTTACACCCCAAACAGGACTGGTGCAGGAGTTCCGAAAATCCAGGGAGGATAATACAAGTATTAGTAGCTCCAATATCAAAGTTCTGTTTCAGACCCGAGAGGGAGATATTTGGTTAGGAACTCACCTGAATGGAGCCAATCGCCTGAATGAGGATGGGCGTACTTTTACCCGCTATGCCCCGGACAGGCATAGAAAAGAAGCTTTAAGTGATCGAAGGGTATTTGTCTTTTTTGAGGATTCGGCCGGTAGATTGTGGCTGGGAACCGGAATGGGACTGAATTTATATCTGCCGGAATCCGATGGTTTTAAGGTGTACCAAAAGCAGGACGGATTGCCAGGTAACGTTGTTCTTAGCATCCAGGAGGATAAGAAAGGAAGATTGTGGTTGGGTACCAACCGTGGACTCTCCTGTTTCGATCCGGAAACTTCCCGCTTTGTGAATTTTACCCAGGAGGATGGTTTGCAGGGAAATATCTTTGAATACCAGGTGGCTTGTACTTCTCTTTCGGGACAGATGTATTTTGGAGGGAACAATGGTTTGAACGCCTTCGATCCCCTGAAATTTCAATCCAATTCCTATCAGCCGCAGGTTTGTTTTACCGATCTGAAAGTGGGAGGACGTTCGTGGAGAAATACTACAACTTTTCAAACACAGGATTGGTTGCAGCAAGCTTTGCCCGGGGCTCAGGAAATGTTTCTCACTTCCGCCGATCGCGAGATTCGTATCGGGTTTTCGGCTCTCAGTTTTGTGGATTCGGATAAGAACCGGTACCAATACCGACTATTGCCGGTGGATTCCCTTTGGCATTCGGTTGAGGAACATCAACATCACGTTCTGTTTTCTCATTTGGAAAGAGGCGATTACCTGTTGGAAGTGAAAGCCAGTAATAACAATGCCTTGTGGAGCCCTGTACCGGCTCGGATGAAAATTCATGTATCTGCCAATTGGGCTGCTTATCGTAGTTGGTTTTTGAGCCTGGTACTTTTAGTTCTGCTTGTTGTAGTGGGGTGGAGATTTCGTTCGAAGACGGAGAAAAAACCGAAGCAAAAAGTGGCTGCTTCCTCCTTAAAAAAGGCGGAGAAAAAACCGGAATCTTCCGAACCAGTGGTGGTGCACTCCTCTGAAGTACCTGACAATTTGCGGGAAGCGACGGAAGATATAATACAGCAAATGGATGCAAATTCCTGGTATTTGGACAAGAAATTGACCAAAAGTCAGCTGGCCCTTCATCTGGATGTATCTGTTTCGCATCTTTCCACTATCCTGCGGGATGGTTTGCAGATCAGCTTCAACGATTTTATCAATCAATACAGGGTAGAAGCTGTGAAGAAGAAATTCGAGGACCCCAGGAGTCGCGACTATACCCTTTTGGCTATTGCCGAGGAGTGCGGTTTCAATTCCAAAACTTCCTTTTACCGAACCTTTAAAAAATTTACCGGATTGACCCCAACCGAATATCTCGAGCAGCAAAACCTGACAAGCATAAAATAAAACCGTTAGATCTTTTGCCTGATTTTCCTGTTGGGTAATTCAAATTCTTTTAGGAGGAGGGGTTGCTCTTCGAATATTATTTCTGCAGTCCTGTGAATTTGGAGCATCATATTCCAAATTGAATTCATGATTTCAATCCGGATTATGGTGTGGCGCTGCCGTTCTTTTATCATGCATATCTTTTCAAATGTTTTTTCCTCCATTTCACTGGCTAGTTCTTCTGCTTTGTTCAATAGTGATTCGGGACAATTTACCTCCAGCAACTCTTTTCGGAAAAGCTTGCAGGCATGGGCTGTGATTTTAAGGAACCAACTCATACGTTCGTCCGATTGTCTGGCCTGATGTAGGGAAGTGGTGCCAAATTGTTCCCACATTAGTTTGTTGTTGGGGAATGCTTGTTCTACATAGAACATGAGCTTTTTGTAGAAGAGAATTGCCTGTTTACGACAATCTCCAGCGATTTGGGTTTGATGGGCTTGAATATTGGTGTACACCTTGCCACTAGTTGCTTTTTCAAGTTGCTTTAGTAAGCCTTTAAATTTGTTTAAGTAATCCTGATTCATTTGTGGTAGACAGGATTCCATGCCTGGCAAATGATTCTCGAAGGATTTCGCCATTCTTTCGGCAGCAAAAACAAGATCGATGTCCTTGATTCGGTAGATTCTTAAGTTTTCCATAATACCTTACTTACTGGTTATTGGATCTGTAAACAATATTTGTCCGTCTATTTTTTAGGAATTCAGAAATAATGGGGAGGACTTTTACCCTTTACAGGTAAAATAAACGGGGAGAGAAAAGCAGAGAGAGGAATAGGGTTGCGCAAAAGAGGGATGGAGATGCAGAAATGCGGAGAACGTTTTCTTATGTGTGAATAGAGATTTTGACTGCGGAATACAAATTTCGGATGCGGAATAGAGTTCCACAAACAGGAATGGAGTTCAAGAAACAGGAATGTCTTTCCTGCGCCTAAAGGATATCCTTCGTAAATATATATTGTTTCAGCCATTGGTAGCTCTTCCCATCCGGGAAGTGATTTTGTAGACGTGTGAAAAGAAAAAACATTCGTTTTTGAGAATCAATTGCAAATGTTAATTGTAGAGCTATTTATTTGTTTTTGAAGTGTTCATCACAGAAATAACTCCTTACTTAAAGGTAAGGAAGTCTTATTTATGTTGCAAAAAATAGGAGGGGTTTCGGAATGGCAAATAGTTTTTTGTTAAATTCAAAAAATCGAACGATATAGTGACGGGTGGTGAGGAGGAATTAGAAAACAGAAGGGATAAAATGAAACAAGCATGAGAAATACTTCCCGTACAGGTTCGCCAATTATTATAGGGGGATTAACTTGGGCGAGTTCCATGCAACCAATGAAAACAAAACTGAAAATACATGAAAATTAACTTTCAAAGTATCGGTACCATTCGAACTCCTTTCAAGGAGAAGCAGGGGATGCCCATTCAGCCCAAAGGAGCTGCAGGGGTACAAGGAGTAATAGAACTGAAAGAGGAATTAAGTCCCGGGTTACAGGATCTCGAAGGCTTTTCCCATGTTTTTCTGATCTATCACCTGCACCAGTCAGAAGGGTACGAGTTGGAAGTTACCCCCTTTCTGGATAATCAAAAACATGGCGTATTTGCCACCCGGGCCCCCCGAAGGCCAAACCCTATCGGACTTTCAGTAGTTGAACTGCTAAAAATAGAGGGCAATGTGCTGTACATTCGTAATGTAGATATGTTGGATGGGACGCCTCTTTTGGATATTAAGCCCTATGTTGCTGATTTTGATGCCCCCAGGATGAGTCGAAAGGGATGGTTGGAAAAGAATGCCGGAAAAGCGGATGATTTCAGGTCGGATGATCGGTTTGAATAGAAAGGAGCTTACTGTAGTTAATGATGTAAATACACTCAATAAATCTATATGGATAGGATGAAGAAGATATGCCTGGTTCTTTTACTCTTTGTTGCTTTTGAACACTGCGGATTTGCTCAGAAAAACGAAAAATTGAAAGGGAGAAAAGAAAAAATAACATTAGAGCAAAGAATCTCCTCAAGAATAGCAACAGAAGGGCAATGGGAGTACTGTAAATTGAAGTATAGTGGTAGTTCGCTTCTGTTTGGGGCTTATGTGGAAGCTGATTTTGGAGCAGGGAGCGAGTACCTTTACAAGGGATTTAAGGGGCGGAAAAAGGAAAACTTTGAGTCTGAAGTAGAGGTTTTGAACCTGATGGGAAAATATGACTGGGAGTTGGTTCAGGTGGTAAGGTTTCCAATCTCTTCTGATGATCTGGATTCTTTTTACATGTATTATTACTTCAAAAGAGCGATTAATCCGCAGAAAATTGAATTGACCCGGGAGAATTAGATTGTCTTAAGAGAAGTTGTTTATCAATGCTTTTCTGTTTGTCTTCGGAACTCTTGTCGTGAACCTTTTGCCCTTATCCTTTTCGCTTCGACCACTTGTAAATCAAGTTAAGAACCACTCTTCTGGAGTCCTGATATCTTTGGGTATCGCTGGTGAATTGTAAGTTCTCCACCTGGTAGAATTGACGCTTGCTATCCAAAAGATTGATGCCTTTCACGGAAATCTGTAACTTCTTTTTAAGGAATTTTCTGCTGGCTACAACATCCAAACCGTACAGTTTCCCCTTTAAACCGGAGGTGCTCAGGCTTTTGCTTTGATAGTTGTAATTGCATTGAAATTGTGTTCTGCTGTCGAGCCTTAACAGTGTGCTTATTTTGTAGTGGAAGCTCCACAAGTTTTTTTGTGGGAGAGGTAAGTTCACGCCCTGGTAGTTTTGATAAAAAGTATTGATACTACCGTTTACACGAAACCACTTTTTTGCTTTGTAACTGAAAGAGAATTCACTACCCAGGATAGAGCCGTCCCCTAGATTCTCGTAGGTGCGGAAAAGCGTGTCGCCTGCACTGCTAAATCGGGAAAAGACCATATCCCGCATCCAGTTTTGATAGATGGCCAGGCTTAGCTGGTGTTTTTCCCCCTGTTTCGAAATCTCAAGATTCAAAGAGTGATCCTTTTCGGGGTTCAGACCCGGATTTCCAAACTGAATGTTTAGAGGATTGGCATCGTTCCGATAGGAATTCAGCTGATGAACAGCCGGCAACTTCTGACTCTTACTGTAGGAAAGTGACATTTGAATTCGTTCCCAGTCCTGCCCCAATCGAACCGATGGGAGTAGGCTGTAGTAGTGGTTGCTTTCCTGGTTAGCCAGTCCGTTTTTATTGTTTTCGGTGCTGGTGCCGGTGTATCGGAATCGGCAACCGAATGAGGCGTACATTTTTTGATGCTTTAGATTTGCAATTCCATACAGGGCTGCTGCATCTTTTTGATAGTGATAGGTAAATGTTCTTCCTTCTATCAAGAGCCAATTCTGATCGGCGACGTTGTATTTATGCTGTTGCACTTTTTGTTGTGTTTGATCCAGTTGCCATTCTGCACCCATTTCCAGTTTCAGTTGTTTTCCCATCTGTTTTTCATAGTCGGCCTTAAAACGGTAAAGATCTTGCTGGCTTTGATTTCTATCCTTTCTTTCGTTGCAATACTCCGTAAGGGGGAGGTTATCGGCAGTAAAGTTTTGGTAGCTGTTTTGGGAACGATTGTTTCGGTCCTGATTCCGATAGGAGCCCATGAGTTTGAGTTTGTGATCGTTCCGGTTGTCTGTATAGAAAAGGCGGACAGTATTGGTTTTGCGGTCTCTTTTATTCAAAAGATTCTGCTTGGTTATTTGTTGCAATTCTCCGGTTTGGGTGAGTTTCTCCTTATGGATGTTGGCCTCAGGATCCTGTTCTATACTTTGAAAATTCACATCCATTTTAAGCAGTTTACCTTTAACCGGTTGATGATTCAGTCCCAATCGGATCTGTTGCTGTTTTTTTTCCTCCTCCTGTATCTTGTCCTGATTGATTTGAGGCGTTTGCTGTTGTAAATGGTTGTTTCGAATGGATTGAGTTTGATTGTCTATCCATTGTTTGCGGTTGAGGGCTTGTACAAAGCCTCCCCATTTGCCTTGTTTCTTGTTGGCGTACAAGTTTTGCTGGTGATTCCCTTTGGTATCCACCCAGGATTGTAGTTTCGTATAGGTTTTCGATTGAATGGGATTCTTTAGCTGAATATTGATGATGCTTCCCTCAGAATCGTATTTGGCAGAGGGATTGGTGATTACCTCAATTTTGGCAATGGAAGAGGGAGAGATGTGCTCCAGGGGGTTGGGATCATCAGCCCTTACCCCATCAATGAGGATACTTGCTTTTCGTCCCCGGATGCTGATTTGGTCATCAATATCCACCGAGATGGAGGGGAGGGTATTGAGGAGGTCAACGGTGTTGCCGGTCCCATCCCCGGGCATCTTGTCGGGGTAAAGTACCCAATTGCCATTCTCTTTTGCCACCGATTTGCGCTCCGCGGTTACGTTGATCTCTTCCAGATTCTGGGTGGCGGGAAGCAAATCGATGGTTCCCAGATCCAAAACAGAAGAGCTAATATTTAGTGCTTGAAAATGGGGTTGATAGCCCAGAAAGCTGATGCTTAAACGGTAGCTGCCAGGTTCCCTAACGGTTATAACAAACCTTCCATCGGTATCCGATAAGGTTCCCGAAAGCGGAACTGTTTGATTAGCTTTGTATATAGCCACTTGGGTAAATGGCATTGGCTGAAGGGAGGTAGCGTCCAGTACAATTCCCTGTATGGTGACTTCTTGCGAAAAGGAGGGAATGGAAAAGACGAGTAGGAGTACCCAAAGAAGAGGTTGCAGGAGTTTTTTTAAGCACATTTTGGGATGTATCAGAAGAGTAATGGTTATTCCGAAAGTTCGAAGATCTGGTAATTGTCGTAATATCCCCGGGCAGGTACCATCAAACGGATGGCTGTATGTCCGGCCCCCAGGGGTTTATCATTTTCCGTATCATTGTAGTGGAAAACCCTTTGACCATCAATGTGGAATTCTATCTGATCGTTCCATTTGATTACTTTGATGTGGTGTTTCCCGGTAAGATTGTTCAGGGTGTAGTCTTTTCCTTTGGTAACCAAACGCCGGCCGGGGCATTTGCGTAGGTTGGCCGTTCCCCGTTTGGGCGCCAGAAAGGAAATACGGTAGTTGTAGATGTCTCCTTTTGTATATTGGGCAGCTACACCACAACGAGGTTTAAGTGAAGGATCAAAAACACTTTCTCCTTTGGTCCCGGTTCCCGAAAACATGATCATGTGTAAGGGATAAGGGATGGGACTTTGAAAGTCGAACTCAATCACGTAGTTTTTGGGTGTAATGGTTTTGTTCCAATACACAAGGTGCCCCCCCCTAAAAGTATCTCCCTTCTTGTAGGTGGGATACAGTTCCGGTTCAGCCTTCTTTGCCAAACCATCTACATAGTTTTGATACCACCTGGATGAGCCTTCCTCAAAAACAATCTTCCCTTTTTTCATTTTACGGTAGACTTTCTTGTGATATTTTGAGCAGAGCTCCAATCTTCCTTTGTTGATTTTTGAAATGCCCGGACCTTCCATCACCCAATCCTCCAGGGAGGATTTGTTCTCGAAATTGCATTCGTAAACCAGTTGTTTCTGCTTGCCGAGATCTAAGGATTTTTGGGCATTAACAGAAACAGAAAGAAAGCCGGTAAATAGAAAGAGAAGTAAATTTTTGATCATTGATTATGGAATTTGGAAAGAATAGGGGGATCAGTAACATTCATCGGGCATTCCGAACTTGTTTCGGAATCTGCAAAAAGATCCTGAAACCAGTTCAGGATGACGGTTTATATGATTGTTGCTCTATGATCCCCCATTCGCGATTACGAGTATTAGTAAGGAAGTCTGAAATTATCTTTGGTCTCTTGCATCCATTTCTCCAGGTATTTCCGGTGCTGTCTCAATACTTTTCGGTATTCCTTTTTGTAAGCAAGGTTGTTCATTTCACCGGGATCTTTTTCCATGTCGAAGAGCTGCTCATGAAGTTCACCTTTGTCATACACCATGTATTTGAAGTTCTCCGTTCGAACGCATCGGCCCTTGATGTCGAAGGTGTTCTTGGATTGACAGAACTCGGTTTCGATTACTGTAAACTCCCTCCAGGATTTATCCTCTTTGCCTAAGGCCAGGTTCTTGAATGATGAACCTTTCATGTGGGCCGGGGCTTTCACTCCTGCAATGTCGCATAGGGTTGGGATCAGGTCGATACCGGTGGATACTACCTCCTTGCTATTCACCGACCCAGGTTGAGTGACTCCTTTCCAGCTGACCAGTAATGGAACACGGGCAGACTCTTCGTACAGCACCTGTTTCTGGTTCCATTTGTGGGCTCCGTGACCATCGCCATGATCGGAGGTGAAAATGATGATGGTGTTCTCCTCTTCACCAGATTCCTTCAGCGCATCCAGTACCTTTTGGATACGGGCATCCACGATCTCAATCAGTCGGTAGTAGGCCCATCGGTATTGGCGCCATTTGTCTTCGTTCCAATCTTTGGTAGGATAGGTACGTTGGGAATAGGTTTGAAGGGTACGTAGAATATCCGGTTCCAAATCAGGAAGTTCGAAGTTGGCAGGAAGTTCGGGGCAAAATCCAGGGGCGGGAGGTTCACCCAAATGGTCATTCAGCATTTCGTCACCCCTGGCCCATTGGCAGATATCGTGGGGATTCACAAAAGAGGAGACCAAAAGGAAGGGCTTCTCCCTTTTTTTCATCAGAAAATCGCGGGAGGCTCCATCGATGAGGGAATCAATCCGGTTGTCCTTGGCATATTTGATGTAATCGAAGCCATGGGTTTCAATGTCTTTGGGATCGGCTGGCAAGTGCCATTTTCCTACGTAGCCGGTATCGTATCCAGCCTCAGACAAAATCTTCCCCATGTAGGGATATTGCTGGGTGTCCCATTTGGCTTCCATATTGTTGATGGGGACATTGATCTCATGGGGATACATTCCGGTGAACATGGAGGAACGCGAAGGAACGCAGAGAGGAGTGGGGCAGTAGCCTTTCTCAAAACGTATCCCGTTGGATGCAATGTAATCCATGGCTGGAGTTTTCAAATCCTTATTTCCTGTATTGCTCATGGCCCCGGCAAATTGCTGGTCGGTCATTATGAACAGGATATTGGGCCTTCTTCCTTTTAGTTCCGGATTTAGGCCAAAGATACTTTCCTGTCCCATCAGCAGTTTGGAGGCAGCCAGACCCGTAAGAGTGAGACTGCTGTTTTTCAGAAATTTTCTTCTGTCCATAGAATTTTATTTAGGTGCCTGTTGGCAAAGTACTGTCAGAAAAAGAGGAAAAGGGAAACGCACGCAAAGAAAACCCTATTGTATGTTGCCTATTTTATGAAATTCACTCTAACCCTAAAACATACACTTAGTGCTATCCCTTTTCCTGTTTATAGTTGCTAACTTAAATCTTATCGTTACAAATAGCTAATGAAGGGATCATTTGTCCGGATCAGAATTTCCCGAAGTTTTTCGGTCAGATCCTGCTCCAATTCCGGATTTTTCCCATAAATGTTTTCTCGTTGGTAGGGATCCTGAACATCATCGTATAGAAAGTGATGCTTTTCTCCCTTGTTGTCGTAGGCGATTACATAGGTGTGGTTGTGCGTTTTCACACCACGACGTTTTTCGGTATCGTCCTCGGGTTTGGCAAAGAAGTACAAAGCTGCTTCCGGGCGATCCACTTTCTCCTTGCGGAATATTCCGGAGTAATCCTTTCCTTCTACCTCTTTAGGAATGTCATTGCTCATGCCCATCAATCCCAAAAGAGTTGGCATTACATCTGGTACACTTAGTAGCAGATCATCGGTTCCGGGTTTGATTTTCTCCGGCCAGCGAATGATGAACGGAATATCAAAGGCTTCGCTGAACCAGATGTTCTTGTGCATCATGCCCTGGCTTCCCAGCATCTCTCCATGGTCGGAAGTAAAGATCACGATGGTATTCTCATCCAATCCCTGGTCTTTCAGAGTTTTTAGTACCTTACCAATCTGCTCGTCTACTCCTTCGCACATGGCAAAGTAATCGGTAGACTGATCAATGCGCTTGTCCACCCACATATCGCCGAATCCCTTGTCTCCCATTTCAGTATTGTTGGTATACTGTACGTTTGGACGATTCAGAACATCTTTCTCGGTTTTGCCCTCAAATCGCTTCTTGTACTTTTCAGGTACAAGGTTGAAGGGATGGTGCGGAGGATTGATTCCCCAGAAGAGGGCAAAAGGTTTCTCATCATTTCGGAATTTTTCGCCTGCGTTCTCCAGGTATTTCTGTACCACTTCCGCTTCGTGTT
The DNA here is from genome assembly GCA_041725895.1 of Marinifilaceae bacterium. Taxonomy (GTDB): domain Bacteria; phylum Bacteroidota; class Bacteroidia; order Bacteroidales; family Marinifilaceae; genus JBGRQA01. The sequence goes on from JBGRQA010000001.1 coordinate 306,351, forward strand.
CCGGAGACCATTGTTCAAAGTATTTGGCTTCGTCCTCCTTTGCATCATTAATCCAGTAGTGAGGCGTCAGGTGATTGTCGTCGGCTCCGTAGGAGTACCAAAAATCAAAGCCATGACGATGTTTGCCTTGTTTGCAGTAGGAGTCCCATACATTTCGTCCTCCTTCTTTTGGTGGTTCCGGTCCATCCAGGTGCCATTTGCCCACGTATCCGGCGTTGTATCCGTTTTGAGACAGAACATCCGAAAAGCAGACATCATCTGGTTTTAGGAAGTTTCCATGCTTGGTTCGGCCCGAATGACAGTTGGACAACACCCCATTGGAAAGTGGATATTTCCCAGTCAATAGCATCCCGCGATAAGGACTGCACAGAGGATGGTTACTCACAGCGTTGGAAAAAACAACGCCCTGTTTGGCAAGTTTGTCTATATTGGGAGTAATAACAGGATCCTGCTTCATGAATCCCATGGCCTGCTTTCTGTATTGGTCAGGGAAAATGTAGAGGAGGTTGGGGCGCTTCCCTTTCCTCATGCAGGAACTCAATAGTCCTTGTGGGATGAGAGTTAAACCGGCAGTTACTGCAGCAGTACTCTTTATGAAGTTTCGTCGTGATATATTTTTGTTCATGATGTCTCGTTTTACTCCTCCCTGAATCCCAACTCTCATGGACGGATTTAGGGAGGGGGGAAGGTGTTCTACTTTCTTAGGTTAATTTCTCTTGTCAATCCATGCTGGCAGCTGAATTCCAGTACAGTTTCTTTCGCATTGCTGCTGATTACTTTGCAGTACTCATTGGCTTCCAGGTTCCAGAGTCCCTTAATGGTCACTTTAACTTTGGAAACCATGCTTTCATTATCCTTCCAGTCACGGGAGTAGATGCTGCGTTCCTTGCGCTTGTCGTTTTCTATTACAACATCGGCAGGACCTTCGTAAAGGTGCAAATCCGGATCACATAGGCTTAGAACTTTAGCACCTTTCTTTTCTCTCATCATTACCAGGACCGGAGCATCAACCGCTTTCAAATCCGAAATATTGATTTGATCATTGGCTTCAAATAGAACAAATGCTGTTGTATTACTTGTTTTGTCTTTTACTATGTGAGCCTTGTTATCTTTCTGTAGTACGGTGTAGCGAGCCTTCTGCTTCTTGCCCATCTGTTTGGCAAATTTTTGCAATTCCTTGTGATCGCTTTGCACCAGGATGGCGTACTCATAGGATTCACCTTTAGGAGCTTTGCCGTGAGTAATCACTGCTGTGGCGAAATTTCCCTGGTTTGGAGTTTCCTTCTTCTGATGCTTGGAGTGTTGCAGCTGTTTGCCCACTTCAACGGTGTAAGCAGCGGGAATGTAGAAGCTGTTGCCCACATTATCGGTTAGCAAGGTTGCTTTTTCGCTCTTACTTGAATAACAGAAGGGGAACTGGTTGATTTCTTTGCCATTCAGCAATACTGCTTCGGATTTCAGGTTCAAGTAATTCTGAAACAGGGTGGTTTCGGTGCTGAAGTCAGCATTGTCGTTCTCAATGTTACTTCCCAGGCAGATGATTCTATTGTCGAAGAAAAAGACTGATTTCAATGCGCGGTGCGAACCGTTGTACTTATCATGCTCGTGCAGCTTCATGGCCCAGGCTCCGTTTTTTCCCTCCAGGGAGATGGCACCGGCAAAGGCTTCATCCGACATTAACATTTCTTCGTAACCTGATACCTGGTCCACATTCAGAATGTTGGCTCGCAGCTGTTCGATGGGCAGGTGAATGGCAGTGGTTCCGGCAAATCGTCCCCAATCCCAGCCATTAACATTAAAGCCGGAGGTGAATACGCTTGGGGTTTCTGTACCACAAAGAATCTGTAGCTGGCCGTGTTTCATGTAACGGCCGTAATAGTTGGCTCCGATGTAGTGCTCAGCTGCCCATAAGTAGCGGCTGTGTCCCTGCGCAGTGGCCGACCAATTGCCTCGACGGTGAATGCCCAGGCATGCATAGTTCATGGTCCAGTTTCCGTTGGGATCCGCTTCTGGAGTAAAGCCTTGCTTTTGCAATTTCTTTACGGCTCCTGTGGCTTTCTTGCCTTCCATCAATCGAAGGTAGGCTGCAGCCATTTCGGAATCAATTTTTTGTTTTCCGTCAGGCGTTCCAGATAAAGCCATTAGCTGGTAGTGACTTGCAGAAAGCTTCCCTTTTCCATTTGGATGACGCCCTGACATGGATGTAGGCCAGGTTTCCTTATTGCAGAAAAGGCGGGTCATTAGCAAAGAATGCTTCAGGTTTTGATGTCCTTCCTCTGACACATGGAATGGTGTTCTGCTGAAGAAATAAACCATTTTGGTAGCACCTTCGTACCCGCCATTGGCGTAAGCGGGGTAGTTGTTGGCGTGATGATGAACCGAACCGTCAACCTTAAAGCTATCTTTCAGACCGGGAGCAATGGCCAGGCCGTTGTTGATCCAGGCTACATAGGCATTCAGGTAGCGCACTTTCTTGGGAGAATCTTCCAGCATCAGGATACTGGCCAGACGTCCCATTACTGAAGTGTTGAAGGCATCAATACTAATACCCTTGCCGTGGAAGGGGGCAAAGATCTCTTTTGCTCCGGAAAACCATTCCATGGCCTTTTGCGCTGACTCCAACCGATTGGTACGGGTCAGGGATTCACGCATCAGGAAGTAGGCCGAGTAATAGGTACGCATGCTGTACCCAAGGTGATGCAGGGTACCGTTTCCACTACCAGCAGCCCAGCCCTGGTCAATAATGTGATCGGAAAGGTTGAAAAACAGCTCTTCCAATTCGGTTTTGTAAGTTTCGTTGTCTGTTTGGTTGTAGGCGCAGGCTACATCAAACATCAGTTTGGTATACTTTTTAAACCCCTTGTCGTACTTCTCAAAGTAGTTCTTCCATTCTTTGGTGTAAGGGCGGTAGATTTCGGAGAAACGGCAAAACCAGATGTTTTCTCCACTTATCTGCTCTCCGGTTCTTGTAATTCCATACTTTTTGTAGTTCTTTCTTATCTTGGCCATCAACTTGTCATTAACCTTTACCTTTTTAATGATGGCTTTGGTATATCGCTTGTTGATGGTTTGGATACCCTTGATTTGTTTTTGAGTTAATGGTTCCAGTTTTGCAGATGGTTCGTATTGACTATTCTTATAGAGTACCAGCCAGTGGTTCTTGGTTTTGGCGTTCACAAAGGGAACCTGGTAGTCAGGAGTGTTCCACCGACTGTCGGCTGGCGTACACAGCATGATGTGATCGAAGAAAAGAGAACCTTTACCAGATTCAGGGGCTACTACCTTCATTCGGTTCATGCTGGTTTGAGGCGTTCCTTGCATGTCGCGCTCAAAAGCGACCCAGGCAGCACGCCATCCTTTAAAGTTGATGCCAAATTCGAATTCGCAGTTGATCTCTTCGTTGGTCAGGAATTGGAATTTGATCTTTTCATTTTTAGGATTTTCGTTGTATACCCACACACAAAAGGTGGGGATGGATTTATCCGCAGCATTGGGATCGAATGGTTTGAATTTGATATCCTGGTTCAATACCAGTTCTGATCCCTCACTATAGTTCCATTGTAAACTTTGCTGTCCATGCTTATAATGGGCAGTACTGGTTTGTAGAGAAGAACCGTTTGGTGTAGTCCAGTTAGCTGGAACTGATTCTTCGAAAGAAAGGATGGCCGGTGTAATCAGATCCTGGGCCATGGTAGATGAAGCGGAGATTAGGCCCGCCATCAAAAGTCCTTTACTGATGAATTGTCTTAGTTTCATAAATAATTACTCAAAGGTTTTCGCTGGGGTAATGCAAGAAAGAAAATCTCTGGGGAAAAGGAATGGAGTTTTCCTTCTTGATAGTTCCACATTCAAATATTGGGAGATTTTCTACAATTTGGGAGTGCCAAATTGAATTATATTATTGGAAATCAATAGTTACTGGTTGTGGGCTGAAAATCCAATTCCCCACCGGAATATTTCCGGATAGGGAATTGTTTGGAAGGTATTCTATCGTTTTTCCAAGTCTCTTTTTCTGCACAGGGCTTCCAAAAAGTAGTAATCGGCATAGTTCAACGGAACATCGATCTCAGCTCCGTGGGGAATACTCCCTACACTGTGCATTAAAAGAAAGTTGTTGTTCTCACCCAATTTTGCACGATAGGCAGGCGATGCTAGATTTTCCACAATTTGATCGGCCAGTTGCTTGTATTTTTCACCCTCTTCACCGGTATAAGTACTCATTTCATAAAGTGCTGAAGCGATTACAGAAGCAGCAGAAGCATCACGTGGTGTATTTGGAATGTCCTTGCAATCAAAATCCCAGTAGGGAACCAGGTCCTTTGGCATACGAGGGTGTTTAAACAGGAAGCTGGCTATATTCTTGGCCTGTTCCAGGAATTTAACATTCTTAGTTTCGCGGTAGCAAAGGGTGTAGCCATAGATCGCCCAGCCCTGTCCGCGTGCCCAGGCAGAGTTATCAGCATAGCCTTGAGCGGTAACTTGATTTCGAACCTGTCCTGTAATGGTGTCGTAATCCACCACATGAAAGCAGGAGTAATCAGGACGGAAGTGGTTGTCCAGCGTAGTTTCGGCATGTTTAATTGCGATGTCACGGTATTTGTTGTTGCCACTCATCTTGGAGGCTTCGAACAGTAGTTCCAGGTTCATCATGTTGTCGATGATCACAGGGCACTGCCATCCTTTTTTTGCTTGCCATCCGCGGTGTACGTTCCAGGATTGGATCGCTCCGATATTTGGACGGAATCTGGTACACAATGATTCAGCAGCCTGGATGATAACCTTTTTGTAGGCAGGATTTTGGGTCAAACGATAGCCGTTCCCGTAGCTGCAGTAGATCATAAAGCCAACATCGTGGTGCCAGGTAAGGTATTGAACGGTATCCAGGGTTTCGGTAACCTTTTCAGCCTCGGTTTTCCACTTTTTGTCACCTGTCAGGTCATACAGATACCAAAGTGAGCCGGGGAAAAATCCGCTGGTCCAAAGTTCAGGTGTATTGTAACGTGTGGTACCATCCTCACGGATAGTTCTGGGATTCAGGATCTCTCCTTTGCTGTGCATCAGTTCAATTTCGTTGCCGATTTGGGCAGCAGCAAATTTTGCATTCTCTTCCACAAATCCCTTGGAAGAATTAGGTGTATTGGAACAGGAGAAAACTCCTGCTAAAAGCCCCATTAGAATCGATAGTTGAAGAATTCGGTTCATTTTGAATACTAATTATTTAAAATTTAATTGATGTTTCGATGGAAGCCCCTGTTTGGGGATGTTGAGGGAAAACCACTTGTTTTGTTACAGTTTTACCCTTCCATGTTATTGTAATTTCTGTTTTCTCTTGCTGGTGCAAAGGATCGGCTACCCGAAGAAGCCAATCTTCGGCATCTCGCTTTAATTGAAGCACAACCGGAGAATTGCTTTCGATACTAAGGTTTTCATTGACGCGAAGCATTCCCTTTTTATGGAAGACAGCCATCACCTTATCTTCAGGTAATTGAATGGCTTGCATCTTAGAACTGTTTTTTAAGATGACTGCAGATGTCCCTTTGCAGATTTGGTCCATTTCTTCCAGTTTAACTCCAGGAACTACCAGGTAGGCATAATCGGCATTGTCAAAATCAGTACCGTGATTTATGGAGAGTTGGAAGATGTCTGCAACTTCAACATTTGTCTCCTTGTTTTTCGGATTGTCATACCTCCCATCCAGATCGGCCCAGTTGCCTGTTCGTTGCTCTGCAAAAAGTTTCAGTTCGGCAGATTTATCCTGAGGAAGGAGGATGTAACCGGTTCCATCATGATGTACCCAGGAGATCTTCGAAATCTCCTTAAAGTTGATGTTCTTCTGTTTTCCGGTTTTGATACGCCCCTTTTTTCCATTTATTTTCCAATGAATGGCCCCCTTTCTTTCGGTTTGGTTCAAGGTAGTCCAGACTTCGAATTCATCCGGGTTGATCTTTTGAATCCCATTTCCCAGGGCCAGCATTTCCTTGCCAAAAGTGAAGTAAGCTTTCCGGGCTTTCAGGTTCACATAGGGATGCGCCCTCTGATATTGGAAGGCAGCGATTCCCATCTCTCCATCGGAAAGTCCACCGGCAAATTGATTCAAGCTTTTGCTGTTTCTGCCCCAGGGCGTCAATGGCAATTTTCCTGTTTTCTGCTCGGCGGTAATGCCAGGAATGGCACGCCAGTTCCATCCGATTCTTGCTTTGTCGTATTCTGTTCCGGTTCGGTAGATCATGGTGGAACCGTCGCCGCTGAAGAAGTTGTTCTTACCATGTGCGCGTGAACTCTCAGATGTTTCGCAACCTGTTGTACGGTTCGAAAGCATCTTAATGGCAAAATAGCTGTTGGGTTTGCTGTGAATTAGCAGATCGGTATTCCAGAAGTACTTGGTGGAATCCAGTGCTGCATATCGGGGATCTTTATTCCTTTTCAGCAGCTGTTCCAACTGCCCTCTTCTTTCAAAGCGAATATCTTTAAAGTCCAATAAACGCGAGACATATTTATGGATAGCCCCTTTGTCCATTGGAGCCTCTTTTAAAGCGTTGTGTCTACCGGCCAGGTTTAGGGCTGCGTGGTTTCTATAGTGATACCACTGAATCCCATCCAGATAGTAATCTGCAATGGTGTTGAATTCCTCATTGGTTAAGGCCCATCTGGTATTTTTTGTTGCCTTTGCGTAGTTCAGTACATGATTGATCCAGTGCACTCCGTAGCCAATCCAGTAGTTTTGTGCCCCTCCGGCATTGTGTTGTATCCAGGAACCATCAGGGGTAAAACCGGTGGGAAGATCCGAGTTTGTATTCACTACACGTGGGAATTGCTCCTTTACAATCTGGAGCACCCAATCCATTTTTTTTGTATCTTCGGAACAGGCTGCAATGGAGGTCATGGCCCATAAGCGGTAGCCTACGTTTCCACCCCGGTTGTGTCCGCGGTGTTTGTCAAATACTTCGGGACTTTTGCCATTGTACCAGCACCAGTGACTGAATTCCGTAATAGTTTCCCTGAGCTGGTCTACCTGTTTTTTCAATTCCTGTGAGGATTCCCGGTCCTTCATCATGTCTTCGTGGAGTACCAATTCTATGGCAGCACATGCCCTTAGTGTTTCAAAAGGAATGGAAGGGAATCGATACTTGGGACGGTGATCCAGCCAGTATTGCATCGCTTTGTAGATGTTCATTCGAAGCTCAGTGTCTCCTTTACGTTCACCTTTGTGGTAGTCGATAGCCATCTGCAAAATGCGGCCTGTCATTTGCTTCTTATCGGGTGAAAGATCCGAGAAGCTGCCGTCTTCTTTCAGAAGATTTATGGCTTTTTCAGTGCTTATATTCTCCCATCGGGGTTTCAGATTCTGTCCCAGATTGCTTTTTCTGATTCTGGCCATTTCTTCTTTCCATCCGGATTGAGCAAATGTGCCTTTCCAGCTGGTCAGAAGAAGACCAATGACAAGCAGTAATTGTAGTTTTCCAATTTTCATGTTCTTCAGTTTTGATTGAGCGGGGGTGTCAATTCAAGTTTAAAGTTAGATGGAGTAGTTCTTAATCCTTTGTAGGAAGAGGTTTCTGGCACTATCTCGTGGGTTAATCAGGTGGTTTGATTTGTGTGGAACCTTTAATGTCTTGGAAATCAAATGATGTAATTTGCTTTGAATTGGTTCCAAAAACTTCATTTTGTATTAGGCTTTCTTTGTTTGTTGGGCTAGAATTGTTCGAATAAAATTTGATGTGATTTTACTGACTGAAAATCGGAAGATAAAGGAGGGGGCGGTACGGGCTCTCAAAAGCCAATAGAATCAATTGCGGAGCTTTGAAAATGACTGGTTTTAGTTAATGGAATTGTATATTGATAGCATTTCCGAAATTGTACGGAAGATAGTGGATGTCTTAAGGAGGGTTGGTATTGAGGGTGTTGTGGGTTTCATATTTAAAGGTGGTTCCGAATTTGGTAGTTGGGATAGCACTTGCTTGAGAGTAGGAGATGAGGGTTGTATCTTGAAATCGTTTTCAGGAAGCTGCTGTTGAATGTTTTGTTCTGAGTGAAGAACGTGCTTCATGGGGGTGGATGCAGTTAGCATTTTACAGTAAGTGACCGATAGATTTAAGAAAAAAGTAAAAGTGATATGAAAGTATATTTTAAACTTCTTTTGTTGTGTTTGATCGCAGGTGCATGTGCCCAATCCTCAAATTCTGAAACTTGGTACCTGAAGCAAGAATTATTGTACACAGAGAATTTCTCCCAGGGAGATATGAGTAATTGGGTGTCTGAAGTTCAGGAAGACTCCTGCAGTTTTGTTGGCGTAAAGGATGGGCGTTTGGATATTGATGTTTGCAAAGGAGCAACGGTTTGGCTGAAGAAATATTTTGAAGGCGGCGTTTTGATAGAATACGATGCTACCGTAATTCGAAATGGAGGAGCCAACGACAGGGTGAGTGATTTGAACTGCTTCTGGCATGCTACTGATCCCCGCAAACCGGGAGACCTGTTCTCTTCACCGAGAATCGCTTCCGGTAAATTTCACGATTACGATACACTTCAACTCTACTATGTGGGTATGGGGGGCCATAACAACACCAAAACCCGGTTTCGCCGCTATACAGGAGATGGTCACAAACCCTTACTGGCAAACCATGACCTGTCTTCTTCCGATGTTCTGATCGACGCCAATAAGACCTACCGAATTCAATTGGTTGCTTTAAACGGCAGGGTGCAGTTCATTCGTGATGCTAAAGTTGTTTACGATTTCATTGATGAGAATCCTTATGAAAAGGGATGGTTTGGTATTCGTACCATCAACAATCACATGACCGTAGACAATGTGAAAGTATATCGAATTAAAGAGAAATAGGATGCGGGAAGTGAGATTTGTTTTCCTTTTATTGATACTCTTAGTATGCAAAGGAGTTGTTGCAGAGGACCTGGTAAGGGTTGCCTCTGTCGAAGACATTGTAAGTGCTTGTGAGAAAGGCGAACGAAATCTTGTGCTGAAGGATGGTGAATACAAGGATTTTCAATTGGAGTTGAGCTGGAATGGAACAAAGCAGCAATCTTTGCAATTGAAGGCTGAACATCCTGGGAAAGTAATTCTTACCGGAAATTCAAAAATTGTTCTTTCCGGGAATCACATTCTCCTTTCCGGATTGGATTTTAATCATGGGAAAAGGCTAGAGGGAGGAGCCTTGATTTTTGTTTCCGGAGAAAACAACCGCATAACCCAAACCCGGTTAAGGAACTACAATCAGGTTACCGGTGTGTGGATTCAGCTCAATGGGCGATACAATCGGGTGGATCACTGCTGGTTTGAGGGGAAGACCTCGGGGGCCAGCTATATCAATGTTGATGTGCCCAGGAAGGGAGGGAATCATCACTTTGTAGATTCCAACTATTTTTCACGTCCACCCTTGGGACGAAATGGGGGATCGGCCATGCGTATCGGTCATGGTTCCATGGCCAAACGCTACTGCTACACAACTGTGGAGTACAATCTGTTTGATGACTGCAGTGGTGAAGGAGAGATCATGTCCTCAAAGAGTTGTGGAAATACCTTTCGTTACAATACCTTTCTCAACTGCAAGGGAGGATTAAGCTTGCGCCAGGGAGTGGAAGGCATTGTTGAGAGTAACTTTTTCATCTCCAACAAGGGGGAGAAAAACCACTGCTCCGGAGTTTCGATTCGTGGACGCAAGCATTTGGTCCTCAATAACTACTTCTACGGATTGGCACCCAAAAAGGGAGCCGTGATTAGTTTTGGAGCCGGCTCTCCCTCCGATCCCCAACGCATTGCCAAGGGCTTGATTGCTCGTCATTTTCCAAAAACAGCAGAGAATGTTATCGCTCACAACCTTTTTGTCCGGAATCACTCCTTATGCATTGATGTGATTAACGATCTGGGGCATCGTAACAAGGTAATTCCTCCGGATAGCCTTTGTTTTTTTGATAATGTTTTGGTTGGTGCCCATCCTTTGGTTCGAAAACATACTCAACCGCAATACCTATTATGTGATAACAATTTGTATCAAGGTCAATTAGGGATTGAACAAAGCAAGGGTTTTCAGAAAAAAAGGGTGAAGTTGGTTGAAAAAGAACCTATGTTGTTTACCCCCAAAAATGAAAAGGTGTTGAGTATTGCCGCTAATGCTCGTTGGACGAAGTTTTTGACAGATGAGATGAAGCAGCGTCTGGATTACAATCTGAACGAAGGCTCTTCAAGATCGGGGGTTCGATTTGTACCTGATGGAGAGAGAGGAGGCTTGCAACATCCTTTTTCTAAAACGGAAGTTGGCCCGGAATGGATGAATTTGAATCAATAAAAAGAGTAGAAATGATTAAACAGTGGAACAGAATAAATAAATATGATATTCTCCTATTGATAATGCTTGGGCTTCTTTTTGTTGGGACTCGACTGAATGCGCAGGAGCGAATAAATAAGAGCCACCATCCTCGCCTGCTGTTTCAGGCAAATGAATTGCAGCAGTTGGCAAATCAACGGCAGACGACTCACAAGGCTGAATGGCAAAGTTTGTTATCCTTTGCCAATAAATTGGAGAAAATGGAGCCCATTGCCAAGCCCAAGTCCAAACTGGTGTTTGCTTTCCCCGAAAAGCTGGCCGCAGTGGCCCTGGTTCAGTTGTTGGATCCATCACAGCCTTACCAGGATTGTTTTGAAAAGCATTTCAGGACTCTTATGAATTGGAAAGAGTGGGATCAGTGGATTGAAGGAAAGGGAAAAGGTCCTGCCAACGACCTGGGCATCGCTCAAGCCTTGATTGCCTTGACGGCTTGTTACGATTGGCAGTACCAAAACTTTACGCCCAAAGAGAGAAAGGAGATCAGCCAAAAGTTGATTCGGATCGCCCACCATTTCTATAAGGAGTACAACCGCTTTCACACCAGGAGTTTTGCGATTATGAATTGCAATCACGGAACAAATGTATACGCTGCATTAACGGCTGTATTGTACGGTGCAGATGGTGTTCCGGAGGAGTACCAAAAGGAGTGGAGCGATTGTTTGGAGAACAAATATCAAACACTTACCAGCCAGATGAACACCAATATGAGTGATGGCTTCAGTGACGAGGGTGCAACCTATTTCATGTTCCAACTCAAAACCTACATGCAGTGGTTTGAGTTGAGACGAAATGGTTTGGGCTTAGCTTTGGGAAAGCCATACAATGAATTGGATTGGTTTAAGAATGCATCGGCTTATTGTCTGTATTCGATTCTGCCAGGAGGTGAGGATAATTTTGGTGGTTTGGCCAGGTATGCGGACGCCAATCCTAAGTTCTGGGGTAATCCCTACTCGGTTTTTCCGGCATTGGGAAAAAACTTACAGGATCCTATTGCCCAGTGGTTGTCTTCGGAGCTCGATTTAAAAGAGGTAGAGCTATGGAGAGCTGAGAAAAAGCAGGAAAAGGATCAGGATCAAAAATCCAATTTTGATGTGTGGCGCTACATCTGGAAGGATGGAAATGTAAATCCGGTAGATCTACACACCTTGCCCAACTGGCGCTTCTTTGAGGATGCCGGAATGTTTGTTTGGCGTTCCTCCTGGAACAATAATGCCTCCTACTTTACCATTAAATCGGGGCAGCATTACCAGGGACATGGACATCCCGACGACGGACAATTCATGATTCACAGAGCAGGAGTGCCCTACATCATCGATATGGGCTACTCTAATCCCAAATACACACTCGAACACAATGTTTTGCTGGTGAATGGCAAAGGGCAGGTAGGTGATGGTGATGTGTGGTGTGAATTTGGGGATTACCCCGGCAACCAGTCCATCTGGGGGGAAACCGACGTGCTGTTGAGTACCGGTCAATTGGAAGGAGCAGATTATTTCAACCTGATTAGCAATCCTACCAATATGTATCCGGTAAAGGAATTGAAGAAATGGACCCGTGAAGTTATTGGCTGGAATGGGGTATTTGTAATGCGGGATGTGATGGAGGCCAGTGAAGAAGTAGAGTTGGAACTTTTGCTTCACGCTTACACCAGCCGCAAGGACAAAAAAGATGCTTATGAATATACCAAAGACCGGAATGTAAATCCATTTTCTGCAAATGGTAACAAGGAGTGGAACATTGATCCTCGCAAAGGGAAGGCTCCGGTTCTGAAGGTAAAGGATCTTTCACAAGGCAAATGGGAGAGCCAGGTGGATGAGGCTTGGTTTTACGATAATTATGTGCGCAAAAAGGATGGAAAAGGCTACGTTCAGTTGGGGAATGTGTTAAAAAGAAAGCAGGTGGCAAAGAACACTACCTCTCTGATGTTTTTCGGATTTGAAGATGATATGAAAGGAACCACTGTTACTCGACTAAAAAGAGGAGATGGGCTTCAAATTCGGGATGAAAGGGGCGTGCTTCTGAAGGAATTGGCCTGGGAACCCCAAAGTAGAACCAATCGCTTAAGGTTTGACGGTGAGATGGCCGGAATTGAATGGGAAGGAGATGATGTTAAAGCCTGGTTTGGTAGGGCTATCACCAGCCTCAAGGATAAAAAGCGAGAGCTTTTCAAATCCAGTAAGAAAATGGCAGTACATGCTTTGCAAGGCAAGAAGAGTTTGATTCTGACCGTTTCATCCAAAGAGAGGAGTAAGGTTTGGCTAAGCCTACCTTCCAAATCCCCAAAGGTACTAATGGGAAGCGATGTTGTGAATTTTTCCTATCAGAATGGAGGGATTGCCTTTGAGGTGGAAGCCGGTCAAAACACTAGAATTGTAATTGAATTTTAAAAGAAATCACATGATAAAAGGAATTGTTGCACTTGGAGTTGGATTTCTCCTGAGTTTGTCTGTTCAGGGCCAATACATTGGTCTGGAAGGAAAGGTGCCTTCCAATTGGAATGCTGGTAAGGGCTCACGTTTGTCTATGAGCAAGCAGCATTATAAGTTGGGTAAGGAATCCCTGCGTTGGGACTTTAAAGCAAACAGCGAACTTGTTGTGGAGGAGCCCGAAGGTATGAAAACGGCATTGACTACATTCAAAGGAGGCTTGATGCTATGGGTATACAACGAATTCCCTGTGGATGATATGGTCCGTTTCGAGTTTGGCAGGGAGGACCAGGTGGAGTACCTTTTTGAGTACGGTATCAACTTTAAGGGCTGGCGTGCCTGTTGGATCCGTTTCGATGAGGACATGAAGGGACCCAAAAAGAGTAAAGACCTCACATGGATGAAGATTATTGCCCCTGCAAATGTGAAAAAGGGCAGTCTATTCTTCGATCGGATGATGTTTCCCAAAAAGCGAATCCACGACCGTGTGACTCCTGATGCGCAATTGCCCTACATCAATCCTAAGATGAACGAGAACCATTGGGCAGCCCTCTACTATTGGGAGTCTCACTTTCAGCACGACATCGAGCTGGAAAAAGAATTGAGTCCCGCGCAGAAAAGCGCATTGGGAAAAATAGAGAAGAAACTCTTGAATGCCTTTAAGGGGAAAGCTTTGAATGAGAAAGAACTGGGCAAGTTAAAGGCGAAATACCGTTCCTTTGGCATCAAAAGAAGCAAATCCGGAATCGTAGGACGTCCTTTTGTGAGCAAGGATGAGGCGATCAAAAAGAGTGAGGATATTACAATGGATAAGGTAGGTAAGGTGCTTTATGGTTTAGCCAGAAGCTACTATCATTCAAAGGATGCTGAAAGTAAGCAGATGTTTCTTGATTTGCTGGAGCATATGATGGACCAGGGGCTGGCTGTTGGCAGTGGGATCGGTACCAATCATCACTACGGTTACCAGTTCCGTGATTATCCTCCTGCCATCTTCCTGATGAAGGAGGTATTGAAGGAGAAAGGGAAACTAGCTGAGGTTGCTCATATGATTAACTACTGGACGGGGGTTCAGGAATATCGTGAAAAGCCTGAAGTGGGAACACTGCAAGGAGTGATGGACAACTGGAATACTACGGTTGTTCCCCGAATGCTGGCCATATTAACTCTGGAGAATCCATTGGAACAGGTACGGGAAATGAAGGCCTTGAAGCGCTGGATGGATATCTCCCTAAAGATTGTTCCCGGTACCATGGGTGGTATTAAAGCAGATGGTTGCGGTTTTCACCATGGAGGATTGTATCCGGCCTATTGTAACGGTGGTTTTTCTGGTATTGGAGAATACCTGAAATACACAATGAATACCCCATGGGGACTGTCGAAAGAGGCTCGCGCCAACTTTGGTTTGGCACTGCAAACTATGAAGAACTATACCCATGAATCGGATTGGGGCTACGGAATCTGTGGTCGTCACCCCTTGAGTGGGACCATGAGCAATGGAGTAAAGCGGGCCTTTGCTTTTCTTGCTTTGGCAGGAAATCCTTACAGTGGTGAGCCGATCTGGCAGGAAATGGCTGCTGCTTACCTGCGACTGGAAACCGGAAAGTCGGGCTTGAAGAAGAAGTTTGAGAAAATGGGAATCGAAGCCGAACAAAAGCCTGAAGGACATTTTACCTATAACTACGGAGCTTTGGGGATTCATCGTCGCGACAATTGGATGGTGAGTTTAAAGGGATACAATAAAAATGTTTGGGACTCGGAAATCTATACCAAAGACAATCGATACGGACGTTACCAGAGCTACGGAACGGTTCAGGTGATGCATGGCAATGGAGCAGAGAGCGGATTTGTGCAGAAAGGATGGGACTGGAATCGCTACCCCGGAGCAACAAGCATTCATCTGCCATTTGATTTGTTGGAGAGCCCCAACAAGAACACTCTGATGGAAAGATCGGAGGAAGGATTTGCAGGTTCATCCAACCTTGGAGGAGAATACGGAATCTTTGGCATGAAGTTGATGGAGAAGAATCGGGAGCGATTTACCCCTGACTTTCGTGCCAGAAAGTCAATTTTTGCTTTCGACGATTTGATCATATGCCTGGGATCGGACATCTCCAATAGCAATAAGGAATATCCAACGGAAACTACCCTTTTTCAAAGCTACCTGCAAAACGAAGCAATGCCCCAATACGTGAATGGAGAAAAGGCCTGGAATCAGTTTCCGGTGGAAGAAAGTTTATCTGAAGATGCCAGTCATTGGTTGATGGATCCTTACGGAAATGGATATTGGATTGAGAAAGGAGTTAACGTTCGATTGACCAGAAAGGAACAAGCCTCACGACACAACAAGAGCAAGAAGCCTACCAAAGGGAAGTTTGCAGCTGCCTGGATTGACCATGGGCAAGCACCTCAAAAGGAGAGCTACCATTATGTGGTATTGCCGCAGTCTTCTCCGGAGAAGATGAGCGCTTTTGCAGCTGCAATGGGAAAAGTGGAGTTGGTGCCCTACCATGTGCTTCGTCAGGATCGTGTAGCGCATATCGTGCAACACAAGGAGAGTAAAACAACTGGCTATGTCGTTTTTGAAGGCACCCAAAAGCTTGTAGACGATAAGCTGGTTTCGGTTAGTTCCTCCTCCCTGGTTATGATTCAGGAGCAAGAAGAGAAGTTGTGGCGAATAAGTGTTTGTGATCCGGATCTTCATCTACCGGAACAAAACTACACTACCCATCAGGGGAGTCACCCCATAAAAATTCAAGTGGAATTGAAAGGGGAATGGAAGTTGATTCAGAATTCAGACTACTGTAAAATTATAAACTCCTCAAATGGGATTACCCAGGTTGAGTTTACCTGTGTGGATGGACTTCCCGTTGAAGTGAGTTTAAAGCAATAAAAATTGGAACAAGAGGATGGCGAAATCCGTATTTTTCCATTCTCTTGTGACCTAACTACTACTAATACTAATTCAATAACTATGCGAAAATTTTTACTTCTGATAATTGTGGCTTTTGGTTGGTCTTTGTCACCGGTAAAAGGGCAGTATATTGGACTGGAGAACCAGGTTCCGGCTGGATGGAGTACGGATAACAGTGCCAGTCTTAGCATGAGCAGTGATCATTACAAGCTGGGGACTCAATCTCTTCGCTGGGACTGGACACAGGGAGCTACTCTTACAGTTACGAATCCTCCCAACTTGAAAACTGCAGTTAATACCTACAAGGGGGGGATGATGCTGTGGGTTTACAATGAGGTACCTGTTGATCGTACGATTACTTTTCAGTTTGGGAAAGGCAGTAATGTAGAGTACCATTTTGAATACGGTATCAATTTTAAGGGCTGGCGGGCCTGCTGGATTCGTTTTAAGGAGGATATGAGTGGCCCAAAATCCAGCAAGGATCTGGAGTACATGAAAATTGTCGCTCCTTCGGATGTAGCTGCGGGCAGTCTTTTCTTTGACAGAATGATATTCCCTTCCGACCGCATTCACGACAGGGTAACTCCTGATAAGCAGTTGCCTTACATCAATCCCGATATGAATTCCAACCACTGGGCTGCTTTGTGGCATTGGTACGATACTTATGCTCATGATATTGTCCTTTCTTCTTCCGTTACGGCTCAGGAACAGGAGGCTTTTGACCGTATTGGAGGAGAGCTGGAAAAGGTTTATAAGGGCAGTGCTCCCTCCAGTTCAATGGTTAGCTCTGCGAAGAATGCTTTCAACGCTTTTCAAATCCGGAGAAGCAACAATAAAATCACTGGGCGCCCCTACGTGAGCGACGATGAGTACGATGCTGCTTTGCAGGATGTGAAGATGGACCAGGTGGGGCCTGTTCTAAAGGATCTGGCCAAAATTTACTACCATCACAAGGATGCTGAGGCCAAACAAATGTTCTACGATCTTCTGGATTATGTGATGGATCAGGGTCTGAATGTCGGTAGTGGTATGGGAACCAATCACCACTACGGATACAATTTTCGGGATTTCCCACCCGCCATTTTCTTGATGCGGGATGTACTGAAAGCGGATGGGAAGTTAGAGGAAGCCTCTGCCATGCTTTCCTATTGGGCGGGAGTTCAGGAGTATCGCTTGGCTCCTAAGGTCGGAACGCTCCAGGGCCTGATGGATAGCTGGAATACGACTGTAATGCCACGCTTAATTGCAGTTATGACCATGGAGGACAGTCCGGAAAAGGCTCGCGAATTGAAAGCCATCAAACGTTGGATGGACATTTCTTTGAAGATTGTTCCCGGAAGTATGGGGGGAATTAAAGAGGATGGATCCGGATTTCATCATGGAGGTTTGTACCCTGCCTATTGTAACGGCGGATACGCCGGTATTGGTACCTTCCTGAGATATGTAAACGGTACCTGCTTTGCTCTTTCCAATGAAGCCCGGATCAATTTTGGAAAAGCATTGATGGCAATGCGCAATTACTCCAATCGCAAGGATTGGGGATTCGGAATAAGTGGTCGTCATCCCCTTGGTGGTTCTATGAGCAATTCGGTGAAGAATGCTTTTGCTTACCTGGCTAAATCCGGAAATCCTCACACCGGAGCTGCGGTTTGGGAGGATGTGGCTGCGGCTTACATGAGATTGGAATCTGCCAGCACTGCATTTAAACAAGAATTTGCCGGTATGGGTATCAGTGCAGAAGGAGAGCCCAATGGGAATTATACCTACAACTACGGTGCCTTGGGAATCCACCGCCGGAATAGCTGGATGGTAAGCATAAAGGGGTACAACAAGTATGTTTGGGGTTCTGAAATCTATACCAACGACAACCGATACGGTCGATACCAAAGTTACGGGACCATCCAGGTAATGGGGACGGGCAACCCGGTAAGCTCTTCCGAAAGTGGATTCGTTCAGGATGGATGGGATTGGAACCGTTACCCCGGAGCTACAAGCATTCACTTGCCTTTGGATCTTCTGGAGAGCCCCTATTCGGATTCCTACATGGATAAATCCAGCGAAGGTTTTACGGGGGCTTCCAACCTGGAAGGGGAGAATGGAATTTTCGGGATGAAGCTTAGAGAGAGCAGCAAACCCAACTTTACAGGCGATCACAAGGCCAACAAATCGGTATTCTGTTTCGAGGATAGAATCATCTGTCTGGGTTCGGATGTGGCCAATACCAATGCCTACCACAACACTGAAACTACGCTGTTCCAGGTAAATCTAAAGAATCAGTCTACACCTGTTTATGTGGATGGAAGCAATGCAGTAAGTTCCTTTCCTTACGATAATAGTTTGAGTGAGGATCAAAATCACTGGTTGATGGATCCTGTAGGGAATGGCTATTGGGTAAGACAGGGTAGTAATGTGAAAGTTTCGCGTTCGGTTCAGGATTCCCGTCACAACAAAACCAAAGCGGCAACCCAGGGGAGTTTTGCAACGGCTTGGATCAACCATGGTGCAGCACCTGATAGTAAGACCTATGAATACGTTATTCTACCCAGTAGTAATCTGCAAGCAGTACAGGATTTCTCCTCCAGAATGGAAGCAGAAGAAACAGCTGCCTACAAAGTTTTGCAGCAGGATCGGAAGGCGCATATCGTCTGGGATCGGGCAAGCAATACCACCGGTTATGTGTTTTTCGAGCTGAACTCCCAGGTAAACAACGAGTTTGTGAAGGGGATTACGGCTCCTGGATTGGTGATGATAAAGGCTTCACAGGATAAGAAAGAGTTGAGCCTGAGTCTTTGTGACCCGGATTTGCATTTTCCGGAAGTGGCCTATACATCTGCCAAGCCAAGTCAGGAATCGCTTATCGAATTGACCCTAAAGGGGAATTGGGAAGTAAGCCAAAACAATTCCAATTGCAAAGTTCTTCTTCAGGAGGACACTCAAACCCGTTTTCAGTTTACTTTGAAGGATGGTATCCCGCAGGCAATCAAACTGAAAAAAGCCGGGTATAAGCATTTGTATCGTGAGAGTTTTGAAGTGGCTCCAGGTGATAATTCCTACCAGCTGAATACGGCATTCGAAACCAGTTCGAAAATCTACTTTGGTCGTTATGCCATTGCTGATGTGAACAAGTACTACCTGAACGAAAGCAAGATGCAGGGAGTGGATCAGGATTGGTTCATTGCCGGAGCGGATGTTTCCCAATCGGGCACTACGGCTCCGGTGGATATAACATTGAAGAAAGTCTCCCTTGAATCCTACCAGGACTTGAAGGTACGGGTAAGTATAGGCTCGCTGATTACCCCAAAGTTTAAATTTGATGCAGGGGCAGATTCTCTTCTGGTGGAGTACCAGGCCAATGGAGCCGGGGAATACAAAAAGATTGGCGCTTTCTATGGCTATTCCAACAGTGGAAATGCATGGCACGGAGCGCTGGGACTGGACGAGGACTTTGACGGTGTGGCTGATGGCGGTGATCTGGCTGAAAAGTTCGTCGAAAATGGGGTGATGAAGGATTTCACCTTCGACATTCCGGAGGAGAATTTGACCTCTGTTCGGGTGCGGATTCGATTGGCAACCGATCATTACTACGAGGGAATTTCAATAGACAATGTGCGATTGTTGGACTTTGAGGATAACTCGCCTAAAGTCACCGCGATTAATATTCTTTCAACTTCTGAAAGTGAGGCTCAGATCGGACTCGTTGCAAATAGTACAGGAACCATTTACTGGATGTTGCTGAATGATGGGGATGCAGTTCCTTCCTTCGATGAGGTGAAAACCGGAACGGGAGGAGTGCTTTCAGGTAAATTGGGATATTCGGTAGCAGATCAGGAGGAAGCCATTTCGATGGTAGAGCTGAAGGGTAGCTACCGCTTGTATGCAGTGCTCGAAACACAGGAAGGCAATTCCAGGGTAAAGGAATCAGCCTTACTTTCGATAGGAATCAAGGATGAGCGAGCCCCCCAGATTACAAGTCTCAATATCGACGAGATTTTGGAGCATTCAGTTGCTTGCAGTCTTGTTGCGGATGAGATGGGCTCCCTGTATTGGATGGTACGTCAACAGGAGGATTTGGCACCCACAGCAATTGAACTGCAAAATGGTACTTCTGCAGTAGTTGCTGCACAGGGAGTCTCTGTAAATGCCAACGAAGCCTGTCAAATCCGGGTGGAAGGACTGAATGAGGGGAAAGGCTATAAATTGTATTCCATAGTAATGGATGCCGCCGGAAATATTTCAGAGGTGCTGGCTTCGGAAGTTTTCAATACATTAATTACCGGTTTGCCTGAAATGGATCAGGACTTAGAGTTGGTCGTTTTTGGACGGGATGGAAGAATTGTACTTCAGGCCAAAGGATTTTCGCCCAATGGGACTTCTGTTGCTGTTTTTGATCTCACGGGACGAATGCTATCCACTGTTGAGTTACAAGGTGGAAGTGAAGTTGTCGTACCTGTCTCCAGTGGTTTGGGGGTTTACATTGTTCGTTGGCAGATGAATGGAGAGGTGAGGTCGAAAAAAATTCTTTTGACTCATTAAATTTTTGGATTCGAAAGGATCGCATCTTTACGAGTTTTTCGAACGATATTGGTCATTATCTGAATAATTCTGACACTTGGTGTCGAGGGATAATATCCACATTTGTTAGACCTTTCCATGGATGTTGAAACCCATGGAAAGGGGAATCATTTTTCAAAAAAATTACAGAATGCAAACAAGTATAAAGAATTCGCTGAAATCGCTTTGGCCGGTAATGCTGACCGCATGTTCTGCCGGGGCAGACAAAGCGGCTCCGGAGGAAAAGCATCAGGACAAGCCAAACGTGATTGTGATTGTAACCGACGACCAGGGGTACGGACAATTGAATTTCGATCCCGATTCGTACAGCAATGGAGAGTTGGACAAGATCAATGTTACCCGGCGTTACGCAACCAATGCCAGGGCGGCCTACGAGGCAGCTCAGACTGCGATGCCTAATGTAAGTCAGTTGGCTAAGGAAGGGGTGAGCTTTACCAATGCCTACGTGGCTTCCACCACCTGTGCACCCTCTCGTGCAGCTTTGCTTACAGGAAAATACACTCAGCGTTTCGGGATTTACAACAACTACGATGCGGAGGCGGGAGTAAAACCGGAGGAGAAATTCCTTTCGGAGTCTTTCCAGGAGAATGGCTACAACACCGCCATGATTGGGAAATGGCACCTTGGGGAGTTGACCATCGATTCATTGGTGGAGAAAACACGCGATTACCACCGCGATGCCATCTACGGTTGTGTGAAGGATCAGCATCCCCTGGCGAAAGGTTTTGATTACTACTTTGGTTTCAACTACCACGGCAGCAACTACTACAATGCAACCAGTTTGTTTCGTAACTACGAGCATGTAAAGTCGCAGGGGTACACCACCGAAGAGTTTACCCAGGAGGCTTTGGATTACATTGAGAAGAGCAAAAAGGATCCATTCTTTATCTTTTTATCCTACAATGCGCCTCATATTCCTTTGGAGGAGCAGGCACCACGAAAATACCAGCGCTTCAATACCGGCAACAAGGAGGTGGACAACTACTACGCTACCCTTGCTGCGGTGGACGATGGCATTGGTCAAATCGTAGCCAAATTAAAGGATTTGAACATTGATGAGAACACCATCATCTACTTTCTAAGTGACAATGGAGCTGTGGTGGATTCTCCGCTGCCAGCCAACGGTGCTTTCAAGGGCAACAAGGGGCTGATGTTCCAGGGTGGAATTCATATTCCGATGTTGGCCTGGAGTCCCAAGCGTATTCCTGCCGGCAAAGTAATTTGTGAGAATGTATCGGCTATGGATGTTCTGCCCTCGGCTTTGCTGTCGGCATGTATTGAGTTGCCTAAGGGGTTGGATGGGAAGAACCTGGCCCCTGTGATCAAAGGAGAATCCAAAGGACACCAGCAAATGTTCTGGGCCGGAACTCAATCCTATCACTGGAGTGATACCAACCTGGGCTTTTGGGCCGATTACGAGAAGTATGTGAAGGGGAGCCGTGAGATCACAAAAGTTCCTGCCAGCCAATACAAGGAGTACCTGTCTGATCCTGCCGGTACCGTTCTGGAGGGAGATTTTATGATGCACTACTATCCGGTGGGCAACCGTTACGAACTCTTCAATCTGAAGGATGATCCGGCAGAGGAGGAGAACCTGGCGGCTCAGTACCCCGAAAAGGTAAAAGCAATGAAGAAGGCCTTTGATCAATGGATTACAGCTATGGAGCCTCCGGTTGCATGGAAAAGATCAACCTGGAAGAAACTTCTTTCGAAGAGCTAAGATTGATTGAGGTTGACAGGCAACTGCAAATAGGCAAGAGCTTGTCCAGGAAAATTACAATACGATTAGACTTTTGGAAGTTCCTAACCGAGCAGGCGACAGAACTTCCAGCAAATTTCGGATATTCATTTGGGTTTGCATATCCAATTTTGGAGCCAGGTTTTAGTTCTGTCACTGTTTTTGACCTGAGTTCCGAATCAGCAGCCACCTCAGAGCATTGGGGTGGCTGTTTTTGTTCGCTCTCAACGTTTCTGTCCGCGCCACTTCTCAGCCGAATATTTTCGGAACCATCCATTGGGGATTAATTCCACCTGCCAATAGATGCCCTTGCCCATTGGACTCATGCGCTTCCCTTGTCACCCCATGCGCTACCCTATTTGTTTCGTGCGCTTATGCCATAAGTCCGTGCGCTACCATTCTGATGCTGCGCGCTACCCTTTTGAATGCATGCGCTACCCTCATTCTCCCATGCTCTTTGAGAGGGAAGGGGTGAGTTGTAGAGGGGATGACCCTATTTTTGCAGGGGAGATGTTCAAGCAGGCAGTGCTTCGGGAAGAGGAACGAGCGGAGCTATTGAAATTGAAAGGGAATCGAGTAGGGAGTGAGGTGGGGGGATGCCTTTGTAAAGAGTATGCCATGGGGAACAGAGCTGGTCTATGGCTAACAAAGCAGGGATGGAGTAGAGGAGAATCTCCCTCCTTTTGCCTAAAGTTGCAAAGGAGGGAGGATTGATCTATTTCGTATACTGATCGATAATCATCTTAATGGCTCGCTGACAGGCAGGGCAGTGATGATCGTGACGGGTAAACATGATACAGTTGGGCGCACTTCGGTACAAGCCTTTGGATTTGTATTGGGCACCTTCAAAAGCTCCCACTTTACCGCTATGCTCCATGTTGGACAGGAGGTCTTCATCCCAGGCTTTCTTCTTCAGGAAGAAGTCTTCCATCACCTTTTCTTTTACCTTGGCCTTACGCATCTCCACCCGTTTCTTCTGTACCTCAATGCTGTGCTTGTCGTACTTCTCCTTTTCCCAAGGGGTTGGGATGGGAGTCCCGGGGGTTACGATATCCTTCCACTTGATGGTTTCGGGATCGGTATTGGCGGTTACGTTCAGTTCCCAGGGCTCCAGATGTTCAGCATCCATTTCGTAGGCGGTTGCTGAGGTGTAGTACTCATCGGCCAGATCGGCAAAGTGATGGCCAAACTCATGTACAAACAGGTATTCCTGGAAAGCATTGTCAACAGCCGCAGTGATGTACAGGTTGTAGATACCGCCCCCACCGTAGATGGAGTCATTCATCAGAATGGCAGTAAATTCGTAAGGTACTGCAGCAGATGCATCACGAATGGTTTTGTTGTCGTAGCCCAAAGCATATCGTTCTGAATCAAAGGCTCCGTAGGTAACCGAAAGGGCAGAACGGGTATGAATGTCCTGGTGGGGATGGTTTACGCCGGAATCAGGAGAGGGGGTTTCCACCGCACGGATGGAGAATTTGTCCTTGAAGGAAGCGTAGGGTTCTCTGCTCAAAAGAACCTCAGCAAAGCGTTTGGCATCCTTTTTAAATTTGGCCATATCCTTTTTGGCATAGCCTTCACCCAGCACCACAATATCAACCTGGGTTTCCGGTTTGCCGTTTACTACAACGTCGAAGGTTTTGTAGTGATTCTTCACAGGATTACGGAAGGCACGATGGTGATTGGGATTAACGCGGTAGGTCCAAACCGGATCGAATCCATTTTTGATGTTCCGCTTTAGAATGGTTACATCAACTTCCTCCTTGGGCCATGGAAAGCGAATTGATTCGTGGAGACTTCCCCATTCATTTTTAGCCTCGGGTGTGGTTTCCCACTCTCCGTAGATGCTCGAATAGCCCCTGGAGTAGATTACTTTCCCCGATTTTGGATCCTTCACTTCGAAAAAGTATTTCCCCAATCTCAACTCGTCAATCAATATGGTTTTGCTACCGGCCCATTTGCCGTCATTCACCATTTGGTCGAAGGCGAAATGTTCCTCCTCCGAATTGCCCACATGATTGTAGTCCAATCGCATGGTTGCCGAGGTAAAATGGTCGGCATATTGAGCCTTGGCCAAACCGGTAATTCCCAGCAGCACAAAGGCAAATACAAATAGTTTTTTCATCTGTTAATAATTTTTTAGTTAAGGTCAGATAGTCCCGATAGCTATCGGGATCACGATGATTTTTAATTATGCTAGTGAGAGTAGTTTAGCATTCTAAAAATCTCGTTCGTTTCATTGTTATAGTATTAGTGTTTATCCGGATGTAAGTTTGGGATACAAGATAAGGATTATCTGGTATTGGAAAGCTGCTTTATGTCATGTATCCTTCGAAGCCATTTATGGCGTAGGAGGATGTCCCATTCGAAGTTATGGATTTAAAGAGAATCTCCTCTTTCTCTAAAGCTTTGGAGGGTGCTAGATAAGTCGCTTCTGTGAGAAGGCTTTGCCGGAGCAGGGCTTGAGGTATTTCTACAAAACGGTAGGTCTTCATTCCCTTTGGAGTTTTTCACCCTAAAAATGTTCGACTGGGAAGAGTGTAGATCTATTCTGGAGATAATTGCATTAAACAAGTACTAAACTGGCTGCTGCCAATCTAAGAATTGTTTCTTTCAGCTTGGTAGAATTTGTAAAAAACAAGGGCCTGTCTTCAATCTTGAAGACAGGCCCAAAGTTTGGATTGCAAGAATCCTTTAGTTTGCAAGTAATTGTGCATCCAGAGTCGTTGCATTTCCGGCAACAACTTTAATATCTTCAATCAGAGTCTGTAGGCTATCCTTTGCAAATTCGACCTTGTAGGTACCGGCATCGATCCCCAGAATTGCATAGGCACCATTTTCGTCAGTAAAAGAGGTAGTGTAAACTGTATCGGCTGCAATAATTGATACTTGTGCACCCTCGATAGCAACTTCTTCTGCATCGGTAACTTTCCCCATCAATCTTCCTGCTGTGGACAGGTTGGAGGCTTTAATTACCGGTTGAAAGTGAAATCCTTTAATACCTGCAGGAGAGCTAATGTTACCTTGAGCAACGAATGATTTGGCCACGTTGAAATCCAACAGCAATTCGGCTGTTAAGCCACCTGCAACTTCAATAGACGGATCAATAAAGATCTTAATCCCTGTTTGAGCTCCACTGGGTACTTTCAAATCAAACTCAGTTCCATCAGATAACTTCACACTGGCATCAGCCACATACAGGCGAATCAGGTCGTAGGAACCTGCCTCAATTTCCAGATCCACCAAACTGGCAGTTACACCATTGGTTAGATCCAACAGGTTAAAGGACTTTTCCTCTTCACTCAATGTAACGAAAGGATTCCCGTCCTCTTCGTTTGTTTTGCGAATCTCAATCTTATTGATTGTCACGTTAGCCTGAGCCACTAAATCTGTTGGAAAAGGGGCATCTGTCAATTGAATGCTTAATTTTCCGGAGGTTGAAACATTGCTATCCTCACTTTGACAAGCTGCAAAGGTCAAACCTACAACCGCCAACATTAAAACCAATAAAGCTCTGAAATTTACCTTTTTCATAATCATAAAATTAAGATTTATTTTTCTACAATAATTTGCTATTACGATCTATTCACTACTTGAAAGAATTAACTTCTTTTTGGAGCCCTCTGGATCCTTTTCGGTTTCCATTTCAATGTTAATGGAACTGGAATTCTTGATCTCCCACTCTTGA
Source organism: Marinifilaceae bacterium (assembly GCA_041725895.1). Taxonomy (GTDB): domain Bacteria; phylum Bacteroidota; class Bacteroidia; order Bacteroidales; family Marinifilaceae; genus JBGRQA01. The sequence goes on from JBGRQA010000001.1 coordinate 332,026, forward strand.
TTCAACCAGGCTATGGGCGTTTCATCCGTATCGAACTCCATTTTCAACTTTTTCAGCTTACCGGTAATACTCAGCTCCCAGGTTCCATTGAAAGTCCCTGCATTTGTATTAATCTGGATGGTATGATCTTCCTTAAAATTCAGAACGTAGGACTGGAATTGTTCCGTATGATTCCCATTATCCAAATATGCCAGTACCTTCCACTCCTTTTGAATCAGCAATTGATCATAGGGGTAATCTTCATCGCTGAACTCCACCCTATCATTTTCATCGCAAGTGCCAATAAGCTTTTCAATTTCATCTTCAAGTTCAAAATTGTTACGGATGGAAATTGTTTTTCCATTTTGGGTATCAACAACAACAGGAAAAGAAATTTGAACGATCAGGTCGTTGATATCTCGAAACAAACGGTGCATATCCCTGTCGTTTCGGGCAAGCATTTCATCCGATTTTTGAAATCTTGTATTGTACATGCTTATTTCAATGGGGTACTGAAAATCAATACACTCAATATCATCATCACTGGACCTTCCATTGTATCGATTCTGAATTCGATGCAACTCTCCCGCATTTGAAAGAACGGATTCCGAATAATCACTAAAGGAAACGGTAACCGGATAGTTGATGTGAATCGCATTACGAAACTGGAAATATTCCAGTGTAATGCTTTTAATATCATCTACCGAAGTGATATCGATACGCTCCTCTTTAATGGTGACTGAATACGGATAGTTAATACTTATCTCACTGCACCGGTCTATGATATTATCGAATGAACCATCTTTTAGCACGATCTTGTGAATGAGATCCGCAATAGGATCATTGGCACTTATCGCGATGCTCTTGTCAGGTTCATTCATCTCAACATAATCCTTTTGGCAACTGATAAACAACATCATAACCGTTATGGCTACTATGAGTTGTTCTATATTTACCAGTTTCCGAACTTGCATCTTTCTTTCCATTTGAACTTTCAATTATAAAACAGGTGAAAATTAAAATCTCCTACCGTAATTTTTGTTTTTTTTTTCTACTATTGTAGCCCAATGGCTGAATATAGATTGTAAACGGTTTATAATGAGTGAAAACAAAAACATAACTATTTGCAAAGAAAAAGTGTTTAATGGGATATTTAAATCCCATGCGAAAGATCTGCACGACTTTTTGTACTATAAATACGGGGCAGGTAACAACCCTCAAGACATTGTTCAGGCCGCTTTTGAGAAGCTGTGGAAAAACTGTAAAAATGTTTTGCCCGAAAAGGCTAAGTCGTTTCTGTATACAGTGGCCAATAACGAAATGCTGAATTCCATCTCACGAAAAAAAACGGTTCTGAATTACAGTCTGCAAAAACCCAAAGATTACACTGTTGAAACTCCTGAATTTTTACTGGAAGAGAAAGAGTATCACGACCGTTTGCAAAAGGCTATTGAAGAACTATCGGAAGAACAAAGGGTGACCTTTCTCCTGAATCGAATTGAAGGGAAGAAGCATCAGGAAATCGCTGATATGCTTGGGATTTCACGTAAGGCGGTTGAGAAACGTATCTACACAACCCTGAGAATTTTACGCGAAAAAGTTGAACTCACACAAATTTAAGGGGAATTCCGGTAGGAACTTTTTGCATTCATCTGTTATATAACTAGAACAGCAAGAAAATGACGAACGAAGATAAAGTAAAAAGATGGTTGGCAGGGGAACTTTCATATGCAGATAGAAAGCAATTTGAAAGCACCGAGGATTTTGCTAAGATCAACAGGCTTCTGAAGGCAGTAAACAATTTTAAAGCCCCGGAATACAATCTTGATCGTGAATACAGTAAGTTGTACAGAAAGTTGAATTACCCTCAAAGGCCCATCCCCCTGTTTAGAAGAATCGCTCCTTTGGTAAGGGTTGCGGCGGTTCTTGCTATTGCTTTAACAATTAGCTTCTTCTTCTATGATCATTTTAAGGCGGATACCACCCACCAGGGATGGATTGCCGAACAAACAGAAGTCTATCTGCCCGATTCGTCCTTTGTTTCCTTAAACGATGGAGCCCAGATTCAGTTTTCTGAGAAAAAATGGCGAAAGGAACGAAATGTTGAGCTCAAAGGAGAAGCCTTCTTTAGAGTAAAGAAGGGATCCCAATTCAATGTTAAAACACAGCAGGGAATCGTTTCTGTATTAGGGACTCAATTCAGTGTGAAAGATTGGGATAGATTCTACGAGGTAACCTGTTACTCCGGTTTGGTGAAAGTGCTTACAGAGCAGAATTCAGTTATCCTAAAACCGAATTCGGCCTACCGAATTGTCAATGGGAAAGCAGAAAACTACACCATCTCCCATCAAACCGAGCCAGACTGGTTAAATGGAGAGAGTCGTTTTCAAAGCATACCTCTTCGATTTGTATTTAATGAACTGGAGAGACAATATAACGTGACTATTGAAGCCCGGAGTGTTGACTTGGATCAATTGTTTACAGGTAGTTTTTCTCATGATAACCTGGAGATTGCCCTGGAAGCTGTAACAATACCGGTTAATCTGGATTACAAGATGAACGGCAACAAAATAGCGATAACCCTTGAAGGCAAATAGGTTCCTGCTTGTCATATTGTTTATCCTTACTATTGGTAGTAAACCATCGGTTGCTCAGAACAAAGAAACAAAGCCACTTGCTGGTATTCTTTCAGTTCTTGAGAAGCAGTTCGATGTTGTATTTACCTATGCAGATGAGAATGTTGAGGGAATTGTTGTTGCTTTTCCAAACAAAGAGGCAAGCCTTGAAGAGTGCCTTGGAGAGCTGGAGAAACAGACCCGATTGAGTTTCATAAAATTGAATGCACGTTACATTGCGATTGTAAAAAGTATGCATGACATCATGGTCTCAGGACTTCTCATTGATCAATCCACTAAAGAACATATCGCCCGTGCCGTTGTCTATTCCGAAAATAGCTATGCTTTAAGTGACGAGAACGGATATTTTTCCATAAAAGTTAATACGGAAACGGATTCTGTGCTGATGGTAAGGCATACGGGGTACAAACCTTTACATTTAGATCAAAGTATTTGGAGCAATGACTCATCTATATACGAACTTACTCCAGATGTTCAAGTTCTTGAAGAAGTAGTGGTCAATTATATCGCCAAAGGGCTTGATAAACTACCGGATGGTTCCATTCAATTGCATACCCAAAACCTGGAGGTTTTGCCGGGATTAGCAGAGCCCGATGTTTTACGCGCCGTTCAAGTTCTGCCAGGTATTCAAAGCGTAAACGAAACCGTCTCCAATATCAATACCAGGGGCGGAACCAATGACCAAAGCTTAGTTTTATGGGATGGGGTAAAAATGTATCAAACCGGTCATTTCTTTGGATTGGTTTCTGCTTTTAACTCCCATTTGATCCATAAAGCAAGAATCGTAAAAAATGGGACAAGTGCGGCTTTTGATGAGGGAATTTCAGGGATAATTGATATGAAACAGCAGGATTATCCGGTGAACCGTACCGAGATCAGTACCGGCTTCAATATGGTGAGCGCCGATATGATTCTGAAGACCCCTGTATCGAAAAAGCTATCCCTAATAATGGGGGCCAGGCATTCCATCAGCAACCTGGTACTGACCCCCACCTATAAAAGTTATTACAAGAGAGCCTTTGAGCACACTGAGGTGTTGCTGGATCAAAAGGGAACTGATAAAACGGTTGATGACTACCGCGATTTCTCGTTTTACGATCTGAGCTGTAAGTTTTTGTATGATGTTTCGGAAAAAGATAAAATACGGCTCAGCCTATTGCATGTAAACAACAGTATTGAATACGAAGAGAGTGCCCTGGTTCGGGACACTTTGTACAACAAAAAAAGCCACCTGGGGCAATCGAGTAGATTAGTCAACCTTAATTACACCCGTTCCTGGAATGAAAACCACGTAACACAATTTTCGACATTTGTTTCCAACTACAATTTGGATGGCACCAACGTGTCATTAGCAGACAACCAGCATCACCTTCAAAAAAATGAAGTGATCGATTTGGGGGTAAAACTCGATACAAAGAATAAGATAAATCAAACAATTGCCTTGTCCGGGGGATATCAGTTTCGGGAAGTGGGGATTCGGAACCAGGACAATATTCGTAAGCCGGATTACTATCGGGATGTAAAGGATGTATTGCGAATTCACTCTCTATATGCTGAAGCTGAGGTGAAAGAATTGTTTCCCAAACTGTATTTACGTGCCGGACTACGAACCAACTACTATTCAAAATTCAATGAATTTTCAGTTGAACCACGAGCAGTAATAAATTACAGGTGGAGTAAGTATTTTTCACTGGAAGCCCAAGCCGAAAAGAAAAGTCAATACACAACACAGCAAATTGATTATCAAACGGATTTTCTGGGGATTGAAAATCGGAGGTGGGTATTGTCAAACAATCAGAGTGTTCCCCTGTTGAAATGCCATCAGTTTTCCATTGGGATGCAGTACAATCGAAAAACCTTTCTTGTATCACTGGAAGGATATACCAAGAAAGTAAACGGAATCATCTCACCAAGCCAGGGGTTTCAGAACCAATTTCAATATGTTTATGGCATTGGGGAATACAATGCACAGGGGATAGAATTGCTGGTGAATAAGCGTTTCAAACAATCCAATTTCTGGATGAATTACGCTCTTACCCAAAACGAATATTATTTTCAGGAGTTTATTCCACCAGCTTTCCCAATAACCTTGATATAAGGCATGCTTTATCGTTGGGAGGAAGTTACCATACCAGGCATGTTGAAGTTTCAGGGGGATTCAACTACAGGACAGGAAAACCCTATACAAAGCCTTCTCAGGAAAGCACCAGCGTGAGCAATAACATTGCTTACGAATCCCCCAATAGTTCCCATCTGGACGAATATATCCGGTTGGATTTTTCTGCCAGATACAAGTTCAATATTCGGAAGGCAAAAGGAGAATTGGGTATTTCGTTTTGGAATGTTCTAAACCGGAAAAATGTAATTAATGTTTTCTACCGGCAAAATGATAACAACGAAATCGAACAAGTCACCCAAAATGCTTTGGGATTCACCCCCAATTTGAGTTTGAGGCTAAAATTCTAAATTGTGCATTAGTGATGAGTGGAGCTTTTGAAAAAAAAAGAATCCCGCTAAATGCTTGATTTAACGGGATTCTTTTTGATGAATTAAAAGTGGAGCTGGAGGGTTTCGAACCCTCGTCCAAACATGGAACCCATAAGCTTTCTACATGTTTAGCGCTTTGTTAATTTTCGAGAAAGGGTTGGGTAAGCGCACCCGAGACCAATCCTTATCTTCTAAATTTCGCCGACTCCCCGAAGCTTGAAGTCAACTAACCTCATATTGTCTGCACCCCATATACTGACCGGAATAAGGTAAAACCATCAGCGGGATGTCCTGTCTCCACTACCTTGAGCGGTGATTAAGCTTTAATCTACTATGATTCGATTAAGCAGCAAGAGCGTAGTTATTTTCGCCAATTACAAGTTTGAGACCTGAGATTTACGAGCCAGAATCACAAAGCTCGACATGCTTACATACCAATTCTACATGCTGTCAAAACCATGTCAACCCCGGTATTCAGTACAAAATTAGTAAATAATTAGGATATTCCTCCGAATTAAACTGAATATTTTACTGGAAATTAAAGAGTAAATTGTCTATATTTAAGTAACGTCTTATGTAAATATTCAATAATCTGCGTTTTATGAGTAATAGAATTAGAGTTGGCGTCTTGCGGGAAACGAAGAATCCGCCCGATCGAAGAGTCGCTATTCCCCCCAGCGTGGGACAAAAAGTACTGGAAAAATATCCGGATGTTAGTATTTTTGTTCAGCCCAGTGATATTCGTTGCTATACGGATGGTGAATATCGGGAGGCAGGCTATTTTTTAACCGAAGATCTGCGTGAGTGTGATATTTTGGTGGGGGTGAAGGAAGTTCATATTCCGACTCTGATTCCGGGTAGAACCTACCTGTTTTTCTCCCATACTGGCAAAAAGCAGCCTCACAATCAAAAATTATTACAGGAGGCGGCCAGGCGTAAAATCACCCTTATCGATTATGAATATCTTAGTGATGTCAATCACAACCGGGTGGTTGCCTTTGGTCATTGGGCCGGTGTTGTGGGGGCCTACAAAGCCTTGCGGGCAAGGGGGATGCGGACTGATTTTTTTGATCTGCCTCCGGCAAGTTCATGTGAGGATATGCAAGAGATGTACGATTGTTTAAGGCAGGTGCAGTTGCGTCCCATTAAGATCCTGGTTACCGGCGGTGGCCGAGTGGCCATGGGGGCCATGCAAACCATAAGAGTTTTGAATATTCGGGAAGTTACGCCCCAGGAATTCCTTACTCAGGAATTTGAGGAACCGGTGGTTTGTCGCTTGGATCCTGAGCATTATGTGGAACGAAAGGATGGTGCGCCATTTGACCTGCAGCATTTTTTTGAGCATCCTCAATTGTATCAATCCACTTTTAAGCCCTATACCAAGGTGACAGATCTGTATATTGCCTGTCACTACTGGGATCCCAGATCCCCTAAATTCATGACTCCGGAAGATTACCGGGAGGATGATTTTCGAATATCGGTAATTGCCGATGTGAGTTGCGATTTGTATGGTCCAATTCCATCGACCTTAAGAGCCTCTACAATTGCTGATTCTTTCTATGGCTACGATCGATTCAGCGGCGAGGAGGCCATTCCTTTTGTGGACAAGCGAAATGTTACCGTGATGGCCGTGGATAATTTGCCAGGCGAACTGCCACGGGATGCTTCCCTGGATTTTGGACAAGCCTTGTTTGATCGGGTTTTTGATTCTCTTTTTGGAGAGGATAGGGAGGGAATTATTGAGCGGGCCACCATTCTGAAAAATGGGGAACTAACCCGGCCTTTTGCGTACCTTAAGGATTATCTTCAGGGGAAAGAGGAGCTATTGGTGAAATAGAAATTTGAGATGCAAGCATAAAAAAAGCTGCCTTTTGGGCAGCTTTTTATGCTAATATTTCTTTTTTATAAATTCTTCAGATTGCTGATGGTAGTTGTGGGATTCTCAGCTCCAAAAACGAAACTTCCTGCAACCAGAGCATTGGCACCGGCTTCCAGTAGTTTTTTACCTGTTTCTAGGTTCACACCACCGTCTACTTCGATGATCACATCGGCATTCTTTGCCTCAATCATGGCCTTCAGCTTTTTCACCTTGTCGTAGGTGTTTTCAATGAAGCTTTGTCCGCCAAAACCAGGATTTACACTCATCAGTAAAACCAGGTCGATTTCACCAATCAAATCTTCCAGCAGGTGAACCGGAGTGTGAGGATTCAGCGAAACACCGGCTTTCATTCCTTTGGATTTGATGTTTTGAATGGTGCGGTGAAGATGAGTACAAGCTTCGTAATGCACGGTCAGGATATCGGCACCGGCTTTTTGGAAATGCTCGATGTAACGATCCGGATCAACGATCATCAGGTGAACGTCCAGTGGTTTTTTAGCAATTTTGTTGATTTGTGAAATAACCGGCAAACCATAGGAAATGTTGGGTACAAATACCCCATCCATAACGTCCAAGTGAAACCAGTCGGCTTCACTTTGGTTCACCATTTCGATGTCTTTTTTTAAGTTGGTAAAGTCTGCCGAAAGCAGCGATGGAGATATAAAAGGTTTCATAGGTATAGAATTTATTTTCAACGCTTGAAGGGAACATCCATTCGGGTTCTATTTGGCGCTGAAGCCCAACAGTTCCCGGATATTTCCTCCTGAAGTTTATAAATTGTTAAGAGGTTTGGCGCAAAGATATAAAATAAAAAAGGATAAGCTCATTTTGCCTGTAAAAATGCAAATTGGAGCTTATCCCAAAAATTTCTTTTCGCGTAAAGGTTAGTGCTACTGTCCTAAATAAGTTTTTAGGATTTTGCTACGGAAAGTGGTTTTTAATCGTTTGATGGCCTTTTCCTTGATTTGTCGAACACGTTCGCGGGTTAGGCCAAATTCCTTGCCTATTTCCTCAAGGGAATAGGGCGGCTTACCGTTAAGGCCAAAGTACAAGCGTACAATGGAGGCCTCACGTTTAGAGAGGGTTGATAGAGAGCGGTCAATTTCTTTACGTAATGAGTCCCGAATAAGCTCCTTGTCGGGGCTGATGGCCTCGGTGGCAAGGAGGATGTCGTAGAGGGTGTTTTCCTCTTCCGGGTTTAGGGGTGCATCCATGGATACATGTCGGCCGGAAGCCTTTAAAGCCTCTTTAACATCTTTGGGACTCATTTCCAGGATGTGTGCAATCTCCTCAGCGGAGGGTTCGCGTTGAAACTCCTGCTCCAAAACCGAAAAGGTTTTGTTGATTTTGTTGATGGAACCAATCTTGTTGAGCGGAAGTCGAACAATTCGGGCCTGTTCTGCCAATGCCTGAAGGATGGATTGACGAATCCACCATACCGCATAGGATATGAACTTGAACCCTCTTGTTTCATCGAACCTCTGTGCTGCCTTGATCAAGCCCAGGTTTCCTTCATTTATCAAATCAGGAAGGCTTAGTCCCTGATTCTGATACTGCTTGGAAACCGAAACTACAAATCGAAGATTACACTTGATGAGTCGATCCAGAGCCTCCTTATTACCCTTGCGTATCCGCCGGGCCAATTGAACCTCTTCTTCTGCCGAGATCAGCTCTACCTTTCCAATTTCATGGAGGTATTTGTCGAGCGAAGGAGTTTCTCTGTTTGTTACTTGTTTGGTAATCTTTAGCTGCCTCATAAAAGGGGAAAATGGAATTTAATGATTAGTGAAAAACAAGCTTAATATTTAAATATAGCAAAATGATTTTAGAAATGAAATTCCTTTGCGAATACTTTTCTTTAGTTTACAGTTAGTTATGGGAGCTGTTTTCGGCGGGAGAAAGCCGTTGTGGATTATTTTACCTATTTTTTTTGTGAATTATAACTTATTGTGTAATATTGCAAAAGAATTCCAATCAATTCTACTCATTTAGAGATCAAAAGACCAATTCCCATTTTTTTTCTTAAGATTTCTATCGATAAATATTCACCCATATATAAAATATTAAAAGTCATTTTATGTACGACATTCTTGAATTGAACAAGAAGCTTGTGCCTGAATTGCGTGAAATTGCTAAGGAGCTCAAGATTAAAAAAATAGAGTCCTTTAAAAAGCAAGACTTGATATACAAAATTCTGGACCAACAAGCCATTGTGGCTTCTGAAATGAAACCCACCGAGAAAAAGCCCACCCGCAAACGGATAAAGAGAACCGAAGGCGAACAGAAAACTCCTGAAAAGAAGAGTGCTGATTCAGCCGCTTCATCCAAACCTTCCCGCCGAAGAAAGAGGACTGAAGAGGTTAAAGAGAAGGCTGAGGAAAAGCCTAAACAAGAAGTTCCGGTAAAGGCTGCAGTTGAGGAGAAAGTTGCACCCAAAGCCGAAGTTCCTGTTGCAGCGGCTCCTGCTGCTGCCCCTAAAAAAGTGGAAGCAGAGAAAGAAGTGAGAGGACCTAAAGAGGATCAAAAAGAAAAGGGCAGAGGCGATCGGGACCGAGGTCAAGGCAAAAAACGTTTTGATAAGCGGGAAAAGGAGAAAATGTTCGATTTTGATGGTATCATCAGTAGCTCCGGGGTACTGGAAATAATGCCTGATGGATATGGATTCCTTCGTTCTTCCGACTATAATTATCTGAATTCTCCGGATGATATCTACGTTTCTCAATCTCAGATTAAATTGTTTGGATTGAAGACCGGTGATACTGTTTTGGGAAGCATTCGTCCTCCCAAAGAAGGGGAGAAATATTTCCCATTGATCAAAGTGGAGAAAATTAACGGTCGTTTGCCGGAAATGGTTCGAGATCGTGTTCCGTTTGATCATTTGACTCCTCTTTTCCCGGATGAGAAATTCAACCTGACCGGAAGTGGAAAGAGTACTTTGTCTACCCGTATCGTTGATATGTTTGCTCCTATCGGAAAGGGACAACGTGGTTTGATCGTGGCTCAGCCTAAAACTGGTAAAACCGTTCTTTTGAAGGAAGTGGCCAATGCTATTGCAGCAAACCATCCTGAAGCTTATTTGATCATATTGTTGATTGACGAGCGTCCTGAAGAGGTAACCGATATGGCTCGTAGCGTGAATGGAGAAGTAATTTCTTCAACATTTGATGAGCCTGCAGAGCGTCACGTTCGTGTGGCCAATATTGTTTTGGAGAAAGCCAAGCGTATGGTGGAGTGTGGCCACGACGTAGTGATCCTGCTGGATTCGATTACTCGTTTGGCTCGTGCTTACAATACCGTATCGCCAGCTTCCGGTAAAGTATTATCTGGTGGTGTGGATGCCAATGCACTGCACAAACCAAAGCGTTTCTTTGGAGCTGCCCGTAACATCGAGAACGGAGGTTCGCTTACTATTCTTGCGACAGCACTGACTGAGACCGGATCGAAAATGGATGATGTGATCTTCGAAGAATTTAAGGGAACCGGTAATATGGAACTGCAGTTGGATCGTAAGCTGTCCAACAAGCGAATTTATCCTGCTGTGGATATTACCGCTTCAAGTACACGTCGTGAGGACTTGTTGATTGACGAGAGCGTCCTGAACCGTGTATGGATCCTGCGGAACTATCTAACCGATATGAATTCTTTGGAAGCAATGCAATTCCTAAGCGATCGTTTGAGAAAGACTTCTTCCAACGAAGAATTCCTTATCTCTATGAACGACAAGTAGTCTAAGAAATAATTTGCAGGAAAGGGTGATGGTTTGACCATCACCCTTTCTTTTTTTTAGGGCCGATGGTCTGGAATACCTGTGTATATAGGCTTCACAGCCAGTTTGTTTCTTATTTTAAACAAGTATAAATTGCAAAAACCATACAGTTTTGTAATCTCGACATTACAAAACTATGGTTTTATTCTCTAAATTTGCCTGTGTGGAGCAGTCAATGAGATAAGATCTATCTGATTTTTTAGCTCCGACTAGTTTTCTTCCATGGGATGTCACTTGTGTCAGGGAAGGGAGGAGATAGAGATGGAATGATTTTCTTAAAAACTATTTTTTGGAACCATTCGGTCATTAAACAGGCAAATTGAATATTGAATGAATACCTTAGTTCAAACTTATAATAGTCTTCTTAGAATAAAGAAATCGGTAATCAGACGGGAATTGTCCAATGATATCGATTGGTCGGAAAGATTAATTGCAATTAAGGGAACCCGGGGAGTTGGTAAAACCACGTTTCTATTGGATTATGCCCGGGAGAATTTTGCGAACGACAAGTCCTGTCTTTACATCAACTTGAATAACCTCTTTTTTACGGAGCGGGGATTAGTTTCTTTTGTGGATGAGTTTTACAAAAAAGGAGGAAAAACCTTACTGTTGGACCAAATTCACAAATATCCCGATTGGGCCAGAGATTTACGAATTTGTTATGAAAATTATTCAGACCTTAGAATTGTATTCACGGGTTCTTCGATCTTAAGGGTTAAAACCAATGAAGAGCTGAAGGGATGTGTTAGCGTTTACTATTTGAACGGGTTATCTTTTCGTGAGTTCTTAAATCACGAAACCGGAAATAATTTCCCTCGCTACACTTTAGAGGATATCCTGAAAAATCATACCGGAATTGTTGAGGATATTCTTGAGAAAGTACGACCACTGGCCTATTTTACCGACTACCTTCAGTACGGATACTACCCTTTTTATATGGAAGAGAAGAGTTTTATTGATAACTTGCTAAAGGTAATCAATTTGATTCTTGAATTTGATATTACCTATCTGAATCAGATTGAGTTAAAATATCTTCCAAAATTGAAAAAATTGCTTTACATTTTGGCTTGCAATGTTCCGTTTCAACCAAATGTGAGTAAATTGTCCAGTGATGTGGAAACTTCCCGGGCTACAATTATGAATTACCTTCGCTATTTGAAGAATGCCCGGTTGATCCACCTGCTAAATGCGCGGGAGGAGGATAGTGATCAGTTGAAGAAGCCCAATAAGGTGTATTTGCACAACACCAATTTGTTGTATGCAATTTCACCCGATAATGTGAATGAGGAGAGTTTGAGAGAAACTTTTTTCTACAATCAGTTGAGCGTAAATCATGCGATTACCAGTACCGATCGCGGACATTTTATGGTGGATGATCATTTTAATTTTGAGATTCGGAGCAATGCTCTGGGAAGTCAACCCAAATTCCGTACCGAAGATTTCTTTATCGCGGCGGATATGATCGAGCGGGGAGAAGGCAATACCATACCGCTTTGGTTGTTTGGTTTTTTGTATTAGAACATTTTGAATTTTTAATTAGAAATAAATACTTACGATTAATAAAATTAATTGGAGGAGTAAAATGGCAAAAGAGAAAAAGTTTATTACATGTGACGGTAATGCAGCCGCTGCTCATGTTGCGTACATGTTCAGTGAGGTATCTTGTATTTACCCGATTACCCCATCGTCGCCTATGGCTGAAAATGTTGACGAATGGGCTGCTCAGGGACGTAAGAATCTTTGGGGAGAAACAGTACAGTTGGTAGAAATGCAATCAGAAGCTGGTGCTGCAGGTGCGGTGCACGGTTCTTTGCAGGCTGGTGCCTTAACTACTACTTATACTGCGTCTCAGGGATTGTTGCTGATGATTCCTAATATGTACAAAATTGCTGGTGAATTATTGCCTGCCGTGTTCCATATTAGTGCTCGTGCATTGGCTGCTCAGGCTTTGTCTATTTTTGGAGATCACGCTGATGTGTATTCTGCACGTCAAACTGGTTTTGCAATGTTGGCATCCGGTTCTGTACAGGAAGTTATGGATCTTTCGGCTGTTTCTCACCTAACAGCAATTAAATCAAGAGTTCCTTTCATGAACTTCTTCGATGGTTTCCGTACTTCACACGAGATTCAAAAAATTGAAGCGATTGATATGGAAGACATGAGAGACTTGGTTGACCAAGAAGCTCTTCAGGCATTCCGTGATCGTGCTTTAAATCCAGAAACTCCTGTTACCAGAGGTACCGCTCAGAATCCTGATGTATACTTCCAGTCTCGTGAAGCTGCTAATCCATTCTACAATGCAGTTCCTGATATCGTAGCAGATTACATGAAGGAAATTACCAAAATTACTGGTAGAGAATACAAGCCTTTCATGTATTATGGTGCCGAAGATGCTGAAAACATCATCATCGCAATGGGTTCTGTTAACGAAACCATCAAAGAAGCTGTTGATTATAAAAATGCTCGTGGCGAAAAAGTTGGTGTTGTTTGCGTTCACTTGTATCGTCCATTCTCAGCGAAGCATTTCCTTAGCGTAGTACCAAAATCAGTAAAACGTATCTGTGTTCTTGATCGTACTAAGGAAACCGGAGCAAATGGTGATCCATTGTATCTTGACGTAAGAGATGTTTTCTATGGTCAGGAAAATGCTCCTCTTGTTATTGGCGGTCGTTATGGTTTAGGATCTAAGGATGTTACTCCATCTCAAATTATTGCCGTATACAAGAACCTTGAAATGGCTGAGCCTAAGAATCAGTTCACTTTAGGTATCGTAGATGATGTTACTTTCACTTCTCTTCCATTGCTAGAGGAAGTAAAGATGAACTCTGAGTCTCTTTACGAAGCGAAATTCTATGGTTTGGGATCTGATGGTACTGTAGGTGCTAACAAAAACTCAATTAAGATTATTGGTGGATCTACCGATAAATATTGTCAGGCATATTTTGCTTACGATTCTAAGAAATCAGGTGGATTTACTGCTTCTCACCTTCGTTTTGGTGATGAGCCAATCCGTTCTACTTACCTGGTAACTACTCCTGACTTTGTTGCATGTCATGTTCCTGCTTACGTTCATTTGTATGATGTGTTGAAAGGTTTGAAAAAAGGAGGTTCTTTCCTTTTGAACTCTATTCACGATGCAGAGGATACCAAGCGTGATCTTCCTGACAACATGAAGAAGTACTTGGCTGAAAACGAAATTAAGTTCTACATCATCAACGGTACCAAGTTGGGTGAAGAGTTGGGATTGGGTAACCGTACCAACACTATCATGCAGTCTGCTTTCTTTAAAATCACAAACGTGATTCCTTTTGAACAAGCTGCTGAGGAAATGAAGAAGGCCATCGTAAAATCTTACGGTAAAAAAGGTGAGAAAGTAGTGAACATGAACTTTGCTGCTGTTGATGCTGGTGGAGAGAATGTTGTTGAAGTTGAAGTTCCTGCTGAATGGAAAAACATTGAGGAGAAAGCTGAAGCTGTAGGATCAAATAATCGTCCTAAGTTTATTGCTGAAGTTTGTGACCCAATGAACGCACAGAAGGGTGATGATCTTCCTGTATCTGCTTTTGCAGGTCGCGAAGATGGTACTTTCCCAGCTGGTACTACCAAGTACGAGAAGCGTGGTGTTGCAGTTAATGTTCCTGAGTGGAATGATGAAACTTGTATTCAGTGTAACCAGTGTGCTTACGTTTGTCCTCATGCTGCAATTCGTCCATTCCTGTTAACTGAAGAGGAAGTGGCCAATGCTCCTGCAGGAACTGCTGTTAAGCCTGCTACTGGTAAGGATCTGAAAGGATTGAACTTCAGAATTCAGGTTGCTGTTGAAGACTGTACCGGTTGTGGTAACTGTGTTGATATCTGTCCTGCTCCTAAAGCAAAAGCTTTAGTAATGGAGCCACTGGAAACTCAGGAAGCAGAGATTGAAAGATGGCACTACATGGATGAGAAAGTAGGTTACAAAGAGCTACTTCCTAAAAACAATGTGAAAAACTCACAATTTGCTCAACCATTGTTTGAGTTCTCCGGAGCTTGTGCTGGTTGTGGAGAAACCCCATATATCAAATTAATCACCCAATTGTTTGGTGAGAGAATGATGGTAGCTAATGCTACTGGATGTTCTTCAATTTACGGTGGATCTGCTCCTGCAACTCCATATTGTAAAAACAACAAGAGTGGTAAAGGTCCGGCTTGGGCTAACTCATTGTTTGAAGACAATGCTGAGTTCGGTTTCGGTATGAATGAAGGTGTTCGCAAAATGCGTAACCGTATCGCTCTGCGTATGGAGACTGCTATGGATGCTGTTAATGCCGATACCAAAGCTGCATTTGCCGAGTGGTTGGAAAATGTAAACAATGGTGAAAAATCTGTTGCTGCATCAGAAAAAGTAGTTGCTGCTCTTGAAAATGAAACTCATGAAGTTGCAAAAGAGATTTTGGGTCTTAAGAACTACCTTGTAAAGAAATCTCAATGGATCTTTGGTGGTGACGGATGGGCTTATGACATCGGTTACGGTGGATTGGATCATGTTTTGGCTGCTGGTGAAGATGTAAATGTATTGGTAATGGATACCGAAATTTACTCTAACACAGGTGGTCAGGCTTCCAAGTCTACTCCAGTTGGTGCTGTAGCTAAATTTGCTGCTGCTGGTAAGCGTATCAGAAAGAAAGACCTAGGTATGATGGCTATGTCTTACGGATATGTTTATGTTGCTCAGGTAGCAATGGGTGCTAACCAGGCTCAGTATATGAAAGCAATTAAAGAGGCCGAGGCTTATCCTGGACCTTCTTTGATTATTGCTTACTCACCATGTATTTCACACGGTTTGAAAGCCTCTATGGGTAAATCTCAAAATGAGGAGAAGAAAGCTGTGGAAGCTGGTTACTGGCATATGTATCGCTTCAACCCAATGTTGGAGGAAGAAGGAAAGAACCCATTTATTCTGGATTCGAAAGAGCCAGCATGGGATAAATTCCAGGACTTCCTGATGGGTGAGGTGCGTTATACTTCACTTCAAAAATCATTCCCTGAAGAAGCTAAGGAATTATTCGTAGCTGCTGAAGAGAATGCTAAGTGGAGATACAAGACCTACAAGCGTCAGGCTGCTTTGGACTATTCTGAAGAATAAGAATTATTCAATATATGTTGTAACGGTCGGTTCATTTTTGAACCGACCGTTTTTTTTTGATCTCTTTCATGAAAATCTATTACCTGTCAGGAAAAAGACAAAAGAGTATGAAATGAGCTTGTAATTTAGATTGGTAATGTAGGCATTAGGAATATTTTTTGTGGTTGTTATCTGGAATGGTTGTAAATAGTTTGTTTCTAAAAGGAAGATTTATGGATAAGCTACGATTGTTTTTGATGCTGCTTGTGGTAGCAGTTGTTGCTGCTTGTAGCAGTGGGAGTGATGGCGATGATGACGGAATGATACCCAATCCAAATCCGAGTCCCAATGTTGATTTTGCCGTTCGAGAGCAAACTAAAACCAGTGCGCATCCACAGTTTGGAGCGGGATCGAACCATGGGTATACCATTGACGGGATTGAGGGAAAGGAATTGACACTAGCTCGGGGAACTACTTATATTTTTGATGTGAATACACCGGGACATCCATTCTACATTTCTACGAGTTTGATTGGCCAGGGAGCAGGCGAGGTTACCGAGGGAGTGACCAATAGTAAGACTACCAATGGTACTCTTTCCTTTACACCCAATGGCAATCATCCTGATCTGTTGTACTATCAATGCGATGTGCATGACAACATGGGATGGAAGATCAACATTGTTGATCCGTAAGGTTAGGATGCAATTGCAATGGAAAAGCCCGCTTATGCGAAAAATCGTAAGCGGGCTTTTGGGTATTTGTGTTGCTGAATTTATTCGTATTTCAATGCCACTACCGGGTTTTCACGGGCAGCATTAATGATTTTCCACGCGATGGTGATTCCCGCAATGATGAATCCAATGGTTCCGGCACCAATAAACATGGCAGGTGTCATGGCGATACGGTAGGCGAAATGCTGCAACCATTCTTCCATGATCAGGTAGCTGAGCGGCCATGCCAATAAGTTTGCCAGAAGAACCCATTTAACGATTGCTCCTCCCAGAGAGCGAACAATTTTGATTTCCGAAGCCCCAAGGGTTTTGCGGATACCAATTTCCTTGGTTCGCTGCACAACAATGTAGGAGGTTAATGCAAACAAACCCAGAATAGAGAGAATGATGGCAATACCAGAAGCGGCCATAATCAATTTCATGGTTTGGTTTTCTTCCTTGTATTGGTTGTTTAACGCATCGTTCAGGAATTCATAGCGAAAGGTATAATTGGGATCCAGTTGTTCCAATTCCTCTTTGATGAAATGAATTACTTCCTTGCTGTTTTGCATGTTGATCCGTAAAGAAATATAATCGGTCATGGATATGGGATTGTAATAGTTGCTGAAAATGATCGGTTCCACTTTGTCATACAGTGACAGGAAATTGAAATCTTTTACAACACCAATAATTTCTCCGGGCTGCTCCCATATGATAATTCGTTCTCCGATGGGATTTTCAAATCCCAGCTTTTGGGCGGCTGTTTCATTGATTACAAAACTGGCGGTATCTGATTTCATTTCAGGATTGAAGTCACGACCCTGTACTATTTGCATCTGGTAGGTTTCCATGAAGCTGCGTCGCACCCTGTTCTCGTAAATCATGAACGCTTCTTCGCGGTTTCCGCCTTCGGGGTAACAATTTTGAAGCGTTGCCTGATTTCCCGGGTAGCTTTCAGATGCCGTTACGGAGAGAATATTAGGGTTTCTTAGGAAACGGTCTTTCAGGTTTTCGTAATTCTTTGCAATCTTGTAATTGATATCTTTCACAATTACCATTTCCTCCTTGTTGAATCCCAGTTCCTTATTTTCCATATAGCTTACCTGGGAGTCCAAAACAATAATGTTTGTGATCAGGAAGATGGCAATGGCAAATTGGAAGAATACCAGGAAGGTTTTTAGTTGATTCTTCTTCTTTCCAGTTTGTCCCGCTCCCTTTAAAATAACAGCAGGATCGAATTGGGAAAGATAGAATACCGGGTAGGAGCCACTTATAAAAATGATAACCAAGGTGATGGCTGCCAGAATTAGCCAGGAAAAAGGTTGTGCGAATAATTCCAAATTGAGTTCCCGGTTGGTTAACTCGGCAAATTTATCGAGCGCCAATTCGAGGAAACCAAATGCAAGGCCAAGTGATATAAGGGTTAGAAGCGTGCTTTCTCCCCAGAATTGTTTCTGTAAATCTCTCGGTAGTGCGCCTAAAGTTTTTCGAATTCCTACCTCCTTTACCCTTTTCTCGGACTTGGCAATGAACAGATTGATGAAATTGATCACTGCAATCAGGAGAATGAACAAAGCCAGTACACCAAAAATAAGGATGGTGCTCATCTTGCCCGCAGGGCTGAAATCGTAAGCTAAATTTTCGCCAAGATGAATATCCCATAAATTTTGTACACTGCTGCGGATATTAATTCCAGTATTACCAAATTTTTCATCAATGTAATCATTGATGTACTTCGTCACTTTGTCGCGACCAACCTTGCTGTTGCTTCCCTCTTTGAACAGGAAGTAGATGGGAATGCTGCAGCCTCTGTAGTTGTAGTGTTTAATTAGATTCTTAATGTGATTGTTACTCCGAATGGCATCAAATTGTATGTGGGAGGTTGCAGGTACATCTCGGAATGTTCCTGTTACGGTGTAGTCAGCGTTGTTCATTTTAAGGACCTTTCCGATTGGCGATTCGTTTTTGAATATTTTTTTTGCCATGGTTTCGGATAGGACCAGGCTGTGGGGACTGCGGAACAAATTAGGTCGATCGCCCTGGAGTACCTCAAATGAAAAGATATCGAAGAAGCAGGAGTCTACCTGCAATAATTTAGGAATCTCAAATTTGATGTTTTCGTTCCAGATGGTGTGATTTCCTTTGTCCTCAACTCTACAAACCGAAGCCATCTCTGGAATGTTTTCACTGATAAGTGGCGCCAGGTTTCCCATAGTCATAGCCACTTTTAGGGTTTTTCCTTCCGCTTGATCGGCTTCTGAAATAACACGGTATATTAGTTCCCCTTTTTCATGCATCCGGTCGTAACTTATTTCGTGATAAATGTAAATCAGAAGCATCAGGGTGGCTGCAAGTCCTGTAGATAAGCCCAGGATATTGATCAGGCTGTAAGATTTTTGCCGTAAAAGATTCCGAAAGGCAACGATGAGGTAGTTTTTGAGCATAGTAATTCTATTAGTGATTTGATATGGGTGTTACAAATCCCAAGGAGGTTTTGTTCAGTTAAGGTTATTGTTTTATTTGGTATCCTGAAAGGGGGACAAAAAGTTTTGTAAGACAAATGTGATGCTTTTTGTCCCCTTCTAATTTATTCTGTTTTCAGGGCCACAACCGGATTGGCTCTGGCAGCATTAAGTATTTTAAAACTGATGGTGAAGGAGGCAATGAGCAGTCCAATAAAGGATGCCAGTAGCAGCAAATAAAAGGATATTTCGATTCTGTACGCAAAATTTTGTAGCCATTTGTTCATAATGATGTAGCTAAGGGGCCATGCGAAAAGGTTCGATAGAAGAATAAACTTTAAAATAGGTATTCCTAGTGCCAGAACAATAGTTCCTTCAGATGCCCCCATTGTTTTTCGAATGCCAATTTCTTTTGTTCTGCGCAAGATAATAAAGGATGTTAGTGAAAACAAGCCAAGAATGGAGAGTACTATGGCTACCAATGAAGCCGCTAACACAATGTGCATGGTGTTTTGTTCCTCCTTGTATGTTTCGTTATAAAAATCATTAATAAAGAAATTATTCATCTGAAAATTGGGGTCGTATTCATGAAGAATTCGCTCAATTTTTCGGATGGTTTCCTGTTGGTTGTTTAGTTTCATCCGAATGTTGATATGGTTGCACCAATTATTGAATCGCGTTAATAGGATGGGTTGAATCTCCTTGTGTAAATCCAGAAAATTGTAATCTTCTAAAACGCCAATAATCGTTAACTTTCTCCCTGTCATATCGATTTTTTTACCAATCGGATCGTTGAAACCAAGCTTTTGGGCGGCAGTTCTGTTGATTAGAGTTGCAGATGAATCAGAAGCCAGATGAGGATCAAAGTCCCTGCCCGAAATTACTTTTAATCCCAGAGTTTCTACATAGCCATCCTGTATTCTGTTTTGATAGATCAGGAAGGAGGAATTTACATCGTCGCCCTCTCTTCTACAGGATTGGAGATCTCCTTCTCTTCCCGGATGTCGCGAAGATCCGGAAACAGATTGGATTGAAGGGAGTTTTAGGAGACGCTCTTTAATGTTTTCGTAATTTTTTCCAATATCATCACTTGGAGTTACAACCAGATTTTCATTTTTGTTGAAACCCAAATCTTTGGACTGGAGGTAATCCATTTGCTGGTTCAAAATCAGTAGATTGGCAATTAGAAAGACCGCGATAGAGAATTGGATCAGAACCAATAGAGATTTAAGCAGGTGTTTGTTTTTTCCGTTTTGGTGGGCACCTCTAAGAATAAATGCAGGAGTGAAGCGAGATAAGTACAATGCCGGATAAGTTCCACTAAGGAAGATCGTAAAGCCGGTTACCAGGGAAATAATTATCCAGAATAGGGGTGATGTAATAATCTCAAAAGACAAAACCCGGTTGGTTACTTTTGAAAATTCCGGAAGTAGTAATTCTGTTATTCCAAAAGAGATAAGCAGGGAGATGAGGGTTGTAAGAGTTGATTCACCCCAGAATTGTTTTCTTAAATCCCCGGGATGTGCGCCCAAACTTTTCCGCACACCAACCTCTTTGATTCTTTGCTCGGATTTGGCGATGAACAGATTCGTGAAATTAATGACGGCAATTAGCAAAATGAAAATACTTAATGCTATCAGAACCCAGATGGTAGATTTTTTTCCGGATGGAGAAAAATCATATACCATGCCTTTGCCCAGGTGAATGTCTTTCAGTGCTTGTAGTCTGGTTTTGGTTTCCCCAAAACTACCTTTTTCAGTAATAAAATCATTGAGCCCTTGTTCTGTTTCTCGCTCTATTTTATCTATAATACATGCATTTACAGATTTCTTTTGAAGAAGAAAATAGGTAGGAATGGAAATGCCCCTATTGCTATAGTATCTTTCCGGATTGCGAATGCCTTTAATACTGATTATGCTGGTGTAGCTCATGTGTGAGTTGGCCGGGGCATCGGCGGCAACACCACTTACGGTGAATTCGGTTTCGTTTACTTTGATGTTTTTCCCTAAAGGAGACTGTTTGCCGAATATTTTTTTCGCCATGGTTTCGGACAGCACAATATTTTGAGGATCAGCAAATATTTTCTTTTTGTTCCCTTGCAGCAGTTTAAAGGAGAAGAAATCAAAGAAGTTGGTGTCCACTCTCATGTGCTTCTCCGTCTTAATACTCTGGTTCTCGTACTTGATGAAGTATTCTCCCCATTTTTGTTCCACGCGGAGAAATTGTTCTATCTCCGGAATGGCTTCTTTTACTTTAGGCCCTAAGGTCCCAATGGTCATTCCTGCGTTTAAAACATTTCCATTTGGCATTTTTACTTCGGTGGTGACACGATAGATACGGTCTGCTTTTTCGTGAAATCGATCGAAGCTTAGTTCGTGAAATATGAAAATTATTAAAAGAATGGAGGCAGTAAGCCCTGTGGTCAATCCCAGGATATTGATTAGGCTGTAGGATTTTTCTCGTAATAGGTTTCTAAAGGCAACAGTAAGGTAGTTTTTTATCATAGGGAATTAAGTTATGTGTTTGGTGTTGGGCAATCAAACCGCGTGCCGGTTTTTGTAACGTCCAGTAATATAGGTGTGTGTTGCTTTTTTTGAAAGAGCGTGGAGAAGAGGTTTTGTTCAGTATTGTTCAGTGTGCGTTCGATATCGGACACAGTTGCTTTTTTCAATACATTCGTTTTTTTTCGAAGGTTTCACAGCTCTTTAGATGTGGGATTTCTTTTGTTTTATTGTTGAGTTCCAGTGGTTTGTTTTTTGTTGGGCTATTGATATTCTGCCCTTCATTTCTTAAATTTAATGGAAACTGAACTTAATAAAAAAAAATCTCTCTGATCTTATGGCCAAATTGAATGTGAATTATATGGGGCTTGATCTAAAGAATCCCATAGTAGTTGGAGCAAGTACTTTGACTGCCGACCCGAAAATGGCTCAACAGTTGGAAGCAGCCGGAGCAGCCGCAATAGTTTTCAAATCTTTGTTTGAGGAGCAAATACAAATGGAGCGTGCTCAGCTTACAGATGAATTGGATGAATATACTGAACGACATGCTGAAATGATTTCCATCTTTCCTCACATGGAGCATGCCGGGCCTCAGGAACATCTAATGTTACTCAAGAAGGTGAAGGAAAGTGTTTCAATTCCTGTGATCGCGAGTCTCAACTGCATCTATGATGTAACCTGGTTTGAGTATGCTAAGTTATTGGAAGATGTTGGTGTTGACGCCCTGGAATTAAATTTATATCAAATGCCTTGGGATGTTGAAAGAACAGCAGATCAGATAGAGGAGGAGAAGGTTCGCATCGTGAAGACTCTTAAAGAAAGAGTTGCTATTCCAATTTCAGTGAAATTAAGTCCTTACTATACCAATACTCTGAATTTTGTAAAGAAGTTGGATGAAGCCGGAGTAGATGCTTTTGTACTCTTTAACCGTTTGTTCCAACCAGAAATCAGTACCAGCAAAGAGAAACATGTTACTCGTTTCAATTTGAGTCATTCGGGTGATTTTCGTCTAGGCTTGCGTTATGTAGGACTATTGCATAAGAAAATTGGAGCTGACTTATGTGGGACCAATGGTATCTACACCTATAAGGATGTGATTCAGATGTTGCTTAGTGGTGCCGATGCTGTTCAAATGGTAAGTGCAATTTATAAGAACAAGCCGGCCTATATTTCCCAGCTGCTGAAAGATATAATGCAATGGATGAATGAAAAGGGGTATCAAAATATTTATGATTTTAAGGGAAAATTATCAGACTCTAATTTGGGTGCGACCGATGTTTACTATCGTGCACAATATCTTGATTATTTGTTGAAACCAACTGAAATTATGAAAAAATATCCATTGCGGTAGGAGGAGATTTCTGTTTGGTTAAATTCCGGCCATTTAGGCCGGTTTTTTTGTCAAAAACGGAAAGGGAAATGTACTTGACACACCTTCGCAAACGTTTGAAAAAGAAAAGTCTAAGTGTTTTGTTATTTTCTGCTTAAATGCCCTTAGAATGAGGGGGTATTTTTTTTAAAATTGAAAAAAGAAAGCTATTTTTGTGGCCGTATTTGATAGGAACTCTACAATAGTTCGGAAGAACTAAACCTCTGTTTATTGAAAATCAAAATAATAATATATTTTTTGTCAGTTGGCTTCTGAATAATCGGAAGGACTGATTTAAATTTAAAAAGCGATAATTATGAGTACTAAGTACGTTTATACTTTTGGTGACGGTAAGGCCGAAGGTAAAGCAGAGATGAAAAATCTGCTTGGTGGAAAAGGTGCCAACCTTGCTGAGATGAACCTGATCGGTGTTCCAGTACCTGCTGGTTTCACCATCACTACTGAAGTTTGTACTGAATACAACAAGCAAGGAAAAGAGGCTGTTGTAGCAATGATTAAGGAGCAAGTTGAAGCTGCTGTTGTTGAGACTGAAAAAGCAATGAACGCTAAATTCGGTAACAATTCAGCTGGTTTCCCATTGTTGCTTTCTGTTCGTTCAGGTGCTCGTGTTTCTATGCCAGGTATGATGAATACCGTATTGAACCTGGGTATGAATGACGAGACTGTGAAAGTCATTGCTGAGAAATCAGGAAATGAACAATTCGCTTACGATTCATATCGTCGTTTCATCCAGATGTACGGTGACGTAGTAATGGGTGTTGAAGCTGAAAATGGTGAGCACTGTCCTTTCGAGCAAGTTCTTGACAAAGTAAAAGACGCTAAAGGTTACTCAGCAGATAACGAAATGACTGTTGAAGACCTGAAAGGTGTAGTTGAGGATTTCAAAGCTGTAGTGAAAGAAAAAGCTGGTAAAGAATTCCCAACCAACCCATGGGATCAGTTGTGGGGTGCTGTTTGCGCTGTATTCGATTCTTGGAATACTGAGCGTGCTATCCTTTACCGTCGTATGGAAAACATTCCAGAAGAGTGGGGAACTGCTGTTAACGTACAGGCTATGGTTTACGGTAACATGGGTGACAACTCTGCTACTGGTGTATGTTTCTCTCGTGACGCTGCAACTGGTGAAGACTTGTTCAACGGTGAGTACCTGATCAATGCTCAAGGTGAAGACGTTGTTGCTGGTGTTCGTACTCCACAAGAAATTACTCTGATTGGTTCTAAGCGTTGGGCTGAGCGTAACGGTACTTCTGAAGAAGATCGTGCTGCTAAATTCCCATCATTGGAAGAAGCTATGCCAGAGATCTACAAGGAGCTGGACGAAGTACAGCAAAAACTGGAAGATCACTATAAAGATATGCAGGATATGGAGTTTACCATTCAGGATGGTAAACTTTGGATGTTGCAGACTCGTAACGGTAAGCGTACTGCTGCTGCTATGGTTAAGATTGCAGTGGATATGATGCAGCAAGGTTACTTCGACGCTAAGACTGCACTTCTTCGTCAAGAGCCTAACAAATTGGATGAGTTGCTTCACCCTGTATTTGACAAGGACGCTATTGCTTCTGCAAAAGTTCTTTCTAAAGGTTTGCCAGCATCTCCAGGTGCTGCTACCGGTAAGATTGTTTTCTCTGCTGATGATGCTGAAGCTTGGAATGAAAGAGGCGAGAAAGTAATCTTGGTACGTCGTGAGACTTCTCCAGAGGACTTGAAAGGTATGGCTGCTGCTGAAGGTATCCTGACTGAGCGTGGTGGTATGACTTCTCACGCTGCTGTAGTTGCTCGTGGTATGGGTAAATGTTGTGTGTCTTCTGCTGCAGGTATTACTGTTAGCGGTACTTCATTAACTATCAACGGTGTTGAGTACAAAGAAGGTCAGTACATCTCATTGAACGGTTCTACCGGTGAAGTTTACGAAGGTGAAGTTGCTACTATCACTCCTTCTTTGGCTGGTGATTTCGGTAAGGTTATGGATATGGCTGAAGAAAACACTCGCATGTACGTAAGAACTAACGCTGATACTCCAGCTGATGCTCAAACTGCTCGTGATTTCGGTGCTAAGGGTATCGGTCTGTGTCGTACTGAGCACATGTTCTTCGAAGGAGATAAGATCTGGAAGATGCGTGAGATGATTCTTGCTGAAGATGTTGAAGGACGTAAAGCTGCTTTGGCTAAATTGCTTCCTGTTCAGAGAGAAGACTTCCACGGAATTCTGAAAGCTATGGACGGTTTCGGTGTAACTATTCGTCTGCTGGATCCACCATTGCACGAGTTTACTCCTAACGATGCTGAAACTCAAGCTGAAATGGCTGAGAAATTAGGTGTGCCTGTAGAGGTTGTTAAAGCAAAAGTAGATTCTCTTCACGAATTCAACCCAATGTTGGGTCACCGTGGTTGTCGTTTGGGTAACACTTACCCAGAGATCACTGAGATGCAAGCTCGC
This sequence comes from Marinifilaceae bacterium, assembly GCA_041725895.1. Lineage (GTDB taxonomy): Bacteria > Bacteroidota > Bacteroidia > Bacteroidales > Marinifilaceae > JBGRQA01. Next base: position 357,377 of record JBGRQA010000001.1, read on the forward strand.
GCTATTATCGAAGCTGCTTGTGACTTGAAGAAAGAAGGATTCGATCCTAAGCCAGAGATTATGGTTCCATTGATCGGTACTGTTAAGGAGCTGAAGATGCAGGAAGAACTCATCCGCGCAACTGCAGCTAAAGTATTCGAAGAGAAAGGTGTTGAAGTTCCTTTCTTGGTAGGTACTATGATCGAGATTCCTCGTGCTGCTGTAACTGCTGACGAAATCGCTGAAGTTGCTGAATTCTTCTCATTCGGTACCAACGACTTGACTCAGATGGGATTCGGTTACTCTCGTGATGACGCTGGTAAATTCTTGCCAATCTACATCGAGAAAGGTATCCTGAAGCACGATCCATTCCAGGTTCTTGACCAGGACGGTATCGGACAATTGGTACGCATGGGTTGTGAAAAAGGTAAGTCAACTCGTGAGAACATCAAGTTGGGTATCTGTGGTGAGCACGGTGGTGAGCCATCATCTGTTGAGTTCTGTAACTCAGTAGGTATGGATTACGTTTCTTGTTCTCCATTCCGTGTGCCTATCGCACGTTTGGCTGCTGCTCAAGCTAACTTGAAGCAAAACTAAGAGAAGTTATTTCTCGATATATAAAAGGCCGTCTCATAAAGAGACGGCCTTTCTTTTTCTCAATGATTTTGATGCAATATAATTATTCGTAATGCTAAGAGAGTTTCATTTTCAAGAATCATTTTAATGGGATTACCAACGCCATTTAAATGCCTATTTGAAGACTTGTTGGAAGACTAAAGATTATTTTTATCGTGGGAACTGAAAGATGATGCGAAGGATGAGGGGAAATTCATTGATATTATGCTATTTTCCTCTGAAAATCCTTGTATCTGTCTACGTTTTTATATCTTTGCAATCTAAAATAAGTTTAAATAAGCGATTTGGCACGAATATTAGCGATTGATTACGGGCGAAAGCGGGTAGGTTTAGCTGTTACCGATCCTATGCAAATAATTGCAAATGGTTTGGAAACGGTTCCTGCAAAAGATGTTTTGGATTACCTGGAGAACTACATGAAATCCGAAGAGGTGGAGTGTATTGTTGTAGGATATCCTAAGCAACTGAATAACGAGGACAGTGAGTCCATGAAATACGTGAAACCATTTTTAGGTCAGTTGAAGAAACGTTTTCCGGATATTCCCGTAGAACTTCTGGATGAGCGATATACATCTAAAATGGCCTTTCAGGCTATGATTGACGGGGGCTTAAAAAAGAAAGCACGTCAGAATAAAGCTTTGATTGATACGGTTAGTGCTACAATAATTCTACAGAATTATATGGAGCGAAAGCGAAATCTGTTTTAGAGTTTCGAAAGAATAGAAAATAAGAAGATTGTTAGAGAATGATATTACCAATTACAATTTACGGGCATCCTGTTTTGCGTAAAGTTGCCCAGGAAATCGACGAGGATTATCCCGATTTTGAAAAATTTACAAAGGATATGTGGCAAACCATGTATTCGTCTGACGGTGTCGGATTGGCTGCCCCTCAGGTAGGACGCTCTATCCGGATGTTCGTGATTGATTGTTCCTCTTTTGCTGAGGAGGAGCCCCATTTGGAAGGCTTTAAAAAAGTTTTTATCAATGCTGTTATTACCCATCGTGAAGGTGAGGAGTGGGGAATGTCCGAAGGATGTTTGAGTATTCCCGGCTTGAATGAAGATGTATACCGTCCGGAAAAGATTCGAATTGAATACTATGATGAGAACTGGGAATTTCACGAGGAAGAGTATAATGGTTATGCTGCCCGTGTGATTCAACATGAGTATGATCACCTGGAAGGAATCATGTTTACCGATCATGTTGCTCCTTTAAAGAAACGTCTGCTTCGGGGAAAACTGGCTGGTATCTCAAAAGGGAAATTTAAAGCCAAGTACCGATTTACATTGCCTAAATAGTTTGTGTAAAATATATAGGTTAAAAAGGACCTCTGTCTACGGATAGAGGTCCTTTTTTTTTGATGGATTTATTGATTCTTATTAACTTCTGATACCAATTGCGAAGAGTAAAAAGTTGGAATTTTGCTAATATGGAAATGTTGTGTTAAAGGAAGCAGAGGGGGCAAGGATTAACGCGATTGGAATTATTTTCGTTTAAAAAGCTGTTTGATCTTTAATATTTGGAGCGATATGTCTTTAAGGAAGGAACTAAGTCGTTATCCTTTTATCCGGATCCTTTTTTTCCTGATTATAGGAATTATTGCCGGAGATTTATTCTCGTTTTCCTGGCAAATGATTTTATGCTTTGGGGTTTTGGGGCTATTGGGGATGATTTTCTACGCCGGTATTCCATTTTTAAGGGATAATTATCACTGGCAGGGAGGTTTTGGAATTGCATTGGCCTTTACTCTGTTTGCACTAGGGGCTGGTCTAGTGTATGAAGCCAATTACCGGATGAAGTACTCCTATGAATTGGATGTAAAAACTCCCATGTTGGCTATTATTGATGAGATACCCAAAGTAAAGCCTAATTCCGTTCAAACAGTGTTGCGAATTAAAGCAGTTCGAAGGGAAGGTGATTGGGATAAAACCGATTTACGTATTCTTGGGTATTTTCAAAAAGATACTCTAAGTAAAGAAATAGGATTGGGAGATGTTTTGATGCTTTCCTCCCGAATACAGCGAATCACGAACCGGGGCAATCCTTATGAGTTTGACTATGCCCGCTACATGAGAAATCAACACGTTCTTTATAGTACCTACCTGAAAAGCAATGCCTGGAAAAGGGGTGGAATCGCCTCTAAATTTTCGTTGAAACGAATTTCTCACAATTGGAGAAGAAAGCTACTCAATATTTATTCGGAGTATGATATTACCCAGGATGCATACGGTGTTTTGGCTGCTTTAACTTTAGGGTACCGTGATGCCATAAGTCATGAGACGCGAGAAACCTGGGCATCGGCTGGGGCCATGCATGTATTGGCCGTTTCCGGCTTACATGTTGGGATTATTTACATTGTGTTGAATTCTTTGTTGAGATTTTTTAATCGTATTCGATGGGGTAAGTATTTTCGGGGGATATTAATTCTTTTAATGTTGTGGTTGTATGCATTTTTAACAGGACTTTCCCCCTCTGTAATGCGTGCTACAACCATGTTTACCTTTGTTGTTGTTGGGCAATTTTTTAATCGGGCCGGAACAATCTACAATTCGTTGGCCGCATCTGCTTTTCTTCTTTTGTTGACAGATCCGTTTCTCCTGTTTGCTGTTGGGTTTCAATTGTCCTACCTGGCTGTTTTAGCAATTGTGTTTTTTCAACCCAAAATCTACTGGTTGTGGACCCCGACCAATCGTTTGGTGGATAAAGTTTGGGCTCTTACTTCTGTTTCCCTTGCTGCCCAGTTAGGAACCTTTCCGTTGGGAATGTTTTATTTTCATCAATTTCCCAATTATTTCCTGTTGACCAATCTGATTGTAATTCCCTCAGCCGCCATATTGATCTATCTTGTACTGGGATTGTTTATCGTTGCTAAAATTCCAGTGATAGCCAAACTTCTGGCGTGGATGATAAAGATGGTCTACCAGCTTATGGCCGGAGGTGTTTATTTAGTTAAGGAATTGCCAGGTGCTGTTTGGGAGAATATTCAATTGAATGGACTCCAGGTTGGAGGGATCTATTTGATTTTAATTTTGGGCTCTTTATTGATTCTGTTGAAAAGGTCAAAATTACTCTTTGCGATTCTTGGAATTTTGCTGCTGATTCAAATCCCTATTGTGTTTGGTAAATATTGGCAAAGAAAAACGGTTCAGGTTACGGTATACAATATCAAAGGACATTCCGTATGTAGTATTGTAGAGGGACAAAATGCCTTTTTAATGCTGGATTCTCTTTGTGAAATGAAATTTGTAGATCGGGTTGTGGCTCCACATACTTTAAGTCAAGGGGTTAGAATTACCAAAAGTTTGAGATGGAATGAGATTGATTCAGTAACCAGTTTGTTTGGTAGTATAGATTTACGGACTCCTTTCTGTTTGGTTGGAAAAAGTTGTTTTGCCTTTGTTGCTGATGATTATTGGAATAATATTCAGTTAGAAGTTCCCGTTCAAATTGATTATTTGGTGATAGGAAATAATTTCGTTGGAGTTCCTGCCGATATCTTAAAAATTTTTTCTCCCCAAACGATAATTATTGATCCTTCCATCTCCTATAGGAGTCGACGATTGTGGAAACGCTATCAATATTCTGATTCGATTCAGATTTTCGATGTTTTAAAGCAGGGAGCCTTTACTTTTCAATCAAAAATCTAAAAGAGTATTGTATCTGGAACATAGAAACTTAGGTTTTTATTTTGGAATTGAATATCGAATTGGTAACTTTCTGCTTTACAGAGAAATGTTAATTAGAGTATAAAAAATTGTGTGAAAAATAAACGCAATTCAATTTAGAATGTGTTATTTTGCCGGGTAATTTTCGGTTGGGTGATTCAGAATATGAATTTTATTGAAACAGAGATAATTGCTGACATTTGCATAATGCGTTGATTTATAGAGGCATGATTCTTGTTCGATTATTCCAATTGCCTTTTTTACAAGAAACTTGACAGATTTATCTTCATAAACAACAAGTGAATATATACTGGGACGATGCGACCTGTTTGATCTGGAAAATTTATAGGTTACAGCCTCAAAAGAATTTTCGCCCTGAAGTTGGGCAATTGGGGTAGTTCGTTTCAGATGAAAAATGAAATATAGAATAGAGTTGTATGAAACTTACAGGAAAGAGATCTACGTCCAAATTAGGTAGATGATCTTTTTATGTTCCTGGAGTTTTATGTGAAAACTAAAAGTCAAATTATAAACACATGAAAATTGTTATTGCCGGAGCGGGAGCTGTGGGAACTCACTTAGCCACCATGTTGAGTCATCAGGATCATGACATCATTCTTTTGGATAGTGATGAAGAGAAATTGAAATTGATTGATTCTCATCTGGATCTGTTGACTGTAGTTGGTTCCTGTTCCTCTGTGCATGATTTGAAGGAGGCAAATATTAAAAAGGCAGACCTGTTTATTGCCGTAACTCAATCTGAGGAAACGAACATTACTTCTGCCATTATGGCGAAGAAACTAGGCGTTCCCAGAACCATTGCCCGGATCGACAATCAGGAGTATTTGGTGCCGGAGAATAAGGAATACCTGCAAAGTTTGGGGATCGATGAATTGATCTATCCGGAGCGTCTGGCAGCTAAGGAGGTAATTGCCTATCTGACTCGTACCGGTACTCGTCAACTCTATGAGTTTTCGGAAGGAAAACTATTGATGTACGGTATTAAAATCAGCCGGAAATCCGTGATTATGGATAAAACCCTTGCCGAGGTGGCGCAAATGACCGGAGATGAGGATTACCGTGCAGTGGCTATCAAACGTGAAAATCGCACCATTATCCCACGTGGTCACAACCGTTTCACCCGGGGCGATTTGGTTTATGTTGTATCTAAACCTGAAAAGGTGGAGCAAGTTATGAAACTTGCCGGAAAGCAGAAATACGACATCAAAAATGTGATGATTCTTGGAGGTAGTCGAATTGGACAGAAAACTGCACAGGAGCTGGGTAAGGAGCTTAATGTGAAATTACTCGAGATCGACAAGGAGAAGAGTATGAAGTTAGCTGATCTTTTACCAGACACTCTTGTGATTAATGGTGATGGTAGAGATATGGATCTGCTGAGAGAAGAGGGCATCGAAAAAATGGATGCTTTTGTAGCTGTAACCGGAAATTCGGAAACCAACATCCTGGCCTGCCTGCTTGCCCAAAAAATGGGGGTGCGTAAAACCATCGCCGAGGTAGAAAATATCGATTATATTGATTTGGCCGAAAGTATTGGTGTTGGAACCATGATTAATAAGAAGTTGGTGGCGGCCAGTTACATTTACCGATTTACCATGGATGCTGAAGTGAAGCATTTTAAGTGCCTGACTGCATCTGATGCCGAAGTGATAGAGCTTGTGGCTAAAGCCGGATCTAAAATAACCAAAGGGCCACTGAAAAACCTTGATTTTCCGGAAGATGCCAATATCGGCGGTGTAATTCGAGGAGATGATAGCTTCGTAGCTAAAGGGGATACTCAAATCCAGGCTGACGATAAGGTGGTGGTGTTTACCCAACCTTCTGCAATTCGAAAAGTGGCAAAATTCTTCAACTAAAGAAATTGTGAAAAATTGGCACCCGAGGTGCCAATTTTTTTCCTTTTTATCTATTTATAATGCTAAACAAAAAATTTATCGTTTATGTTCTGGGCTTGCTCCTGATCATAGAGGGGGTGTTTATGCTTGTTTGTGCAGGTGTTTCCTGCATGTATGGGGAAGATGACTTGAAACCCCTGTTGCTTTCAACTCTCATTACTTTTGGAGTTGGTACTCTTATTCGTTTGTCAACCAGGTCTGTCAAAAAGGATATCGGAAAGCGGGAAGGCTATCTTGTTGCGACTTTAGTTTGGATCGTATTTTCGGTATTTGGAGCTTTACCCTTTCTGTTGGGTGGATACATAACCTCCTTTACGGATGCCTTTTTTGAAACGATGTCAGGCTTTACAACTACCGGAGCTTCTATCTTAAATGATATCGAAGCCTTGCCTCATGGTATTCTATTTTGGCGAAGTCTTACCCACCTGGTGGGGGGAATGGGAATTTTGGTTTTCTCTGTAGCTATTCTGCCTGTTCTTGGAATTGGTGGTATGTCTTTGTTTAATGCGGAAGCAGCCGGTATTACTACCGATAAGTTGCATCCCCGAATTAAGGAAACAGCCCAGCGTTTGTGGGGGATTTACATGTTGCTCATTGGTTTGGAGACCATTTTTCTAATGTTTGGAGGGATGAACCTTTTTGATTCCCTGTGCCATAGTTTTGGAACACTTGCTTCAGGAGGATTTTCAACAAAGAATGATAGCATTGCCGGATACTCCCCCTATATACAATATGTTATCATTGTATTTATGATATTGGCGGGAACTAATTTTACTTTACATTACTTTGGATTGCATGGTTGGTGGCGACGTATTTTTCGAAATCAGGAATTCCGTGCCTACCTGAAATTAATTGCCTTGGTGACTGTGGCTATTTCCGGAACATTGATATATCTGGATCATGCACCAGTTGAAAAGTCTTTTCGCGATGCTTTGTTCCAGGTGGTTTCTGTATTAACCAGTACCGGATTTGTTACTGCTGACTATACTGCATGGCATCATAACCTTTGGTTTCTCATTTTTGCCCTAATGTTTGTAGGCGGTTGTGTGGGTTCAACTTCCGGAGGGGTAAAGTTACTGCGTCAACTGCTGCTCTTCAAGAATAGTATACTTGAGTTCAAGCGGATGGTGCATCCTGCTGCTGTACTTCCCGTTCGATACAACGGAAATGCGGTTGTAAGGGATACTATTTTCAAGGTGTTGGCCTTTTTTATGCTTTACCTGATTGTTTTTATGGTTGGTTGTTTTCTGATGACGCTTTCAGGAATGGACTTTGTTTCTTCTCTTGGAGCTGTGGCAACTACCATGGGAGGAATTGGCCCAGGTTTGGGATCAGTTGGACCGGTAAATAATTTTGCTGAAGTATCCCTGATTGGAAAGTGGGTGCTTTCCCTTCTTATGCTTTTAGGGCGACTTGAGTTATTTACAGTTCTTATTATTTTTGCTCCTTCTTTTTGGAGAAATACTTAACTACCCCTTATGAGATATTTTTCCTGATCCGATCAGGTTTCTTATCTTTGAAAGGAATTCAACATACATTTACCGTGATAAAACGAAAGATTGTCTTCAATATTTTGGGGAAGCTACTTGTCGGAGAAAGTGCTTTCCTGTTTCTATCCTATATTGTTTCATTACTCTATGGGGAGAATGATTCCATGGCCTTTTTGGCCTCAGCCTTCATTGCTCTTTCAGTAGGAGGACTTAGCTACCTTTCTTCAAAAGGAGTAAAAAAAGACATGGGAAAACGGGAAGGGTACGTTATTGTAAGCTTGGTATGGGTGGTATTCTCCATTTTTGGCTGTTTGCCCTATCTGTTCAGCGGAGCCATCCCTTCGGTTACAGATGCTTTTTTTGAAACCATGTCTGGATTTACGACTACAGGTTCCTCAATTCTGAACAATATTGAGGAATTGCCTCATGGTATTCTTTTCTGGCGATCTTTAACTCAGTGGCTGGGAGGAATGGGAATCATCGTGATGTTTCTGGCTATTCTGCCCACTTTAGGTATTGGTGGGCGGGAATTGTTTGCTGCAGAAGTACCTGGGCCTTCACCCGATAAATTAACACCTCGAATTAAGGAAACTGCTCGTAACCTTTGGGGGTTGTATGCCTTGTTTACGGTAATAGAAACCGTTTTACTAATGTTTGGAGGAATGGATCTCTATGATGCCATCAATCATTCATTGACTACAATGGCTACAGGGGGATATTCTACCAAGCAGGCCAGTGTTGCCTTTTATACCTCTCCCTACATTCAGTATGTTATTATTCTGTTCATGTTTATAGCAGGAACAAACTTTACGTTGTCCTATGCTACCATTACCGGACGTTTTGATAAGATCAGGCAGGATGAGGAATTTCGGTTTTACGGTTGGGTTGTGCTGATTTTTACAGCCTTGATTACTGTTGGTTTGGTTGCTTCTACCAATCTTGGCGTGGAACAAGCTTTCCGTGATGCGCTTTTTCAGGTAATCTCTATTATAACTACTACAGGATTTGTAACTGCGGATTACCTGCAATGGACACCTTTCCTGGGGATTCTTATTTTTGTTTTGATGTTCTTTGGCGGATCTGCCGGATCTACCGGTGGTGGAGTGAAGATTGTAAGGATTCTGTTGCTTTTCAAAAACAGTTTTTACGAACTGAAGCGACTGGTGCACCCCAATGCGGTTATTCCTGTACGATACAACGGTAAAGTGGTGCATCACAAAACAGTGACCAATATTCTGGCCTTTTTTGTTTTCTACATGCTGATCTTTGCCTTTTCTGTTATTATTGTATCGGTGTGGGAACCCAATATGGACTCAGCTTTAAGTGCAGTAGCAACTACTTTGGGGAACATCGGACCTGGTTTCGGCTCGGTAGGGCCTATGGATAATTTTGCAGCTCAACCGATTTTTGCCAAATGGTTTCTTTCCTTTCTGATGCTTTTGGGGCGTTTGGAATTGTTTACGGTTTTGATATTGTTTTCACCTTCTTTCTGGAAACATTAAACAAATCATGATATTCTTAAAAAATCGTTTCCCGAGGGAAGCGATTTTTTTTGTGTACGAAATCAGAAGTCCAAAACAAGTCCGATACTTGGAATGATTTCGCCTTCCTCAATATCTTCTATCTCTATCAATTGTTGTGGTAGAAGAATATTCCCTTTGTCATCCCGTTTCAAACCGTAAGTGGGAGGTGTCGGGGTTGATGCTCCATATAGGTTTTGAATGTCAATGTATAAATTGAGCGATAGTTGCTCAAAGTTCCATTTCTTGTCGATTCGAATGTCTGCAGCATGGAAAATGTCCAATCGCTTTTCTCCCAATCGGGCATAGTCATAGATAATTTCCGGGTAAACCGCTTCTGTTTTTAATAAATTAACAGGAGGGTAGGGGGCTCTGCCTAATAAACGGAATTTGATTCCGATTTCCCAGTTGTGTTTCATTTTATACCCACCTGTAAGGCTTAGAAGATGTTGGTTATCCCAGGTCGAGGGAAGGTAATCGCTTTTGAGGAATGAGGCAAACTCACTTTTGTACCATGTGTAGGCCAATATGCCATAAAAATTATCTCTTAGCTTCTGTTGTACGAAGAATTCCAAGCCATAGGCACGTCCCCTGCCGGAACTGGTAATATCTTCGCTGCCCCATATTTCGTAGGAGGCCCCCAGATTGGCAAGAGTAATGCTATCGCGAAGTGAAACGGGATAATGTTTGTATTTTTTGTAGAAGCCTTCCAGTGTTATTCTGGTATCTGGTCGGGGAATCCATTCAAAGCCTGCAACAAGGTGATCGCTGCGAATGTATTTGGCATTTTGGTTTACGAAAACTTGGTTGTTGTTCTGAAATCCCAGAATCGTAGAAGGAGGAAGTTTGAAATATCGGCCAGCTGATGTATTGAAACTCAATTGCTCTGCCGCATCAAGTTTTATAGAAAGGGCCGCTCTTGGGGAGAAAGTTTTTGTCAGGTTGTTCCCTGAATTGGTGAAATTATTGCCATCCATTCTAAATCCAAGAGAGGGGATGAGTTTTCCTTTTAGAAAGGGGCTGGAAAGCTGTGCAAAGATTCCGTACTTTTTGAAATGAAGATCACTGTTAAAATTGTAGGAGTTAACGAAATCTCTGGTTGCATTGGAGTACCCTACCTGTTGAAGTGAGATGCCGCTGTTTAGAGTCCAATTACTAAAATATTGGGTTAATTCGTATCTCAGCTTGGCTTCCCATTCTTTTGAATTGTTGGAAAAATACAGACCGGAGAGGTTTTCATTGTTTTGATACCGTTTAAAGTTATTGTTGAGGATGTTGTAGCTTAACGAAGTTCGCATGAAACCTTTTCCGTTACGAAATCGGTGTCGCCAGCTGATTCCTGCCGTATTCGACCATTGTTCAATGATAGGCAACTGGTCCAGTTGGGCTTGTGCTTCCTGGGTAAGATCGCTGGGGACATTTATTTCGAGGTCGTCAATATTGCCCAGACCAATCAAACTGATATCGTTGTATTTGTCAATCCGGTGATCGACTTTTAGTTGGTAGTCCCAATAGCTGGGCAGAAAGGGAAGATCAATCAATTTGAATAGGAACTGAAGATAGGATCTGCGGACAGAGAAGAGGTAGCTGGTATTGGCTTGTTGTTTTTTCCCTTTGAATAAAGGCCCTTCGGTAGTAAATGCAGCTTCGGTTGCACTCACCCGGATGTTGTACTGTTGTTTTCTGGTATTTCCCTTGCGCTGGTTGAATTGGAGGACTCCTGAAAGTGCATTGTCGTATTGGGCCGAAAAAGCACTGGCGGTCAGGTTGACCCCCTCAAAGAAGGAAACATTTAGTAAACTTACCGGGCCACCTCCGCTTCCCTGTGTTGCAAAATGATTGATATTCGGAATTTCTATGCCATCCAGGTAGTAAACCACCTCGTTGGGAGCTCCTCCCCGGATGATTACATCGTTACGGTAGCCCTCGATGGAGCCCGAAACTCCGGGGAAAGACTGGATTACTCTTGTGATGTCGTTATTGCCTCCCGGATAGGCAACAATCTCCTGTCGATTTAGCTTCTGAACAGAAAGGGGGGTAACCTCTTTCTTTAGAAATGGACTGACCTTGACCGTAACATCGCCCAGTTGAATACTGCTTTCCTCTAGTTCGAAATCCAGGTTGTGGTTACCAGCTGAACGGACAATTACGTTGTAGATGGTGACCGATTGGAATCCGATGAAGGATGCAGTTACGTTGTAACTCTGGGTAGCAATATTTTCAATGCTGTAGTAGCCTGAAGTATCGGTAACCGTTCCAATATTGGTTCCTTCAATTTGAATGGTGGCACCAACTAGTGTCTCCCCGGTTTTTAAATCTTTTACATAGCCGAAGAGTCTCCCTTGCTTTTGACCTTGTACTATAGTTGCAGCAAGAAGGAACAGGAGTGTGACTGGTAGATGTTTTAATTGCATAAAGCAAGCATGATTAAACACATGTAACAAACGAGTTTGAGAACTCATTAATGGTAATCAAACAGCAAGTGATTCCTCCCGATAATCATCGGGCGGATCTATACAAGAAAGTTATAAACTGATATGTTTAATTTACGGTAATAATTTCATTTCCAGTCAATCATTCCCTGTTTTTTTGAAGAATAATTGCATAAGTTTACCACCTACAGAACTGTAGGTGGAAGAAATCAATACTATTGAACTGGCAGTTGAGAAAGTGTAAGGTTCTGTTGTTGGAGATGGGCTTACAATAGCAGTTCTCCTATCCCCGGGCGAATTACTTCCACATAATCAGTGGTACAGTCAACAATGGTAGAGGCTTCGTTGTTTCCATATCCTCCGTCGATCACCAAGTCCACTTGTTTTTTGAATTTTTCGTGGATCAATTCCGGATCGGTAGTGTATTCAAGTACTTCGTCTTCGTCCCGAATGGAAGTTGTCATGATAGGATTGCCCAGCTCTTCAACAATACCAAGTGGAACGTAATGGTCCGGGATGCGGATTCCAATGGTTTTTTTCTTGTTCTTGAAATATTTGGGAACATTGCTGCTCGCGTGTAGGATGAAAGTGAATGGCCCGGGCAGGTTTTTCTTCATTATTTTGAAGGTGGGATTGTCAATTTTTGCATACTCCGAAAGGTGACTCAGGCTATCGCAAATGATCGAGAAATTGGCCTTTTCAATCTTCACACCTTTTATTTGGGCAACTTTTTGTACCGCTTTAGCATTGGTGATATCACAGCCCAAACCGTAAACAGTGTCGGTAGGGTAAATAATTACACCTCCATTTCGCAGAACTTCAGCTATTTTACGTAGTTCTTTGTGGTTCGGATTGTCTTGATACAATTTGAGAAGCATGACCTTGAATTTGTTTTAGCTAAAGATAAAGTTTTTCTATTTAAACAAATTGATGAACGGGATATTTTTATGAAATCATCAGAATGATAATGAGGCCAGAGAGGGGATATGCATTCCGTAAACTAGGGGAGTAGGAAGAAGCAGGGCTTAACAGGGAATAAAAAAAGGTTGAACTTCTTAAGAAATTCAACCTTTTCAAGATGAGTTATATTTACTATCCGTTTACTTTTTTGTAGTCGGCAAGAAATTTTTCAAGACCGGTATCAGTTAAAGGGTGCTTCAACAAACCTTCGATAGCATTCAAAGGACAGGTTGCTACATCAGCACCGGCTTCCATACACTGTACAATGTGCATAGTGTGACGAATGGAAGCGGCCAGCACCTCGGTTTCGAAACCATAGTAGTTGTACATTTCTGCAATTTGGCGTATCAAATCCACACCATCGGTAGAGATGTCATCCAAACGACCTACAAATGGTGAAACATAGGTTGCTCCTGCTTTTGCAGCCAACAGGGCTTGTCCTACAGAGAAAACAAGAGTGCAGTTGGTGCGAATTCCTTTCGAAGAAAAGTATTTGATTGCTTTGATTCCCTCCTTAATGCATGGAACCTTAACTACAATCTGAGGATGAAGGGCCGCCAGTTTTTCCCCTTCTGCGATCATGCCTTCGTAGTTGGTTGAAATAACCTCAGCACTAACATCACCATCTACAATGTTGCAAATATCAACGTAGTGGTTGTTGATGTTGTCTTCACCTTTGATTCCTTCTTTCGCCATCAGGGATGGATTTGTAGTAACGCCGTCCAATACCCCTAAATCCTGTGCTTCCTTAATCTGATCCAGATTAGCTGTGTCGATAAAAAACTTCATTGTAAATTAATAAGAGTTGTGTTTTCAATATTTATAGGGGCGAAATTACATTAATTCTCATGAAGTGCAAATAAAATGCATACGTTTGCGAAAAATCTAGTATTTATCAATAATAGACAGGTTCCCGGTATGCCTTGTTTAATGAGCCTGAATCTTTCTGAGTAGAACGAATTTAGAAGTAGGGGAAAGGATGGGAAAAGAAAAAAGGATTGAAGCGAACTTCAATCCTTTTGGAGCCGATAGAGGGACTCGAACCCACGACCTGCTGATTACAAATCAGCTGCTCTAGCCAACTGAGCTATATCGGCATTGC
>JBGRQA010000002.1:0-321408 GCA_041725895.1 Marinifilaceae bacterium
CCCTCCAGTATACCTTGGATCGCTTTTTCCTTAAACGAATCATAGTTGAATTTCTTTGTCATGGTGCTAAGATATATGCTTTATCAATTCACCCTGACACAGAGTTATGAACAGTCTCTTTTCCTCTTATTTTTGAGACAATAGGATTGCCTCATTTTCTTGATGTTGTCAACTGTAATGCAGAAACACTCATCTGACGGAGTGAAAAACATGAATAATGTCATGTTTTTTATTCCGCAAACGTTTTATATTTAGAGAACCAAACTTTAACTATTAACCAAAATTTTGAAATGGAGTAGGATAGAGCTGTACGATACATAGGCTTTCTTCTACTCCATTTCACATTTTTAGCCCTCTCTGATTCGACTAACCCACTTGTTGTTTGAGTTTAAAATAATCGATATCATGGCTGAAATAATACAAAAGTATCTTTTGGTAACTTCGGGGAATTATGCTCCCGGTGTAAAGTCTGATTGCCAGGTGAGTCTTGAGCTTTGCGATGACGGTGGCTTGCAAATAGAACTGGTATCCAAGGTGAAGGTATTCTATGGGAAATCAATTGTCCAACTTTGTCAGGACATCTTCCGTTTTTTTGAGGTGGAACATGCCCGGCTTAAAATTGAAGACAGTGGAGCGCTTCCTTTTGTAATTGCGGCTCGATTGGAAGCGGCATTAAAGCAAGTGTTTTCAACTTCCAGGGAGTACCTGCTACCGTTAATTAAGGAGAATGGTTACTCCTCTGTTCGTGACCGATTTCGGTTCTCCCGATTGTATCTTCCCGGTAATAATCCCTACTTGATGCTTAATGCCGGAATTCATCAACCTCATGGTATAATTTTGGATTTGGAGGATGCCGTAGCACCCGCCAGGAAGCAGGAAGCACGTTTCCTTGTTCGTAATGCCCTGCGTTCCCTGGATTTGTATGGCGTGGAGCGTATGGTTCGAATTAATCAGGGAGAACGGGGAATTGAGGATCTTAAATATATTGTGCCACACAATGTACATTTGATATTGGTACCTAAATGTGAGGATGCCACGCATATCCAAAATGTGGAGAAGGAGATTGCCCGATTGAAAGGGATCTCAGGCATTGAGCAAGATATCTACCTGATGCCGATAATAGAGAGTGCCCTGGGGGTAGAGAAAGCATTTGAGATTGCAATTTCCTCCCCGAATATTGTTGCAATGGCCATAGGTTTGGAGGATTACACTGCCGATATGGGGGTGAGTCGAACTAGTGATGCCACCGAATCCCTGTATGCCCGCACACGTTTTGTGAATGCCTGTCATGCAGCTAAAATTCAACCCATTGATTCGGTTTTTTCAGATGTAGCTGATTTGGATGGTTTGGCAAGGTCTGTAAATGTGTCGAAGTCTCTTGGTTTCGAGGGAATGGGGTGCATTCATCCCCGGCAAATAAAAGTAATTCACGAGAATCTAGCGCCTGATGCCGAGGAGGTTGCCAAAGCACAAAAGATTGTGGATGCTTTCTGTAAAGCGGAAGAGCAAGGTCTGGCTGTGGTTTCCCTTGGAACCAAAATGATAGATCCACCTGTTGTTAAAAGGCATCAGAAGCTGATCGACCTTGCTGTTAATTTGGGAATGATCTCTAAAGATTGGAGGGATAACTATGAGTGTTAAGCTGGTGAAAAATGCTGTGGGGCGAATGGTTCCCACTGAGATAAATGGTCAGGAGGCCATCCCATTTCAGGGTGTTGGGGGGTATCAACCTCGTGGTAATAAATATGGCCCAAAGATTTCTTGCTACCATAATTTCCCTTCCGACGGGAATAAGCAGGTCAAAGACCTTAAAGAGGCTTTGGTAAAGGCTGGCCTAAGAGATGGGATGAGAATTTCAACTCATCATCATTTTCGGAACGGGGATCTGGTGGCCAATCAGGTTTTCGATATTGTCCATGAGCTGGGGGTAAAGAATTTGATCTGGTTTCCCTCGGCTTCCTTTCCCTGCCATGAACATCTGATTCCCTATTTGGAGGATGGAACCATTGCTCGTATCGAAGGTAGTATGAATGGTCCATTGGGGCGCTTCTGTTCGCAGGGGAGGATGAAGGGAACAGCTGTTTTGCGATCTCATGGTGGGCGTTACCAGGCCATTCAGGACGGAGAGGTTCATATAGATATAGCGGTGATTGGGGCGGCCTGTGCAGATCCCTTTGGAAACGCCAACGGATTAAAAGGGAAATCGGTTTCCGGACTTCTTGGTTTTGCCCTAGCAGATTCTCAATATGCCGATAAGGTGATAGTAGTAACCGATAATATGGTTCCTTTCCCTTGTGTGCCCTGGCAGATTCAAGGCAATCTGGTGGATTATACCGTGGAGATGGATCAGATTGGGATACCCGAAAAGATTGTTTCCGGAACGACTCAAATTACCAAGAGTCCCGATCGGCTTTTTATAGCAGAATTAACCGCTAGGTTCTGCGAGGCGGCAGGAATTATACGGGATGGTTTTTCCTTTCAGGCGGGGGCAGGAGGAACCTCCCTGGCCATTGGTGATTATTTCGGGAAAATTATGCGGGAGAAAGGAATCAAAGCCCGTTTTGCCCGGGGAGGTAGCAATAAGTACCTGGTTCAGCTACTGGAGGAAGGATTGGTGGAATACATTCTGGATGGACAAACTTTCGACCTGGATGGAGTGCGTTCCATGGACGAAAACCCCAACCACGTCTGGACTTCTCCATTTACCAGTTACAACTACCATGGCAAAGGCAATTTTGCTGGCATGGTGGATGTGGTTATTTTGGGTGCCACCGAGGTGGATGTGAATTTTAACGCCAATGTTGTGACCCATTCCGATGGTTATCTATTGCACGGGATTGGGGGATGGCAGAATTGTCTCTTTTCCAAAACCGTAATCCTGCCCATTCCTCTGTTTCGAAACAGGATATCAGTAATACGGGATGAGGTTACTACGGTTTGTGGCCCCGGAGAATTGATTGATGTAATTGTTACCGAAAGGGGAATAGCCGTAAATCCTCGGAGAAAGGATTTGATTGAAAAGGTGAAGGGAAGTGGTTTGCCACTGAAAACAATTGATGAGTTGAAAGCTGAGGCTGAAAAAATTTGTGGTAAAATGGAATTGCCTCGAATTTCGGATGAGATTGTAGCGGCAATCAAATGGGTTGATGGAACTGTAATTGATGTGGTTCGGAAAGTGATAGAATAAGAATTTTATTTAATATTAAACAATAGCAAAAGCCTCCGTATCATTATTGTGGAGGCTTTTGCTATTGTTTTTATGATTTCTGTATTACCACAATTTGAATTTAGATGTTTTTTCTTCTTTTTTTACCACCTTGGGAACTTCTAAATCCAGAATACTGTTGATGTATCCGATACATTTTCCACAGCCTGTATTGGCTCCGGTGTATCTACGGATTTCTTCAATGGTGGTTGATCCTTTATCGTGAATGGCTTTATCTATGTCTTTTTTTTCTACCATCTGGCAGTTGCAAACGATGTTTCTCATGTTACGAAATATAATTAGGTTTCGATTCTTAAATATATATATTATTCGATACAAAACTATAAAAAAGGAACCATTATTTATAATGGTTCCAAATATTTTCTCAAATAAATTTTAGAATCTAATCTACAGTTGATTTTCCATGTAGATCTTTAGGTTTCGGTACATGTCAATCACTTCGTCCCTTTTGGGCATGGTTTCGTAAATCTTCTTGAGATACGATTTCTCGTTAACGATTTGGAAACTACGTTTTATATTCAGATCAAAAATCCAGGACATTTGTAGCAGTTTGTAATCGTTTAGGGTTGCTACATATTTCATATCTACTGTTTTTTCATTCATGATACTGTCGTAGACCTTTTTGGAAATTTCAAGGTTTTCAGGAAGATTCATCTCCAGATTTTTGTTGGGTTGTGCTTTGTTGTCGTTGTAGTAATCTGCTACAATTTGAAACACATCCAACTTATCTGCATCTCGGAGCAATTGAGAGAAGAACAACAGGTTCTTATCATTAATCTTAGGCAACTTGTCCAGGTTGTGGAATTTTATAGCTCCAAGAATAACTTCCTTTTCTGCTTCGTCAAGGTGATCAAGGACTTGACTTTCTTCCAGTACGGAAATTCCTATTTCGGAGTGGTTCACTTCCGGTGTATCGGCCAAAGTACCATATTGGGCCAATTGCTCAAATCTTCCAACATCGTGTAGTAAACCAATGCATTCTGCCAATAGTAGATCTGATTCAATCAGGTTCAGGTTTTCACCCAAATCACGGATCAATTCAGATACTCTCAGCGAATGTGCCTTTTTCAGTTCAAAGTTGAGTTGAACTTCCGAGTCTTCACTGTTGAAGCTGGTAAGATATCCTTCGTACCAGTCTTTAATGTTACTGTAACTCTCTTTTATCACAATTCAGGAATTAAAAAAAATGCTCACAAAACTAAGCTTTTTATCTGAATCTCAAAAGAAAAATTTAGGCTGTCGTTGGTTTTTTACATGGGTGAAATATGTTAATAACATTTGTTTTGAGAGGGGGTGAAAATTCATGGTTCCTATAGTGTTAGGATGCCCAGTAGTTTGGAGGAAAACCCCAGGATGATGAGGATGAGTGCCCATCGGACAAAACGAGCACCCCAACTGACTGCGAAATGGGAGGCCACTATTCCGCCTAAAACATTGCCAATGGAGGCAATAGCTCCCATACCGTAATCCACATGATGGTTTAGCATAAAAACCAGTAGAGCAAATGGGCTGTAAAGGAATACAATAAACACTTTTAGGGCGTTGGCCTTCACCAGATCGTAGCCGGCACTTAGTACCAATGCTGCCAGCAGGAATATTCCAACTCCAATATGAATGAACCCCCCATATATGCCAATGGCGAAAAAGAGTAGTATCTGTTTCCAGTTAAGCTTTTTTTCCTGGAGACTACTTCTGCCTTCCAACCAGGTTTTGGGGTTGTAGAAGATAAAAAAGACCATCAATAGCATTACCCCTGCAATTACTTTTTCGAAAATTTCTTTATCAATATTAACTGCAATTTGTGCGCCCGCTATGGAGCCTAAAACGGTAGGGAGTGCCAGTAGGAATCCTTTTCGTAAGTGCAAGACTCCCTGTTTTTTAAAAGTCAGGGAGGCGGCAAGTGTTTGCATGATTACCCCAAAACGTATAGTTCCATTTGCATAGGGAGCCGGGAGGCCCAGAAACATAAAAAGTGAATAGGTAATAACGGTTCCGCTTCCGGCAATGGTATTTATAAACCCGACTGCAAATCCTGCTATAATGAGTAGTAGGATAATTGGTAAGGAAAAGATTTCTAAATTCTGAATTTGGAGCAATAGATCATGCATGGTTGAGTGATTTGCTATAGCGAATATAGTAAACTTAATTTATCGGGAGGACTTTTTCATATACATTGGGAATAAAAAAAGCGACTTCTTTCGAAATCGCTTTTGCATCTATTCTTCTTATGAGTATTAGTTCGCAGGGATATTTTGAATTACATCCACAAGGTGTTTCCAGAATTTGTCAACAGTTTCAATGTTGATCTTTTCATCCGGAGAATGCACATCACGAAGGGTAGGACCGAATGAAACCATATCCATGCTAGGATATTTTTCAAGGAACAAACCACATTCCAAACCGGCATGGATGGAACGAACTACAGGCTCATTGCCAAACAGTCGTTTGTAGGATTCGGCTGTTACTTTCAATATCTCCGAATTTGGATTGGGGGCCCATCCCGGATATCCATCCGTATGAACGCTTTCGGCACCAGCCATGTTGAAAACGCTGGCTACCATCTGTGCAATGTTGTATTTTTCGCTGTCAACGTCGCTTCGTTGCGAAGTTGTGATCATGATTTTCTGATCCTCAACAAATTTTACAGAGGCCAGGTTGGTTGATGTTTCTACCATTCCAGGCATTTTGGAACTCATGGTAAACACACCATGTGGACAAGCATAAATTGCATTCAGGAGATTGTCCTGAGTTGCTTTGTCAATCACAGATTCAGGCATGTCAGTGGTTTCCAGTGTTATTTTTAGTTTCGGTTCGGTAACGGCCCAAACTCGCTCCATTTCGGCAGCATAAATGTTCAGGTCTACACGCATTGGTTCTTTGTATTTTGCTGGAAAGGTAATAACAGCATGTGCTTCACGAGGAATTGCATTGCGAAGGTTTCCTCCGTCAAAATTAGCCAGGCGAATGTCATACTTGTTGTTCATCTCCCATAGGAAACGATTCAGTATTTTGTTGGAGTTGCCTCTACCTTTGTTGATTTCGTCACCGGAGTGTCCTCCCAGCAATCCTTTCACATCAAGACGGATGGCAAAATGACCTTCCGGAACTTCTTCTTTTTTGTACTCCATGGTGGCCAGGGTATCAATACCACCTGCACAACCAATAAATATTTCTCCTTCGTCTTCGGAGTCCAGGTTCAGCAGAATTTTACCTTCCATAAAACCGGGTTGAAGAGCAAATGCACCGGAAAGCCCAGTTTCTTCATCTACGGTAAACAGACACTCAATGGGGCCGTGCTCGATATCGGTTGCAGTAAGAAGTGCCATTTCGGCAGCCATTCCGATTCCATCGTCCGCACCCAAGGTGGTTCCCTTGGCTTTTACCCACTCGCCATCAATCCATGGAATGATGGGGTCATTGTCAAAATCGTGGTTGGTGTCGTTGTTCTTCTCACACACCATGTCCATGTGTGATTGTAGAATAACGGTTTTAAGGTGCTCTTTTCCTGGAGTTGCAGGTTTGGAAATCAGTACGTTCCCAATTTCATCACGTTTGGTTTCCAGATTGTGTTTTTTCCCGAAATCCAGAAGGAATTCAATAATTTTTTCCTCTTTTTTGGATGGACGAGGAACCTGACAAATAGCTTCAAAATGTTCCCAAATGGCTTTGGGCTCTAATCCGTTCAGTATGCTCATTAGTAGTGTGTTTTGTTATTATGTTATTGGTCTAATCGTTTTCTCAGTTTGGCAATCATTTTTCGAGCCCACAGAGTGGTTTCCGATTGTTCAACTGAAAAATATTCTTCAAATTTAATAAAAGCATCCAAAGCTTCCCTATTTTCATTCAATCTTAAATGAATTAAACCTCGTTCCGACCAAATCCACGGAAGGTCCGATACCACGTTCATCTCCGCTTTTCCCAGAATTTCCAGAATCTCCCGATTGTCCTTTTCCCTAAAATTTAAGTGTCTGTTCGAGATGGCCTTTAGTAGATAGGTTTCACCATCGCACCATTTGGAATTGATGGAGCGATCCAAGTAAGGAATAGCCTCTTGATAGGCGTTTTCAGCCACCAGAAGTTTGGCATTGATCTTAAGACAATCTGATATTTTTGTGTCATAGGATTCATTCACAGGCATAACCTCAGCCTTAATAGGTGTCAGTTTATTTTTTTTTATGATGTTGTTAAAACGATGGGAAAGGAACAGTCTTTTTTCTGAAAGTTCTCTGCTTGTGCCTTCCTGTTGACTTCTGAAAATTTGTAATCTTCGGAGTACCGTCGGTAGGGCATACTGATTCAATTGGTTTTTAATCATCCATTCCTGAGCTATTTCGTCGGCTTCGTAGGTTCGTGCACGGTTGTAACCTACGCCCAAAGCACTCAGTATTCCATCCGAAAGCAGCATGGCTCCCACGCCAACAACGCTTCCCAGGTAATCTGCTTCGAAAAAACTTTTGTTTTTGTCATAGGAATTGGAAGCACTGGCAATGTAGGCCGTAGCTCCGATTATTGCAGAAATGGTATGTTTTGTCTGCTGTGCAGTATAGGTTTCTACATTATGATCCAGGCTAATGTGAGCTATTTCCCGTGCCAGAACAGAAATCAATTCATCCTCGGTATGTAGCAGGGAGAGCATGCCTGTACTAATTATGATGGTTCCATTGGCAAAGGAGAAGGCTTCCGGAATCACAGACTTAATCATTCGAATGTTGAGTTGAACCTTTTGCTGTTGGGGAAATTTTTCCGGATGGATGGAGTTTATTAGTTGATATAGGTAATCTTCCAGCTCCGGATCTATATGGAAGGCATCTGTCATGCTCAATTTGTTCAAATAATCTTTGGAGGCTTCATTCAGCAGTTTCCTGTTTTTGTAGTTCCATGATGGTTCATTGATAGTAGTCTGGTTATCGTAAACCACTTGGGTAATGCCTTTGGATTTCTTCCATTTTTTCGTCCAGAATGAGTCCGGTTTGTTATTGGCAAAGGAGTTGCTACAAAGGGGAATCAGTAGGGATAGAAGTAAGAACTTTTTCATGAGAAGAATTTTGTGTTTGCACTATTCAAATTTAACCAGAAATTGATTTAACACGAGAAAAATTCTGTTAAAAATTGTGAATCTGTTATGAATCATATTATTAAAATTTTTGTTATTATTATGGTTGAACTGTTAATGAAAAAATATGCGTCTTTTTTTATACTTTTTATTACTCTCTTTTACTTTGTCTTCCTGCGATCTGGTGACTGCAATCAAAAAACAGGTTAAATCACAAAAGACGGATGAGAGTTCGGCCTCCGAGGGCGTTTCAGGTACTAACCAAAGCAAGAATGGAAGGGTTAAGTACTATTATGAAAATGGAGGATTGAAATCTGTAGTGAATTATGAAAATGGTGTTAAAGTTGGGGTAAGTCATACTTACTACCCCAGTGGAGAAAAACAATATGAAATTCCATACAAGAATGGTATGAAGGATGGAATTGTAAAATGGTTTTATAAGGAAGGAAGTTTGTATCGGGAAACCTCTTACGAGAAGGGGGTAAAGAATGGTTTACAGAAATTCTATTGGGGGAATGGGGTTTTGAAAGCTGAGATTTTATATAGGAACAATATGCCTGCTAAGGGGCTTAAGGAATATTCCAACAAGGGATTTTTGAAGAAGCAACCTCGAATAGTTGTTGAAACAGTTGATCTTTTGGCACAATCCAACGAATATCTTGTTAAGTTCCGATTGTCCGATGAATCTTCTAAGGTTCAGTTCTATATTGGGGAATTGCTTGACGGTGTTTATCTTCCCCAAAATGTAAAAGCTCATTTGGCTCCAATTAATACCGAAAAGGGAGTAGGAATTATTCGGACCTCTATTCCTCGAGGAAATTTTATTAAGAAAACACTACATGTAATTGCTGTAAAGAAAACATCTTTTAAAAATCAACTTATATTGACAACAGATTACAACTTATCAGTTGTTAACGACTGATAAGTTCGAGTCTCACGGTTAAGTAAAATATCGTACAATTGGAAAAGGCACTCTGTCCTAATTTAGGACAGAGTGCCTTTTTTATTGGGAAAAACTAAATCGAACAAAAAAAAGTTTGAATTCTCAGAAGTTAAACAATAACAATGTTTTATATTTATAGGAGAAGAAGTTCTCAAACCCCAAATATTGTAAATCTTATCGCTATGTCAAAAAGAACAATCGTTGTCATGCCCGGAGATGGAATAGGACGTGTAGTACTTGATGAAGCCATTCGGGTAATAACTGCTGCAGGATTTGAAGCCAATTATGTGGAAGGTGATATTGGATGGGCCTTTTGGTGCAAGGAGGGAAACCCGCTTCCCGAACGGACCCTGAAATTGTTGGAGGAGTACAAAATTGGCTTGTTTGGTGCCATCACTTCAAAACCCAAAGATGATGCAGCAGCTGAATTAGCACCTGAGCTTCAAAACAAAGGTTTGGTCTATTCCAGTCCCATTGTAGGTTTGCGTCAATATTTTAACCTGGATATCTGCATTCGGCCTTGTAAGACCTACAAGGGAAATCCTTTGAACTTTATTCGCAGAGGACCAAATGGAAGCGTTGATGAGCCCATGGTGGATGTTGCCATTTTCCGTCAGAATACCGAAGGTTTGTATGGTGGAGTAGAGTGGAGCGATCCTGATGATCGGGTGTATGCCGCCTTGACCAGTCATCCTAAATTCGTGAAGAATTTCGGGGATGTCCCCAGAAGTGAGTTGTCGGTGTCTACTCGTATTTTTACGAAAAAGGGGACGGAGCGTATTTTGAGGGCTGCTTTCAGTTATGCCCGGAAGAATGGGTACAAATCTGTTACCGTTTGTGAGAAACCTAATGTGA
Organism: Marinifilaceae bacterium; assembly: GCA_041725895.1. Taxonomy (GTDB): domain Bacteria; phylum Bacteroidota; class Bacteroidia; order Bacteroidales; family Marinifilaceae; genus JBGRQA01. The sequence continues at coordinate 10,078 of JBGRQA010000002.1, forward strand.
TTCGTGAAACTTCCGGAATGATGTTCAAATTAGCCCAGGAGATCCAGAGGAGTGATTTCCCTGAAATCGAATTATGGAATACCAATATTGATGCTCAAATGATGTGGCTGACCAAGAACCCTGAGAATTACGGGGTGATCGTCGCCGGTAATATGTTTGGAGATATCGTATCGGATGCCTTTGCCGGTTTGATTGGAGGTTTGGGTTTTGCCTGCAGCGCACAGATGAGTGATGAAGGAGTGGCAGTATTTGAACCTACACACGGTTCTGCTCCCAAATATGCAGGTTATGAAACATCAATTGTGAATCCAATAGCCATGATTGAATCAGCTTGCATGATGCTGGATTATATTGGAGAGATTGAAATTGCTGGTAGAGTGCGCAAAGCTGTTGCAGAAGTGATAGAGGAAGGAATCGTGAAAACTTACGATATGAAAAAAATGTCGGGTCGTGCCGATGTGGTGGAGAAGGGAGCAGCCTCTACGCAAGAAATGTCCGATGCCATAATTGCCAAATTGTAGGAGGCAATTGAATGATAAAAAATGGATTGAATGGAATTGGTGTTTAGGTCTCTTTAGCGGATTACAAGCCTCCCAATTCCTGTAGTAACGATTATACTTAATACCAATCTTATGAAGGATATTGTTAAGAAATTGTGGCCCGAATTGGAATGGATACAGGATGAGGGGCTACGAGAAAAAACGACACGGGTTTGGGAATTGGCTTTGGAACGAAGTGTGCTTTCCGCTGAAGATTTAAACACCATCCCTTTTACTCTGCTTTGTGGTCCCGACTTGAAAGTGAGTTTTATGGATCATAAGCAGTGTGTGGTGCATGTGGCTCGGGAAAGTGGCGTGAAAATGAATCTTTTTTTTAAAGAGCGACTGCCGGTAAATATGGATGTCCTGATTTCAGGAGCTATTCTTTGTGACGTAGGAAAACTTCTGGAGTATGTGCTGGATGAAAATGGGAAAGCCATTCAGGGGTCCTATGGAAAGTACCTTCGACATCCTTTCTCAGGGGTTGCTCTTGCCGAGGAGTGTGATTTGCCCCCGGAGGTTTGTCATATCATCGCCACCCATGCAGGGGAGGGGAATATGGTGAAGCGTTCCACTGAAGCCTATATTGTGCATCATTCCGATTTTATGACTTTTCTTCCTTTTAAGGAGCGTTTGAAGGTGTAAGAATAAGTGGCTACATAACATTGGGCTTGGAGCACTCCAAAGGAAAATTGACCCCAAAGAAGAAGTTAGTTACAAAAGGTTGTGACTTGAAATTTGTGTTTTGGAGTCATTTAAATGCTTATCGAATCAAATCCGAGAGAAGCTCTTCGGGTACAGATCGGTCAAATAGCAAGGCACCAACACTGGTTACATATTCCGGCTCTTTGTTGGCTTCGGACCACTGGATTTTATGATCGAAATAGGTTTCCAGTATTGAATTTACATTGAAACCAAAAGCCACTAAGTTGTAGCGGTGTTGATCGGGAAAATGACAGGGATTGTTGTGTTCTACGCTGCAGGTTTTGCAAATTTCACAACTGTTGGCTGCGATCATTTTTCCCCCGGTTTTAGTTTCCTGTTCGCGAAGCCAGGCTTGAAGTGTCTCTTTTGTAAAGTTGTAGACTTCAAGGCTTCTGTCTTTACCTTCTGCCTGTGGGAATTGATTCACTTTGCAGCAAAACAGAATGAGACAAGTAAAAGGATTGTATTGGCTGTATTCTTCGAATGGAGGGCAATAAGGGGGACAGGTCCATTTCTTGGAATGATTGGGACATCCTTCCCTGCAGTAAGAATTGAAACGTTGTGGATCTAAAAATGGATATAGGTCGGAAGTGGGGAGTTGCTGTATTTTTACTTGAATTTCTATCTCCCCGGATTTGTATTGTTTTTGTATCAGAGTGGGGTGTAATGTGTGCATTTTTTCAGATATTGAATTTTGGAAGCCAAATGTAAGAGGTTTATTTTAGAAATCTAGGGATGCAAGGATTAAGTGAAATACATGATGTTAAGTTGTACCAAGATTAAGTTTTTTTAACGTCGAGGGGAGGAGTGTAAGCCTCCAAGTGTTAATTTTTCCTTATATTCGTAGTTTGAACCCATTCATCTAGTTTGCGAATATATGATTTACTATGAGGCCGTTGTAGTGTCTGTTGTGCTGCTTTTCATTCTTGTTTCCTTTTATAAAGGATGGATTGGCCCTGCATTTACCTTTCTGATTGGAGTGGTAGTGCTGGGGGTTTTTGGAATCCTTACCCCGTCGGAAATCTTGAGTGGTTTCGCCAATGAGCAGGTAATGGTGATTATGATGCTTTTGCTTTTGGGCGATATAATTCGCGAGATGGGGTTGATTGAGATTTTGTTCGATAAGATTTTTCAGCGAGCGAAAAGTTATCGTGGATTTATGATGAGGATGATGGGTTTAGTGGGTAGTTTTTCAGCTATTCTGAACAATACACCACTGGTGGCGGTGATGATGCCCTACGTTCATAGTTGGTGCAAACGAAACAATGTTTCCCCTTCCAAACTGTTGATTCCCTTGTCTTATGCTGCAATTCTTGGAGGATGTGCTACTCTGATAGGAACCTCCACCAACCTTATTGTGAATGGGATGGTGATGGACCAGAAGGTGATTCCGGATCTGGAATCTCTTGATATGTTTGATTTTGTCTGGGTGGGAATCCCTATGATGGTACTTGGATTTATCTACCTTTTGATTTTTGGAGACCGTCTACTGCCCGATAAAGTAGATGCCATGGATGAGTTTTCGGAAAATGCCCGAAAATATATTGTTGAAGCCCAGGTAAAGAAAAAATCAAATTTGATCGGCCAAACCATCGAACAGGCAAATCTGAGAAATTTAAAGGGCTTGTACCTTTTTCGAGTGATTCGAGGTGGTGTTCGGGTATCTGCAGTTTCGGCCGATTTTCAGTTGGAAGCAGAGGATCGACTTTTTTTTGCCGGCGATACGGAGACCATAGCCGATTTGATTCATCCGAATTCTGGGTTGTCTCTTCCTTCATTGGGGATGTTACCTCATAAAAAACATACAGAAGTTATCGAAATTGTGGTTTCGCATAATTCCACTCTAATATCTAAAACTGTTAAAGAGGCTAATTTTAGAGGACAGTACGATGCTGCGGTTATTGGTATCCATCGAAACGGAGAAAGGGTAAGTGGGAAAATTGGAAATGTGAAACTGAAAGCCGGAGATGTTCTGCTGCTGCTTGGAGAGGAGGATTTTGTCGACCGAACCCATCGGGTTCAGGATTTCTACTTTATTTCTAAAATTCGTGAATTTCGGAAGCAGGAATCCTATAAAGTTTGGTTGCTGCTGGGAGGAATGGGCTTGTCGGTATTGTTGTCGGCCCTGAATCTTGTTCCCCTGTTTATGTGTCTGATTGTTTTGATTATCGTTGTGTTGGCACTGAAGATTTCGAATCCTAAGGATATTGCTGCAAGTCTGGATTTCAATCTGGCCATGATTATATCTCTTTCCCTTGCTTTTGGAACGGCTATGATTAAGTCCGGTTTGGCTGAGATGATAGCAGGTCTGTTAATTACGGTTTTTCTTCCTCTCGGAAAAATAGGGGTTCTTTTTGGAATCTACCTGATTACTTCAGTTTTGGCAGCTTACATCACGAATAAAGCAGCGGTTGCTATTATTTTTCCAATATCTCTGGCGATGGCCCTTCGATTGCAATTGAACCCGGAACCATTTGTACTGATTGTAGCTTTTGCCGCCGCAGCTAATTTTATGACCCCTATTGGATACCAAACGAATTTGATGGTGTATGGACCTGGAGGTTATTCCTTTAAGGATTTTTTCCGCATAGGATTTCCCTTAACAATGCTTTATATGGTAATCACCGTTTTGGTATTAGGCTACATATATTTTCTATAGTTTCAGATAATAATAGTAAAGATATTTAGAGCTGTACCTTTTGATGCAGTGTATTGAATTAGAGTATGGATAAAGAACAACGAAAAGAATTGCTTTTGGCAGCTATTAAAGCTGTCTTGGATGCCGGACAGGAGATTTTAAAAGTTTATCATTCTGATGATTTTGAAGTTCAGTTAAAATCGGATGATTCCCCATTGACCCTGGCCGATCGTATGGCTCATGAAGCCATTGCAGCGGTGTTGGAGCCTCTTGGAATTCCTATGTTGAGTGAGGAGGGAAAGGAATTGAGTTTTGAGGAACGAAAGGATTGGAATACCCTTTGGATTGTAGATCCTTTGGATGGAACCAAGGAATTCATTAAGCGGAATGATGAGTTCACGGTGAATATCGCATTGGTGCAAAACAATCAGCCGGTTTGTGGGGTTATTTATGTTCCTGTTTATCGCCAATTGTATGTTGGAGATCTGGAATTGGGGGCGTTTCGGTGGAAAGAAATTCAAGAATGGAAAGGAAGCCTGGATGATTTGATTTCTTCAGGAGAATCATTGCCTGTAGCGCATGAGACGGATGCTTACACTATGGTCGGATCTCGTTCCCACATGAATGCTGAGACCAAAGCTTTCATTGATCAATTGAAAGAGGAGAATGGAAATGTGGAGTTTGTATCCAAAGGAAGCTCCTTGAAGCTATGTATGATTGCAGAGGGATTGGCCGATGTGTATCCGCGTTTTGCACCAACTATGGAGTGGGATATTGCGGCAGGGCAGGCCATTGTGGAGGCTGCAGGATATTCCGTTCGTTTGCACAATTCTCCCGAATCTTTGAAATACAATAAAGAGGATTTAACCAATCCATGGTTCATTGCCGGTAGGTAGGATCAATAAAATTAGGATACCTTGATAACAAAAGGGGCTGTCGATATTGTTTCGACAGCCCCTTTTCCGTTGGGGATTATTCATCCAGACATGTTTTTTCACATAGTTTGCATTTGTCTCTCGTCCATTGCGAATCTGTAAGGTAGGGACAAAAATGGGGATTGTGGAGCAGTTGGTCCGGACCCTCAATTAGAAATAGTTCCTCCATATCAAAAAGGGTGGAGAAGCTCTTTTCTTTTTCACAAATAGGTTCAAGAATATTCATGGCATTTTTGTTTCCCGGAAATATTCCCAGGAAAAGGAGTGGACTGTTTAATTTCATTGATATGCTGCTTTTAAGTTTGTCGTTCTGAATTTAATAAAAAGAGAATGAAAAATTGTATGATTCTCAATTTTTTATGTGAAAATAGGCGGGAGGACATTATTCAGAGCTTAAATGTCCGAAGAGTTGTTCCTCAGTAAGATGGAGGTGCTGTAGATCAATCTTTTTGTGGAAAATCAGGGCGAGCCGAGAAAAAACATAAAAAAGATGGTATGTTTATTGATAATGGTAATTAAGTTTTTTAGAACTTTGTAGCATCTAATTTTATAGTTAATGATAAGCTAAGTTCGATAGCTGCCAGTACCATTGAATTTATAAATACTGTATTTTAACTTTGATCTGAAGCTTATGGGATGAGAGAGCGGGACCGAAGTTAGAAGTATACATGATTTTGCAAAATTTTATCTATTTCATAATGAGGACAAGAATCCAGATTGTTATTTCGCTTGCTGTTTTATTTGTAGCGATGTTTTCCTGTAAGGACAAAGGGAAAGTTAAATCAAAAGTTGATCCGGGATTTGGACAGTATGTTACGGCTTTTACTTCCGGTGTGGTTTCGGCCGAATCGGTGATCCGAATCCGCTTGGCAAAAGATTACGAACAGGCCATTGAACCCGGTCAGGAAATCAAGGCTGCATTGTTCAATTTTGCCCCCAAGGTAAAGGGGAAAGCCTACTGGAAAGATTTGCGTACCATTGAGTTTCGGCCCGAAAGTGCTTTAGCTTCAGGAAAACAATACCAGGTAAACTTTAAACTATCGGAGTTGATGGAGGTTCCTTCCAGGTATTCGAAGCTAAAGTTCAATTTTCAGACCATAAAGCAGAGCTTTAGTTTTACTGGAGAGGGACTGCAATCCTATGGTAAAAATGATATGGAGGTGCAGAAATACAAGGGATATCTTACCACTGCCGATGTGATAGATGGAAACCGTATTGAGAGAGTATTGAAGGCCAGTTTGAATGGGCAGAATAAATCTATCCGATGGATGCATTCTACTGATGGCAAGCTGCATCATTTTGTAGTAGACAGTATTTCACGACAGGAGGATAGAGGAGAATTGCTACTGAAATGGAATGGAAGTCCCATTGATGTGAACGAAAAAGGCGACAAGCATGTTGAAATCCCAGCCCTGAATGTATTTAAATTGATGGAAGCTCGTGTGGTGCAGCAGCCGGAACAATATGTTTTGATTCGTTTCTCCGACCCCCTGAAGAAGGATCAGAAGCTGGATGGATTGATCCGAATTGAAGGACAATCCTCTTTGAAATTTATTATCGAGGGCAATGAGGTGAAGGCCTATCCCCAATATCGTCTTTCGGGCACCAAAACCCTTCGTTTGGAGGAGGGAATACGCAATGTGATGGATTTTGCTCTGCGAAAAAGCAAAAAGCTGGAGCTTACCTTTGAGGACATAAAACCCGCGGTTCGCTTGATTGGCAAAGGGGTGATTGTACCTGCCTCCAATGGGCTGATTCTGCCTTTTGAGGCAGTGAGTTTGAAGGCGGTGGACCTTCGCGTAATTGAGATTTTCGAGAACAACGTGCCCCGCTTTTTACAGGACAACCGCATGGGTGGATCCAGCGACTTGAAGCAGGTAGGCCGGTTGATTCTGCAAAAACGCCTCGATCTGGGGACCAATCGGGCTGTGGATCTTCGCAAATGGAATGCCTACACTCTTGATGTTGCCAACTATATCAATGTGAATCCCGGTGCCATTTACCGGGTGGAATTGCGTTTCCGCAAAAGCTATGCACTCTATGCCTGCCAAATGGATGAGGAAGAGAACGAGAATATGACCAACTTGGATGAGGTTGTGGCAAAGCAGGAACTGGAGAAAGAACTGGACAACTGGGATAAGCCCGGATGGTATGAATCCTATTACTATCCCGATGGTTATACCTGGAGAGAGAGAAACAATCCTTGCCATGTATCCTATTACAATAATGATCGATTTGTTAGCCGAAACTTGTTCGCCTCCGATTTGGGACTGATTGCCAAATCCGGCAATGACAAGTCCATCACCTTTGCGGTTTCCAACCTGATCAGCGCAGAGCCGGAGCAAAGCGTAGAACTGGAGGTATACAACTACCAGAATCAACTCATGGGCAAAGGAAAAACCGATAAGGATGGTCTTGCGACAGTGCAGCTGGATCGAAAACCCTTTCTGCTGGTTGCTAAAAAAGGGAACCAACGCGGTTACCTTCGGTTGGATGATGGATCGGCATTGTCGCTTAGTAATTTTGATGTGGGCGGACAGGTTGTACAGAAAGGCATCAAAGGATACATTTACGGAGAGCGTGGTGTTTGGCGTCCCGGCGACAAGTTGTTTCTCACCTTCGTATTGGAGGATACCCAAAAGTTACTGCCTGAGAACCATCCTGTAGTGTTTGAATTGATCAATCCCCAGGGACAAACCGTAGTGCATAGAGTAAGTACTGCCGGAGCCAATGGCTTCTACAGTTTTGCGACCGCAACCGAACCAGAGGCACAAACAGGAAACTGGCTAGCACGTATCAAGGTGGGAGGAGCTACTTTCACAAAGCAAATTAAGATTGAGACGGTTAAGCCCAATCGTTTGAAGATTAACCTTGATTTTGGAGCGGAACTATTGAAAGCCAAGACTTCCAATCAGAAAGCAAAGCTGGAAGTAAAATGGCTGCATGGGGCAATTGCACGTAACATGAAAGCCAACATCAGTTTGCGAATGGCTCCCCGTAAAACTTCATTCAAGGGCTATCCTCGTTACGATTTCGACGATCCCGCCAAGGAGTTCTATGCCGATGAGCAGGTGATCTTTGATGGTCGTATTGATCAGGGGGGAAAAGCATCAGTGGATCTGAACCTGAAGGCCAACAAATCGGCACCTGGGATGCTTCGCGCCAGCTTTATTACCCGTGTATTTGAAGAGGGGGGTGAATTCAGTATTGATATGCAGGGTGTTCCTTTTGCTCCCTACAAATCCTTTGTGGGATTGCGCATGCCCGAATCGAAGCGAGGCTGGTATCTTACCGATACCAATCATAAAATTCAATTGGCTACGGTGGATGCTGAGGGGAATCCGGTAAGCAGAAAGAAACTGGAAGTAAAAGTATATAAAATTGATTGGCGATGGTGGTGGGATGCTTCCGAAGAGAATCTGGCCTCCTACATTGGCCGTTCCTCTACAAGAGTGGTTTCACGCCAAAGGGTAGCAACTGTAAATGGAAAGGGAAGTTTTGATCTAAAGATTAACTACCGCAATTGGCGGGATTACGGCCGCTACCTGATCCGTGTTTTCGATCCGGAAAGCGGACACTCCACGGGAGTAACCGCCTACTTTTCCAAGTGGTACGGCCGAACCCCCGAAGGGATGCCCGGCAATGCTACAATGCTCTCCTTTACTTCCGACAAGGAGAAGTACCAGGTTGGTGAGAAGGCTACGGTGACTATTCCTTCTTCCAAATCGGGCAAGGCCCTGGTGAGTATCGAGACAGGAGCCAGTGTTCTGAAGGCTTTCTGGGTGAATACACAATCGAGGGAATCGGAATTCTCTTTTGAAGTAACCCCGGAGATGGCTCCCAATGCTTACGTTCATGTAAGTTTGGTGCAACCTCATGCCCAAACCGAAAATGACCTGCCTATCCGGATGTATGGGGTAATCCCTATCCTGGTGGAGGATCCCAATACCAGATTAACTCCGGAAATCAAAATGCCGGATGTTCTGGAGCCCGAGAAAGAATTTGAGGTGATGGTATCTGAGAAGGATGGTAAGGCCATGACCTATACCCTTGCTGTGGTAGATGATGGTCTTCTGGATCTGACCCGGTTCAAAACGCCTGATCTTTGGAACCGTTTCTATGCCCGTGAAGCCCTCGGCGTGAAAACCTGGGACATGTACGATATGGTGATGGGGGCTTTTGGAGCTCGTTTGGAGAAGGCTTTTGCCATTGGTGGTGATGAGGATCTGAAAGGGAAAAAGCAAGCCAAAGCCAATCGTTTCAAACCGGTGGTACTATTCTACGGCCCTTACACCCTTTATCCCGGTGATACGAAAAAACATCGCATTACCATGCCCAACTATGTAGGATCGGTACGTACCATGGTGGTCGCTGGAGACAGGGGGGCATACGGTTCTGCAGAGAAAACGACACAGGTACGCAAGCCCTTGATGATTTTGGCTACTCTGCCAAGAGTGGTTGGGCCTGGCGAAAGTGTTAAGCTTCCGGTAACGGTTTTTGCCATGGATCCCAAGGTGAAGAATGTAAAACTAAAGATTGAGCCCAATGAATACCTGCAACCCGTGGGGGAAGTGCAAAAAACCATTGCCTTTGACAAAACCGGGGAGCAGGTTGTGAATTTTGATCTGAAAGTAGCTTCCCGTTTGGGAGTGGCACGTGTGAAAGTACTGGCTCAAAGTGGAGATGTGAAAGCAACTTATGATATTGAACTGGATGTTCGCAATCCCAACCCTCGAGTGGTGAACCTTAGTGATACCCTGTTGACATCGGGGCAAAGTTGGGATCAGGTGCTGAATCTGCCTGGAATGGAAGGAACCAACCGGGGCGTTCTGGAGCTGTCCAGTATTCCGCCCATCGATTTTGGTCGTCGTTTAGAGTATTTGATCGATTATCCTCACGGATGTATCGAGCAGACTACCTCAGCGGTTTTCCCACAACTCTTCCTGGACAAGGTGGTGGATCTGGATGCTAAAAAGAAGACCGAGATGGCTGATAACATTCGGGCAGGTCTGAGTCGTTTGTTGAGTTTTCAGTTGAGCAATGGTGCCTTTAGCTACTGGCCGGGAAGCGACTATGTAAGCGACTGGGGAACCAGTTACGCAGGTCATTTCATGCTGAAAGCCGAGGAGATGGGCTATACTTTGCCCATTGGCCTGAAGTCGGCCTGGTTGCGTTATCAGAAATCTGCGGCTCAAAGCTGGGAGAATGCTTCCTCCTATCGAGGAGGAGTTTACTATCATGGTAACGATCTGTTGCAGGCCTACCGTTTGTATACTCTGGCTTTGGCCGAGGTACCCGATTTAGCATCCATGAACCGGTTGCGGGAACAGAATTCCTTGTCGATGAATGCCAAGTGGCGACTGGCTGCGGCTTATCGTATGATTGGCCAAAAGGAAGTAGCTGAAAGATTAATTGATAATCTGGGTACCGATGTAAAACCCTATCGTGAGCATTCCGGTACTTTTGGTTCCGATACCAGGGACCGGGCCATGATTCTGGAAACACTGAGTTTACTGAATCGAAGAACGGAAGCCTTTCCTTTGGTTCAAAAGCTGTCGTCCGAACTTTCGGGTGATAGCTGGATGAGTACACAAACCACTGCTTACTGTTTGTTGGCCATGTCCGAGTTTGTCGGATCGGGCGATGCAAGCAAATTGGATTTTGCTTATGCCTTGAATAATGGTGCAAAAGAGGAGATATCAAGCGACCGTCCGGTGGTTCAGATACCGCTGGAGCTGAAAGCAGGAAAACCTTCGGTTCAGTTGATCAACAAATCGGAAGGAGTGCTATACGCCCGTGTCAGTTTGAGTGGAATTCCTGTAACGGGGGATCAAACTGCAGCAGAGAAGAACCTGAAGCTACAGATCAGTTATCAGGATATGAAGGGGAATTCCATTGATGTGAGCAAATTGCAGCAGGGAACCGATTTTAAGGTTGAGGTGCGGATTGAGAATCCCGGCCTGATGGAGAACTACCAGCAGATGGCTCTGACCCAGATTTTCCCGTCGGGATGGGAGATCGTGAATACCCGTTTTGGTGATGTAGATGCGGTAGAGAAAGCCGACCAGCCCACCTATCAGGATATTCGCGACGATCGGGTGTATACCTATTTCGATCTGGATCGGAACAAGAGCAAAACCTTTACCATTACCCTAAATGCCGCTTATGTGGGCAAATTTTACCTGCCTACCGTATCCTGCGAGGCCATGTACGATAACCGTATCCATGCCCGTAAGCCTGGCCGATGGGTGGAGGTAGTGAAATAAAACAACTTACTGCTCTTTGTGAAAATCCTTTGTGCTCCTTGTAGTAAAATTTAACCACTAAGGGCACAAAGGAATCACGAAGGCATACAAAGAGGGTATAGCGGAGATGGTAAAAATTGTGGAAAGAAGAGAATATTGTAGAAGTTGGAGATGCCGTTTGGGTCTCCTGGCCCTTTTGGTGATGGTTCTTGCCTTTTGGCTTTGCCTTCCATCTCCATTGTTCAGGGATCCCACCTCCACCATCATTAACAGCCGCGAAAGAAAACTGCTGGGGGCGCGTATTGCCAGTGACGGACAATGGCGTTTCCCGGAAACGGAAATGGTACCCCAAAAGTTTGAGCAGGCCCTTCTGACTTTCGAAGATCAGTACTTTTACTACCATCCCGGGGTGAATCCGGTTGCACTAGGGCGAGCCATGATCCAAAACCTGAAAGCCGGGCACGTTGTAAGTGGAGGAAGTACCTTAAGCATGCAGCTGATTCGAATCTCCCGAAAGGGAAAAGCCCGAAATATCTACCAAAAGCTGGTGGAAATGGTACAGGCCCTTCGACTGGAACTGGGTTACAGCAAAAAGGAAATATTGGCCCTGTATGCATCCCATGCTCCTTTTGGTGGGAATGTGGTGGGGCTGGAAGCAGCAGCCTGGAGGTTTTTTGGCCGTTCTGCCCGTGTACTTTCCTGGGCCGAAGCTGCAACCCTGGCCGTATTGCCCAATGCTCCGTCATTAATCTATCCCGGAAGAAACAACCAGCAACTTCGGAATAAGCGCAACCGACTATTGGATCGTTTGGAGGAGGAGGGTATCATAGATGGGACCACCTGTCAGTTATCCAAACTGGAGCAGGTGCCTTCCCGGATTCATTCCCTGCCTTCCCTGGCCCCGCATTTGTTGGACCGGGTACATAAGGAGCATCGGGGCGAGCGGATTCAAACCTCTGTGAATTATGGATTGCAGCAGCGTATCAACAACATTGTCCAAAAGCACCAAATCCGGCTCGAAGCCAACCAGATCCATAACATGGCTGTACTGGTACTGGATGTGGAAACCGGTGAGTCTCGTGCCTATGTGGGGAATACCAGGCGTAGGGGAGAGGAGCTTCACGGCAATCAGGTGGATGTAATTCGTGCCCTAAGAAGTACGGGAAGTGTGCTCAAACCCTTCCTTTTTGCCAGTATGCTCAACGAGGGGGAGCTGTTGCCTCATACCCTGGTTGCGGATATTCCCACCCAGATCGCCGGCTACTCGCCCAAGAACTTTAATCTGAGCTACGATGGTGCCGTACCGGCCAATGAGGCCCTTTCCCGTTCCCTGAATGTTCCCATGGTAAGAATGTTGAGAGAGCATGGAATTGAGCGTTTTCATCACCTGATGCGAAAGCTTGGAATGACCACCTTGAACCGTCCCGCCGGGCATTACGGTTTGTCCCTGATTCTGGGGGGAGCCGAAGGAAAGCTGTGGGACCTTTGCGGAATCTATGCCGGACTGGCCCGCACTCTGAACCATTACAACCGGTACGACGGAGGCTATTTTGCCAATGACATTCGAAAACCGGTTTATCAATTGATCGATTCAGTGCCTTTGGGACGAGAGGAACCGCATAGTCTTTTGGGAGCGGCTTCCATCTACCAAACTTTTGAAGCCTTGCTGGAGGTAAACCGACCTGATGGGGAGAGTGGCTGGCAATCCTTCTCGTCTTCACGTCCAGTGGCCTGGAAAACCGGAACCAGTTTTGGTTTTCGCGATGCCTGGGCTATTGGAGCTACCCCGGACTATGTAGTAGGTGTTTGGGTAGGCAATGGGGACGGCGAGGGACGACCTGGTTTAACCGGAGTGAGTGTTGCTGCTCCCGTAATGTTTGATGTATTCGACCTGCTGCCCAATTCCCCCTGGTTTGAGGCGCCCACCGAAGAGATGGAGCAGATTGCGGTATGCAGGGAGAGCGGACACCGTGCCGGCCGCTGGTGCGAAACTACCGATACCCTTTGGGTGCCCCGGTCTGGCTTGGATACTAAAGTTTGTCCCTACCATCGGTTGGTGCACCTGGATGCCTCCAAACGCTATCGGGTTACCTCTAATTGTGAAGCGGTGAGCCAAATGGTGCATAGGGGGTGGTTTGTACTGCCTCCGGTGATGGAATGGTACTACAAGAAGCGCAATCCCCTTTACCGTCCTCTACCTCCCTACCGGGAGGATTGCAGGGGAACTCGCGGGAAGCAGGTGATGGAACTGATCTATCCCCGTGAGAATAACCGGGTATTTGTGCCCATGCAGTTGGATGGTACCCGGGGTAAAGTTGTTTTTGAAGCGGCTCATCACGATCCGGATGCTCAGGTGTTTTGGCATCTGGACGGGGAATATCTTGGCACCACCTGCCAGTTGCACCAGCGGGAGCTCAGTCCCGATGAGGGAAGCCACCTTCTTACCCTGATGGATGAGCAGGGCAATACCCTGTACAAGAGGTTTACCGTGGTAGGCAAATCAGACAATCGGATTCGACGCTAATATTTCTTGTAGAGCTCCAATACGGAACTTGGATCACGGGAGCTATTGAATATAAAAGATGATAGAAGATATAGGTTGTACACAAACAGAATTTCAGACAGGCAAAAGGAACGCGAATCCAGCGGTTTTGATTATTTGTACGGTCAATTAATTCCGGGTTTAGTAATGTTGTATTTACTATGGGGATATTTTGTTAAAATTGTTATGTTTGTGAGTCTGATTAGTGTGATGATGTGTAGAAGATAAATGTAGAGGTTGTTAGTCACATGATTGTTTAACGAAATAATTTAATGTCTCTATATTTTAACTTAACATCATCTATTTATGAAGAAAATTTTGACTCTGATTGTTTTGGGTATGCTAATTTTTTCCAACGGCTACTCGCAGAAGAAGCTTTGGGAAGTCGACCTTCGGGAAGCATTGTACGAAGTTGGGTGGATTAAGCAATCCAATGATGGATACATTATTGCTGCAGGTGCAAAAGGACTGCTTGCAATGGACAATGAAACGGGTGAAATTCGCTGGCACAATAAAGAGCTGAAGGCCATTGATAAGAATACTTTTATGAATATCGACGGGCTTCCTATTTTTTATGTGGAATATGCTCCTGTAGTGGGTAAGGTTCGGGGTTTGTTGATTAATTCCAGCAATGGTAAAGTTTTGTACGATACCAAGGATGATGGAGTTCGTATCAAGGATTTTACTATGTATCCTGAATGGGGAAATATCCTTTTTGAAGTTATGAAAGGAGATGAGCGGAAAGTTCTTTGTTTCAGTCTCAGAAACTGGGAGAAGACCTGGATTGCTGATTTGGGTGAAGCCAAGAGTATGATCAAAAAGTTTTCCAGAAGAACATTTGTTGACCATGGACCTATTTTTAATAAGGATAACAACCTAATTATTGGCGTTAAGGATCAGATTTTTGCGGTGAATTCTACCAACGGTGAAATCCTTTGGAAATATCAAGCCAACAAGAAAATTAATGCCTTAGTGTTCTCTGAAATCAACAACAGCCTGTATGTTGGGGTAAAAAAGTCAAAAAAACTGAAAGTACTTGATCCCGCTAGTGGTAAAGATATTACTCCCGGAAAACTGAAATTGAAGGGAACTCTGATTGATGTAAGACCTGATAATGATAATAATTTGATTCTGGTGGAAACCGAAGGATTCAATATTATCAATCCAAAAACAAACGATTTTAAGTGGAAGAGAAGTTTCAAGATCGACTATCTTGAAGAGGTAATTGCTCATGAAAAGGGGTTTATTGCCATCGGGAAAAACGAAAAGCAGGGATCGATTTGCCTGGTTAACCAGGATGGAAAAAAAGACTGGGAAAGTAAGGTGAAAGGTTACTCCTATTATGTAACCCCTACCGATAAAGGGGTGCTGTACATCTCTACCGAGAGATCCAACATTTTGGATTATGAAAAAGGAAAAGACGTATGGAAGAGAGATGTAAAATTTAAAGCGATTCCTGCTGTAACTTATGACGAGAAAGAGGATAAAATTATTCTTTTCGAGAACAAAAAGGGGTATAAATTTGATCTGAAGACCGGTCATATTGATCTTTTTGCAGAGGACGTAGAGTTGGAGCATGTGAAGAGAAAAACGCCACTGCTTGCCGAATATGTTGATGGTGCCGGATATTTGCTGAATACCGGTCAGCATTTGTCTTTGCTTACTCCATCGGGAGAGGTAAAATACACCAAATACTACGAGCCAGCTTCCGATTTGGAAGGATTCAAGCATTTGGCTCAGATTGGTTTGTTTATTGCTGGGGTTGATTTTGATATCGATGGAAACCTGGCCAATATAAAAATGCTGTCCTCTTTATCCAATGGAGCTTACAGAACCTCTTTTGATCAAACAGATGGTACTTCGGAAGCTTCAGTTGTGGCCGGGTTGTACCTGGGAACAACCGACGGAGGTATGGCACCAATTTTCGAAATTACCAAACGCAGATATTCCAATTCAAAATCAATTAAAGACCATCGCTTCGTAGTTACCAAGATAAATGAGAAGGGGGCTCCGATTAAACACTTTATCTATAAGGTGAATAAAAAGACCGGGGAAACAGATGTGGAAATTGAATTGAAGGATAAAACTCCCAATTACCTGATTGATGAGGTGGACAATGTTGTGGTGATTAACGAAAAGAATCACTTGATTTCTACCTACAAATTCTAGAATTGAGGATTAAGGATAAATGTAGGAGGGGCTGCTTTTATAGCAGCTCCTTTTTTTTGTCCTTTTATTGGTTGGGATTATGGTTTTAGAATACGGTTCCGATGGATTTGAGTGGTTTTATGGGAAAAAAATCATCTTTTTACTGATCCCCCTCCCTGATTTTTTGTTGACAATCTACTCAATTGTAACTAATTTAAAGATTGTTTGTTGATTGAATATTTTTCCAACCTTTCCTATACATAGCCATGGATAATCGCGACGATTTTTTGTCTCAGCTGGATGCCCTGATGGCCTTGCCCCGAGAGCAGGTGAAGAGCCCCAATATGCCTGTAAAGATTTACCTGCAGGAGGCCCTCAACCTGCTGTATTATGCCGAAAAGGACAGGGCGATTCTGCAGAAATCGGGGTTGGATCTGTCTTTGGTGGAGACTTTGCCTGTCCGGATTAACGCGCTAAGGTATGCTCAAACCGAGTGGAATTCGGAACGTTACGAATTGGATGCTGCCGAACAGGAATGGAAGCAGGAGTTGCCCCGGGCCCGGCAATTCAAAAGGGAATTGCTGCACAATTTCCGTTTTGCCTACCGTAAGAACGAGGAGAGGATGAAGGTGGTAAACTACATTGCCCAGGGGCGAAGCCATGCCGATATGGTTCAGGACTTCTGTGAGCTGGCGGTAGTGGGTAGGGCACATCCCGAGCCTTTGCTGGCCATTGGTATGGATCTGGAGCTGCTGAGTCGGGCAGCCGATTTGTCGGTTCGTTTGGGTGCACTGCTGGCTGCGGTAAAAGGGGCTAGAGGTACTCTCAAAGAGGCAAAGTTGCACCGCGACAGGGCCTATACCTACCTTAAGCAAGCTGTTGATGAGGTACGGGAGTACGGGCGTTTCGTTTTCAGGGGCCAGGAGAGCAAACAGCTGCATTACGGCAGCAAATACTTTCGCAACCTGAGGGCCGAACTCCGAAAAAAGGCCCTAAAAGAGCATTAGATTCCCGTTTTTTGCCAGGGCAATATCCCGAAGGCCAGGGAATCCCTTCCGTTTCCTTGGGGCTATCAATTTACTTCCCGGGATAAGTAAACAGTAGCTATGGAGATACGAAACCGGGCTATGGACCATGCGGTTCGGACTATGCGATACGGGAAATGGGCTATGTCTTATTAGGATATCGCTATGGAGTAGGGCAACCAGGCTATGGAAACCCTAAATTAGGCTATGGACCGCTGGAAATGGATCATCCAGGAGTGAAATTCTGCAGAATTCTCTTCAAGCTTCTCTATTCGAATCTTTTATTTGCAGTGGTTCACATTCTTGGATTTTCCTCTGTTTTAGATGCTACAACTGTCTACTCCCGGCAAAAATGGGGTTTGTTTTATTATAAAGGATAATTATTTTGTTAGCTTTGATGTGTGCGGTAATTCTTCCCGGTTGTTAGAACCGCTTTCGTAATGGGGAAGAAGTTGTGGGGATGTCAGATTTGGAAACAGTATAGTTACTATTTCACCTAAGTAGGATTAAAAAAAACGATAGTTATGAAAAAAAGAACCCTTTTAGTCGTAGTTGGTCTCCTAATGCTTAATTTCTGTTTTGCTCAAAACAAAGGAAAGTACGAAGAGTTAAAAAAGGAGGCCTTGCATTTTTACAAATCCAAAGAGTATCAGAAATCGGCAGATAAGTACAGGGAGGCATTTGATTTTATGGATGGAAAAGCTACTCCCACCGACCGATACAATGCTGCGTGCTCCTATTCTCTGGCGAATCGTACTGATACGGCCTTCTATCACCTGTTTCGGCTGGCCAAAGATGCCAAATATCATAATTACGGCCATATTACTGCCGATCCGGATCTAAATTTATTGCATGATGATCAACGCTGGAAGCAATTGATTGCAATGGTAAAGGCCAACAAGGAGGAAGCGGAAAGGTATTTGGATAAGCCACTGGTTGCTCTGTTGGATACGATTTATAGGGAGGATCAGAGTTTCAGGCGTCAGGTGGGTGAAATTGCCGAAAAGCACGGATGGGATTCGGAGGAGGTGAAGGCGCATTGGGAGCTGATTAACCAAAAGGATTCGGTTAATGTAATTAAGGTTCAAAAAATACTTGACGAACGAGGCTGGTTGGGTGCTGATGTTGTTGGAAATAAGGGGAATCTTACCCTGTTTCTGGTGATTCAGCATGCAAACATTGAAATTCAGGAGAAATATTTGCCAATGATGCGTGAGGCTGTTCAAAAGGGAAATGCAAGGGCAAGAAACCTCGCTCTTTTAGAGGATCGGGTAGCTCTCCGAAAAGGGGAAAAGCAAATTTATGGAAGCCAGGTGGCCCGGGATAAGGAGTCGGGCGAATATTATGTACTGCCGCTTATCGATCCGGATAATGTGAACAAAAGACGGGCAGAAGTAGGGCTTGGAGTAATAGAGGATTATATCTCGTACTGGGGAATGACCTGGGATGTTGAAGCCTATAAAAAGCAGCTTCCCTTACTTGAGGCAAAGCAGAAGAAATAGTGTATGGAACCCCGTCAGGGTTTTGAACCCCTGACGGCCGTTGTGTTTGATTTACAACAATTCCTTTGCCACTTCCAGTTCCATGTACTCCTTTAGATCGGAATGCAGGATACGCTGGAATTCCTCTGTTTTGTCTGCAGCAGTTTCCAGAAAGAGGAAGCCGAAGATGGGGAAGGAGTGGTGATCCAGTTTTCGCAGATGCAGGGGATGGGAGAAGTCCTGCAGTAGTTTCTCGTAATCGAAATGTTTTACGGTGTTTAGATCCGGGCCATTTGGTGCATCCAGAATCATGAAGTTGTAGGTGTTTCCTTCTTTTCCCTTCAAAATTGCATCCCAATCGGGCTGCTTGTCCTCCAAGTAGTATTCGTAGGGATTGATGCCATAGGCATACCACATCAGGTCGGTGAGGCACCAGCCACACAAGCGCATGGGGTTGATTTCGATGGGGGCCAACCGGGTGCCATCGGTGCGCAGTTCCAAATGGAAGGGAAAGTTCTTTAGTTCCAGTTTCTCGTTGATCTGTTCCAGAAATTGGGAGAAAACAGTCAGCTTGTCCCGTATCATTTCGGGAGAGGTGTAATACCATCGGTCGCTTACATCTGCATCAGACGAGAAATCGTGTTGCAGAATGTTGAGTACAACAGGTTTGCCATCTTTGTCAAAGTAGGCATCAACAGCAAATTCATCCCCATTGATGCATTGCTCCAGAATGAAGCGGGAATTGTCGATTACCTGCCCGGGATACATGGCCGAGGCCTGGTCCAGATTGGTTTGAATATCCTGCAAAGCATTGTTCCAGTCCTTTCGGCTGTTGATTTTGTATACCCCCAGGCTGAAGAAGCCAATGGCCGGTTTCAGGATCACGGGAGTTGGAAGTTGTTCAAAATCCATTTGGGGCAATTCGCTCGCCATTACTCCTTTGAAATAGAAATCAGGATAGATGTCCTGTAAGGCTTCACGGAAGGCTACCTTGTCCTTTAGCAATTGGATTTTTTCAGGATAGGGCGTATCCGAAAGGTTCTCCATCATCCAACCCACTGCATTTTCCGAGTTGCTGTAGAGTTTTTGTGTTTGCTTTACCTGTTCAGCAAAATCATTCCCATCTAACAAGGGGAGGTTAAAGCGTTCGGAAAAGGATTCGCTCATTGTGTTCTGAAGTACAGGGATTTGATTTTTCTCGATGGTTTCCAGTAGAAAATCGGAAACGTAAGGGCCTTCCAGCAAGATCATAAATAGGTGTTTTTGTTTGCGGGGCCAAAAGTAGTAAAATGTCGATTAATGGGATCTGAATTTGAGAAAATCTGAGAAATCTGTAGTGTGTTATTGTAGATGAGAACAAAAAAGGCCTGCAAAGCAGACCCATTTCGATTAAACCACCAAAGGTATTAGAGCTTTCGGAAGGTACCTACCCCGGTAAGTACGGCTTTGGCCATTTTTTCCTCGTCGCCGCCCTCGCTTTGGGAGAGGTGCCACATGGAGTTGATTACTTCACCTTCAAGATCTTCAGTGAAGCGTCCGGTCCAGCAGGCGATGGAGCCATAATGAGCAAAGTCTACCATAAAGGCGATGACATCCTGGTTGATTTTGCCCTTCAGTTCAAATTTTTCATCGAAGGAGGGACGACCAATTCCGGTTTGAAATGTGCCGGTGAGGTAACCATCATCTTCCAGCTTGAGTTCCATTACCGAGTTGTACTGGTTCTTCCATTTTCCGTTTAGATTGATATCCATTTCCATAGTGCTGTTTTTAAGGGGTGAATGATTACGAGTGTTTCTCGATTTGCTTTACGCAGTAATAATTTATGAAAATTTGAAGAAACTAACAAACGGAGTTAACGTTCCGGGTTGTAAGTTTCTTGTCAAAATCCTCTCCTTCGGTTTCCAAATCAGCGAAGTTGCAAATCTTCCCCATTCACAATTTCCTTATTCCTTAAACAGGGCAGTCTCCTTCTCTCCGGTTGATTTCAGGTAGCCGCGAAACATGCCTGGGGTGTTGAATTCCATGGAAACATTTCCCTTTTTGTCTACAGCAATTACTCCGCCGGTACCCTTGAGCTGGTTGAGTTTTTCAATTTCAGCCTGTGTGGCCTCCGGAAGTGATTTTCCCTGGTATTCCATCATGGCTGAAATGTCGCGGGCAAAGCCCAGACGAATGAAATATTCTCCATGTCCGGTGCAGGATACAGCACAGGTTTCGTTATTGGCATAGGTACCTGCTCCAATTATGGGGGAATCTCCTATTCGGCCGTATTTTTTATTGGTCATACCTCCTGTAGATGTGCCTGCTGCCAGGTTGCCGTAGCTGTCAAGAACAACACAGCCCACAGTGCCATGGCGATCACCTTTGGTCATTTTACGTTCCTTTTTCAGAATGCGCTGCAGCGATTCCCAGCGGTTCTTAGTGAAAAAGTAGCTGCTGTCTACAATGGTTAATCCCTGTTCTTTGGCGAATTGGGAGGCTCCCTTACCGCTCAACATTACGTGTTCCGATTTTTCCATCACTTTTCGGGCGGCAGAAATCGGATTCTTAATGTCGCCAACTCCCGCAACAGCACCTGCATTTCTGTCTTTTCCGTACATTATGGAGGCATCCAGTTCGTTGGTGCCATGATGGGTAAAAACGGCTCCTTTTCCGGCGTTGAATAGAGGCGAGTCTTCCAAAACATGGATTACCTTTTCTACCGCATCCAGACAGGTGCCTCCCCGGCTCAGGATGGAATCTCCTACCAGAAGGGCTTCGTTCAGATTGGCATGGTAGGCTTTGGCTTTTTGTGCATCTACTTTCTCGGGAGTGATAAAGCCCGCCCCTCCATGGATAACAACAACATAGTTGGGGCCTTCGTTGTTTTGGGCAAAAGCGTTACCCAAAGATGCAATCAGAATGAATAGTTGGAGTAGGACCGTGGTTCGAATCATGCTAAATGTTTTTAATTATTACTTGAATCAGTTCTTCTTCGGTGTAAGGTTTGGTTATAAAGGCGTCGCAACCGGCCTGGAGCATTTTATCGGTTTCTTCCTTCATTGCATAAGCTGTTTGAGCAATTACCGGAAGCGAAGGCTTTTTCTCTTTTATGGATTGGGTTGCATTGTAGCCATCCAATTCGGGCATCTCAATGTCCATAAGGATGAGGTCGATCTGGGTTTCCTTCCGGAAATAATCCAGGGTTTGTTTCCCGTTTTGAGCCCAAAGGACTTTTGCCTTGGTTCTTTTGAGAACTTCGTTTATATACAGAAAGTTTGATTCTGTATCCTCGGCTACGAGTATGATTTTTCCGGAAAGGTCCGGTTGATTATTTCCCATTATATTATTGGGCAATGGGGTAGATGTGTATTCAGGGATTGGAATTTTGAAGAAGAACTGGCTTCCCTTGCCGTGGATCGATTCCACCCATATTTCCCCATCCAGTAGTTCCACCAATTTTTTTGTAATGGTGAGTCCAAGTCCGGTTCCTCCGTAATTTGTTCCGTTGTTGGAGGCTTGGCGGAAGCGATCGTAGATCAAGGTGATTTCCTTTTCCGGGATTCCAATTCCCGTATCCTTTACAAAGAAGTAGAGGAAGTTTTCCTTTTGGAAGTAACCAAATTCGATGGACCCCTCGTCTGTGAATTTCAAAGCGTTTCGCAGAAGATTGATGAGGATCTGTTTTACTCTTTGTGGATCGCTGTACAGGTTTAGGGTTTGGTTCGTTAAATCTGTATTGAATCGAATCAGAAGGTGTGATTTGCTGAGCTCTTCCTTTTTTTCTTCAAACATTTGGTGCAGCTCCTGGAACATGGGATAAACTTGAAAATTTTTCTTGTTGATACTGAGCTGACCGGATTCTATCATTGATATATCCACGATATCGTTGACCAGGGTAAGCAGTAGATTGCCATTTTCCTGGATGATGCGAATGAACTCTTCCTGTTTTTTGCGATTGATATCCAGGGAAAGAAGATTGGAGAAACCGATGATTGCATTCATGGGCGTTCGAATCTCATGAGACATGTTGGCCAGAAATGAGGTCTTCAGTAAATCGGATTCTTCTGCTTTTTCTTTGGCTTTCAAAAGTTCCATGGTTCGGATTTGAACCAAAGATTCCAGGTTTTTATGATGCTCTTCCAGGAGTTTCTCCGCTTTTTTACGTTCGTTAATTTCCTGACGCAATTTTTGGTTGGTCTGTTTTTTTGATAGATACATTCGGTAGGTTACGAAGGATGCTATGGCAACAAACAGGATGAGGATGCTTAAAAGGATGATGAGCAGTTGCTGCTTCTTTAGTCTGGCCTCTTTTATGGATTGCTCCTTGGACAGGATTTTGATTTCATTTTCCTTCTTTTCTCTTTCGTATTGCATTTGAATCCACCCGATTCGATTCTCCGTTTGCGAATTGAAAATTTCATTGTAAATGTGGTTGTGTTTTTGGTAGAAGGACAATGCTTTGTCATAGTTCTTTTCCAGGGCGTAGACCTCGCTTAAGTTCTTGTAATTTTCTGCCAGGAGACGCTTGTAGTTTTTCTTTTCACATATTTCCGTGCTTTTTGTCAGAAAGTGGATGGATTTTGCGAGATGGCCTTTACTTCTGTGCAGTGCACCTATGTTGTTGTAGATGGAGGCAAGTCCCATCTGGTTGTTGATTTCCTGGTTGATCTGCAAGGATTTTTTGTAAAATTCAGCCGCCTGAGAATATTTTTTCATTCGGGCAGATACCAGCCCCAGGTTGGTATAGCAATTGGCAATCCCAATTTGGTTCCCAATTTCCTTTTGAAGACTAAGTGATTTCTGGTAATGAATGATTGTACTGTCAATTTGATTTTCAAAAAAATGAGTGTTGGCTACTTTGCGGTATGCCTCGGCCACTCCTTTCTTGTTGTCCAACTTTTGATTCAGGGATAAGGCTTTTTGGAAATTTTCCCGGGAACGGGGATAGTCTTTCATTTCGAAAAAGACTTTTCCCAGGTTGAAGAAACAGTTGGCTTGTCCTTTGATGTTTTCAATTTGTTCGTAGATTCTTAGGGCTTGATGAAAATGTTCTGTGGCCTTATCGTATTGAGCCATGTTAAAATATATGGTTCCAATGCCAAGGGTAGCCCTGGCCGTTCCTACAGGACACTTGCATTCCTCACTTAAGCTGAGCGAGGATTTGAATAGGTTTAAGGCTTGCTGCTGCTTTCCCTTGTGTTGTTCAACAAGAGCTTTCTGGTGAAAGGTGTAGGACAGGTTTTTCTTGAGATCGTGATTTTGGGCCAGCAGCAGACTTCTGTTGTAATGTTTTTGTGCCAGATCGTATTGATTGAGTTGCATGTGTACGTTTCCCAAGGCATTCAAAGAGTAGCAGATACCTGGAAAGTTGTGTAGTTTCTGGTTGATTCGAAGTGCTTTCTTGTATAAATCCAGAGCGGTTTTGTACTCAGTTGTTTCAAAATAACTATTTCCAAGAGCATTTAGTGTGAAAGCAATTCCCTTGCGGTCTTTTGTCAATTCTTTTAAGGCCAGAGATTTTTCAAAGAAATCTCTCGCTTTTTGATAGTGGCATTTTTGAAGGTAGACCTCACCAATGTGTGTTAGAAGATAAGCCGATTGGATGCTGTCATTAACCTGGTTCCAGTAATTCATTGCATCCTCAAAATTTTTTAAGGCCAGGCGATTTAAACCTTGAGAGAGATAGATGCGGCCCAGTGTGCGTTGCGCATAAGCTTTTTGCTTCGGGCGGTTCAATTCCTTTGTTTTTTGGAAGACTTTGAGAGTTAGATCCAGGGCTCCGGGTTGATTCGTTTTGAACAGCTGATAGGCTTTGATGTTTTGCTCTTCCAGATTGGTTTGGTTGATTGAGATGGGAAGTAGGGATGCGGGATTGGTATTGGCCCTGCTGCCAATAGAGAAAAGAAACAGGATGATTGATACAATTATTTTTAGCATGATGAAGCGGATGGTCTCGAATGTGTTCTGTTTGCCCGTAATAAAAAACATTTCCATGTTTTAATTAGGGGAGAAATGAATTGGTTTCTTCGTTTGATTTTGAATTAGTAGCTGTTTTTTTAGCAAGGATAAAGTTACGAAATATTATTTTAGGAGAGATGTGTTCAGACAATAGTATAATTTTATATGAAAACGAAGAGAAAGCGGGAGGTTACATTAGGGAGAATATTTGTCCTAAAATTAGGGGAGACTTTTTTAGTTTAGTTGAATGCTTTTCGATTATTTCCTATTACTTTTGCAGGTTCAGATATTTAAGGAGACCTTTTCCAAGTTGGATTCGTAGTAATTGATGATAAGACTATGAATGGAAAATCGTTTCGAGACTGAAGACAAAAGCTTGTTTGTTAGGATTTTTTCCGTAGATTGTTGTTTCGGATTCCTAACTTGTCAGGCCCGTTCAAATTGATAATATAGTTTTTTAAACAAGGTTGATTGTAAAGATACGAAGGGAGAGGATTCCCTGGCTATCGACCTTGGCAATATTAAAACAAATTTCCAATGAGTATCGAAAGTATTATTAAAAGTAAGGTAATTGAGGCTATAGCGGGGTGCTATGAGCAAAGTGTAGATGACAAAATGGTACAAATTCAGAAGACCCGACGAGAGTTTGAAGGTGATTTGACCGTTGTGGTTTTCCCATTTTTGCGCTTCTCCCGACGATCACCCGAAGAGACTGCGAATGATATTGGAAATTTTCTGAAGGAGAATATTGAGGTTGTAGCTGATTTTAATGTTGTGAAAGGGTTTTTGAACCTGGTGATTGACAATTCATACTGGATTTCCGTTTTGAATGGAGCGGTTCAAACCCCTAAATTTGGTTTCAAACCACAATCGGCAGACGAAACAAAGGTGATGATCGAGTATTCTTCGCCGAATACCAACAAACCTCTGCACTTGGGACATATCCGGAACAACCTGTTAGGATATTCTGTGGCTGAGATTCTAAAAGCCAACGGTCATGAGGTGATCAAGGTGAACCTGGTGAACGACAGAGGGATCCATATTTGTAAATCCATGTTGGCCTGGTTGCGATTTGGAGAGGGTGAAACTCCTGAATCAGCAAATATGAAAGGCGATCACCTGGTTGGAAAGTACTACGTGAAGTTCGATCAGGAATACAAAAAAGAGGTAGAGCAGCTGATTGCCTACGGAAAACATCCTGATGAAGCCAAAAAGCAGGCTCCGCTACTTTTGGAAGCGCAGGAGATGTTGCGTAAATGGGAAGCAGGCGATGATGAAGTTGTGGCTCTTTGGCGTAAGATGAACGATTGGGTATTGGCCGGATTTGATGAAACCTACAAAAAGATGGGGGTTGATTTCGATAAGGTGTATTTCGAATCGGAAACCTACAAGAAAGGGAAAGCCATTGTTATGAAAGGCCTGGAAGAGGGTGTGTTGTACCAGAAAGAAACAGGATCTGTTTGGGCCAATATGGAATCGGATGGTTTGGATCATAAATTGCTGCTTCGTGATGACGGAACTTCTGTTTACATGACTCAGGATATTGGTACCGCTTACGAACGTTTCAATGAATTTAATATCGACGAGCATGTATATGTGGTGGGGAATGAGCAGAACTATCACTTCCAGGTGTTGTCTTTAATTCTTGGAAAATTAGGCTACAAATGGCATGATAAAATTCACCATCTTTCCTATGGTATGGTAGAGCTTCCTGAGGGGAAAATGAAATCCCGCGAAGGAACCGTTGTGGATGCTGATGATTTGATGCAGGAAATGGTGAATACTGCCCGTGATATGTCCAATGAGTTGGGTAAATTGCAGGGATACAGTGAAGAGGAAGCAGCAGAAGTGTTTACCAAAGTAGCCATGGGTGCTTTGAAATATTTCATTCTGAAAGTGGATCCGAAGAAGAATATGATGTTTAATCCTAAGGAATCTATTGACTTCAACGGAAATACCGGACCATTTATTCAATATACTTATGCTCGAATTCAGTCTGTACAGCGAAAAGCCAAAGAGGAAGGACTTACAGTTCCGGAACAGGCTATAGCGAACCTTACCATTTCGGAGAAGGAATCCTACCTGATTCAAATGGTTGCAGATTTCCCTAACGTGGTTAGCGATGCGGGAAAAGACAGAAGTCCTGCATTAATTGCCAACTATGTTTACGATCTTGTGAAGGAGTACAACCAGTTCTATCATGATTTCCCTATCGCCAAGGAGGAGAACACTGACTTGAGAGATTTCCGTTTGGTTCTGTCCAGACAAATTGGAGAAATCATTAAGAATGGTATGAGCCTTCTGGGAATTGGAGTACCGGAACGAATGTAATTGAAGAATCGATAGTAAGATATGGAGCGGGCACCTGATGAGGGCCCGCTTTTTTTATGTTTTTAGTTATAGAGGCTTTGTCTGTTTTGGATATTTTGCCTGCATTTCTTTTCCTGAATGAATTCAGTTTGGCCATGATGAGAATTGAAATAGAATTCAATTTTCTTGCTCCAAATTGCAAATCCTGATTTTGTATGGTTCGTATTGCAATTCAATTTTAGATGATGCGTTTTTATCATGTGAGGAGTCTGGCGCAGGGGAGAAATTTGAAGATAGGGGCTGTTCCTGAATAAAAAGAAGGAAATGACTAAAATTATTGATAATTTCTGGTTCGCATCGTTTTACTCCTACGCATATTTTTTTATTTTTGCAGGGATAAATCTAAATCTGGAGCATAATGTTTGAGAATCTTAATGAAAGACTGGAGCGATCCTTTAAGCTGCTGAAAGGACAGGGGAAAATTACTGAGATAAATGTAGCAGAAACCCTGAAGGATGTGCGACGTGCCCTTTTGGATGCGGACGTGAACTTTAAGATCGCCAAGTCATTTACAAATATAGTTAAAGAAAAAGCATTAGGTCAGAATGTACTGACTGCAGTGAAGCCGAGTCAGATGATGGTGAAGATCGTTCATGACGAGCTGGCTGTACTGATGGGAGGTACACATGTAGATATTGATACCAAAGGGAATCCTGCCGTAATTTTGATCGCCGGTTTGCAAGGATCTGGTAAAACCACTTTTTCCGGTAAGCTTGCAAACTTGTTGAAGACCAAAAGAAATCTGAATCCCATGCTGGTTGCTGGTGACGTTTATCGTCCGGCTGCGATTGATCAGTTGAAAGTTTTGGGCGAGCAAATCGGAGTTCCTGTGTATTCTGAAATAGGAAATCAGGATCCTGTTAAGATTGCAAAAGCGGCTATTAAGGAGGCAAAATCCAAGGGACACAACCTGGTGATTGTCGATACCGCCGGTCGTTTGGCTATTGATGAGCAGATGATGAATGAGATTGAGGCTGTGAAGAAGGCCATCAATCCGACAGAGACTTTGTTCGTGGTAGACTCCATGACTGGACAGGATGCTGTGAATACTGCCAAGGAATTTAACGATCGACTGGATTTTGATGGTGTTGTTCTGACCAAATTGGATGGTGATACCCGAGGTGGTGCGGCTCTTTCTATTCGCTCTGTAGTAAACAAGCCCATTAAGTTTGTTGGTACTGGGGAGAAAATGGAAGCTTTGGATGCATTCCACCCTGAACGTATGGCCGACCGTATTTTGGGTATGGGGGATATCGTATCCTTGGTGGAGCGTGCTCAGGAGCAGTTTGATGCCGATGAAGCTCGTAAGTTGCAGAAGAAGATTGCCAAGAACCAATTCAACTTTAACGATTTCCTTTCTCAGATTGCTCAGATTAAGAAAATGGGTAACCTGAAGGATCTGGCTTCGATGATTCCTGGAGTTGGAAAGGCCCTTAAAAATATTGACATTGACGATGATGCTTTCAAGGGAATTGAGGCCATTATCTATTCCATGACACCGGGAGAGAGAGAAAACCCAACCATTCTGAATGGTTCACGCCGGAAACGTATTGCCGATGGTAGTGGAACCTCAATTCAGGAGGTGAATCGCCTGATCAAGCAATTTGACGAAACCCGTAAATTGATGCGGATGATGTCAAAAGGCCCGAACATGTCGCGAATGATGGGGAATATGCCACTCAAAAGAAGATAATTTGACTATATACTGAATGCTTGACGCGCCTAAACGTCAGGCATTTTTTTTAACTAACATATTATGGAACTGATCGACGGAAAAAAGATTTCGCAAGAAGTTAAGCAAGAGATTGCTGCTGAAGTTGAACAAATAAAGCAGGCTGGAGGGAAGACTCCTCATTTGGCTGCAATGATCGTGGGACACGATGGTGCCAGTGAAACCTATGTGGCTGCTAAGGTGAAAGCATGTGCGCAGGTTGGCTTTAAATCCAGCGAATTCCGCTTTGAGGATGATATTACAGAGGAGCAGTTGCTGGAGGAAATCCGTAAGGTGAATGACAATGACGATATTGATGGATTGATCGTTCAATTGCCGCTTCCAAAGCACATTAACGAAAATCGTGTGATCGAAACCATTCGTCCGGAGAAGGATGTGGATGGATTCCATCCAATGAACGTAGGGAAAATGGTTGCGAGTTTGCCTACTTACCTACCTGCAACCCCTGCCGGGATTGTAGAGTTGCTGAAGCGTTACGATATCGAAACTTCCGGAAAGAATTGTGCTGTGATTGGACGAAGCAATATTGTTGGTACTCCAATGAGTGTACTGATGTCACGTAAGGCTCAGTATGGTGATTGTACTGTTACTTTGTGTCACAGCCGTACCAAAAACATTGCAGAAATTACCCGTCAGGCTGATATTGTAATTGTTGCTTTGGGAATGAAAGAGTTCCTGACCGGAGATATGGTGAAAGATGGAGCAGTTGTGATTGATGTGGGAATTCACCGTGTGAAGTCGGATAAGACCAAGTCGGGCTGGAAACTATTAGGGGATGTAAATTTTGAGGAGGTTGCTCCAAAATGTTCTTACATTACTCCTGTTCCAGGTGGAGTAGGCCCAATGACTATTGTTTCGTTGTTGCAGAATACTTTACTGGCTGCAAAAAAAGAGATCTATTCTTAAATTAGATATTCTACCCTGAATCAAAAAGAGGATTCCTATTGGATCCTCTTTTTTGGTGCCATAATGTTTGTTTGGATATTGTAGTAGAGAAAAGGGAATGGATTTAAGCGTAATAAAAGTTATGGAAGCCCGTTATTTTTGTTTCTGCCCGGTTGGAAGGGATGAATTTGTTTAAGAAAATTTGAAATTGTTAATTCATCTATGAAATCCCGCTGTTCCTCAATTTTAAAGGTTTGGAGTGAAACAAAAGAGGCGGATGTCTTGTAATCTTAAGTAGTATGTTTCTGATTACTGGCCCCCCCATTTTTGTTGTTTCATTCTTTAATCTTTATTCTATATGAGGAACCTCTTCCTATGGGTGGAAATGTCAATTTTGTTTGTGTTAATGCCAATGTTGTACTATTTGGAGTACATCCCGGTGCATAAGGCTGTTCCGCTTATTCTTGTTTTTCTTTACTGTTTAATAACTCTGATGAGAGATAAAAAATTTGATCGAAAAATATTTCGAATCAGAAGGAATTATCCATGGAGGGAATTCTTGTGGAAGGGGTTGATTTTTCTTTTTTTCACCTCAGCCTGGGTTTATTTCTACCGATCGGATGTGTTTTTTCAGCTACCGCGTTCCAATTTTCAAATCTGGTTGTTGGTTATGGTTTCCTATCCTCTTTGGTCTGCCTATACGCAAGAGGTGATTTTTCGGGTATTCTTCTTTCACCGATACAAGCAGCTTTTCTCAAATGACTATGCAATGCTTATCGCAAATGCTTTTCTTTTTGCAATGGCCCATATTATCTTCCGGAATTTGGTGGCGTTGACTTTTACTTTTTTTGGAAGTCTCCTGCTTTCCTTGACCTACCTGAGAAACAAATCGCTTAATGCTGCCTTTTTGGAGCATAGTATCTATGGGAATATATTGTTCACCAATGGTCTGGGTGTGTATTTCTATTTGCCATTTGGCTAGATGTCAAAGATTCTTCTTTTCTGTTTATTTCAGGATGTCATCCTATTTTTTGTAATTGTACTTTAGGCATCTTCTTTAAGGATGATGTCCTTTTTTATTCTTATCTCAACTAAATTTGAGAGGAATTGATTATAGTGGTTCGCATAGAAATGCTCAAGTAGACCAGTAAATTGATTCATGGGGACGGATGTACAATCAGAAAATGGTGATTCTGAAAAGTATTGGTTCGACCACTTGCCTTCGGTATCATGTTAAGGGTCGATGGGGTAAGAAATTTGGCTATCGTTGGACAATTTAGGGTATACGTTCACAGATGGATCTCTTGACTTTCTTTTACAGACCATATTGTGGTGCGTAATAAATACAACATTTACATCTCTATGTTACTTCGATTTTAAGATAGTTTTTTGCTGGTAATACTTTCAATTTCGGACTATATATGGTGAATTGTGTTTTTCTACGATGTATTCGATATGGAAAAAAACTTGATGTATAAAACATGATGTTATAGCATCGAGTTTAGGTATCTCATAAAATTAATTTGACTTTGGGGTCATTAGTTTATACTTTTTGTAATCATGTGTGAAAATTAGGGTGTTAGTGTTGCTTTGTTGAATTGCCCTTTTTTCTCACTTTCAGTAATAAAAAGATATTTAATAAGTTAAATGCAATAATTAATGGAGGGTTGTGATGATGGAGAATAAATTTAGACTAATTGCTTTAATTACTGTAATTGTTTCTTTTTTGGGGTTTGGGTGTCAGAATGAAATGAATGATCCGGACAAGGTGTCTAGCACATTACCAGGTGTAGAATCAACATTTGATTCCGAAACAGTTGTTACCGATCCATGTGAAATAACTTGGGATCTCAGGGCTGGCCAGGATATTGATGTTGGATCGGTTATAGTGACAAACGATGCGGACAATATCTATGTAACGTATTTGCTCGACTACCAGGATGGTAATTGTGAAGATGGCATAGTAGATGCGGAATTTGGAGAACTGCATGTATGGGTTGGTAACGATCTAACCCTCATTGATAACGGAGGTGAGTGTAGGCCATCCCCTGGTCAAATGGCAGGGCAGGATGGTGGCGCGAGCTTTGACGCAACAGGTTTGATAGAATATACATTCGTAATTCCCTGGGATCAAGTTAATCTTGTGGGTGTTGATGATGTATGTAATAAGGATTTGTTGCTCAACGTTGTTACTCATGCCGAAGTGAAATTGAAAGACTGTGATGGAGAAGTAACGGCAAACGAAACAGCTTATGGAGGACCGATTGATGGTCCGGAAATATGTAGTGGTGCCTGGTGGTATTTTGGTGAGTATACCGTTTGTTGTGGTGATGTTCCTCCACAGGTGCCATTTTGTGAAACAGCTTTCGCAAAAGGTGGCTGGGTATGGACGACGGGTAAGAAAAGCAACCCCGAAAAATTACCGTCTTTGGAACTGACCAAAAATCGTTGGGGGTGGGTTATTGAACTCACTCAGATAGGCGATACAGAATATGAAATTTGGGCTGGTGCTGGTCTCAATAATACTTCCAAAGGAGAACTTGTTGGTACTTTATTGGTTAGCTGGGATGGTTCGAGTGCTAGTGTTACATATTCAATGTTAGATGGGTATTGTTTGGAGGAAGTACATCTTTATGCAGGAGATATGAAACCGACAACAATTGCACCAGGGCAGTATGGCAACATCAATGAATTCGATCCTAATGCAATCTCACATACCTTTAACGTGGTGCTTGAAGATTCTGGAGATGGAAGCGTTTGGCTGATTGCACACGCAGTTGTTTGTAATGAATGTCCTTAATTCGACCAAATACAAATACTATAGGATAGAGATATTTTTATCTTCTTGCCAATAGAATAAATCACCTATTTTAGCAATAAGCCGGAGAAATTCTCCGGCTTTTCTCTTGTAGGAGTGAGTTTTCTTTTAAATCCAACACGTACGATCAAAATCTTGGCTTTAGATTGATCTGTTTTTATTAAAAATAAATAAAAATAGTTTTACCTTTATGTTATCGCTTATCAAAAGGGATAACAAAGTATGATTTGTTAATTGACAGGAAATATTATCCGTCATGCTTGCCACATTACTATCTGTAAGGTGGCAAGATGTGAGGGGAAAAGCCATTGTCACAACGGCAAAAGGAGCATATGAAAACACACAAGCATACAAACAAATTGATTCATGAGAGCAGTCCTTATTTGTTGCAGCATGCTCACAATCCAGTGAATTGGTATCCATGGGGGACGGAAGCTCTGGAGAAAGCCCGATTGGAAAGCAAGGTGATTCTGATTAGTATTGGCTATGCTGCCTGTCACTGGTGCCATGTAATGGAACGGGAAAGTTTCGAAGATGAACAGATGGCTGCCTTAATGAATGAATTTTTTGTATGTATTAAGGTAGATCGAGAGGAGCGTCCCGATATTGACCATATTTATATGGATGCTGTACAATTGATGACCGGTCGGGGAGGTTGGCCCTTGAATTGTTTTGCTCTTCCCGATGGTCGGCCGTTTTTTGGAGGAACCTACTTTCGTCCCCAGGATTGGAGGAAGATCCTGTATGGGGTCCGGAATGCCTTTCAGAATGATTACGAGAAGGTCGTAAAGGCTGCAACTCAAATAAACGAAGGCATTCGAACCATGAATCTGGTAGACATCCGGCAAAATCAAACCGGGATGGAAATATCTTCCTTAAAGTTGCCGTACCAGGCATGGAAAAAGAATTTCGATTCGAGGGAGGGAGGCAATCAGGGGGCTCCTAAATTCCCACTTTCCAATTCCTATGAGTTTCTGTTGCGTTACTACCATTATACCGGAGATCAGTCTGCATTGAAACATGTAGTTCGGAGTTTGGAAAAGATGGCTCGTGGTGGAATTTACGACCAAATTGGAGGAGGCTTTGCCCGCTATTCGACCGATGCAGAGTGGCTTGTTCCTCACTTTGAGAAAATGTTATACGATAATGCTCAACTGGTGAGTTTGTATTCGGAGGCTTATCAATTAACAAAAAATCCACTCTACCGAAAGGTTGTAGAACAGAGTATTGATTTTGTCAATCGGGAATTGTCCTTGCCGGAGGGAGGTTTCTTATCGTCGCTGGATGCTGATAGTGAAGGGGTGGAGGGAAAGTTTTATGTATGGAGTTCCAAAGAAATTGATAACGCGTTAGGTGTGGATGCTTCTATCTTTAAGGAATATTTTGGAGTCAGTGAGAAAGGCAATTGGGAGCACACCAATATACTTTGGCAGGCTAGGGCTCAAAAGGAAGTGATGGAGAAATTTGGTTTGGATGAAAACCGTTTCGAGGAAATAATTGAGAATTCTGTAAAGAAACTGTTTCAAGAGCGAAGTAAGCGTGTCCGTCCAGGTTTGGATGATAAGGTGTTGACCAGTTGGAATGCGATGATGTTGAAAGCTCTTGTGGATGCCTACAAGGCTTTGGAAAAGGAGGAGTATCTGAGTCGTGCCTTGAAGAATGCCAATTTTATTTTAGAGCATATGTTGAAGAATAGGGCACATTTGCATCGGAACTATAAGGATGGAGAATCCGGAATAAATGGATTTCTGGATGATTACAGCTTTACAATTGAGGCTTTTGTCGCGCTTTATCAAGTGACTTTTGATCTGCAATGGTTGCAGCTTGCCGACGATTTATTGCAGATTGTTCTCCAGCATTACTTCGACGAAAAATCAGGGATGTTCTACTATACTTCCGATGAAGATCCAAAATTGATCGTTCGTAAAATAGAATTGATCGATAATGTAATTCCCTCCTCCAATTCCTCCCTTGCAAAAGGCTTGTTTCTATTGGGCAATTACCTGGGCAACGACGATTATTTAAATAAAGCCAGGCAAATGGTTCTAAATGTACAGGATCGAATGGAGAGAACCTTGCCCTATCATTCAAATTGGGGGATTCTATTCTTATTTCTGGCGGAATCCCCATTTGAACTGGCTATTGTAGGAAAAGATGCGGTAGAAAAAAGTAGACATTTGCATCGGAATTTCCTGCCCGATGTGTTAATTTATGGAAGTGAGGGAGAAGGGGAGTTGCCTTTGCTGGAGAATCGTTATGTGAAAAATAAAACTATGCTGTATCTTTGTAAAGACAAATCGTGTAAGCTTCCTGTTACTGATGTTGAGCAGTTGTTGGATCAATTGAAAACTGCGAGGACGGAAGTGAAACAACCTTAATAGTGTGTTACCAAAAACGTAGATAAAATGAGAAGCATTCGAAAGCAATTACAGAAACTTGCCATTGTTAGTTTGCTATTTTTTGCGGTTGGTTGTGCAACGGTGCCAATCACAGGACGCAAGCAGATGAATCTGTTTCCGGAAGGACAGATGATCTCTATGAGTTTAACTCAATATGATCAATTCCTTAAGGAGAATAAGGTTTCGGAGGATAAGGAGCAAACTCAGTTGGTGAAAAATGTGGGACATCGCATTGCCGAAGCTGTTGAGCAATATATGAATGAAAAAGGATTGGGGGATCGAATTGCTAATTTTCAGTGGGAGTTTAATCTTGTTGAAAGTGATGTTCCCAATGCCTGGTGTATGCCCGGAGGGAAAGTGGTGTTCTATTCGGGAATTCTGCCATATACTAAAACTGAAGCAGGTTTGGCGGTTGTGATGGGGCATGAGATTGCACATGCAATTGCTCGTCATGGTAATGAGAGAATGAGTCAGCAAATGGGAATACAAGCGGTTGGAATGGGGTTGAATCTGGCCTTGCAAGAGAAACCTAAAGAGACTCAAAATATTGCAATGGCAGCTTTTGGCGGAGTGAGTAATTTGGGTGTTATTCTGCCTTTTTCCCGTACTCACGAAACGGAGGCCGATAAAATGGGTTTGATTTTTATGGCTATGGCTGGTTATGATCCTGCGGAAGCTGTGGAGTTCTGGAAACGAATGGCTGATAGCGGCGGGCAAAAGCCACCTGAGTTTCTGTCCACTCACCCTTCTGATGAAACCAGAATTCAGAATCTGAAAGCATTTCTACCCGAGGCGATGAAGTATTACAAAAAGAAGTAGAGTGATCGTTTTTAGAAAATATATGGGCAGTTTCTCCGGAGGCTGCCCTTTGTTATTGCTGATGATTCTTTTTTTCCTTGGGTAGAGAGGATTCGTTTTCCTTTTTTAGGTTTTCTGCATTCCATATTTCTTCGGGAATAGAATCATCATCTTCTTCTATCCATTTGGATTTGGGGCGTTGAGGACCATCTTTCCGGTAGATGATGGCCAAAGCCAGGCCTGAAAAGCCCCCCATTAAATGTCCCTCCCAGGAAACATCCTTCAGAATGGGGAAGATCCCCCAGAACATACCCCCGTACAGGAAAACCACGGTAAAGGAGAGTGCCATCAGGCGAAAGTATCGTCGAAGAATACCACTAAAGAACAAAAAGGAGGCAAATGCGTACACCAGGCCACTTGCTCCAATGTGCCAGGCTTCCCGGGCTGATGCCCAAACCAGGACATTGGACATCAGGTAGCTCAATATGAAAATACGGTAGGCCAAGGGGCGGTAGAAATAGAAGATCCCCCAACTAAGAACAAGAAATGGAGTTGAATTGGCCATTAGATGTTCGAAGTCTTTGTGCACCAAGGGTGCAGTCAGAATCCCCGGTAATCCCTTGAGGTGAAGAGGAAAAATCCCCAGGGTTGTTAGGTCCAGCTCAAAACCCCATTCAAAAATTTTAATCAACCAGATAAGTCCCAGAAAGGCAAGTGGAAAAATCAGACTATGCTTTAAGCGTAATCTTTCCAGTTTTGGGTTGTATTTGGTGAGGTCTTCCAAATTCAGGTCGAAGGTTTAGGATTATTCTATGTCGTCATAAGTTTAGTTTTGGGCTACTTCTAAAACTTTTCCCTCCTCGCATTTAATGGTTCGGGCAGGGAATTTTTCCAGAAGATCATACTGGTGAGTAACCATTAGTACGGTTCGCCCGTTGCGGCTGATGTCCATCAGCAACCGGGCAAGATCGTCAGAGGTTTCGGGGTCCAGGTTCCCGGTTGGCTCATCGGCGAGAATAATATCGGGAGAATTCAGCAGTGCGCGAGCGATGACAACCCGTTGTTGTTCTCCGCCGGAAAGTTCATGAGGCATTTTGTAGCCTTTGTTTCCCATGCTTACTTTCTCTAATACCTCTACTATTCGACGGTCGATCTCTTTTTTGTTCTTCCAGCCGGTAGCCTTCAATACGAACTCAAGGTTCGCATGGATATTTCGGTCGGTCAATAGTTGAAAATCCTGAAATACGATTCCGATTTTTCTGCGCAAAAAGGGAATGTGTTTGCGTTTGATTAGGGGAAGGTAGTAGCCGGCTACGGTGCCTTTTCCTGTTTTGATGGGCAGTTCGCCATACAAAGCTTTGATGAGACTGGTTTTCCCACTACCAACTTTTCCAATAATGTATATGAATTCACCTTTTTTTACCTCCAGGTTTACTTCACTGAGGATGATATTATCGCTTTGGCGAATAATGGCATTTTCTAGAGTGATTATAGTTGAATCGGACATCGTATTTCTGTTTTAGTTGTAATGGGCAGCCGATATTCCAGTGTTTTTGCATCTCTAGGAACAGGCTGTTTTACAAAACTAAAAAAATATTTTTACCAATACGTCATACTAATTCTTTCAATTTGCAGTTTTTCCTAAATGATCTGATTTTTGAAAAATACTTGTTGCATACATAAGTTGATGTTTGAATTGCAGAAAGGATATGGATTCTCGGTAGGAGTTGAAGGGAAAATGAGGGATAATTCCTACCTTTATGCGTTCCAATTTCGACTCTGTTGGAGAAGAGTTCGTAAAATGAAAGATTTTTGTTTTGTAACGATTCTCTGAGGTAGCGGAATGAAACATTGAAGCCTGATAATAAACATACACACTTTATAATATGAGAAATAGATTTCGCTGGTTGATTTACGTTTCAACATGGCTTTTGCTGATATCCGGTGAGCTTTGTGCACAGCAAACAATGGTATTCAACAAAAGCGATAAAGCTTGGCGGGAGGGAAAAGAATTATTTCGTGATGGCAATTACGGTGCAGCCCGAAAAGCATTCGATCAGGTATTGAATGCCGAGGAGAATCGGTTTTCGGATCGATATGCCAATGCCCAGTTTTACATTGCCTGGTGTGATATTGAACTTTTCCGGCCCAATGCAGAAGAGGAAATGAAAGCCTTCATCCGGGAGCATCCCGAAAGTACAAAATTGCAAAAGGCCTACTTGCAATTGGGACACAATCAATACAGAAATAAGAAATATCGTGCTGCTCTTGTTTGGTATCAACAAGTAGACAGCTATCAATTAAAAGGAGAGGAGGCAATTGAGTTCCGGTTTAAGCTGGGCTATTGCTATTTTGTTCGGAATGAACTGGACAAAGCTGCTCGTGAATTCTATGAAATTAAAGATGTTTCGGGTCAATACTATTCATCGGCCAATTACTACTATTCTCACATTGCCTACCTGAACAAGAAATATCAAACCGCATTGGAAGGTTTTGAGAAATTGAACGATACCGAGACTTTTGCTCCAATTGTTCCCTACTATATTTGTCAGATCTACTACCTTCAGGAGAAATACGAGAAGATTCTGAGTTATGCCCCTTCCTACCTGGAGGAGGCCAGTACTCAACGAATTCCTGAAATTGCCAGAATAATTGGACAGTCTCATTACCGGTTGAACCAATTTGAGAAGGCCTTGCCCTACCTGGAGCGATTCCGTAAGGAGGGGCCGGGAATGCAACGTGAAGATAAGTTTGAGCTAGGCTATTGCTATTATCGCGTGAAGCAATACGAAAAAGCCGCTGAACTGCTCGAACAATTGGGAGGCAAGGAGGATGCCATGTTGCAAACCGGCAGTTACTGCCTGGCTGATTGCTACCTGAAAATGGGGGATAAGCAAAGGGCAAAGGCGGCTTTTGCCACGACTGCCCGTATGGAATTTGATGCGAATATGCAGCAGGATGCCCTGTTTAATTTTGCCAAAATAGCCTATGAACTTTCCTATTCTCCCTTTAACGAAACCATAAAGGCATTCGACAAATACTTGCAGAAATATCCTGATTCCGATCGGAACGATGAGGCTTACGATTACTTGGTTAAGGTGTATATGACCACCCGTAATTATAAGGAAGCCCTTCTGTCCATGGATAAAATCAGAAGAAAAACACCAGCTATTGAGGAGGCTTATCAGCGAGTGGCCTACCTGCGTGCTCTTGAGCTTTTCAAGCAGTTGCAGTATGGGGAGGCGCTGACCTATTTTGATTCCTCGTTAAATTATCGTCAATACAATCGCCAGATAACCGCAGAGGCTTTGTACTGGAAGGCTGAAGCCATGTATCGTACCGGTAAGTTTGAAGATGCCATACATTGCTACCGTGACTTTTTACAAACTCCCGGGGCCTCTTTAACCGAACTATTCGACAGAGCCTACTACAATCTGGGGTATTCCTATTTTAAGCAGAAGCAATACGAAGAGGCAACCTCCTGGTTTCGCAAGTTTGAAAATCGTAGGCAGGATCGGCAAAGTGCTATGCTTTGCGATGCAAGAAACAGAATTGGCGATTACTACTTTCTGAATCGGGAGTATGCTCTGGCTGCTAAATATTATGGTAAGGCTGCAGCTGCCGGTTTGTGGGATGCGGATTATGCATTGTATCAGAAGGCATTTGCCATGGGTTTGCAAAGAAATCAGGCAGAGAAGATTCGTGTGCTGGATGAGCTGCTGAGTAAGTATGGACAGTCGGCCTATGCTGACGATGCTCTTTTTGAGAAAGGGAAGGCATTCGTAAACAAGGATCAGGAAACTCAGGCTATTCCATGCTACGAGAAGTTGATCCGGGAATTTCCTGCCAGCCCTTACATGTCAAAATCATTGCTTCAGTTGGGCTTGTTGAGCTATAATCAAAAGCGTTTTGAAGAAGCGATAACCTATTACAAGAAGGTTGTGGCGCAGAATCCCGAAAGTCAGGAGGCCAAAAGTGCCTTGATCGGGTTGAAGAACATCTATGTTGATCTTAACCGTGTGGATGAGTACTTCGCTTTTACCCAAACTGTAGGAAAAGGTGGAATGGTCAATCATTCCGAGCGTGATTCCCTGAGCTATATTTCTGCTGAGCGACTGTACATGTCGGGCAAGCAAAAAGAAGCTTCCCTGGCTTTTCATCGTTATTTGAACCAATATCCGGAAGGACAGTTTGTGTTAAATGCCTCCTACTACAAAGCGGAAAGTGATCTTCATCAGGGAAAAGATGAGGAAGCGTTGCTTGGTTTTGAGCGTGTGATTGATCATCCTAAAAATTGGTTTACCGAACAGTCTTTGCTTAAGGCTTCCGGGTTGAATTACCAGAACGAGAATTTCGCGAGAGCAGGAGAACAATACCGACAATTGGCGCAAATGGCTCAATTACCAGCCAATCGGAGTATTGCCCGAATTGGAGCTATGCGATGCGCCTACCGATTAGAAGATTATGCTCAAACCCTACCCTTGTGCGATAAGGTGCTGGCAACGGAAAAAGTAGGAGAGGAAATCGTTCGGGAAGCAAGATATTATAAAGCAAAATCAAATCAGTCCCTTAGAAAAAGTACTGCTGCTTTAGAGGGATATCGTAAATTGGCTGTGGAAACCCAGAGTAAGGAGGGGGCCGAAGCCAAATACCAGGTTGCTCAACTATTGTTCGATCAGAATCGCGTCGATGATGCCGAAAAAGAGATCAACAGTTACATTGAAATGAATTCTCCACACCAATATTGGCTGGCCGAAAGTTTTATTCTCTTAGCAGATGTTTATCTGAAAAAGGGGGATGCTTTCCAGGCTCGATATACACTTCAGAGTATTGTCGACAATTACACCAATACCGAGGATGGTATTGTACCGCGGGCAAAAGACAAGTTGGAAAAGTTATTGGCAGCAGAACAAGCAGAGGCCGAAAAAGCCAAGGCTGCCGAAATTAAGTTAAAGTTCAAGCAGAAGGGAAAAGAGGATTACCAAGAGCTGTTTGAGGAAGCCCCCGTTGTTAAAGACACCTTAGGTTTGGATGAGTCTAAGCTTTTGCTTCAGGAGATGTTGGAGAAAGAAGATGATAATATTTAGGTTGAAATTAGAGAAAAGATGTTAAAAAAATATATACTTGGAATTGTAATTTTGGGATTGGGCACCAGTCAGTCCTTTGCCCAAACCCAGAGGGATCTTCACCAGGAGGTAAAGGTGGTGAAGGCCTACCAGCCGGTTATTTCGGACGCTCAAAGAATTAGTGAGCTTCCCAAGATTGTTGACACGGTTCGTTTTGTTCCTACATTTACCTACCATGTCCATACCAGTCCTTTGTCTGAGAATTACGAACCTCTGCCCATTAAAGCTGCCAAAATGGTGGGGGAACCTTTGAAAGCTTTGCAGGGGAATCATCTGAAACTGGGGGGTGGAAATTATTCCACTTTGTTTGCCGATTATCGATACAACAATACACGTTCAAGAAAATACGATTTAGGAGTGCACCTGGGACATTATTCCACCAATGGAAAGGTGACCCTGGAGAATGATACAAAGGAGAAAGCGACCTACTCCAATCAGTTGGCCGAAGTGACAGGTAAAGTATTCCTGAAAGAAGCCCTGATTGACGGAAAAGTGTTCTACAACCGGAACGAGCATCGGTACTATGGTTTTCCAAATACATTGGGTTCGGGAACCTTGATCAATGCCTCCGGTGAAACCAACCTGAATGGAAAGCAAAATTTTCAGCATTTTGGTTTCGAAGGTGGTTATTCCTCTCATTTCCGCGACGAGGATCAATTGAATTATTCCGTTGGAATCAGCTACAATCATTTTAAGGATAAGTTTGCAGTAAAGGAAGATGCTTTACAAATAAAAGGGACTACTCTTCAGCGAAAGAACGATGCGTTTTGGGGGATTGAAGGGGCAGCCACTATTTATAACACCAAGGGACTTCATTACTTTGATGAGGATGGAAAGCTTCAGGAGAATCGAAAATCAGGCTTTATTAAGTTTAACCCATACTACCTATTGCGTCCCGGAAAGTGGAGCATTCGTTTGGGAGTGGCTACCTATATGGGAATTGGTGACGATTCCGATTTGAAATTGTACCCCGATTTGAATTTCGAATTTCAGGCCATCGATCATATCCTTACTCTTTTTGCCGGATTGAATGGGGCCCTGGAATTTAACGATTATCAGAAAATTGCCAAGGAGAACCCATTCGTATATACAGGATTGAATGTGGAAAATACGGATCATCAATTTCACGTATTTGGGGGAATGAAAGGGAATCTGGCCTCCAATGCTTCCTTCCGTTTATCAGGTGAATACAGTATTCTTAAAGACCAATACTTTTTTGCCAATCGGTCAGGTCTTTCGGCCAACGAAAAAGCCTTACTTCCTGTAGGAGTGTTCGCCAATCAATTTGGAGTGGTGTACGATGATATGGACCTACTTAAACTTTCTGCCGATTTTAATCTGGAGTGGAACGAGAAACTGAATATGGGAGCTGGTGTGAATGTGTATCATTATGCCATGGATGAGCAGGAGAAGGCATGGCACAAACCCAGTTTTGATGTACGAATTGATGCCGATTACCGAATGAACAGCGAATGGCAGTTTAGTGCAGAAGTCTATGTGCTTGGTGAACGTTATGCCTTTAGAGGGGGTGATCCCCGAAAATTGGATGGGGTTTACGACCTTAATTTGGGAGGCAATTACCAAATAAGCGAAGTGTTTTCCGGTTTTGTGAATCTGAATAATGTTCTTGCGGATAAAAACTACCGTTGGGATGGTTACCCAACTTTGGGATTCAACGCTCTTCTTGGCGTTGCTGCCAGGTTTTAATTGCAGGTTCTACATATTGTAATCAAGGAGGGCTGTTGATATTCTATCGACAGCCCTCTTTGTTCAGTAACTTGAGTTCCTATTGGAGTCGTATCTTACAATTGGTATCCTAGCTGCTCACTTGCAGGTACAAGGTTTTCGCGATTGGTTCTCCAAATAATAGCCAGTTGTCATTATTTTAGTCCTCTATTAATTCAATACGCAATAAGTTGTTGCTACCCAAGGTGTGATAAGTCGAACAGTTGCTGCACAACAAGAAGCTATGTACGATTCCAAAGGGGATAGTTCCTGTCGCTACAAAAGAGAACCGTTCGGAAAATAACTCATAGGATGCATCAGTGACCTTTTCCGTTCGGAATTTCGCAGGCTCCGTATGTGGAGTTGGTCTCGATTTGTACCGTTTATAGCTCCCCGCACGCTGCAAATACAAAACTGCACGCTACATTATCCAAACCGCACGCTTCAAACAGGAAACCGCACGCTTACCATAGTTGAATGCACGCTGCATTTGTAGAAACGCACGTGCGGTTAGCTTCATTTTTAAGCAGGGGGAATAT
Source organism: Marinifilaceae bacterium (assembly GCA_041725895.1). Classification (GTDB taxonomy): domain Bacteria; phylum Bacteroidota; class Bacteroidia; order Bacteroidales; family Marinifilaceae; genus JBGRQA01. Next base: position 52,668 of record JBGRQA010000002.1, read on the forward strand.
GAAAACTGAAGGCAGAAACTAATTGAGCACTGGGAGGGTGGATTTTTCCTTACTTTCCCTCTTTCATCGGTTCTTCTTTTCGGAAATTTCGAACTTTTTCCGGGGTTTCCGATTTGTATTAATCACTCGTTTTTTACTTGAAAATAGTATCAATGTTTTGTTTAGTAGGATGAAAAAGCTAAATTCGTAAGGAGATGATTGATTTTAATTCTGGTGTTTTATGGTTAAAGTGGTGAGGGATAAAGTATTTTTGAAGTTTGTTTTTTTGTTGATTGGTGCTGCTTGTATTGGAAGTGGGGCGAAAGGTCAAAATTCTGAGCGGTGGCGTTTGTCTGTAAATAACAACCGGAGTCCATTGGAGATGATGATGGATATAGGGGCTGATGTGAAAACGGTTACCTACCTTTTTGATATCACCAGGGATACTTTGAATATGTCGCTGGTAGCGGAAGAGGATCTCGATTTCAAGAAGCACCGGGTAAGTGTGTTTGCCATGCCTAAAAACCGGGAAGTTCTCCGGTTGCGGCTGGAAGATGAGGATTTATCTGATGTGAAGGTGGTTTTTCTTAAAATGTGGAACGCCATGCCAAAGAATTTTAAAAATGTTCTCACCCTTTTCGAATTGCGAGAAATAGGGATTACCCAGGAAGGAGCGCACATCAACAACAATATTATCCGCTTTAAGATGAAACCGCCCCGGCGACGACGAAGTGTTGAATTGTAGTTGTGATTTTTCTAAACATAAGGAGTGGTTTTAAAATATCCTGGATGCTGCCGTTTTTCCACTCGTCAAAAACTGTTAAAAAGCTTGATTTTTCTATAGAAAGATGCCGGTAAATCCGGCATTTTTATTATCTTTGTTTATCTTCAAAGTCATGGGGGAGTTATGTGTATTTTACTTGATTATAAACTGTTTGCGAAAGAGGAGGTTTCTCCGTTTCGGGATGGTTTTATGGTAGAATCTCTTCCTGATAAGAAAAAAGCTAATTTAACAAGATAGTAATGTTACGGTTGCCAGATTTCTTTTCGGCCATTTGTTTCGGAAAAAATTCTGTAGTAATTGTATTGCAATAAACTAAAGATCTGATAGATGAGTGATTTAGAGAACAAAAATGCGAATAATGCGGAATATTCTGCAGACAGTATTCAGGTGTTGGAGGGATTGGAAGCTGTTCGCAAGCGTCCATCCATGTATATCGGAGATGTAAATGTGAAAGGGTTGCACCACTTGGTTTATGAGGTGGTAGATAACTCCATTGATGAAGCTCTGGCTGGTTATTGTAAGAATATTGACGTATTTATTAACGAAGATAACTCCATTACAGTAAAGGATGATGGACGGGGGATTCCTACCGAAATTCACCAAAAGGAGAACAAGTCTGCCCTGGAAGTGGTAATGACCGTATTGCACGCCGGGGGTAAGTTTAATAAGGATTCCTACAAAGTTTCCGGTGGTTTGCACGGGGTAGGTGTATCCTGTGTGAATGCATTGTCTACGATGCTTCGTGCTGAGGTGCATCGTGATGGAAAAGTATTTCTGCAGGAGTATTCTCAAGGGAAGCCAAAATCCGATATTCAGGTGGTTGGAGAGACCGACAGGACCGGTACTTTTATTACCTTTCAACCGGATGCAAGCATTTTCCTGACCACTGAGTACAAATATGATATTCTGGCTGCCCGTTTGCGTGAATTGGCTTTCCTGAACAAAGGAATCCGATTGAATATTACCGATAAGCGCGATGGAAATGAGGAGGAAGGATACAAAAATGATACTTTCTATTCAGAGCATGGTTTGAAAGAATTTGTACAGTATCTGGACAATACCCGTGAGCGTTTGATCGAGGAAACAATCCATGTTTCTACCGAAAAGAACGAGGTGCCTGTGGAGATTGCTTTGCAGTACAACACTTCATTCTCTGAAAATGTTCATTCCTACGTAAATAATATTAACACCATTGAAGGGGGTACTCACCTTACCGGTTTCCGTAGAGGTTTGACCCGTACCCTTAAGAATTTTGCTGAGAAATCAGGTATGCTGGCCAAGCTGAAGTTCGATATCAATGGGGATGACTTCCGTGAAGGTTTGACTGCTGTAGTATCCGTTAAGGTAGCTGAGCCTCAGTTTGAGGGACAGACCAAAACCAAGTTGGGTAACTCAGAGGTGAGTGCTGCAGTGGATCAGGCGGTGAGCTCTTTGCTTTCCAATTATCTGGAAGAACATCCAAAAGATGCCAAAACCATCGTTCAGAAGGTAATTATGGCTGCGACAGCTCGTCATGCGGCTCGTAAGGCGCGTGAATTGGTACAGCGTAAAACCGTTTTGGGTGGTTCCGGATTGCCGGGAAAACTTTCCGACTGTTCCGATAAGGATCCTTCGAAATGTGAAGTATTCCTTGTCGAGGGGGATTCGGCGGGTGGTACTGCCAAGCAGGGACGTGACCGTCGCTTTCAGGCGATTCTTCCGTTGAAGGGTAAGATCCTGAATGTGGAGAAGGCGATGCAACACAAGGTATTCGAAAGTGATGAGATCAAGAACATCTTTACTGCTCTTGGGGTAACATTTGGTACCGAGGAAGATGATCGGGCCGTGAATCTTGAGAAGCTTCGTTACCACAAGATTGTAATCATGTGTGATGCCGACGTCGACGGTAGCCATATCGCTACCCTGATTATGACTTTCTTCTTCCGTTATATGAAGCCTCTGATTGAGAATGGCTACTTGTATATTGCAACTCCACCTTTATATTTGGTGAAGAAAGGCAAGAACCAGCAGTATTGCTGGAATGAAGACCAAAGACTTCGTTTGATTGAAGACTGGGGTGGTGGAAAGGAAAGCAGTATGCACATTCAGCGTTACAAAGGTTTGGGTGAGATGAGTGCCGAACAGCTTTGGGAAACTACCATGAATCCTGAGGATCGTACCTTACGCCAGGTAACCATTGAGAATGCCGCCGAAGCGGATCGAATTTTCTCTATGTTAATGGGAGATGAAGTTCCACCTCGTCGTGAGTTTATTGAGCAAAACGCGACTTATGCTAATATTGATGCATAAGATGAAATAGTATTTATCCTGAGAAAACCCTTGAAGCCTTTGTTTCAAGGGTTTTTTTGTAAGATTTTACTATCTTTTCAAATCTGGTTTATTGAACTCTTTGGAGTTTGTATCGTGTGTTCTAAGCGATGATAAATTGTGACAATAATAATTAAGTATGAATAAGAAGATATGTGTTTTTTGCTCTTCCAGTGATGTTTTGGAAGAGGTTTACTTTAATGAGGCTAAAAATTTGGGGAAGTCGATAGGACAGGAGAATTTCAGTCTTGTATATGGGGGGACCAATGTTGGATTAATGCATGAGGTAGCTCGTTCGGTTCACGATGAGGGAGGAAAAGTGATAGGAGTGATTCCCGAAAAGATTAAAAACAATGGAATTGCTGCCTCTGATATCGACGAGTTGATCGTAACTTCGGATATGAAGGAGCGAAAGGCAGTGATGCGTGAAAAATCGGATGCTTTTGTGGCTCTTCCGGGCGGTTTTGGAACCCTTGAGGAGATTCTGGAAGTGATAACGTTAAAACAATTGGGCTATCACAACAAGGCTATTGTTTTTGTGGATAGTGATGGATTCTACTTTCATTTGATTCAGCAATTCGAAAAGTTTTATGAGAAGCAATTCTCAAAGCAGAATTACCGAAAAATGTATAAGGTGGTTGCTTCCGGTGTAGAAGCGATTGAGTACATTAAGACCTATAGGGAGGAAGATTTGGGATCCAAGTGGTTTTAACCCTGGCATAAAGAATTGTGAATGGCCATTCTCTCCTTTAGGTGTTTCGACCGGAGAGAATGGCTATTTTTATTTTTTAGTTCATGACCATGTGCTTGCTGATGGATTCCAGCAGAACGGATGAACGAATTGGCTTGGCAAGGTAGTCATCACATCCTGCAGCCAATACTTTTTCTTTGTGTTCCTTTTGGGCATAGGCTGTTTGTCCGATAATAGGAATTGTATTGTCCATCTGTTTTATTTCGCGGGTGGCCTCATATCCATTCATTCTTGGCATCTGGATGTCCATCAGAATGATGTCGATGGTTTCGTTTTGACAAATTTGAACTGCCTCTTCACCGTCTTTTGCCCACAGTAATCTTGCTTTGGTATTGTTTAATGCGGCTTTAAAGTAGGTGTAATTGTTCTTCTCATCGTCAACGATCAGAATGGTTTTATTTCCCCAGTTATAGCTTTCCGATTCAATGGCTTCCAAGGGTATGATCGGAGTTGATTTTTTAGCTGTTCCGTAGGGGAGTGTGAAATGGAAGCAGGACCCCTTGTTGATTTCTGAGTCGACCCAAATATCTCCTCCGAAAAGTTCAACCAAACGGTGAGTGATTGTCAGTCCTAAGCCGGTTCCCCCAAATTTGCGGGTGTCCGAACCATCAATTTGTCTAAAGCTTTTGAAGATGTCTTTTTGGTGCTTCTCATCAATTCCAATACCAGTATCCTTAACGTAGAACTGGATGGTTTTTTTGTCCATTAAATAGTATCCAAATTCAACAGAACCCGATTCGGTAAATTTAATGGCGTTGTCAATTAAGCTGGAGAACAATTGCTCAAAGCGTTCCGGATCTGTGCGAATGATGGAATCCTCGTCGTTAAGAGCTTTCTGAACCTTTAGAATTAGGTGTTGCTTCCCGGTATGATTCTTATGCTCGTAATACTTTTCGTAGAGATAGGAAAGAATGTGATTGATGCAGCAGTCCTTTTTCTTGAGAGTGACTTGTTTTGCCTCAATTTTCGACAGGTCAACGATGTTGTTGATCAGCTCCATTAAGTTCCCGCCACTTTCCTTGATAAGTGAAGCATATTCATGACGATCTGTTTCGGTAAGGCCCGGGGTGACAAGAAAATCCGTAAATCCCATGATGTGGTTCATTGGGGTACGAATTTCATGGGACATATTGGCCAGAAATGCTGATTTTAATTTGTCGGATTCCTCCGCTTTTTCTTTTGCTCTTTTTAGGTGCAATTCGTATTGCTTCCTTTGGGTGATATCACGGTAAATTCCGAAAATAGCAATTTGTTTTCCCTTTAGTACAATGGGGTTACCCATGATGGAAACATCCAGAATTTGGCCGTCTTTGCATTTGCGTTGGGTTTCAATTTCGATTAGTTGCCCTTTGGTGGTAGCAGAAGTAACCCTTGCGGCTTCTTCCAGTTTAGTGTCATCGGCCAAAAATTTGTCAATTACCACTCCTTGTATATCATCGTTGGAGTATCCAAATAGTTTTGTGAACTGGCGATTGATTTTTATTCCTTTACTTTCGTTGTCTGTAATTGCAATTGCCTCTGGAGAATTTTCGAAGAGCTGCTCAAAATAGGCGGTTTCAATACTGAGACGATGTTCGGTAATCCGTCTTTTCTTGACCATGTGATTTGCTGAAATCGCTAAACTTTTGAATTCCTTAAAGTGGAGATTTGTTGTTTCGATCAGGGTGGAATCGGTAGCCGCATTCTCAAAGAATTGGGTAAATATTTCCAGACCTGTTTTGCTGATACCAAATACATAGCGCGAAATCAGTATGATTAGCAAGCAGGTTCCTGCCAGAACTAGGATCATATTCCAAATGTATTGGTTGACACGAGCTTCCAACTCCTCTCGTTTTATGGCAATCGAATCCTCTATCTCATTCATAAAGATTCCGGAACCTACTACCCATTGCCAGTCTTTGTAGGATTTGGCATAAATCATCTTAGGGGCTGGTTTGCCATTGTCTTTTTTAAAGGGATCCAGAAAATTGATAAATCCGCCCTGTTCATCCGTTCCCCTGGTGATTAATTCCTGGGTAATTTTTGTTTGGTTTTCATCTTCAATACTCCAGAGGTTTTTTCCGACAAGATCCTGATTGGTATTCGCCAGACAGGTTCCGTCAAAGCTAAGTACTACAATGGAAAAATTGTCGTTGAAACGTAAATCCGTTAGCTTCTTCAGTATTTCTTGCTGCGTGTGTTGTTTGTAGTTGTCAACATATTCCTTGCAACCGATGTACCAGTTGAAGGGTTTAAATTCTTTTACGAATGCTATTTTCGGGTGAATTTTGTGATCCTGGCTTTTTTCCCAGGAAAAACGGGAAAAACCTTCTCCGGAATTGTTTACGATCTCAATTTCTTTTTGAACAATGGGCGTCCCATAAACATCTTTTAGGGAAAGTAGATTTTTTCCTTGTCGTTCAGGTTGAATGGGATCCAGAACAGCATCACCATTTAGTTTGTGGATATAAAAATATCCGTTTCCTTTGTTGAAACGGACACCATTTAGTGCGCTAATAATTAGCTTTTTTATTTCGTTGTTGCTGAGTTTACCCTTGTAACTTTGGTATAGGTTGTTGGCTATTTGATGAGCTTCATAAACCTTTTCCTGAATGTCTTTCTTTAGGCTGGAGTGAGTTTTGGACCTTTCATTTTCGATAAAGTTAAGAAGGGTTTGTGTCTCGTGCTGAAGGATCTTTTGTTGGTTTCCGATAAAATCGGCTCGTATCCTTTCAGATTCCTGCTTGAATTTAATTCTTTCGTGGCTGATCCCAAAGCCTCCCAGAATAAGCAGGAGGGCAAAAGTAACGACCAGCATGGAGTATAAAAAAACCTTAGATATGCTTTTGTTGTTGAAGAGTTTGATGAATAGTAATTTCATGGAAGAGTGTAGGTCTCGTGTTATTAGATGTTAAATTTGAATGTTGCCTTTAAATACTTTGGTTGCTGGGCCTTCCAGCCAAATGTTGGTGAAATTGTCTTGGTCCGATCTATGGTAGCGAACCTGCAAGTCACCACCTTTGGTCTTTACCTGTAATTTGCCCGTAGGTTTATCCATTAAAAGACTGCTGCTTAGAGCGGAAGCTACAACTCCTGTTCCGCAGGAAAGGGTTTCATCCTCAACTCCTCTTTCGTATGTACTTACCCTTAAGAGATCATTCTCTATTTGCACGAAATTGACATTCGTGCCTTCTTTTTTGAACCGCTCGTTGTAGCGGATATTTTTTCCTTCGGTATAGGTGTCGAATCCTTCTGATTGTTCAATAAATGTTACGTAATGTGGTGATCCGGTATTTAAATAGAAATAGTTTTTGCCGGTTTCCACTTCTTGCACATCCTGCATTTTTAGACTTACCCAAAGTTTTCCGTCTTGGTCCAGGACATTTGCGTCATGTTCTCCGTCAACAGCAATAAAGTGGGTTTGCTCCTTAATAATGCCTAAATGGTAGGCGAAGGCCACGATACAACGTCCTCCGTTGCCACACATACTGGCTTCTTTTCCGTCGGAGTTGAAGTAACGCATTCTAAAATCGTAGGAATTTTCGTTTTCCAGCAGCATTAACCCATCCGCACCGATTCCGAATTTTCGGTCGCATAAATGTTGGATCAGCTGAATATTTTGGGGTGATATTATGTTTTGGCGATTATCAATTAGGACAAAATCGTTACCAGTTCCCTGGTATTTGGCAAACTCAATTTGCATTTTAATTCTTGTTAAGAAGTGTTAAATACTGATAATTAGGAAACACTCAATGAAAATTTATCGTTAAAATTGTAGTATAAATGTAGCAATCTTATAGATTATACAAAGTAATTGTTTAATAAAATTGATAAAAGTGGATAATATGAGTATGAAAAAAATTCTGGGAAGCTTTTTAGTTGCATTATTTGGTGGTATTGTAGCTTTAGGAACTTATATTATGTTTTTTGATCGCGATGAAAAAATTTATACGGTTCAGGAGAAACCGATAATTAAGCTAGCGAATAATCCCACTGAGTCACCGCAGCAAGTTGATCTTACCCAGGCGGCAGAGTATTCGGTTAAAACAGTTGTTCACGTAAAAACCCTTTATGATCGGAATGAGAACCAAAAACAGAATCCTTTGTATGATTTCTTTTTTGGAAATAGTGGCCGTGGCTATCAGCAACAGCCTGTGTTAGGGTCTGGATCCGGAGTGATTCTGTCGGAAGATGGATATATTGTTACCAATAATCATGTGGTGAAGGGATCTGATCGAATAAATGTTGTTCTTTCGGATAAAAGGTCCTATGATGCGAAATTGATAGGTCAGGATCCTTTTACTGATCTGGCCCTTTTAAAGATTGATGAAGAGGACTTGCCAGCCATTGATCTGGGGAATTCTGATGATGTAAGGTTAGGCGAATGGGTTCTGGCGGTAGGAAATCCGTTCAATCTGACTTCAACGGTAACGGCAGGGATTATTAGTGCTAAGGCCCGTACACTTGGAGTTATAGGAAGTCGGATGAGTATTGAAGCATTTTTGCAAACAGATGCAGCCGTCAATCCCGGTAATAGTGGGGGGGCATTGGTGAATTCACGTGGGCAATTGGTTGGAATCAATACAGCTATTGAATCCCGAACCGGATCCTATTCTGGATATTCTTTTGCAATTCCTGTAAATATTGTGAAGAAGGTTGTAACCGATTTGAAACAGTATGGTGAAGTGCAAAGAGCTTTCCTTGGTGTTTCCATAAATACTGTTGATGCTTATCTGGCAGAGAAAGTAGGGTTGGATAAGATAGAGGGAGTGTATATTGCAGATGTGAATGAAGGGGGTGCTGCCGATCGAGCTGGTATCAGATCTGGGGATGTTATCCTAAAGATGAATGGGAAGCATGTTAACTCAAGTTCACAGTTACAGGAACAGGTAAGCATGTATAAACCTGGTGATAAAGTAGATGTCTTGATAAAAAGAGATAATAAAAAGAAACAAATTGAATTGGTGCTGCGTAATAAACTAGGTGATACAGGCGTTATTAGGACCAAAGGGATCAATATTCTGGGCGCAGATTTCGTTCCAATTACCCGGGAAGAAAAGTACAAGTTGCAGATTAGTCGTGGAATGAAAGTGAAAAACTTGCGTTCCGGAAAGTTGAGATCGGAGGGAGTCAAAGAAGGATTTATCATCTTTAAAATTAACAATACCCCCATACGTAACGTAGAAGATATTACAACTGCACTTCAGGAAAATCAAAATGGTGGAGTGTTTATTTCGGGAATTTATCCCAATGGCCGGGTTGCCTACTACGCCTTCTCTTTGAACGAGGAAAAGTAACGAGAATTGAACCGGCTAAAGTATAAAAAAATAGAATAATTATTTGATGGGGGTTGAATTTTTGCGTAAAATAATCTAATTTTGCGCCAGATTTCGATGTAAAGGGACTATGAGACAATTAAAGATTACAAAATCAATTACCAACCGTGAAAGTGCTTCGTTAGACAAGTATCTTCAGGAGATTGGTAAAGAGGATTTGATTACTGTTGAGGAAGAAGTTGAATTGGCACAGCGCATCAAGAAAGGTGACCAAAGGGCCCTTGAAAAATTGACCCGCGCTAACCTGAGATTCGTGGTATCCGTAGCTAAACAGTATCAAAATCAAGGCCTAAGTCTGCCCGACTTGATTAATGAAGGAAACCTTGGATTGATAAAAGCAGCGGAGAAATTTGATGAGACTCGTGGTTTTAAATTTATTTCTTATGCAGTTTGGTGGATCCGACAATCCATTTTGCAGGCATTGGCTGAGCAATCCCGAATTGTACGTTTGCCCTTGAATCAAGTTGGTTCATTGAATAAAATCAATAAAGCTTTTTCTAAATTTGAGCAAGAGCATGAGCGAAAGCCTTCTCCGGAAGAGTTGGCTGAGTCTCTGGAGTTGCCAGCAGATAAAGTAGCCGATACATTACGTGTATCAGGTCGTCATATTTCTGTGGATGCTCCTTTTGTGGATGGTGAGGATAACAGCTTGTTGGATGTATTGGTAAATGATGATTCTCCTATTGCAGACAGAAGTTTGTTGAATGAATCTCTAACCAAAGAAATTGATCGTGCCTTGGCTACATTGACCGAGCGTGAAAGCGATATTATCAAATTGTTCTTTGGTATCGGTATTCAGGATATGACACTGGAAGAGATTGGAGAAAAATTTGGGTTGACTCGTGAAAGGGTTCGCCAGATTAAGGAGAAGGCCATTCGTCGTCTTCGTCATACCTCAAGAAGTAAACTATTGAAATCCTACTTAGGATAGGGATTCTAAATATTACGAAATAGTAAAAGCTCGCTGGAAGGCGAGCTTTTTTTATTTTTAGAGGTTGCAGAACTTCAAGTAACTTTTAATGTTATTGTGTTTGAGAGCTTAGGAATATTTTTCTTCCAAAAGCTGCTGCAGTTTGAACATTTCATCCCGAAGCTGTGCGGCTTGAAGGAAATCAAGTTCTTTGGAGGCCTTCTGCATGGTCTTTTTCGTTTTCTCAATTGTTTTTTCCAAAGCTTCCTTGCTCATATACTGAACTACCGGATCGGCTGCTACTTCAACAGTATCCGGTTCCTCGTATGCTTTGGGGGCAGAGGCATCTTCCTGCTGCAAAATATTTGTTTTGGCCTTGGTGATCTGTTGCGGGGTAATGTTGTGTTCCTCGTTGTAGGCCAATTGTTTTTCTCTTTTCCGATTGGTGGAATCGATGGTTTCCTGCATTGATTTGGTAATCTTATCGGCATACATGATGACCTTCCCGTTCACGTTACGGGCCGCACGGCCTGATGTTTGAATTAGGGAACGTGTTGAACGCAGGAAGCCTTCCTTATCAGCATCCAAAATGGCCACAAGTGATACTTCGGGGAGATCCAGTCCCTCTCTCAATAAATTTACACCGATTAAAACATCAAAGAGTCCGTGGCGTAAATCAGACATAATCTGTACTCTCTCCAGGGTGTCAATGTCCGAATGTACATATCGACATCGGATGCCCAAGTTTGCAAAGTAGCTGCTTAACTCTTCTGCCATTCGTTTGGTTAGAGTAGTAACCAGAATTCGTTCATTCTTGATGGCCCGGTCATTGATTTCAGCAACCAAATCATCAATCTGGTTCAAACTCGGACGAACATCAATAACGGGATCCAGCAGGCCGGTTGGACGAATAACCTGTTCTACGATTACTCCTTCGCTTTTCTCCAGTTCATAGTCTGCAGGAGTGGCACTTACAAAGATAGTTTGATTGCTGATCTGCTCAAACTCTTCAAATTTAAGAGGGCGGTTGTCCAGGGCTGCAGGCAATCGGAACCCATATTCTACCAGGTTTTGTTTGCGGGAATGATCTCCACCGTACATGGCCCGAATTTGAGGAATGGTTACGTGACTCTCATCAATCACGATGAGGAAATCCTCCGGAAAATAATCCAACAGGCAGAAAGGACGGGTACCTTCGGCCCGACCATCAAAGTAACGGGAATAGTTTTCAATACCGGAACAGTGGCCCAATTCCCGAATCATTTCCAAATCAAAGCTTACTTTTTCCTCCAGTCTTTTGGCCTCCAGGTGTTTTCCAATCTCTTTGTAGAAATTTACCTGGGCTACCATATCATCCTGAATTTGATGGATGGCTGTTTGAATTCGATCCTTACTGGTAACAAATATATTAGCAGGGTAGATGGTTATTTGATCAAATGTCTCCAGGCGATGGCCCGTAATGGGGTCAAAGGAAGTAATTTCCTCAATTTCATCATCCCAAAATACAATTCTGTAAGCGATATCCGCATAAGCCGGAAAAATATCTACTGTGTCGCCCTTTACTCTGAAATTTCCACGGTCAAATTCTACCTCATTTCGGGAATACAAACTATCCACAAATTGGAGCAGAAGCTTATTTCTGGATACGATTTGGCCTTGTTTTAGTACAATTAAGTTGGAATGGAAGTCTTCAGGATTTCCGATACCATAAAGACAGGAAACGGAAGAGACTACAATGACATCCTTTCTTCCGGAAAGTAAGGAGGAAGTAGTGCTTAAGCGAAGTTTCTCAATTTCATCGTTGATGGCAAGGTCCTTCTCTATGTAGGTATCAGTAACCGGAAGATAGGCTTCCGGTTGGTAGTAATCGTAGTAGGAAACAAAGTATTCAACGGCATTATTGGGGAAAAAGGTTTTAAACTCACTATACAATTGAGCCGCAAGGGTTTTGTTGTGACTCAAAATTAGGGTGGGCTTTTGTACTTTTTCAATAACATTGGCCACAGTAAAAGTTTTTCCCGATCCGGTAACGCCCAGAAGGGTTTGAAAGGGATTCTGTTCCTTTATTCCCTGAACCAGTTGCTCTATTGCTTCGGGTTGATCTCCAGTGGGAGAAAATGCGGATGTAATCTTAAAATCCATTCAATGTTGTTTTAGGCCTAAAATGCTAAATTATAAAACCTATTGGAAGGAGGGAAGGAAAAGAGCAAAAAATAGCGTTACAATGGGGGTTAACGCTATTTTTGATTGTATTCTTTATTTGGTGAGGATAAAATAGATGGGGAAATGATCACTATACCCACCGTAATAATTGGGGCCACCATAGGTTCTACTGGGTACCAGGATATCTTTTTTGTTGCGATAGCAGAACCAACTTTGTTTGAAGATTTTTCCTGCGCCGTGCGCCGTGTAATATCCCTTGGATGGATCGAGAAGGGCAGGGGATACAACAAAATTATCCAGCATATTCCAATTTCCCCGATAGTAGTAGGAACCTTGTTTTTTAAGATGCGTTGCAAACATTAGGTTGTGTAGTTGAGCGGGGGCATAATTTCCCGTTTCGTTTTTCGCATTCAATATCTCCTGTACGGCCTTGTTGGAGGGTTCATCGTTAAAATCACCCATGATAATAATTTTGGCATCCTCATTCATTTTAAGAATACTATCCGTAACAGATTTAATTTCTTCAGCAACTGCGATTCTGTTTTTTTCGGATTTCTTCTGTCCACCTCTTCTGGAGGGCCAATGGGTTACAAAGATGTGCAGGTATTCTTTTTTGTATAGTTTCCCCTTGACATAAAGGATGTCTCGTGTTTTGAAGTTTGGATTTGATGGAATGCTGATTGAAATGTTTTGTTGGGCAACCGGTTTGAATACTCTTTTTTTGTATAGTAGTGCACAATCAATTCCTCTGTTGCCGGGACTATCCTTATGGATGATTCTATATTTACCTTTCCGCAAATGGTTTTGAGCAGCCAGTTCCGCAACAACATTTCGGTTCTCTACTTCGCAGAGTCCTATTATACCCGGCAAGTTATTCGGCGTGATGGAGGAGAGTACTTTTGCAAGTTTGCTAAGTTTGTCCTGGTAGCGCTGGGTGTTCCATTTTAATTTTCCCTGGGGAAGAAAATCTTCGTCCCAGGTTAAGGGATTGTCGATGGTATCGAAGAGGTTTTCCACATTGTAAAATGCAATGGTGGTTTTCTCTTTTTTTTGAGAGATGCCAGTTGTTGCAATCAATACGATGATTAGACCTACGAATAGAATTTTTTTCATGTGTTTAAATTTGTTTTATTGATTCCATGGAACTCGCCTAAGTTGAATGTTTTCATGTGTGAGAAGGATTTGATATGGCTTGTTTCATTGTTTTGCTTTTAAACTGCGTTCTTTGGAACCCGGATTTGTGTTGTCGCTGCTCCTTTTGCAATAGTGGAAGGGATTGAAACCAGTTTTTGTTTGCTATCAGATTATAAATTAGTTGAGTAGAATTTACGGACGTCCGTAACCATCATTCTGGCGTTTTTGGCGGCCTGAATTCCTCTTTCGCCATCCTCAAAAACTTGACAATATTGGGGTGGAACTTCAAGTAGTTCGGCGCATTTCAGGAAGGTATCCGGAGCTGGCTTGTGATTTTTTACATCTTCGGAACTTACCAGAATCGAAATGTATTGATCCAGTCCCAGGACTTCCATCGTTCTTATGGCAATGCTTTTTTTCCCTCCAGTGCCGACTGCCATTGGCAGGATCTTATGGTACCGGTAAATCAACTCCACGATTGGTTGAATGGGTTGGATATCCTTCATATTCTCACGAAAAAAATCTTCTTTTAGCCGGGAGAAATGGTAGGGATCTAATTGTAAGTTATAATTTTGATTAAGAACTTCCACAATTTTGTAGGTTGGTAAACCAGTACATTCAAGAAACAGTTCTTTGGAGAATTCAAAATTATGAATTTGTGCGGCTTTGGTCCATGCCAAATAATGCATTGGAATGGTGTTCGCCAGTGTTCCGTCCAAATCAAAGATGAGGGCTCTGGTTTCCGGATATACCTCAGGTATTTTCATAAAAATAAACTTAAAAGTGAAGTTTGTTCCGAAAGATTCCTAAAACAGATTGTTGAGTGGAATCGGTTGGGAGAAAGAAATCGTTTATTTATGTTCTTGAAATCGCAAAAATTTGAGTTCAAAATTATTAAAATCTTTAATATTCTACTGAAGGATTTTTCTGTATTGGCAATAAATTTGAAATGTTAATGATTTGTTATTGTTATGTTGCTCAAATTTCATCGAAGGAATTTTTATTTCATTTGTAAAGAAAAACTACGAGGTCGTATCTCTTTGTAAAATCAGTATTGTTGGGGCTCATCAGGAGTAAAATACGGATTTTTTCATGGAATTACCCCTTTAAGTGGGATTAATGAAAAATAAAACATGAGTATATTGAATTGGCTCAAAAAAATGCCTTCACCCAATTACAGAAAATTAGGTGTAAGTGTACTTGTTATTGGAATTTTCTCCTGGTTGGCCTGGTCCAATCCCTTTGTCAAAATTCAAAAGTTGTCTTTTGTTAAGAAATCGGAGATTGAAAAATATGAATCTTTGGATTCGCGGGAGCGGATTCAAAATCATTTGAAGCAAAACCTCGACTCTGATTTGCATTATAAGATTGAGGAAAAAGATGGTATTTCCTATGCCCAATTTTTTAATTCGGAGGAAGAGTTCTGTGGTTTGTATTTCGAAACTTTTGATCTGGCAAAAGTTAAAGGATACAATGGTCCGGTAAACCTGGGAGTTCGTGTGTATGCGGACGGGACTATTGAGTCTGTGGAACATGTTTATTCCAGGGAAACAAAAGCTTATATAAAAAGAATAAATCGATCCGGTTATTTTGCTCAATATGTTGGATTGAATCTTTCTGACAGTAACCATCAGGTTGATGCTCTATCGGGTGCGACCATTACTACAGTTGCTGTAGCACATACTCTGGAGAATGCCATTCGAAAAGCTACTCCTGTTTTCCTTTCAGATTACCTGGAAGGAACCAGTTCCTTTGGCGTAAAGGCAAGTTTGAATTCCTGGTGGTATTTGCATATCCTTCTTATTGGAGGATTGATGCTTGTTGGTTGGCCGGGTTTGTTTCGGAAACGGAAGTGGTTGCGTTTGCTGATGTATGCATGTTCTGTCCTTTACTTGGGTTTTTTTCTAAAGAATACATTTAGTTACGTTATTCTTTTGCAGCCATTTTGGGGAACGAGCCTTTCCAAAATGGTGGCGATTTATTCACTAATGGTCCTTTTGAGTGCGATTTGGGGAAATAATTTGTACTGCAATGTGGTTTGCCCTTACGGAAATATACAGCGGCTCCTAGTTTGGTTATCTCCTTTTAAAGTGGGGAAACTACCTGTGTCTGCAAGAACAATCCGCTACATTCAGTATGCTGTTAGTTCAGTATTGGTTGGTGGAGTGATTATGGGAATGAGGACCTGGTCCGGGTTTGAGTTGTTTCCCGATTTGTTTGGTGGAAACTGGAAGGAATATTGGTTTTGGGTGGCGTTAATAGTTGTTGTGGTTTCGTTAAAATATCCGAATTTATGGTGTAGGGTGGCGTGTCCCACAGGATGTGTGCTGTCCTCCATTCAGCGATTTGCTTCTGGAAAGAAGAATCAGGATAATATGGTAAAGTAAAAGATTGGATTGTGATTTTTAGAATCAATCTATATAGTAGGCTATATTACTATAGGATAGGGTGATGTGATTTGCGGTGGGTTGTTTGTTTCAATTATTATTTTTATTTTTTATACAAATTCGATAACATTTTTGTTAATACCCCCGTTAAAAATGATATTTAAGTAGAGAAATTAGTTTTTACCAAAGCCGATTTTATGAAAGTTCTTAAGCGAAGCATTTGTCTTGTTTTTTTATTGTTGGGAATTAATTGTGTGACCGAAGCTTCCGCGAATTCCTCCGCAGAGAAACGTGCTGAGATGATTACCAGGTGGATGCAGGAGAAGTTGGAGTTAACCCTTGAACAAATGCCCAAAGTAGAGGCTCTGAATTTGAAGTATGAGAAGGAATTTGACCGTTTGGTTTTTGAGAAAAATGGTTTTTCATGTATGCAAGCGGTTCGGGATTCTCTAAAGCAGAAGGAGAAAGAGTTAAAACTTCTGTTTACTTCCCATCAATTTGAAGAGTATCGAAAATGCAAATGCGAATTGAAAGAGGAACTAAAGAAACAAACGAAATATTTGAATTAAAAAAAATCCCCTGATTGGGGATTTTTTTTATCTGGATCTTGTGAATATCCACCCTCCTATGATTGCTGTAAGTGGGGCAACCAACACCAGTCCAAAACTGCCCACCAGGGTATGAAGTAGTTCACCCGCAACATAGTTCAGATTCAGAATATTCATCATTGGAGTTCCCTGGGCAATAAAAACCATTAAAAGGGCAGAAAAACCTCCTGAATAGGCTAAAAGAAGGGTTGTTGTCATGGTTCCCACAACTGCCCGGCCTACCGAAAAACCTGATTTGGTTAGTTGAGTCCTGCTTAATTGGGGATTGTTGGCATGCAGTTCGGCCTGAGAGGCGGCAATATCCATTGCAATATCCATTACAGCTCCGGAGGAGGAGATGAAGATACCGGCAAGAAAAATCTGTGTCAGATCCAAATGGGGGAAACCAGAATAGAGGAGGGTTTCAGAAAAGGGTTTAATGGCCCCATGGATGTGAAATAGTTGACCAAACAGCAGGGCCATTGCACAAGTAATTGCTACTCCGCTCATTGAGCCAAGAAAAGCCACCAGACCCTTTCGATTCGTTCCGGCAACCAGGAAGATGATGATTGAGGTCAGCAGACATACAATTCCCAGAGAAAGAGGGATAGGGGAATAGCCTTGAAGCAATCCGGGGAGGAGTATTTTCCAAATCGCCAGCCCGGCAAAAAGAAAGGACAGGATGGCTTTTAGTCCAATCCAACCAGCGAATCCAATCAGGAATAGAACGAACAAAATCATTAACCAGGCCTCAACATTCAGTCGATAATGGTCTATGACATTGGCAGAGAGTATTTTTTCTCCTGTTTTATCCAAATTTAGTACTGTTAGGGTTTTGTCTCCGGGGACAAAGAATTTATCAAATTCCATTCGCCCAACCAATTGATTGTAGCCATTAACACTTTGGTTTTTAAACTTTCCGCTTAAGATTTTTATTTTCAATTCCTGGTTTCCGGTTTTGATGATTCCTGTTTCGATAACCTTGCTGTTATCAGTGGCTTGAATAAGAGCTTTTACACGTACGGAATCATCCTTTTCCTCCTGGTCGTAGCTGGAAGGCCAGGCAATTAAACCGATACAAAAAAGAATCAGAAAACTCACCAATACAATATCTGTGGTTTTGGGGCGATTGTTTATTTTTAGAATCATATTCTTATCAGTCAAAGGTGAATATCGAGGATAAATTTAGGGATAAAAAAATGACTCCAACCAGAGGTTGAAGTCATTTTATACTGTTTTGAAGGCTTATTTTTTAACTTTCAAAAGCTTCATAATATTTTTTGGCAAATCGGTATTGTCGTAGTAGCCGGAAAATAGTTCGGCTCCCGGACCAATGGCTCTCATTGGGATTGGAGTGGCCGTATGAGAATAGGAAGTCCAACCAATACCTGCCTTGTTGGCTAATAGGTGACATGCTGTAACGGTAATCGGATCGTAACTGCCATAAAGTAGGTAGTATTGATCGTTTTTATTGCGTTCCTTCTTGGCAAGCATGCTCTGTTCAAAGGCATCTTTCAGTCTTTTTACTTCAAATTCTGAGAGAGCCAAATCTTTGGACTCGTCTCCCAAACCGAAGTGTTTCTGAACCAAATTTCGAATATCTTCAAATTTAGCTGTTTCCTTGTGGCTCTTGCGATATTCGTTAACCAGGTTGGAGAATGCTTCGTAGGAAATGTTTTGGTGCTGTAGCAGTTGAAATTCAGTTTGATAATGGCTGCCGGAAAATCCCATTCCCATTCCACCTGTTTCGTGGTCGGCTGCAACTACAATCAAAGTTTCTTTAGGGTGTTTGTTGTAGAATTTAAGCGCTTCTGCAACCGCTGCATCGTAATCAAGGGTTTCTTTGATGACAGTAGCCGCATCGTTGGCATGGCAGGCCCAGTCAATTTTTCCACCCTCAACCATCATAAAGAAGCCTTTTGAGTTATCCAGTAATTCGATACCCTTTGCTGTAAATTGAGCCAAAGAGATATCGTTCTCATCCTGGTCAATTGAATAGCGAAGTGATTTTCCACCAGAAAGAACAGGAGAAACAGCAATGATTTTATTATCCCCTGCTTTTAAGTTTTTGAATCCTTTTTTCGTGTCGATGTACTGATAGCCTCTTTTTTTAGCGATGTCGATGGAATTCGGTTTTCCGTTTTTGTCATTGTCGGATCCGCCCATTCCAATGTTCGACATGATATCCTTTTCATTGATTTCACCATCTCCTTCGGGGTGATTGAAGCCACCACCACCAAAATAGTTGAAGTTACTCTTGCTTAAATCAAGGCTAATGTTGTAGTACATGTTTCTTGAAGGCTGGTGAGCATAGAAAGCAGCAGGAGTAGCATGGTCGATAGAAACGGAAGTAACGACCCCCACTTTCCAACCTTTGTCGCGGGCCATTTCAGCTACACTTTTGTGAGGATTTTGTTTGGCACCATCCATTCCAATTGTGTTGATAGTGGTTTTATGACCTGTTGCAAGTGCTGTTCCAGCTGCAGCCGAACCGGTAATGAAACGATTCAATGCATAGGTGGTAAAGAATCCCTGGTGTGGCAATTTGCTCATTTCCAGTTTTTGAATTCCTTCCTTATCGCTTACCGCTGCCAAATAGGTTTCTGCAGCGTTGGTTTGGGCCAAACCAAATCCATCTCCAATAAAATAGAAGATGTACTTGGGGTAGGGGCCCCTATAGTTTGATCTTGCTTTTTCTGCAGCATTGGTTTGGGCATAGATATTATGCACGCCAAGAAAGAGAACTGCCAATAGCAGGATTCCTGATTTTTTTAGTTTGTTTCTCATGATTTAAGTTATTAAGTTGTCCGGCCGCAATATTAGCGATTTTCTGTTTCCTAAACGGGAACTTAAGCTTAAATTTTGTTAATAATTGATTTGATTTCCCTGATCGTATTGATATCCGAACGATAGATTTCGTATTCTGAACCACCCGGAATACCTCCCATGTAAACATTTGGATTGCGATATTCCATTGGTGACTCTATACGTGATTTGGCTGACAAATGGCATTCAGACAGGTTGGTAGTTCGTAGCAATTCCTCAAGGTTTTCCGGATTAATTCCTGCCCCGGCCATGATTTTTATTCGGTTGCCGGCTTTTTCACCCAATTCACGCAGTAAATTTTGGCCCTCCCATGCTGTTTGCTTTTGACCGGAGGTTAATATCCGGTAGACACCGGCCTGAATTAAATCTTCCAGACCTTTTAGGGGATCTTTACACATGTCAAAAGCACGGTGGAAGGTTACGTTCATAGGAGCAGCGCATTGGACGAGTTCTTTTGTTCGTTCCAGATCGATTTCCCCGTTCGGGAGCAGCAGGCCAAATACCACTCCATCGGCCCCCAGTTTTTTAGCTATTTGGATGTCTTCCCGCATAATTTCAAACTCGTACGGGGAGTAGCAAAAATCGCCACTCCTGGGGCGTATCATGACATACAGTTCCAGGTCGCTGATGGTTCTGCAGGTTTTAATCATGCCCGCAGAGGGGGTGGTTCCGCCTTCGGCCAGGTTGGCGCAAAGCTCAACGCGATCGGCCCCGCCTTTTTGTGCAGCCAGGGCCGATTCCATTGAGTCAATACAGATTTCCAGGTGAATCTTATTCGTGGACGTATTCATTTAATTTTAATGATTTACTAATGGTATCTCGGTTCATTTCGTTGAAGAAATTTTTCCCGGCTGGCGTATACAGATAATCCACATGTTCTTTGAAATGAGTAATTACCCGATCGCGAACGACCTTCATGGTGGAGTTCAGGAGTCTGTTTTCTTCGGTAAAGGCTTCCGGAAGGATCGCAATAGCCGTTGGCAACCATCGGTGGGGGAACATATCCTGGTATTTTCCACCTGGTTTGTATTGATCCAATTCGTTTTGAAGAAGTTCCAGTGCCGCGTTTTGGCTGGCTTCCGGATCATCAGAAATGTTTTTTTCCCTCAGATAGGCTTGAATTGCTCCCTTGTTGGGAACAACCATTGCAATTGTATAGGGATTCTGGTTGTTGTAAAGAATACATTGGTCCATGTAGGGGGATTGATCCACAAAAGCTTCCTCAATTCCTTCCGGACTGAATTTTTCCCCGTCGTTGGCGATGAGAAGAGATTTGAAGCGGCCCAAAACATAAAGGAATCCATCCTTATCGATGTAGCCCATGTCACCGGTGTGCAACCAGCCATCCCGTATGGTTTCAGCGGTGGCTTTCTCATTTTTCCAGTAGCCCAGCATTACATTTCCCCCGCGAATAACAATCTCACCTTTCTCTCCAGAAGGAAGGGAGTTGCCTTCGTCATCACAAATTTTACAATCCATGTTCTGAACCAGGAACCCGGAAGAACCCAGTTTGTGTTTGTGGTAGGCATTGGAGGATATAATGGGGGAGGCTTCGGAAAGGCCATAGCCTTGAAGCATGGGAATACCTATGGCGTAAAAGAATTTCTGAAGTTCGATATCCAGTAAGGCTCCTCCTCCGATAAAGAATTTTAGGTTGCCTCCAAAGTTTTCCCGGATTTTGGAGAAAAGAATTTTATCGTAGAATTTGTAAATGGGAAGCAATAATTTTCGGGTTCCTTTTCCTTTATCCCATCCCAGACCATTGTACCGGTAGGCCACCTGAAGGGCTTTTTGGAACAATTTCTCAACTTTTGGTCCCTTGGCTTTGATTCCCTTTTCGATGTTTTTACGAAAGTTTTTGGCCAGGGCAGGAACGCTAAGAATCAGGTCCGGTTGAATTTCTTTGATATTGGCCGGTATGTTTTTCAATGCCTCCATGGGTGATTTTCCGGATTGAACGGCTGCAATGGAAGCTCCGTTTAGCATGAAACTATAGATCCCGGCAGTATGAGCAAAGGAGTGATCCCAGGGGAGAATCAGTAGGGTTTTGAACTGTTGCGGAATGTTCATTAGACTATCTGCCTGAAGAACATTGCTGGTGTAATTGTTATGGGTTAGAATAATTCCTTTGGGGTCGGCTGTTGTTCCCGAAGTGTAGGAAATGTTAGCGTAGTCATCGGGAGCAATGTTTTGCCAGATGTCTTGAAAGCTTGTGGAATTGTTTTCCAGAAGCTCTTTGCCCATTTGAGAGATGAAAGAGATATGGTATTCTTTATCCTGCAGCTCACAGTCTTCGTCAAGAATTACCACAAATTCCAGGTTGGGGAGTTGAGCCTTTATGGACCGTATCTTCTCCAGGTGGTTTCCTGAAACAATGATCATTCTGGCTTCAGAGTGTTCCAGGCGGAATTTCAATTCGTTGTGAGCATCCAGTTTTACGGATAGGGGAACGTTTACAGCTCCGGCATAAAGAATTCCCAGTTCTGATAGCACCCATGCATTTCGTCCCTCGGAGAGCAAACCAATTCGGTCTCCCTTTTCAATACCAAGAGAATGCAGGCCGGCAGCAAATAGCTGAACTTGCTGCTGCAGGTCTTTATAGGTGGTGGAGGTGTAGTTTCCGTCTACTTTTTCCCAAAGAAATGGATTGGAACCGTATTTTTTTACACTCTCCTCGAAGAGTTCAATAATTGTTTTCATTTGCTGATCATTGGTTTTTGAATTGCCGGATGATTTCTTCCATACCTTTTCACCGCCGGCTCCACTTTGGGAAGCCAGATTTTCCAATGCCTTCATTGCATCCGGACTCAATGTTTTAATCTGTTGAATCGGTTTTATTTAGAACAAACAAAAATAGCTCTAAAATGTGGGCTTTACAAGAATGTTTAGTCAAAAATCAAGGGTTCTACAAGGTACGATAATTGAAGGATTCTTCCCTTTTTAAGGGGGAAGAATCGCGTGTTTTTTGACGAACTACTCAGAACCTACTGTTTTGTATTCCGGCGATTAATGATTATTTTAAATATCTGGTGAGATTAAAATATTTGAATGATCAGTAGGAAGTTAGAGAGGGTGTGGGGAGGAAGGATGTTTCAATGAAATGCTATAGTGCAGGATGAAAAACGGACTACTTTTCGGATGGTTAAAGTTGTGTTGAGACGAAGAGAGGAGGTGAGTTGAATAGAATCAAAATTCATTCTAATTAGTCATATATTTTTTCCCAATGAGTTCTTTAGAGAAGTATTTTAAAAAGTTTCGCAAAAATATTGTGGGCCGGGATGCTCGATTCTATTCCCCTTATGGCAGGCAGAAATTGATTTATGCGGATTGGATTGCCAGTGGACGACTGTACCGCCCCATTGAGGAGAAAATAATGAATGATTTTGGGCCTTTTGTCGCCAACACACACTCCGAAGCCAATGAAACAGGGACTTTAATGACCCAAAGCTATCATTATGCCCAGGAACAAATAAAGAGGCATGTGAATGCAGGGCCTAACGATGTGATTATTCATGCGGGTTTTGGTATGACGGCTGCGGTGAACAAACTCCAGCGAATTTTAAACCTGAAAGGCTGTGGAATATTACGGGAAATTCCCTGTCAGAAGGAACGGGACAAGCCTGTTGTGTTCCTCACTCACATGGAGCATCACTCCAATCACACCTCCTGGTACGAAACCAATGTGGATGTAGTGCTTCTGCAACCCGATGAAAACCTACTGGTTGATCCCGCTGAACTAAAGCGACAACTAGAAAGGTACAGCAATCGAAAATATAAATTCGGGTCGTTTACAGCTTGTTCGAATGTGACGGGAATTGCAACTCCCTATCACCAGCTGGCCAAAATTATGCATGAGTATGGTGGAATTTGTTTCGTGGATTTCGCAGCCTCTGCCCCTTACCAGGAGATCAACATGCATCCGGAGGATCCAATGGAGAAATTGGATGCTGTCTTTTTCTCTCCCCATAAGTTTTTGGGTGGACCCGGCTCCTCAGGGGTGATGATTTTCGACAGGAAACTGTATCACTGCAAGGCACCGGACAATCCCGGAGGTGGGACTGTGGACTGGACCAATCCCTGGGGCGACTACAAGTATGTAAATGATATCGAAGTTCGGGAGGATGGTGGAACGCCCGGCTTTTTGCAGGCCATCCGTATTGCTCTGGTCTTTGAATTGAAAAACGAGATGGGGGTGGACAAAATAAATCTTCGCGAGAAGGAGTTGCTTCAATTGGCTTTTTCGGAACTGGATCGCTTGCCGAGAGTGAGGATCCTGGCCGATAATGTAAGAGAAAGGTTGGGCATCATTTCCTTCTATGTTGAGGGGATGCATTACAATTTGATCGTGAAATTACTGAGCGATCGTTTCGGAATTCAGGTGAGAGGAGGTTGTGCCTGTGCCGGGACCTATGGTCATTTTCTGTTGGAGGTTAGCTACGAAGAATCTCAGCGAATAACAGAAAAAATCAGTGCCGGCGATTTGTCGGAAAAACCGGGATGGGTTCGCTGGTCGTTACATCCTACTACAACTAATGCAGAAGTACATCTGTTTGGAAAAGCATTGGGGCAGATTATAGCCAACTACGAAGTCTGGAAACAGGATTATACCTACAACAAGAGAAAGAATGAATTTGTTTATTCCGGACCCCGGTTAAAGAAAAAAGAGATTTGGGTGGAAGAATTGTTTCATCTGTAAGCCGGTGGCTGATCCTATCCGATAAAAAAACAACCGGAAACAGGTAAGGTGTTCCCGGTTGTCAAGCAATTCTTTTCCTAAGTAATTAGGTGAATTACTTATGTATAACCCGTTTAAGCTGCAAATGTACGATATTTTTTTGAATCCCCACTCTGCTGGTTCTTCACTTGATTTAAAAGTCTTATCAATTCGGTTCAATTCAGTTGATTGAAAGCTTGAAAAGAAAAAAATTCCCTAATTTTACCCCAGGTATTAATTAATATTTTGGATTGGTGTACGATATTATTGGAGACATTCACGGATATGCTCAGGCATTGGAGAAGATGTTGGTGAAGTTGGGGTATGAACTGACCGGGAAGGGGTATGTGCATCCAACACGAAAGGCTGTTTTTGTTGGTGACTTTGTTGACAGAGGCCCCGAAATTATCCGTAGCCTTGAGATAGTAAAACAGATGGTGGACAATGGTGCCGCTTATGCCATTGTAGGCAACCATGAGTACAATGTTATTTGTTACTATACCAAAGACAAGGAGGGGAATCCTCTGCGTGAGCGCAACCTGAAAAACAGAACCCAGATAAAGCGAACACAGGAAGAATTCAACGGGAATAAGGAGCAGAAAAAGAAGTACCTGAAATGGTTGAGAAACTTGCCGGTTTATCTCGAATTGGATGGGTTGCGAGTTGTTCATGCCTGTTGGGATTCGGATGCTGTTGAGCTTTTGAAGAAAACGAATCCGGAGAATCGGTTGAGTAAGAAATTCCTTCGGAGAATCGTAAGGGAGGAAGGTGCGGATTATCATGCCCTGATGTTGCTTATGAAGGGCCGTGAATTTAATCTGCCCGATGATATGGTGATTAAGGACAGCTATGGATTCAGGAGATCGAGTTTTCGGATCAAATGGTGGGCTCCAATGGATGGAGCAAGTTTTCAAAATCTTGCCTTTGGGAATAAATTTAAGCTGCCGGCCTATACCATTCCCAAAGAAATGTGCTATCCCATTCCCCCCTACGACGAAAAGGAACTGCCTGTGTTTTTTGGGCACTACTGTTTGAATGGTCAGGCGGGTGTTGTGAAGAATAACCTTTGCTGTGTAGATGCTTGCGTGGCGAATGGCGGACGCCTGGCAGCCTACCGATGGGATGGTGAGAAAGTTTTGGATGCCGCGAAAATGGTATTTGAATTGGAGAAGTAATTTCGATAGCGTAAATTTACAAAAGATTGAAATCTGTCAGGCTGAGTAGAAAGAATAAAGGCCCTGCGATTCAAACATGCCTTCCTGTGGGGTAATTGGTGTTTCCTGCAGGGGTATGAGGGCTCCTGCGAGTTGAGTGATGCGCCCTGCGGGTTTGGGGAGCAATCCTGCGGGGGAATGAACTGATCCTGCGACTCAATTGATGGCTCCTGCGGGAATAGTAGGCCTTCCTGCGGTTAAAATAGCCTTCCCTGCGCCTCCAAGACCCGTCCTGCGGCTTTACTACCTATCCTGCACAGGGGGTTCAGAAGGATGAGCTGATAATGACATAAAAATAAATTGATGCAATAGGAAATTTTGCAATCCGTTAATTCCCTATTGCATTCTTTGAGAAGGGTGACCAAAGTCGGAACTCTCATTCAGGATCCCTGCCTATGGTAGGAAGAATCGGGATGGAGTTTTTCAGGTTTTGGAACAATGGATTCGATTTTTTCGGGGTATTCCAACAGCAATTTCTGAAGTACCCCATTGGTCCACCCAAAACCATCCTGTGTTGGATATTCTCCCCCCTGACCTTCAATTCCATTCACAACGTCGTATTTTTCCACCAGTTTTCCGTTTTTCCTGTATCCTTCTATGTTACATTGAATCCATCGGGATGCAGATTCCCTGGCCAGGGAGTGAAACCTATAGTTCTGCAACCCTTTAATGGTAATCCACTGCAAAGGGGCCCAGCCGTTGGGATAATCCCATTGCTCACCGGTTGCTTTCAGGGTAGTTACTAGTCCATATTTATGAAGGAATTTCTCCTCTATTTTTATTGCTACGAAGTGGGCCTGTTCCTGCGTGGCAAGACCGGAAAAAAGAGGAAAAACTCCGGCCAGAGACAGGCAGGGGGTGTGCCTTTTAGTGACGAAGTGGTAATCCATGAAAAACTTTGTATCATCATTCCAAAATACTTTGCGAATCAGTTTTTTTCGGGTCTCGGCCTTTTGACGGAATTGTTCAGCTGATTTTCGATCCTTTGCAAGCAGATATCCCTTGTGGATGACTCTTTCGAGATTCCAAAGCAGAACGTTCAGATCTACAGGAAGGATGCTGGTGGTTTCAATTGTGGATAGGTTACAGTTGTCGGCAAACCAGCGACTGCTAAAGTCCCAACCCGATTCGCAGGCAGATCGGAGGTTGCGGTACAGTTTGCGGTACTCCTGTTTGGAAGAAAAGGTCAAAAGAGAATCTTCCCTGTAGGATTCGGGACGGGGAGTATTTTCCCTGTCCCAGTAGCGATTCAGGATTTCTCCTTCTTCCAGCCGAACCAGGTGGTTTAGGACTGGATTTTTTGCATTTAGTTGCTTTTCACCTTTCATCCAGTACTCATACTCCTTTTTTAATTCCGGTAAATATTCTACCACCACTGCATCGCCTTTCATTTTTGCCAGTAACTCAACCATTAGTGAAAAAAATGGGGGTTGCGATCTGGTAAGAAAGTAGGTGCGGTTTCCGTTGGGGATAAATCCGTATTTGTTGATCAGGAAAGCAAAATTTCGAATCATATTTTCGATGAGTTCGTATTGCTTGTCTGTTTCGAGCCCCAGCATGGTAAAATAGCTGTCCCAATAGTAGATTTCGGTGAATCTTCCTCCCGGGACAACATAGGAGTAGGGAAGAGGAAGAAGAGTGCCCGCCTGAATTGTATCCTTGCGCGTTAGAACCTCCCACAATTTGTTGATGTGTTGATTGACCGGTACATCGGGGTCCGATTTAAAACGGGTTGATTTTTCGGTTGGGGTTTTGAAGTGTTGGTGAACAAATTTTTTCAGGTCAAAATCCGGTTTGCTTTTGTGCAGTTCATACAAGATGAGAATGGAATCTTTGGGGATTCGGGGGAGGCAATCCATAAAGGTTTTGGAATCGCCAAAGACGGGCTGCATTTGCACCTCTGCCTCAAAATTTTGATACAAATCGTTCTGAGGATGGTTTGAATTATTTTGGCAGCAAGTCAACAGCAATGCTGTCAATAACACCAGAAGGAATTTGTATTGAAGTAAGCTTTGCATGGTGCGATGGTTTGCCTTTAGCCTTCTTTACTCAGACCTATTTTACTTGAGTGATGAGGAATTTAGGTTGTCAACTAAAAAAATGAGATTGTCCCGGTAGGGAAACAACCTCATTTCTATTTTTCTGATTCGGAAGTTTATTGGGCTTCCATTGTTACAGTCAAATCAAGCAGATTAACTGTAATCGTATAGATTCCTTCGGTTCCAACGAATTTGAAGTTGTTATCACCGTCACCAGCGTCTTCCAACAGAGAACTAACCTCTCCATCTGCGAAGAATGGATAATTGTAGCTGGTGGGGCCCCAGTCTTGCTGAGCAAAGAAGCGGAAGGCCTCATTGGCAAATTCTGTTGTTGCTTTGAAAATACCATTGCTGACCCAGGTCATTTGAACCGCAGTGGTAGTATTCCATCCGGCATCAACAATACCGTTACCAATTAGGAACATTTTGGGTTCATCCACCGCCTCCATGGTTATTACCTTGGTATTGGTATTTACAACCATTTTGTAATATCCGGTTGTTCCAATAAATCGGATGTTCGTATCGTCGTCCTGTGCATTTTCCAGATTAGCATCTACGGTTCCACCTTCAAAGTAGGTCCAGTTGTATTGTGGATCAGCGTCCCAACCAGGAGTTGCGAAGTAGCGATAGGCTTCCCCACTGGTAAAGTAAGCAATTGTTTCATAAACATAAGGCTCTGAACTTCTCATTTCCACAGCAAGGCTTGGATCCCATCCACCAACAGCACCTCCAATCATATAGATAGGGGGGAAGCTGGTTTGATAGGGAGTAACATTTAATGAAATGGTACTGGAGAAAGCCGGGGAAACATTATCGCTTATGGTGGCCCTAATTCTTAACTCCACAACCGAAACATCATTTGCAGGTAAGCCCAGTCCCAGGAGGATATTGTTTAAATCTCCCAGAGAAATTTTATATTCCCTGGCGGGAGATCCCACAACAGCCAGATCTTGTGCAGCTACAAACTTGTTGTCCTCTTTGTCAATTTCAATTGTGTAGGTGGTAGAAGCCTGAAAGCCAAAATCAGCATTGTTCCATGCAATGGTTAAAGTATCATTTGCAGTTTCAAGGCTTAGAACGAAGCTGCTGCCATCCGCAGGAGAAGATATTGTAGCAGCTGTTGGCGAAATACTAACAAATAATTCCGGATCTTCCTCGCATGAATACAAGGAGGTAAGAGCCAGGATTGCGAAAAATAGATATATCGTGTTTTTCATCTGTTTATAATTTTCTTATTTAGGTTGGATGGAACTTACCATTTGCAAATAATCATTTTCGAGTGTGTAATGATAATTTCCCCTGGATGCTTCATCTCTCTAAATTTGTTTTCATTGAACCCCCCGATAACTATCGGGAGGTATTTACCATGATTTTACAAGGTTTTAATTGTACCCCGTATTCTGAATTAGATTCGGATTGGACTGTATGTCGTTGGACGGAATGGGATACAGATCTCTAAACGACTCAGTAGCAGATCCTGTTTGAGTTTTGCCTTTCCAGGTCCATAAATAATCGCCTCCGGTGAATTTACCGAAGCGAATTAAGTCCGTACGTCTGTGGCACTCCCAATACAATTCGCGGGCTCTTTCGTCTAATATAAAGTCAAGAGTCAGGTCTCCGGCAGCTATGTTCCCCGAATCGTCACCATAAGCTCTTTCGCGTAACTTATTGATGTAGCCAACAGCAGTTCCAATGTTTCCACCGGTCCCGCCTCGTACTACTGATTCGGCATACATAAGATAAGCGTCGGACAAACGGAATACGGGGAAGTCTGTACTTACAAAAGCGGGATGTGCATTGGGGGCTTCTCCGCCTGTGGAGGTCAGGTTTTTGAATTTAGTAATTCCGATACCGTGGGTGAAAGTACCAACATTGGTAACTTCCCATTCCCAGTTTTCCGGGTTGAAGTAGAACATGCCGCGCTTGTCAGGACCAAGGAATTCAGGATTGGCAGTTGTAAAGTTACTTTCAACAAGTCCGAATTTGGCAACCAGCTCTTTGATTGTCCGGATACCTCCCCATCCACCATCAATTCCGTTAAGAGGCATACCTCCACCATTGGAAGCGTGCAGAATGAACGTCATTCCACCGTATTGCTGCGTATGGATTCCATCAAAGGTAATTGGGAAAATAATCTCAGGGCTGGTATGGTTGTCTGCACTAAACATTCTCTGGTAGTTATCATCGAAAGAGTAGCCACTTTCGTTGATTACTTTGTTTAGGTAGGTTAGTGCATCCGTATTTCGATCAGTTCCGATATACACCTGGGCATTCTGGTACAATTTGGCCAGAAGCATCCAGGCGGAAGTTCGGTCTACTCGTCCATATTCATTGGTATTCGGCAATGCAAGTTTATTTTCGATGTCTTTCAATTCCGTTTCAACAAAAGTGAACAGGTCAGCGCGCACAATTCTTTCGGGAAAGAAAGCGCCTGGTTGATCCTCTTCGGTAACAAAGGGAACATTCCCAAACATATCAATTGCATGCCAGTAGGAGAAGGCTCTTAAGAATCGAGCTTCCGCCTGGTAGAATTCCAGATCTTTCAGGAAATCACCCGAAGCACTTCCTATTGCTGTATTGGTTGCCCGGATAAACTCGTTGGCCACCGATACGGTGAAGAAGATTCTGGAGTAAAGGGCAGCAATAAATACATCATTTGCAGCCCATGTATGCCAATGGAAGTTTTTGATTGTGGCATCGTCCCAGGCCATAATGGATTCATCGGTTGGCAGTTCCTGTAGGCCCCAGTATTGCCGCAGGTAATTACCAAAATTAATATCAATTCCCCGGATATCTGCATCCTCGGAGTCGTCACTCTGACCACTTACAGCATAAGTAGCATAGATTTTGGCCAATGCCTTTTTGTAGGATGCTTCATCCTTAAAAACATTAGTTGCTGTGGCTGCATTGGGGTCGATTGGAACAACATCCAAATCATCGGTACAGGCCGTAAAAATTAGGATGCCGGCAAATACCAATATCATATAATATTTAATTGTTTTCATATCTGTCCAAATTAAAGGTGGTTAGAAGTTTAGATTCAACGCAAGCATGAAAATTCGCGGACGTGGATAGATATTGTCGTCAATACCACCGTCAACTTCCGGATCCAAACCGGTATAGTCTGTAATCACGAATGCATTTTGAACTGTTGCAGACACACGACCTGAAATTTCATGAGAGAGAATTTTATCAAAACTGTATCCTAAAGTAATGTTGTCCATTCTAAAGTAGGAGGCATTCTCCAGGTAGAAATCCGACCAATATTGTGCTGTGGTAAAGTTGGTTCTCAGCACTGATTTTGGAATATTCGAAAGATAGCCAGCCTGGTTGTATAGTTGTTGATACAAAGCACGGTTGGAATCGTTGTTGTTGTATACGTAGTTGTCGATACTTAGACGTCCGGCGAAAGAAAAGTCCCATCTTTTGTAAGAGAATTTTGAAGTAATACCGATAAGGTATTCCGGAGCGGGTGTACCCATAAGATATTTGTTGTCGTTGTTTCCGGCAACATTGCCTCCCAAACCGGTTTTATCTTCATACAATCCTTCAATAGGCATACCATTCCGATCGTAAACTTGTTTGAATAGATAGAAGGTATTGGCCGGATGTCCCACAGTATTAAACTGTACAGTATTTCCAACCCCTCCAGCAATATCTCCCAGGTCATAACCGGCTTCCTGGCCTTCGATATTAGAGAGAGAGGTAATCTCATTTTCATTGTGGGTTAGGTTGGCCCCAACTTCCAGACTCATATCAGGTCTTGAAATGATATGGTAGTTTAATGAAATTTCGTAACCATTGTTTTCAAGGCTACCTACGTTGGTGATAAGGAAGTTGGAGAAGTTGGTTCCGGCTGCAATGGGAATTTCACTAATCAAATCTTCTGTTTTACGTTTGTAGTAGTCGAACGAACCGGTTAATCGATCGTTGAACAATCCGAAATCAAAACCAACATTGTAGGTTGTTGTCTCTTCCCATTTTATATCCGCATCGTAAGGATTTGGACGAAGAGTAGAATAGTAGGTGTCTCCAAATTGGTAGTAGGCTCCAATTTCACTCTCCTGGTAAATCGGAATATATGGATAGTAGAAACGAGTTGCGTTAGGATTATCGGGATCCGAAATGTCTTGCTGTCCGGTAACACCGTAGCCCAATCTCAATTTTAAAGTGGAAAATTCCTCCAGGTTGTCCATGAAAGATTCTTCATCAATCTTCCAGGCCAAAGCAAGAGCCGGGAACCATCCCCAACGGGTGTCATCGGAGAATCTGGACGATCCATCGTTTCTCATTGTAGCCGTTAGCAGGTATTTGTCCATATAGGTGTAGTTAACTCGTCCGAAGAAGGAAATAAGGTAGTTTTCGTTTTTAAAACCGGATAAGTTCTTCCCATCATAAACACCATTTGTTTTTTCCCAGGAATGATTGAAGTCAACACCTTCCCGTTCGAAATGTTGCCAACCGTAACCTGCAGTTGCATCAATTTTGTGATGGTCTATTTCTGTGGTGTAGTTCAAATAGAAATCCAAAAGGGTGTTCTTATTTTCCCGACTGTTTTCCTTCACATTTTGTGCTGGTTCACGATAGCTCCAGGAGGCTCTTCGATCGGTAAAATCATTGATATCACTTTCTGCGTAATCATATCCCAGGTTCAAATTAGCACGAAGGTTGGGCACCCAGGGAATTTTGTAGTCGAACTGGATGTTACCGATGAATCGTTTAACATCCGACTTGTTGGATCTGTACTCCAAACGAGCCAGTGGGTTATGGGTGGCAATGTTAATGGGGAGGCCATTTAATTGATCTGCTTGTGTTAAGTCCACCCATGCAAAGTATCCTCCATAGGTTGAATTGTAATTCCTGATTGGTTGGGTTGGATCAAATTCGTAGGCAGAATAAATTGCTTCATCGTTTGAGAAGTTGTTTTTAATGTACATCCCCTTTGCGTTAAAATTCACCTTGAGTTGCTCATCAAAGAAGGTTGGGGTAGCATTAATCGAAAGAGTTGTTCTTTCGTTGCCCGAATTCTTCAAAATACCATTTTCAATGGTATGGCCGATCGAGGCCCTGTAGGGAGTATTTGCCACATTTCCGTAGAGACTAAGATTGTGGTCGGTAGAAATGGATGTACGGTAGATTTTATCTTGCCAATCGGTATTTCCTGTACCGAGACGGGTTAAAGCAAAATTGGTCAGACCGTGATTGTTAACCCGGTCGTTCACAAGATTTCGAAATTCATTTCCGTCAAATACTTCGATGTATTCTTTTATCTTGCCTATAGAAACATTTCCGTTGTAACTGATATTTAAACCGGTTTTAATCCCCTTTTTGGTTGTAATGATGATTACACCATTGGAAGCCCGGGAACCATAAATAGCAGTTGCCGATGCGTCCTTAAGGATAGTCATCGATTCGATATCATTGGGGTTGATACTTGATAATGGGTTGGACAAACCGTCGAGTCTTGTATTGTCCAAAGGGAATCCATCAATAACGATAAGTGGATCGTTGCTTGCCCGTAGGGAGGATCCTCCCCGGATTCTGATGGTTGCTCCCGCACCAGGTTCACCACTGGCAGTGGTAACAACTACCCCCGCAGTTTTACCAACAATTAAGGATTGCGGGGTGGTTATGGCTCCCTTATTAAAATCATCCGCAGCAACTGCGGTAACCGATCCGGTGGCATCTTCCTTTTTTACCTGGCCGTAACCAATTACTACTACTTCGGAGAGGGCTTCTACATCTTCCTGTAGATTGATATTAATAATTGCCTGCTCTCCAACGGCAATCTCCTGGGTTGTATAGCCAACAAAGGAGAAAACCAGGATGGCGTTTTCTGGTACCATCAGCATGTATTTTCCATCAATGTCCGTTGATGTTCCAATAGTTGTTCCTTTCACAATTACCGAAACTCCAGGTAATCCCAAATTGGAGACTGCATCGGTAACTGTACCGGTTACCTCTTTTTGTTGTGCCATTAGTTCATAGGAAATCAGACTCAGGCAGAGCAGAAAGATTAACCTTGCTTTTTTAAAGTTCAGCTGTTTCATCCGAATTCATTTAGTTAAAGTTAGAATTTATGGTATGAAATAAACCTGAATATGCTTTGGACGGAGATCTATACAGTCCGTAGATATTCAACGGACCAGGCTCCTGCCAAAGACTTCAGGTTATTTTCCTATACTACACTATTGAACAGCAAATCTGTTCTGATTTTCGTATCAGTTAGTAACTAAATGGGTAGAATTAAACGGCTGAAGGGGTTAGGCTTCAGCCGAACCGTTTTATGGCTAGTAGAACGTGATTAGAAGTTACAAAAAAAAGTGGATTAAATACAATTAAAATTTGATTGAAGTAAATAAAACAGGGGCTGTGAAGTAAATCACAGCCCCTTGATATATAATTTAGTAAGATGATAATTTGTTCTATTGCTTGATGATCTTTTTGGAAATTCTATTTCCATCCTTCATTTCGAAAACGATGAGGTAGATGCCACGACTCAATCCGGATAGATTTAGAGTCATTTTTTCCTCCGTCTGTTTTACTACAATTAGCTGTTTGCCCAAAAGGTTAGCAATGTAGAATTGTTTCACATTTCCCAGATGATTCAGATTCAAAAAATCCTGAACCGGGTTGGGATAGATTTGCAATTGCTCATCTTCCAAGTCATTGATTCCGGTAGAAATGGGAACGGTTTGGGTGTAAGCACTGCTAATGCTTTGTCCGTTTAGGAGTTCACCGGTTTTAGCTACAGGAGTTACCGCAAAGCGCAATACTTTGCCTTGATCATCTTCGGTTAAGATGTAGCTTAATTCAGTAGCTCCGGATATTGCTTCTTCGTTTAATCCCGAAGAATTATCAGCCCGGTACCATTGGTAGATGGAATTACCTTCCTTGTCGTCATTTTGATCGAAGTAGGTGTATCTTGCAGTAAGTGTTTCATCTACTTTTACTGTCCCGGAGATATTTACATTCTTTGCCTCAGGAGCTACCAAAATATTGGGGGAAGTCAATTTTTTTGAAGTAAAGATATGGTATTCACCAGGCTGAAGCTCAATTAGAGCATCTGTGGTATTTACCTCCAATTCTTTACCGGTGAAAAAGTCGTACCATGTTCCGGTCTGGTTAAAGTTGGCTGCGATGGATCCGGGTTTCACATCGAAGTTCCCGATGATACGGACATCCATATCCGGGTGATTGATTTCAATTCGTTTCAAAGCATCTTTTGCGATGATGGAAAAGTTATCCGAACTGAATGCAGCCTCTTCTTTCTTAAGTTTTGCCAGAGCGGCTGTAATTTGGTACAGTCGCTTGCGGTTGGGATTGTTTTGGTAATCCCAGTGGATGGGTTTTCTTCCGGTTCGGCCGTTCTCATCAATACTCACATCGTAGCCCAGTTCGCCAAACTGCCAAATCATTTTTGGTCCGGGAATGGTAAGGAAAAAGGCATTGGCCATTTCCATTCTTGCCAGGGCAGTGCTTAACTCTTTCACATTGTAGCTACCGTTGGAATTACCGTGTTGCAGATTTTTGAACATCAAACGTTCCTCGTCGTGGCTTTCCATATAGCTGATCAATCCTGGGTGGTCCCATGATTTGCCTTTCCACGAGGCCCACGAGAAATCTGATTTCCCATTTTCATGCCATCCCATTGTCGCTTCGTTGTAGGCATGATTGGCATTGCCCCAAAGGAGAATTCCATGGTTGGCCAATTCTGTTTCTTCACTGTTGTCGGCCAGGTGTTCAAAAACGATGATGGCTTTCTCGTTTCGTTTCCAAATTTCATCACTCATTCGTTTGAGCAGGCGGATTCGGTCTGCATCGTAATCGCTTCCCCAGGAGGTGGGGCCGTAGGGAGTGTTGGAGAAACCTTTGGTGAAATCGAAACGGAAACCGTCTACATGGTATTCGGTCATCCAGTAGGAGTTGATGCTGTCTACCAGTTCCTGCGTGTATTTGCTTTCGTGGTTGAAATCATATCCCCATTGGGCATCAGGATGCTGGAAGTTGCTCTTCTGGTTGTACCAGGGATTGTTGGCAGTGGGTTGGCCATTGTCGAAATACATGCGAACCAGGGGTGATTGACCAAAGGAATGGTTCAGTACCATATCCATCAGTACAGCGATGCCTCGCTTGTGGCATTCATTGATAAATTCCTTGTAATCGTTTTTGGTTCCGTAAGCTTTGTCGGGTGCGAAGTAGAAGGAAGGGTTGTAGCCCCAGGAGTCGTTACCTTCAAATTCGTTGAAAGGCATCAGTTCGATTGCATTTACGCCCAATCGTTGCAGGTAATCCAAAGTATCCTTTACGGTTTTGATGTCGCCGTTTGCTGTAAAATCACGGACATGCAATTCGTAGATAACCAGGTCTTCTTTGGATGGAGCAATAAACGTATTATCGGACCAGGAAAACGGCGTTTGCGCTGTTTGCAATACGCTGGCAATCTCGGTGGTTTTCCCTTCCGGGTATTGGATAAGATTAGGATATACTGACGCTGGAATTGCTTTATCCTTGTACTCTCCGGGATCGGAAACTTTATCGGTGTAGGGATCTGCAATTCGTAGTTCCCCATCGATGAGGTACTGGAATATGTATTCCTTTTGGGGAGTAAGATTGGAAATGGTTAGCCAGAAGAAATCTCCGTCTTTTTTCATCTGGTAGTCGTTGTTGGCTTCCCAGTTGTTGAAATCACCAATAACGTAAATGAATTCCTTGTGGGGTGCAAACAGAACCAGGGAAACCGTTTGGTCATCAATATAGTTGATTCCATTTTTTAGGCCCATTGGTTTGGCTTCGGTTGTTACATCCTCGCGGACAAAGAATTTGATAATGGCACTGGTTTCTTCGGAACCTTGTTTGGCGATGGCCTTTAACTCGTGTTGACCTGCTACAGCAGTTTGAACTGTATGAGTTAATTGCTGACCTGAAATATTTTTGATCTCTGTACCATCCAAAAGCAATTGAATGCTTTCATTGCCGGTGGCATTTACTTCAACATTGAGAGCTTCATTTTTTTGAATCATTTTGCCGTCGGTAGGGGAGGCGAAGCTCACATTGAGACCTTCCTCAAAGATTTCAACAAAAAGGTCATTGGTTTGCTGACTTCCATCTGCTGAACGGAGTACCAGCGCTATTTTGGTTACTTTTTCTCCGGCAGTTACCGAGTAGAAGGAGTTGATGTCCGGAGTGATTTCCAATTCGTAGATGCCATTGCCCTTGTTGGTCAATTGGGGTTGGGCATTGTTGTCCCCCCAGGTACCAATGACGTGTTGCCATTCGGTTTTTCCTTCCACTATCACCCCGGTGTGGGCATACAAATCTCCGGTAAAGGCACCTAAACGGCTTTCCTTGGAGGAGTCGAAGGTGATGGTAACTGCCTTGTTGGCCGCGGGGAGCTCAGGTGTTGTGGTGATTTGGGCGATCCCGGGAAGAGAGAGGCAAAGGGAAAGGATGAAAAAAAGAATGTAGAATTTTCTCATTATTATCGTTTTAGAGGAGAAGAATTAATGCGTTACTGTGCATTTAAGGTACGAATACCTATGAAATAAGTTGTTGTGAGAGGCGATTATACAAAAAAAGAGCACACCAAAGGTATGCTCTTTTTGTATTTGAAAAAGATTAGTTTTTAGTCAAGGTGTAGGTATAGTTACCTGCGTATCCCAACTTCAGGGTGATGGTGTAATTTCCGTCTGAAGGAACCTTAATATTATCTCCTCCGCGTTCCAGACTACCGTCTGCTCCGCTATCACCAAAGTTAATACCCCAGTCATCGTTGGCACGGAATTTAATCTCACGACCATTGTCTCCATCAGCAGCCAGGTCTAAGGTAACCGACCAAGTGTTGGTTTCAGCATCATAGGTCATATCCTGATCAGAGTCCCAATGATCTGCAGTAGCCGATCCGATTACACCCCAAGAGGTTTGAGTTGAAGACCATGTCATGGCTTCCAGATCAACTTCGATTAAGTAGTATCCAGCAGCAGCTACTGTCATGTTCTCTTCTCCGTCAGCGATCAAGTTACCTGAATTGGCTGGATCATTCCCCATGTCTCCATCCCATTTGCCGCGTTGAGGTAACAGTTTAAAGCCCTGATCTACTGCAGGCATGTTGATGAAGATTTCGTACTTGTCTCCATCCAACTGTTTGTTCATTTCAGGGGCAGTTGAGTTGTCCCATCCGTTGTGTTGTCCAACTAAGAAAAGAGGGGCTTTTTCTGAAAGATAAGGAGTTAAGGTATAGGTGATCACTTCTGAATACAAAGTATCCAGATTGGAATGAAGAGTAGCTCGAATACGAGCTTCTACACGCACTTCTTCTCCTGGTTTCAATTCACGTTTGATCAAAGCCTCATTTACAGTGGATACTTTTACAGGAAGATACAGACTGTTCGTATGGTCAACCTCTACAGCATTTGCAAAGTTATTGTCTTCTACATCGATCTGTAAAGTGTAAGTTACAGAAGTTGGAAAACCGTAGTCTGCTGCTGTCCAAATATAGGTTTGAAAGTTATTATTGGCAATTTCCTTTGACAAGATATACTTTCCTCCAGAAGTTGGATTTTGAAGGGTAGGGGCAACAAAATTTCCTACCACAGGATCTTTGTCTTCTTCGCTACAGGAAAATAAGGCAAACATCCCAAGAATCGCGAATAATATATTGATTTTTTTCATGTTGTTGATTTTAGTGATTGAATTCTAGTAACCTGGAGTTGGGGTTAGATTCGGATTTGCATTCAGATCCGAAGTTGGGATTGGGAAAAAGTTATACTTCTTGTCAGTAGGTTTTCCTTCCGCAACAGCACCTTTCCATGGCCATACATATTCTCCGCCAGTCAGCTTTCCAAAACGAACCAGGTCGGTTCTTCGTTGGCATTCCCAGTACAATTCACGAGCTCTTTCACTCAGAATGAAATTCAGTGTAAGATCGGCTTCAGAAATATTACCGTTGGTGTTTTCGTAAGCTCTTTCTCTTAATTTATTCACGTAGTTAACCGCATTCCCCTTTGTACCTCCGGTACCACCTCTCAAAACTGCTTCTGCATACATCAGGTATACATCAGCCAATCGGAACATTGGAAAATCAGTATCCGGGAATGATAAGCTCTTGCCCGGGGTTCCATCAGAAGTGATGTTTTTGAATTTGCGAATAGCATACCCTTGACGGAAGTTAAAGATGTCTGCAATATCTTTGGTTTGTCCTTCGGTAAAGAACATCGCTCTTTTGTCCGTCGCTCCGGTAATATCCGAGAAATGATCAGAAAAACCGGAAGTGGTTCTGTTACCACTCCAACCACCATCAATTCCTGAATCACCGGCAGACATTTTACCTCCTACTGAAGAGTGGATCAGGAAGGTCATTCCACCCCAGGTTTGGATTTTATCTCCATCTGAAATAATAGGGAAGATGATCTCATTGGTACGAAGGTGGTTGTCGGCAAGGAAAAGATTTGCATACTTGTTTTCCAGAGAAAAACCAGCACCAATAATCTTGTTACAGTAGGTGATACATTCTGTGTTTTTGTCTGACTTAATGTAGGTTTGAGCATTCAAGTATAGCTTAGACAATACCATCCATGCAACAGCTTTATCCACACGGCCGTATTCATTGGTTCTTGGCTCAGGTAAAACTTTTTCCAAATCCTTCAACTCAGTCTCAATGTAAGTGAACAATTCTTGAGAAGAGGCTTGTTCAGGGAAAAAGAATGAACCAATTTCATCTTTTTCAGTTACCATTGGTCCGGTTCCAAACATATCAAGCATGTGCCAGTAGCTTAGAGCTCTAAGCATACGTGCTTCATTTTGGTAAGCTTTATATTCTGGCTTATCAGTGGTTAGCTGGATAAGTTTGTTACAGTAGGCAATCTCAAGATTGATACGGTAGTACAAGGCTGTTACAAACTCGTTGGAAGCATTCCAATCCTGGTCGTGAAGGTCTCTTAAGTTTCCATCGTTCCAAGCACAGATTGCTTCATCGGTTGGAAGCTCCTGATGGTTCCACAAAAGTCTCAGATAGGATGAGAATCCACCATTGATACTACTGATGTCCTGTTCTCCATCTACACCAGTTTGTCCCCCTACCATGAAGGCAGCATAGCATTTGGCCAGTAATTGTTCGTAAGCCTCCTCATTGGCAAGTATTTTATCACCGGTTTGGATGTCTTCGTCCAGCGGGAGGGTATCCAGATCCTTTTCGCATGATACACTGGTAAATATGATTACCAGTAGTAGCAATAAATATGATATATTGAATTTTTTCATAATATTCTGAAATTATTGTTTTGGATGAGGTTTATTAGAATCTCGCGTTGATACCAAACACGAAGGTTCTTGGACGAGGATAAACATCGTTATCAATACCATTGTTGATCTCAGGATCCAAACCTCGGTAATTTGTAACTACAAAAACATTTTGAACAGAAGAGTAAACTCTCAAATTGAAGTTTTTAGCTCCGAAAGGTTTCAGATTTTTGAAGTTGTATCCCAGCTGAACGTTATCCAGTCGAAGGAAGTCTCCGTCTTCCAGGTAGTAATCAGAATATTGCTGGGCTGTTTCAAATTTAGTGTTCTTAATGTCGCTTGGTAGGTTGGTCAGGTAGTCATTGATGGTCAATTCCTGGTAACGTGCACCAATCAAAACATTGTTGTAGATTTGATTTCCTAATCCAATTCTACCATTGAACCCAAAGTCAAAGTTTTTGTAGGTGAAATTGGATGAGAATCCCATTGACCATTTTGGAGCAGGACTTCCAGCGTAGTATTTGTCTTTAGAGTTGATTTGTCCGTCATTGTTACGGTCTACATATATACCTTCTAAAGGTTTTCCATTCTGATCGTAAGCTTGTTCGTATACAAAGAATGTGTTCAAAGGATGGCCTACGGCATTTACCTGGATGTAATTACCTACTCCTACACCGCTGATTCCACCTACTTCGATACCTGCGTAGTTAGGATCATCGTAGTTGGTTAATTTGGTAATTTTATTTTCGTTGTAAGCTGCATTTAATCCAATTTCCCAGCTAAAATTATTATTGGATATGGCAAGAGCATTCAGTGATACTTCGAATCCTTTGTTCTCCAGATTCCCCACATTGGTAAGCAAGCGGTCGGTAAAGTTAGCTCCGGCAGGAACAGGAATGGTATTCAGAAGATCTTTGGTTTTTCTTTTATAGAATTCAACAGAACCATTGATACGTTCGTTAAACAATCCGAAATCCAAACCAACGTTGTAGGTTGTAGTTTCTTCCCACTTGATGCCTTCATCATAACCGTTAGGACGAATCAATGGCAAGTATCTGTCACCAAACTGGTATTGGGTTCTGTTGTCACTAATCATGTAGGTTCCCAGGTAAGGATAGTCACCAGAGTTCAATTCTTGCTGACCTGTGATACCGTAGCTCAATCTAAGTTTCAAGTTGCTAACGAAATCCAGGCTTTTCATGAAGTTTTCGTTGTTAATTCTCCATCCCAAAGCAGCAGAAGGGAATACACCCCATTTGTTATCAGGGTGGAAACGAGAAGAACCATCACGACGAAGAGTCGCTGTAAGTAGATAT
This sequence comes from Marinifilaceae bacterium, assembly GCA_041725895.1. Taxonomy (GTDB): domain Bacteria; phylum Bacteroidota; class Bacteroidia; order Bacteroidales; family Marinifilaceae; genus JBGRQA01. Next base: position 93,331 of record JBGRQA010000002.1, read on the forward strand.
CTATCCTTGAAAGTATAGTTTAAACGTCCGAAGTAAGAAACCAGATAGTTTTCAGTTTCGTCTTTGGAATTTTCAATTACATTGTCTTCACGATCTTTCTCCAATGCATCATATTTGCTCCAGAAGTGTTGCCACTCATAACCAGCCATTGCTTCAATCTTACTGTCAATAGCATCTAAATCCTTGTTATAAGTCAGGAAGAAGTCGAATAGTTCCGTTTTCTTATTCTGGTTGTATCTTCTGTCCACACCAGTGGATGATGCATAAGTCCATGAAGCCAGCGGATCAGTAATAATACTTCCTTCACTATCTGAATAGTCATATCCACCCTTTAGGCTAACTTTTAAATCAGGCAGGAAGTGTACTTTATAATCCATAGAAGCATCAGCGATAAGGCGGGATACTTCAGATTCGTCTGCTTTCTGTTTTAGTTGAGCTACCGGGTTACGGGTTCCGTTTACGTTACGTGTACCATCTTCCATTAGCCATGTGTAGTATCCCCCGTACTTGTCGTATTTGGCATCGGAATCTTTAACGGGTTTGGTCGGATCCATTCTTAGGGCACTTCCAACGGCTCCCTTATCAGCAAAGCGGTTCTTGATGAACATGGTTTTCACACCTACATTTACTTTTAGGTGATCATCAAAAAAGCTTGGAGAAAGGTTTAAAGTTCCAGTTGTTCTTTCCATTGAAGAGGTTTTCAGAATACCTGTCTGATCAGTGTATCCAACAGAAACCCGATAGGGAAGATTTTTTGCGGAACCAGAAACACCCAGACTGTAGTTTTGTCCAATTGCAGTTTGGAAAATTTCATCCTGCCAGTTTGTGCTTGCGGTTCCTAAAAGATCAGGATTTACAGAACTAAGCACTTTTGCTCTTTCATTTACCAGATCAGTAAATTCTGTTGCATTCAAAACATCAATGGTTTCCTTAATGGTTCCAATCGATAATTTGGAATCAAAATCTACCTTCATGCTTTGGCCTGATTTTCCTTTCTTGGTGGTAATTAAGATTACACCGTTAGAAGCTCTAGAACCGTAGATGGCAGTGGAAGAAGCATCTTTCAATACGGTGAAGCTTGCAATATCATTCGGGTTGATTGAGCTCAATACGTTGCTCATTCCTTTTACTTCACGATTATCTATAGGCATTCCATCAATAACGATCAAAGGATCATTACTTGCTGACATGGAAGATCCCCCACGAATACGAATTGTAGCTCCAGCACCAGGTTGTCCACCATCATTGGTAATGGATACCCCTGCTACTTTACCTACAATCAGGTCTTGTGGAGAACTGGTGCTTCCCTGGTTGAAATCATCAGATTTCAGAGAAAAAACAGCACCGGTAGCATCTCCTTTTTTCACCTGACCGTAACCAATTACCATTACTTCGGAAAGGTTTTCGGTAGAGGTGCTTAAAACAACATTAATTTGGGTTTGATTTCCAACCAATACCTCTTGGGAAGTATATCCTACAAATGAGAATACTAGGGTTGAAGAAGCATCTGCATCAATTGTAAACTGCCCGTCGATGTTGGTGGATGTTCCGGTTGTGGTGCCTTTTACAATAACAGAAACACCGGGAATTCCCATGCCATCGTTTGCATCGGTAACCGTACCAGTCACCACTTTACTTTGTGCTTGCAAGCAGGTAAAGGAAAAGACTGCTACAAGTACAAAAAGTAGCTTTCTAAGCATACTAATGTTATGTCCCATAATAGAAATTTAAGATGAGTTAGTAATTAGATTTAAGATTTTGTTAACAGCAACTTTTTTTGAACTCGTTTCCGACTCGTGCTCTCTCTTTAATTGATGTTAACAAAGTTTTAGGTTTGCCTTAAATTTTAATTGGCACTTAAATATAGAGTTGTAAAATTGAATCGGATAAGGAATTGATTCTTAAATGGGAATAAATCGAAACAAACGTTTGCGGCAACGTTTGCAAAACGACGTTTAACTTTTTTTAAGATTTAGAGGGAGTTGTTGTAGTATTGAATTCAAGAAATTATGATTACAAGAGTTAAGGATTGGATTTGCTCGATGCATTGTTTTTACTGGGAGTTTTGAATATGGGAACTTAAGGGTTAGATCTGTATGTTTTTTCTTTTTACGGGTATATCTATGTTGGTTATGTTAAGGGAAGGTGCTTTTACGTGGTTTTTAGCCTATGATTTTTCAGGAAAAGTAAAATTAGCAGGGTATGAAATGGTGATAATACTTTTTTAGTTCTCTGGCGATTTCTATATTGGAAAGTTCCTGAATTTTATTGGACCTGAATTAACTTGTCCTTGGAGGTAGTGAATAATAAGAACTTTCTTTAGTTAAAGATAGACTTAGGCGTTGTTTGTAAAGCTTAGACTACTTATACCCTTTGTCTTTCTTCGTATCTTGTATAAATTATAGGGGTTTGGAGAATGGCCCTAAAGGGGTACCGGGAGGAGAGTCTTGAGATTGAAAGCAGGGGAAGGGAGGTTCTAAAATGACAATTGAATTCAAATGTATTTGTTGCTATCTAGGATAAAACAAAAACAGGATATACGTATGAGCGTATATCCTGTTTTAAATGAAATTATTTTATACTATTGCTTTTCAAGAGTATAAGAATAAGGGGGAACTGATAAGTTCAAAACAATTTTGTAAGTTCCAGCCTCTCCATCAAATGCGATATTGTCGCCACCAAAAGTAAGTTCAGAAGGTGAACCTCCAAGGTTTACGTCCCATCCGTCATTTGCGCGGAATTTAATTTCGCCTGGAACAAGCTTCATAGTAGCCGTTAATGCATTTTCATCTGCATCAAAAGAGAAATCGACATCAGAATCCCATCCATTAGGAGTGGCACTACCAATAATACCCCATGAGTATTTTTCTAATGTATAGGTTAATTCATTAACGTCTACTTCTACTCGGTAGAAACCAGGATCGGTTAGAATAATATTGTCTCCACTTGGATCTAGAGTGTTATCGGCACCGGTATCCCCCCAGTTTACATCCCAGCTTGGGCCATCGGTGAATTTGAATTCCACATTTGTTCCATCACCGTTATCAAGGTTAACAAATCCTTCGTAAACACCATCTGATTTTAAGGAATAGATAACAGTGTTTTCATTTGCTGGATCCCATCCTTGATATGAACCAGGAAGATACAATTTGGGATAGTTTACTTCAACCTTGTAAAGGGTAAACATGGTTTCGATTGGCTCAGTTGTAAGTGCCTCGAAAGCAGATGAAATGTTTGCCGTTACGCGCAAAAGAACGGTTACTGGTTCTTCAATTGGGAAACCGGCAAGCATTAACTTGTTGTTTAAGTCTTCAGTTTTAATACTAAGGAAATTGTCTGTTGATTCTCCCAGCTCAATGGGCTCAGAAAAATCACCACCATCTTTATCAGCTTGCAATTTGTAAGTCACTTCCGTATCTACTCCATAATTGGCGTTTTCCCATTTAAAAGTGATTTTATTTTGACCTGTAGCTTCATCAAGAACAAACACATCTCCATTCTCAGGGATTTGAAACTCTGGTTTTTCCGGATTTGTGCTCAATACAGCTTGGTTGTCATCCTCAGAACAGGCCGAGAACAGGGTCAATCCGGCAAGCAAGGCAGAATATATGATTTTTTTCATCTGTATTTTGTTTTTTTGTGCTCCTCCCATTGTCGCCCCAAGTTGTAGGGAGAGAGGAGATGGCCATAAAATAGTCGAGTTTGTGTGCCGGTTCGCTGAAGCGTTTCGGCACACTAATAAGAATGAAGACTATTGTATGGCTTGGTTCATCTTCAATTTATTTAGACTAGTAACCTGGGGTTGGCTTCAAATTAGAGTTTGAATTCAATTCACTCAATGGAATTGGGAATAGGTTGAAGTGAGAATCAACAGACTTACCTTCTTTAATTCCACCTTTCCATGGCCATACGTAATCAGATTTACTGAATTTGCCGAAGCGGATCAAGTCGGTTCTTCTCATACATTCCCATGACAATTCACGAGCTCTTTCGTCCAGGATGAAATCCAGGGTTAGGTCAGCATCTGAAATGTTGCCTGATACATCTCCGTAAGCACGGGTTCTGATTTGGTTTACCAGAGCAAGGGCTTCTCCTTTGGTTCCTCCGTTACCTCCACGAAGTACTGCTTCGGCATACATTAAGTATGCGTCAGCCAATCGGAACATTGGGAAATCAGTGTCAACATAGGTGTCGTCAGAACCATTGGTTCCATCAGAGTTTTTGTTGGTGTATTTTACCAGCATGTAACCTTCTGTAAATTCGCTTACTTTGTCGATTTCAAGACTTTGTCCTTCACTGAAAAACATTGCTCTTTGGTCCTTGTCAAGATCGAATTTATTTACAAAAGCAGAAGTTACCCGGTTTCCACCCCATCCACTATTAATACCTGCATCAGCTGGTTTGTAATCACCACCAATAGCTGCATGAACGATGTAAGTAGTTGCACCGTAAGTTTGAGAACTCAGACCATCGCAAGCAAATGCAAAAATCATTTCATTGGTTCTAAGGTGGTTGTCAGCCATGAACAATTCAGCATAACTGCTGTTCAAGGAGTAGTATGGGAATAACTTTTTACAGTTTTCGATACACTCAGTGTATTTAGCTTCGTTAATGTATACCTCAGCATTCAGGTACATTCTTGCTAACAGGGCCCATGCAGCACCTTTGTCAATACGGCCGTATTCGTGGTTGCCCGGCTCGGATAATTGGTCTACAACGGCTTCAACTTCGCTTTCTACAAAGGCGAATACTTCCTTTTTTGTTTTTTGGTCAGGCTTAAAATTACCTACAGGATCTTGTTCGGTTAGAATGGGTACACTACCAAAAAGATCTAAGGCATTGTAGTAAACCATAGCTCTCAGTAAGCGGGCTTCAGCTCTGTAAGTATGAATGTTCTTTTCATCTTCAGCTGTTAGGTTACTAATTAGTTTGCCTGGTTCGGTATCTCTTAGGTATTGATTGATGAAACCAATGGTTAAGTAAAGTCGAGTGTACATATTACCTACAAAACCATTCCCTGCAGTCCACTTTTGGTTGTGGAACTCTTTGATGTCACCGTCATTCCATGCTACAATTGCTTCATCAGTTGTTAATTCCTGACAGTAGTATAGCAGGCGGGTATAAACAGTCGAACCCGGGTCACCACCTGCGATATCAGCATTCCCTCCTGAGCCTTCCTGTCCTGCCAGAACAAAAGAACCATAAAGTTTAGCAAGACCTTGCTTGTAGGATTCAGCTGAAACGTAAATTTTATCTCCCGATTTGTAATCCGGATCAATTGGGGTAGTATCCAGATCATCAACGCAAGAAGTCATTGTTGCGCCCAGAGCTACCGCTGCCAATAGTATATATTTTTTAATATTTGTCTTCATAATCGAAATGAATTAGAAATTAACATTTACTCCTAAAAGGAATGTTCTTGGTCTTGGGTAGATATTATTGTCAATACCGCCATAGATTTCAGGATCTAATCCTTTGTAATCAGTAATTGTGAATACATTTTGAACTGTAGTATACAAATGAACATCTAATTTATCCTGCCATACCTTACCCAAATCGTAACCTACAGTTACGTTGTCAAGTTTGAAGAAAGAAGCGTCCTGAACAAAATAATCAGAGTGGTATTGTGCAGAGAAGAACTTCGCGTCGTAAGTGTCAGCAATACGGTTTGTAATGTTGTTCAAAGAACTTACAGTTCCTTCGATGTGGCCTTTGTTGGATTCGATGTTGTTGTAAACGTAGTTGCCTAAGCTCAAACGGGCATTCATCGAAAGAGTCCATTTTTTGTATCCCAGGTTTGATCCAAAACCGAAAGTCCAGTCAGCAGAAGGTTTTTCGTAGATGTAACGGTCTCCCTCAAGAGTAATTTTTCCATCCTTGTTACGGTCTACATATACACCTTCAATAGGTTTGCCTTTTTCATCATAAACCTGTTGCATTACATAGAATGAATTGGCTGAATGACCAGTACTGTGGATCTGAATGGTGTTACCAGTACCACCTGAAATACCACCTACAAATACTCCTTTGTAGTTAGGGTCATTTGAGTCGGTAAGTTTGGTAATTTCATTCTTATTGTAGGCCGCATTTGCGTTCAATTCCCAGTGCCAGTCGGTATTTGAGATGATGATTCCGTTCAAAGAAAATTCAGCACCATAGTTCTCAAGAGATCCGATGTTGGTTACGATACGGTTTTTAAGGTTTGAACCTGCAGGAACATCAATTTCATTGATCAAATCCTTAGTCTTACGTTTGTAAAGATCTACGCTACCGTTTAATCTGTTGTTGTAGAATCCGAAATCCAAACCAATATTGTAGGTCGTGGTTTCTTCCCATTTGATATCAGTATCGTAAGCATTTGGACGAATCATATTGTAGTAGGTATCGCCAAATTGGTAACGGGCCTGATCGTTAGAGATATTGTAGATTCCCTGGTAAGGATAGTCTCCTTGTTCAATTTCCTGCTGACCTGTTACACCATATCCTAAGCGCAGCTTCAAGTTAGACAGGTTTTCAAAGTTTTGGAAGAAATTCTCTTCGTTCATTCTCCATGCAAATGCAGCTGATGGGAAAAGACCCCAGCGATTGTCTTCTGAGAATCTTGAAGAACCATCCTGACGAAGAGTGAAGGTAAAGAGGTAGCGATCTTTGAAGGTGTAGTTCATACGACCAAAGAAGGAAACCAAATAGTTTTCAGTTGCAATTGTATTTGCTGGATTTTTTTCAAAAGAACCATCATAGGTGGTTTTTGCAGAGTTGTTTTCCTCTTTCCAGAAATGCTGCCAGGAGTATCCGGCAACAACATCAAGCTTTGATTGAAGGTTCTCCAGATCTTTATTGTAGTTGAAGTAGAATTCAACCAATTCGTTCTTTTTTTCCTGAGCGTAAGAACTTCTGGAACCATTTCCGTTATTTGATTCGGTCCAGGCAGCTTCTGCTTCCTCTACAACACTACCATCGGATTTAGAGTAATCGTAAGCTACATTTAAATTTGCACGAAGCTCTGGTAAAAAGTGGAATTTATAATCCAACTGTGCATTTCCAATAAAACGTTTTACGTCAGAAGTGTTGCTCTTTTGTTCTAGCAGGGCAACAGGGTTGGTTGGTGACAATACGTCTCTCACATCACCATTAAAATAGGTGTAGTAGTTGCCGTATTTATCGAATTTGGGATCGTCTGATTTTACAGGACGACTTGGATCGAAAGCGAGGGCATTGCCAATAGCTCCGGTATCGGCAAAGCGGTTTTTAACGTACAATCCTTTTGCATTTAAGTTCACTTTTAAGTGATCATCGAAGAAGGATGGATTTAATGTTAAGGCACCGGTGTAGCGTTCCAGATTCGATGTTTTCAGGATTCCTTCCTGATCGGTATATCCAATAGAAACGCGGTACGGAGTATTGTACTCAGAACCGGAGAAGTTGATATTGTGGTCGTGACTGATGGAAGTATTGAAGATCTCGTTTTGCCAGTTGGTATCTTCAGTACCTAAAAGGCTTACTTTATCAGGGTAGTACTCCTGAATCAATTCACTAAGTTCTGCACTGTTCAGCATATCAATTTTCTTGGCAACAGTGTTCACAGAAACATTACCAGCGTAATTAACTTTAAAGTTCTGTCCTTTTTTACCTTTCTTGGTTGTAACAAGAATTACACCGTTAGATGCTCTGGAACCGTAGATTGCTGTGGCCGATGCATCTTTCAGAATGGTGAATGTTTCAATATCGTTAGGATTGATAGTATTTAAAGGGTTACGCATTCCCGAAACCTTGTCACTACTAACAGGAACTCCATCGATTACAATTAAAGGATCGTTACTGGCCGAAAGAGATGAACCTCCACGAATACGAATGGTAGATCCTGAGCCAGGAGCTCCACCACCAGAAGTAATGGTAACACCAGGCATTTTACCTGTAAGCAATTCCTGAGGTGAGGAGATGGCTCCTTTGTTAAAGTCATCTGATTTAATTGCGATAACAGAACCGGTTGCATCATCTTTTTTCACTTGTCCGTAACCAATCACCATGACCTCGGAAAGGTTTTCGGCATTGATTCCTAAAGTTATATTGATTTGGGTTTGATCCCCAACCAATACTTCTTGGGTTTTGTATCCTACAAATGAGAATACCAGGGTTGAAGTCGCATCAACGTCTAGTGTAAACTGACCGTCAATGTTTGTGGAAGTTCCGGTGGTGGTCCCTTTTACAACAACAGAAACACCTGGAATCCCCATGCCATCGTTTGCATCGGTAACCGTACCTGTAACTACTTTGCTTTGTGCTTGCAAACAGGTAAAGGAAAATACCGCAACAAGTACAAAAAGTAGCTTTCTAAGCATACTAATGTTATGTCCCATAATAGTAATTTAAAGATGAATGAGTAATTATTATTCAGATTTCACAGCTCCAACTGACTTTTGAACTCGTTTCCGACTCGCGCTCTCTCTATCTCTCAATTGGTGCCCTTTTATCCTTAATTTTTAAATTGCGGCAAATATAGATTTCGGGATTTGATTCTGACAGGGAATTATATTTAAAGTGAGAATAAATCCCCGCAAACGTCACCGGTATCGTTTGAAATGGCGATATCCGAATACGTAGTTTTGTTTTGGATGTCTTATTTTTGATTGGGATTCAATGTCTAAATTTTTTTATATATTTACCCAGCTTGGGCTAAGATCCTTTGCAAGAGGAATTGTGCTCTGGTTATGTGAGTTGTGATGTTGCTGATTTATTAGCATTTTAAACTGAGGAAATTTATGAGAAGTGGTCAGATAACCATAAAAGACATTGCCCGTGAATTGGGCATCTCCCCATCTACTGTGTCAAGAGCTTTGAAGGATCATCCTGATATTAGTCCGAAAACCAAGAAAGCGGTTAATGAGTTGGCAAAAAAGTGGCACTATCGTCCCAATGCTGTAGCTCTGAGTTTGCGACACAGTAAAACCAATGTTTTAGGGGTGATCATTCCGGAAATTGTTCACCATTTTTTCTCCTCTGTGATTAGTGGGATTGAGGAGATAGCTCATGAGGCCGGGTACAATGTGATGATTTTTCAATCCAATGAATCATTTGAACGCGAGGTTACAAATGCTCAGGCTTTGTTTGCTAGCCGGGTAGATGGAGTGTTGGTTTCTATGTCGAAAGAAACCAAAGAGTATGACCATTTTAGGGATTTACGAGAGAATGGTATTCCAATTGTGTTCTTTGATCGTATCTGTAATGAATTGTCATCCGATAATGTGATAGTCGATGATTTTGCAGGGGCTTTTGCAGCAGTAGAACATCTTATCAGTACTGGATGTAAACGAATTGCTCATCTTTCTGCTCCCCAGCACATGCTTCTGGGCCAGAATCGACAGAAAGGGTACCGACAGGCCCTGCATAAAGCCAAAATGTCGGTAGATGATGAATTGATCGTTCAGTGTGATAATTTTGAAGATGCTTTGATTGAGGTACCTAAGTTGTTGAAGATGCCAAACCGTCCGGATGGGATTTTTGCTGTGAACGAACTTACTGCTGCCGGGGCTCTAAATGCTGTAAAGCAAGCCGGGTTGCGAGTGCCTGAGGATATTGCTATTATTGGTTTTACAGATGGTCTGGTTTCGAAAGTTACCGATCCGGCTTTAACTACGGTAGAACAGCATGGTTTTCAGGTTGGGCAAAAGGCCACCGAATTGTTACTGGAAAGAGTAAAGGGGGGCGAAATGAATTACGAACCCGTAACCAAAGTTGTAAAAACAAATCTTATTTTGAGAGAATCTACCAGGAATTAAAATGTTCTTGTTGCAATATGAAGATAAAAAGTCACCTCTTGTGGGTGACTTTTTTTGTTTTCAGCAAGATTACAGGGTTGAAATTAAGGTTGTTGTTGAAATTCGAAGGTTAAATACCATTTTTATTGAAAAAAAGCTCTTTTTTTATTTTTGTTGCAAACGTTTGAAACAGGGCTTTGCGGCGACAGTGCTTAATCCATGCGGGTTTCAGAGCTTGTCTTGTTTTGACAATTCATTTTATTTTCTCTATTTTTGATGCCGGAGCTAGTACTCCAATTCCGACTCATATTTATTTCTCTCCTTTTTGATCTCGATACCTGGATGTATTCCGGTTTTATGGGATTGACAATTTCTGATGATTTTTATTCTTCTGAATTTTCTTTGAGTAGGATTTCTTCAGTGATGAAATCCTAATAGATTCCGTGATTATATTCCATGTGCTAAGATTTGTTCAGGAAAAGTTTTCCAAAGAGTTGACTTTCAATGATGGACAAATCAAAAATTATTGGTAAATTATTAGAATTGATGGAATCATCCAAACCTTCTAAATACCAGTATCGTCCTTCCAGGTCGATTTAAACAACTAAATATTTAAGAATGATCCAGGGGAAGGTTTCAAAATACCGATTGCCTGGTGAGCTATTTAAAAATTGATTTTAATGAAGAAACAACCTCGTTTAAATTTTTGGCAAATCTGGAATGTAAGTTTCGGATTTCTGGGGATACAAATGGGCTTTGCGCTGCAAGGTGCAAACGTTAGCCGTATTTTATCGAACCTGGGTGCCGATTTGCACCACCTTTCATTATTCTGGCTAGCTGCACCGGTAATGGGATTAATTGTTCAACCTATTGTGGGGGGAGCAAGTGATCGAACCTGGAATCGATTGGGACGCCGGGGACCTTATATCCTGGGAGGTGCAATTGTTGCAGCCCTGGCAATGTTCTTTATGCCCAATGCAAGTATTGCTGTGCAGATTATGCCTGCTCTGGTATTTGGAGCCATCATGTTTGCTTTGATGGATGGTTCTTTTAATATTACGATGCAACCATTTCGTGCTCTTGTAGCCGATATGGTACCAACCGAACAACGAACTCTGGGGTATTCCATTCAAAGTTTTTTGATTAACACGGGAGCTGTTTTGGGATCCATTCTTCCCTTTGTTTTGACCAATGTGTTGGGCGTTCAGAATGTAGCACCTGACGGTGAAGTTCCTGCTTCTGTGATCTGGTCTTTCTACATTGGGGGCGGATGTCTTTTGCTTTCTGTGATTTGGACGGTTTTCCGAACCAAGGAGTATCCACCAAAAGAGTATGCTGAATACAAAGGTCTGGATGTATCCAAAGAAGCACAGGAAAAAGATCGTGGTTTTATGGGATTCTTACGTTTGTTGAGAAATACCCCCAAAACCATGTTGCAATTGGCCGTAGTACAATTCTTCTCCTGGTTTGCGCTTTACCTGATGTGGGTATATACCACCTCTGCTACAGCGCAGCATGTATGGGGATGTTCGGTTGACGATGTTTCATCGAAGGCTTACCAGGAAGCCGGGAACTGGGTAGGTATTCTATTTGCCGGTTATAGTTTGTTTGCTGCCATTTTTTCTGTGGTGATGTCAAAATTGGCACACAAATTTGGTCGAAAAACAGTGTATAGTATGTCGTTGTTACTGGGAGGTCTAGGGTATCTGTCAACCATTTTATTTTCGGGAGGCGAGATCGTTCACCTGAATCTTTTGATAACCGAAGTGGATATCCCTTCAAGCGCAGCCTGGTGGATGTTACCTATGGTTGGCGTTGGTATTGCCTGGGCGGCAATTTTAGCTATGCCATACTCTATTTTGTCTGACTCTTTACCTGCTGACAAAATGGGAGTTTATATGGGAATCTTCAATTTTACTATTGCTGGTCCTCAAATCCTAAGTGGTTTTATTGGAGGCGCTGTTTTGCAGCATTTCTTCAAGGGGGAGGCAATTTACATCCTTGTATTGTGTGGAGTGTGCATGATCCTGGGTGCAATATCTGTTGCTTTTGTTAAACAAAGCAGATCTGTTAACGAATAATTTTAATCCGGATGGGAACGATTAAAGCATGCATCTTTGATTTAGATGGAGTAGTGGTGGATACAGCCAAGTATCATTACATCGCATGGAAAAGTTTAGCCAATGGGTTGGGCTTCGACTTTACCGAAGAGGACAATGAACGATTGAAGGGAGTAAGTCGAATGGCTTCCCTGGATATTCTGCTTGAAATTGGTGGGGTAGAACTGGATGAGAATACAAAACTTGAGCTGGCCGACAAGAAAAACAAAAATTATGTGGAGTACATTTTAAAGATGACTCCCGATGAAATTCTGCCAGGAGTGAAGGAATTCATGGCCGAGTTGAAAGCTAAAAATATTAAAATCGCTTTAGGTTCAGCGAGTAAGAATGCAATGACCATTCTCAACCAATTGGAGTTGGTTGATTTGTTTGATGCCGTGGTGGATGGAACTCATGTGAGTGAAGCAAAACCTGATCCTGAAGTATTCCTTAAGGGAGCCGAATTGTTAGGCGTTGATCCAGCGGAGTGTGTCGTATTTGAAGATGCCGAAGCTGGTGTGCAGGCTGCCATTAATGGAAAAATGAAATGTGTTGGAATTGGTTCGCCTGAAGTGTTGGGGGCTGCCAATCTGGTCATTCCCGGATTCGAGGGATTTTCAATTGACCAGCTCAATTTTTAGAGAGATTATTGATTAACTGAGGGGTAAAATATTAATTAGAGCAAAAATGAACGAATATTTAAAACATGATGAGTGGTGTATTATCGAAGAAGGTTTCGATCCTAAAAACCACCGCTCGTCTGAAAGTATATTTAGCTTGGGGAACGGAAACATGGGACAGCGTGCCATGTTCGAAGAGAGCTATTCCGGAGAAACATTACAGGGAACTTATGTAGCAGGTGTATACTATCCGGATAAAACCCGTGTAGGATGGTGGAAAAACGGATATCCTGAGTATTTCGCCAAGGTGTTGAACGCACCAACCTGGATTAATATTGATGTAAAGATCAATGGTGAAATGCTTGATCTTGCCAAGTGTGAGGTGAGTGATTTCGTTCGTACCCTGAATATGAAGGAAGGGGTTTTGGAAAGAACTTTCGTGGCTACTATGTCTAATGGCAATAAGGTGAAGGTTGCTGCCAAGCGTTTCCTGAGTATGGTACAAACAGAAGTAGGTGTTATCCGTTATTCGGTTACTCCTTTGAACTTTGATGGAACCATTGCTTACACTCCTTACATCGATGCGGATGTAATGAACGAAGATTCCAATTACGATGAGAAGTTTTGGGATGTTTTGGAAGCTACTACGCTGCAGGGAGAAGGTTACATTACTGCCCGTACCAAAAAACTGGATTTCCATGTTACCATGGGAATGAAGTTCGATGTGTACAAGGATGGACAGAAACTTGACCTGGAAGCCAAATTAATTGAAGAACCCAAATACGTTGGGAATTCAGTTGAAGTTGCCGTTGAAGAGGGCGAAGAGCTGACTATATATAAGTATGCTGGAGTTTTGAGTTCATTGAACCACAGCAAAAACGAATTAAAGAACGATGCACGAAAAGTAGTTGCTGATGCCTATGCTAAAGGATACGGCAAGTTGTTGGAAGAGCACGTTGCTTGTTGGGCTGATAAATGGGCTCATAGTGATATCGTTATCGAAGGGGATGTAGCCGCACAGCAGGCTATCCGTTTCAATATTTTCCACATGAACCAAACCTATACAGGAGAGGATGCTCGCTTGAACATTGGGCCCAAAGGGTTTACCGGAGAGAAGTACGGAGGAAGTACCTACTGGGATACCGAAGCATACTGTGTACCGTTCTACTTGAGTACTGCCAAGCCTGAAGTAACCCGTAATCTTTTGATTTATCGTTACAAGCAATTGGATCGTGCCATCGAAAATGCAGGTAAATTAGGTTTCAACAATGGTGCAGCTCTGTATCCAATGGTAACGATGAATGGTGAGGAGTGCCACAACGAGTGGGAAATTACTTTCGAAGAGATCCACCGTAATGGTGCCATTGCTTTTGCCATCTACAACTACATTCGTCACACCGGCGACAAGAAATATTTGGAAGAGTACGGACTTGAAGTGTTAATCGCAATTACTCGTTTCTGGAGTCAGCGTGTAAACTTCTCCGAAGCCAAGCAGAAGTATGTAATGTTGGGTGTAACCGGACCAAATGAGTACGAGAACAACATCAACAACAACTGGTATACCAATACCATTGCAACCTGGTGTATGAAATACTCGCAGGAGGCTATGGCTCACGTGAAGGAGACCAATCCTGCTCGTTTCGACGAGATTATGGCTAAGATCAACTTCGATTTTGATAAGGAAACTGCTCGCTGGAACGATATTATCGAGAAGATGTACTATCCAATCGACGAGGAAACAGGTATCTTCCTTCAGCAGGATGGATACATGGACAAGGAGCAAGTTCTGGCCAAAGATCTGGATCCTGCACAACGCCCAATCAACCAGCACTGGTCATGGGATCGCATCCTTCGTTCTTGTTTTATCAAGCAGGCGGATGTATTGCAGGGAATCTACTTGTTCGAAGATCAGTTCGATTTGGAGACCATTCGTAAGAACTTCGATTTCTATGAGCCACGTACTCTGCATGAGTCTTCTCTATCGCCTTGTATTCACTCTATTCAGGCATCCAAAATTGGAGACATTGAAAGAGCTTACAAGTTGTACCTGAGAACTTCCCGTTTGGATATTGATGATTACAATGCCGAAGCTCACGAAGGTTTGCACATTACCTCAATGGCCGGTACCTGGATGTCAATTGTTGAAGGATTCGGTGGAATGCGTGTTTCTAATGGAGCATTGAGCTTCCAGCCTTTGATTCCTGAAAACTGGACTTCCTACTCGTTCAAGGTTCGTTTCAGAGGCAACCTGTTGAACGTGACTGTTTCTGCTGATAGCGTAGGAATTATCAATGAGGAAGGTGAGGACATCTCCCTGTTTATCATTGATGATGAATACAAAGTGGAAAAGCAAAGCAGCCTTGTTGTTGAAAGACAATAATCAATCGCTATACATAGGATAAGGGCCTTAGGCCTTTATCCTTTTTTTATATCATGTTTGGGGTCGAATTGAAGTACATTGTTTTTTGTCTGGTTATTCGGTTTAAGAGACTTCTCATTACAGCTTATTAGTCTGTATAAAGGCCAAAAGTTAATTGCCAACAGCCAATCGCATTTTTTGTAAAGTGGCTATGCTGCGGATCTTCAATCTGACTTATTCGAACTCAATCATCTTTAATATACCTTAAAAACTCAAACTCATGAAAAAGGCAAGCATTAAGCAATCTCTTTTGGTTGCGCTTTTTTTGCTGACAACAACCTTTTCGGCTTTGGCCGGTTCTGTAAAGTTAGATCGTGTTGAACCAATGTTTTGGTGGGCCGGGATGAACAATCCGGAACTGCAACTTTTGGTTCACGGGACAAATATTGCAGATACTAAAGTAGAATTCACTTATCCGGGAGTTCGTTTGGATAAAGTTACTTTGGTGGAAAATCCCAACTACTTGTTTCTAAATCTGATTATGGATGCAGATGTGAAGCCGGGGAGTTTCAAGATCAACTTTAAGAAAGGAAAAAAAGTAGTTGCAAGCTATAACTATGAGTTGAAAGCCAGAAGGAAGAATTCTGCCCTTCGCAAGGGATTTGATTCCTCTGATGTGGTATACCTAACCATGCCTGATCGTTTTTCCAATGGCAATCCCGAAAACGATTCAGTAGAAGGAATGGAAGATAAACTGGACCGGGAAAACCCTGATGGTCGTCATGGTGGCGATATTCAAGGGATTATCAATCACCTGGATTATCTTCAGGAACTTGGGATTACCGCTATATGGAATACCCCACTTATGGAGGACAACGAACCTAAAACCTCTTACCATACCTACGCTATTTCCGATTTCTATAAGATAGATGCCCGTTACGGAACCAACGAGGATTATGCTCGTTTGTCGGCTGAAGCCCAAAAGCGTGGTATTAAACTGATTATCGATATTGTAACCAACCACAGTGCTTCAGCCCACTGGTGGATGAAAGACCTTCCTGCAAGTGATTGGGTACATCCCTATGTGCAGTCGAATCACCGTAAGAGTACAACCAACGATCCTTATGGATCAGAATTGGACTACCAGGAGAATTTTGATGGATGGTTTGATAGAAGTATGCCTGATTTGAATCAGAAGAATGATTTACTGCTAACCTACCTTACTCAAAATACCATTTGGTGGGTTGAATTTGCAGATCTGGGCGGTGTCCGGGTTGATACCTACCCCTATAACGACAAAGATGCAATGGCCGTATATGCCGCTGCTATTATGAACGAATATCCCAACTTTAATGTAGTTGGCGAAACCTGGTTGAGCACTGCTGCCGAAATTTCCTACTGGCAGGAGGATGCCTTGAATCACGATGGATACAATTCTCATCTACCTTGCGTAATGGATTTCTCTCTATTGGATGCCATGTCAAAAGCATTTAACGAAAAGGAGAATTGGAACTCAGGATTGATTCGATTGTACAATTCTTTGGCATTCGATTATTTGTATCCGCACCCTGAAAACTTATTTACCTTTATCGAAAATCATGATACCGACAGAATGATGACGGTACTGGATGGAGATATGAGAAAATATAAAATGTTGATGAGCTTTTTGTTGACCACTCGTGGTACTCCCCAATTGTATTACGGAGGTGAAATCCTGATGGATGGTCGCAAATCGGATGGAGATGGCGTGATGCGTAAGGACTTCCCCGGTGGATGGGAAGGTGACGAAAGAAATGCCTTTACCAAAGAGGGAAGAACCGATCGCGAAAATGAAGCCTTCGATTTTCTGAAGAAATTATTGAACTACCGTAAGGTGAATCCGGTTTTGCATACAGGCAAATTGATGCATTTCATTCCAAAGGATGAAACTTATGTGTATTTTCGTTCCAACGAGGAGAAAACCGTAATGGTAATCCTGAACAACAGTGAGGAGCAGGAGAAAAATCTTCCCACTGCTCGTTTTGAAGAGGCGATGAAGGGATTCACCAGTGCTGTGGATGTAATGACAGGTGAAAAATTAACCGACTTGTCTCAAATTAAAGTGGCTGCTAAGTCTGCCCGTGTTTTGGAGTTGAAATAATTACGATTTATTACAATTATAATTTAGAAATCTGTTAATTCTTAGTATTTGCTTTACTGGGAATCTGTTTATTGCATTTGGGTTTGTTGTTCTTTTGGGCTTTTAAAGAACAAAAACAGATTCTGAATAGCTAAAAGCAAATGCTAAGAATTCAGGTTTTTTGCACAATAAATAGAATGAATAACAAATCGTTTTTTGCAAGAAAATTGCTGCTGATTGTCTTTGTTCTTTTTGCTAATGTTTTGTTTGCACAAAATAGCGAAAGGGATTTTAAAGGCTGTGAACAAAAGAAGAATCATCTGGAGGTATCCACCAACGATGGGAAATATCTGATTCGATACTACAACCAAAATATTGTTGAAACCTCCTTTATTCCCAATGGAGAGGAGTTCGATAGTGCATCACATGCAGTAGTTTTGACTCCTGATGGAGACAAGGCTAGATTTACCGAAAATGAGAACAATCTTTTGTATCAGTTGAAGAGCTTTACGGTGAAAATTTCCAAATCACCTTTTGGAATTAGCTATATCTACAACAATAAACCTCTTCTATCCGAAAAGGAGGGCTATGTAAAAACTGATAGCACCGAGAATATCGATTTCACTCTTGATAAGGATGAAGTTTTATTTGGAGGTGGTGCTCGTGTTTTGGGTATGAACCGAAGAGGGAACCGATTGAAATTGTACAATCGTGCCCATTACGGTTACGGGACTCATTCAGAGCTGATGAACTACACCATGCCGGTGGTGATCTCTTCCAAATTGTATGCCGTGCATTTCGACAATGCACCTATAGGCTATTTGGATTTGGACAGTAAGCACGACAACACCCTTCGTTACGAAACCATTAGTGGTAGAAAAACCTACCAGGTAATTGCAGGTGATTCATGGAAGGATTTTACGTACCAGTTTACCAATCTTACCGGGAGACAACCTCTGTTGCCTCGTTGGGCCTTGGGTAATTTCTCCAGCCGTTTCGGTTATCATTCCGAAAAGGAAACCCGTGAGACAATAGCTCAGTTCCGCAAAGATTCCATTCCAGTAGATGCTATTATTCTTGATTTGTATTGGTTCGGGAAAAATGTGCAGGGCGAAATGGGGAACTTGGCCTTCCATCGCGATTCCTTTCCCACTCCAAAGAAAATGATGAAGGATTTGGAAAAAGATGGAGTAAAAACCATTCTGATTACCGAACCCTTTATTTTGACCACATCCAACCGTTGGGAGGAAGCAGTAAAGGAAGGAGTATTGGGTACCGATTCATTGGGCAAGCCATTTACCTATGATTTTTATTTTGGAAACACCGGTTTGGTGGATGTATTCAAACCCAAAGCCGTTGATTGGTTCTGGAATATCTACAAAGATCTTGTAAAAGAAGGTGCCGGCGGATGGTGGGGCGATCTTGGCGAACCCGAAGTACATCCTTCGGCTTTGCAGCATGCCACCGGGTCAGCCGACGAAGTACACAATATTTATGGTCATTACTGGGCTAAACTGGTTCACGATGGCTACCGGAAGGATTTTCCGGAACAACGTCCCTTCATCTTGATGAGAGCTGGAGCAGTAGGCTCACAGCGTTACGGTATGGTGCCATGGACAGGTGACGTAAGTCGTAGTTGGGATGGACTGAAACCTCAGACTGAGATCTCCTTGCAGATGGGATTGCAGGGAATTGCCTGGATGCATTCCGATTTGGGTGGATTCGCGGGAGCCAACCTGGATGACGAATTGTATACCCGGTGGTTGCAGTACGGTGTGTTCCAACCCATATTCCGTCCGCATGCACAGGAGGATGTTGCTTCAGAACCTGTGTTTAGAGAGCCCAAAACCAAAGCGCTGGCGAAAAAGTCAATTCAATTGCGCTATCGACTAATGACATACAACTATACTCTGGCCTTCCAAAACAATCAAACCGGAATGCCTCTGATGCGTCCTTTGTTCTTTGAAGAATCGCAAAATAGTGAGCTTCTGAATATTTCGGATACCTATTTATGGGGGGATGCCTTTTTGGTATCAACTGTAACCGATGCGGGTTTGAAGAAGAAAGAGGTTTACATGCCAAAGGGAAATGTTTGGTTCGACTTCGTTTCCCAGCAAGCCTATGAAGGAGGAAAGTCTTATACCATTGCATTGGAAGAGGATCATATTCCTGTTTTTGTACGTGCGGGTTCTTTTGTTCCTATGATCAAAGAGATTCAGACCACTCGGGATTACTCCATTCAAAACTTCGAGCTGCACTACTATCATCATTCATCCATCGACCATAGTTCCGGACAATTATACAATGATGATGGAAAAACACCGGAAGCTTTCGAAAAGGGAGCCTACGAATTGCTGAAATTTAACAGTTCCGTTGCCAAACGAAAGCTAACTATTGCCATATCAAATCAATCAGGAGATAATTATCAGCCTCAAGACAAAAAGGTTGAACTGATTGTTCACAATATTGACAAGAAACCCAAAAAGGTTTTGATGAACAAGAAGAAGCTGGTCTATAAGTGGAAAGAAGCTTCCAAAACTCTTACGATCATTGGAGATATCCAAAGTGGAAAAACTCAATCATTCACTATAAAACTATCGAAATAATGAAGAAATCACCATTCATTTTTTTACTGATGATTACGGTTCTTTTTTCGGCATGTACAACAACCGAAAAGAAGACCGAACCGACCAAAGCACCTTTTGTTTGGGAGGGAGCCAATTTGTATTTCCTGTTGACCGACCGGTTTAACAATGGTACAACCGATAACGATGTCAATTTTGACCGTACCAAAACCACCGGAAAGCTGAGAGGTTTTGAAGGGGGAGATATCAAAGGGATTACCCAAAAAATTAAGGAAGGTTATTTCACAAAGTTGGGAATCAATGCCATTTGGATGACGCCAATTACTGAGCAGATTCATGGTTCTGTAGACGAAGGAACAGGAAATACCTACGGATTCCATGGGTACTGGGCCAAAGACTGGACCGCTCTGGATCCTAACTTTGGTACCAAAGAAGATTTGGCTGAATTGGTTGAAGTAGCTCATGCCAACGGTATTCGTATCGTTTTGGATGGGGTTATCAACCATACCGGACCAGCTACCGAAACCGATCCTGCCTGGGAAAAGGAGTGGGTGAGAGAGGAACCAACCTGTACCTATAAATCCTACAAATCCACCATTGAATGTACTTTAACTGAGAATTTGCCTGACATTAAAACCGAAAGCACTCAGGAAGTTGATATTCCAAAGGCATTGGCCGAGAAATGGAAAAACGAGGGAAGATACGAGCAGGAAGTGAAAGAATTGAATGAATTCTTTGCCCGAACCGGTTATCCACGGACTCCTAAATATTACATGATTAAATGGTTAACTGATTACATTGTTGAATTTGGTATTGATGGATATCGTGGCGATACCGTAAAGCACACCGAAGAATCTGTTTGGAAGGATTTCCGTAAGGAGTGTGAGTATGCTTTCCAGCTATGGAAGAAGAACAACCCTGAAAAAGTTTTGGATGACAATGAATTCTATACCGTAGGTGAAATTTACGGTTATGGAATCAGCAATACCTTTGCTTACGATTTTGGGGATAAGAAAGTAAACTATTTTGCCAATGGATTTACCAGCATGATCAATTTTGAGTTCAAGTACAACGCTCAGGGCAATTACGAAGAGATTTTCTCCAAGTACTATGATCTTCTGAATAATGATCTGAAAGGTTATGGCGTCTTGAATTACTTGTCTTCACATGACGATGGAACTCCTTTCGATCCTACACGAGTTAAGAACATTGAAGCTGCTAACAAATTGTTGCTATGTCCTGGTACTTCTCAGGTATACTACGGAGATGAGTCTGCACGCTCGTTGGTAATTGAAGGAACTGTTGGCGATGCTACCTTACGTTCCAAAATGAACTGGGAGCAAATTCAATCTGATGAGAATACGCAGAACATTCTAGCGCATTATCAAAAGCTGGGTGTTTTCAGAGCGAACCACCCAGCCGTTGGAGCCGGTGTTCATAAGATGATTTCGGAAAAACCTTACGTCTTTACCCGTAGCTTTGCAAAAGGGGAGTACAAGGATAATGTTGTTGTTGGATTGGATCTGGCAAAAGGAAACAAGGAATTGACTGTTGTTGGTTTTGTTGAGGGTACCAAACTACGCGATGCTTATTCAGGTAAGGAAGCGATTGTGAAGGATGGAAAAGTAAGCCTCGATACCGAATTCGATATAGTATTACTTGAGAAGAAATAAAAATGTTTAACCACGAAGCACACTAAGGAATACCCAAAGTATCACAAAGACCTTAGTGTTCCTTCGTGTAAAAACTTTGTGCCCTTTGTGGTTAATAAAAAACGAAATAAAATGTACAGAATTTTTAAAAGTGCCTTGAGTTTGGCATTGGCCGTAGGTTTGTTAGCCTCCTGTCAAACCAAAACCAGTACACCAAAGGATGCTCCTGCTGAGAAACCTTTGGCATGGAGTCGTAACGCTAACATTTACGAAGTAAACATCCGTCAGCATACCAAAGAGGGAACCTTTAATGCATTTGCAAAGCATTTGCCTCGTATGAAGGAGATGGGAGTGGATATTCTTTGGTTGATGCCAATTTTCCCTATTTCGGAGAAGAATCGCAAGGGCTCTTTGGGTAGCTACTATTCGGTAAGAGATTACCGTGCAGTAAATCCGGAGTTTGGAACCATGGAAGATCTAAAGAACCTGGTGAAGAAGGCTCACGAATTGGGTATGCATGTTGTCCTGGACTGGGTGGCCAACCATACCGGTTGGGATAGTGACTTAATCACTAAGCACAACGATTGGTACACCAAAAACGAAAAAGGTGAAATTGTATCTCCGGTTGAAGATTGGAGCGATACAGCTGATTTGAATTTCGATAAGGAGGAGTTGCGCGACTATATGATCGGTTCTCTGAAGTTCTGGATTGAGCAAGCCGATGTGGATGGTTTCCGTTGCGATATGGCTGCTATGGTGCCTACCGATTTCTGGAACCGTGCGCGCAAGGAGCTGGACGCTGTGAAGCCTGTGTTCATGTTGGCCGAAGCCTGGGAACCTGAATTGGTGGAAGAAGCTTTTGATATGGCCTATGCCTGGGATTTTCACCACCTGATGAACGACATCGCCAAAGGTGAGAAGAATGCCAAAGAGATTGACGCTTACTTTACCAAGATCGACACACTTTATCCAAAGGATGCTTACCTGATGAACTTCCTTACCAACCACGATGAGAACTCCTGGGCCGGTACCATTAAGGAAAGAATGGGTGATGGCGGAAAAACCTTTGCTGTGCTGACTTTCACCATGCCTGGTATGCCTATGTTGTATAGCGGACAGGAAGCTGGTCTGGACCATCGTTTGAAGTTCTTCGAGAAGGATGAGATCAAATGGGACAACAAGGAATTGATTCCTTTCTATACTCAATTGCTGAGCCTGAAGTCTACAAATAAAGCTTTGAGAAACGGTGTTCAAGGAGGTAAACTGGTTCGAATTCCATCCGATAAGGACGAAGCCGTTTATGCTTTTGTTCGCGAGAAAGATGGCGATAAGGTTGTGGTAATTCTTAACCTTACTGATAAAGCTGTTGAAGCGAATCTGAACTCAGCTGCATTAGCGGGCGAATACACCAACCATTTCACCGGTACTAAAGAAAACCTGAAAACAGAAGCTAAAGTAGCTCTGAAGCCTTGGGAATACCGTGTGTATGTGAAGTGATGAGTTGTAAGTAGCAAGTAATAAGTAACAAGTAACAAGTAGCAAGTAGCAAGTAGCAAGGATTTCTTGCCACTTGAAACTAGCCCCTTGCCACTAATGAAGTAAATACTTTTCCCTTCGGGGAAACCGATATCCCTCGAAAGCCCCGGCATCTGTCGGGGCTTTCTTTTTGTCCGCCATATAATTTATGGCGGTTTTTTTGTGCTTTTAATTTAACATTTGGTCAAGAGCGCTGATTAAGTATGATGTCGAACCACAAACCTTTAAGATCAACTTTAATTAAATTTAACAAACCTTAATGTGGTTTCGTAAAGGATTAAAGTTGTATTTTTATGGTAAATTAAAGAACGAACAAAATCCCTGGCATTTTTGTTTGAATCAACTGGGAAAAATCGGATTGTTTCACATAGATAAAAAGAGAATTCTTATGCAACACAAATTAACTAAAAGGATTATTACCTTACAGTGTCTACTATTAATTGCAATCTGTTTCAGTAGCAATGCAAATGCGCAAAAAGAGTACAGGAAGCAATGGCCACAATTTAGAGGTCCCTTTGCCAGTGGAATTCTTGATTCTTCCAATTTACCCGACAAGTGGGATACCCAAACCGGTGAAAATATTAGATGGAAAACAAAAATTCCAGGATTGGGACTCTCATGTCCTGTGATTTGGGATGACAAACTTTTCGTTACCACAGCAGTCAGTGAAAAAGGGAAGGACGATTTAAAAGTAGGATTGTATGGAGACATTAGCAGTTACGACGATGAATCCGTCCATGAATTTAGAGTTATTTGTGTGGATAAAACATCCGGTAAAATCCTATGGAATCAGCTTGCACACAAAGGTGTTCCGAGGACGAAAAGACACACCAAAGCATCTCATGCAAATCCAACAGCTGCAACCAATGGAAAATATGTTGTTGCATTTTTTGGCTCCGAGGGCTTGTATTGCTACAATTTTAAGGGGGAATTGGTATGGAAGAAGGACTTTGGCAAAATGAATAGTGGATATTACATGGCTCCAAATGTGGAGTGGGGATTTGCCAGTTCTCCAATCGTTCATGAAAAAAGTGTTATCGTTCAATGTGACTTCCTGGGTGATTCTTTTCTAGCCTCATTGGATATTGAAACAGGTAGAGAAAAATGGCGCGTACCCCGAAAGGATGTTGCCACCTGGAGCACTCCAAATCTGTATGTCAAAGGCGATAGAAAGCAAATAGTAGTGAATGGATGCCAGCATGTTGGAGGATATGATTTTAATACCGGGAAGGAAATATGGAAATTAAGAGGAGGCGGTGATATTCCTGTCCCAACCCCGTTTTTTGCACATGGATTAATCTATATACACAGTGCTCATGGGAAATCCTCGCCAATATATGCAATAAATCCTGATGCCACAGGGGATATTAGCCTTTCCAAAGAGAGTACATCCAATGAATATGTTGTTTGGAGTAAGAAGCGAGGAGGAGCATACAATCCCACCAATATCGTATACGGCGATAATCTTTACAATATGAATATGAACGGAAGGTTGAGCTGTTTCGATGCCTTAACAGGACAACTAATTTATCGGGAAGTAGTTCCCGGTGCACGTGGAATTACAGCCTCTGCAATTGCTTCAAACGGAAAGATCTACTATTCCACTGAAAAGGGAGATGTTTTTATCCTTAAAGCGGGCAAAGAGTACAAGGTGATTGCAAAAAACACCATGAACGATGTAATTATGGCAACCCCGGCCATATCCGATGACGCACTCTACTTTAGAACTCAGAAATACCTGATTGCAGTAGGAAAGAAAATGAATTGATTTCACTTATTGATAGGATTTTTATTTATAAACTGATGCAGTCTAAAAATCAAAAGATCCCATTCTCTGCATTTAACAGATTCTGAAACAAGTTCAGAATGACGTATAAAATCATTTTCGGACCGTCTCAACTAGCATTGGGACGGTCCGGTTGTTTTACAAACTCTTTCGGAAATAAGACAAGAAAAGATACTATTGCAATGAAAATTACATTTACCATCCTACTCACTTTTGTAACACTCCTTAGTTTTGACCAGATGAGTAAGGATAGCCTTCTTAGAAGTAATATAGACATATTGGTAGAAGAATTGGAATTCTATTATGGATACGACCAAACCTTACGAGAATATGGAATCTTTAAGAGCTTTGATAAAAGCGAAACCAATCGAATTGAAAATTTACCCGATAGTATTAAAAGCAAGATACTTTTTGAGAGAGAATTTAAATCCGATAGTTTAGGGAAAATAATTTTCCGGGACTATATCAATCCAATGGATGCCCGGCATACCGCCCGAATGATAGCAATCACCCAAAAGTATGGTTTCCCCAGTGTAAAAAGATTGCGAAAATACTATACCAAAGAATTTAAAGATGAAGAGTTTTCTCCCTTGATCCTATTGATTCACTCCCCGAAAAAATATTGGGAAGAATTGAAAGAATTAATAAAAGTTGAATTGGAAGCCAAACGAATCAATCGTTGCCAGTATGGTTATCTGCTTTGGCATTTTAATGGGAGAAGCGATTTCAAATATATGCTCGAAAATGGATATCAATGGGTAGTATTGGAAAATGGTCGCAAAACTCTCAAAGCCGTGGACTGCAATTGATAGACCCATTAGATGAAACATACTATCTTACTATTATTTCTGATTTTTAGTTTTGGAGTCAGCATAGCCCAGCAGGTCGATACATTCTATCTGCATCAGCCCATTTCAAAATACGATACTATTGACTATATACGAATTATTCAATTCGACAAGAACGATAGTTTGTATCATGTTTGGGATTACTATCCCAGCGGTCAAATTCAAATGGAAGGGACCTATAGTTCCTTCGACAGGAACATCAAGGAAAAATACTGGTGTAACTACCGGGGCAATACCAAGCAGGGCCTTTTCCGAACCTGGTACAAAAACGGTCAATTGGAGTCCCGTTGTAACTTTGTGGATGGGCGATTTCAAGGACTAAAGGAGGAATGGTTTTCCAATGGGCAAATAAGTCAAAGGAGCCAGTGGAAAAAAGGGAATATGAAGGGAAATGGCAAGGGACAGATGCATGGTTTTTGCAAGTGTTGGACCAAGGAAGGGAAAGTGAATTGTGATATGGTTCTAAAGAAGGGATTGAAAGTTAATCCCAGAGACACCAACTATCATTATATCTCCTATACCCCCAAAGATTACAATGCCGACACACTTAGAAACTGGCCCTTGATCATCTATCTGCATGGAGGAACAGCTAGGGGGACGGATACCTTGAAGCTATACAACTATGGGATCCCTGACCAGATTTGGAAGGGGCGGGAATTTCCATTCCTGATTGTTGCCCCCCAATGCCCATTGAACCACCGATGGTCTACAGACAATTGGTTTGAGAACTTCTATGAGGAGATCACTACCAAATTCAGAGTCGATACCAACAGGGTATACCTTACAGGCGTCAGTCTTGGGGGAGCGGGAACATGGTATCTGGCCATAAAACATCCCGATAAGTTTGCCGCAATTGCGCCCATGAGCGGTTTTAGCAGCCATATCCAATACATTTACGACAATGTGGATCGGTTATGTGATATGCCTACATGGGCTTTTCACGGAAAGAGGGACCTGGTGGCCCAGTACGAGGATACCGAGCGGATGATTCAAAAACTGGAAGGGAAAAATAAAAACCTAAAACTCACTGCCCCCTCTGATAAAGGCCATGAACTTCTCTGGTTTGTCTACCCCGAGCAAGAATTGTACAACTGGTTTCTACAACATAGTAAGGGGAAAAGTCTTACCAAAGGGCTGTAACAGCTTTATTTTACCAGTCAGTTTAATGAAGATCCTGATTTTGTAAAGATTTTATAATTGCATTATTACGTAATTTTTAAATTACAGATTGAGGAAAAAGTAAATTTATTTAAATTTTCATCTAGTATTCTTGCATCTTTTAACTTGGTTTTGAGTCTTACTAATAGAAAAACATAAAAAACAAATAGTAAGCAAAACTAAAATGGACAGACGAAAAGCAATTAAAATTGCGGCAGGAGCTGCAGTTGGTGGTGGTTTAGGTTTTTGGGGTATTCAAAAATTATCGGAACCAGAATATTTAAGTGAGAAGGAGCCAAAGTTATTGAAGGAAGTTCCCAACGAATTGAATTGGAAATATCATAATTTAAATCCAGTTACTACAGCTGAAATAGCCTATCACAAGTATAAGGATGGTGGGTGCATGTATTCCTGCTTTTTGAGTATCATCAAGCAATTGGCAGATCAATACGGTGAACCATATGCATCATTTCCATTTCATGCCATGAGATACGGACATGGAGGAATAAGTGGTTACGGAAGCGTTTGTGGAACACTGAATGGAGCTGCGGCAGCAATATCCTTATTTGTCCCCGATAAAGAGAATCGAGATAGAATGATTACGGATTTGTTTAGGTGGTATGAAACAGGTTCTTTTCCGATATTTAAGAGTGAAAACCCTTTAGTGGATACCGAACTTGTTCAATCTAAAGCCAATTCGGTTCTATGTCATGCCTCTGTTACAAATTGGACCAAAGTCTCAAAATACAAGGTGAGTAGTAATGAAAGAATAGAGCGATGCAGGCGATTAACTGCTGATGTTGCAGCAAAAACAGTATCAATACTCAATAGTTTTTTCGAAGGCGCCTATGTGGCAGCTGATCCTCACAATAAAACAACCAGATCCTGTTTAACCTGTCATGGAAATCATGGTAAATTGGATAATACTAGTGGCGATATGAACTGTTCATCGTGTCATACTAAATCGGTTGCTCATAAGGTGTTTGCCAAACCTCATTATAAGATAATGAAGTAAATTATACAGCCAGTAATACAGATTGGTTCTCACAAAATCTGAATAGCAAGAGAATCAAATTATGGTTGGATTATAAGGTAAGAAAAAGCCAATTCGTTATATGAAATGGCTTTTGTTCCATTGTATTCTACTACTTGTTTTATTTCACCATTTCTAGGCTGAGTTCCGTATCCAGCATTTTTTCCAGAGGCAATGAAAACTTGATTTGACGACCAATTTTAGCTGCTTCGTTCACCGAGTAGCCCTTGTGTTGAATCAAATAAGCCATAAAGAAAATTGTAGCTCTCCCCGCACTGCGGCAATGAATTAAAAGCTTTTCATCTCCTTTGATTAATTTTTCGAATTGCTCTAAGTTTTCAGGCGTATAGTCCTTCGATCCACCAATTGGCAGGGAGTGATATTCAAGGCCCAATTCTTTAGCTATGTTTTCTTCATTAAAAGCATAAGCTGAGAAATCCCTGTTTTCGTTTTCTGTGCGCAAGTTAATGATGTAGTTTACACCTTGCGATTTGTACCAACGCAAAGCTTCTAAACTAGGCTGGGCACTCAAATAATAGTTTTGGTATTTAAACGATCCTTTAAAATCTTTGATAATTTCAACCGAATCTGTTCCGATCACTTTGTTTTGTGCTTGGGAACCAGAAGCTAAAAAAAAGCTTAGTAGTAATAGTAAAGCCGATATTCTCATCATGTTTAAGTATATGTTTCTGTTTGTTTGAAATGGCTGGTAAACATCGCTAAAAAATTAGATTTGGGCAAGGAGAATCGTTTTCTGTCTGGTTTTCTCTTTTCTAGAGATTCATATAAAATCGTTGCTATTTTGATTATAAACTTAAAACATCTTTCAGGCCCGAATACTCCCCTGTTGGCGATAGCTTATATCTCCCCTCAAAAGGGGGAAGCCAAACGAATCAATCCTTGCCATTACCATTGTCTACTTTGGCATTTTAAAGGGAGAAGCGATTTCAAATACATTCTTGATAATGTATGGAATTGGAAACCGGACCCAAAACCCTCAAAGTCGGGGACTGTAATTGTAAAGGTTAAAATGTGATATAATTCGGCGCAGTTGGTTATCATCGAATTAATTTTAACAATACTGCCAACTTGTTTGAACTGTGGGGTTTTGGCCTCTTGGTAAAAGCTGTGGGAGGGGCAAGCTTCCTGATTTCTAGGGTGAAATGAGGTGATTGCAGTGCATTTGTGAGGTTCTAACCAGAATTTGTGGAGTACGAAGACGAAGATACCAGGTTCTACGTTGAATTTGTGGAGTACGAAGGTGTAAATGCATGGTTCTAAGCTGAATTTATGAAGTATGAGGATGAAAATACCAGGTTCTAAGCCGAATCTATGAGGTTCTATACAGAATTTGTCCTGTGTGAAGGGGATTTTGTGTGATAGGAAGCCGATTTTGAGGGGGACCGAGGGTATGTTCAATATTCTGTGTCAGGAGGGCTCAATTCGATTCAAGAAAGAAATGGTTGCTATCGAAATAGATCTACAATTGTGGCAAATAGATAGCTTGACCCCTATGAGGCAGATTACCCTAAGCTTTCACAATCCGCTAGGGGGGTATATGTATCCTATTTGAATACCTCCTTCAGGCACTTCCGAATATTCTGGTAGGTCCGTTCGATATTCTCATCCAAACCGATGGAGATCCGCACCAATCCGTTGGTGAGGCCCATTTCTTCCCTTTCCTTTTCGGGGATCTCCGAGGAGGTACTGCCACCCGGGGCACTGAAGAGAGTTTTGTGAAAGCCCAAACTTACCGCCAGGTATCCAATTCCGGCCTCCTGAGCTATTTCCATGAACTGGTTGGCCTTTTCCGTTGTTCCCAGGTCGATTACCAGCAATCCCCCAAAGCCGTACTGCTCATTTCCCATTTCCTTAACCAGGTGGTGTTGAGGGTGGCTGTTCAAACCGGGGTAGATAATTCGGTGTCCATCGGCTTCCAGTCTTTTCGCCAGGTAAAGAGCATTGGAGCTGTGCTGCTTCATCCGGAGGTGAAGGGTATTCATATTCTTGAGAATACTGGCCGACCGGAAACTATCCAGAACCGGGCCCAGCAGCATGGCGCTTCCCTGGTTCACATCGTACAAAGAATCGATAAAAACCTTGGGACCGCATATAGCACCTGCAACACAATCGCTCATTCCGTTGATAAACTTGGTCAAGCTGTGGATCACAATGTCGGCTCCCATTAGGGCGGGTGTAAAAATCAGGGGAGCGAAGGTATTGTCCACAACCAACTGTGCATTGGAGTCCTTTGCAATACTGGCAAGTTCCCGAATGTCGGTAACTTCCAGCATTGGATTGCTCATGGTTTCACAGTAAAGCACCCTGGTGTTGGGGCCCATGACTGCTTTAATCAATTCCGGTTTTGTTGAATCTACAAAACGTGTCTCGATTCCCAATCTGGGGAGAAAATTTTTCAACAGGGCATAGGTCCCTCCATAAACAGTTCTGCTGGCTACAATTTCATCCCCTGCACTACACAATTGCAGCAGGGTAGAGCTAATGGCTGCCATCCCCGAGGCGGTGACCGACGCACTTTCTGTACCTTCCATTGCGGCCAGGCTTTGCGAAAGCCATCTATTGCTGGGGTTCCAATGCCTTGCGTACAAATAGCATCCTTCAATTTCTCCTTCGAATACCCCTTCCATGGTTTTGGCCCGTTGAAAGGCAAAGGTGGAGGAGTCGGAAATGGATGGATTCACCCCTCCAAACTCATCCAGATGCTGTAAGTCCTGGATTCGATCCGCTGGTTTGTAATCTGCCATTTTGCTTTACTATTTGTAATTGTTTTATTGGCTCTCCTCTATAGAAAATGCAAAATTGCGGTGCAATTGCTTACCTCTGATTGCTAATCCCCTTCGGGAAAAGGGTAGGATTTCGAATTGCGCTGCTGCAATACCGTAACCGTTGAGTAGTAGAAACATTAACAATTTACAACAACAATTCCAATTCAGCCAAATTCTTTTTCAAAGGAAGGCAGATTTCCATCATTCGCTTTCAACTTTGCCCTTAGGGCATGGGTTAGCGTAGCTAAACAATTTAACTGGGGTGTGATACTCCTAAAGCCTTAGGCAATTGGTTGTGACTCTGAAGATTTTTGAATGATCTGATCCCCTCGTATGTTTATAGAAAATATTGATTACAATATTTCAACCGCTGTGCGGCAGAATAGGATGTAAATGTTACTCGTAGAGCATTAGGTGTTGTCGTAAAAATAATTTTACCCACTATTCATCCTATAGAGCCCTGTTTATATAAAAAATAGTCATCGTTGACTTGTTCCTTTGTGGGCGCGAGAGTAGCAAGGCAGTTTTTGATCCAAGAGTTTAATTGGTAACAAAATAGAAGCACCTAAACCTCGTTTTGCGAGGATGGGGAATGAGAATTTTAGGAGCAATTGTCCCCGGTTGGGCAAATTTCAGAAGCTGAAGTCCTGATTTTTGCCCAACCTTGGGGAGATGCAAGTTATTCTGTTACTTTTTTTTCAAGTTTTAGGCCTTTTTGTAATTCTTCCTGATTCAGTGTTCTCATGTGTTTTACCTGGCGGATGGCCTCCCGTCTGGAAGAAACCTTTTGGGATTCGATAATTTCCCAGGGAACTCCTTCCAGGGAGTATTTGCACCTGCCTTGGTTATGGAATGCCAATCTTTGTGAAGGATTGGGAGTATATCCAACATAAAACGAATTATTTCGTAGACTTTTTAGGATATATACAAAGTAGTTAAATGTGTTCATGATTTATGGTTTGGTTGTTCTAACAAATTTATGGTGAAATAAATAGAATGTCAATATTCTTATTATAAAGAACGATAAATTTTTAACAAATTAAATAATATTTTAACAAAAAAAATAGAATTTTATTTACCGAAAGGGGAGGTATTTGTCTCAAATCCAGCGACAGGTAAGGGGAGGAACCCAAAGGTCCTTGGAGCTCCGTCCGTGGGCAATGCTCCGTGTAGGTAGGAAATGCAGAAAGTAAT
This sequence comes from Marinifilaceae bacterium, assembly GCA_041725895.1. Taxonomy (GTDB): domain Bacteria; phylum Bacteroidota; class Bacteroidia; order Bacteroidales; family Marinifilaceae; genus JBGRQA01. The sequence continues at coordinate 124,861 of JBGRQA010000002.1, forward strand.
GGCACAACAGAAAGAGGAAAACACTTATGTTGATTCCGACGTCATGCAATTAGATTTGGATCATTGCCAATACAATTTAGCAATAATAAATCAATTCGCGTAAAAAATTTTTCGACCAAGAGCTTTTCGATTGAGAAAATAACTCAAGGGTGATTGGGGGATAATAATCATCGAAGAATTAAAGTACCGATACTCCATCAATAATGTAGGGAATAATGCAGAAATCGATGATACATCAGGATATGGAATACACAGATATTGTTCTCGTCGAATGCATTTAAATAGGGATTATTGCTATCACAATTTATCCTTTAATAATATCAATTGATACTTTTCTGATCCAAAACATTCATCGCCATGTTTTTATAGTTTCGCCCAATGGGGATATATTGCCCTGCCATTTGGATACTTCCGGGCGTATAGCTCTCAATCTTATCGATGGCAACAATAAACGAGCGATGAACCCGCAGAAAGCTTGATTCGGGCAATTTTGCTTCCAGATTGCTGATTGTGGTGAGTGTGGAGATTTTCCGGTTGTCGGAAAGAACAATGGACACATAGTTTCGAAGACTTTCAATGTAAACAATCTCGTCCAGAAATAGTTTCACCATTTTTTTATCCGATTTCACAAAAACAAAAGGACGCTCGGTGGTACTTGTTTCCTTTTGTTCCGGAATTTGGAACTGATGCTGTCTTAATTTGAAATACCGGTTGACTGCCCGGATGAATCGATCGAAGGGAATGGGCTTAATAAGGTAATCAAGCGCTTCCAGTTCAAATCCCTCCAGTGCATATTCCGAGTAGGCAGTGGTAAATATGATTGCAGGTGGGTTGGATAGATTGCGTAGGAGTTGAATCCCGGTAAGTCCGGGCATCTGAATATCCAGAAATACAAGATCAATCTTTTTCTGATTTAAAATCGTTAAGGCTTCCACTGCACTTTTGCATTTGCCTTCCAGCTGCAAATAATCAATCCGGTTGATGTATTCCTCAACTACATCAATGGCCAGATCTTCATCGTCAACAATCAAACATTTTACCTTCATTACAGCTGTAGATTTAAATGAACACCGTACGATTCTTCGGTCGCTTCTATTTTTAATTCGTGTTTTTCGGGATAGATTAAAGATAATCTCCTTTTTACATTCTGCAAACCAATTCCTCCAACAATTGAATTCTGATCGGAGCTGGAGGAGGAAACATTGTTTTCAATTTTTAGCACCAACTCATTCTCTTTTATTCCCAACTCAATGGTAATCCATGCCGTTCCGTCAAAGCCTTTGGTGCTGTGCTTAAAACTGTTTTCAATAAAGGGGAGGATAATCATGGGGGCGATATTTTTCCCTGCGATTTCACCCCAGAAGTTAAAGCTAAGATCAATTCGGTTGCCGTAACGTATTTTTTCCAAATCCAGGTAGCTTTTAATGCAATCCAACTCCTTCTGTAAATCAACCCGGGCCGAATTGGTTTCATAGAGCATGTAGCGTAGCAATTCCGAAAGTTTTAGTACTACATCAAGTGATCTGTCAGACTTTTTTAGAATCAGGGAATACAAACTATTCAGGGTGTTGAACAGAAAATGAGGCTGCACCTGGTTTTTCAGAAACACCAGTTCTGCTTCCAGTTTGTCTTTTGCCAGCATCTGCTCTCTTTGTTGTACTTTCGAAAGGTACTCCATCAGTTTTATGGTCATGGGAATGGCCAGTACGGCGCCCATGTTTACTGCGCTTCTTACAATTTGTATTAGATCAAAGGTCGGCGCTTTGTTCCAATCCTTTAGGAAATAATCCAAAATGATAAGGTTATCCGTAATTCGTTGCAGAATGGAGGCTGTGAAAAGAAAGAGAAGGAAAAGAAAAGTGAATCCCCATATTTTCCCTTTGTAAAGATAGGTTGGATATAGAAAATAGATGACGCTGTATACCAGAAGGATTTTTGAGGGCAGATTGATTAATTCAACCAGTACCGTTTTTTCGTAATTGTCGTCGTATGTTCCCCAGGCAAAGGCAAAAAAGATAACAAACAGAACCCAGTAGGTAATGTGCTGGAAGAGCCGGTTGTTGATGATCCGGGATACAATCCCGTTTTGTGAGGTAAGTAGTTGCATAAAGAATAGTAGTTGCGCAATACAATTTGTGGCAAATTACAAAATTTTGATGCTTATCCCTCCCTCGAAGGGACGGAATGCAAATCATCAGCTGCAAAGGTCGTTCAATAGGGGATAAACTTCAGATTCTTTCCCGGAAAAGCAAAGATCGCTGAAATAGGGTCGTATGTCCGTAGAATTTGTTGTCGAAATTCTTTTTGATTTTATTTGACTTTGCCGTTTTTCAGTTGGAACTTGTTGTTTTAAATTGTAGTTCATTGAATTAATTGGTGCCGAGACAAAATCCTGAGAGGATTTACGATAGAATAGGCCGGAATGAAAAGGGAGTCGGGATAAGAGGGGGACAAGCCCCTTGATTGAGTGTAGTTAGCAGACAGCTGGTTTGCGAAAACATCCAGGGGAAAGTATTCTATCGTTTCGGACGAAAAGTGAATATCGGTTAATAAAAAAATTATATCATGAGAAGAATTCTTATACTGCTGGTAGGTTTATTGGTTGTTACAACTACACAAGGTCAAGTGGCAAAAGTTGCTACCGGAAAACTCATTCGTTACGATAAGTTCGAATCCGATTTTGTTGATGCACGTAATGTGGAGGTTTGGTTGCCAGATGGGTACAGCTCTGAAAAAAAGTATGCCGTGTTGTACATGCACGACGGGCAAATGCTGTTTGATGCTAGCACTACCTGGAACAAGCAGGAGTGGGGGGTGGATGAAACCATGGGAAGATTGATTGCTGAAGGAAAGATCAAGGATTGCATCGTTGTGGGGATCTGGAACAATGATGACTACCGTAGTGCGGAGTATTTTCCTCAAAGGGCATGGGACAATCTCTCCAGTGAGCAGCAAGATGAATTGGCTGCGGGAGATAGCTATACCAATGAAACTCTTCGGAATAAGGTACCCCAGGCCGACAATTACCTGCGTTTTCTTGTTCGGGAGCTGAAGCCCTTTATCGATGGTCATTACAGTACCCTTCCTGATATGGAGAATACCTTTATCCTGGGTTCCAGTATGGGAGGCTTGATTAGCTGCTATGCCATTTCCGAGTATCCCGGTATTTTTGGTGGGGCCGCCTGTCTTTCTACGCACTGGCCAGCTTCCAGTGGGATTGTACTCAACTATGTGGAGGACAACCTGCCCAATCCTGCTACCCACAAGATCTATTTCGATTACGGTACCGCTACTCTCGATTCTCTCTACCAGCCCTACCAGGAAAAGGTGGATGAAATGATGGTGGAGCGTGGCTATCGGAAAGAGGACAATTGGATTACCCGGAAATTTGAGGGTGCAATGCACGATGAGAATGCCTGGCGATCCCGTTTGCATTTCCCTCTGGAATTTCTTTTGGGAAAATAGCTGACCAATTGCAATGATATTTACTACCTGCTACGAACAATTAAAATTATAAAATATGCGAAGAATACTATTGGCATTGATTGCCGTTTTGTTCCTTGGGAACCTGTCGGTTTTTGCAAAGTACAAAATTGATCACCTGGAGCCTGCATTCTGGTGGACAGGAATGAAGAATAAGAACCTGCAGCTATTGGTTCATGGTGAAAATATTGCTGATTTGAAGCCGGAGTTGAGTTATGCCGGTGTTAGTATTGAAAAGGTAACACGGGTTTCCAATCCCAACTACCTGTTTGTGGATTTGAATATGAGTGATGAGGTGAAGCCAGGAAGTTTTGATATCCTGTTTAAAAAAGGGAAAAAAACGGCCTTGAAGTACAATTACAAACTTTTACAACGGGAAGAGGGATCTGCAGAGCGAGCTGGTTTCAACACCTCTGATGTGATGTACCTGATTACGCCCGATCGATTCGCCAACGGTAATCCGTACAACGATAATGTTGCAGGATTGAAGGAAGAAGCCAATAGAAACAATAAGGGCGGTCGTCATGGTGGTGATATCCAGGGGATCATCGATCATTTGGACTACATTTCTGATATGGGATTTACCTCCATTTGGGTGAATCCGGTTCTGGAAAACGATCAGGCCCAATATTCCTATCACGGTTATTCCACTACGGATTTTTACAAGACGGATGCTCGCTTCGGAAGCAACGAGGAGTATCGTAAACTATCCCAATTGGCCAAACAGAAAGGAATTGGTTTGATTATGGATATGATTGTGAATCACTGCGGGTCGGAGCACTGGTGGATGAAGGACCTACCTACAAAGGACTGGATTAACTTCGGAGGAGAGTTTGTACAAACTTCGCACAAACGCACTACCGTTCAGGATAAATATGCCTCCAAAGAGGACTTGAAACATTTTGCTGATGGATGGTTTGTGAAGACCATGCCCGATTTGAATCAGCGCAATGAGTTCATGGCAACCTACCTGATTCAAAACACCATCTGGTGGGTGGAATATGCAGGCTTATCAGGAATCCGTATGGATACCTATCCCTATCCCGATGCCGCCTTTATGAGCGAGTGGACGCGCAGAGTGATGGAGGAATATCCCAACTTTAATATCGTAGGAGAGGAGTGGAGTACGAATCCGGTGATTGTTTCCTACTGGCAAAAGGGTAAGGTCAATCATGATGGCTATGTTTCCTATCTGCCCAGCTTGATGGATTTTCCCTTACAGGATGCCATGAGTAAAGGATTGGTTGATGAGGAAACCTGGGGAACTGGTTTTATCAAGCTATACGAGATGTTGACCAACGATATCCTTTATGCTGATCCGAACAACCTGGTGATTTTTCCGGATAATCACGACATGAGCCGTATCTATACTCAACTGAATGAGGATTCCGATCTGCTTAAAATGGCCATGGCTTACGTTTTAACAATGCGTGGAATTCCTCAGATTTATTACGGTACAGAGATACTGATGAGCAACCCTGGAACGAATGATCATGGCATTATCCGTAGTGATTTCCCTGGAGGTTGGAATGGCGATGAGGTGAATGCCTTTACAGGTACTGGTTTAAGTGAAAAGCAAAAAGAAGCACAGACGTATATGAAAACGCTTCTGAATTGGAGAAAATCCAAAGCAGTTGTACACAATGGCAAATTGATGCACTATGCTCCGGAAAATGGTGTGTATAGCTATTTTAGATACAACAACCAGGAGAAAGTTATGGTGATTCTAAATAAGAATGAGCAACAGGTGGAGCTATCTACCGATAGATTCCATGAAATGCTAGGGGAAGCAAGTGAAGCCCGAGATGTGATTTCCGGAAAAACTTTCCCGCTTTCGCAGTCAATTGCAATTCCGGCTCGCTCCGGACTGGTTCTGGAGATTAAATAGAAATAGATGAGGAAAAAGCCCCCGACGAAAATTTGTTGGGGGCTTTTTGATGTTTTACGGAATGTATTGTTTCTATCTCTCTCTGAAATTTGTACTGTCGAATATTTTATTGGCGTTGGCCGCGATAAATCCGGAAAATAGTTCTCCGTTTTCATCGGGGTAACGTATTGCGAATTCATAGAAGCAGGCAGGTACTTCGTAAACACCTTCCTCGAATTCTACCTTGATAATCTCGGAAAGGGTGGAGGATTGTTGCAATAACTTTTCAGGTGTGCCTTTAATTTCTCCCCCTGAGGTATTCATTTCGTACCCGTTGTCCTTTAAGAATTGATTTACCTTTTCGATCGAATCGTATTTGGTAAGCGCATTGATACTAACGGTGAAGTGGTTTACCCTGAACCCATTTACGTAGAGCCATGCCCCATATTCCGATTCTTTCCTCAGCAGTTGGTAGTCGGCAAAGGAAGGTTTTCCCCAAACATTGCCCTTGTGAATTAGGTTATCATCTTCATAAACATTATCAGTTACCGAGTTGAGTCTCTTCCGGATTGTTTCTTGAAAAGCTTGGGAGAACTCCGAAAGAATCAATTCGGATATGAAAACGCGGGGTGCATCTTTTACCGTAGGATGTTCCAGGTGAACTGCATTCAAATGTTTGTCTTCGAACCGGTATTCTCCCACATATTGGTAACCAATCTTGATGAATTTTTTGGCTAGAACTTTGATATTCATTCTTTCATCATCAAAGGTTCTGAAAGCGACATGATCGTTTACTACCGACTCATTTTCTTTGGCGAATAGATCGTAGATGGCTTGTGCCGAAGGATTCTGATGCGTGTAATCCTTCCAAAGGTTGTTGAATAATTCGTTGTGCATAAAGTGAATGTTTTTTATTAGTAAACCGGGATCAACTTTAAATCGAAAAATTAACTTAGAATGAATTCTGTTTGAGTATAGGATGTGATAACAACTTGTTTCTTGCTGCTTGTGGGATGCATTTCCCTACAGGGGTATTCTAAGGATCAAAGGCATTCTCAAGAAACTTCAAGATTTCAAGTCTGCTAAAAATCAATGCTCTACCATTCAGATTCTGAATAATAAGATACAAAATTATCCTGAGTCATTAAATCTTTTGGTTGAAATAAAATCTCTGGGTGATTTGGGAGAGGAGAAGCAGGGAAAGACAGAAAGTAAAGAAAGGAGGAACAATATTAGTTCCTCCTTTCTGATTTTTTAAGATCTGATGTTGAAAATTTTTGTAGGATTACCCCTTTATGTGACACATGTTGTATCGTTCCATAACCTCTTCGTAGGGAGAAATGGAGGGACAGAGTTTCTCAAACGCACAGTCACTGCAAGGTTTTACCAAAGCTCTGGTTTGACGCCAGCTTTTTTCGGTTTCCATTTCGGAATACAATATTTGGGCCAGTGTGTCTTGTCCCAAAACGCCAAGTTTTTCATGATTTACATTGGCATGAATGTCCCCATTGGAAAGGAGGAATAGTTTTCCAAAAAAGTTGGTATTGATTTTTTCCCGTGCATAAATATCCTTGGAGCTAGGTTTGGATTCGCAGATATCTTGTTCCTCCAGGAATATGTTCTCCTCAAAGAATGCAGAGTTGTTACCATTAAAAAGTGGTGAAATCGAGTAGTTCTCGATGCTCAGCGATTTGATCTTCTGTTCTGTAGCCAGGTAGTCCTCCTCACTTTCGATAAAGAAAATCACAGAAAGATTCAATCCGTACTGTTGCCCCATTTGCAGGGCTTGGCTCAATTGATCCGCATCATTGTTTACAGGAACAATTAGTTTGATCTCGTAACCTGGTTTTTGAAACAAATTCAGATTGTCTGCCTTCAGCAGGTTTGAGTAGTGGATGTGAAGCTTTTTGGTAGCCGGAGATTCATTAAGAACTTCGGTAAGTTTTTTCAGGTGACTGTATTGAAGGATATTTCCTCCGTACAGGTTGAAATTCAGGATTGTACTGGTTGCGGCCTCCTTTAGGAAAAGTTGAAGTTTCTCCCAGGAAATCTCCTGTCCTTCTTTTTTTGTACAGCAATGACTCTGACGATACGCATAGGAGCAGAAGGAACAATCCTGTTGGCAATCTCCGTTGAGGAAAATATTCAACTCCGACAGGTAATTCATCAAAAAATCTCCAACCGAACGCATGGGGTGTTCCTGTAAGTATTTGATATCACGATCGAGCTTGACCATGGGCATCATTTGAACGGGTTTCTCCTTTGTGAGTGCTGTGTCGATGAGATCTCCCATGAATTCACCCCGCAAATTGGTAATAAATTGTGCGATATCCGGGACAGCAATGGCTTCCTGGTCTATTTCAATCACGTGCAAGTTCTCCTTGCTGAGCAATTGTTTTCCCAGTTCAATAATTTGGGGATTTGAGTTTCTTAAGACCTTTCCATTTAGAGAATTGTAGAAGAGTACTTCATGGTCTTTTACAAAACAATGAGTATGCCCATCCAAAAAGAGCCAGTATTTTTTATTTCTATTCATATTGTGTTTCCTCTAAAATTACGGGGTACTTCTCCCGGTTGGTTTCAATGAAATTTACTTGATTCGACAGAAAACCTGAAAAATTCTTTTTGTTCATGAATGTGTCGCATATTACCCTATCCCCATCGATATCAAAATCAAAAATGCACTTGTGACAACTCTCTACATAGTAGCAATGTTTACATTGTTGCTTTATTTTTTCAAAGTACCGATCGTATTTCTTTTCGATCGCCTCGAAGTCTACTTCAAAACTATCCGGAGTTACCAGCCCCATAGTGTAATCGTGACTGATTGTTTCGCAGGGTAGCATTTTCCCATTTACCGTTAGAAAGACTTTTTTCGCAAATGGGATACAGGTTCGGGTAGGTGTTCGTTCGATCTCTTGCTTGTTAAAGTAGAGGTCGTTGTAGTTGTTGAAGCAGTAATCGTTGTATTTGTGAAGGAAGGAGGCAACTCCATTTGCTGTAGGTGATTGATCAAAAAGATCTTTTTCCTGCTCCTTGGTTTGATTTTGGAATCCGCTTCCCAGGCGATTGAACATTTTCCAGAATTCAGCTTCATGCTCCTTGCTAAGTCCATCCTTTTTCAATTCTGCAATGTGGGCTACTTTGTCGTGCTCCTCTTTAAAATATTTGTGGATTCCCTCCACCGAGTTTCGGCTATGAAGCACCGAACAGAATGAAACCCTTTGAATGTAGTATTCGGGGTATTTCTCTTTTATTAGGTCAATGTTTTGGATGATCTTTGTATAGGACTCCTTGTTATTGTGGAATACCCGAAATGAATTCGATTGCAGGTCTCCGTCCAGGCTAACGGCCAGGTTAATTTCATTTTCAACAATGTAATCAAGGTATTTGTCTATCAGTACTCCATTGGTTGAGATCGAAAAGTTGATCGAATTATGCTGTAAGTCGCAGCTTTTAACAAAGCTTACCAGCTCCTGAATCAATGGGAAGTTCAAGAGAGGTTCGCCTCCGTAGAAACTGATGTTGATGATTCTTCCATGTGAGGAGTTATAGGTAGAATTCCAGTAACTAATTAGGTTTCTCAGAAAGTTTTTGGCTACTTCCGGATCCAGGTATTTGTTTGTTCTGTCATCAAAAACACCTTCGTAATATTTTCCATAGCCACAGTAAGCACAATTCAGATTGCATTGGTCGGTAAGTTCCAAAATTACATGATCAACATTCGCCAATCCCTTCTTAATGGCTTCAGCAGTGATTTTTTTGCCAATTCGTTTGCTGTTGTCATAGGTTTCAAAGCAACCCTCCTGCAACATCATTTGAAATTTGGCTATGTTGTATTCTATTTCGTTCTGTGTAAATGTTCCGACCTCTTCAATGCTAAGTGGAAATTCACTAATGTTTTTACACCATTGTGTGACATCCTTTCCCTCCTTGTATAGCTTATGGAAGTATTGGATTAGAGGATGTACAAAAAATGTTTTTTTATTTTTTAGCGAGCAGAAATAGGTGTTCCCTGCTGCGCTTTTTATGGGAATAATCTCTTTCAAATCGTTGTTTGTATTAAATTAATTGATGTTTAATAAAACAGAATCCACTATAAATTCATTATAGTGGATTCCTTGTTTTACTAAAGACTATTTAATTTTAGTTTTCTGGTAATGGATAAGGAAGAACGACTCCAGTTAATGGTGGAGGCTTAATTCCAGTGGTTGGAAGTTGAGGGATGAACTTAGAAGCGGTTACCCCTCCTTTTGTGTTACCCATCTCAGAGTTACTAAGCTCTTTTTCTGCTAGCTTGGTTAGTTTTAAATTCTTCATGATGTTTGGATTAAAATAGTAAGTGCCTACTCGTTGTAACGTGGTTTTTCGGCAAACACCACATGTGTTGCAACAAATATAAAGGAGAGGAGTTTGATCATAAAACCTCTCTTATTGTTTAGTGAAAATAAACAATAAATATAACAGTGTAAAATATACTACTGGATTTTTTCCGGAATTGATTCTTTTGTAATTAGATTACATAAAAATTATTATAAAGACATAGGTTTTGTGCGGGATACAGAGAGGTATATTGAGGGATGAGAATTAAAATTTATAGAAAAGAATAACTGTTACGATACTATTTATTTTTGATTTTACAGTTTTTGGAACAGAGGTGGATACCGGTATTCTTGAGGATTACTTTACCTGTTGATGATTTTGAGATATGTAATGTTGGCAAAAAAAATTTCTCTGTGAGGGATAGGGAAAAGAGACCACTATATATAGAGTATCGCAATTGAACTACGCAATCGAAATGCTTAAAACGATAGGAGCACATTAATCTTAAAGGGAAGTTGCTCGAAAAGCAGAATAGGACCTATGAAAAAAGGAATTTAAGTTCTTGAGAATTTGAAATAGCACCCGAATAGTTACGAAATCAAAAAGGGGCTGTCGAAAAGCATCGACAGTCCCTTTCTTTATTAAAGATTTTTTTTCCCTAACAGTCTATTTTTGCAATAGATCATCCAAGAATGGGTTTGGATCAACCAAGCCAGTTAATGGAGGCATAATTCCAGTTGTTGGAGGCTCTGGCATTCTCTTTGTAGCTGCTACACCGCCTTTTGTATTTCCCATTTCTGAGTTGTTCAACTCTTTCTCAGCAAGGTTTGTTAGTTTTAAATTCTTCATAATGTTTTGATTAAAAATGTTAGGGCCTACTCTTTATAAAGTGGATTTTCGGCAGTCTCCACATTTGTTGCAACAATTATATAAAAGGGATGTATATCATAAGTAAGAACTTATTGTCAAATAAAAGTAGAGAGTTTTGGTTAGAATTTCAAAATTTCAAAGGGATAATTACGATTCTTTATTTTTTTTGTAATTAGATTACATAAGAACTATTATTGAAAAGCTTATGGAGAAAGGAATACAGAGGATTTCTATGGGACAGACCATGGTAAAGATAAAGGGGAGTATGTTGTAAAGGTATAAGAGCAATTGGGATGGGCTATGTGAGTTTTTGTAGATAAGAGTTGATTCACAGTTTGTTGTCCTTTTTGATGTGGTGTAAACCAACTCCTGTTTTACTTCTATTGGTGAGAAGAGGGGGGCTAAAATATTGCTCACAGGATTTCTGTTTTCTTTGTTAAAATAGATTTTATTCTTACTTAACTTCCTAAGAGTTCAATAAATGGAATTTTTTTCTTCCTCCACAAAATAGTGCCAATAGATCTTAATCCCCGAGATAAGAACTTTAAATCATTTTAGAATAGTAGAACTGATATAATAGTAATGTATTTCTTTTTCCATTGTATTTTCAATTACTCAAAACTTTTCTTAAAAGTAGTCTATACGACTTTGCCAATAATTTGGGTTTTTCAGGTAGAAGTTGATGAAGAGAATTTTTTCGTCTCTATATTTTGCTACATAGGGCTATTTACAGCTCTTAGCAGCTATTAAAGGTATCGATTCAGCAGTTGGGGGGCGAATGTAGAATAGATGGGAGGGGACTTGCTAATTTTGCGCCATGGGGAAGACTGGGAGTCTATAATCATGCGCAAAGTTTAAGCTTGCTGAATATTCCCTGTTGTTGAAGCTGGTGAGTTTCCTTAAAACTTAACCAAAGCTAGTGATGTGAAAATGTTGTGGAATTCCTATACAGTGACTTCCCTTTTACAATACTTCGTTTTGTAAAGAAATAGCAATTTTGTATCAGAATCTCTTTTTGTAGGAATTTGAAACTTCAGAGAGGGAGAAATTGAACACCTGGTGTTTCCAGAGTAGTTTGAAAGGATCTTAAATGAATAAAGTTTCGGAATTTGTACCTAGTCCATACTTTATCATTTATTGATGAGGCATTCATTTTTTCTGAGCAGGATAAAACAAGAAAGCCTCCGACTCATAAGAATCGGAGGCTTAACTAATTTTCAGCGGTCCGGACGAGACTCGAACTCGCGACCCCATGCGTGACAGGCATGTATTCTAACCAACTGAACTACCGGACCAAAATCAATGCAAAGAACTTGAAAAAAGCGGTCTGGACGAGACTCGAACTCGCGACCCCATGCGTGACAGGCATGTATTCTAACCAACTGAACTACCAGACCTTTTTTCTGAATGCGTTGCAAAGATAAGGCAAGTTTTCTTTCTTGCAATACCCCAAGGCGATTTTTTTTGTTGTAAAAATGTATTTATCCTAGTAAATATGCGCCGTTGAGGATGTTAGACGGGGTGAAAAAAAACGCTTTTTTTTTAATCCTGTGTTTCGGTATCCCTTAACTTAAAAAAGCTGAAGTTGACACTGCCATAAGTTCTCTTTTCAAAGAAATATGGATTGTGTGAAAAATCAGTATGCGACGAGTGTTCTACGATAACCAAACCATCTTTCTTAAGGATATCCCTTGATAATATAGCCTCGGGTACTTCATCGATTTTGGGTAAATCGTAAGGCGGATCGGCAAATATCAGGTCAAATTTCTTTTTGCAACTTTTTAGATATTTAAAGATATCACCACGGATTACTTCAATTTGATTAAAGTTTAATTCCATGGCTGTTTTACGGATGAATGAGGCGTGTTTGAAATTTAATTCGACACAATTTACCTTTTTAGCCCCTCGGGAGGCAAATTCGTAACTAATGCCTCCGGTCCCTCCAAAAAGATCCAGTACTTCCAGGTCTTCAAAGTAAATGATATTGTTGAGGACGTTGAATAGATTTTCTTTAGCAAAGTCAGTTGTGGGACGAGCTTTAAAGCTCTTATCCGGCACAATTCTTCGTCCTTTATGTGTTCCGCTAATAATTCGCACTAATAATGGTTTAGAAGGTTAATGAATTGGTTTTTCGATTGTCCTTGGAAAGTTATTTTTCCCGATCTTTTGATCGGAAGCATTTCCGTTCTGAATATGTATTTTTTTAGAAGGGAATGTACATTATCTCCCTCTTCAATAACTCCGGAGAAGTATAGTTTACTTTGTCCCGCGTTTAATCTGCGCTGGTCAAATACATTTAGAATGTAGTAAACCAGGTCTGCTGTATTTTGAAATGTGAATGTATTAAAAAAATGTTTCCCTTCTTTTTCAGGAATGAAAATAGCAATATAGTTTTGCTCTGCATGTATGTAGACCGAGGGGTGGTTTGCTGGCTTGAAAGTTAAGGCTTCCGTGGCAAATGGAAATAAATGATGATGGATTTCTACTCCAGGGAATTGGAGAGTAAGAAATTGCCAGATCGATTCCGGAATGGAAAATACCCAGTTACTCTTTAGTTCCGGGTGTTCGGTCCAAATTACTTTTTCATCCTTTTGAATGGGATGACAAAGTTTCAGGCTTGATTCGGCAAGAGATTCCGAGAAGATATCTGTTGGAATGAGACTGACCTTTGGGGTCACCCAAAGGGTGGAAACGGATTGGAAGGATTTGTTGAACATTTCTTCATTCAGAAGGTTTTTTAGAATCAATTCTTCCGGTTTGCCATTAGCTCCCTCTGCTATTTTCCCTTTTTTTAGAGCCAAACAATTACCACTTTCTGACTGATGTATAGAAAAAGAAAATCCATCCAGGCTAACCTGGATGGATAGATGATATTCTTTTGTTTGACTATATTCAAAGTTTGTATCTAGGAATATAAAATCATCCATATGCGATTTGAATTACTCCCAGTTTCCGGAGTTGTTATTGGCTTCTTCAAGAGATCCTACTTTCAATCCTGGATATTTGTTCAAACGAATACGGTTTCCGTTTTCTTCCATGATGTATCTTTTGTACTCATCGTAGATGTCTTCAAAGATAATGGTATTGGAAACTCTTGCCTCAAATACCTGAACTTTCACTTTCGATCCGGTTACGATGATACCTCTTCCCAATTTAAATTCGTGTTGTTTTTTGGTAAAAGGAACGTATCTCAGGTTATTGAGAGGATAATCAGCTCCAAAAATTGTATCCAAAGCTGGAATCATCAATGTATCACGAGTAATAAATCCTTTTCTTACAGCTTCTTTTTCAGTCATACCTGCTTCAACTTGCTCATCAGTTAAGGATCCGATCGACTTAATCAATGGCATTGAATCAGTTTTGATGAAGTTGATAAGGGTGTCGAAGCTACCGGTGAATTGTCCGTTAACCTCTTTGTAAGCTACCTGAGCTTTACGAATATCTTTTAAATTTTGAATGATTAGCTCGTATCTTTGCTTCTTAATTTTACGGAATTCGATAGGCTTAAGGATGCTCTGTGTACTAAAATATCCCAAAACCACAATTACAACAGCAAGTAGGATTTGAAGAACTTTTTTCATATTTTATTTTATTAGTTTGTGTAAGTTTGTCTGCAAATTTAAAAAAAAAATCCATTTCATAATTTCTAAATCCGGTAAATTTCAAAGAAATGTTGAAAAATCATATATCTGCGAAAATTCGAGAAGCTCTACAATACGAACCTACTTTGGGACAGGAGGAGTTAATTCAAAAGTGGGCAGACTATGTGGTAAGTCCAGTTGAAAATGAAATCTTTTTACTAAAAGGATACGCAGGAACGGGGAAAACCACGATGGTGAATGCTTTGGTGAAAACGCTGGATGTGATGAAAATGAAATCGGTACTTCTTGCTCCAACAGGGCGGGCGGCCAAGGTGCTATCTACTTATACTGGAAAAAGTGCCTATACCATTCACAAAAAGATTTATCGACAGAAGTCTTCTACCGATGGTTTTGGGAAATTTGCCCTTGATCGAAATTTAAGCTCATTTACATTCTTTATAGTGGATGAAGCTTCAATGATTTCGAATTATTCGCCCGAGGGGTCCATTTTTGGAAGCGGTAGGCTCCTGGATGATTTGGTAGAATACGTATACTCGGGCAGAAATTGCAAGTTGATATTAATAGGAGATACTGCTCAGTTGCCTCCGGTGGGTTTGGATGTGAGTCCGGCTCTTGATGTAAATGAGCTGGAGGCCTGTTTTGGGATGGATGTTCAGCACTGCCAACTCCGAGATGTGGTTAGACAATCCGAAGAATCCGGAATCCTTTCAAATGCAACTCATCTAAGGGAGAAATTGATGGAAACGGACCCAGGATATCCTTCCTTGAAGCTATCCGGTTTTCCCGATGTAGAACGAATTCAGGGAGGTGACCTGATAGAGACCATCTCCTCGGCTCATTATCAATATGGGATGGAGGAAACAATGGTTGTCAGTCGTTCCAATAAAAGAGCCAATCGATTTAATCAGGGAATACGAAATATGATTCTCTACCGTGAGGAGGAAATTTCTCCAGGGGATTATTTGATGGTGGTGAAGAACAATTATTTCTGGACCAGCGATGTGAAGGAGATGGATTTTATTGCTAACGGAGATATTGTGGAAGTTGTTCGGATTCTGCGACACATCGAGTTGTATGGTTTTCGTTTTGCTGAAATTACGGTTCGATTTCCCGATTATAAGGATGTTGAGATTGATGTGATGATTCTTCTGGATACATTGGATATTGAAACGGCCTCTCTGGATTTTGAGGAAAGTAAAAGGCTATTTTCTGCAGTTGCCGAGGATTATATGGATATCCCCTCCAAAAAAAAGCGATATGAGAAAATCCGAGTCAATCCCTACTTTAATGCTTTACAGGTGAAATTTGCTTATGCTGTAACCTGCCATAAAGCACAGGGAGGGCAATGGAGTGCCGTTTTTGTTGATCAGGGATACCTAACCGAAGATATGCTCGATCGGGAGTATTATCGGTGGATGTATACAGCCATAACAAGAGCTACAGAGAAACTGTATCTTGTGAATTTTAAGCAAGAGTTTTTTCCTGACGAGCCTGAATTGTAGATTTACAATTCAGTTCCAATGATCAGGATATCGTCAGTTTGTTCATTGTTCTCTTTCCAGTTCTCAAACCAGTTGAAGATGTCTGATTTTTGCAGATTGATGGATTTGGTTTGAATTTCAAGTAATTTCTCGAAGAATTGTTTTTTCTTGAGTCGTTTAACCTGATTTCCTCCCAGTTGGTCTGTTATGCCATCCGAGAAGAGGAAAATTCGGTCACCGGGCTGTGTTTCAATGGTGTTTAAGGTGAATTCCTGGTATTCCGATTCTTTTCCGATAGAAATCCGGTCCCCTGGTATTTCATAAAGGAAAAAATTATCATGTTGAATTTTGGGTTCAAGGATTTCCTGGTTAAGGCGAAGTTGATCGACTCCTTTTCGAATCAGAACCAATGATCGCTTGGCACCGGCGAATTCCATAATATTTTCATGGCTGTAAATGGAGCAGAAAAGACCGTCCATACCTTCGTACTGTGTGTAGGTGTCGTTGGAACTGTTTAGTAGACTGCTGAATTTTCGGCTTAGGCCCGTAAAGATTTGATTGGCTTTGCTTGTCATTCCATTTTCCGAGATGCTATGCAATTCCATTTGTCCCATCATTGTTAGCATGGCTGCTGGAACTCCATGTCCGGTACAATCGAATAGAGCCAGGTGTTTCTGATTAAAGTTTTGATTGATCCAGTAAAAGTCGCCGCTAATGATATGCTTGGGAAGATTCAAAATAAAAGCCTTGGGGTACAGTCTCCGGAAGCTTTCGGAATCGGGAAGGATGGAGCGTTGAATTCTTTGGGCATGAATCATTCCCTGATGAATGCTGTAATAGGTTTTGTATTTACTGATTTCCTGATTTTGCTTGTTGATTTGCAGGGCAATCAAAACTTTGGTCTGCAATTCGGTGAAATCGATTGGCTTTTTGACGTAATCCAAGGCCCCCAGATTTAATGTGTTACGGATACTTTCCATTTCGGTTTTGGCAGTAACCATTATTACGGGTATGTCCTTGAGGCGTTCGTCTTCCACAATAGATCCCAACACTTCGATTCCATCCATAACGGGCATCATGATGTCCAACAGTATGACATCCGGAATATTGTTCTCGAGCCAATTTAGTGCTTGCTGCCCACTTTCAACGGAAATGACATTGTAATCTCTTCGAAAGTATGCCTCAATCAGTTTGTTGTTGATGGGAGAATCGTCTACGGATAGAATAGTGTGTTTATGATCCATGTTGTTTGGATTGAAGAGTTTGAGGGGTGGAAAGCTCCACCCCTGTATAGATTAGTTTAGCTTCAAAGATTCAATAATATTGTTGATTTTCTGATTGGCTTTTTCATTGGCCGTATCGTATTGCTCTAAGGAAGATAAATCCTCACGAACCTCAAAATAGTATTTGATCTTTGGTTCGGTTCCGGAAGGACGAACAGATATTTTTGATCCGTCTTCTAAAAAGAATTGCAGTACATTGGAGGTGGTTTCAAAATCAAGCTCTTCCTCCTCGCCGGTGAGAACATTGGTTGCTTTTCTGCTCAAGTAGTCCTTAACCAATACAAGTTTTGATCCGTTAATGGTTTCTGGACGATTGTGGCGGTAATCATGCATCAATTGCTCAATTTCCTGGGCTCCTGTCAGTCCTTTACGAACGATGTAAATCATTTTCTCCTTAGAAAATCCGTATTCAAGATAGATGTCTTTAAGAATCTGGAATAGGGTTTTGCCCTGATCTTTTGCCCAAGCAGTCATTTCGGCCATAATAGAGCAGGAAGAAACGGCATCTTTGTCGCGGGTAAAGTCACCCGGCATATAACCGTAGGATTCTTCTCCTCCACCAACATAGTTTAAGTCGGGATTTTTGCGGATTACATCAGCAATCCATTTAAACCCGGTGTAGGCATCAAAACATTTTACTCCGTTTTGTTCTGCTACATCTTTAAATAGTTCTGTGGTAACAATTGTCTTTACCACGTAATCTTTTCCGGTTAAAAGGCCTAGTTCCCGTCTTCTTTTAATCAGGTAGTAGTTAAAAATAAGAGCAGTTTGATTTCCGTTGATCAATTCGAATTCGCCTTTGTCATTCTTTACTGAAATGCCAAGTCGATCACCATCAGGGTCACAGGCCATAACCAGATCAGCATCTACTTCTTTGGCTTTGTTGACCGCCATTTCCAGAGCTTCAGGTTCTTCAGGGTTAGCAGACCATACGGTTGGGAAATTACCATCCACTACATCTTGTTCCGGAATGTGAATGATGTTTTCGAAGCCATAGTTTTTTAGTGAATCGGGCACTAATTTTACAGTCGTCCCATGCAGAGGTGTGAAAACAATTTTCAGGTCTTTATGGTTTGCAATGGCTTCCGGAGACAATGAAAGGGTTTTAACTGTATCCAGGTACAATTTATCCATTTCTTCGCCCAGAACTTCAATCAATTCTGGATTTCCTTCAAATTTGATGTCTTCTACTTTTACTTTGTTGACTTCCTCGATTACGTTTAGGTCGTGAGGGGGAACCAGTTGAGAACCATCTTCCCAATAGGCCTTATAGCCATTGTACTCTTTCGGGTTGTGCGAAGCGGTTAGGATCACCCCGGATTGACAACCCAAATGACGGATGGCGAAGGACATCTCGGGGGTTGGTCGTAAATCTTCAAAAATATAGGCCTTGATACCGTTTGCTGAGAATATGTTGGCTACTGTATCAGCGTAAAGTCTACTGTTGTTTCTGCAATCGTAACCAATGCAGGCAGAAATTTGTTGTTTCCCTGCAAAAGTTTTTTTGAGGTAATTGGCCAGGCCCTGAGTGGCGGCCCCCACAGTGTAAATATTCATGCGGTTGCTTCCGGGGCCCATAATTCCACGTAAGCCACCTGTTCCGAATTCCAAATCCTTGTAGAAGGAATCAATCAATTCGGTTGGATCGTCGTTGTCCAATAATGCCTGAATTGCATTTTTAGTTTCCTGATCGTAATCTCCTTCCAGCCACTGTTGTGCTTTCTCTTTTACTTTGAAAAGTACGTCTTTGTTTACCATGATCAGCTCAATGGGTTAGTTTAAAAATTTTAATTTTCTTTCAGCCTTTTCAGGCATTTTATTAGGCTAGCTTTCCAGTATGGAATATCAAGTTCAAAAATATGTTTAATTTTTGATTTATTCAAGACCGAATAATGGGGTCTTGGTGCTATTGTGGGATAATTTTTGCTTTCGATGGGGTGAATTTTGCATCTGGTTTGCATCACTTCTTGAATTTCTGTCGCAAAATCGTACCAACTACATACCCCCTCGTTTGAATAATTATAAATTCCACAGACGAAATCCTGTTTGTTCAGTTCACAATTTGTAACGATGGTCAGAATAGCTAGGGCTAGATCTTTTGCATAAGTTGGGGTTCCAATCTGATCAAAAACAACATTCAATTCCGGTTTTTGTTGTCCCAGTTGAAGCATTGTTTTTACAAAATTATTGCGGAAAGGGGAGTAGAGCCAGGAAGTTCGAATAATTAGGTGCTCGCACCCCGATTGTGTCAGGGCTTTTTCACCTTCCCATTTAGATTTGCCATATTGAGAAATAGGACAGGGGGAGTCTTCTTCTGAATAGGGTTGATGATTTTTTCCCGAGAATACATAGTCAGTTGAAATGTGAATCAATCGAATTCTCTTCTCTTTTGCAATTTTTCCAAGGTAGCCCACAGCATGTTGATTTAATTTCTGAGCGGCTTGATGTTCCTCCTCGGCATGATCTACCTTAGTGTAGGCAGCACAATTAATAATGTAATCGATAGATGTATTATCGGTAAATTCTTTTATCTGGGTTGATGAGCAGATATCTAACTCCTCTCTTCCCGTAAAGATGAATCTATGGTTGGGAAAATCGGGAACTAACTCCTGAAGTTCCCTTCCTAGCTGTCCGTTTTTTCCAGTTACCAGAATTGTTGCCATTTCCTACAGTATAATTTTGTTGTATTTAAAGTTCATTTCTGCCTGTTCGAAGTTGGGTAGGACCTTGTCTTTTGGGGAGATGATAGCTTGCTGGGGATCAATCATCCAATCGATGTTTAGTTTGGGGTCGTTGAAGTTGATTCCTCGCTCTGCTTCGGGATTGTATAAACTGTCGCATTTGTAGATAAAGGTTGCACTCTCGCTTAGCACCGAAAAGCCATGGGCAAATCCTTTAGGAAGTAAAAACTGTATTTTATTTTCTGCTGAAAGTTCGATGCCATGCCATTTTCCAAAGGTTGGAGAGCCAATTCTTAAATCAACTGCCACATCAAAAACGGTTCCTTCAATTACGCGAACCAATTTGGTTTGGGCGTAGGGAGCCAATTGGTAGTGAAGTCCTCGCAATACTCCTTTGGAAGACTTGGATTCGTTGTCCTGGACAAAATCTAAATCTATCCCTCGTTCATTGAAAACCGACTTGTTGAAACTTTCAAAGAAATAACCTCTGGTGTCTTCGAATACAGTTGGTTTGAGAATTAATAGGTCGGGGATTTCGGTTTCTATTATTTGCATATCTTTCGAAATTAAAAGCTTTTGATTTCTTCCTGAGCAAGGGCCATTAAATAGGCTCCGTATTGATTTTTTTGAAGAGGATTGGCTAATTCAATTAGCTGTTCGCGCGAGATGAAGCCATTGCGGTAGGCAATTTCTTCGATGCAGGCAATTTTGAGTCCTTGTCTTTGTTCTATGGTTGCAACATAGTTGGATGCTTGAAGAAGGCTTTCGTGTGTTCCGGTATCCAGCCATGCCATTCCTCGTCCCAGCACCTTTAATTGGAGTTGTCCTTTTTTGAGGTATATTTTATTGAGGTCAGTTATTTCCAATTCGCCTCTGGCTGATGGCTGTAGTGATTTTGCATTTTCAACCACATCCGGTCCGTAAAAATATAGACCTGTAACGGCATAATTTGATTTTGGGGATTTCGGTTTTTCTTCAATATTAAGGACTTTTCCGTTGGAGTCAAATTCCGCAACCCCATATCTTTCGGGATCTTTTACGTGGTAGCCAAATACCATGGCTCCGGATTTTAGAGTAGCTGCTTCCTGCAGGAGGTGGCTGAACTCATAGCCGTAGTAAATATTGTCGCCTAAAATAAGGCATACCGGGCTGTCCCCAATGAATTCTTCACCAATTAAAAATGCCTGAGCCAGACCATCGGGGGAGGGTTGCTCGGCATAAGAGATTTGTAGCCCCAATTGGTGTCCGTTGCCAAACAGCTCCTCGTAAAGGGGGAGATCTTTTGGAGTGGAAATGATTAGTATTTCTTTTATCCCTGCAAGCATTAGTACTGATAGGGGATAGTATATCAGTGGTTTGTCATAAACCGGGATGATTTGTTTGGATATACTTTTGGTTAATGGATACAGTCGTGTTCCGGAGCCTCCAGCCAGTATAATACCTTTCATAGTTATAATGTAGATTGGTTTGACAATAGATTATCAAAATATGATATTGTTTTGGTTAACCCCTCTCTTAATTGAATTTTGGGTTCCCAGTTGTTCAGTTCCTTTTTTGCCAAATCGATGTTGGGTTGTCTTTGGGTTGGGTCATCCTTGGGCAGAGGCAAGTGAATGATCTGTGATTTGGAATTGGTGAGATCAATTATGTTTTGAGCCAATTCCAGGATTGTGAACTCGTTTGGATTTCCAATGTTTACCGGGCCGTGAAAATCGTTTCTGGAATTCATCATTCTTACGGTAGCTTCAATTAAATCGTCTACATATTGAAAGCTGCGGGATTGGGATCCGTCTCCGTAAATGGTGATGTCTTTTCCTGAGAGTGCCTGAACTATAAAATTGGAAACCACCCGGCCATCATTGGGGTGCATATTGGGACCGTAGGTGTTGAATATACGGATGATCTTGATCTGTACATGGTTTTGGTGATGGTAGTCCATGAAAAGGGTTTCGGCACAACGCTTCCCTTCATCATAGCACGATCGAATTCCGATAGGATTTACATTACCCCAATAAGATTCGGTTTGGGGATGAATTTTCGGGTCACCATATACTTCACTTGTGGAGGCTTGGAGAATCTTTGCTTTTACCCTTTTGGCCAGTCCGAGCATGTTGATGGCTCCCATCACTGAGGTTTTTATGGTTTTGATGGGGTTGTACTGGTAATGAATTGGGGAGGCAGGACAAGCCAGATTGTAAATTTCATCTACCTCTGCAAAATATGGTGTGGTTACATCATGTCTTACAAGTTCAAAGTAGTGGTTGTCGATAAGGTGTTCGATGTTGCGTTTGGAGCCTGTGAAATAATTGTCAAGGCAGATAACATCGTTTCCTTCTTTGAGCAGACGCTCACAAAGATGTGAGCCAATAAAGCCTGCTCCCCCGGTAATTAAGATCCTTTTCATAAGTGATGTATTGTGTGTTCGACTGTTCTTTTTTCTTGAGAAATAAAGTGGATTTGGCAAGTAACTGATTAGTTGCCTGCGGTGGCACGTCCTATGGAGTAATAAGTGTAATCCATTTCCTCCATTTCCAAAGGATCATAAATGTTTCTGCCATCGAAAATGAGTTTCTCCTTAAGTAATTTCCCCATTACTTTAAAGTTGGGGCTTCTGAATTCAGCCCATTCTGTTACGATAAGCAGGGCGTCGGCATCGATGAGTGCCTCGTATTGGTCTTTTGCAAAGTCGATGGTATCTCCGATTCTTCTTTTGCATTCCTTCATTGCAACTGGATCGTAAGCCGTAATATTTGCTTTTTCTTCCAGGAGTTTATTGATGATAATCAGGGCTGGAGCTTCTCGCATGTCATCCGTGTTGGGTTTGAAGGACAATCCCCAGATGGCTATTTTTTTCCCTTCTAAATTGTTTTGGAAATGACCTTTAAGTTTGCGCACAAGAACCTCTTTCTGTTTGAAGTTGACTTCTTCAACGGCTTTAAGAATATTGAGAGGGTGTCCCATTTGTTCTGATGTTCTAATAAGAGCTTGTACATCCTTAGGAAAGCAGGAGCCTCCGTAGCCTGTTCCGGGATATATGAATTTATAACCAATCCGGGAGTCTGAACCGATGCCTTTTCGAACCATGTTTACATCTGCCCCTACAATTTCACAGAGGTTGGCGATGTCGTTCATGAATGATATTTTCGTTGCCAGCATGGAGTTGGCGGCGTATTTTGTCATTTCCGCCGAAGGAATGTCCATGAAAATCACAGGATGATTGTTGAGGAGGAAAGGTTTGTAGAGTTTCTGCATTACCTTTTGAGCCTGTTCCGATTCGGTTCCAATTACCACGCGGTCTGGTTTGAGGAAGTCTTCGATAGCAGCTCCTTCTTTAAGGAATTCAGGATTTGAGGCGACGTCAAAAGGAATGTCAACTCCTCTTTTATCCAATTCTTCCTGAATGGCAGCTTTAACTTTTTTTGCAGTTCCGATAGGGACGGTGCTTTTGGTTACGACTACCAGGTAGTGGGTCATGTGTTGTCCAATTTCTCTGGCAACACTTATTACGTACTGTAAGTCGGCGCTTCCGTCTTCATCCGGGGGGGTGCCCACAGCGATAAAAACGGCATCAGCCTGATGTATGCTTTCTTTGATGTTTGTGGAGAAGCCAAGTCGACCTTTCTCCATGTTGCGTTCAAGCATTGGAGCTAATCCAGGTTCGAAAATTGGAATGATTCCTTTGTTGAGGTTTTCTATTTTTTCCTGGTCTACATCCACACATGTTACAGTAATTCCGGTTTCGGAGAAGCATGTTCCGGAAACTAGTCCCACGTAACCCGTGCCTACAATGGTTATATTCATGTTTGATAGCTTTTATAGAGTGTGAGGGGGAAAGATGATAACTTTCCAGTGTATAACAAATTTAATCAAAAAAATACGTCTTTACATAAATTAAATTGTTTGGCTTGTATACTTTTTCCCTATTTTGGCAATAAAAGTAATTATTTTGAATAAAGGGGCCATACAATATGTAGAGTAAACCACCAGGGATTAATTGGAGTGGTAATCTTAGCAGGTGTTTGTTCGTTTAAATAAATATAGTGTATGTTTCATGAAATGAAGTAGCGAGAGGGAATTGTTAAGAGGTCGTGGATTTTTTACGATGAATCGAAGATTTTGGTAAAATATTTTCCGGCTAAAAAGATAATTGAATGTGGCCGTATCCGGCGTTAATACACTCGTTGCAAAGATTCTTTTTAATTCTTTTTTTGAAAAAAAAGTTGTATCTTATCTCCGGTTCGGAATAATTTAATACTTTTGCACGGAGTTTTAAATAAATATATTGTCTAACTTATTAGTTAATCAACATTTTAAGATGATTGAAGAAAACAAAAAAGTTGAAAATGTAGAAAATCCAGCAACTGAAGCTGAATTTGATTGGGATGCGTATGCTAGCCAGGATATGTATGGTTCCGATAAAAGAAGCGAGCTGGAAGCAATGTATGACAAGACTTTGTCTACTGTTGCAGAAAAAGAAGTAATTGATGGTACCGTTATCTCTATGAATAAGAGAGAGGTTGTAATCAACATTGGTTACAAGTCTGATGGTATCGTAAGCATGAACGAATTCCGTTACAACCCAGAGTTGAAAGTAGGGGATTCAGTAGAAGTTTATGTGGAAAGTCAGGAAGACAAAAAAGGTCAGTTGGTACTTTCTCACAAAAAAGCTCGTGCATTACGTTCTTGGGATCGTGTTAACTCGGCTCTTGAGAATGACGAAATTATCAAAGGTTACATCAAGTGTCGTACTAAAGGTGGTATGATCGTTGACGTATTCGGAATTGAGGCTTTCTTGCCAGGTTCTCAGATCGACGTGAAGCCTATCCGTGACTATGATGTATACGTTGGAAAAACTATGGAATTCAAGGTTGTAAAAATCAACCAGGAGTTCAAAAACGTTGTTGTATCTCACAAAGCTCTTATTGAGGCTGAGTTGGAGCAGCAGAAGAAAGAAATTATTGCTAAGCTTGAAAAAGGTCAGGTATTGGAAGGAACCGTTAAGAACATCACTTCTTACGGTGTATTCATCGACCTTGGTGGCGTAGACGGTTTGATTCACATTACTGACCTTTCATGGGGTCGTGTAACTCACCCAAGTGAGATTGTTGAGTTGGATCAGAAACTGAACGTTGTAATCCTTGACTTTGATGATGACAAGAAGCGTATCGCTCTTGGTCTGAAGCAACTGACTCCACATCCATGGGATGCTTTGGATGCTGAAATGAAAGTTGGTGATACCGTTAAAGGTAAGGTTGTGGTTATGGCTGACTACGGTGCATTCGTTGAGATTGCAGCTGGTGTAGAAGGTTTGATCCACGTTTCTGAAATGTCTTGGTCACAGCACTTGAGATCTGCTCAGGATTTCATGAAAGTTGGAGACGAAGTAGAAGCTCAGGTTCTTACTTTGGATCGCGAAGAGAGAAAAATGTCTCTTGGTATCAAGCAGTTGAAGCCAGATCCATGGGCTGGAGTAGAAGAGAAATATGCTGTTAACTCTAAGCACACTGCTAAAGTTCGTAACTTCACTAACTTTGGTGTGTTCGTAGAAATCGAAGAAGGAGTTGACGGATTGATCCACATTTCTGATCTTTCTTGGACTAAGAAAGTGAAGCACCCAGCAGAATTCACTCAAATTGGTGCTGAGATCGAAGTTGTAGTTCTTGAAATTGACAAGGACAACAGAAGATTGAGCTTAGGTCACAAGCAATTGGAAGAGAATCCATGGGATGTATTCGAGTCTATCTTTACTGTTGATTCAGTACACGAAGGTACTATCGTAGAAGTATTCGAAAAAGGTGCTGTAATTGCATTGCCTTATGGTGTTGAAGGATTCGCAACTCCTCGTCACCTGGTGAAAGAAGATGGTGCTCAAGCTAAGGTTGAAGAGAAACTGGAATTCAAAGTAATTGAGTTCTCTAAAGCCGCTAAGAGAATTATCCTTTCTCACTCAAGAATTTTTGAAGATGAGAAGAGATCTGAAGAAGTAGCTAAGAAGAAAGCTGTTGCTAAAACCACTAAAAAAGGTGTTAAGAAGGTGAAAGAAAGCCTGGAAAAAACTACCTTAGGTGATATCTCTGAGTTAGCTGCTCTGAAGAATAAAATGGAAAAAGACGAAAAAGGTGGCGAATAATTAAAATGCAACTAAATATGGACTTCAAGATTGACAAGAAGGATGGATATACCTTGGTGCAGGTATTAAAAGAGAAATTAGATACTCACATTGCTCCTGCTCTAAAATCAGAATTGGTTCTGATTGCCGGGAACGGAGAAAAGAATATTCTTTTGGATCTGAATAACTGCAGCTATTGTGATTCTTCCGGATTAAGTGCCATTCTTGTAGCCAATAGGTTGTGTAAAAATGCCAATGGAACCTTTGTGCTCCATGGCTTGCAGCCTGCTGTCGAACGATTGGTTTCCATCTCACAGTTAGATTCCGTATTGAATATTGCTTACAATATGGATGATGCAATTTCGATGATTAAAAACCATATCGAGTCCAATTAATTTATTAATTGTGAAGTTTGAATTAACAATTCTGGGCAGTAGCTCTGCGTTACCTACTTCAAAAAGATTCCCAACCGCTCAAGTGCTCAATGTGCTTGAGCGGTTTTTTTTGATCGATTGTGGAGAGGGAACGCAGATCCAGTTACGAAAATATAAGGTGCCCTACGGCCGGCTTAACCATATCTTTATTTCTCATCTTCATGGGGATCATATCTTTGGATTGATTGGTTTGATTTCCTCCTTTTCACTTCAAGGGCGAACTAATGATTTGCACATATATGCCCATCGGAAATTGGAGGAATTGATTCGATTTCAATTGGAATGTCTGGATACAAAATTGAGTTTTGAACTGGTTTTTCATCCTATATTCGGAAAAGAGATACAAACCCTTTATGAGGATAAGGTGGTTGAGGTTAAATGTTTCCCTTTAAAGCACGGTCCTATGCCTTGTGCCGGATTTTTATTCAAGGAGAAGGATCGTCCCCGAAATTTGATAAAGGAGATGGTGGATTTCTATAGAATACCTATTCGTGCTATGGCTTCCATAAAGGCTGGGGAAGATTTTGTAAGGGATTCCGGCGAGGTGGTTCCCAATGGTTTATTGACTAAAAATCCTCCGAGAGCTCGAAGTTATGCATTTTGCACAGATACGGCTTATTTGGAGAAAATTGTACCTGTAGTTCAGGGTGTAGATCTGTTGTATCACGAGGCCACTTTTTTAAAAATTGATGAGAAGCGGGCAAAGAAGACTTATCACTCAACTGCGGAGCAAGCCGCAAGAATTGCGCATCTTGCCAATGTTGAAAAATTAATCATTGGTCATTTTTCTGCACGTTTCAAGGAGGTGCATGAACATTTGGCCGAAGCCAGGGCTATTTTCCCCAATACCGAAGCTGGAAATGATGGTGCCGTATTTTCAATAGAGGTAAAAAAATAGAAGCTGATAGGAGAGGGGGAATACAAAATGATTTTTCTACCTTAGGGGCGCAAACATAAACGTTATCAAAAAATGAAAAGAGTCTTGTTACCTGCCCTTGCGTTATTGATGGGGGCAACTTCTTTTGCTCAACAGAAGAAGGATAAATCAATGTTTAAGGAGTATGAGCCTGGGTACTATCAGAATTCCATTCTGAAAGATATCCGTATGGTGAATGAGAAATTGGAAAAGAAGGACGTTGATAAGCGTTTCTTTATGGATCAATCCGGAATGGACCTTCCTAATAAAATTTCTCTGTACAAAGACAATACTGCTTGGGCGAATCCAACAATTTCGCAAGGGAATGGTGGTACTTGCTGGAGTTTTTCCACTACCTCTTTTATGGAATCTGAGGTTTATCGATTGCATAAGAAGAAGGTGAAGATTTCGGAGATCTACACTGCTTATTGGGAGTATGTGGAAAAGGCTCGTAGATTCGTTCAGGAACGAGGTAATTCTGTGTTTGGTCAAGGGGCAGAAGCCAATTCCGTAACCAGAATCTGGAAGCAATATGGTGCTTGTCCTACTTCGGCTTACACCGGGTTGCTGAATGGTCGTAAATTCCATACTCATGAGAAGATGTACAAGGAGATGATGGCCTTCCTGAATGGCTTGAAAGTTTCCAACGATTGGAATGAGGAGAGAGCCCTTGAAACCATTAAGGCAATCATGAATCATTACATTGGTACTCCTCCAACCAAGTTTACCGTTGAAGGGAAAGAGTATACTCCCAAAAGCTATGTAAAGGATTATTTGAAGATGAACATGGATGACTATGTTGAGATTCTTTCCTACAAGCAGGAGCCTTACTGGCAGCAAGTGGAATATAAGGTGCCTGATAACTGGTGGCATTCTGAGGAGTATTACAATATTCCTTTGGACGATTTCATGAAAGTTCTGAAGCGAGCAATTCGTAAAGGATACACTATGAGTATTGGTGGCGATGTTTCGGAAGCTGGTTTTCTAAGAACTACCAATTGTGCGATGGTACCTTCTTTCGACATTCCATCGGAATACATTAATGAGGATGCTCGTCAGTTCCGTTTTTCAAATGAAACAACTACGGATGATCATGGTATGCACATGGTAGGATACTATGTGGATAAAAATGGTAAGGATTGGTATTTGATAAAAGATTCCAGTTCCGGATCCCGAAATGTAGACGAAAATACACCCGAATTTGGATACTATTTCTTCCACGAGGATTACGTGAAGCTGAAGATGATGGGCTTTACCATTCATAAAGATGCGGTGAAGGATGTCCTAAAGAAATTTAAATAATTGACAAAAGCCCCTGTAAAAGGGGCTTTTGTTTTATACGTCCCAGGAGAGAGGTTGCATACGAAAGGGAAAGCCTTTGTTTTTGATAAATGCTCTTATTAATGTTGGAGTACCTATAGGGGGTTGAGGAGAAAATATGTATCTTTGTACGCCAAATAGTAACTACTGAACAATCCACAATTTTTGATTTTATGCAGGAAAAAATTCTGATTTTAGATTTTGGTTCGCAGTACACCCAGTTGATCGCTCGTAGAGTGCGAGAACTGAATGTTTATTGTGAAATTCACCCTTACAACAATCCCCCAGCAATTGATGAGTCGATAAAAGGGGTTATACTTTCTGGAAGTCCTTTTTCTGTTCGTGAAGAAAAGGCTCCAATACCCAATTTATCTGAAATAAAAGGTAAACTGCCACTTTTGGGTGTTTGCTATGGTGCTCAACATTTGGCCCACTGTTTTGGTGGTGAAGTGATGGCTTCAAACAAGCGTGAATATGGCCGTGCCAACCTGACTTCTGTAGATAATGGCAATGAGTTATTGAAAGGTATTAGCTTAAATTCACAAGTGTGGATGTCGCATGGTGATACCATTGAAAGAATGCCTGCAAATTATAAAGTAATTGCTAGTACTGCTGACGTTGAGAATGCTGCTTTTGCTATTGAAGGAGAATCAACTTATGGTATTCAATTCCATCCAGAGGTATATCACAGTACAGAAGGAATCGTATTGTTAGAGAATTTTATTGTTGGTATTTGTGGATGTTCTCAAGACTGGACTCCGGATGCATTCGTTGATACCACTGTTGCAGAATTGAAAGAGCAACTTGGTGATGATAGAGTTATTCTGGGATTGTCTGGAGGTGTTGATTCTACAGTAGCGGCAATGTTGTTGCACAAGGCCATTGGAAAAAATCTACATTGTATTTTTGTTGATAATGGTTTACTTCGTAAGAATGAGTTTACCGATGTACTTAAAAAATATGAAACACTTGGACTAAATGTAACAGGTGTTGATGCAGGCAAGAAATTTATTTCTGCTTTGGCAGGAGTTAAAGATCCAGAAGCGAAGCGAAAAATTATTGGGAATGCCTTTGTTGAGGTTTTCGACGAAGAATCGCACAAAATTGAGAATGCAAAATGGTTAGGACAAGGTACCATCTATCCAGATGTTATTGAATCTGTATCTGTAACAGGAGGCCCTTCTCAAACCATTAAGTCTCACCACAACGTAGGTGGATTACCTGACTATATGAAGTTAAAGGTGGTAGAACCATTAAAGTTGCTTTTTAAGGATGAGGTTCGCCGAGTAGGTAGAAGTATGGGACTTGAAGATAAGTTTATCAGTCGCCATCCTTTTCCAGGACCAGGTTTAGGTATTCGTATTTTAGGTGATATTACCGCTGAAAAAGTTCAGATTCTGCAGGAAGTTGATCATATTTTCATTTCCGGCTTGATAGAAGATGGATTGTATGATGAGGTATGGCAAGCTGGTGTGATGTTATTGCCGGTTCAATCAGTAGGAGTGATGGGCGATGAGAGAACATACGAAAGTGTAGTTGCGTTACGTGCTGTTAGTTCAACTGATGGAATGACAGCTGATTGGTCGCATTTGCCTTACGAGTTTCTTGCAAAGATTTCCAATAAAATTATCAATAATGTGAAAGGTGTGAACCGCGTAGTTTACGATATTAGTTCAAAACCACCTGCAACAATTGAGTGGGAATAAGAAATAAAATCAAAACCTCTGCCTTAGGCAGGGGTTTTTTTATTCCTTAAAAAGTTCCTGTTGATCATTGAAGTATTGAATTGCCTCTTTTATTTGAGTATCCAATAAATTGATTTTTTCAGTGGTTTTTGTACTATTTTTCTCCAGAGCTGATTTTTCAACCTCAATGATGGTTTGGCGTGCTTTTTCCATCGAAAAGTTGGCCAAAACGCCCTTTAATTTGTGGGCAGCATCTTTTGTTCCCTGGTAATCATTCGTTCCAATTAATTGATACAATTGTTTGACTCTGTCCGGATAGACTTCGATAAATTTTTCAATTACATTTTTAATGAAGGGACGGTTGTTGTCTACCCGAACGAATAATTCCTTGAAGTTTATGGGCAGAAGTTTTGATGTATCTTTCTTCTGTACAGGTTTGGAAATTGGTATTTTTAGCAGGAGTTGGCTCAGGTCCAGGCTAGAGGGGTAGTACAGTAAATTTCTGGTTTTACAATCCTTTTCCTGTTTTTCATTATTAGTTATTACGATAATCTTTGTATCTTTTTTAGAGGAATTGGGGTATAGTTGTAGATAGGACTGAATGTTATCGTACAAAGAAATTGCAGTTTGATCCGATAGTTGATATTGACATATTATTAATTGGAAGGTTGTTTCAATGAATGTTTCGAAACCTGTCTGTCCATTAGTGCAATGTTTAATTTGAATACTACTCAGATCTTGAATTGATTCCGGTATCTTGTCTCCCAGAAGCAATAGGTGTAGTTTATGTTCCATGAATATTCTCTTTTCAAAGATAAAAATAGTAAAAAGATTGCTATTTTTGGTGGCGTTCTCAATTTACGAAGAAGTAGGAAATAAATCTATTAAAATACATAATTTATGAAGTTGAATAAAAAATCAATCATTGGATTTTTGGCAATAAGTATACTGGTTGTATGGACTTGCCGGGGGGATCTGAAGGCGCAATCAGTCAAAAATCAAGCAATAAAATATCAGAATTTAATTGCTTTGATTGATGCTTTTTATGTTGATACTGTAAATGTTGAGAAGTTGACGGAGGATGCTATTATTCAGGTTTTGGCAAAATTGGATCCTCACTCAATGTACATAAGCCGAGAGGAAGTAAAGGAGATGAATGAACCTTTGCAAGGAAGTTTTAGTGGGATTGGAATCCAGTTTAATATTTTACGGGATACGCTGATGGTGGTAACTACTGTTCCAGGTGGGCCTTCTGAAAAGGTAGGCTTGCGTGCCGGAGACCGAATTGTGAAGATCGATGGGGACAATGTTGCCGGTGTTGGTTTAAAAAACAGTGGTGTTCGTAAACGCTTGCGTGGAGAAAAGGGAACAGTTGTTACGGTTTATGTGAAGCGGAAGCGGGAAAAAGAGATATTGGAATTTGTTATTACACGTGATAAAATTCCGATTCACAGTTTGGATGCTGCCTATATGGTTGATGAAACTACCGGTTATATCAAATTGAATCGATTTGCTGCAACAACTGGCAAAGAGTTTTATGATGCCATGGTGGATTTGAAAAGCCGAAACATGGAGAATCTGGTTTTGGATCTGCGGGGAAATGGCGGAGGATATATGAGTTCTGCCATTGAGATTGTGGATCAGCTGATGGAGGCGAATAAATTGATTGTGTATACGAAGGGACTTACCACCCCGCGTCACGAAAGTAATACTACATCGCGTGGTATTTTTAAAGAAGGAAAGGTTGTTGTATTGATTAATGAAGGTTCTGCTTCGGCTTCTGAAATTGTTTCGGGGGCAATTCAGGACTGGGATCGTGGAGTAATTATCGGACGCCGTTCTTTTGGAAAAGGTTTGGTACAACGCCAATTCCCTTTGTCTGATGGCTCCATGGTGCGATTGACAACAGCCCATTACTATACACCAACCGGACGATGTATTCAAAAGCCCTATGAAAATGGAGTTGATGATTACAGGATGGATATCATCAAGCGTTACAATTCAGGTGAGATGATTAGTGCCGATAGTATTCATTTTCCCGACTCACTGAAGTATAATACGCTTTTGAATAAGAGAGTTGTATATGGAGGAGGAGGTATAATGCCGGATATTTACATTCCATTGGACACCACTAAAAATTTCCGCTATTTCAATTTGTTGGTTCGTAAGAATGTGCTGAATCCTTTTGTAATTAATTACATAGATTCGAATCGGGAGCAATTGAAAAAGAGTTATCCTGATTTTGAGGTTTACAATAAGAACTTCAAGGTAAGTGAGCAAATGATGAAGGATTTGGTTGCAGCCGGAGAAAAGGAAGGAATAAAGAAGGAAGATAAGGATTACATAGCAGTTGAGGATGAAATTAAGTTACATATTAAGGCCCTTATCGCACGCGATCTGTGGGATGCTAATGAGCTATTCCGGATTGTAAATCAAAAAAACGAGTTTCTTTTGAAAGCTCTGGAAGTGTTGAAATCCCCAAAGAAATATTCTTCGAAACTGAAGTAAAATATAGTAAATACCCAAATATGAGCCGAAGGACTTGTTTCTTCGGCTTTTTTTTGTGGAATAATTTAGAAAAATCTGCGTTTTTGGTTCCTAAAGCTTAAATTTGTAGCCGCAGTAGAAGGGGACTTGTCGTGTTGGCCTGCAAGTGTCGGTTTTCGATAATCTGCAAATCGGTGTTTAAAGCACCAATAAGGCTATGTTGTTTAATTGTGGGAATAAGAACTAAAAAAGATTCGGTTTTGAAGAAAGACTTGAGTAAATTTCGATTGATTGCTAAAACGTTTCATGGTTTAGAAGAGGTGTTGGCCAAGGAACTGGAAGCGTTAGGAGCGGAAGAGATTAATATCCTGAAGCGCGCAGTTAGCTTTGTTGGAGATCAGGAAATGATGTACAAAGCAAATTTACATCTTCGTACTGCCATTCGTATATTGAAACCCATTTACAAATTTTCGGCCAGCGATACCGATGAGTTGTACAAAGGGATTCAGGAGATTGATTGGAGTCAGTTGATTGGAGTGAAAGATACTATTGCGATTGATAGTGTAGTAAGTTCCGATGATTTTAAGCATTCTAAATTTGTTACCTATAGAATTAAGGACGCCATTGTAGATCAATTTTTCTACAAATGCGGAGATCGACCATCTATTCGTATGGTGAATCCTTCGTTGAGAATCAATGTCCATATTGATAGAAATACCTGTACTGTTTCTTTGGATAGCTCAGGAGAGTCGCTTCATAAAAGAGGTTACCGAGTGGGAGAAACACCGGCTCCACTGAACGAGGTTTTAGCAGCTGGTATGATTCTGCTTTCGGATTGGGACAAGAAGAGTAATTTTATTGATCCGATGTGTGGTTCCGGAACTTTATTGGTAGAAGCTGCTCTTATTGCCTATAATATTCCACCGGGATTGTATCGTAAGGAGTTTGGTTTCCAGAAATGGTCCGATTTCAATGAAGATCTATGGGACGATGTGTATAATGAGGAGACTGAGGTTGATTTCGAAGGACAAATCATGGGATCAGATATTTCGGACAAGGCATTGGCCATTGCTGAGGAAAATATCCGTAATGCAGGGTTGCGTCGAAAAATCAAACTGAAAGTATGTCCTTTCCAGCAATTGGTTCCTCCTGAAGAAAAAGGCTTGGTGATTACCAATCCACCCTATGGTGAGCGTTTGAAGCCAAGAGATTTGGAAGGTTTGTATCGTATGATTGGGGAGCGTTTGAAGCACCATTTCGTAGGTTATGATGCATGGATTTTGAGTTATGCTGAAGAGTGTTTCCACAATATTGGCCTTCGTCCTTCCAGAAAGATAACTTTATTCAATGGAGCCCTTGAGTGCAAGTATCAGAAATATTCTATGTATTCAGGAACTAAAAAGGGAAACTTTAAAAAAGAAAACCCCGAAGAAAAGGAAGGGTGACTTTATTAACATAGATTTATTTTTAGTGCCTCTAATTTTGTTATATTTGTTGAAGGCAAGAATAAAAATATTCGAGTATGAGTTTTGATCTTAAGGGATGGTATGCCGGTAATTTGGACGAGAATGTTCTCTACAGTTATATGGGGGAACTGGATAATTCTCACGTGGATGAAATTCTGAATAAAGTTGAAACTTTACTTTTCGAACATCCAAAATCTCCTAAGGTTAACAAAAAGGTGTACAACGTTTTAGTTGAATGCCTGCAGAACTCCTATCATCATGGTGAATTACCCCCGGGTGTTTTAGAGGGGAATGGTGATAGCCTGGGGGTGCTAATTATTCGTAATGAAGGATTTCATTACCGAATAATTACCGGGAACTTTATTCGGGTAGGTGGATTAAAACTTATCCGGGATCGAATTGATCAAATTAATACTCTTTCGAAAGAAGATACTCGTGCCTTGTACAAATTGATATTGAATAACAATCAGTATTCCGACAAAGGAGGAGGAGGTCTTGGAATAGTTGATATTGCCCGGAAAACGGGAAACAATATGGAGTATCAGTTTTTCGAACACAACGAGGAATTTATTTTTCTTGCTTTGAATGTGATAATATCATAAATAAATAAAAACGTGTATTCATGGATTCATTAGTATTTGAAGGTAGTCCAAAAACCCCCACAATTCAATTTGATGCGGAAAATGGTATTTTTTCTATTTTGGGGCGATCAATACCCGAAAATTCTCTTGACTTTTATAAACCTGTATTGGATTGGTTGGATCAGTATATTGATACCCCAAGAGAAGAAACACAAGTTAATATAAAACTGGAGTATTTTAATACCAGTTCATCCAAATGTATTTTGGATGTTTTTAAAAAGCTTGAGGTAATTTTTAAACGAGGAAAGAAAGTTGTTATCAACTGGCATTATGAAGTTGATGATGAGGATATGCTTGAGGCTGGAGAGGATTATCAATCCATACTTAAAATTCCTTTCTCAATGGTTGAAATGGAGGAGTAATTGATGAACCGAATCTGTCTTTCTGTTGTCCTGGAAATACCCTTCAGAAAGAAGATCTGCTTTTGACAATCGGTTTCTGAAAAATTTGGTTAGATTTTTCAGGAGAAAAATAGTCAAGAAGATTCTAAACAGGTCAGAGGAGTCACGAGAAATGTATTCCACCCAGGAGGCCCGATAGCTATCGGAGGATTAGCCTTGGCGAATTTCATGTGACCAAAGAGAATAAATTAAGACACATAAAAAGAGGTTGTTGAAAATGATTATTTCAACAGCCTCTTTTTTTGTGTGAAAAATGCAATCATCTGTAGGACGACGGAACTATAAATGTTGATTCTGATTTAAGTGTTTTGGGAATTCTTCAAAATATTATGGAGGAGGTAGTATTTCCTACCTAAAAAAACAGCCGTTGATTATGCATCAGCGGCTGTTGTATTCATTCCTATTTTTTATTCTTGAGGCGGTTTCGATTGGTTTCAAAAATCTGAATCAATTTTTTTAATCCGCCATAATACAGGCTTATATAGAGCGAAATGGTCATTAGCCATATCACAAGTATGTTTACCCAATAGGTGTCGTAATAGGTTCCGAAAATCTTTTTCCGGGGGGCATAGAAATGGGCCTTAATAAAGGAGCTGCTCGGATCCTTAAAAATCGGGTCGATTTTTTGGTAAAGGTGATTCTCGTATTCTATAATTCTCTCCAGTTCATTACTGTTTCTTACAAATTCATTAAGACGATCATTTGCATTGGATTTCTTGAGATTGACAAATGCTTGTCTGTTTGGAAATGATTCCTGAATCTTGCTCAGGTGACGATCCTTTTGCCTGTTTGCTGAATTGTAAAGTTTTATATAGTATGAGTTTAGGTCCTCAAAATACTTTCGGGTGGATTGAATAGTTGAATTATCAAGGCCTTCAGAATTTAACTTTGATAGACCGGTGAATTTCACCTTTGGGTTTTGGCTTACTTCCCCTTCAATTTCATTGTGTAGCAGTTGGAGATTTCGGTCTATTTGCTCCTTTCTGTTTGGCTGACCCAAATACCTTCTGCATTCGTTTAATTTATTCTTCAGAATAGGAAGCCAGTAATTTTTCTTGTAATCGGCTCGGCTCATCACCTTGTCGAAGAAATAGAAATTCTTTTGGAAGTCATTATCCTTATATTGTTTTACAGCCAGTGCCTCATAGGCCCAGCGTGCAGTGATAATCTCTCCATACCAGGGAATGGAATTTGGCGAAGAGATATTGGGGTTTAGTTTGTCAAATTTTACAATGATACCACTTAGAATCAACTGAGGGATCAGTATAAATGGGACAAGGATGTAGATGGTGATTACAGTTTTAAAACTATCTGAAATATTTAAGCCCAAAAGGTTGGCAAAGCACCAGGAACTGAATAGTACCAGCCAGTAGTGGAAAAACATTCCTTTGATTTCTATAATCGTGTTGCCGATGAGAGTAAACATTAATGCTTGCAAAGCCGATATTCCAAAGAGAATTACCACTTTCGACAGGAGATAGCTTGATTTACTGAGGTTGAGAAAGCGTTCTCTCTTCAGTATTTTTTGGTCTTTAATGATTTCCTCAGCACTTAGCGTTAAACCGATAAATAGTGCAACAATTACAGCCATAAAGAGATATACCGGAAGATTGCTGTTGTTGAAGAAAGTATATCCCTGCTTGTTGGCCGCATCAATATTGTAAAATTTAATAATATAGGCCAGAATAAATGCCAGTAGTGGAGTTTCTATTAAGTTGATGAACAAGTATTGCTTGTTGGCTAACTTCGACAGTAAATCCCTTTTTATGAAAACTCCAAATTGCTTGAACCAGGCCGGAATTCGGTACGAAACCGGAGGAAGTGAAGGTTCATCATGTTGTTCTTTGGTTTCATTGTGGCCGTTCTTGAACAGCTTATACCACTGGTATGGTGTTGTTTTTCGGGTTTGGGTGGGAGTTCCGTATTCGTCCAGAACGTTCGACTCTACAATATCGAAAATTTGATCGGGATCTACGTTTCCACAAAGTGTACATTCGCTTTCGGTACGATTGGCCCTTTGACTTTGAGATTTAAAATAGGTTACTGCATCGAGTGGGTTTCCGTTAAAAATAAGGTAACCACCAGTATCCATAATCAGCAGTCGGTCAAACATTTTATAAATGTCAGAGGAGGGCTGATGAATTACAACAAAAACCAGTTTTCCCTTGAGTGTCAGTTCCTTCAAAAGATCCATGATTTTGGCCGAATCGCGTGAGGAAAGGCCGGATGTGGGTTCATCCAGGAAAAGAACCGAGGGTTCCCGAATTAATTCCAGGGCAATATTCAATCTTTTTCGCTGACCTCCACTGATTTTCTTATCCAGTGGATTTCCAACTTTTAAATTTCTCGCTTCATACAACCCCAGGTCTTTCAGCATTTTTAATACCATTCGGATGATCTGGAAGGGGGTATGTTTGCCGAAGCAGAGTTTGGCATTGAAATACAGGTTTTCAAATACCGTAAGTGATTCAATTAGTAAATCATCTTGTGACACATGACCGATAACTCCGTCTAACTTTGATTTTTCAGTGTGAAGATTTATCCCATTGATCCGTACCGATCCTTTGGATGGTTGTGCTGATCCGTTCAGGACGTTTAGTAAGGTGGTTTTTCCTGCTCCGCTGGAACCGATGATTCCGACTAATTTCCCGGACTCTTCGGAAAAGGAGAGATCGTGAATACCAAACTTGTTTTCATTGAATTGGTATTCGATGTTGCTGGCACGAAAAGTCAGGCGGTTCTGTTGGCCATCTCTGTGGAAGGTGCTGGTAATATCACTAAAATAGATCGGATCGATTTTGGGGTTGCGGATGGAAGCCCCATATTGTAATAGGTGTACACGATCAGGATCCAATAATTGCCCATTCATGAAAAGATCACTACTTCCCTGGTAGCGCATTACATACATGTCTACCGTTAGTAGTCTCAATATTTTAATTTCTCCCTCAAGATGGGGTGAACACCAATGGGTTGTTCCTGGTTGTAGGGGTGTTTTATTGCTGCTAATGGAAAGAATACGATCAGAGTTCTTGATTTCTTGGAAAGGATTAAGAACAAAATTGATCAAGCGTTTGTACCCCTTTGTTGGAAGGTTGAATGTATCTCCTACCGTATTCACAAATTCCATTTCCTGAGGACTGATTTGTTCCTCTGATTTCAAGAATTCAAGAAGCTGAATCAGAACAATTACCTTCTGTCGGGTAATTAGCTCTTCGTTGATTTGGGTGCATATTTTTAGTACCCGAACCGAGCTCGCGGAAGTGTATTTGGCTAATTTTCTTTTGGCAGAGCGTTTTTGATTTGCTTCGTAATGCTTGTCGTAGATCTTCAAATACTCCTCTACCGTTTCTTGATCTAACTGTTTTCCCAGGTATCTTTCGACCACTTGTCGTCGTTCCGTTGCAGAACTTTGAGGGTGGGCAATTATGGCAAAAAGCTGCATTAAAGCTTTAAGGATTCTTTCGCTCATTAAGGGGGATTAGCTTTAAGGGGTGATTGGTACAAATGGTTTATTGTTGAAATCCGATGAGAAGCAACACCAGACCGGAAGAAACATTCTTGTCGTTTAAACGGGCTTCTATAGTGCAGTTGATGGTGTGTTCAAATTTAAAATCCCAGTAGGGGGAGTTTTCATGATCTCGATTGGTAAAAAGCAGGCGGTTCTCCTGATCGTAGAGCGAGAAGATTACGTTTCCCTCATGTTTTCCTGTTGCTCCTACAATCCTGTATAAATTATCCTTATAAAAGGTAGTATGAAATTCGGCCACTTCCTTATCCGTTAGTAGGGCTTTGTATTGCTGACCATCGGAGATAAAAGGGGCTTCGAGATGTTTGGTACAATTAAGTAGCGTCACTTCCGATTGTGCCTTACTAATGGTCGATAAACCCAGCAAGCAGAAAAGAAATAGAAGTCCGTGTATCGTTTTATTCATGGTTTCAGTTCTTGAAGGATATTATTTAATGAGTTGTTCGCGAATCAGGGCAATCTTATCGGTTATTTTTTGAATTTGGTTGTCTTGAACGATAAAATCTGATTTACTTTTTATGAGTGTAAATTTCTTTCTGGAATTGGTTTTGGGTGGAATATAAGTGTATTTTTCTTCAATTTCGTCGAAGGCATAAGCCAGCTCTATCAAATTTTCTACCAACCAATAGTTGTCTTTTGAATCATTCGAATAGGGAACCAGTAATTTGATGAGATTGTCTAGAGGTCTTTTTTGTTCGGCAATGCGCAATAGCAGTTCATTATTGTTTTCGTCCTTCAGTTGTTGCGTTAAAATGTAAAGGCTTTCTACCCAACCCCCGGCTAAAATAAGAGCACCTGTGTTATCTCTGTTGTTGCTTTTTAGATAGTTATCGATTTTTCGATAGGTGTTGGATATAATAACAAGGAGGGAATCCCTGTTCTCAATGTTGTGTTCAATTCTCTTTATGGTAGGTTTATCAAGTGCATTGTACAAACCGATGTCTTGCGAAAGGATTTTTACCACAGCAAAATAACTTGCGGCATCCTGGGTTTGACGGTAGATATTAATATAGCCCAAATCAGAACCATACACTCCAAAATTTACAGCTTTACTGAAGTTACTTACGTAATCGCTAGCCTTTTTAGTAGAGTTGAGAAGTGCTTTGTTGTATGACATCCCTGATTTTTCCATTAACAAGGATATTTGATATGGAGAGGGTAGGCTAAACAGAATATTATTGTACTTGAATAATGTGGTCGTGGTATCCACTTTTTCCTCAATAGCTACTTCCCCTATAGTAGGAAGCTCTTCTTTTTTGGGTTTAAAGATTAAATAGGCTACGATTGCCACAAAAGCAAGGACTAGAACTATTTTGAAACCGCTGGATATCTTTTGTTTAGGCATTTGGAATAACTTAAAAAATTATTAAGCCAATTTATAAAGAAAAAACCACATCTCAAAGCAAGGGCAAGGAGGCTTGCGGTTCTGAATTTACCGGTAATGGTAAGGAGGATTGTTTTTTTGACTATCAGGTAAACCGTTGGGAAATTAAGCACAAAATTGATAGGACGTGTTATGGCTTTATTCTGTTAAAAATTCTACATTTGGAACCATTAATAACTATATCATACCAATAAACTAAATTTAATAAAATGAGGAGAATTCTCTTGTCAGTTTGTTTTCTGATGGCCGGTTTCAGTTCGCTACAATTGGTTGCTCAGAACAAAATGTTAAGTATGGAAGATGCCATTTTAGGACAGTGGCGTCAATTCTACCCGGAAACTCTTTCCCAATTGCAGTGGAAAGGGAATGAGAATGTTTATACCTTTATCGAGGGTAAGGAATTAAAATTTGCAAAACCGGGCGCCGAGGCAACAAAATTACTTTCGCTGAAGGAGTTGAATAAGGCAATGGAGGCGGCAGAACTGAAAACCTTGGATTGGTTTCCGGAGATCTCATGGGTGAATTCCAATACGATACAATTTCAGGAACAAAACCATCTTATTCATTTTGACATAGTACAAGGGAAAGTTATCTTAAAAATTCAATATCCTGCTGATGCTGAAAATTTAGAGTACAAAACT
The DNA here is from genome assembly GCA_041725895.1 of Marinifilaceae bacterium. Lineage (GTDB taxonomy): Bacteria > Bacteroidota > Bacteroidia > Bacteroidales > Marinifilaceae > JBGRQA01. The sequence goes on from JBGRQA010000002.1 coordinate 165,461, forward strand.
TCGATTCAGAAATTGGCTTATACCCGGAAAAATAATCTGTTTTTCACCGATTCTGAGGGCAATGAAGTTGCCGTAACCAACGACCAGGATAAAAACTTTGTAAATGGGCAAAGCGTAAGTCGTAATGAGTATGGTATAGATGGAGGAATTTTCTGGTCACCCCAAGGAAAATCTTTGGCATTCTACCGTAAGGATGAAACCAATGTTACCAGTTTTCCTCTGGTGGATATTAATACAAGGGTTGGAGATTTGAGAGAGGTCAAATATCCCATGGCAGGAATGAAAAGTGAGCATGTTACCTTGGGGGTTTACAATATGGCTTCCGGATCTACTGTATGGATTGATCCCACTGACTTTGGTCACGACCAGTACCTTACCAATATTTCCTGGGGGGCTGCTGGAAACTACGTCTATATCCAGGTATTGAACAGGGAAACCACTCATATGAAATTAAATAAATATGAGGCGTCTACCGGAAAATTTGTGAAGACTTTATTCGAAGAGAAGGATGAACGTTGGGTGGAACCTCAACATAAACTGTCGTTCCTGAAGAAGAATCCGGATCAATTCTTGTATCAAACCAATACTCGTGATGGTTTTAACCATTTGTACCTTTTTAATACCGATGGGAAACTGATTCGCCAATTGACCAATGGGGAATGGATGGTAACCGAGGTATTGGGGTTTGATAAAGCGGAGCGTTATCTGTATTACGTTTCCACCGAAGTAAGTCCATTGGATCGTCATGTGTACAAGGTAGATGTTCGAACTGGTAAACGTTCCCGATTGACTGCTGCCGAGGGATATCACAATGTGCTGATGAGTGCTGATGCTTCCTTCTTTATTGATAATTACAGTAGCTTGGATGTACCCCGCATTATTCAAATTGTAAACCGAAAGGGAAAATCGGTTCAGCAACTTGTAAAAGCCGAGAATACTCTTAAAGATTACAAATTGGGGGAGGTTAGCCTGGGTAAAATCAAATCACCCGATGAAAAAACCGACTTGTACTATCGTTTGATTAAGCCTGCTGATTTTGATCCCAATAAGAAGTATCCCGTTGTGGTTTACGTTTATGGCGGTCCTCATGCACAGTTGGTTACCAATCGTTGGATGGGTGGCTTACGTTTGTGGGAGCAGCACATGGCTCAGCAAGGATATGTAATGTTCACACTCGATAACCGGGGGTCAGCCAATCGTGGGAAAGAGTTTGAAGCTGTTATCCACCGCCAGTGCGGGCAGCCGGAAATGGCCGATCAGATGGCAGGAGTAGAATATCTTAAATCGCTACCTTATGTAGATGCCGATCGAATTGGTGTACACGGTTGGAGTTACGGTGGATTTATGACCATTTCGTTGTTGACCAACTATCCGGAGACCTTCAAGGTTGCTGTGGCTGGAGGACCTGTAATCGACTGGAAATGGTACGAAGTGATGTATGGCGAACGCTATATGGATACACCGGAGGAGAATCCTCAAGGGTATGCCAAAGTTAGTTTGATGAATAAAGCCAAAGATTTGAAAGGAAAGCTACTGATTTGTCAGGGAGCAATAGACAAGACCGTTCTTTGGCAGCACAGTTTGAATTTTATTCGCGAGTGTATCAAGAATAATGTTCAGGTTGATTATTTCCCTTATCCCCGTGCAGAGCATAATGTAAGAGGAGAGGATCGCATCCATTTGAAACAAAAAGTGACCAATTATTTTGAAGACTATTTGAAGTAGTCCATTATCAATAGTGTTTGAAAGCGGTTGTAGGAATTGGTCCTGCAACCGCTTTTTTTCTATATGGAGTTTGATGTTCGCAAGTAGGCAATTTTGTTTTGAAAGCAGCTATTGGTGCAGTATCAATGGGTTGTAAAACCCCTTCCCACCACGATCAGAAATCGATCCGGGAAGGGGAGAGGATATTGTAATTCACCCTGAATTTTTTCCAACACGTCAAAGAACTTCGGCTTTGTGATTTGATGTGCAGCAGCCTCTGCATGGTTGTATGCATGTAAATCCATTTTAGGTACTCCATTCCTTTTCTTAATGTATGGTAAATGTCGCGAGTGACAAAAAAAAACTTACTTGGGCCCGAAGTAAGATTAGGTTAAATGAGTGCTTTTGAAATGATGTACGAAAGAGGGAAAAGGTGTTTTCTATTATGATTGTAAAACATTTTCTCTTTTCCTTCTTTTTGTTCACTTCGAAAAATTTTGCCTGGGAAAAACATCTTTTTCGCCCATTTTGCCCCTCAAAATTGGTGGAAAATTCTATTGCAAAGATTTTGGAATAGCTGTTTTTATCAGTAATACAGAATAATTGTTCAAAAATCAGGATAGGGGTGCTTAAAAATGAGGCTTTTTTGGCGTGAAAAATGAAGAGGAACAAAAAATTTTTTTCACGAAAAAAAAGTGTGAAATTTATGTTTGAAAATGGCATTGGATCTGATCCTTTTCCGGTTCATTTTTGGCTCGTTTTTTTTAAGGAACTCGTCGTTTCCCAATTTTTGAGGCTATTTAACAGGCGAAAAGTCCCATTTTTCGTTCGTAAAATTTGACTTTTCGGCCGGAAACCTGGAGTTTTCGGCCGAAAACTTCAACATTCCTCAAGGAAACTTATGGTTTCTTGCCGAAAATTGACATATTGAGCGAGAAACCCGACGTTTCCGTGCCATAATATTGAGTTTCCTTTCAGAAACAATGAGTTTCCTGCCGAAAAGTTTGACCTTCCTGCCGAAAACTTTGACTTTTCGCGCGAAAACAATGACTTTTCTCCCGAAAACAATGGGTTTTGCGTCCGAAACCAGCGGTTTTCCAAAATTCAAAAACCCTCCATCAATTGGCCCATCGGGGGTGGCTGGCAAAACGGATTTCCGGGTCTTTTTATGATTGTATAGGGCGGTGAAAAGGGGGGCTTTTTTTTTGTTTATCAATATTATAAAAATCGATCAGGTTATTTATTCTATTTTATTGTTAATGAGTTGTAGTACTGATGTTTTCCTCTGTTTTCTGCGTCGGATTGATTTCGTAAATTAGGGTGAGTTGCTTTCGTTTTTTTTTAGTAACAGTTGTTTTTTGTTGTAAGAGAACTGTTTGTTAGCGTGCGCTCAACGTTCTTTGACATGTTGGAATTTTTGTTGAACAAATAGCAATATATAGCTGGCAGAAATGGTTGTCGGGAAGCCATTTCTGCCAGCCCGATTTTTTTTTCAATCTCCCGAATTGTGTAGCCGTGGGATGCAACCCTTCCAGGGTTGATTTTGAAACCGTAACGCCGGTAATACAGTAATGGAATGCCTCCGGCATTTGTGTTTGAATAAAAGTAGGCGATTATAACTTCGATACATCTCTGGATGGGATGCATTATTGTTGCATTAAAATAAATTGCTCACTAGTCAGTTTTTTATCAATTTGTCTGATAAGTTTGGTATAATTTTTCCAAAATATTATTGCGAATATATTGTTTGTTGCAGTTAATAGGGTTGATGCTTTATTATCTTTGTCTGCATTGTAAAATTTCCCAACTTTGCCCAATAAATCTTAGTACATTGAACGTAGAAACCAACCATAAGAAGATCTGGAAGATTGCCTACCCCATTATTCTTGGGAGTATTGCCCAGAATATTATTGCAGTAACCGACACAGCTTTTTTAGGCAGGGTAGGAGAAGTGGCTCTTGGAGCTGCTGCCATTGCCGGTATTTTTTATTTTGCTATTGTAATGCTTGGCTGGGGCTTTGGTATGGGAACCCAGATTGTTATAGCCCGGCGAGTGGGAGAAAAACAGTTCGACCGAGTGGGTAAAACTTTCGACCATGCTCTTTATTTTCTTCTATTATTGGGGATCTTTCTGTTGGGGTTTATGCTTTTTCAGGCTCCGGAATTGTTGCATTCCATGGTGAAATCAAAGGCCATTTGGGAAGCCAGCACCGATTACCTGAATTATCGGGCCTATGGAATTGTATTCGCTTGTTGCAACTTGTTGTTTCGGGCCTTATATATCGGAATTGCGCAAACCAGGGTAATTAGCTGGAGTACATTTTTCATGGCTATTGTAAACATCCTTTTGGATTATGCCCTGATTTTTGGAAAGTGGGGCTTACCAGAGATGGGAATACAGGGCGCCGCATTGGCTTCTGTAATTGCTGAAGCTTCGGTGTTGGTGTTCTTTCTGCTTTATACCCTAAAGAGATTGCCCGTGGAGAAGTACAAACTATTTGGGTTTGGCAGGTTGGATTGGGAGCTGTATGGAAGGCTTTTTAAGGTTTCTTTTCCTATGATGCTTCAAAACTTTCTGTCTCTCTCCTGCTGGTTCATCTTTTTTGTAATGGTGGAAAGTATGGGAGAACATGATTTGGCCATTTCCAATATCATAAGAAGTATTTACGTTTTGTTGATGCTTCCCGTATGGGCTTTTGCTTCTGCTGCGAATACCCTGGTGAGCCAGGTGATAGGAGAGGGAAGACCCCATGAGGTGATGGGGGTGATATGGCGTACAATACAGCTTTCCTTCCTCAGTGTTGTGTTTCTGGTAATTGCATCCCTATTTTTTCCCGAATTAATTATTTCAATTTATACCGAGGATGGGATCCTGATATCAGACACACTTCCTGTTCTTTATGTAATTTGTGGTTCTGCGATTCTGTTTCCCGTGTCTATTACTCTGTTTCATGGGGTGTCAGGAACGGGAAATACTTTGAATGCCTTGATTTTGGAGATATTTGTGTTGGGCTTGTATCTTCTGGGGGTATGGGTACTCACCAATATATTGGGGGCGCCAATTCATTGGGTTTGGACAGCCGAGTATTTCTATGCCATTTTCCTGGGGATTTTTTCTTTTGCCTATTTGCGATATGCCAACTGGCAGGAAAGCCAGATCTAAAAAAGGAATGGTTTCTTGTTCCAGGAAAAGGATTATGGGACTATTGGGTAGTTACAAAGGTCTTGAAGGTAGAAGCTGGAGTAAGTTTGTTCCTATAAGACCTATTTGTATTCCAGTAATTGAGGTTCACCCACCGAGAAGTCGTTAAATTTGGGGCGGATCTCTCCGGATAATCGAAATTCGATGTTGGAAAAATCTGAAGGTACCTTGGGGTAGTAGGTAAGTCGTAGTTGAATCGTTTTAAAGACAAGGTTTTCATTTCTCAATCGAATTCCAAAGCCGAAACCAGAGTAATACTCTTGGTCGAATATTATTTTATTGTTACTGCCAATAATTCCTATGTCGGCGAATGAAAAAAGAGCGAATCGAAATCCTCCCAGCATATAGGGAGAAAAAGCCACACTTTCAAAGTTGAAATGAAGTCTCTGATTCCCATTAACAAGATCGCTTTTAAATCCCCTTATCCCATTGTTGTTGTTCAGGTTGATAAATTCTTCCTCGAACCTTCGAATCCCAAGTAGGTAGCTCACCTTTCCGAAATTTCTGAATTTGTAGTTGCCTAGTTTTCGCAATCGGCTGACGAATTTTGTTTCGGCGGCGAGAACTCCCTGCTCAAAATGGCTTTTATGGAAGAAGCCTCCTATGGTGAAACGGTTGAAGAGATAGCTGCGACTTTTTTTTAGGTATACTGCCTTTTCAAGGTTGATGCCAATATAATCCCGATGGAAAAATTCCCGGTCTTCATATCCCAGAGTTAATTGGAACAGATCGCCGTATGGAATATCCTCGGTACGACCAAAATTATAGATCAGATTGCTCTTGTAATATTGTGTTTTGGAGAACGCAATACTCGCCATATAGAGGGTGCTGTTGTGGTAGAATTGATTCAATTCTGGTTTCACCTCCGGGCGATTGGAAAAACTTCGGTTGGCCACCCGGGCAGCAAGAACCATTTTTTTACGGGTAAAAAGATTGCGGGAGTTTAAGCGGAAGGAACGTCCCAACCAATAGTTTTCATAGTTGAAATCCAGAGGAACTTCACTTTCTATTGGATCTCCGGGTGTTATTCTGTCCGAACGTCTGGTTCTGTTTATGACAATTCCTCCTGCGTATTTGGTGTTAAAGGTTTCAAAATCTTTGAACAAATCCCATTGAATAACTTCCTTTTCAAAGGTGTTTTGATAGGCTATTCCAGTGTTGAGATAGCTTCCCCGGATATTTTTGACAAGGTAATGTCCATTGTATCCAAATTTCTGATCTTCTTTGGAGTCCAATTGGAAACTATTGTTGAACTGATGTCCGATACCATATAGATTTTTGTTGAAAAGCTCAAATTCACTGGATTGAATGGAACTGATTTTCATGTTTACTCCCCAGGAGAACTGATCTTTCACCGTGATGAGCAAGTCGACTAACTTGGAATATCCCGGTACTGGAAGAACTCTAATGTAGGCGTCTTCAATGTAAGGAAGCTCTCTTAACAGACGTTCGTTATCAGCCAATTGGAAGGCATCCAGACGATCCCCCTCCTTGATGTGCAATTGACGCATCAGGCTTTTTTCCCGGGAGGAATGATGAAGACGGTTTGCTGATTTTTCCAACCAGGAGGAGGCAACTAAAGTGGTATCGTATAATTTGGGGCCAAAGGGTTGTAGTACTTTAAAACGTACATTGCGAATGGTTTTGCCCTGGTATTGAACAAAAGGGGTTTCACTCCTTTCAGTTTTTATCGTGTCTGTAGGACTTTTTTTATCCGGAGATACAAAGAAGAGATGGTAAAGTTCTCGGGTGAATTTTGTTTTGTAGGCCGACCGTTTCAATGCTTGGTAGAAATCTGTTCCTTTGCCCCCTTCCGGCATTTTTTCTTCTGTTGTATCTAGCAGGAAAACAATCGTATCACGCGAGATTACGATGGAACTATCAGCCAGAATAAAATAGGGCTTAGACGTTTCGAGGGTATCCGGTAATAGGCTCGTATTGTATTGTCCATAGGAAACACATATTCCGCCAATAATCAGAAGCAGACAGAGATGATATTTAGCAAGGTTGCCGATAGATTGCAAAATAAGAGGACTTTTGTTTCTTATGATCAAAGATACATATTCCCATTTTAAAATCATACGTAACCGAATGTACTAGCTTAATGTTGGAAGCAACGGAGAATAAATTTCCTCGGGGTAACTCTTTCGAAAATAGCGTTCTTTGGGATATAAAATTGATTTCTTGTGTTTTTTTGTGAGTAGAGGAATGTGTTGGATCGTTATCAAAAAAAGGGCCCCAATCAATTTGAAGGAGCCCTTTTATATATGGTTTTAGTGTGTTAACTATTTAATTTTTAACTTCATAATTTGAGCACTCAACATAGTAGAATTCTTTTTGGCATGCACTTCCTGTTTTTGATTCCGTATCACAATGTTTTTTCTCGCCCTGACCATGTTGGTGTTCTCCGTCTCCGTGATTCTTCTCCTCAATTACCAATTTTCTTACAATGCCTGTGATGGCAATATCCTCACCTTCCAGATTCTCGTTGAATTTTTCAATGGAACCGGTTGGAACAATTTGCACCAATTTGTTAAGATCCTTTCCGGCAATGAACATTTTTTTTCCTCCATGTTTGCAGATATGCATAACAGTACCTTCTACAAGGACTTCCTGTTCAACGTAATTTTTGCCTGTGTTGTAAAGGTCGGCAACCTTAACTTTATTGGACGAATTGCATCCTATTAAGAGGATCGCCAGTAGAATGGATGTAAGAATTTGTCTAGTCATAGGATTTAGGTTTTTTGATTTGGTAGTGGTAAAAATAGATTTTTCCCATTAGAAATGCAGACAATTCATTGAAGGTATGGTGTTAATGATATGTTAAAAAAATGCAGTGGTTTGTTTTATGTTTTGATTTACAGGTTTGTGGGATGTTTTTTCCTGGTTTCAGCTGTTCGAATAGGAGAGTTGATGGTTGCCAAGAGACTTTCATGCCATTTCATCCATAGATGTATTAATGGATTGAAAGAATTATGAAAATATTATTGGATTGACTGAACTGCTTCCAACTCTTGATAAATTTCCTTGAATGTGCTTTCATCCCATTTCCAGTGGCCACCTAAGCGAATTTCACCTTCAAGTTGTTTTCCCTGAATGAATTCCATTGTTTCGCAGGCATTTCCCAAACCTTGTCGTTTGTGAAGTTTACGAGTTTTTATATCTGCGAAAGGAATGAAAAGTTTTTTCGGAAAAAATACCATGAAATAGTAATCTATTTCGACCTGTTTGGAGTCCTGGTTGATTGAAATTTTGTATAGAATTCGTCTTTGCCTGAGGGATAATAATAGAAAGTAAACCAGATACAGGGTTATTTCGAATGTAAGGTTCAAACCAAATAGAAATAGAAGAATTAATTGGAGGTAAAGCAATACTGCCAATTCTCTTCGAATTCGTTTGCCTGTTGTTAATTCGGATTTGGGAAGGGAGTAGGTTTTCATTTCATTTTCATTTTTGAGCTGCATAGTTAGTAATTCTGATGCGGAAAACCATACCTGTCCCTTGAAAAAACTGATCTTTTAAGTGCTTGGTTGCTCTGTTTTTTTCCTGTTGTTGTACTGGTTTATTTTGTTCGTCTCTATGGTTACTTTTTTAATTCTTCGTACCGAAAACAATCTACGGTATGGTCGTTTACCATTCCTACGGCCTGCATAAAAGCATAGCAAATGGTTGGACCAACAAACTTAAAGCCCCGTTTTTTTAAATCCTTACTCATATTTCTTGATTCGGGAGTTTCTGCTGGTAATTCTCTCAAGGATTTCCAACTGTTCTGAATTGTATTTCCATTTACAAAACTCCAGATGTATTGGTCGAAGCTACCGAATTCTTCCTGAATTTTTAGAAATTGTTGGGCATTGGTAATGGCCGATTTTATTTTTAGGCGATTACGGATAATGCCTTCGTTTTTAAGTAGCTCCTCGTATTTGTCCTCCCCGTATTGGGCTACTTTTTTAGGGTCAAAATTATCAAAGGCAATTCGGTAATTCTCCCGTTTTTTTAGAATCGTGGACCAACTTAAACCGGCCTGGGCTCCTTCCAGAATCAGAAATTCAAAAAGAAGTCGGTCGTCATGAACCGGAACTCCCCATTCTGTATCGTGGTAGGCACAAGGTTCGTGTCCTGACCATTCGCAACGAACTTTATTCATAAGATTTTTTTGTTTTGAATAAATTGTTTCCTGTTTCGAAGATAAAGACAGAAGCTGAAAGATGCAAGATATACAACAGCCATGAAGAATTATTATATCCTTATGGCTGTTGTATATCTGTGAAAAAGCTGCCATCAGGTTGTTTCTCAGCTTTCCAGCAGGTTTATATTTTCTCTTGATGAATGTCTAATATTTTGTATCCTCTTTCCTCAAGATATTGTTTCATTAATCGGCCGTGGGAAGCCCCGACAATTACTGCTGCTTTGGAGATTTTATCCGCTTCGATCTTTCGAATAATATTTTCCACCATCTTCTGATTGCGGTATTCCCAGTATTTTTCATAGAGGATAGCAGCTTCTTTATTCTTTGAGTATTTTTTTGGAACGGCATAGACCAGAGAATCCATACGATCGGTGTATTCGGTGTTGAGGGCTTTTACATATTCACCCTTTTGTTTAGCCTTTTTAAAATAGGAATTGTATTCCTCCATTATTTTTTTCCATTCTTCATTTTGATAACCATCTGCAGCCAAAGCCCAATTTTTTTGGAATGCAAGGGCATCGTCATGATTATCCATAGGATAAAAGCTTTCTAGATTTAATTTCATTGCAGCGGGGAATGCAATTTTTGCGTATTCCCCCTGAGGTTTGTTCAAAAGGTATTTTTTAACGGTATCCATTGAAATGATTTCCCTGGAAATATAGCTGGTCATGGAATCTCTGTCTTCCCCCCTGGGTATAGATTGTAGGAGTCGACTCAATTTATGTGCTTCGTAACGACTGTTGCCAATGTCATAGTTCATCCATAATGCTCGTAACAATTTTGCCCTGGTGGGAATGTCTTCTGGACTCAATGAAAGTTTTTTTCGGAACACATTTATTTCTTCATCGATATAGCACAATTGGGTGTTGTTTTTACTAAGCAGGTAGCTGATTAATTTGTTTCTGAATTTATAGAAATTGCTAATTCCAATTTTATCGTTTGGATGAAGAGATTCACTAAAGAATACCTCCGGTTGGAAATTTACAATTTCTTGGATGGTTTTGGAGAAGTCTTCCGGAAGATCATCCGGATAGCGATGGTCAGTTCGAACCAGTAGGATTTCTGTTGTGGGAGTGCTTTGGGGTGGAGTGGGATTGCAGGAAAGAAGCAATAAGGATAGGATTAATAATGGTAATCTGTTCATTGTTTTTGATTTGTGACCTGTTTTTTTCCAGTTCTTGTGTTACGATTTGTAAATAAAATAAGAGTTTAAAAATACAATATCGATTTATCAAAACAATATTTTCTGTTTAGTTTTCCATGATGGTTCAATTCTAATAATCTACTTTTCCGGTTGGTTTCTCTCTTTCAGAAATTTAGCCCAGTGATTGTCTAAAGCAAAGTTTTCTTATTCAGGAAATGATGATTGATTTTTCTTTGGTACTGTAGCTTAATTCTCCTGGTTGAGTGGTGCATCAACCCGGTTTAACAGTTTCTTTTATTGAAAAAAAGGCCGGGAAGAACCGGCCTTTTCGAAAACAGACATGAAATGTGTTATCTTCTAACAAGCACTTCTTTTTTTTGTATTTTATAGATGCTCTTGCTTTTCCATGATCCTGGAGCAGGGAGTGCTTTTGTGGATGAACTGCGTATTTTGTTTCGAAGTTCTACCAGTTCAGGATAGTTGTACATGAAAAGTACTTTTTTATTGGCTATGTTGGTTGGTTCAGGCTTATTGTCCTTAGTAACAAAGTAGGCAAAGCTTTCTGCTATATCCTCTCCGGGATTGGTGGCGGCGTAATCCGTCACAAAGCGGTCCTTATATTTTTCATAAAATTTGTATACGTCATCCTGATTGTACCCTTGGTGTTCTTCATAAATCTCTTTCCAGAATTTCTGGAAGAACTGGTTGATGTAGGAGTTCGTTTTAGAGGATCCCTCCCCTGTAAAAAAGGTAGAGGTGTTGTTGGCATCCCCGGGAGCTTCTACCTGGGTATTATTAAGGGTTAACACATGTCCGAATTCATGGATGATGGTGTAGGAGAATTCCTTATCTGCATTGAGAATTCCGTTTGTGTAGGCCATGTTAATGGCAAGTCCCATTTTCCATTTACTTAAGTCATTTTCTGTTTGCGAGACGTATCCTGCAATCTCTTCGGAATGAATGATGAGAAATTTGTTGAAGAAAGTCCGATAATTTTCCGGAACTATTTTTTTTACCAGAGCCCACATTTCCTGATGCTTGTTTACATCTTTCTGAAAGGAAACCAATTCATCACTTATCTTATGATCTTCCAGTTTTACGATGTTGTTTCCTTCAATCCGGTAGGTGGTGAGTGTGCCCTCTTCCTCCTGATTGGATGAATTATTGGAATTATCTTTGTTGGTGACCTCTTTTTCCGGTTTTTTGGGTACTAAATCTTCGTCATCGTCTTTACTACAAGCCGTGAATATCTGTGTTAGAATAAAAAGAATGAAAAATACGTATCTGAATTGTTTCATAGCCTGATTTTTTGTGAGATCTTATGGCCCCTTAAGCCAAAAATCTATAAATCTAGTTGATTTTTGTTTAAGGGAAGCCATGAGTTCTCCGTTTAAAAAGTAAATTATAAAGTAGTTTTGGGGGATTGATGGATAACAAGATCCTGAAGCTTCATATTCCGGAAATGAAATCTAATTCTCCTTCAATCTTTTTGGTATATTCTTAAGACAATAGAGAAATGAGAAACACGTATACTCCTCTGGATTTTTTGGGGAGATAAAAAAAAGCGAGAGGGGATAAGCCCGTTTCGCTTTTTTTATAAGAGGTGTACAATTTAATTCTTCTTTGGATGTCGATAGTAAATTTTGTTGACGATTTTCCAGCCATCATTGAACTTGTAAAGGGAAAGATAGTCGGTGAATAGAGGAGCATTGCCCTTATAAAATACTACCTTAATCATGATGTTTGGGAATGATGACCAAAGGATGTTTTTGTTTAGAAGTGTTTCCAGTCCTTTGGGGTGAGTGCTCCTGAGAAATAGAATTGGGGGGGCGAAGAAATTGTATTTTTTTTTAGAGCAACAGGTTATAGGATTTATGGGACAGGTGAAAAACCGGAGAACCCTAAAAGATCGCTATGGCATAGATAAGTGTATTCAAAAGAGTAAGTACAGTGCATTTGTTTTAAATCTCAATTCTTAGTTTTCTTTGCTCGAATTTACCGAAGAAGAAAATCCCAGAAGTTTCATTCCTATCCGAATTTAACTAAATTAGCCCCTTAACAAAACAATTCTAAGTAAAAGTATTTCATGAATGAAGCGGTACTAAATGGCCTGATGAAACTTTTTGCCATTATTGTAGATGTGCACAAAGTAGGATTTGAGGTGGCGGCCCGGGATGTTGTTGCTCAATATCTCGAGAAACAGTTCAGTAAGGAATGGTTGGCCCGTTATCTTGATGATTTTGACCGTTACATGAAGGAATACCATGAATTGGATTTGTTGGAGAATGCTGTTCAGGTCAACCATGAAAAGATTTCCGAGATCTGCGCCGAGATGGTGGAGGAGATGGAGCAGGAACAGAAAGTTTGGCTTATGCTCCAATTGATTGAGTTTGTTGGAGATAGTGAGTTTACAGGTCCGGTAGAGTTGGACTACGTTAAAACGGTAGCCAGGAGTTTTAATATTGAACAGGATGAGTTTGAGAACAGCCGACAGTTTATTTTGGGCGATCAGTATTCCATTCCCTTTAACCACAGACTGCTGATTATCGATTCCAATGAGGAGTTCGAACATGAGGTGGTTAAACACATCTACAATCCGCATTTACGGGGCCGCATTCTGGTTCTTCGTTTGTCCAGTACCAATACTTTTTTGATTCGTTATTTCGGGGAATACAACCTCTTTCTCAATGGGCACAACGTGAAGGTGAACCGCACCTACTTGTTCGCACTGGGTTCGGTCATCCGAAGTCCAAGGATAGATCCGGTGTACTATTCCCAGGTGGCTGGGCAATTTATTCAAAGCAAGACAGCTGCACGAATTCATTATGTGGCCGATGAGATTGAGTTTCGTTTTAAAGGAAGTATGGATGGCTTGCATCGATTCAGTTTTATGGCGGAGTCGGGGCAGCTAATTGGAATAATGGGGGGAAGCGGAACCGGGAAATCTACATTGCTAAATGTGCTGAATGGGAACCTGCCTTTGTACAATGGTCAGATTACCATCAATGGTTACGATTTGCACAGGGACAAGGAGCATTTGGATGGGGTTATAGGCTATGTTCCCCAGGAGGATTTACTGATTGAGGAGTTGACCGTATACCAAAATCTTTACTACAATGCCAAACTTTGTTTCGAAGGTTTCTCTGAGGAACGGATAGAGGAGCAGATTGCCGAAGTGATCGAAAAGTTTGATCTGGTGGAAGCAAGGGATTTAAAAGTGGGTGATCCATTGAATAAGATTCTCAGCGGAGGCCAGCGTAAACGACTCAATATTGCCCTGGAGCTGATGCGGGAACCCTCAATACTTTACGTGGATGAGCCTACTTCGGGTCTCTCAAGTATGGATTCGGAAAAGGTAATGAACCTTTTAAAGCGTCAGGTATTGAAAGGGAAGTTGGTGATGTGCAATATTCATCAACCCTCTTCGGATATATTCAAGTTATTGGATAAACTCATAATTCTGGACCAGGGAGGGCGGGTGATCTATTTTGGTAATCCCGTGGATGCGGTGGTTTACTTTAAGAGTATGAGTCATTACGTAAAGCCAGATGAGAGCGAATGTCCATCTTGTGGTAACGTGAATTCGGAGCAGATTCTGCGGATCATAGAAGCCCGAATGATGAATGAATACGGGAAGCAGATCCGAAAGCGGAAGCGCAGTCCACAGGAATGGGAGGGAATGTACCGGGAAAAGATTGAGGCTGTCAACCCTATCCGGAAACCTCGCAGGAAACTGCGATTGCCTCAGAACTTTTTCAATATACCACAGCGGTTTAAGCAATTTCAAATCTATATCAATCGGGATTTGAAAGCGAAGTTGAGCAATCGTCAATACATGGTAATCACTTTGATGGAAGCACCTTTGCTGGCAGTGATACTTGGTTATTTTACGAAATATATTAGTGGAACTGCTGAAGATCCCAATGCTTATGTTTTTGGGACCAATGAGAACCTGCCGGCCTATCTTTTTATGGCTGTGGTGGTGGCTCTCTTTTTAGGGATGATCATTTCTGCGGAGGAAATTATTCATGATCGGCGTATCATGAAAAGGGAATCCTTTCTGAATTTGAGCCGATTCAGTTATCTGAATTCCAAGGTGCTGGTGTTGATGGGGATATCGGCAATTCAGACCTTGCTGTTTGTTCTGTTGGCAAATCACATCCTTGAAATTAAAGGGCTTACTTTTGAGTACTGGGCCGTCCTATTTACAGCTTCTACATGCGCAAACCTGATTGGCTTGAACCTTTCGGCAGCTTTGAATACGGTGGTAGCGGTTTACGTTTCCATTCCATTTATTTTGGTGCCCCAATTGTTGTTTTCCGGAGTAATTGTTGATTTCACGAAATTACACCGTAGGATTACCACCCAGGAGTACGTTCCCATTGTAGGTGATTTGATGACTTCGCGTTGGGCCTACGAAGCATTGGTAGTGGAACAGTTTCGCGATAATCGTTTTGAGAAGTATTTTTTCCCCTATGAGCAACAGATGAGTGAGGCTTCCTACAAAGCTTCCTACCTGGTGCCCGAATTGGAGCAGGAGTTGAAAGAAACGAATCGTCTTTTGTCTAATGGGCATTCCGATCGGGTGGATAGTCATTTGAAATTACTGAATCGAGAGTTGCCGAAATTGTTGCAGTACCAGGAGTTTGAGGGAGGCAAGGAGAAGCTACTCCTAAGTGTGGATGTATTGAAAGAGGAAGGGATAGCTCCTTTGCAGGCTTGGTTGGAACAGGTGAAGAGAAATTGTTGGTACCGGTACAATCGTGCTTCCCGTCAGCGGGATGCTGCTTATGAAAAGATGAGTATACGGATGGGGGGAGAACAAGCTACTTTTGAACTGAAGCAGGATTACTACAACGAAGCATTGGCCAATCTGGTGTTGAATCGTCAGGGGGTGAATAAAATCATAAACTATGAAGGGAAATTGATTCAGGCCAAGGATCCCATTTTTCGAATTCCGGAGAACCGGTTTGGTCGGGGCCATTTTTATGCACCGTTTAAACGGGTGGGCAACTGGTTGATTTCTACTTTTTGGTTCAATCTTTTGGTGATTTGGTTAACTTCTATTTTCTTCTATATCGCCCTCTACTTTGACTGGCTTCGGAAATTAAATCAAACCCTGGAGTTTGTCTGGCTTCGGATCATTCCCGAAGGAGAGTTCCGGATCAAGTTGAAGAGACAATAGTAAACCGGCTATTAGCTCTTGGTAACCACCAGGCAGGTTTTTGTATTGACGAGGATGATTGCATATAGGGGGTGAAATCTTTGTGCAGGCGGAAATCAATGCCCCAAGTCAGCACCTGGGGGATGAGTCGTTGCGAAACCAGGGCTTTAGTCCTTTTGATTCGGCAAAGTTATAGATGCTCTAGAATCTCCTTGGCTGTTGAACGCTTCTTGTAATCCGTATTGTAGTGCACGTATTTGATTGTTCCATCTTTTCCAATAACATAGGTGGCGGGAACGGGAAGAACTTGAGAGTCATTTCCATTTTCGATGGACAAATCTACCCCGAACTTTTTGTATTTCTTTTGCAAGTTTGGAGGAAGAACAAAATCAACCCCAAAGCTTTTCATTATCTTGTTGTTCCTATCCCAAAGAATGGAGTAGGAGGCATGGGTTTTTTCTATGGTTTTAGAGACCATCTTCGGTTTTTCAGGAGTAATCGCAATTAAACGGGCTCCTGCTGCTGTGAATTTGTCCACATTTTCCTCCAGGGCAGCCAAATGCCTGTTGCAGTAGGGACACCATTGCCCCCTGTAAAAAACAACAATCAGTTTTTCATCTTTTAGAAACTCTTTGGAATCCACCAATTTCCCATTTTGATCTTTGGCTTTGATTAGTGGAGCTTTTTTCCCTTCCATTAGGTGTTGGTCTTCACTCTGAGCCCATAGCCCTGTAGTTATTAGCAGGAATACAAGTATTACAAATCGTTTCATTTTGCTCTTTTCTATTTGAATGAATAAGTTTTCTGAATCAGAATCAATTGGAGTGCCAATAGTGTTAGTGTGTTGATAAATAGTTTTCTATGTTTTTGGGAGTAGGAGGAAGGGGGATTGTTCTGTTGAAATGTCGTTCGATTAACGATATTTCGTAAGGGCTTTTCCTCTATGCTTCATTTTTTTATTATTTATCCACGAAGGAATGCAAAGGTCACGGTGGATGCTTAAAAGAGGACAAGGAAAGGAAAATTTTAAGGTAATTGATTATTGGGTGTAGTCAAAGAATCTGCGTAAATCAGTCCCATCAGTTTGATCTGTGCTCTATAAAAAAAGAGGCTGTCTCAAATGAGATAGCCTCTTTTTGTTACTCTTGTTTTCTACTACCTAAAGATATATTATCTTAGGGCATGAGCACTAAAATTACTTTCAAAGCATATGATCAGGATCAGACAATGCTTTTTCCTCCGTCCGTATCCGATTTCATACCATCAGATCATCCGGTACGCACTATAAGCAGCGTTATTGATGGAATCCAGATTGATAGTATCATAGCAAAATACAGCCACACTGGAGCAAAAGCCTATCATCCCAAAATGATGTTGAAATTATTGGTTTACGCATATCTGTGTAATCTATATTCCTCCAGAAAAATAGAGCAAGCAGCATCTGAAAATGTTCATTTTATGTGGATATCAGGAATGCAGAAACCGGATCACAATACCATTGCCCGATTTCGCAGTAGCCGACTTAAAGGAGTTTTGAAAGAAGTGTTCAGTCAGGTAGTGCTGCTACTGGTAGAATCAGGACATATAGATTTACAAAGCATCTATGTTGATGGCACCAAGATTGAAGCCAATGCCAACAAGTTTTCATTTGTTTGGGGCAAAGCCATTCAAAAGAATATCCAGCGCATGAAAGAGAGACTGGCGGAACTCTGGGACTATACAGAACAAGTTGCCATGGAAGATATGGCCAATGTGAGCAAACCCGACCTAACAGACATAAATCCTGAAAAGGTAGAGCAAACTATTGCAACCATCAACGAAGCCTTGCAGGACAAGAAAATAGATAAAAAAAAAGACAACAGCTAAATTATGCCAGGAACAACTACGTAAACAACCTGAGAAAGAACGAGGAAAAGCTTGAAAAACTGGGCCAGAGAAACAGCTACTCGAAAACAGACCAGGATGCCACCTTCATGCGCATGAAAGACGATTACATGAAAAACGGCCAGCTCAAACCTGGTTACAATCTACAGTTCAGTACCCAAAACCAATTCGTTATCAACTACTCAAACCATCATAACCCTACCGACACAAAAACGTTTATCCCGCATTTAAAACAGATCTTAGAAATGTACCCCGGTAAAATAGAAAATGTTTGTGCCGACTCGGGGTATGGTTCAGAGGAAAACTATGATTTTCTTGAAGCAAATGACTTAACACCCTTTGTCAAATACAATTACTTCCATAAAGAACAAAAGAAAGGGAATAAGGCTTATTCTGCTTTTCATTCCAATAACCTCTTTTACAATACAAATACAGATGTATATTATTGTCCGATGGGACAATCCATGGAGCTTCAATATATTAAAAATGAAAAAAGTGATGCCGGATATGAAAAGAAGATCCATGTTTACCAGGCACGCAATTGCGATGGTTGCCCACTTAGAGGAAGCTGTCACAAAGCACAAGGAAATCGGACGATACAGGTTAATCACAGACTCAACCAATTGAGAAATAAAGCGAGAGAACTGTTGGTCTCGGAGCAGGGGCTTAAATACAGAAGTCAGAGACCAGTGGATGTTGAAGCTGCATTTGGAAACTTAAAACAGAATAAAGGATTTAAACGCTTTTTACTTCGGGGACATGAAAAAATAGAGGTTGAGACAGGTTTACTATCTCTGGCAATTAACCTTAAGAAAATGAATGCCATAAAAGTGGCATAAACTTCACAACTCTAGTCTTTTTTTCCTTAACCTGACCTTGACAGGTCAGATCCAAGAACTATATGACCAAAATAAACAAGGTTTTGTTGCCAACACGGTAGGTGATTAAAACTCTAAAAATTTGGCACAAAAAAAAGAGACTGTCTTTTTGGTTATGAGACAGCCCCCACCTATTATATCAGAACAATATTATGCTTGTTGCATCTTTTCAATTTTGTAAGTGGTTTTCACACCCGCCTGGTGAAACAGAACCCCAACAGGACACATTTCCAGAGTGTGTTGCAAACACTTCTCAATTTTTTCGTCACTTGCTTCCGATTGAATGCGCAATTCTACTTCTACATCCGAAAAAGTACGGGCACCTTCATTTTGTTGTCCAATGGTATCTACTTCAAGGGCAGAGAATTCGATACGCATTTTTTTGGCTACCATATTGAAAATGGTGTTTACACAGCCAGAATAGCTCATTAGGCATAATTCAAAAGCAGTGGGGCCAAGATCTTCACCACCTTTTGCGGCTGGAAGATCGATGGTGATTTCATGTCCTCTGTTATCTGTGATTACGGATGCTAGTCCCTTAGTCCAGGTAGTTGTTGCTTTCATTCGTATTATGTTTTTCGATTTGTGAATATTTGTCTACAAATATATAAAAACATCTACATGTTTGGATGTAGTAAAAACTGTTTTATAGCATGATTTTATAAAGAGTAGACTTTTTAGATTGCTGGAAGGTGCTCTTAATTAATTGGTTTGAACCAGTTTGTTTTTCATGAGAGGAAGCCTTTGAACTATCTGGGTGGAACAATAAATTACGGTTAAACAGGAGAAAGTAAAGTGAACGCTGGATGTTATCTAAAATTAGTTGAGTTTATTCTAAGTCAATTTTTCCTGGAGCAGTGAGGCGATGTAATTGTATTTTCCTATTAGTAATACCAGTTCTGTTTTGGAGTCTTTATTCGTTAACGGAAAGATGTTATTGTCATAGGGTACAAAAAAAGGTGCCGCTTTGGGCAACTTCTTTTTGTATTTTCGAGAGAATTAAATGTTCTCCAGCTTATTCAATACTTCCTTAATGTTACCGGATGGACGTGGTGCATTCACGTTGATGATTTTTCCTTCCATATCAAATAGCATGAAGCGTGGAATTCCGTTGATCATGTAATCTTTACAGATGGATGATTTCCAGGCTTTGGCAGCATGTAGTTGAATTCCTTTCATTTGTTTTTTAGTAACCATTTTTTTCCAGGCTTCTTTGTTGTCATCTACGGATATACTTACGAAAGTCACGTTTTTGCCATGGAATTCTTTTTCCAGTTTCTCCAGGTAGGGGAGTTCTCCTCGACAAGGACCGCACCAGGTTGCCCAAACATCTACATAAACATACTTACCTTTAAGATCACTCAAGGCTACCTTGTTGCCTTCAATATCTTCAGCATCAAAGTCGAATGCTGGTTGACCTTTGGCCAGTTTTGCCCACTTGGCTAATTTTTTATCTACTTTAGTTATCCATTGCTGATTTGTACATTGCTTTTTGAATTGGGCTATGATCTCCTTATCAGCATTGGCTCCGTTTCTACCTACATAATCTTTGGTTGCAGCGTAGGTCAAATAGCTAATTACCTCCTTGTCGGTGATATTTTTTTCGATGGCAACAAATTTGGCCTTGGTATAGCCTGTCATGTTTTTCTCATAGCTCTCGTCGGCTTTCATGATTTTTTCGGCCAGGGAACCAATGTGTTCGTTGATAAAGTTTTGGTATTCTTCAACCTCCAAAATTTCAGCATTATTCAAATTGATCTTCTTCCTATAGGAATTGAACTGCTCGGAGGGCTGGTACTCTCTGTTTCCGCTCAGGTAAGCATAGTAACCTGGATACCAGCTGTAATTTTTAGCCCAGTCGTACAATAATCTGGCTGTTTCGTATTTTGTGAAATTGGGATCAAGTTTTAGGTTCTGATTTTTTAGTTCATTGAACAATCGCAGCTTCACCTCGTAGATGCTATCTATTTTAGAGATGAAAGCAGCCTCCTCCATGGAGAATAATTTTCGGATATCAGGAGTGATTGTTTCATTCAAAAGGAAGAGTTTGGCCAGGTAGTTGTTGATGTCTGCATTTTCTCCTTCATAGGTGAGTGACTCATCGAATTCCTGGGTGTTTAATTTGATTTGCAAATCCTTTCCGGGGATCAGGAACATCTTGGTGTTTTCCTTTCCATGTTTCAATGTAGCGTAGGTGGCTTTGGAAAGGGAGAGGGTGCCCTGGAAGTTTCCATTTTCATCCAGTGTGAGAGTGTCGGATTGGCTACTGCTGTTTACGACTATTGTTTTGCCTTCAGGATTCTCAATGGTTCCATTGAATTGAACCTGCGAAGGGTCTTTTTGATTACAGGCAAACAGGGTTAAGAGGGCAAGGCCCCAACTCGTCTTTTTCATAAGTATATTTTTTTGGTGAATTTTAGAATTTCATTTTGGGCATGAAGTCCCAAGTTACAAGCTTCCGGTGAAAGATACAATAGGGATCTTATGTTTTGCCATTTTTCGTCTGGGAAAAGATCCGTAAATTTAGTATTGACCTGATGGTATGCTTCTCATACTAGTATTAAATAAGGTGAAGTTGCTTACCATGCGTTACTCTAATTTTTTATTGGAAATAATCCTTTTGTTTTCCTTGTATGTAGGTGGGGCTTTGAACAGAAGGGCAGGAAAAGAAGATCAATTATTGTCAATGTGACTTGTTTTTCTGATAAACATAGTCAAAATGGCAGTAAAATTAGACTGGCAAGGCTTTTGAAAATTGGTTGTTGGAATTACAATCATTCGAATGAAGATTAAAAAAGATTGATATGAATTTTAATGACTTTACTATAAAATCACAGGAAGCCTTACAGCAAGCCTTTCAAATTGCTGAAGGATACAAGCAACAATCGGTGGAACCCGCACATGTATTGAAGGGAATTCTGCATGTAGGAGAAAACATTAGCAACTACCTGTTTCAGAAATTGGGGGTAAACCTGGCCACTTTTTCACAAGTGCTGGATAAGATGGTAGAAGGTTATCCTCGTGTAAGCGGAGGAGAGCCCTTTTTGTCGCGGGAATCCAATGCGGCTTTGCAAGCGGCTCGTGCCGTGTCTCAAAAGATGGGAGATCAGTTCATTTCAATTGAACACATTTTGTTGGGACTGGTAAAAACAAATGATAGTGTTTCAAGGCTGATGAAGGATAATGGTGTTACCGAGAAGGAATTGAAACTGGCTATTCAGGAACTTCGTAAGGGAGCCAAGGTGGATTCCCAGACTGCCGAGGATACTTTTAACTCCCTGAAGCGTTTTGCAATCAATTTGAATGAGCGGGCCCGGGATGGGAAACTGGATCCTGTAATTGGAAGGGACGAGGAGATTCGACGCATCCTTCAGATTCTTTCTCGACGCACCAAGAACAATCCTATTCTGATTGGGGAACCGGGGGTGGGGAAAACTGCCATTGCCGAAGGACTGGCCCATCGCATCATCAAGGGGGATGTGCCCGAGAACCTGAAATCGAAACAAATCTACTCTCTGGATATGGGGGCACTGATAGCAGGAGCCAAGTATAAGGGGGAATTCGAGGAACGACTTAAAGCCGTGGTGAAGGAGGTGGTGAGCTCCGAAGGGGAGGTCGTCCTTTTCATCGACGAGATCCATACCCTGGTGGGAGCCGGCAAGAGCGAAGGTGCTATGGATGCGGCCAACATACTCAAACCAGCATTGGCCCGTGGCGATTTGAGAGCAATTGGTGCTACCACCCTGAACGAGTATCAGAAATATTTTGAGAAGGACAAGGCCCTGGAGCGACGTTTCCAGAAGGTGATGGTGAACGAACCCGATACCTTGAGTACCATTTCTATATTAAGAGGCTTGAAGGAGCGTTACGAGAATCACCACAAGGTGCGGATCAAGGACGACGCCATCATTTCGGCAGTGGAGCTATCGCAACGTTACATTTCTGATCGCTTTCTGCCCGATAAGGCCATCGACCTGATTGATGAGGCTGCAGCCAAGTTGCGCCTGGAGATGAACTCCGTGCCTGAAGCTTTGGATGAGATCGAGCGCCGAATCGCGCAGCTGGAGATTGAACGGGTGGCTATCCAACGTGAAGGAGATACCCGAAAAGTGGAGGAGTTGAGCCGTGAGATTGCTGATCTGAACGATGCCCGCACCCAGTACCGGGCCAAATGGGAGGCTGAAAAGTCTGTGATTGATGGTATCCAAGCGAACAAAGTTGAATTGGAGAATTTAAAATATGAGGCAGAAAAAGCCGAACGGGAAGGAGATTTTGGTCGGGTGGCCGAGATTCGTTACGGTCGTGAAAAAGAGGTGGAGGTCGAAATTGAACGATTGAAGGAGGAGTTGAAGGCCAACCAGAATTCCGATGCTCTGATTAAGGAGGAGGTTGATAACGAGGATGTGGCTGAAGTGGTGGCCCGCTGGACCGGAATTCCCGTAAGCAAGATGCTCAAGAGTGAGCGTCAGAAGTTGCTGACCCTGGAAGAGGAGCTGCACAAACGTGTGGTGGGGCAGGATGAGGCCATTCAGGCTGTGTCCGATGCCGTGCGTAGAAGTCGTGCCGGCCTGCAGGACGAGAAACGGCCCATCGGTTCCTTCATCTTCCTGGGCACAACAGGAGTGGGAAAGACCGAGCTGGGGAAAGCCCTGGCCGAATTCCTCTTCGACGATGAGAACCAGATGACCCGTATCGACATGTCGGAGTACCAGGAGCGGCATTCCGTGTCTCGTTTGATCGGAGCGCCTCCGGGCTACGTGGGCTACGATGAGGGGGGACAGTTGACCGAAGCGGTGCGCCGCAAGCCCTACTCGGTGGTGCTGCTGGATGAGATCGAGAAGGCCCATCCCGATGTGTTCAACATTCTGCTACAGGTGCTGGACGATGGCCGTTTAACCGACAACAAGGGGCGTACGGTGGATTTCAAGAACACCATCGTGATCATGACCTCCAACGTAGGTTCCCATCTGATCCAGGAGAAGCTGGAGCAGATAAACAATGGCAACCGGGGAGAGCTGATCTGGCAGGCAAGAGAGGAAGTGCTGGAATTGCTAAAGAAGACCATCCGGCCCGAGTTCCTGAACCGTATTGATGAGACCATCGTATTTACGCCCCTGGATCGGGAGGAAGTAAAACATATTGTACGATTGCAGTTCATTGCAATACAGAAGATGCTAATGAAAAAGGATGTGAAGATTGAGCTAAGCGATGCTGCTGTGGATTATCTGGGTACCCTGGGCTTCGATCCCCAGTTTGGCGCACGCCCCATCAAGCGGGTACTTCAACGCCAAGTGCTCAACGAGCTCTCCAAGCAGATCCTGGCCGAGACCATTACGGCTGATCAAAGCATTTTGGTGGACCAGGAGAAGGGGGAGCTGGTGTTCAAGAATCAGTAATTGTAGTGAGAATTAAATAGTTTTTGATTTTAGAGATAAAAGAAAGGTCCACCGGTTGAGTGGGCCTTTCTTTGTTGCTTGTTGCAGGGCGGTTATATGAATTGCTGCGCCAGATGTAAGGAATTCGGGGAGCTTTATTCCCTTTGGCTTCGCAAGTATATGAGCGCCTGTTATAGCCAGTAATTATTTTTAATTCTGCAACATTTGACTTATCAGGGAAACACTAAAAATACTCAAAAGAAACCAGCCTAAAAATCCTTCAATTATAGTAATGTATCGTGATGCTCCCTTTACAGGTATCGTTCCAAAACCAAGCGTTGAAAAAGCATTAATACTTAAGGTTGTGGCATTAAGAGCACGAATTAATCCAAGGTAAATCAGGTAAATTATCACAGAAATGAAAACCGTAATACCTACAAGCACTTTGCGTGTAGATTTGAGGTCTATCCATCGTCCTTGTAGTAGTTCTGTTCTTCGGTAAATGAAGCTTACAACTTTATATTTGATTACTGAAAACAAATACAAAGGCTTTCCGAGCAAAACAATAAACAATGGGACAAGAACCTTGCTCTCTTTCATTTCCTTTTTATACTCAGCAAAAGTTTTAAAATCCTCTATGTAGTTCTCTGTATAAAAATCCTCCAATCTTTGCTCCGAGCTGAAATATTGCATAATGGTTCTATGCTTTTTAATCAAAAATACTCGATTTATGCCATCCCAATCGCTGTAAAAAAAGAAGTACACAGCAGCGAAAATAAGAATTACCCAGATTGAAATGATCAATGATTGTACTGGATTGGTCCCATATTCTGAAAAATATTTTAGAAATTGGTTAAACCGCCAACTGAACCATTTATTGGTACTTGGATCAAGTTGGTACAAATGGTGATATTTCCCAGTTTCCATGTCTTTCAACTGTTTATAACAAGCGTTGGCAGATTCGATATCGCCTTGGGTTCTGTACATCGAAAAAAACTTTCGATAGGAGCTGTTCAGTTCATTAAAAAGGTCAACATCCGAAATTAGGGTATCTGTTTTATGGGTATAGGGTGCTTGTTCATAAGTCGTATAGTATCCAAGTCCCACCGAATCTATTTGGTTCCAATTAAAAGACGTATTGTCTTTTGGGAAATTAAATTTTTTTGTTCCAAATGGTAGTTTAAACTTACATTTCTGAACTGTAAAATTTTCCTTTACGGAACAACGAATAAAGTTCAGAATACTGTTGGAAAAATCAATCCCTTGAAAGTGAATAACATCATATTTACCACCTATAAAAGATAGTATAGGCGTTACTTCAGTTGGCAAGATTTTGCAATCGCTCAAATAAAATGTATTTATCTTTTCTTCATTCTGACTAATCCTGAAAAGAAACTGATAAGTTTGATTTTCTTTTTCAAATCCGTAACGTTGCCTGGTTTGTACAATCTTATGGTCGGTGTAGAGCGAACAATTACTGAATAAGAGTAGATTAATTTGCAATTCAAGGACGACAGTTCTTTGCAGTATAGAGCAATAACAAAATTCTATTGTTCCCAAATTAGAATGACGAATGTCCAGCCCTTGCTTAAATGTGCAATTATAAAAAATAAGTTGACCAGCTCCCTCACATTTTAAAAACGATACATTATTATGGAAAATCACATTTCGAACCTGACAGGTTGAGTTATTCGGTAATTTGCAATTTTTAATTAGGACAAATGGAAATATTTTTTTTTCACTTTTTTTATCCTTAGCTGTTGGCATAATGCCTCTGGGTTGCATACAAGAGTAAAGAGAATCTTTGCGATAATCGTAATAAATTTCGGTGTCTTCTAACAAATATCTCTTGTCTTTGCATTTCTCCATTTCCTCAAGCCATTCGCTGATGGATATTTTTCTTTTGTAATTGTTTTGAGAAAATAGGTGAGTGGAAAAAGCAAAATTAAATAGCAGAATTATGAAGAGAATATTTTTTGCATTGTAAATTTTATTCATGTTATTCATCTTTTGAATTATTGGCTATAACGGGTTTATATCATCCCTTTATCCCACAAAAGGGCCAAAAATACCCTAATGAGATAGATGTAATCCCTTTTGTTAAAGAATAGAGATTATGGTTAATCGGTGAATTTAGCAAAAAATCAATCCATTTGCTTTAATCAGATAAGCATAATGTTTCCAAATAGGGGAAGGGGGAGTTGGTTCACAAGCCCTTTGGGGTTTCCATGCATAGAGTGGAGGAGGGCTTGCCCGGGTGGTTGATCCATTGGGAAGAGGAGGAGCCTGCTGCCTTGTCCTTTTTGTGGATTCCGAAACCTTTTGTTGTTATGGTAAATGTTGTACAGCTTGTAGCAGGGAGCAGGCTTGCGCAGTTTACGCTCCAAAGGCCGGGTTTAATGAGTGGAAAAAACTAAGATTGCAAAAAAAACGATCTGCCTTTTTGCGTGGGTAAGATATCTATTACTCCGTGCAGAAATCGCAAAGTAGCTCCGTGCCATAATCTGTGGCCATTTGAGTAAACTGCGGTGAAATAAGAGTTATATAGTAGAATGTAAAAGTTTCGTAAAAAGAATTGGGGAGCTATGGATAAACAAAGACAAAAGTGGTAAATTTCATAGTGAACACATCATTTTAAGCTATCACCGTTTCGAAGAGGGAGGTAAGCAAATGATCAATCCAAAGGAAGGCAGATACGATAAAGAAGTTCGAAGCCGAATTGAAAAGGATGGGGAACCAGTACAACCAAGTTGCGGATGTTCGAAACCCGCAGGTTTACCTTTATTTGGTAATGCAGCTGTATACCCTGTTTTTGAGAAAATGAATATCACAATAGATGGAAGGGTAATTGAAGTAACGCCGGACGATAAAAATATCGTTGATGTGGCTGGTAGGGCAAAGATCGGTATCCCTGCGCCTTGCTATCGAGCCAATCGGAAAAAGGGTTGTTGCAGGGGTTGTGTTGTGGAGGTGGATGGAGTGCAAAAGTTTGCCTGTGTTACAGCTCCTTTGAACGGGATGAATATCGTTGTAAACAGAGACGATTTGAAAGCAATCCGGAAGAAGCGCCTCCTAAAATACAAGGAAGGGATTGACAGTGGAACTTCGTATACTTGCTCGTTTTGCCAACCAGATGATTAATGCAGCTACTTTATGAGAGAAATTACCCTGAAGATGGCTATCGAGGGTTCTGGAGCAGTAGCCTTTAGTTTATCGGTAACCTTGAGTATTTCCTTTTTTGAATTTATTGAAAATGAAAAGGCCCACCGATTGAGTGGGCCTTTTCTTGCTTGGTGTTTTGAACGGGCGAGAGTCGAGATGTTGAACTCGGCTTTTGCAGTTCATATCATTATTTAATCTAATCATCCACTTGGGGAACAAGAAGATCCGCAACATAAAGATCTCCATCGCTTCTAAGGGTATGCAATGTTCCGGCAGGAACAATAAAGGAATCCCCCACGTTTAATTCGATCTCCTGGTTTTCCAAAATACCAAAACCCGAGCCTTTGATACAGTAATAAATTTGGTCACGTCCTTCATGTGTATGCAAAGGGGCATTACTTTTCGGGTGTATATGATATAAATTGGTTTCGATCGCTTTTTCAATATTGATTAAATCCATGGTACTAATTGTTTGTAATGAATATACTTTTCCTAAATAGTCCTCTACCCAAGTGGCTTTTCTTCCCATCAACTACTCCATAATGGAGTTGGTGTTGTCGAGTTCTTCTTCACCTACCGCCAATGAAAATCCGGCAGAAAGTCCTATGTACTCCTGGGGGACACTGGCTTCGGTTAAAGTTTTGTTGAATTCTTCCACTTCCACTTTCGTCTTTTTCAGAAAATGCTTGATAACAGATTTTCCCAAATTACCTCTCTGTGTCAATCATCTTCTGTAATAGAAGTTTACAATTTCCACAATCGGTGCCGGCTCCTGTTAGGGCTCCTATTTTTTCAACAGTATCTGCTCCATTTTTAACTGCGTCAACAACAGAATCCATAGTAACCATTTTGCAGCTACAGGCTAAGGCTAATATCTTTTTAATATCCTCAATACAATTCCCACACTCGGTTCCTGCTCCTGTAATTTTTTGTATGTCCTCTACAGTACGGGCACCACCAACCATTGCTTTACGGATATCTCCGTAACTCACCTGTTTGCAGTGGCAAATGATTCTGTTGACAGGGATGAGGAAAGCCGTTACATATAGCTCTTCATCGGTTTTAAGGGTATGCATGCTACCGGCAGGAGCAACCAATACATCTCCTACACTTAGCTCTACCTCCTTGCCGTCTACTATACCAATCCCGGAACCCTTTATGCAGTAAAAAATTTCATCTTGAGTTCCATGTTCATGATAGGGAACTTTTAGGTCCGGATGGATATGGTAAACGTTTGTTTTGATCGCTTTTTCAATAGCACTTAAATCCATGGTACTAATTGTTTGTAATGAATTATGAATAAACTTCTTTTAAATATTCCTCCACCGAAGTGGCTTTTCTACCAATCAATTGTTCAATTACTGAGTTTGTATTGTCAAGTTCTCCCTGCTCCATTGCCAGTGAAAATCCTGCAAACAAGCCAATAAATGGCGTCGGCACACCTGCATCCGCCAATGTTTTATTGAACTCTTCAACAGAAGGTGATGTGTAGCCAACTGTTTTTCCGGTAATGCCTGAAATAATCGCAGCAATGTCATTATAAGAATAGGCTTTATCGGAAGTAATATCGTACTCTTTGTTTTCATGCCCGTCGGTAGTAAGAATGTGTGCCGCAACTTCTGCCATGTCCTCGCGAAGTGTAAAAGCCGCTTTTCCCTCACCGGCCGGTTGATAGATTAGGCCTGTTTCCAATACCTTATCCCCGATAAATAGAGGCAGCATATCCATATATAAATTGTGTTTTAATATGGTATAATTCACTCCGGATTCTCTCAACCAGGTTTCGGTGTCGATATGATCAGCCACTACGAACGAAATAGGTGAAGCTGCGGTTTCATCTTTTCGTAGAAAACTGGTGTATACAACCTGCTTTATACCTACTTTTTTGGCTGCGTTTACAACATTTTCATGTTGTTTTGAGCGACCTTCGAATTCGCTGCCGGAAATAAAATAAAGCTTATCGATTCCTTTAAATGCTGCCAGAAGGGATTCGTAATTATTGTAATCGCCAATTCGAATATCCACTCCATCTAATTCCAAATCCTCTAATTTCTCAGGATTTCGAACCAATACTGCAATATTTTCGGCTTCCACCTTATTCAGTAAATGCTTAATAACTGATTTCCCCAAACTCCCTGAGGCACCTGTGATTAAAATTTTAGTCATTTTGCTAGTGTTAACTTGTTAAATATCTATTGCTTTCTAAATGGAAATAACTTACTTTTGGTAAGTCAAAGGTAGAAGGGGAGCTTGTATCAAACAAGAAGGTACGATAAAGTGCTCTACTTACTTTGATGAAACTAGTATTGAAAATCAATTAGATAGCATGGGAAATAATTTGGAAAAATTTTCGATTGTAGAGAATTGCCCCGTAAGAGGGGTTCTGGACAGGTTGGGTGATAAGTGGTCGATACTGGTGCTCATGGTTTTAGGCGAAGTTGAAAAAATCCGATTCAATGAATTGAATAAAACCATTCCGGATATCTCACAGAAAATGCTGACCGTTACGCTACGTTCCCTGGAAGCGGATGGATTGGTTAAACGAACCATATACCCCCAGGTTCCCCCAAAGGTGGAATATGAAATTACCGAGAGGGGAGCATCCTTACTGACCCACATTAATAATCTGACCAATTGGGCAATTGAGAACATGGCTGCCATTGAAGAATCCAGGAAGAAGTTTAAGGCTTAACTACCAGAAATAAAAAAGTAAGGTTACAACACTTGAGACCGAAAGATCTCTTGTTGTAACCTTGTTTTATTTTAAAGCCCTAAGATTTTAATACCTGCCATCCATTACATGTGAAAGGTCTTCAATCTTATTGTTCTTAATGCGGTAATTGTAGATTGCTTTCATATCTTCCAATAATTGCATCATCTGAAAAAATCCTTGCATCTGGGCAACATCAGTTCCATGCATGGCGGTTCCCATTCTCGCCCGTCTGCCGGAATGATGGTATAGATGAAACTTAAGCTCCAGGAACCCATCATTCCATGGGTTTTTACCCAAGAGGTTTTTACTTGCCAGTTCTTTTTCCATAGCTGCAGCTTCATCCCAATAGGCATTATACAGCGCAACAGCTTCGTCCAGCACTTCACGTTGAACTCCTGTATGCAAAGAACTGTGGCAACTTGAACATACCTTTCTCATTTGTTTCTCACCTTCCATGCCATTTCCGCGTTCACCGCTACGTATTTCTGAACGATGCTCGTGAAGGTTCCACTTCAATCGCTCATTTATATTATGGGTAGAGCTAAGTTCTCCTATTCCGCTCAAGTGGCAAACAGCGCATGTTGGAGCATCATAATCGCCGGGTTCCCATGTTTCGGGTGCCGCTTCAAAGTTCCAATCTTCCCCGTGAACATTGTATAGCTGCCCGTGCTTGGATGCTTCAAATATCTCCATCTGGGGGTGGTCGTTCCCCAGGTGGCAGCTTGCACATGCCTCTGGCTTACGGGCTTCTGCTATTGAAAACTCATGACGTGTGTGGCAAACGGTACAATTTCCAATTGCTCCATCGGGGTAACGCGTTCCAACACCACCTGGCCAGGTCATATTAATGGGTTTGTTGTCAGCCCTTAACTCTACATTTGTACCATGGCACTGCTGACATGTATTTCGAGGGACGTTATTGGTTTTGGAGCCTGTATTTTCCCCTATTGCCGGATGTCCTTCAATATGCATAAGTTGTTTGGTCCAACCTACTTCCGTGATTATTTTATTCGCTGGTTTAGCATGGGAAGATTTTTGAAACTGCTCGTTTTCCCGTGGATGGCAGCGGGCACAAGTTGCCGAGGAGACCATGGGGGATGTGTAAATATCTGTGCTCTCCATTCCCTCACATTGGGAGGCCATAGGCGAGTCTTTTTCGACTCCATGGCAATCATAACAGGAAACAGAAGCATGAGCCATTTTCCCGTTTTTCCAGTTCTCAACAACTCCCGGAGTCTTTTGCGAGTGGCATTCAATACATCTCCTGGCCTCCTCTGTATATCCCCTTTTCACAAGAATTGTTTTGGGATGCAGCTCAATTCCACTTTCCCTCTCAACAGCTTTATTTGTTACTTTAGGGTTTTGCTGCTGCGTGGCTAAAGAAAAGCTGAACAGAAGACTAAGAATAATCCCCATCAGAAAAAAGAACATCCATATTTTTTTCATGATTCCTCTTGTTTAATATGTAACTATATATAATTCCTGAACTACTCTAATATAGGTGGTCAAGTAAAGCCGGTTAATTTCACTGACCGAAATATTTCTTTACTTCTGTTTTCAGATCCTTATGGCCAACATGTTTATGGCAATCCACACAACGTTTGTCCAGGTCACCCAAAAAATATTCCCGGTGGGCCATAATCCCTGAAATTGTCAAGCCTTCCGTCAGGTTTTGATGACATTTCAAGCAGGAATTGTCATAGGTGAACTCCCGTCGGGCTTCGGTCTTGCCTATCCAATCATGTTCATTGGGATCAATGATTAAATTTTGAACAAAATCATGCATACCGGTATAGGCTTTTGCTGAGACGTAATTTATTAAATCGCCATGGGGCAGGTGGCAATCCGTGCACTGGGCCACCAGACCCTTGGAATTGCGCCCCCCATGTTTGGATTTTTTCCAGGCGGTGCGGAAGGGTTTCATTGAGTGGCAGCTGATACAAAAATTGTCTTTGCTTGTGGCTTCAATCATATAGCCAGAACCAAGTGTTGTACCTAAAGCCAAAATAAAACCGGCAACAAATCCAAGAATTAGAATATGTTTTATCTTTTTTGGGAGCTTTATATGCATCATCTTTCTATTATTCCAACTAGTAAACAGAATTCTATTACTAAATTATTTTGATCACTTAAAGTCACAAAAATGATCAAAAGAAACCTGTAATACAACAAGTTACATCCTTGTGCGGTACTTACCCGGAAGTAACCATTGTTGAAAACCAATGCTGTAAAATGAATAAAAAACAGAAAAAAATATGGCTGCTGAACCAATCCGGGAAGAATTGGAATGGATTGCCTCGGCGATAACTGATCCATAGTAATCCTGCCTATGATGGCTGTAGTTGAAAGTGCGGATGAATGAATTACCTAAGATAAGGGGTGATGTATCGCTGGGAGTGCATAGGATTACCTTTCGTTCCCTGGAGAAAGACGGTTTGGCCAAAGGGACGATTTACCCCGTGGTTCCACCCAAAGTGGAATATGAATTTTCGTAGAGAGGGAAATCCTTACTGACCCACATACATGCATTAACCAATTGGGCCGTGGAAAACATGGCGGCTATTGAAGAATCCAGAAAGAAGTTTAAAAAAGCTTAGTTGCTCAATTTTGTAGCGATTGTTTCAATATGCAAATGTCTATCGAGAGGTGGTGTCTTTTTATTTTCTGTGCTTAATCAATCGTTATCAGCAATTATAAATTGTTAATAGGGAGTTTTGTAGCCGCAGGCAAGCTAGTTGGTTAATAAATGTGCAGTGTAATAGGTGTTTCTCTCCTTGTAAGCAATTGCATGTAATGAATAAAAGAGGGTGCATAGAATTGTGATATTAGACATTAATCAGCAAGTAATTTTCTCTTCAACAATGAGTTTGTTTCGAAAAAGAAATTTTTTTTGTGTTACTATAAAGTTAGTATTGCATTGCGACAAATAGAGAAATTGGCATCTCTTTTTATTTTGTATTGTTTTAAATTGAAGTGTTAAGGTTACAGATACTAAGTTATTTAAGTGTTAAGTGCTGTTAAGTATCGGATGGGACTCCAAAATAAGTTGGCTTTGTTTTAATTTACTTAATAGTTGTAACCGATTGGTGTAGTGGTTGTTGGGAGTTTGGTCAATCAATCGAATTTATTAGTTTTACGACCTTTAAATACTTCTTAGGATGAAGTAATAGAGATAGTTAAGAGGAGCCGTAATCTAAATTGACGAGAAAACCAAAATGAAAGACTCAAAACACCACTCCTATCGAGCACGTAGGAAAAAAGCTCAGGAGTTCGAAAGTAGAGCCGATTATCTGGAACACGAATTGTCCATTATGAAGTTCCGTCGCTGGCGGATTCATCTTCCCTTTAGAGATTTTCACATAGAATTTGAGGATTTAGTTCCTGCTCTTGCAGCCACTATTGGTAAGGTGGTTATGGTTACCGCTATGGTCGCAGCTTTTGCGGCACAGTTTGGGTTATCCCCTGAATTTATTGCGGAGAATGTTCGTTACGAACTTCTGATTGCAGGAGGTATTTTTGTGATCCTTTTTTCAGCAATCCTAAATCCCAATGCCAACCTCGCCGGAACTCACGGTCCGATGATTCCCCTGATTCCTATTATTGCAGCGGCTGGAGGTCATCCTCTGGCTTTGGGGATTCTGATCGGAGTATTTGGACTTGCATTGAGTATCACCAAAGGGGGGTCTAAACTAATGGCTCTAACGGGAGTTGGTGTGCGTGGAGGTCTCTTGATCTACCTGGGAGCCGTTGGACTTATTGGGCAGATTACCAAACTGGAGAATTGGGCTTCAGGCGCCAATGCGAGTGCCGTTTCATTTGCTGTTATTGGTGTAACGATTCTGATATACGCCTACCTGGCCCGTGTAAATAAGCGATGGTTGGCCATTCCATTGTGTTCTGCACTTGCCGGTATCATTGCTTATACAATGGGAGCTGATTTTGCATTTTCCACTAAGCCTGGACTTCCTCACATGAACCCCTTGTGGTGGTGGGGTGAAAATACAGGATGGCAATTGGGATGGCCCGATCTGGGACACTTTATTGCCGTGATTCCTTTTGCAATACTTGCGGTAGCCATGTGGTCGCCTGATTATTTGGGACATCGTGTGTTTCAGGAACTGAACTACCCAAAGAAAGCAAAGAATGTGCTAATGGATGTTGATGATACGATGACTGTAGCTTCGCTTCGTCAGATGTTTGGGGCTGTATTGGGTGGCGGAAACATTGCCTCCTCTTGGGGTACCTACATGATTCCGGCAGCCATTGCCAAACGTCCGATACCTGGAGGAGCATTGCTGACGGCTATATTTTGCGTATTGGCGTCAGTGCTTGGTTATCCAATGGATTTAGCTATGTGGGAGCCTGTGCTTAGAGTAGCACTTATTGTTGGTGTATTTTTACCTCTTCTTGAGGCAGGTATGCAAATGGTACACAAACACAAAGATTCCTTAAGTGCAGGAACATGTATTTTTGCATGTGCTTTCGTAAATCCTGTATTTGGATGGGCGTTCACCATGCTTTTGGATAACCTTGGATTGATTGGTGATCGTGATCGAGCCAAGGAATTAACCATGAAGGAAAAGCTTATTATTCCCGGAGCCATGTTTATTGTTTGTATCGTTTCATTGGCTTTGGTAGGACAGCTTCCTGGTATTCCCGGAATTTTTTAAGTATTACTCGAAAAGATAAAAGCATCCCATTGGGGATGAGAATAAAAGGAAAGGTAACTCAAATGGGTTGCCTTTCTTTTGTGTGTTGTGAAATTGAAGCAAGTTTGTTTTAGCTTGTACAAGGTTTTGTTTTTTTTCGATAAAATTACTGGATCTTACAATACCGAGATGGGCGTGTTTTGCTTTCGAGATGGGCGTGTTTTGCTTTCGAGATGGGCGTGTTTTGCTTTCGAGATGGGCGTGTCTTGCTTTCGAGATGGGCGTGTCTTGCTTCTGAGATGGGCGTGTTTTGCTTCTGAGATGGGCGTGTCTTGCTTCCGAGATGGGCGTGTCTTGCTTCCGAGATGGGCGTGTTTTGCTTTCGAGATGGGTGTGTTTTGTTTTCGAGATGGGCGTGTCTTATAGAATAGAAAAACCTACTCCCTGGTCGGGGGAGCAGGCCTGAACAAAGCTTACAATTGACACCATTTGTCTCGAAAATCAAATGGCTAACCAAAACAACTACTTCTGTTTGATGAGAACGGTGTTTCTTAATCTACTTTCTCGAATTTGGTTTGCTGAAGCACTTCGGTTAGTTGGTTGTCGGGTGAGAATTTTAGACGAACTTTTTTGATGTTGTGTGCAGTTATATCGTCCTCGTTTGTTTCCCCATCACTTTTTACTCCAAGTGAAAAAGTTCCTAGCCCCTCCAAGCGGATCCGGTTGCCTTCGCATAGCATATCCGGAAATACTTTGCTTAAGCCTAAAAGTACGGCATGAACATCCATAATGCTTAAAGAGGAAATGTCAGAAATACGATGAGCTACATTCGAAATGTCGTAGGTATCTTTGCTTACCACGTGCGCATAGTATTTAGTGGGATCTTCTGGTTTGGCCGGATTCTTCTTTGGAATCGCCTTAAATTTAGTCTTAATATTCATCTTTTTATGATTTAAGTTACAAATTGAAAGCAGGTGTTTCTAAAGGGAGATTTACTTTATGACTCTTGCCCGGATTTATATATTGTAGTATTGAATTAAAGCTATATTGCAAAATGTCCCCGTGAATATTGGAGAGGATTGACATTGAGAGGATGTAAAGGATCGGTATTCGTGTAATTTGTTAAGTATATTGAATTTACGAAGATGTTTTAACAATGCAAAAATTATTTTACATGTTTCTGTAAAAAAAAATGGAGGCCTTAGTTTTTTCGATGGTTTCAGGTTGTTGTTTCAGCCCTTTATCGAACGATTGAGTATTTGCTATCGAAGCCTTTAGCGGAAAAGGAATTGATTCTTGCGATTCGATAGCCTTAAGTGGAGTATATAATGCAGAAACCGCAGAGAAAATTGAGCCAAAATCTTCTTTGCGGTTTTTACCTTGTTTTTTCTATTTCTTGTTGTGGGTATCCCTTTCTCTAGTTGTTTTGGGAGGGGATGGACTTTGTCAGATAGTCTTTGGTTGTGTAGATTGCCTTCACTTTGATGTTTTTGTCTTTTCCTATAACGAATTCACTTAGTCCGATATGAGTTTTGTTATTTGGATTCCAATCGTAGGTATAGCCCAGTTGTGTCCAGGGGTATTGATTGAACAGATCGCACTGATAGTACCGGTCGATTCTGTTGTTGTTGATCCACGAGATGTGGGAGGCATCTGTATTGGAGGGAAAGCACAAATCACATTGCTTATCTGTAATCTCATTGTCGGGGCAGGGGCGGAAAAGATCACCCGGTTTCACCCAAAATTCAATAAAATAGTTGTAAATCGAATTGGGAGGTAGGCCCAGGAGTTGTTTTAACCGAAGATCCGTATCCTTTACTTTCTCCTGTTTCATTCTCTGCAGTAATTCCGGTGCTGTGGTTACCCATATCGGATAGTTGCCGGTATTGTAATAGGCCGAGTCGATGTAAGGTTCATAGTAGGAAATGTTTTGCTTCCAGGTTACTACCAGTATGTATTCCTCTCCATTTATTTCTTTCCAAACCAGGTTTCTGTTTTGATTGTTGACTGCCACCAGGCTCGTGTCTACTTTGCTTTCTTCGGGGTACATTGCATTTTGTATTGCCTGCTTGTATAGCTTTGCATTGTTGGTTGTATTTGAATCAACTGTTTTTACGGTTTGACAGGCAACGCATAGTAGTAATGCTAACAGTATCCATGGACTTCTTGAGCTCATATTCCAATAGTTTTAAAATCTCTTTTGTTAGATAAAGGTTTTGCAATAGAATATTAAATTTAACAAAAAGAATGTTTCTATTTCAGGTTTTTGGAGATAATATTTCCTGAAATCGCTATATTTTAATAGGAACTGTACCCTTTGATATATTAGGACGGGGATGAGGCAATGGTGTTGCCTGCTGTTGGATGGAGTAGCTAATCGGGAAGGAAGCCTAAAAGGGGGAGTACTATAGCTACAAGCAAGAGAGGGGAATTCAACATACTAAATCCGATTCAATTGTAATATGCTGAAATCCCTTATATCTATTATAAGTCAGGAGAAGAAAGTCCAGCAGGACTTCTTTGTTTCCTTCTCTTATTTAACCAGTTTCACCTTTATAGCAGTTGGGCCTTTTTGTCCCATTTCAACTTCGAAGTTAACCAGATTGCCTTCCTTGATGTCATCAAGTGTATTGTTTACATGTACGAATACACTCTCCTTGGTTTCGGAATCCTTAATAAAACCATAACCTTTGGACTCGTTAAAAAAGCTAACTGTTCCCTTTCGGATAGGATCGTCATCTTGAATTGAGTCATGTTTCGGAATTCCAATCTCGATATCTTCCAGTTTGATATCTTTCTTTTTGGTGGGATCGGGAGGAGTGGAAGTAATCATTCCATTTTCGTCAACATAAGCAATCATGTCATCCAGGCTGCTCTTTTTCTCATTCTCCTTCCGGGCTAACTTTTTCTTCTCTTTCTCTTTTCTCTTTTTCTCTTTTTTGTTTCTTACTTCTTTTTTGTTGAAGGTTTCTTGTGATCTACCCATAAATTAATTTATCCTTTTTTCGTTGTTAGAATTTTTTGTTACTACTAATGTTTAATTATAAGAATTGATTGTAAGTTAAAACAATACAATCATTTTGTTTTTTCACTGTTTTGGCTTGCTTCCGCATTTCTGCCAGGGAAATGGGACCAGTCCGCTGTATTCTATTTTCCTGCCGCCTGGTGGGCGGTAACTAAGAGGTTTGTACTGATTCCTTTTTTTGAAGCAACAAAGTCAAAAAAAAGTTGATATAATTTCAATACTACATTCGAAATCGTCTCCCGCAAAACAAATACTATTACCATTGTTGTGGAATAGTAGTCGGTAATACTGCAACAGAACAATTCTGATCCTGTTGTGGATTGTTTTTGAAGTGTGTTTTTAGATACAATTTTTACGAAAAGATTGGTAATGAACTAAACGTAAGAATGGAATTTGTAGATAAAAGCCCACCTCCTTAAATCTGATGTTACGACAAAGGTACGCTTTTATTTTCAGTGAATTACAATTTATTTGCTTTTTTGTAATTTGTATCTTTGAGATTGCTGAATAAACGAAATGAATGGGAGCAGGCAAACACTTTCTAATGTTTGTCTATCAATTATAAAGCCGGAGTTTCAAATGAAGGGATGGTATGGAAATGAAAGTGAAAAAATCTATCAGGATCCATGTTTTGGGGCTTCTATTTTGATAAAATTGGTTGGTTTTACTTGCCTGGGGAGGGGGAAATCATCATTTCAGTCCGACTTATTAGGGGGGAACTGTGGGGGTAGTTTTTTTCGTTCCGGATGAATTGATCTTTTCAGAAGATTTTGGTTCCTGTCTTTCCTTCCTCTTGCAATGTATTGCCCACTGATAGGGGAACACAATTGAAAGCCAATTTATCATACAACAGGTGATGGAAGAGTGTGTCTGCTTTTTTGTAGAAGAGCAGACACACACCATTTATGAATTGCTCCGACGGGGTCGACTATTTCGTTTTAGTCAGAGATTGTTTGCTTTTTTCTTTCAGTAAATCCAGAGTATACATTAGCTCTGCCTGCTTGTTAAAGTTGTATTTTTGAAAGTCTTCCCAGTTCATCGTATGGTTGGGGTAGAAGGTTTTGGCCCGACGATCGGTTGGAGGCAAGTACAGTTGGTAGCTGTTGGAAATGGACCCACTTATTTTTGTTTTGGGCAATGTAAAAGAGGTTATTTCCATGAAGGTATTCGGAGCCTGACAGCAGGGAACGCCAACAATAGTAGCCCCCATTTTCCAGAGATAGAATGCATAATGAAAGGCAGCGCTATAGGTTCTGTCATCGGTTATTACAATAATTTCTTTGGGGCGATAAATTGGTTCGCCATCGAAATCTTTGACCCTTGGTGAAAGATTCGATCTTTTGGCGATGAAGTTAGCTCGTTCCTCCTCAATGGATGGTTTTTCCTTTTCTGATTTGTTCTGAAAGATATAATCTCCAAATTCGTAATTGGAGCTGTGTTTCTTGTTGTAAGCTTCCAGTGTGGTGCCAAGCTTATTCATATACAAAGGGGAGATTTTGCGAATGTATTTGGTGTTGAAATCGGTTCGCAAAAAGTCGTCTCCGTACAATTGATAAAGGGTTGGCAGGGTTATGGATGTAAATCCTCCAGTATTTCCACGCAGGTCGATGACCAGGTTTTCCGAATGATTCTTTTTCATTTCGACCAGCATGTTGTGGAAAAGCTCTACTATCGAGGGAAGTTCTTCTATTGCTTTGTCTGTCTCCTTAGGTCTTTTCCGATTCAGTAGGTCGCTGTAAAAGAAATTGAGCATCATTCCCATGTTCGAGAAATTCATTTCTTTCATGATAATGAAAGCTTCTTTTGACATAACCGATCCAAGATGGAATAGCATGGTTTCCTTTTTCTTATCCAGGAATTGGTAGTACATGTATTTGTTATTGAGTTGATCCCATGATTCGACCTCGGTCAGTTTTGTATTTTGGTATTCTTTGGGCGTTAAATATTTTAGAGGCAAAACCTCTAATTTTCCATTGGGTTTTCTTATTTGTAGTTTAATATCAGGGGTGGTGTTGGGAAGCAAACGCTTCATGTAATCGAATTTGGCAAACGATTTCCTGAATCGGAGGGTTTTTCCATAATGATTCTCCGTAGGATTCAATTCTCCGGTTTTGTCGAATAGTTGTTGGGCCGGAACATCATTTATTGATACCAGTCGACTGCCCAAAAGCTCTTTGTGTATCTCGGGCAGTGAGGTGATATACAATTCATCGCCCGAATTTCCCAGGGTTAGGGGTAGTGTTAGATTGGTGGCATTCTTGTTTTTTTCCGTATTGCGAATGTTTGTGTGTCCATCCTTTAGGGTGGAGAGAAAAGAGGAAAGAATGGATGTGAATTCTTCTTTGGTATAGTCGTTGTTTTTTAATTTATTTTCAATTTCAAAAGCTTGCTGGTGAAAGAAAACTCTACCACCAAAGGCAGTATAGGGATCGGGGTGCGTGTTTTCCAAAGCTTCGATAAAAAACTGAAAATCCGATAAAAGACTGTCCCTTTGTATTGTTTTCTGAGCTTTTGTAATACAGCAGGAAGAGATAACTAAGCTAATAAGAATTAGTTTGGTTTTAATCATGTTTTTCGATTTAGAATTGGGGTTTTTATTGAATGTTGGTTAGTAAAATTATAAGGATGTAAATCCTGCTCCTTTTCTCCCTCTTTCTCCAATTAGAAACGATTTCCGATAAATCGTATTCACCTATAACCGGAAAACAACTACTCTTTCCTGAAATTTGCAGGTGTTCAAATCTACAAAAAATATGTAAGTTGAAAGGAAGTAATGAATTGAAAATATTGTTAAAGAATGTGAAGATTCAAGGGGTTGGTATCTGGCTTACAAAGAAGATGTTTCTCTTGTTTTTTTATTGAGTGCGGAGTAGTAGTTAAGTGAGATGATATTACATAAGACAGGAAGTAAATTCCTGAGTGTTTTTGTCTGTTGTAACTGGTTCTTGAGTATTGTACAGGATTGTTAGCTTCTTTTGAAATAATTGGGTCTTATGTTTTTTTGATGATGTAATAGATTGAATTGTATTGTGATGGATCTTTTTTGAAAGATCTAATTTCCTGTAGTTCCTTTGAAAAGAGATTCAAAACATCCGAATTATCGGGAGAATATATTTCTTTCTCCAGGCCTTTGTAGTAATCGTTCCACCAAACATGATCGTCTAATTTATATGAATCCAGTACTTTACAATTGTTGTTTTCTATGAATTCAATTTTTTTATTGTGATTTCGATACTCATCATGGATAATGAAGTGTCCATTTCTCTTTAACAGTTTGACCAAGTGTTGAAAGCCTTTTCGAAAGCCAATTTCATTTAGAAGACCTTCAGCAAGAATAATATCGAAAGTGTTTTCTTGTAAATTCAGATCATATACCGAGCAGTTGATGGTGGTTATCTGTTTGGTTAGGTTTGCTGTTTCAATTTTTCGTTTTAGTTGATTGAGGGCATTTGTATCAATATCAACGGCGACAACATTGGCACTGTTATTTAGAGTTAATGCAATGGCAGGTACTCCGGTTCCGCAACCGGCATCGAGTACGAAGGGGCTATCAATTGTCTGAATTGAGGAAATGGCTTTTAATAGATGTTTAATCAAACCTTTTCTGCAATTGTCTTTGATGTTATAATATTTGTTTTCCATCTCAGTCAGACGGGTTTCATTTATAGAATAAGTCCCTTCTTGTAACTTTCCAGGGCTCTTGTACGTGCAAATTTGTGCTCTACAATGGGAGAAGGATAATCTGGTGTGTCGAATTCAGGCACCCATTTTCGGGTGTATTGCATGGATCGATCAAATTTTCTCAATTGTTCTGTTGGGTTGAATACTCTGAAGTAGGGGGCGGCATCGCATCCGGTTCCAGCTGCCCATTGCCAGTTACCATTGTTCGAAGACAATTCGTAGTCCAGTAATTTCTTAGCAAAATAGGCTTCTCCCCAGCGCCAGTCAATTAGCAAGTGTTTGCATAAAAAACTGGCGGTAACCATGCGAACCCGGTTGTGCATATACCCAGTAGTGTTTAGTTGTCGCATTCCGGCATCAACCAGGGGGTATCCTGTTTTGCCTTGGCACCATTTTTCGAACTCCTGTTCGTTATTTCGCCATTGAATGCCATTGTATTTCGGTTTGAAGTTTTGGTTGACCACTTGTGGGAAATGGAACAGAATCTGCATGAAGAACTCTCTCCAGATCAATTCGCTTAGGAAAACTTCCTGTTCGGGTTGTAAGTCCTCAATGATCTTGCGAATGCTAACCGTTCCAAATCTTAGATGGGGACTGAGGTAGCTGGTAACATCCTCTGCCGGATAATCGCGTTTGGAATCGTATTGCTGCAAATGGGAAAGGTCGTAATCCCTCACTTTTATTGAAGAAGATTGAAAGCCCAGTTCTTTAAGCGTTGGCATGGGGCTGGTGAATGTATGAAACTGGTTGAATTTTGCTTCATTTAGTGGAGCAAAGGAGTTGGACGGATAAGCTTGCAACCACTTTTTTTTGTAGGGTGTAAAAATGGTATAGGGCGATCCGTCTTGTTTTACAATTTCATTTTCCTCGAAAATTACATGGTCTTTAAAAGAGTGCAGGGGGATTCCGTATTGGTTTAAAAGCGATTTTACGCTCTCGTCTCTTTGTAAAGCGTAGGGTTCATAATCTTTGTTGATGAATACCCGGGCTACATCATAGTGAGAGAGTAAGTTTTTCCAAACTTTTACCGGGTCTCCTTTTAGACAAAGCAAAGAAGTGTTGAAAGATGACAGTTGTTTGTTGAGGGATCTTAGAGTATTGTATATAAAGGATACTCTGGAATCCTCTTTTGGGAGTTCATCCAATATGTTCTCATCAAAGATAAAAAGAGGGAGTACGGGCAGATTCGATGATAGGGCATGATGCAATGCCGTATTGTCTAAGAGTCTTAAATCCCGCCTGAACCAGAATACAGATAGCTTCATTTATTTGGTCAATTTATTGATCAGTCCATTAAATATGATTCCATGAAATGGGTAGGCCCCAAACCAATACAACCTTCCCCAAAGCCCTTTGGGACGAAAGGTTGCTGTTTGGCACAAGCTTCCGTTGATGATTTTAAATTCAAGCCATGCCTCCCCGGGTAGTTTCATTTCGGCATAGAGTAGTAGACGGCCCTCCTGCTTGTTGGCATAAAGTACGCGCCAGAAATCAACGGCATCACCAGCAGATAATTGAGAGGGGTGGGTTCTGCCTCTTCGTAATCCAACTCCTCCAAATAATTTGTCGACAATACCTCGAATTCTCCATAACCAATTGGCATAGTACCAGCCACGGTCTCCACCAATACTCCATACTTTATTTATGCACTTTTTGAAATCTTCTATCGGTTTGCTTCGTTTGTCTTTAAAGCAACCGAACGAAGGGACATTTAAGAATTCCGAAATGGTAAAGTTCAGTCTTCCGCTTACCAGGGAATCTTTCCAACTGGAAACAATTTGGTGTTCTTCGATCTTTTGTAGTGTTCTCTGCAGAGCTTCCCGGTAACCAAAAGGGTGGATGTTAAGTATTTTGTTTAAATCATGATTTCTGCAAACGACTTCTATTTTCATACTATCCACCAAGGCAGTTGCCAGTTTGTAGGAAGTAGAGGTTACAAAATACAACCAATAGGAGGATAGTTTCGGTGTCATTACCGGAACAATGAAAATTCGCCTTCTCAATCCTCTTGTTTGGGCATAGCCCAGTAGCATTTCTTTGTAGGAAAGGACGTCGGGACCACCTATGTCAAAGTTTTGGTTGTAGGTTTGGGGCTGAAAAATGGTTTTTATCAGAAAACTGATTACATCCCGAATGGCAATGGGCTGGCATTTGGTGCGAAGCCACTTGGGGGTGATCATTACTGGTAGCTTCTCCACCAAGTCCCTGATGATTTCAAAGGAAGCACTTCCGGATCCAATGATTATTCCGGCTCTCAGACAGGTGAAATGGTAGTTGCCTTTTGCCAATTCGTTTTCTACTGCTTTTCTTGAGGAC
This sequence comes from Marinifilaceae bacterium, assembly GCA_041725895.1. Lineage (GTDB taxonomy): Bacteria > Bacteroidota > Bacteroidia > Bacteroidales > Marinifilaceae > JBGRQA01. Next base: position 208,547 of record JBGRQA010000002.1, read on the forward strand.
AAGTGTTTGGATAATGATTTTTCATTGATAATTCCGCTTAGGTAAACAACATGCTGAACCTTGGTTGTGCTGAGAGCCTCTCTGAAGTTGAAGGCAGAGGTCAGCTCCAGTTTATCGTAGTTGGCAGTGGATGACATGGAGTGGATGAGGTAGTAGGCTCCATCGATATCCGGGGGGATGTTTTGCAAAGTATCCTTTTTCAGGAAATCTACTTCGACGATTTGAATATTGTTACGAAAGGATTGGGGGGGATGAAATCGGTTGACATCCCGCACACAACAAACAATCTGGTGTCCTTCTCCTACCAGTGCTTCGAGTAGTCTTTTGCCTATGTATCCGGTTGCGCCGGTTAAAAGTATTTTCATGATCTAAATTATCAGAGCCAATTGATGGAATACTTTACTGAATTTTTTCAACGTGATTTGTGTCCTTCCTGTAAATTTATAAAAACAAATTCAATTCATATATCTGTTTAAATAATTATGTAGATGATCTGTTGAGGATGTCGGCAATCAAGGGGAGGAAAAGTATTAGAGGGATGAGCTGAAGATGACTTTTATGGAATTTGCCTGTAGAGTGTTATGGTATTTCGAATGATCAGAATATCAGTCTGTGAACAAATTGACTGATGGAAAGTTTAGGTGAAGGGAAAACGATGGAGTGGCATTAGGGGGAGGTTTGTGTTGTGAATATCATTTTATCGGTCGTTTTTTTATCATTCCTCCTTTTGCATCCTTAATGCTGTGCATCACGATAAATGCATTCTTGTCGATTTTTTCGATTTCGGTTTGTAGCTTGGAGACTTCCAGACGGGTCAGTAGGGTGTATACAATATTAGTATCCTTTAAGGTTTCCCCTCTTTGGGCATACCCCTTTTTCCCACAATACAGAGTGCAGCCCCGGCCTAATTTTTCAATGATTACCAGCCGGATTTCTTCGCTTTTTTCGGATATAATGGTTACTCCTACGTATTCCTCTATCCCCGACACCACAAAATCAACTGTTTTGGAAGCTACCATGTAGGTCAATATGGCGTACAATGCGATTTCTACTGAAATTATGTAGGCTGCAACACTAAAAATCAACACATTGAAGACCAGAATGACATCTCCTATGGTTAAAGGAGTTTTTTTGCTTAGAAAAATCGCCAGTATCTCCGTGCCGTCAATAACGGAACCGCCTCGTATGGCCAGGCCAATTCCCAGCCCCAGAAAGAAACCTCCAAAAAAGGCTACCAGCAATTTATCATCCGTAATCACTGGGAAGGGAATAAAATGAACGGAAATTGCCAGGATGAGAATGGCCAGGATACTTCTTAAAGCAAATTGCTTGCTGATGGTGGAGAAGGCCAAAATCAAGAATGGGAGGTTGATTGCAACTAAAAAAAGGGATAGGGGAAGGTGGGTAAGTTCACTGGCAATTAATGAAATTCCGGTTACGCCTCCATCAATAAAAGAATTGGGCAGGAGGAAGCCTATTAACCCAAAGCTGGCTGAAATGATCCCCAATAGAATAAAGAAACCACTATGAATGATATGCGTAAATTCCACTTTGGCATTTTTTACTTTCCTCTCATATTGCTGCAAAGAAACTTCTTGTTTCCTTTTCTTCAAATGATGTCTTACCGTTTCCGCGATGATGTATTGAAAAAATGGGTTCATATTGATCTGGTATCATACGTTTGAATATATGGATCAAAGACATTACGTAGAACTTCTGCCAGCTAATTGCAAAGGGAGCATTCCTCCATTAAATTTACTAAATTTTAGGGTTTTAATTGTTTCTGTAATAACTTTAAATAAGGAGGAAACAAACAAATGATCTATAGGGTTCTTGCTGATATTGTCGTGGTGTTTCACCTGGCCTTTATACTGTTCGTTTTTCTGGGTGGTTTATTGGTGTTGAAGTGGACCAAGGTAGCCTGGTGTCATGTCCCTATGGTTATCTGGGGGGCCGTTGTGGAGTTTGGCAATTTGATTTGTCCACTAACCCATCTAGAGTTCTACTTAAGAACCTTGGGTGGAGAGAGGGGGTATGCGATCGATTTTGTAGAGCAGTACATTGTACCTATCGTATATCCGGCTGCGTTAACCATTCAACTTCAAATTGTGCTTGGTACTTTGGTGCTTTTAATCAATGGTCTAATTTACTTATGGATTGGATATCGAATTCGAAGGAGAAAGTAAGAAAAGAAGAGGATGACTTCCTTTTGATAAAAGGAAGACATCCTTTTGTTGGTTAGTGTTAGAACCAGTAGCTGATTTTCAGCCCGGGGTTGATTTTTTTGAATTTCCCGGGAAAGTAGAGTTCGGGGGTGATACGCAGGTTGTGCCCCAGGTCTCGGGTGAATCCCAGGCGGAAGGTATTCTTCTCGAAGAGTTCTCCTCTGCGTTTGGTTAGGTAGCCCACATTTACGCGCAGCATATTGGCATTTTTTGCCCAGGGCGTACTGTTAAAAGTGTAGAACAGATCGGTAAACAGGTTGACATGTCGTTGTGTATGCCCGTTCTGTTTGTTAAAATCCAGGATGGCCTCGTAGCCTATACCAAAGGATTTGTTGTAGCGATTTTTGCCAATGAACGAGAAGCCGATTTCACCTCCAAAATGGGTGGTGAACTCGTTTTGGAGTACGCCTGCACCAGTGTAAAGGGCAAGAACAATTTGATCGCGTGTTTGTTTATTTTTCCAGCTTACGTTTAGCAGTCCGTTCTTGTTCTGTAAGTTCAGTTCCTCCTCGTAGATATCTCCTTTGTTGACATGGCGGTAGTTGGCGGGATTGGCCTGGGTTTCCAATTTCTGTTTCCAGTTTATCTCATTTAGCAGATGTAAATCGTCCATTTGATGGAGGGCAATGGTTGCCGATTCAATTTGTGAGTACTGAATTAGCAAGGAGTCTTTTGGAGCCTTATGCAATTGCATGGTTTTATCCTGGAAGTAACGAGTTGTTTTAGGTGGATGTTGGCTCAGTTTGATCTGTCGTTCTCCCTGGCGGTCAAAGCTCACCTCTATTTTTGTGGCCAAATCGGGATCCATGGTATCTATTTCCATTTGTTCCAGATTTCGTAATACCAGATCTATCTCCTTATTGATGTCGGGAAAGGCATTGAGTTTCTTTACTGTAAGTAATCGAAGTGTTACTGTAGCATTGGGTTGTTCCAACTTAATGGTGATTTTGTCACTTTCGTTTTGCGCTTTGCACAGGCTCTGAAAAAAGGCTAGAATGAAAAGGAGTAGTATAAATTGTTTTGCTCGCATGTGATTTTATTTTTTATGGGTTATCAATTAAAGGACATTGCTTGCCGGCTAGCTTATAGGTCCTGTGAATTGGGATCATGTCCCAGTTATTTCAAATAAATGTTTTTGATCTGTTTTAATTCATTGCAAAGAAGGAGTAGGAGGGAACCTTGTGAATATTTTCGTCCGGTTTCTTTCCAAATCGAATATTAAATTTCTTTTTCTTTTTCCTTGTTGCATCAGGTTGAGGGATGATTTCCACATTATTATGAATGCTTTTCCTTCTGTTTAGGGGTAGTTTTGCTGGTTTCATTGGATGTAGTGCCATTCTATCATTCTCTGCTACGGAGGAACGAATCAGTATGGGCAGTTGCAGAATCTGAACGGGTAGAATGGTTTTTTTTGCCATTGGGACTTGAATCTTTTTTGGGGTGTTCTTGGCAATGCTATTGCCAGTTTGAGCCAGTTTGGATTGTTTTTGTAGTTTCAGTTCCAAATGCTCAAGCTGTTGTTCCAGTATCGCTTTCTTCTCTTGCAAAGCAGATAGTTTCCGGTTCTGATTTCGTGATTGAAAGCCCAGGAAAGTTGTAGATCCAATCAACAGGAGGAGAGAGGCCGCCACAGCTATTTTGCCCCATGGGAATAGTACCCGGGGCTCCTTTTGGGAAAGTTGCTCCAGTTTTGTCCATGTGTCTTCAGCATTCCAGTCTTTCAGTGGCTTTTTTTCGGCTCTAAGTACCTGGTCCTTGATATAGTTGTCAAAAGCTTCAGAATTCATAGTTCACCTCTCTTTTTAAAATTATTTTCTGTAAATAGTTTCGGGCTTTACTTAGTTGTGATTTAGATGTATTGATGCTAATGTTTAGGGCTTCTGCAATTTCTTTGTGCGTGTATCCCTCAATGGCGTAAAGGTTGAATACAGTTCGGTAGCCTGTGGGCAATTCTTGTATCACCTGGTAGATATCCTCTGCCTCCAGCTCCTGGTCGGGAGAGGTACTTGACACAATTTCCAATTGTTCCAGGTCGGCATCCAACTCCAGTCCCTTCTTTTTGCGCACGATCATTAAAGCTTCATTTACCATGATGCGTTTCATCCAGGCATTTAAATTTCCCTCCTTTTCGTAAAGGAAACAGGAAATATTCTGGAAAATTTTTAGAAATCCGGACAGAACAGCTTCTTCAGCTTCCGGGTATTGGCTGCAGTACCTTAAGCATACACGAAAAAAGCCCTTTGCATACTGATCATACAGTAGCTTTTGTCCTTTGCGGGGGTTCTTTTCTATATAATGGAGTAACTCTAATTCGGTCACAAAAAATTTATGATTGGTTTCTGGATAAGAAATGCAATATACATAAAAAGGGTTGCCTGTGGAATGAAGTTTTTTAAACTGAAATATAAATAAGGAGGAAGGTTTGAATTTGGAGAAGATAATAGTTGATGATGATATGAATTTCTTTCCTGTGATGTATTGTGGTGAATAACAAAGGGTTGGTGTGTTTGGTTGTTGCAGAGATTTGGAGGAAATATTTTATTTTGTTCAAATCACTTTAAAACGGTCAAAAACCGGTTTTCATAGTGTAGAAGTTTTGTTGACCGAAAAACAACATAAGTTTATTTGTAATTGCTTTGAAAATGGAGGTTTGAGGCATATCTTCGCCTGCATAAAAATAGTAATAAGTTAAATCAATTAGTTATGATTGTATTAGGTGTTTTAGTGGTGCTGGCTGGCTTGGCCTTGTTGTTGTTTAAGCCATGGTTTGTGAAAAAATCAAATGGAATGGCTAATGTAAGCAGCAAAGTATCCATGGGGGTTATTGTTGCAGGGGGCTTTTTAATGATTTTGCCTTACTTGTTTTTCTGGGCCGAACCCGGGTACCAGTATTTTGTGGTATACCCCAACGGAAGCAAGGATGCTGTGTTGAATGAAGGGATCAAGTGGAGAGGTTTTGCTAAAATTATCCCTTGGCAGAAATATATTGATGTGAAGGTGGTGGATAAAGGAGAGGAAACGGAAGATATTGAAGGCGTGATGAAACCCATCCCCATCCGATTTATCGACCAGGTAACAGCCTCTGCAAAACTATCTACTCGTTTCCAATTGCCGGCTGATAAGGAGTCATTTATTGAAATGGCCATCGAATTCCGGTCGCTGCAAAATTTGGTTCACAACACCTTAATACCCACCGTTCGTGAGGTAGTATCCAATACGGGATATATGTTTGCTGCTCAGGATTACATTTCCGGATCTGCTTCGGATTTTCGCGTTGCGATTGAAGATCAGTTAAAAGATGGGGCTTATAGTGTGGAGAAATTGGAATATCGTGATACGATAGTGACTTCCATTGAGGATGAAACTCGTAAAATTAAAGAAATTCAAACACGTTACGAGGTGAAGAAAAGGGAGGATGAAGGAGGCAAACTGATCCGTATTCCTCATGATATTAATGAGAATAAGATTATTGTTGCTCAGGTGATTGTGGATGATGTTATTTTGGAACAAGTATTTAAGAAGCGTTTGGAAGCACAGCGAGATGAATCTGCTAAACGACAGTTGGAGCAACAAAAAATTAAAACAGCGAAAGATGCACAGGCTCGTATTATTGCCGAAGGGGAGAGGGACAAAGCCGGTGAGCGTGTTGCTCAGGAGAAAGAGCAGGTGAAGGCATTGATTGCCATTGAAACCAAGTTAAAACAAGAGGAGACCAACAAGCGGTTGGCTGCAATTGCTTTGGAAACGGAAAAACTTAAATCTGCTGCCAAGAAAGTAGCAGCTGACGCGGAATCCTATCAGAATGCAAAATTGGTTTCTGCTGGTTTGACGCCTCAGGAACGTGCACAGATAGAGAAGGAGATTGCTATTGGTGTGGCCAAGGAAATAGCTAAAATTAAATTTCCTGATGTGATGATCACCGGGGGTGATGGAAAAGGTAGTAAAATGCCTCTTGAGTCTTTGATTGGTGCAGCAATGAGCAAGCAATTATTAAATACGAAATTGAAAAAATAGTTTTTTCAGACAAAAGCTATAGCCCGGTCGGACTGATCGGGCTTTTTTGTGGGTGCAATTTCGATTTGTGGCTGTTTATGGAAAAAAATAGTTAATTGATGTAAAAATAGCAGCTTTTTGGAAAGCTTCCACAGCAAACGTTTGCATAATTGGGAATTGTTCTGTTTCTTGCAGGCCACTAACCTATATTAAATAAAGAGGAGTTATTTAGTTGTCCCAAGGACCCTTGTGAAGGGTTTAAAACTAATTCCTTGAATGTTAATTTTTTACTGGCTTCTTTTCGGAGATGTCAGATTTTGATCAACTAACCACTAACCAATAGGAACCCGTTTTGGCTAGAAACGGGTTCCCTTTTTTGTAGCAATTCCCATTTTTCTGACGGTAACAAAAATTTGGAGAATTTTCCTTCCTTTTCCAGTTTAATAAATATATTTTTCTTTAAAAGAGTTTGTTCGGGGTTGATAATCAGTGAAAACGATTTCGAATAATGGATGAGGAAGGTGTATGTGTGAGTATCTGTGGCTTGTTATGAAAAGAAATTTCAGCTTTGACAGGATATGTGTTTTTGGTGTAATAGCTTGGTTGTGTGGGGTGTATGCTTTGTGTTATATAACATCCTGTGTTCGGCCATAAAAACATTGAAAAGTGCTTTGAATTCTTTGGAAAGAGAGTAAAATTTGCACCATTGATTATTCGATAATTTCAACTAAAAATTAAACAAACATCGATTTAGAATGATACCTAAGTTTAAAGCACAGGCCGGAACTTTCGAATCGAGCGATATTATGGTTTTAATAGAGCCCGTTTCAGAAAATACCGGAAGACAAATCGATCTTTCCTCTACTGTTATGTTACAATATGAGGAAGACCTGAAGGCTACCATTAATGCAGTACTTGATGAAATGGAAATTCAAGATGTGCATCTTATTGCTAAAGACAAAGGAGCTTTGAATCCAACAATCAAGGCAAGAGTAGAAACCGCAGTTAAACGATCACTAGGTATTCAGGAGGGTACACTATAATGGCTAAGAAGAAAAGAAGATCTATGCTGTACATTCCGGGTAATAACCCAGCGATGGTACAACAAGCCGGAGTTTACGGTTGTGATGCCGTTTTACTTGACTTAGAAGATGCAGTTGCCTTAAATCAGAAAGATGCTGCTCGTATTTTAGTACGGAACATGCTTAAGACCGTAAATTTTTACGATACTGAGGTATGTGTACGCGTGAACAATATTCATACTCCTTTTGGTATGGCTGACCTGGAAGAGATTGTGCCTCTTCAGCCAGACAATATTCGTTTCCCTAAGACCGAAACGGTAGAGGATGTGAAGGAAATTATGCGTGAAGTGAACCGTATCGAGAAGGAGCATGGCATTGAAAATCCAACCATGACCATTCACGTGATGATCGAAACTGCTAAAGGGGTTGCTAATGTGTACGAGATCGCTGGTTCTGAGCCTCGTATCGATGCAATTACTATTGGTGGCCAGGACTTGACAGCTGATATGGGAATCGTGAAAACTCCTGACGGGGTGGGAATCGATTATGCTCGTAAACGAATCGTAATGGCTGGTAAAGCTCACGGATTGGATGTTTTGGATACTGTTTTTGCTGATGTGAATGATGAGGATGGTTTGCGTGAGGAAACCGAATACATCAAGAAGATTGGTTTTGCAGGAAAAGCCCTGATTAATCCACGCCAGGTAGACGGCGTTCACGAAGTTTTCAATCCAACCGAAAATGAGGTTCGTAAGGCTTATCGTGTATACTCTGAATTCATCAAAAATAAGAAAGCCGGTATTGGTGTGTTTGCCATCGACGGAAAAATGGTGGATGCACCTGTTGTACAGCGTGCCATTACAGTGCTGGAGTTTGCGAATATCGACCTGAAAGAGATTGAAGAAAACGCTCAGTAAGTAGTTGTTTTGTTGGATTTTTAAATGCAAAAGAAAAAATGAAAAACGTATTAGGAGTTGAAATTCCTGAATATATAGATGGTTTGGGAGAACTGGAGCCTTTTCAAGGTGCCTGGACCAAACTTACTAAGGAGGAGTTGCCAGAAGTTGCAGCCCCCCGTCCGCTAAAAGCCAAGATGGCACAAACTTCCAAAATGAGTGATTCTTTGGAAGAAGCCATTAAGAAGTGTAATCCACATAATGGAATGACTGTGTCCTTTCACCACCACTTAAGAGGGGGTGACGGAATCTTGATGCCTACCATTGAGATTTTGGATAAAATGGGAATCACAGACATTACTTTAGCTTCCTCGTCACTGACTTCTGCTCATGACGGTTTGGTACCATACGTTGAGAAGGGAATGATTACCCGTATCTTCTCATCAGGTATCCGTGGTCGCTTAGGTGAAATTATTTCCATGGGGAAATTGAAGCATCCTGCTGTTATTCACTCTCATGGTGGTCGTGTTCGTGATGTGATTTCCGGCCGTATCAAACCTGATCTTGCTGTGTTAGCAGCTTCAGCTGCTGATGAGGAAGGAAACGCAACCGGAGCTTTCGGTCCTTCTGCATTTGGCTCAATGGGATATGCCCAGGTTGATGCACAATATTCTACGAATGTAATTGTGGTAACCGATAACATGGTGGAATACCCATGTGTACCATCTTCATTGCCTCAGCATTTTGTTGATCACGTAGTGAAGGTTGACAGTATTGGAGATGCTTCTAAAATTGCTTCCGGTACGACTCGTATTACCAAGTCGCCTATGGACTTGCGTATTGCCCGTATTGCCGCAACTGTAATTGAGCATTCCGGATTGTTTAAGAATGATATGTCGTTCCAGGTTGGAGCAGGTGGTGCTTCTTTGGCAGTGGCTAAATTCCTTCGCGAAGACATGAAACGTAAGGATATCAAAGGTAGCTTCATGTTGGGAGGGATTACTTCTTACGGTGTGGATATGCTGGAAGAAGGTTTGTTCCAATCTATTTTTGATGTACAGTCTTTCGATGCGGCAGTGAGTTCCTCTGTACTGAACAATCCTCGTCATATTGAAATTTCTTGTGATCAATATGCCAACCCATACAACTGTGGTGCAATGACCAACAAAGTTGATGTGGTGGTTTTGGGAGCTCTGGAGGTTGATGTTGATTTCAATGTTAACGTTATTACCGGTTCCTCAGGTGAAATTCGTGGAGCTTCCGGAGGTCACTCCGATACAGCGTCCGGTGCGAACCTGACAGTAATTGTTTGTCCTTCTTTCCGTGGTCGTTTGCCAATCATTAAGGATCGTGTTCACACCGTAGTTACTCCGGGTGAAAGTGTAGATGTGATTGTAACCGAGCGTGGTGTTTGTGTGAATCCAGCCAAACCAAATCTTGCAGTTGCATTGAAAAAAGCTGGAGTAAAAGTAGTAGACATCAAGGAGCTGAAAGAGGATGTTGATAAGATGACCGGAATTCCAGCTGAAAAACAGTTGGGCGATAAGATTGTAGGTTTGGTGGAATACCGCGATGGTTCTATCATCGATGTGATCTACAATGTTACCAATCTGGAATAGTATTGCTGATTAAATCTAAACAATACATATCTTTACACCCTGGAAGTTATACAACTTCCGGGGTGTTTCTTTATTTAAGCAGCAAGTAACGAGTATAAAGTAGAGATTTTTACCTAAAAGTAGGTTTTTCTTGTTACGTAATACTTGGTGCTTGCAACTGGCTAAAAAAAAATCCTGAAATGGATAAATTACTCCAAGATATTCTGGCGGCTCGTGAAGAGAGATTGCAACTGCGTCAGGAAATAGCAGCATCGGGAAAGCCTTCATTGAGCTTGACGATGAATATCCCAGGTGTACCCAAATCAACACCTCTTTATCATTCCTTTTTTATTCATGTTTTGCAGGAGCTCAAGCGTTACCTTGTGTCTTATCGCATTCCTGTTGAATTTAATAAGGAGTTGGTAACAATTGATTCCGATGGTGATTTCTTCCTTGTTCCTTTGGGCGAGGAATTGCGGGATCTGAAGGAATTGAAATGCCTGACCGAGAAATTTGAGTCTTCTCATCCTTTGGGACGATTGTTGGATGTTGATTTGGTGGATTCGGAAGGGAATCCGGTATCCTCTGGAAAAGCCAAAACATGTTTTTTTTGTAACGATCAACCGGCAATTGTTTGCATGCGCCAGCAAAGGCATAGTTATCAGGAGATGAGAGCTATTGTTGATGAAGAGATTGGAGCTTTTCTTCATAAACAGCATGGGGAGGTCGTGTGTCGTCGATTGAGTGCCCTGGCTTTGAAAGCTCTATTGCACGAGGTGTCATTGTCGCCAAAACCAGGTTTGGTGGATCGTTTTGACAGTGGTTCTCACAGGGATATGGATTATGCGACTTTCCTTGATTCAGCTGCTGTTATTTCAAGTTATTTCAAAGATATTGCAGAGTACGGTTTTCAGTTTGAAGGGGAAAATTTGAAGGAGGCACTTCCCAAATTGCGTCAGCTTGGATTGCAAATGGAGGAGGCGATGTTTGCTGAAACCATAGGTGTGAATACACACAAGGGAGCGATCTTTCTGTTGGGTTTTTCCTTATTTACGACAGCATATTTGATTGCTGGCTGTCGATATAGTGAGAAGGAGTTTGTGCAATGCATCCGTACGATGAATGGGGATTTAGTTGCCAAAGAACTTGGGAAAAAACTATATGACCAGGGCAAGACCCATGGAGAGGAATGCTATGAGCGTTATGGAGACCGGGGAAGAGGTATTCGCGGAGAGATTCAGAATGGGATGCCTGCTGTTTTTAAGCATGCTCTTCCGGTGTTGCGAAGTGTAATTGGAGATCGTGAAAGGGAAAGTGATGCTTTGCTTCACAATGCATTAACGCAAACTCTCCTAGCTATTATGGCTTATAATGATGATAGTAATATCCTTTATCGGAAGGGGTTGAGTGTGCTTGAGGAGTTGAAAAGTCTTTCTGCGATCGCCTTGAATCAGCAAGGAGGCTGTCAGGAGAATGCTGATTTTGAGAAGCTGATTAAGTTTTGCGAAGAGCATCATATTTCACCCGGAGGATCTGCAGATCTTTTGGCTGTCAGTCTATTTATCTTTTGGGTGGAGCGTGAGTATTCTGACTACCCACTATTATAAAATATTGGGGAGAAAACAAATAACATTAATCATAAATTGATGATGGTTTTATCCTTCTACAACATGTTTTTTTCATGTTGTAAAGGGACGAGAGGTTGAAAAAATATCTCTAATATTGGTTAGGTTTAAAACATTAGCAAAAGAATAATTACTAACGACTAACGGGAATAGGTATGGGTGTTGAAAATACCGACTATAGAGAAGAATCACTGGACTTGAAAAATCCCTTTGATGTTAAATTAGTGAAGGAGTTTCTGGCGAAATTGGGATTTGATTTTATACCTGAGGATGTAGATTATACTATGATTCTCTACAATTTGAATGATGAGGTCATTGGTACCGGATCCTATCAGGGAAGGGTTTTAAAATATGTGGCTGTTGCACCGGAGTTTCGGGAAGGGGCAGCTTTTGCACAGATTGTTACCCATCTGATTGATATTGTAATCCAAAAGCATCGTCATATCTTTGTTTATACCAAGCCCCGAAATCTAAAAGTTTTTAAAGGCTTAGGCTTTACTGAGATTGCCACTGCGGAACCTTTGTTTTCAGTATTGGAGTTCGGGTATGAAAATATCAAAACTTATCAGGATTACCTTCGCTCTATCAAAAGGGATGTAAATGTTGGGGATGTAGCTGCTTTGGTGGTGAATTGCAATCCTTTTACCAATGGTCATAAGTTTTTGATTGAGAAGGCGTGTCGGGAGAATCGTGTGGTGTATCTTTTTGTTGTTGAGGAGGATCGTTCCTCTTTTACTTTTAGTGTTCGCTGGCGTTTGCTTCAGGAGGAGTTGTCACATATTGATAACCTTGTAATGGTTCGTGGGGGAAATTATGTGGTATCGGGTACGATATTCCCAAGCTATTTTCTGAAAGAGGAAAATCCTAGTGAAATTGCAGCCAAGCAGGCCGAATTGGACGTGATTACTTTCATGCGTTACATCGTACCGATCCTTGAAATAAACAAAAGGTATGTTGGTACTGAGATGTACTCTCCAGTAACCGAGGCTTATAATGTTGCCATGAAAAAACATTTGCCTTCGAATGGAGTGGAATTAATAGAGATTCCTCGAATTGCTGTTGGGGATACTGATAATTTTATCTCTGCATCGAAAGTTAGAAAAGCCATTCGTGAGGATCGTCTGGACGAGGTTTTAGATTTTCTTCCCAATTCCACCCGGAGATATTTGCTGTCGGATGAATCAATAGATATTCGGGAGAAAATTAAAAGAAAAGTGACGAGACATTAGAGAATAAGATAGGTAAGGAAATAAAAAAGCGGGCTATGAACCCGCTTTTTTATTATATTTTCTTTTGGAAGATTTTGTATTTTAATTTGCCCAGACTAGTGGATTTCGTACTGTAGGTGTATTTGGCATAAACAAGATAGAGAACCAGTACCAGATTGAAAAAGTAGTTGAAGTAGAGTGGAACATGGTAAACTCCCTGCTTGAAATCTCCATATAGGATGTAATAGAAAGTGAATACTTCGCCCCAAAACCATAGCCAAAGAAACATTTCGCTTAGATCGTCAGATTTCCTTGTTCGCCAGGTGTGAATTACCTGAGGGAGAGCGCAAATGGCAAACATAATGCTCCCCATCCATCCAATTATTTCATTTACAATCATTATACGGTGAATTAAAAATTTGCCGTGAAAATAGAAATTATTTTACAGAATAGTACTCGTTTTTTGAATTTCTATGTTTTAATTATGACCAATAAGCAGGAGTGTGCGGTCGTCATCAAATTTTGAAACATTGTAGGTCTTGATTAATTCCTCTTCGATGTAACGGGGGGAAAGATCAGTTTTCAGGTGATGCTTTTTGAGAACAATGCCTAGCGGGTCGTCGCCGATCATTTCACCGCTTTTGTCATTCGTGGCTTCGGTATAACCATCTGTAAAGAAAAGAAGTTTGTCTCCGGGGCTGAATTTTTGAACAAGACTTTGGTAGGAAGTGTCTTGCAAAACACCTAAAAGAGTGCCAACAATATTCAACTGGGAGATATTCCCTTCTGCCTTGTTGAAATAGAAAGGGCGAAGAGCTCCTGCCGAAGCAATGCTTACTTTAGATGTGGAAGTACATAGCGAAATGATGCAAAGAGTTGTGAATACCTCTGATAACTGTATGTCTTTGAAGACGTATTGATTGATGATTTCTAAGAATTTGCCCGGGTTTTCAATGAAATCCAATTCCTTTCTGTTGGCGAAGAAATTTATGGTGCTTCGGATGTAGGCAATGTAAGCTGGAACAAAAAACCAGGCATCCCATTTTTTCCCCATTACATCTCCGAGTATAAGAATTTTTTTGTCATCATTAACATTGAAAACTTCGTAGTAATCTCCTCCGGGTAATTTATCATAGGGTTGATGCAGGATCTGGATGGAGTAATTGGACAGACTGTCGCTATAATCGTTTTCAAAACGAATAGGGGACTTTTTTGCTGCCATGTTCAGGGCTGTGAGGTATTTGTTTTTAAGGTCCATCTCGCGTTGAACCTTTGTGTTGATTTGGTAGGCAAGCAGTTTGGTGTTTAGCCCTTTGTACATGAATCCGCTTACCCGATGGTGTACGTATTGCTCCATTTTGCTTTGGTCCTCGTAGTTTGAAATCAAAATATTGACGGGGACATGATAGGAAACAATTTCCGTTATTTTTTCCAAAATTTGAGTTGCCCACTCTGCGTTTTCATCAATAATGATACCCCAGATGTTTAATTCCTGAAGTGTCAGGAAAAAATCAGTATCGGTGTATACCACTTTTATCGAAGTTTTGATGTGTTTGTGAGGCAGGGGGAAGGGTTTTGTGCGGTCTGCGCAATAAATGATGATACCTCGTTCAAAGCTCACGTTATTCCTTCTGGAGCTGTCCAGGATGTCTTTACGAAGATAAGCCTTTTTAAGATGGGCTTTTATTTTGGAGACAAATACTTTTTGTTTTATGGGTTTGGTGATAAAATCATCAGCTCCGTCATTCAGGTTCTTTATCCAGGTTTCTTCCTCCGTGTTACCCGAAAGAAAAATAAAGGGGGTATGACGGTATTCCGGGGTTTTTCGAAGTTGTCGCACCAATTGGTTACCATCCATCAAAGGCATGTAGAGGTCCGATATGATGAGGTCGAAAAGTTGTTGCTGGGCTTTTTCAATAGCCTCCTTGCCGTTTTGAGCAAGGGTGGTTTTGTAGCCTAAGCCTTTTAGGGTGAATTCGATAAATTTAAGAATTACGACGTCATCATCCACTACCAGTATATGAGGAGGTGATTTTACCATATAATATGAATTAGTCCCGATAGATAAAACTATTTAGGCAAGCTGGTACATCTTGTTGTATGTCAAAGATGGTATCCAGCTGCATGAGTTCAATTAATTCCATTACATCAGTATTGATGTTGCAGAGTTTTAGGGAACTCTGGTTTTCTTTGGACGTTTTTAATGCTGAAAGTAGGGCACCAAAACCAGAGCTGTCGATAAAGTTGATTTCTTCAAAATCGATAATTAGTCTGGAGCTCGGTGTGGTAAGAACTTCGTTGAGTTTTTCTTTTATCATGCCTGAATGAATGGCATTAAATCTGTTCCCTTCTGTAAGCCGGAATATTGTGACAGAATTTTCTTGAGTTGTTTCAATTTTCATAATAAAAAGCTTCTTTAATTTTAACCAGTGGGACGAATAATGAAATCCTGCGTCAGAAAAAGAGTTGTTATGAACGATTATAGTTCGGTTTTGCTTTGTTCCAATTCTTTGATGGCGATGGGACATTGGTTTAGGAAGCAATCGATTAAATCTGGTATGCTTTTAAGTTCTATGTCGTTTTCTTGTTCATTTTTTATATTGTTCCAATCCCTTTGTTCTTCTTCATCTAAAGTTTGATTCTTTTCTTGTTTTAATTGTAATTCCAGTTTTCGGTTTCCTTTTGATAGATGTTCCAGTTTTTCAAGGCAATCACCCAATTGTTCCATTCCCATTGTACGAATGGAAGATTTTGCTTTGTGTGCCAGGGCACCTAAAGCTCCCCAGTCTCTGGTTTCAAAATAAACGGTTATACCTTCCGTAAATTCAGGGATTTGCTCGAGAAAAATATCGATCATCTCTTTGATGATCTCTTTGTCGTTCCCTGCCATTTCTTGTAAGTAGGTCAGGTCTGTGTATCTTGTGGTTTCTTTCATTTCTTTAGTTCAATTGATCAGAATGATTTTTCTGATGAAGCCGGAGCCTTATATGCAATAATACTAAAATATTTTTAAAATACCTACTTAAAGAAAGGGCTATGAGGGGGTTGTCTTTTATAGAAAATTCAAGGTTTTTAATATAGATTTTCGATGTCCTGTAAAAGGAGGGAGGAGTCTGATTTGGAGGAGTAAAATTTTAGAATTTTAATACTTTTATGTTATTAGAATTACTTAATTTAGGGGTGCGTAATTCTTATGAAAAAAACCATTATGATTAACAAAAAGATGTTGATAGGGATGTTTTCCTTTGCTCTGATTTGCGGAGGAATACAGGCTCAGGAAAAGGTACATGTTAAAAGGTCTGAATTTCTCATCCAGGGAGAGAGAGGAGGGGATGCCCTTCAAAAAATCAGAAAAGCCGATCGTTTAGCGAATAAGGGAATCGGATTCTCAAAGGAAGCTCTTACTAATTATTTGGAGGCTGAAAAATACAATGGTGAAAATGCAGAACTTCATTATAATATAGGAGTGTGCTATCTAATTAGTGGGCCAAGAAAAAATGCATTTGAACATTTGAAAAAAGCTTATGATTTGAAGCAAGACGTAAGTAAGGATATTCATTTTTTACTTGGAGTGGCTCGTCAATCAAGATATGAGTTTGCAGAAGCTATTGTGGAGTTTAAAAGTAATATAGAGCTTTTGCAGAATAAAAAATCCCGAAGACTTTCACGTAAAGATCAGGAGTTTTTGAAGTTGTGCGATAAGCATATAGCAGAGTGTCAATCAGGACAGGGTTTCTATCAGGAGGAAGAGGAAATTGTCCTTCAAAATCTGACAGGAGCTGTAAATTCTGAATTTGATGATTTTTCTCCTTTTGTTTACTCTGATGATGTTTTGTTGTTTAGCTCTCGAAGAGGGAGTCAAAACTGGACTCGTCGAAGCCCGATTGATGGTAAATTCTATGAACGTGTTTACATGGTTGATCGAAAGGGTGATAATTTTTACAATCTCCAATTGCATGAGAAAGCATTAAACAAGGGAAGAAATGCTGCAGTCCGGGGGATGATAAGCAAAAACCAAATGGTAGTTTACCGGGGAAAACGTCGGTTTGGCGATCTGTATCTTGTGAAGAAGGGGAAGAAAGGCTGGAAGACTGGGGCTCGTATTTCCGGGATCAATAAATCCAAAGCACATGATGCTTCAGCATCTTTGACTAAAGATGGTAATACGATGTATTTTGTGAGTGATCGGAAAGGAGGTCAGGGAAAGCATGATATTTATGTTTCAGTTCGGAAAGGAAAAGCGAGTTGGAGTAAGCCGCAAAACCTAGGAGCTACTATTAATACTCCTTACGAAGAAGGAGATGTATTTGTAACAGCAGATGGAAGTGCTTTGTATTTTAGTTCCAAAGGGCACAATACCATGGGAGGTTATGATATTTTTAAGGCTGAGAAAAAGGAAAATGGTCAGTGGGGTAAACCTGTAAACCTGGGGTATCCAATTAACTCGGTAAGTGATGATATCAACTATACTCAAACTTCGGATGGAAAAATTTTCTTTTTTGCTTCGGAAAGAGATGGTGGAAACGGAGGTTATGATTTGTACCAGTACATCGAGCCTGAAGTTATTGAGGAGCCAAAGCAGGAAATTGCAAAAGAGGAGCCCGTGGAAAAAGAGCCGGTTGCTCCCATTGTTATGGATGAAGAACCTGTACAGGAAGAAGTGGTTGTGGAGGATTTCCTTTATAAGGTGCAGATTGCTGCTGCCCGAAAGGAGTTAAGTGTGGACGAACTTCATGAAAGATATAAAGGACAGCGGGTTATTGAACACCTTTTTGTTGGTGGGTGGCATAGATATACCATTGGGAATGTCAAATCTTTTGAGGAGGCAGAGTTAATGCGTGATCAAACAGGTGTTGCAGATGCATTTATTGTTTTGTTTAAAGGGGAGCACCGTTTGGGGTTGGCCAGAAAAAATAAGTTGAACCAGATTGATTCGGAGACCGTGGATAAGGAAACCGATCAGGAGATGTTTTATCGGGTTCAAATATTGGCCTCCAACAGGGAATTGAGCGAAGCTGAAATTCGGAATTTGGATATTGGTTCTGATGTTGTAGAACATCACCTAATAGAAGGTTTAAATTGTTACACCATCGGAAAGTTTAAAAAATATGAAGATGCGCTTAAGTTGAAGAAATCCTGTAGAATAGACAGTGCATTTGTCGTTTTGTTTAAGGGGAAATCACGGATTCAGATTGCAAAAAAGAAGTAAGCTGATGTTTTTCGAAAACGATATCTGTAAAAATTTTCTACATTTGCATTCACTTGAAAGAACATAATACAACAAACATTAAGAATCAGGTAGATGAGAAGCATTCATGATTGACTTTGCTACTTTTCATTTTTTGATGAGGACGTAGAGCGATATCTTGAACGGTTCCATAAGACCCTAAAAATTTTTAACAGATGAAAAGAACAGCATTTACTTCCTTTCACGAAGAATTAGGAGCTAAAATGGCCGAGTTTGCAGGCTACAATATGCCTATCGAATATGCCGGAATCAAAGAGGAACACATGTGTGTACGCGAAAAATTGGGTGTTTTCGATGTTTCGCACATGGGTGAATTTTGGGTAAAAGGTCCTAAAGCCTTTGAATTTGTACAACGTATGACTACCAATGATGTAGCTGCTCTTTCCGATGGAAAGGTTCAGTATAGCTGTTTTCCAAACGGAAAAGGTGGTATCGTTGATGACTTGTTGGTATACCGCATCGATGCTGAAACCTATCTTTTGGTAGTTAATGCTGCTAACATAGAGAAAGATTGGGCTTGGTGTTCCAAGAATGCTGAAGAAATGGGATTGGAAGTAGGTAAAGAGCTTTACAATGCTTCTGACGAAATTTGTCAGTTGGCCGTTCAAGGTCCTTTGGCCTTGAAAGCTATGCAAAAGCTTACTGATACTCCAGTTGAGGATATGGAATACTATACCTTCAAAAAATTGAACATTGCAGGTATCGAAAACGCTATTTTCTCTACTACCGGTTATACCGGATCAGGCGGATGCGAAATTTACGTAGCTAACGAAGATGGAGACAAGCTTTGGAAAGCTGTGATGGAAGCAGGAAAAGAGTTCGGTATTCAGCCAATTGGTTTGGGTGCCCGCGATACTCTGCGTTTGGAAGTTGGTTTCTGTTTGTATGGTAACGATATTGATGATGAGCATACACCAATTGAAGCCGGTTTGGGATGGATTACCAAATTTGTAGATGGTAACGATTTTATCGATCGTGCGTTCTTTGAAAAGCAAAAGGAAGAGAAGCCAAAGAGAAGACTGAAAGGTTTTGTAATGGTAGACAGAGGTATTCCTCGTCACGGTTACAAGATTGAGGATGCAGAAGGAAATGAAATTGGTGAGGTTACTTCCGGTACCATGGCTCCAGCTGTGGGACAAGCAGTAGGTATGGGCTATGTAAAGGAAGGATTCTACAAAGCCGGAACCGAAATTTATATCCGCGTTCGTAAGAAAGCTCTGAAGGCAGAAATCGTAAAAATCCCTTTCTATAAAGGATAATTTTTGATTTACAAGATATTAAAAAGCAGGGTTACCCAAAGGGTAATTCTGCTTTTTTAATTTGATCGTATTTCTATTCACACTGGAAGGCAGGTTGCTTACCAGCTCTTGGAATGGGAATCGAACCAGAAACCAGTAAAGGTCTGGTCATCCCGAAACTAAAAAAATAACAGTATGACTATTCAACGAAAATTAGACATTTGTTTTTCTCCCTACGACTATCCTTTGTATCGAATGGATAATAGCATAGTGGTAGTAATTGATATATTTCGGGCAACTTCGGTGTTTTGTACCGCTTTGCATAATGGAGCCCGTAGTATTTTCCCCCTGGCTGAGGTGGATCAAACGCGGGAACAGCGGGGAAAAGGTTTTCTGTTGGCGGGAGAAAGAGATGGGATCAAGATCCCTGATTTTGATTATGGCAATTCTCCCTACGATTTCATGACGGAGGAGATTACGGGGAGACAGATTGCCGTTACGACAACCAATGGCACTCAAGCTATCAATATTGTGAAGAAGGATGCCAAAGAAATCGTGATTGGTTCCTTTTTGAATTTTTCGGCTTTGGTGAAATATCTAAACAATCGTAAAGAGGACATTCTATTGCTTTGTTCCGGCTGGAAGAATAAGATGAATTTTGAGGATACCATATTTGCTTCTCACTTGGCGCAGGAACTTTTACCGTTGGGATACTCCTCCAATAGCAGCGATTCCATTGCCTTGGCAAAAGCAGTAGCGGATGCGGCAGGGAAGGATATTCTTAACTATATATGTCGATCTTCACCTCGTATTCAGGGCAGAATGAGCCTTTTAGTAAAAGACTTTCGCTTCTGTCTGCAAAAAGATCAAACCGAAGTAGTACCTGTTTACCATAAGGGCTACCTGGTTGATTCACTTCAAACAGATGGATGATGGTAGTTGTATTTTGTAGATCCTCAGTAAAATAGCGTATTGTAGGAAGGTGCTGAAAAAAGGTCTGTTTTTTTTGTTGAAAAACATATAAAATCTGAATGAAAAGCCCTTGTTTATTAATTTTTATTTGCAAATTTGCCCAAGAATATGCAACATTTCAATAAATTTAAAACGTTTGAAAAATGAAAGTACATAATTTTTCTGCAGGACCCTCAATCCTACCTGATTTTACAGTAGAAAAAACTGCTGAAGCAATTAAAAATTTTGCTGGAACTGGTCTTTCTGTAATGGAAGTATCTCACCGTGGCAAAGAGTTTGTTGCTGTTATGGATGAAGCTATTGCTTTGTTTAAAGAATTATTGAATATCCCTGAAGGATACTCCGTATTGTTCCTGGGTGGTGGAGCATCTACTCAATTTTGTATGATTCCATTCAACCTGATGAATAAGAAATCAGCTTACCTGAACACTGGTGCCTGGGCTAACAAAGCTCAAAAAGAAGCCAAATTGTTTGGTGAGGTTGTTGAGGTAGCTTCTTCTAAAGATGCTGTTTACAACTACATTCCTAAGGGATATGAAATTCCTGCTGATGCTGACTATTTCCATATTACTACCAACAACACCATTTATGGTACCGAAATTAAAGAGGACCTGGATGTAAATGTTCCTTTGGTAGCTGATATGTCATCTGATATTTTCTCTCGTCCTGTTGATGTGTCTAAGTATGCATTGATTTACGGTGGTGCTCAAAAGAACCTGGCTCCAGCTGGTGTTACTTTTGTAATCGTTAAAGACGAGTTGCTGGGTAAAGTGGATCGTGAGATTCCAACTATGTTGGATTACAGAACCCACGCTGATAAAGGTTCTATGTTCAACACTCCTCCGGTAGTTCCAATTTTTGCTGCTCTTCAAACTTTGAAGTGGATCAAGGAGCAAGGTGGTGTTGCTGCGATGCAAAAAATGAATGAAGAGAAAGCTGCTGTTCTTTATGATGAAATCGATCGCAACCCAATGTTCAAAGGTACAGTTGCGAACAAGGAAGATCGTTCATTGATGAACATCTGTTTCGTAATGGCAGACGAGTACAAAGAATTGGAAAAAGAATTCTTCGAATTCGCTACCTCTAAGGGTATGTCCGGTATTAAGGGACACCGCTCGGTAGGTGGTTTCCGTGCTTCTACTTATAACGCATTGCCTAAGGCAAGTGTACAGGCATTAGTAGATTGTATGAAGGAATTTGAAGCAATGCATGTAAAGTAAATACTTGAATATAAGGATTTGAGTGGGAAATCTCACTCAATTCCCTATTTTAGAGTCATCAAAGCATGAGGAACGACTAAAGTGATCCGAAAGGGTTACTTCGATTTGGCTGGCAATGACATTTTATTTCTGAACTTTATAATATTAATAAAATGACAAAAGTTTTAATTGCAACCGAAAAGCCTTTTGCTCCTGCCGCTGTAAACGGAATCAGAGAAGTAATTGAAGGCGCAGGATACGAATTAGCTTTGTTGGAATCCTATTCTGATAAGTCTGATTTGTTAGCTGCTGTTGCTGATGTGGACGCGATGATTATTCGCTCCGACAAAGCCACCCGTGAGGTGATAGAAGCAGCTAAAAACCTAAAAGTAATCGTTCGTGCAGGTGCCGGATACGATAATATCGATCTGGAAGCTTGTACCGAAAAGGGAATCGTGGCCATGAATACTCCTGGTCAAAACTCTAATGCAGTAGCCGAGTTGGCTCTGGGTATGATGGTATTCCTGGCTCGTAAAGGTTACAATGGTAAGGCCGGGGTTGAATTAAGAGGAAAGAATATCGGTATTCATGCTTACGGTAATGTTGGAAAATATGTAGCTCAAATCGCCAAAGGATTTGGTATGAAAGTATATGCTTTCGATCCATTTGTAGCGAAGGAAGCTATCGAGGCCGATGGAGTAAAGGCAGTAGATTCAGTAGAAGAATTGTATAGTACTTGTCACTACGTTTCATTGCATATTCCTGCCAACGACAAAACTAAAAAATCCATCAATTACGATTTGTTGAACAAGATGCCTGAGGGTGGTATTCTTGTAAATACTGCTCGTAAAGAGGTAATTGATGAGGAAGGTTTGATCAAACTTATGGAAGATCGTAAGGATTTCGCTTACATCTCCGACATCGCGCCTGATTGTAAGGATGAAATTGCTGCCAAATTTGAAGGTCGCTTTTTCTTTACTCCTAAGAAAATGGGTGCACAAACTGCTGAGGCTAACATTAATGCCGGTATTGCCGGAGCCAACCAGATTGTGAACTGCATTGAAAAAGGAGACGAGACTTTTAGAGTAAATAAATAGTAACTAGCACTAAGGAACAAGTGGCTGGAACCTCTTGCTACTTGTTTCCTGCTACTTGTGGCTTAAAGCTTGAGGCTTTTGCCGAGTTTAGATAAATAGATTAAACAACGACAAAAACAACAACAACATGGCTATTGTAAAACCATTCAAGGGCTTGCGCCCAACTAAAGATATTGCTAAGGATTTGGCTTGTTTGCCTTATGATGTAATGAATTCAGAGGAAGCGGCGAAAATGGCTGAGGGGAAAGATTGTTCTTTACTTCACATTACCCGTGCCGAAATCGATTGCCCTGCTGGAACTGATGTTCATTCTGAAGAAGTATATGAGAAGTCTGTTTCAAACTTTAAGTTGTGGCAGGAAAAAGGTTGGTTAAAGCAAGATGAGGAAGCTAAATTCTACATCTATGCTCAAACCATGGACGGTCGTACTCAGTATGGTATTGTAGCGAATGCAGCTTGTGAAGATTACAAGAACGGTGTAATCAAAAAACATGAGTTGACTCGTCCGGACAAAGAGGAGGATCGTATGATTTTGACTCGTTATACTGAGGCAAACCTTGAGCCAGTGTTCTTCTCATACAAAGCTGTTCCTGAGATTGATGCTATCGTAGCTAACATCGTAGAGAACGAAGAAGCAGAGTATGATTTTGTTGCAGAAGACGGATTCGGTCACCATTTCTGGCCAGTAAATGATCCAGCAACCAACAAAGAGCTGGAAGAGCTGTTTGCAACTAAAGTTCCTGCAACTTACGTGGCTGATGGTCACCATCGTACTGCTGCTGCTGCACGCATTGGTGATGAGTTTGCTGCTAAAAATCCTAATCACACAGGTGATGAGGAGTACAACTACTTTATGGCTGTTCACTTCCCAGACAACCAATTGCAAATCATCGATTACAACCGTGTAGCGAAAGATTTGAACGGAATGACTGAGGAAGAATTCCTGGCTAAATTGGAGGAAACTTTCGAAGTGGAGTGCATGGGTGAGGATACCTATAAGCCTTCTAAATTGCACGAATTCTCCATGTACATGGATGGAAAGTGGTACAAGTTGAACGCTAAGGAAGGTACTTACGATGATAAGGATCCTATTGGTGTATTGGATGTAACCATTCTTTCAAATCATGTATTGGACAACCTGTTGGATGTTAAGGATCTACGTACTACTACTCGTGTTGAGTTTGTAGGTGGTATTCGTGGATTGGGTGAGTTGAAGAGACGCGTGGATAGCGGTGATATGAAAGTTGCTTTCGCATTGTATGCTGTTTCTATGCAACAACTGATTGATATTGCTGATACCGGCAACATCATGCCTCCTAAAACTACTTGGTTCGAGCCTAAGCTTCGTTCAGGTCTGTTGATCCACAAATTGGACTAATTTAGATTCCGATATAATTAAAAGAAGCCGTTTCATCAATTGGAACGGCTTCTTTATGCTTGATTCTATTCTGCTATCGGCATTCCGGAAACCCATGGGGAGCCTGCTTTCAACATGGCTTTTTCAAAGTCAGGAATCGTTTTTGTACGAATAACCTTAATTTGTTGTTGTGCGATTTTCAATTCCTCTTTTACAATAGTTAAGTTTTGAAGATGAGTTGTTGTGGGGCCATAAGTAGATTGTTGAGTTCCAATAAGAACAAGCATGAGGCGTTCCTTTAAAGTAGGAACTGATTTCTCTCCAATTTCTTTTTTGGCAATGGGGCCATTGATTTTTGTATCCAGCTTTAGAAGCATCTCTCTTAGAGAATGTAATTGAAGATCTAACTCTCCCGGTTTGGAAGTAGTGTTGGAAATTGCTTTTTTGAGTGCTTTTATCTTCATTAGCATGTTCTGAATAGATAGATTTAGTGCTGATAATTGCCCATGGGCTTTGTCGATTTCTTGCCAGAAATCAACTGTTTTTTCCATGGAATTTCCAGCTAAGGTTCCCCGATGCATTTTTTCTACTCTAAATTCGATTGGATCCGATAGATTAGAAACGATACCATCTATTTGTTTCGATAGTGTAACGAAGTAGGTTCCAGGTGCTGCCATTCTTCCCTTTGGAGTTTCCATTGCATATTCGTTGGGATCGCTTGGGGTAAGCCGGATTGCATTGGGAGCGGGATAGTGTAAATCCCAGGCTACTCGGTGGAAGCCTTTTTTCGTAGGACCTTCGATACGGCGGATTACTTTTCCCTCCTGATCAGTTACAGTGAGCCATATCTTTGGTTTATCCTGATGATGTTCTATTTCTATTTCATTCCAGCTGGGAACACTTAACGCTTTCTTTTCTTTTAAGAGTTTTTTTTCAAGTTTTTGACGTTTTTCTTTTTTTGTCATGTATTCCTGTGCTAAGTAATAGGTGAAAATGGCACCAAAAGGAGGATTGGGAGCAATGTAATGAGATGCTCCTTGATAGCCTTTTCCTGTCATTCCCAATATCGGACGCGGTATGTACCACCATGCTTTTCGGGGTGCAAAAAGGGTGGCCTCTTTTTCGAGTTGTTTTTCGGATACCAGGCGTAGGACAGAGTAATCGTCCAAAACGAAAAAACCTCTACCGAATGAAGCGCCTATCAGATCATTTTCGCGTCGTTGAATGGTTAGATCTCTAAAAGGGATAGTAGGAATATTTCCTTTGAACTTAACCCATTTTTTGCCACCGTTTATTGAAAAATAAATGCCGAATTCTGTGCCAGCAAATAAAAGTTTTGGGTTTATATGATCTTGAATTATTCTCCATACAAGAGTACGATTTGGTAGATTGCCAGCTATTGGAATCCAGGTTCGTCCCCGATCAGAACTTTTTAGCAGGTAGGGAGAGAAATCTCCGAACTTGTGATTGTCGAGGGCTACATAAACCGTATTGGCTTCAAACAAATCCGCTTTGATGTCATTTACGAAAGCTGTTGGGGGTACATGGGGCAGTGATCCGATTTCTATCTTTCGCCAGTTTTTACCACCATCCTCAGTAACTTGAAGTATGCCATCATCGGTTCCTGCGTAGATCAGGTTTTCTTGTACGGGTGATTCGGCCAGTGAGGTGATGGTGTTGTAATTGGACATAGCGTCAAAATCCCAGGCATTGTCCCAGCTTTGAGTATTCCCCATAATGGGAAGACTTATTCGATTTTCATTTCGGGTAAGATCCTTGGAAATGGGCTCCCAACTGTCTCCGCGATCTTCTGATCGCCACACCCTTTGAGAAGCAAAATAGAGACGGGTAGGGGAATGTGGACTCACTAAAATGGGAGCATCCCAGTTGTATCTTTCATAAGGTTCATCTTTTCTAGGTTGTGGCTGGATGTGGATGATCTCTCCCGTAGCCCGATCAATTCGGACTAGGTTGCCTTCCTGCCATTCGCAATATAGGATGGCAGGGTTGCCTGGTTCTGTGGCCGGTTGATGGCCATCGGCGAAGAGGGTGATGTACCAGTCGGCATTACGAATGCCATGAACATTATCGGTACGGGAAGGGCCCCCTTGTGTGTTGTTGTCCTGGGTGCCTCCATAGATGTTGTAGAATGGTTTGGTATCGTCTACAGCAAGCTTATAGAACTGAGTGATGGGGAGGTTGTCTATGAAACGCCAATTTTTTGCACCGTCGAAACTTTCGTATAAACCCCCGTCAGTTCCAACTAACAAATAGTTGGAATCTTCGCTCCGAAAGGCTATGGCGTGATTGTCGGAGTGTTTGTTCTTTTCCTGCATGATGTGGAATGTTTTGCCCCCGTCATTTGAAATTTGCATTCGGTAATCCATTAGATAAAGCTGATCGAAACGATGGGGAGAAGGATACAACTCCTGGTAATAATGTGGCCCTGTTGCACTGGATACAGCATCGGAGCGCTTTTCCCAGGAAGCTCCCCGATCTTCACTACGAAATACTCCACCTTTTCGGCGATCCAATTCGATTGCGGCATATACTACATCCGGTTGCTGGGGAGAAATGGCCAGACCAATTTTTCCCATATTGGAGGAGGGAAGCCCTTTTTCAAGCTTTTGCCAATTTTCTCCCCCATCCTCAGTGCGGTAGATTGCTGTTCCGGGGCCGCCACCTAAATAGGCTGCTACATTTCGATGCCGTTGCCAGGTGGCTGCATATAGACGATCTGGAGTTCGTGGATCAATCACAATATCGGTAGCACCTACCCATTCGTTGTCGCCCAATACCTTTTTCCAGGTTTTACCACCATCAGTAGTTTTATAAAGACCTCGGTCTCCTCCTTTATTCCATAAAGGGCCTTGGGCTGCTACCCATATAATGTTTGAATTGGAGGGATGAATGATGATTTTGGAAATATGCTGGGATTCTTTTAACCCCATGTTTTTCCAGGTTTTACCTCCGTCCTCACTTTTGTATATTCCGTCTCCATAGCCTACATGACGCCCTCCCACATTCTCACCTGTTCCCACCCAAATAATATGGGGGTTGTTTGCATTAATGGTGATGCAACCGGTAGAGTAGGAGGTTTGCTTATCGAAGATGGGAGACCAGGTAGTACCTGCATTTGTTGTTTTCCATACGCCCCCTGAGCCAACTGCTACGTACCAAATGTTGTTATTATGGGGGTGGATGGCAATATCAGCTATCCGACCTGACATAAAAGCAGGACCGATGTTTCTGAATTTTAGGCCTTGAAAAGTTGTATCGTTAAGTAGAGAGGAGGATGCAGATTCCTGTGCTGTAAGCAGAAGAGGACTGAGGAGTATCAAAATGATTACTGTTAAACGTCTGATAGATGAAAAATTGTTCATTTTTGTAGATTTAGAGTTGATTGTAAATTACTTAAGTTAAATAATTTGAAGGAGAAAAACGTTGTTTTTTTAGGAAAATAGTTTTATGGATCGTTTCAGAGCTATCGATTGATAGAAGAATGGTTATTGATGCTGTTTTGATAATGACAAATAGGAATATGATTTTCACTATATGATCTGAAATCTATTTCGGATATATTTGTCCGAAATCGTGCAAATTTGTATCTTAATCGAACACTTCTCTTTATCTTGTAATTTCATAAAGTCTGGTTTGTCAGTGTTTTAGGAGTGCTGGTACAGAGATTGTGATCAATTGTGGCAAGTAATCTCTTAATTCTCAATCTTATGGTGGGAAATTTCTTCAAAGTCGCCCTAAGGAATATGAAAAAATACAAGGGGTATTCGCTGATTAATGTGGCAGGCCTGGCTGTAGGAATGGCTTGCGTGATCTTGATCTTCCTGTTTGTTCGCGACGAATTGAGCTACGATAAGTTTTATCCCAATTCAAAGTCCATCTACCGTTTGGGACTCAAAGGGAAAATGGGAGGGCAAAGTTTTATTGAATCCTATATGGCACCTCCTGTAGCACCTGCGATGGTGACCGATTTCCCTGAAGTTTTGAAAGCTACCCGGCTAATCATGGGAAAAGACATTTTAATCACTTTTGATCAATTGGAGTTTGTTGAGGATCGGGTGATGTATGCAGATTCCAATTTCTTTGAGGTGTTAAGTCTGCCTTTTGTTTATGGAGATCCCCAAACAGCATTGAGGGGAGCCAATAACCTGGTGATTACTCAGAGTATGGCCCAAAAGTATTTTGGCGGGGAGAATCCAATGGGGCTAACCGTTCAAAAGAATAGGGAAGAGGTGTATACTATTACCGGAGTAGTGCAGGATGTTCCTGCTAATGCTCATTTCCATTACGATTTTGTTTTTCCTTTGAAATTGGAAAAGGAATACGCGGATAGTTGGTTGAATCAATTCCTGAGGGTGTATGTGGTGCTGGAGGATGGGGCCGATCCGGGCTTGTTGGAGAGTAAATTTCTTGACTTTTTGGTTCGTCATATGGGGCCCGAGCTGGACAAAGTATTGGGTATTGATCTGGATGAATGGGAGGCTACAGGAAATGAGTTCAATTTGTTTCTGGAACCCCTGGAAACAATATTCCTGCATTCACAACACAACAGTCAGATAGAACCCGTTAGTGATATCAAATACGTTTACATTTTCTCTTCTGTTGCTTTTATTATCCTGATGTTGGCATGTGTGAATTTTTTGAATCTCACTACTGCTCGTTCCCTAACGCGTGTGCGCGAGGTAGGGGTACGTAAGGTGTTTGGAAGCAGTCGCAGAGGGCTAATTGTTCAGTTTTTGGCCGAAACATTCCTGATTTCTCTCTTTTCAATGATTCTGGCTTTCCTTTTCGTGGAATTGGCTTTACCCTATTTTAATCAAATTGCGCGAAAAAGCCTCATTTTCTCAGTTTTGTTTGATCCTGTTTCCATGCTCTTTTTGGGTGGACTGCATATTTTTATTGTGATTTTTTCCGGAGGTTACACTGCATTTTCTTTGTCAGGATTTAGTGTTAGCAGCATTTTACGGGGAGATATTCGATCAGGCCCCAGGGGAAAGAAAGTTCGTTCGGGATTGGTGGTGCTGCAGTTTACTGTTGCACTTGGGATACTTATTTCTGCTTTTGTGATACGGGAACAGGTGAATTATATGCAGACCAAAAAGCTGGGCTTCGACAAGGAAAGAATTTTAATTGTTGATCGGGCTTATGCTTTGAAGGAGGAACAAAAGAATAGTATTCGGCAGGAGTTGAAGCGTTTTCCTGGGATTGAAAATGTTTCCTTCAATAGTATGGTGCCCGGGCGGGGTAGCAGTGGTATTTCTATGTATCGTGAGGGCGCTAGTAACGAGGATTTGATTCATTTTAAAACAATGTATATTGATGAGGAGTTTCTGAATGTGTTGAGTGTAAAGGTCAAGGACGGAAGGATGTTTCATCTGGATCGATTGTCCGACACGGCTGCATTGGTGGTGAATGAATCGGCTGCCCGCTTGATTGGATATCCTAAACCAGTAGGGCGTAGTTTGTATGCTCCTTGGTCCGAAAAGGACGAAAAACGTTTCCCTATGGAGATTCTAGGCGTGATCGAGGATTTTCATTACGAATCCATGCGTGAGGAGATTGCACCCTTGCTCTTCTTTTTTAAACCGGGTTTCCGTCATCGCTATATGATGGTAAAACTGGTCCCCGGAAAGGTTAAGGAAGGGGTTCAACTCGTAAAGCAGCAATGGTACAGGTTGAGTGAAGAACAGCCCTTTCAGTATTTCTTTTTGGATGAAGATTTCAATAATCTTTTTAAGGCGGAAGTTCGAATTGGGAATATCTTGAGTGTTTTTACTTTTCTCTCCTTTTTGATCGCCTTTCTGGGCTTGTTGGGTTTGGTCTCTTTCGAGATGCAGCAGAGAGTGAAGGAAATAGGAATCCGAAAGGTGTTGGGAAGTTCAGAACGGGAGTTGGTTATTCTTTTGAGTCGGGAGCTTTGTACTTCTGTTTTAATAGCCAACCTGATTGCCTGGCCGCTGACCTATTTTGTGATGCAACGGTGGCTCTCTAACTTTGTTTATCGGATCGATTTTCCCTGGCACTATTTCCTTGTAGGTTTGGTTGTTTCATTGGTTCTGGCCCTCTTAACGGTCAGTAGTCATTCCATCCGTGCTGCCCGGGCCAATCCAGTGGATTCACTGAGGTATGAATAGGACTGTTGGAAAGTTGTTGGGGTTGAAATCAGTTGTTTGTGGTTCGGGAGATCAATTCTATGCAGAACCTGGTATTCTGTTTTTATCATTGCTTGTGTTCCCTGCTTTGGTGTACGATATAGAACAGTTGTGTAACTGTAGCGGACATTTGTGTTTTGTTATGTTGACCTTGTAAGCTACTGTTATTCAAAGACAAGAAAGGTGTGGTACGACTATTGATTAACAAAAAAATAGTTCAACTCACCTAATTCCTAATGATATGATACTGAATTTTTTCAAGGTTGCTTTTCGGAATATGATGAAATACAAGAGCTATTCATTCATTAATGTGATTGGATTGTCCATTGGAATGGCTTGTGTTATCCTCATATTCTTGTTTGTACGAAACGAGCAAAGCTACGATACCTTTTATCCCAATTCCCAGTCTGTATACCGTTTGGCGAACAAGGCAAAAATGGGAGAGCAGGTATACAATTCAACTCTTATGTGTGCGCCGATAGGCCCGGCAATGGTTGCTGATTTTCCCCAGGTGGTAAATGCTGTACGTTTTTATATAGAGGAGGATTATCTCGTCGGAAGGGGAGAAAGACAGTTCGTGGAAGACCGTGTGATTCTTGCGGACTCCTCTTTTTTTAAAGTATTTCCGGTGTCTTTCTTGAATGGAAATGCCGAAACAGCCTTAAACGGAACCCGAAGCCTGGTGCTAAGTAGTACAATGGCACAAAAATATTTCGGGGAGGAAGATCCGGTTGGGAAAATGTTAAAACTCAATGGAGATGAAGAATATACAGTAACTGGGGTGTTCGAGGATTTACCCGATAATACCCATTTCCATTTCAATTTTGTCATTCCCCTCTTGGTGGATGCAAATCACGAGAACCATTGGTTTACACAGTATTTGTATACCTATTTGCTGTTGGAGGAGGGTGTTGATTACAAGGACGTGGAAGCAATGTTTCAGGATTTTATTGTTCGGCATGTTGGTCCCAGGGTTAAGGAGCTTTTAGGGATTGACCTGGATGCATGGGAGGAAAGTGGGAATGAATATGCTTTCTATTTAGAGCCTGAGGAATGGATCTATTTGCATTCGAAGGCTGATTATCAGATTGAAGCGGTAAGCAGTGTACGAACCATTCAAATAATTTCCATAATAGCTTTCTTTATTCTGCTGTTGGCCTGTGTTAATTTTTTGAACCTGACAACGGCCCGTTCCTATACCCGTGCCCGGGAAGTTGGAGTTCGAAAAGTATTTGGAAGTTCCCGGGTTGCTTTAATTGCACAGTTTCTTTCCGAAACCTTTCTGATGACAATGTTTGCATTAGCTTTAGCATTGTTGGAGGTGGAGCTTTTTCTGCCTCTGTTCAACCAGGTATCTCAAAAGAGTCTTAGTTTTGGTCTGTTGCTCAATGTTGAGGCACTTCTGTTTATAATTGGGGTAAGTCTTTTTGTGGTTTTCTTCGCCGGAAGTTATACTGCTCTTTCCTTATCCGGTTTTAGACTAAGTAGCGTACTCAAAGGGGAGGTGCGTACCGGAAGAAGAGGGAAACGTATTCGTTCTGCCCTGGTGATCTTTCAGTTTGCTGTTGCGATGGTGATTCTTGTCTCAGCTTTGGTGATTCAGACCCAGGTGAAGTATATGCAGGGTAAAAAACTGGGATTCGAAAAGGAACAGGTATTGGTTGTGGATCGGGCTCACGTGTTGCAGGAGGAGCAGAAGAGGTCCATTCGGCAGGAATTTAAGCGCTCGCCCGAAATAAAGAATGTGGCCTTTACCAGTCATATCCCGGGTAGGGGCGCCAATGGATGGTCTATGTATCCGGAGGGAGCCAGTAACGAAGAGATGGTTCATTTTCGCACAATGTATGTAGATCAGGAGTTTCTGGATGTATTGGGCGTGAAACTTAAGGAGGGACGAAGTTTTTCCAGTGACCGGTTAACGGATACAGCGACAGTAGTTGCAAACCAGGAAGCGATTCGGGCTATGGGATACGATCATCCGGTGGGACGCCAGGTTTTTGCTCCGGGAATGTCCAATGATGATACCAAAACTCCGTTGGAGATTATTGGAGTGATGCAGGATTTCCATTTTGAGTCGATGCGGCAAGAAATTGCTCCTCTACTGTTGCTTTATGCTCCCAATATGACCAATCGGTACATGATGATAAAGTTAGCTCCGGGCGAAATAGAGAATGGATTGAACAGGGTTCGACAGAAGTGGGAACTTCTGACCCATGGGCAACCGTTCGAGTATTTTTTCCTTGATAATGATTTCAATAATCTGTTCAAATCAGAAATGAGGGTAAGTCGTATTCTTTCCATTTTTACCCTGCTCTGCTTTTTGATTGCCTGTTTGGGATTGCTGGGGTTGGTATCTTTTGAAATGCAGCAGAGGGTGAAGGAGATCGGAATTCGAAAAGTTTTGGGTTGTTCCGAATTGAATCTGATTGCCATTTTGAGTCGTGATATGGTTGGAAGTGTTTTGGCCGCCAATGTTATTGCCTGGCCGGTTACCTATTTTGTTATGCAGAAATGGCTGACGGATTTTGCCTATCGAATTGGTTTTCCATGGTACTATTTTGCTATTGGCCTGGTGCTTTCCATTCTGTTAGCTGTAGCCATTGTTAGTTCTCATTCAATGAAAGTAGTTCGGGACAATCCTGTTGATTCCCTGAAATATGAATAGAGGAGGAGCGATCCCCCCTGTAATGGGGATAGAGGTCAGAAAAATACCTGAAAGAGGGATCTGAAAGCAGGGAGAAAAGGTCAAAATTTAACCAAGTGGTTAAATTTTGACCTTTTTTATTTGCAGCCTGATAAAATATTCGTAAGTTTGAATTAACCACATGGTTGTGTCATGTGGTTTGTTTATGGAGTGAGTTTAACCAAATGGTTAAAAAGAAGAATTACACATGGTGAAAAAATCATTGGAAACACAGGAAAAGATATTGGAGGCTGCGCGAAATGTTTTTACCCGGAAAGGAATGTCGGGGGCACGAATGCAGGAAATTGCAGATGAAGCCGGGATTAACAAGGCCTTGTTGCATTACTACTACCGGAGTAAGGCCAAACTTTTCGATCAGATATTTGAAGAGGCAAGAGGAAAGCTTTTTTTCCCTTTGGTTCAGACTTTAAACGCAGAAATGGACCTGTTTGAGAAAATTGAAACAATCTGTTTCCAATATTACCATTTTCTGAAGGAATATCCTTATCTGCCCAATTTTGTGATTGGAGAAGTGTATCGCACTCCCGAAATTGTTACCCAGCAAATGGAATTGGCGGGATTTAGTTTGGAGCAATTTCGTGTTCAGGTGGAGCAGGAGATTGCGGCGGGGAGAATCCGTCCCATTGATCCCCGTGAGTTGGTGATGAATTTGATTGCACTAAATGTATTTCCGGTGATGGTTCGTCCCATTGCGGAAAACATGATTTACAGGGACGCGAATTATGATGAGGTACTGGAGCAAAGGGTGAAAATGGCCGCTCGTTTTGTAATCAATTCAATTGCCCTTCCCCAGGATTGTAAAGAAGAGAATCGAAATCAATAACAATGAATTGTATGATGAGAACAATATTCCTGGTGTGCCTGCTTTGGCTGCAAACCGCAATGGCGCAGGAAAGCCTGCTTACACTGGATTACTGTCAGCAGGAAGCCCGAACGAATTATCCTCTGGGAAAAGGGAAAGTTCTTTTGGAGTCATCCCTTGAGGTGCAAATGGAAAATCTTCGGACCAATTGGTTGCCTCAATTGTGGCTCAATGGAAAAGTATCATGGCAATCGGATGTTCCGGGGGTAAGTCTACCCGGTGTGAATGCTCCTCAGGCACCCAAAGATCAATATTCAGTGAATTTGGATGTGGAGCAACTACTATTTGACGGCGGTCGCAACCGGGAGCGGTTGAAAGTGGAGGAGGCAAGTCAGAGTGTGGATCTGCAGAGTTTGGAGGTGCAGCTTTACGAATTGAGAAAGAGAGTGAATAATGGCTACTTTACCGTTTTGTTAATGCGAACAAGCAAGCAGGTTTTGGAGCACAAAGATCGAATTCTGAAGGAGAGGTTGAAAGAAGTTGCAAGCGCAGTAGCAAGTGGAACAGCATTGGCCGCCAACGAAAAATTACTGCAGGCGGAATTGCTGTTGATTGAGCAGCAGTTGCAGGAATTGGAGGCAGGAGAAAAGGCTGCACTGGATATTTTATCGGTACTGATGGGGAAATCATTGACTCCGGGCATTCCATTGCAGACTCCTTCGGTGGACTTGCAGTTGGAGCAGGCTCAAAATCGTCCGGAATATCTTTGGTATCAGCGAAAAAGAGAGGTGCTGAATGCCCAGGTTGATCTGCTTCAAAAGGATAGAATGCCTTTGTTCAGTGGATTTGGACAAGTGGGGTACGGAAATCCGGGCTTGAAATTCCTGCAGGATGAATTTGATTCCTACTACATGGTGGGCGCACGTTTGCGTTGGAATGTATTCGATTGGAAGAAGAACCGGAGGAAGCGGCGGCTTCTTGATCTTCAGAAGGAGTTGATCGATACCCGGGAGGAGAGTTTTACCACCAATTTGGATGCGGAACTGAAATCCCAAATGCGAAAAGTAGATCAATACAAAGTTCTATTGGCGAAGGATGATGCAATTCTCGCCCTGAGGCAGGAGGTAACGAAAAGTGCTGCTTCCCAGTTGGAGAATGGGGTAATTACCTCGGCCGATTACCTGGAAGAACTGGATCGGGAGGTACAGGCACGGTTGAATCAGCAGGTTCATGGGATATTGTTGGAGCAGGCCAAGGTGGAATACAATCGAATTGCCGGAAAAATCTGAAAATTGTAAAACCATCAGGTCTGGATGTCTAATAAGAAATTAATAATAGAACGGTAAGACAGTTTTAGTTTGCCTCAAAAAAATTACGATAATATGAACACAAAAATAGGAACCCTTACGCTCTTGTTGGCCTTACTGCTTGGGGCTTGCAGTAACAGCAACGAAAAGGCCGATGCATACGGTAATTTTGAAGCCACCGAGATTACTATTTCAGCCGAGGGCAACGGACGTATTGAATATCTGAACCTGGTGGAGGGACAGGAGTTTGAGAAGGTGCAGCAGGTGGGTTTGATTGATACCATTCAGTTGAACCTGCAGAAATTGCAGCTAAAAGCCCAGCGGAAAGCTGTAGCGGCAGGAATCCAGGGGATTCTTTCGCGCATTGCGGTTTACGAGCAGCAATTGGTGAATCTGGAGAAAGACCGGGTACGGGTGGAAAAGATGTACAAATCCGGGGCAGCTACGAGTAAGCAAAAGGACGATGTGGAGGGAAAGATCGATGTGGTGAAGAGAGAAGTGAGAGCTGTGAAGACTGAGAATGCAAAAGTTCTGGCCAATTTGGAAGCCCTCGACCGTCAAATTGAAAGGCTGGAGGACCAAATTCAGCGTCAGGTTGTATCTGTACCGCAACCCGGGGTGATTCTGGAAAAATATGTGGAGCCCAATGAGATGGTGAGTAGGGGAAAGCCTCTGTTCAAAATGGCAGATCTTTCGCAAATGCATTTACGGGTATATGTGAGTGGAGAACAGTTGCCAAACCTGAAAATCGGCCAGAATGTTGAAGTACAGATAGACCAGGATACAAAGGAGAACAGTTTATTGAAAGGTTCGGTAAGTTGGATTGCCAGCCAGGCGGAATTTACCCCCAAAATCATCCAAACCAAAAAGGAGAGGGTAAAGTTGGTGTATGCGGTTAAGATATTGGTGAAAAATGATGGCCGAATTAAAATTGGAATGCCGGGCGAACTAAGATTCAAGAAGCAAGTTACAAGTAGCAAGTAAATGGAAGCATCAATTCAAATACAAAATCTTGTAAAATCCTACGATTCTCAAATCGCCCTCAGGGAGGTGAGTCTGGAAGTGGAGCCGGGCGAGTTATTCGGTGTAATTGGACCCGATGGTGCCGGTAAAACCACCTTGTTTCGGATTCTCACCACATTGTTGGTACCCAACAGTGGTTCGGCAAGGGTATGTGGTATGGATGTGGTGACGGATTACCGGAAAATCAGGACCCTCCTGGGGTATATGCCCGGCCGGTTCTCTCTGTACCAGGACTTGAGTGTAATGGAGAACCTTCAATTTTTTGCAAGTGTGTTCAATACGCGAATCGAGGACAATATGGATCTGATTAACGACATCTGGGTGCAGATTGCCCCCTTTAAAGATCGATTGGCTGGTAAACTTTCGGGGGGGATGAAGCAGAAACTTGCACTCTGTTGCGCCCTGATTCATCAACCCAAAGTATTGATATTGGATGAGCCTACTACGGGTGTGGATGCCGTATCCCGAAGGGAATTCTGGGACATGTTGAAGGGATTGAAGAAGCGGGGGATTACAATTGTGGTGGCTACCCCTTACATGGATGAGGCCGTACTTTGCGAACGGGTGGCCTTGATGCAGAACGGTGAATTGCTGCAGGTGGATACTCCAGCGGGTATAATTTCCGGATTTGAACGGGAGCTTTATGCCGTTTCCGCCTCAGATATTTACAAGCTGCTTTTGGATTTGCGCCAATATCCTTTTGCGGAATCGGTTTTCCCATTTGGACAGACCCTGCATTATACCGATAGGCGGGCAACATTTCCAACCGAAGAGATGCTTCAGTACCTGGAGGAGTTGGGCAATCAAAACCTTTCGATAGAAAAGATCATTCCCGGAATAGAGGATTGTTTTATGGCCCTGGGTGGTCAACAAGAAGATACAATGAATAGCGGAGGCAAACAATGAGAGGAGAAACAAAACCAGCGGTTGTAATCCGTGCGCGGGATATGGTAAAGAAGTTTGGGGATTTCACGGCCAACGACCATCTCAACTTTGAGGTGTACAGGGGGGAAATCTTTGGTTTTTTGGGGGCCAATGGGGCCGGAAAAACCACTGCCATCCGGATTCTGTGCGGTTTATCCTATCCCACAGCGGGGGAAATAGAGGTGGCCGGATTTAATGTATACAAGCAGCGGGAGAAGTTGAAGCAAAACATCGGGTACATGAGCCAAAAGTTTTCCCTGTACGAAGATTTAACCGTTTTTGAGAACATCCGGTTCTATGGGGGAATTTATGGTTTATCCCGTACCGAAATTAAGGCGAAATCCGATCTGCTGCTTAAAAAATTGAAGCTCGAACACGCCCGAAATAAGCGCATTGGTTCTTTACCCCTGGGTTGGAAGCAGAAACTGGCTTTTTCGGTAGCCCTTTTTCACGATCCGGAGATCGTATTCCTTGATGAACCTACCGGGGGAGTGGATCCGGTGACCCGTCGACAGTTTTGGGATCTGATTTATGAAGCTTCGCGGAAGGGAACTACGATTTTTGTAACCACTCACTATATGGATGAGGCCGAATACTGCGATCGTATCTCCATTATGGTGGATGGACGGATTCGCGCCCTGGATACACCTCAGAAACTGAAAGAAGAATTCGATGCACCCAATATGGATGAGGTGTTTCTTCGATTGGCAAGAGATAATAGCAGTGGAACGTAATCAATTGATTGGATCTAACGGAGTAGGTTTTAGGCTTGGGGCTTGCAGCCAGTAGCTTGAAGCTTTCTTTGGTTCATTGTTCTGTAAACTGGCATATTGTATGTTTAATTTGATGTTTTTTTAACGATCGATATAAGATGAACAGTTTCCTCGGATTTTTAAAGAAGGAATTTTACCACATTTTCCGCGACAAGCGATCCATGATCATTCTGTTCGGAATGCCCATTGTTCAGTTGCTGCTTTTTGGTTTTGTCATTACCACCGACCTCAAAGATGTAATGCTGGCCGTAGTGGATTATTCCCACGATGAGCATACTCGGGAGATCGTTCAAAAGATAACCTCCTCAGGCTATTTTAAGCTGGTTCGGAATCTCGATGGGGTACAGCAGGTGGACGATCTCTTTCGCCAGGGAGATGTGAAGGTGGTTATGGTATTCGAACCCGATTTCGGAAAGAAATTGGAGGTAAGGCAAGAAGCCCGGGTACAGCTGCTTACCGATGCATCGGAACCCAATATGGCCAGCATGGAGGTGAATTACCTTCAGGGAATCCTGCAAAGTTACAATGCCCGTTTGAATGTAAATGTTCGGGCACCCTACTATATTGAGCCACGAATGCGGATGTTTTACAACCCTGAGCTGAAAAGTGTGATGATGTTTGTGCCGGGGATTATGGCCATGATACTGATGCTGGTTTCTGCCATGATTACCTCCATCTCCATTGCTCGCGAGAAGGAGCTGGGAACCATGGAGGTGCTCCTGGTTTCTCCCTTACGTCCCCTGCAGATTATTTTGGGCAAAGTGACCCCGTACCTGTTGCTTTCCTTCATCAATGCCGTTGTAATTATCGCCATGGGGAATTTTGTGTTTGGAGTGCCCGTTCAGGGGAATTTAGTCCTGCTGCTGGCCGAAAGTATGCTGTTCATTCTGTTGGCCCTTTCCCTGGGGATCTTGATTTCCACAATTGCCAAAAGTCAACAGGTGGCCATGATGCTTTCCATGTTTGCCCTCATGCTGCCTACCATCCTGTTGTCGGGATTTATTTTCCCCATCCGGAATATGCCCTGGATTCTGCAGGTGATCAGCAACCTGATGCCTCCCAAATGGTTTATCATCATTGTGAAGAACATCATGCTAAAGGGAACCGGATTTGGGCATGTTTGGCTGGAAACTTTGATTCTGTTTGTGATGACTCTTGTTTTTATAGGCTTGAGTGTGAAGAAATTTAAAGTCCGATTGGAATGAGTAGGGGAGGTAGACGATTTTTCAAGGCCCTGTGCGATTTTGAGGCCGCCCTTGAAGGATTTGACCGGCCCTGCGGAGTTTTGAGGCCTCCCTGCGGGACTTTGACCGGCCCTGCGGAGTTTTGAGGTCGTCCTGCGGGATTTTGACCCACCCTGCGAGGTTTTGAGGTCGCCCTGCGGGATTTTGACCGGCCCTGCGAAGTTTCAACCCGCCCTGCGGGGGTTGGATCCGCCCTGCACGGGGCTTTCACGGGTTTTTGCGGTTTTTTGTAGAGGAAAAAGAAGAGGGTAACAAAGTAGCAAGTGGTTAGTAGCAAGACACAAGAGTCTACACTTCAAATGCAAATTAAGATAGATCTTGTTTGAGTTTGGTACATGAGATTTGAGACGAATAACTTGAGGTTTGTATTGGGGAGCGAAACATTTGTCACTGGCCTTTGACCTTAAGCCTAAAAAAAGAAGAAATGCGAACAGTAGGATATATACTTCAGAAAGAATTTCTGCAAATATTTCGGAACAGGGGCATGCTGCCCATTATTTTCCTGGTGCCCATTATTCAGCTTTGCGTTTTGGTGTTTGCGGCCACTTTCGAAATGAAAAACACCAATCTTTTTGTTGTAGACCGGGATTTGAGTACTTACACCCGCCAATTGACCGGAAAGTTCGATGGTTCACCTTTTTTTACGGTGAAGCAGGTTGCTTTTTCAATGGAGGAGGCCGAAGAAGCCCTCAAGCGGGATGAGGCGGATGTAGTACTGCATTTCAGGAAAGGCTTTGGCCGAAATTTGGAGAAGGAGGGCAAAGGTGAGGTGCAGATGGTGGTAAATGCCATAGATGCCAGTGCAGCCGGACTGTTTAGCGCCTATGTCCGTAATGTGATAGGCGACTACAACCGCCGGATCCAGGTAAAATCCAAACACCTGGTTTCCGGTTTTCAAAAACCAAGGCAAGTAACAAGTACCTATTCCTTTTGGTACAATCCCGAGTTGGATTACATCCAGTATATGTTGCCGGGGATTTTGGTGTTGTTGGTGACCGTAATAGGTTTGTTTCTTTCCTCCATGAATTTGGTGCGCGAGAAGGAGATCGGAACCATAGAGCAGATCAATGTGACCCCCATTAAAAAATATCAGTTCCTGATGGGGAAATTGATCCCCTTCTTGCTGATTGGCTGGTTCGAACTGGCAATAGGTTTGCTCATTGCAGTGTTTCTGTTTAAAGTTCCTTTGCTGGGATCTGCAGCTCTCATTTTTGCTGTTGCCGGAGTTTACCTGTTGGTAATTCTTGGAATGGGACTCTTCATTTCCACCCAAACCGAAACCCAGCAGCAGGCTATGTTTATCGCCTGGTTCTTTATGGTGATCTTTATTCTGATGAGCGGATTGTTTACCCCCATTGAGAGTATGCCCCGCTGGGGCCAGATTGTCAATTGGTTCAATCCCCTGGCTTATTTCATCAAGGTAATACGGATGATTATGCTCAAAGGATCCGGTTTTTCGGATATTGCCCGTCCCTTTTTCATTCTTTTGGGGTATGGGGTTGCTATGCTTGCTTTAGCGGTGACTCGTTACCGGAAAGTGGCCTGATATTTATGAGGATTCTGGAATATTGTTAAATTTGAATTGCTATTTACCGATTAATTCGATCATTTTATCTATTCGTTTTCTCCGGTTTGAGAAAAAGTAAGTTTCTTTGAACAAAAATTGAAGGTATGCTGAAAAAGCGATTGAATTTTCTTTTGGATAATGGGTGGAAGATTCTGGTGATTCTGGCTGTGAGTTACCAGGCCATGATCATTCCGTTGGATTTGCTCTTTGCTTTGCGAAACCACGAATGGTATCAGGGACTGGACTTGCTGGTTACCTTGATTTTTATTCTGGATCTTTTGCAGAACATTAACCGGTATCGCAAGATTAAGCGGCATGCCTTTTACAAGGATATTTACTGGGATACCTATTCGGCCAAAGGATATTTTGTTTCCGACATTCTGGCCGTATTGCCCTATGCCTTTCTGTTTGCCCACCCCGGGTTGCAGTTGCTCCGGATGTTCAAGTGGGTAAAGGTGTTGCGCACTTTTCGCTTCTACCAGATTCGGCATGTACGGCAGTCCAATCGTATTACCCTTTGGTTTCTGATGTTTGCCCTTTTTCATTTTGGGCACTTGTTTACCTGCCTTTGGTTGGGCATTCACGGAATGGAACCGGGTTTGAGTCCCATCGACAATTACGTTCAGTCTTTCTACTGGACCATGACCACTCTGACTTCGGTTGGTTACGGCGACATCATCCCCAAAGGGAATGTGGAGATGATGTATACCGTGTTTCTGGAAGTGATTGGCTTTGCCGCCTTCGCTTTTCTGGTGGGGAACATTGTTAGTATTTTCTCCCGAAAGGATCCGGCACAACAGCGCTTTCTGGAGAATATGGAAAAGCTGAAGGCATTGATACACTACCGGGATATCCCGGTGGAGCTGGAAAGGCGAATCAGTGATTTCTATACCTACGAATGGAAGCAGAAGCTGGGATACGACGAGAACAGCCTGCTGGATTCTCTGCCCCGGGGACTTCGTCAGGAATTGGAACTGGAGTTTCGCAAGCGTGCCATCAAAAATATTCCCATCTTTGAAGGGGTAGATGATAATTTTGTTCGGGAGGTGGCCCAGCATTTGACCCCCCTGGTATTGACCCCGGGGGATGTGTTGTTTCGGGCGGAAGAGGAGGCTCATTCCATGTTTTTTGTACAGCGGGGGGTCCTAAAAGTATTTGCAAGAGACGAGAAGCGGGTGCTTACCCAATTGCACGAAGGAGATTTTCTGGGTGAGATTGCCATTTTTAAGCATTCGGCTCGTACGGCAACAGTAAAAGCGATCAGTTATGCCGATTTGTACGAGTTGGATCGAACGGAATTTGAGCGTGCTATGGAGAAATATCCCGATATCGCCGAACGAATTATGCAGAAATCCAAAACCCGAGAAGATCGATACATTTAATATCCATTGTAAGCGATTTGTGGTCTAATTTATTGTGATCTTAACATGTGGACGAAAAGAAAAGCCAATTGTAAATCTCATTTAGGAATTTTTGCTCCTTTGCAAATTTTCAGAGAACCTCTTCATCCTGAATTTCTGAAGATCGAGAGGAAAAGGGTGGGGGTAATTGTATTGCTTTTCATCCTGAGTTTTGCTGTGATACCTCTCCTGCACGAATTAGTGCCCAATTTGCTTCGAAATACAGTGAATCGCCCGGAGTTTTTCAGAGGAATGATTATTTGGGCCGGGATTTTTTTCGTTTTTGAGCTATCCATGTTCTTTCGGATCAATCATGCGATCAAAAAGAATCAAAATATTCCCCGATTGATTCTAATTCCCAATATCTTGATGGAATTTAGTATCCCTGCCCTGGTGCTGTACCAGGGTATAAAATTTGACCAATCTCTCCTGGTTATGGAGTACGATGGGTTGACTTTTTACTTTGTTCTTTTGATGCTTTCGGCCATGCACCTGAACTTTCGGATTTCATTTTTGGCAGGGGTGTTGGCT
Source organism: Marinifilaceae bacterium (assembly GCA_041725895.1). GTDB lineage: Bacteria > Bacteroidota > Bacteroidia > Bacteroidales > Marinifilaceae > JBGRQA01. The sequence goes on from JBGRQA010000002.1 coordinate 250,670, forward strand.
TGCGTCGGCTATTTTGGAGTTTCCTTTCTGGGTATGGAGATGATCCTGCCCGAAGGGGATATTGCACAGATGAGAGAGATATATGCTGCCCGAAGTCTGGGACTCCTTTTTGCCGGCTTTATTGCTGGTATTGTGGCCTCCGAAATTCGAAAGCGGGTAGACAGTCACATCACAACTTTGGAGGATCAACGTGAAATAGAAACATTGCTGGGGCAGCAACTCTCACAGGATGTTGCTCGTGAGTTAATTGAGCATCGAAACGAAAAGGTTGGGCACAAGGTGGAGGGGGCTATCATGTTTCTGGACATTCGCAATTTTACTGCCATGGCCGATCATCAGTTGCCGGAGGAGACCATAGAGTTTCAGAATGCCATTTTCGACCCTTTGATTCGGATTATAGAGAAGAATCACGGCATTATTCATCAGATACTGGGGGATGGATTCATGGCTTCCTTTGGAATTGCGGTGAAGAATCCTCAACATGTTCAAGATGCTTATCAGGCAGGAATAGAGATTATCGAAATCATTAGTCATTTGCGTGCCGGGTTGAACGGAGAGAAAACCCGTGTGGGAATTGGTTTGCATTGTGGAGAGGTGATCACCGGAAATATCGGGAATGAGATACGCAAACAATTCTCCCTTGCTGGTAAGAATGTTATTTTGGCTGCACGATTGGAACAGCTCAACAAACAATTCAATTCGCAGTTCCTGGTAAGCCGTTCGGTTGCCAAACAGCTTGAAAATGATAATCGACTGGAGAGTTTAGGGCCTGTTAAGGTGAAAGGGATTGATGAAAAAGTGGAGGTGCTGAAGGTGGTCTAGGCTGAGAAGGGAAGTAAAGATCAATTGTATGTGAAATTTCATCATTGCAATGTTTTATTTTAGGAATCAAATGTTTTTGCTATCTAATAAAACAAAAGGACATCTCCGAGATGTCCTTTTTACTTTTATTATAATGTAAGCTAGCTTTACCAAATAATGGCTCTATCTTTTTGAGGTTTGAACATGGGAGCTTGCTCTTGTATACCAAAGGCCTTATAGAACTCCGGCATGTGCACCAATGGGCCGTTCACCCGATATTTGCCCAGGGAGTGGACATCTTCTTTTGTGCGTCGCAGAATTTCGGCATCCCGAATGTTCTGGGCCCAAATGCGGGCGTATGCAAGGAAGAAGCGTTGATCCGGAGTGAATCCGTCTATGGTTTCCGTACCCGGATTTTGGGAATTGGCTTTTTGGAAGGCAGTATAGGAGATGTTCAAACCGCCCAAATCGGCAATGTTTTCCCCCAGGGATAGTTTTCCATTGGCATGAACGGTATCCAGTACAATAAAGCTGTTGTACTGGTCGACCAAAACCTGGGTTCGCTCTTTGAATTGTTCTCCATCCTCCTTGGTCCACCAGGTGTTCAGGTTTCCATTCTTATCGTACAAACGGCCCTTATCATCAAAACCATGGGTCATTTCATGCCCGATTACAACCCCAATGGCACCGTAATTTACAGCATCATCAGCATCCAGGTAGAAGAAGGGAGGTTGTAGGATGGCCGCGGGAAATACAATCTCATTGTTTTGAGGGCTGTAGTAGGCATTTACCGTTTGCGGAGTCATGAACCATTCACTTTTGTCCACTTTTTTCCCAATCTTCGCTCGCTTGTAGGCAATGTTGAACTGTTTGGCGTTCCATACGTTTTCCAGGTACGATTTACGATCGATCTCCAAAGAGGAGTAGTCTCTGAATTTTTCGGGATAACCAATTTTTACATTGATGGCTTGTAATTTTTCCAGAGCTTTTTCCTTGGTTGTTTTACTCATCCAGGCTAGGTTCTGTATACGGTCCTTCATGGCCAGGCGTAGGTTATGCACCAGGGTAACCATTCTGGTTTTGGCTTCAGGTGGGAAATGACGTTGAACGAATTCCTTACCGATGGCTTCTCCCAACGCGGAGTTGGAAGCTTCCAAAACCCGTTTCCATCGGGGTTTGATTTTAGGATTGCCCGAAAGAATTTTCCCATAGAAGGCAAAGGATTGATTAACAAAGGCCTTTGGCAAGTAGGGCGCAGCGCTTCGGAGCAGATTCCATTGCAGGTAGTCTTTCCATTCCGACAGGGGAACTTCCTTAAGCAGTTGGTTTACCTCCCCAAAGAATTCCGGTTGGGCCACATTGAAATCGCCTCGGTAATCCAGGTGGATTTCTTTAAGGTAAAGATTCCAATCCAATTGCGGAGTAAGCTTTTGGAGCTCCTCTAAGTTTTTTTTGTTGTAGGTTTTGTGCGGATCCCGACGCTGTAGTCGTGTCATGGAAGCTTGGGCCAATCGGGTTTCCACTTTCATTACTACTTCAGCTTTGGTCTGGGCTTCTTCTTCGGAATGCCCCATTAGGGCAAACATTTTTTCCAGGTGGATGAGGTATTCCGATCTGATTTTCTGACTTCTACTGTCTTTTGCCAGGTAGTAGTCGCGATCGGTTAGTCCCAATCCGCCCTGGGCCAGTTGGGCGATCATCCATTCACTGTTTTTCTTGTCAGGTGATCCGTAGAAGTGGAATAGGGTGGCAATCCCTTTGTTGTGGAAGTGGGCAATTAATTTCTGCAGGTCAGCGGAGTTCTTCACATCTTTGATGTTTTGCAGTTCCTTCTGGATGGGTTGCAAACCCTGCTGTTCAATCTGCAAAGTATCCATTCCGGTTGCGTAGAAGGCGCCAATTTGTTGCATGGAGCTTCCATTTTTCTGTTGAGAGGTTGATGCTTCCACCAGAAGGTTTTTCACCTTTTCTTGATTGTCCTCACGCAGTTTGTCGAAGGTTCCGTATCTGCCAGCATCATCGGGCAGGGGATTGTTTTTTATCCAACCTCCGTTGGCATACTGGTAGAAATTATTACCCGGCTGAACCGATAGGTCCATGGTTTGAGCATTAAAATCCGGCAACACTTTGGCTGTGTCCGATCCGTTTTTAAGGGAACAGGAACTCAATATGAGTAGTCCTATTGCTCCAATTGACAGCTGTTTAAACATCTTAAATCAATTTAAATGAATCAAAGCATTTTGATTCTTTAAAACTAAGGAATTCTGTACCGATGGCAAAGAATAAATGGAAGCTAAATCATGCGGCGCCCCTGATTTTTACCTCCTGGGAATGGTTTGGGGTTGTCATGGCAAATAGCAAAGGGATGCTGTTGGGGATGAGATAAGTAGAACATAAAAAAAGGTGATAATTCTTTGATTTTTATTTTGATTAACAAATCTTTTTGCTGAAATTGGATAAAGGAATTTCCTGTGAATCTGATAAAAGAGAATGATGAGAATACAGTTTTTAAACGCCACTTTGGCGAAGTGTTGTTTTTCTTTGATGAAACGCTTTAATTTGTACACGAAAATTAATTGGTGATTTAACAAATTTTTACAAAAAATATGAACAATTTTGTAGCCATGCAGTAAAATTAAGGACAATTGCTTTTTACAAGTTGATTTGTGCGGGTGTTTAAATCAGCAAGTTGTACCAAATCTAAACTGATGAATAAAAAATATTTACTCTCGATTATAATCATTATCTTCTTTTTTTTCTGGGAAACTGGTTCCAGTTTTTCCGAAAAGGGAGAGCGTGCGGATACTTTCGATACCTCCGTTGAGGCGGTTTCGCAACGCTTGACCAATGCCCTTTCTACTTTTGACCAAACAGAAAAGGCAGACCGAATAATCAATCGTTTCCTGAGCAAATGGGAAGTTGCAGGTGCAACTGTGGGCGTTGTAAAAGATGGTCGCCTGGTATTTGCAAAGGGATATGGCTTGGCCAATCGGGAAAATGGACAGGAGGTACAGCCACATCATTTGTTTCGCATAGCCAGTGTTTCCAAATTGATTACGGCAGTTGGCATAATGAAATTGAAGGAGGAGGGGAAACTGAATTTGGATGATATGGTATTTGGCCCCAAAGGAATTTTGAATGATACCATTTACCAGAATATAAGGGATAAGAGAGCTAAAAAAATTACAGTAGAGCATTTGTTACGGCATACCGCAGGTTTTTCCAATCGATATGGAGACCACATGTTTTTGCCCGTTTTGATCGCGAAAAAGATGAATGTTCCTGCTCCGGCCAGTTCCGAAACGATTATCCAATTTGCACTTTCGCGCCGGCTTCATTTTAGACCCGGTTCGCGCGGTAGTTATTCCAATTTGGGCTATGTTATTCTCGAAAAGGTAATCGAAAAGGTTAATGGAAATGGGTATGAGGAGTATATTAAAACCAACTTGCTGGAACCTGCAGGAGTGTATGATATGCATTTGGGACGGAATTTGCGCGAAGACAAGTATGCCAATGAGGTGAATTACTACGAGCAGTCCGATGCCATTCTAATTCCGGCTTTTGATGGCTCCGGTGAAACGGTGTACAGAAGCAATGGCGGAAATAATATTGAAGCTCTGGGAGGTGCAGGCGGATGGATTGCATCCGGTTCGGAATTGCTAAAGTTTCTGGTAGCTATTGATGGAGATGAAAGCAAACCCGATATCCTAAGCAAGGAAAGTATTGAGTACATGACCAAACCCAGTAAGTTTGGTTACAGCCCGATTGGCTGGAAGGGGACCTTATCTAACGGAACATGGTGGCGAACTGGAACCTTGGCTGGTTCTTCGGCTCTGCTAAAGCATCAAAATGATGGAATGAGTTGGGTGATTATCACAAATACCTCCACCTGGCGAGGGTCTGATTTTCCCAAGGAGATGAGTGCCATGATGCGAAGAGCGTTGCATTCGGTAAAGAAATGGCCTACCTACGATTTGTTCAATCATTACGAAACCCGTCCTGCAGTTATTGCTTACGAGGAGGTCGAAGGTGATTCGGATAAAAGCTAATTGTTGTATGATTTAATCGATACAGAGTGGAGTAAATTACTTTGTATTTTTAATAATATTTAGATCACAGGATGTAAAATCAACTTGTGATCTTTTCTTTTTGAAGAATTTCCCAGTTTCCAACAGAATTGTTTATTGCTTAAATTTAGCTTGCAAAGCAGTTGGGCAATTGGTTTTAATTGGTATTGAGGTATTACACCTACTTTTTTTGAAAAACAGAAATTTTTATCCTATGCGAATTCTCATAGCACCGAATGCTTTTAAGGGAAGTCTCTCAGCCGCTGAGGTTGCAGCTACTATTTCCCGGGCCTTTCATGATGTTGAACCGAATTTTGATTGTTGCACTCTGCCCGTAGCTGATGGGGGAGATGGAACTGCTGAAGTATTGGCAGCTGGTCTCAATGCACGAAAGCAATTGGTAGAGGTGGAGAATGCTTTGGGACGAAAGATTAAGGCTCCTCTCTATTTATCTGAAGACGGAACTGCTTTTATAGAGCTGGCTGATGCTGCCGGATTAAAACTACTTTCCACAAGGGAACTGGCCCCATTGCAAACGCATACCTATGGAGTGGGAGAGCTTATTCGAAAAGCTCTTGATTATTCCTGTACCCGCATTGTTTTGGGAATAGGTGGGAGTGCCACTCTGGATGTTGGTATAGGTGCATTGCGTGCTTTAGGAGTACGTTTTAAAGATGCCTCAGGAGGAGAAGTCCGGGGAGGTGGAGGTGCTCTGAATCGGATTGCATCCCTTGATGTTTCGGAAATGGACAAGCGCTTGAATGAAGTTCAGATTCAAATTGCTTGTGATGTGGACAACTATTTGTTGGGAGAGAGGGGAGCTGCCCATGTTTTTGGTCCGCAAAAAGGAGCCAATCCCTTCCAGGTGGAGCTACTTGAAAAGAATCACAGGAAGTTTACTCAATTGGTGAAGCAGACTCTTGATGTTGATATGGGGGAATTCCTTTACGGAGGTGCTGCCGGAGGAATTTCGGCCGGATTGAAAGCTTTCTGTGGTGCTGAGTTACTGCCTGGAGCGGATTTAGTCCTGGATTCGCTTGACTTTGACCGAAAGTTGAAGGATTGTGATCTCGTGATTACCGGCGAAGGGCGAATTGATGAGCAATCCATCCATGGAAAAGCACCTTATGTTGTTGCTCAACGGGCCAAATTCGCAGGGAAGAAAGTAATTGGTTTGGCAGGAAGTTTTGAATCCTTGGATAATAGTCCTTTTGATGCACTGTTTTCCATTCCCAATGGACCGGTAGCATTGGAGGAAGTGATGGAGAATGCGGAAAAATATCTGTATTACAGTGCAAAAGAACTGGGAAAATTGATAAAAGCTTTGTCCTGATTTTGAGAGGGAAGTAGATTTCGTTTACACTGTACTTTACTGTGAATTGTTTTTGAATCGAAGAAGGGAACAGCATATTTTATTATGTATTTGGCAAATGTAAATTTATTTTATAACGAGAATTAAGTAATGCTGGATCGCCCCTTGGGGAATTGATTCAGAAAGGGGGTCGAATGATGGTTGGGGTAAAATGAATAAAAATGCTAAAAAGAATACCCGAAGATTAGTGAAATGTTAAAGGGTTTGATAATTTTGCAGCCTAACAGATCACAACTAAACAAAAACATAATTTTAACAGATGGAAACTCGTAGAATTTTAGCTATTAATCCCGGGTCTACTTCAACAAAAATCGCCGTTTTTCAGGGGGATAAATCGGTATTTTTGAAGAACATCAAGCACACCAATGAGGAATTGGCTCAATTTGATAATATTGCCGATCAGTTTGAATTCCGTAAGGAAATCATCATGAAGGAACTGGTTGAGGCGGAAATCGTTATTGAAAAGATTGAAGTCGTAGTTGGTCGTGGTGGATTGGTGAAGCCAATCGAATCTGGTATTTACGGTGTTAATGATCGTTTGAAAGAAGATTTGAAGGTAGGTGTGTTGGGGGAACATGCCAGTAACCTTGGTGGTTTAATTGCTGATGATATTGCACGCTCTCTTCCTAATGCGAAGGCTTACATTGCCGATCCTGTAGTAGTGGATGAAATGATTGATGTAGCTCGTATTTCAGGTCATCCTGAATTTGAAAGAGTATCAATTTTTCATGCCCTGAACCAGAAGGCAATTGGTCGTACATTTGCTAGCTCTTTGGATAAGAAATATGAAGATTTGAACGTAATCGTAGCTCACCTTGGGGGTGGTATCTCTGTTGGAGCCCACGAAAAGGGAAGAGTAGTTGATGTAAACAATGCTTTGGATGGTGAAGGACCTTTCTCTCCTGAACGTTCCGGTTCATTGCCTTCAGGTGCACTTGCCAAGCTTTGCTACAGCGGAAATGTTACCCTTGATGATGTAAAGAAGATGATCAAGGGAGAAGGTGGTTTGGTTGCTCATTTGGGAACCAACGATGCTTACCAGGTAGAGTTAAAAGCTAAGGATGGTGATGCTAAGGCCAAATTGATCCAGGATGCAATGTCATATCAGGTTGCTAAGTCTATCGGTTCTATGGCAACTGTATTGAAAGGAAAAGTGGATGGAATCCTGTTGACTGGTGGTATTGCTCACAATCCTGATTTGGTGAACTACGTAAAAGATATGGTGTCGTTTATTGCTCCTGTAGTGGTTTATCCTGGAGAGGATGAGATGAAAGCCCTGGCTATGAATGGTTACATGGTTTTACGCGGTGAAATTGAACCAAAAGAATACGTATAAAGTATCCGCTACTAAAATATTGAAAAGCCTTCGGACAAAACCGGAGGCTTTTTTTATGCCCCCTTCCCGATTTGATAAGTATGAATATATGGTAAATTTTTGAGTTCATTACCATGTGTTTTTTAATAAGATGCACATATATTCTGAAATCCTGTCCCCTTCTTTTTGTCTGTTTTGAGTTTCGTTATTGGTTTTTGAATTTATCTAAAGAATAGGCTTCGATTCTTTAGGTCTCTGCAAGAATTTGATCCCTAGTTGTATAGCGTTTTTGTGAGGATGTAATTCCTCTCATTTTTAGGTTTGGGACCGGGAATTTGTTCGAAATACTCCTTGTTTAAATGAAGTCTAAATATAAATTATGTATGTAGTTGTTTTATTTTAATTGTTCAATAAAATAAATTATTGATAATTAGTTGATTGGAATTTGTCAGGAAGGGTAGGAGTTTCAGACCTTTTTGGTTTTTTTACAAAAAGGATTTGGATCGGTGTTGTGTAAAGTCTTCAAAACGAGTAAGGTAATTTAAATGTGGAATTATTTCTGTAATTTCTTAAATTGATAGTAGAAGTCATTCAATTACTAACCTTTAATATGGAGCAATTTATGAAATTACAAGAGAATCTTGTTAAAGATCTGGTTTCCCGTTACGGAAAAGATCGTGAGAGTTTGCTGCCAATTCTTCAAGGGGTGGTGGAGCAGGAACGATATCTTTCGGAAGAGGCTATTTTGAAGATTGCCAAGGAAATGGAGCTTTCTGCAGCTGATGTTTATGGTACGGCAACTTTTTATTCGTTTCTGGATACCGAAGTTCGTGGAAAAAATGTGATACGGGTGTGTAAAACGATTACCTGTGCTATGAAAGGAAAGAATCAAATCCTGATGGCCATTGAGGACTTTCTGAAAATTAAAGTTGGAGAAACAACAGTGGATAAGAAGTTTACTCTGTTGCAAACCAATTGTTTGGGATGGTGTCATAAAGCTCCCGCTATGTTGATAAATGATGAGGTTTATACTGAGTTAACTACCGATTCGGTGGTGGATATCCTCCGGGAATACCAGGAGGAAGACTACTAGAGTGTTGCCAAAATCAAAAAAAACAAACAAAAATTTATTGGAGCTATGACAGCAATAACGAAAAAACAACTTCATCGGATCGATTTGATCTTTAAGAATGAGAATGATTGCAAGGAGATTCTGCGCAAAACACTGGCTCGCCCCAATCAGGAGATCATCAATGATATGGTGAATTCCGGGCTAAAGGGAAGAGGAGGCGCTGGTTTTCCTACCGGATTGAAATGGAAACTAACTGCCGAACATAAAGCAGAACATAAATACGTAATATGTAATGCGGATGAGGGGGAACCCGGAACCTTTAAGGATCGGGAAATTCTATCGAGAGTTCCTCATAAGGTTTTAGCAGGGATGGGTGTTTGTGCCAAAATAATTGGTGCTCAAAGAGGTTATATCTACCTACGTGGAGAATATAAGTTTTTGGTGCCCGAACTGAAAAAGCATATCCGAAGGTTCCATGATATTTTGGATGACCTGGGGCTAAATTTCCGGGTGAGTATCTTTTTGGGAAGTGGAGCTTATATCTGTGGAGAAGAAAGTGCGCTTTTTGAGTCTATGGAAGGCAAACGAGGTGAACCTCGCAATAAACCTCCTTACCCAACTCAGGCTGGGTATAGGAATAGTCCTACTGTAATAAATAATGTGGAAACTTTGGCCCACTCCTACACAATATTCAAGTATGGAGCCAAGAAATTTAGGGAATTAGGGGTACAGGATTCACGTGGTTCAAAAGTTTTTTCTGTTTCAGGGGATACGCCAATTCCTGGTATCTATGAATTGGAACTGGGGATGTCTGTCCAGGATTTTGTTGACGATTTTGGCGATGGCGATACCAAAGCTGTACAAGTGGGAGGAGCTTCTGGTTTTCTTGTGCCTCGTAAAAGGTTTGCAAAAACAAATATTGGCTACCAGGGGAAGCTGACTGGAATCTCACTGCCTACAGGAGGATCCATGATGATCTATAACTCCTCGCGTTCGATGTACAATGTACTAAACAATTATCTGGACTTTTTCCAGGAAGAATCTTGTGGACAATGTACCCCTTGCCGGGTAGGCTGCCAGCAGCTTTTGAAGGGAATTCGTGCAGTGAAACGGGGCGAAAGACCGGCCTCCTATTTGGATCAATTGTTGAAATTAACCGAAACTATGAAATTGACTGCGAAGTGTGGATTAGGACAATCGGTTGCCAACTCTTTTTCCTCCATCGTAGAAAATTTCCGGGAGGAGATGATCTACTAGGGGCCTATTCCAGATAAATTATTGTAAAAACCCAAAAAGATTTCATTATGTCAGAAATGATTAACTTAACGATAAATGGGATTGCTGTAAGTGTGGAAGAGGGGAGTACGATATTGGAAGCAGCAGAGAAACTCCACATTAAAATACCAACCCTTTGCTATCATAAAGACCTTTGTATTGCAGGAAACTGCCGGGTATGTGTGGTGGAGCAAGTAGGAACCCAGAAGTTGGTGGCCTCCTGTGCTATGCCGGTTTCCGAAGGAATGGAAATTAATACCAATAGCCTGAAGGTAAGGAATTGCAGGAAGCATATTATTGAGCTTCTTCTTACAGAACACCGCGAAGAGTGTACCAAGTGCTACCGAAACGGGCATTGCGAATTACAGGAATTGGCCGCTGAATACCAGATTACCAATCAGGATTTTATGGATCTGGTTCCCGACAAGAATTATACCATTGATAAATTATCTCCTGCCATTGAGAAGGACGATAGCAAATGCATCCGCTGTCAGCGATGTGTTCGTACCTGTGCAGAAATTCAAGGTGTAGGAGCTCTGGCGGTTGCTCATAAAGGGGAGGATATGAAGATTTCTACTTTCTTCAATTACTCTTTGAACGAGGTGGTGTGTACCAACTGTGGACAGTGTATTGTGCATTGTCCAACCGGAGCTTTGACCGAGAAATCATACATTGAAAGAGTGTGGGATGCAATTGGTGATCCGGAAAAGCATGTGATTGTTCAAACTGCCCCTGCGGTTCGTATAGGTTTGGGCGAAGAATTGGGATTTGCTCCGGGAGAAAGAGTGACCGGAAAGATGGTAGCGGCTCTGAAACGACTGGGCTTTGATGCTGTATTGGATACGGATTTTACGGCTGATTTGACCATTATGGAAGAAGGAACCGAATTGCTTCATCGTCTGAAGGGAGCCCTGGTAGATAATGATCCTGAGGTTTCCTTACCATTGGCCACTTCCTGTTCGCCTGGATGGATTAAATTCATTGAGCATAAATATCCGGAGTATTTATCCAACTTATCAACTTGTAAATCACCGCAGCAAATGTTTGGTGCACTGGCTAAAACTTATTATGCAAAGAACATTGATGTGGATCCGGCTAATATTGTTTCGGTTTCCATCATGCCGTGTACGGCTAAGAAATTCGAGGCTAACCGTCCGGAGATGAAGGACAGCGGTTACAAGGATGTGGATTACGTATTGACCACTCGAGAGTTGGCAGTTATGATCAAGCAGGCCGGGATTGAGTTTATGAAGCTGAATGATGAGCGCTATGATAACTTGATGGGGGCTTCCACGGGAGCGGGTGTTATTTTTGGTGCTACCGGAGGTGTTATGGAGGCGGCCCTTCGTACCGTTTACGAAATTGTTACCGGTAGGGAAGTGCCGTTTAAGAACCTGAATATTACTCCTGTTCGAGGCTTGGAGGGAGTGAAGGAGGCTACTGTCCTGATCAACGATGTTTTGCCTGAATGGAATTTTCTGGAAGGTGTAGAACTGAAATGTGCTATTACGAATGGTTTGGAGAATGCACATACCTTGATGAAAGCCATTAAGAGTGGTGAGAAATTCTTCCATTTTGTAGAGGTGATGGCCTGTCCTGGTGGCTGTCTTGGTGGTGGAGGACAACCATTCCCTGTAAGTGATGAAGTTCGAGAGCAGCGGATGGAAGCCATCTATCGCGAAGATATGGATCAACCTCTTCGTAAATCTCATGAGAATCCGGAAGTGGTTCAGGTTTATAAGGATTTCCTTGAGAAACCTTTGAGTCATAAGTCTCATAAGTTATTGCACACTAGCTATCTAAAGCGGCAACGATACTAGAGTAATCGAATGCATTGGCCGTTTTCGAAAGGAAACGGCCATTCTATTTCTTGAGGAATGGTAACTCTTGCATGTGTGAAAGATGGCTTTGGGAGTATCTTTTTTTTAGCTGGAGTGCTATTTGATTTTTGTCTTTTTCTTTCCATCGCGTTTTATTAAATGCATCAAGTTTGTAAGATTGAGGTTGTCGTGTTGGTCTTATAGTTTTTTGCCGGAGGATTAGGACGTAAATTATTGTCTGTTTGTAAATGGAAAAAAAAATCTAAGTTCAAATTTAAATCCAAATAATATGCATGAGAAGAGTATTGATTTATTGAATAAGGCTGTGGCAGATGAACTAAGTGCTGTTCATCAATACATGTACTTTCATTTTCATTGCGATGACCAAGGCTTTGATTTGCTCGCCGGTTTATTCAAGCGAACTGCGATTGATGAAATGATTCATATAGAGAAGCTGGCCGAAAGAATTCTTTTTCTAAAGGGAGAGGTTCAAATGAATGCTGCGCACCAAGTGCAAAAGATAACTTCAGTAAAAGAGATGCTGGAATTGGCTCGGAAAATGGAGCAGGAGAGTGCAAGAGATTATAATATTTGGGCCAATGAATGTTCTATTCACGCTGATGCAATTTCAAAACAGCTTTTCGAAAGTTTGGTGGCTGATGAGGAACGACATTACGATCAATATGACACAGAATTGGATAATATTGATAAGTTTGGTATTAACTATTTGGCCTTGCAATCCATCGAACGAAGCAAGAATTTATCCTCCCGACCTGCTGGAGGGGAGTAAATTAGTGTATTTTATTATTTTGATCCCAGACAGTAGTTGTTCCATACCATTTTTTTACAGTAAAGGAAAACAAGCCACTTTCAGGAAGGAAGGGGCTTGTTGTTTATGGGGGTAGTACAGGCTTAAAATATATTTTATGATCTGTAATTGAATTAATTGTTCAAATTATTTGTTAAGTTTACTACTCTTACTAATTCTAAATGAATGATTGTATACAATAAGTTGGATAAAGCATTTGGACCAGTTGGTTCTGCAGCTTGCATATTGCTATTTATAGCAGGAATAGTAGTCGTTTTTAACTCACTCACCGGTTTGTTCTTTCTTTTGGTTGGTAGTTTTGTTGGTTTTACCTCTACCTGTACCATGATCGACATCGAAGGAAAAAGGCTCAAATTCTGCAATAAATTGTTTGGTGTCATCAATATGGGCAAATGGATTTCGATCCAGTCCGATATGAAATTGGGCCTTATTCATTCCAATCGAGTAGATAGAGCCTACAGCCAAAGCAACCGATCTTTTGATGTATCGAAGAAAGACATTCGCCTGTGTTTGTTTGGGGCCGACAGCAAGAGAATTATGCCAATCAAGAGATTTGAAACCCTGGATGCTGCAAAATTGGAATTGGAAGAATTACGGAAACAATTAGGTTTGTGTTTAGTTTCCCAATAGCTTCCTTGTTCTTTGTATCAAGTTCGTAACTGCATGGTTTTAATACGAACTTAATATGGAGTTGATATAGAGTTTGTATGAAGCAATTCCCATTCAAAACCAGAGGCTGTCCTAAGCCTGAAAAAAGATCATTGGTTTTTTCCTGGTTTTTGTCTTGATTTATTATTGATATGTTTACGGTGAAGTCACTTTAATAAACAAAGGCTGTTTCCACCTTGGAAACAGCCTTTATTTATTGAAATTCTTATTTAGAATTGCTTAATCGTTTTGCGAATAGCAACCAATTTGGTCAGAAGATCTTCCAGGTAATCCAGATGAAGCATGTTGGCTCCGTCGGACTTGGCGTTGGCTGGATCGGGGTGAGTTTCGATGAAGATACCATCTACACCTACTGCAATACCAGCTTTGGCTACAGTTTCGATCAGTTCGGGACGCCCGCCGGTAACCCCACTGGTTTGGTTGGGTTGTTGCAGGGAGTGAGTGATGTCCAGTACTACCGGGCAATTGTTTTCCTGCATCACTGGAATACCACGGTAATCTACGATCATATCCTGGTATCCGAACATGGTTCCACGGTCGGTCAGAATCACCTTGTCATTTCCGGATTCGCGAACCTTGGTAACTGCAAATTGCATGGATTCAGCAGCTAGAAACTGTCCCTTTTTGATGTTTACTACTTTTCCCGTTTTTGCAGCTGCAACCAGTAAATCGGTTTGACGACACAGGAAAGCTGGAATTTGAAGTACATCTACGTATTTTGCAGCCAATTCAGCCTCTTCAGGATTGTGAATGTCGGTTACGGTTGGAATCCCGTAGGTTTCGCTTACCTTCTTCAGAATCTCCAGTGCTTTTTCGTCTCCAATTCCTGAAAAGGAATCCAAACGTGAGCGATTGGCTTTGCGGTACGAACCTTTAAAAATAAAAGGGATTTCCAGTTTATCTGCTATCTCTTTGATACGTCCGGCAATCTCCATCGCAATTTCTTCGCCTTCGATGGCGCAAGGGCCAGCCAGCAGGAAGAAGTTACCGTTGTTTGCGTGTTTTATATTGGGAATGTTTTTAATCATGATCGTTGTTGTTAAAATTCAGTTGCAAAAATAAGGAAAATTTCCTTAAGTGGTGAATTTCACCTGTAGTGCTTCTTTTTAAAATCTCTTCTTCCACCAAGTTTTAAGTCTTTCCAGTATTTTGGCCTCATGGGCGTTGTTTTGCGGTTGGTAAAGTTTGACATGTTCGATCTCGTCGGGCAGAAATTGCTGTTCCACAAAATTCCCAGGGTAATCGTGGGAGTATTTGTAATTTTTCCCGTAGTCCAGTTGCTTCATTAGCTTGGTAGGAGCATTGCGTAAATGCATTGGTACCGAAAGATTGCCGGTTTCTCTTACCAGTGCTTGTGCTTTACCAATTGCCAGATAGGCTGCGTTACTTTTTGGGGAAGTAGCCAAATAAATGGCGGTTTCCGAAAGGATAATTCTTGATTCCGGCATTCCCACTTGTGTTACTGCCTGGAAACATGATGTGGCTAGTAATAATGCATTGGGATTGGCTAATCCAATGTCCTCGCTGGCAGAGATGACCAGTCGCCGGGCAATGAATTTAGCATCTTCGCCTCCTTCTATCATACGGGCCAGCCAATACACCGCTGCATCGGGATCGCTACCCCGGATGGATTTGATTAAGGCTGAAGCTATGTCGTAGTGCTGCTCTCCATCCTTGTCGTACATGGATGGATTTTCCTGGAGCTCTTTTATAACCAATTCGTTGGTGATGATAATTTCTTCTCCTTTTTGGGAATTGATGACCAGTTCCAGGATATTTAACAGTTTTCGGGCATCCCCGCCTGAGAATTTCAGTAAGGCATCCTTCTCCTGAAGTTCTACCTTTCGATTCTTCAGGTAGGTGTCATTTTTTACTGCATAATCCAAAAGGTGCTCCAGATCTTTCGATTCCTGGGGTTTCAGAACATATACCTGGCAGCGGGAGAGAAGGGGAGATATCACCTCGAAAGAGGGGTTTTCGGTTGTAGCACCAATTAGAGTAACGGTACCCATTTCTACAGCTCCCAGTAACGAATCCTGCTGAGATTTACTGAATCGGTGAATCTCGTCGATAAACAGGATGGGGTTAGGGGCGGAGAAGAACTTCTGTTTTTCTGCTTTTGCAATGACTTCACGTACATCTTTTACACCCGAATTAACTGCCGAAAGGGTGTAGAATGGACGATTCAGTTGGTTTGCAATAATTTTTGCCAAAGTGGTTTTGCCTACGCCCGGTGGTCCCCACAGTATAAAGGAGGAGATATTGCCGGACTCGATCATTTTTCGAAGTACGGCATTTTCACCTACCAGGTGCTTCTGGCCCAAGTATTGGTCCAGTGATTTTGGGCGGAGTCGTTCTGCTAAAGGTTGGTTGGCGTGCATTTGTTTCTGTTTTCGTATATGAATCACAAGGACGATTTGGTTCATGTGATTCTACTTTATATTGTTCGTTGAGTTCTTTTGGTTTTAGTACCGAACCCAAATTTTGATGCAATGTTTCATGCAAAGTCTACTCATAGGTCTTTTGCTATTGATTTGCCTAATTCGTATGCCTGTTTTGCGTACTCAGCATGGATTCTATAGCTATGCAAAGCTCGCAAAATAGGATGAAATTGTTATATGTTGTTTACTATTTCTTTTTGTTACAGTAGCGTTTGATTACGTTGTAGGCATTCAATAGGCCCAATTCTCCGGCTTTGCTCAAATCTTCGTAGGCTTTCTCCTTTTCATCCTGATAGATATAGATTAAGCCACGGTTGTAATAGGCCTGTGCAAAATGCGGATCCATCTGAATTACCTTTTCGTAATCCAGCAGGGCTTCTTTTAGTTTTCGGGATTTGGCCAGGGCATTCGCTCGATTGTATCGTGCAAAAATGAAACTGCTGTCTATTTCCAGTATTTTGTTGTAATCTTCAATAGCACTGCTGTAGTCAATAACAATTTCTTCTTTCGAATCCGCATCCGTTTTGTTTGGTCGCAGGCTGACAGTCATGCCTGTATTTTCCTCCAGGGAATGGATGTAATCTGTCATGGCAGCTTTAGCCGTGGCTCTGTTGAAATAGGCAAATACAAAGGTCGGATCCTTCTCAATGGCTTGCGTAAAGTCCAGGATGGCCTGGTTGTATTTTTGATCCATTAGTTGGTATACCCCCCGGTTAAAGAAGTTGGAGGAGGTTTTTTTCTCGTTAATTTTTACGGTTTCTTTCTCGATCCATTCCCGAATTTCTTCCCTTGAATATTTCTTGTTCTTATTGCTCAAGGCAAATGCTGGTTCGTAATTCTGATGCTGGTTATAATTCATCAGGTTCTGATCGTAATACTGCATTTTTCCAGCTCGTAGTGAATCCATACTCATGTGAGTAATGGCAAAATTGTCCTCCAGTTGAATGATAACATTCTTGTCCTGAATACGGCCTTTAATGATTTTATCGGTAAAGTTATCTTCGTTGTTGATATCAACCAGGTTTTGAAAGTTTTCCGTGGTATCGACCAAAGCGCTCATTTTATCATTCGATTTCATTTTTTTGTATCGGTCGAAAATGATGATAGCCTGGTTGTGGTCTCTGATGGCTCCATCCATATCGTTCAATTGCCTTTTGGCCGAGGCCCTAGCCTGGTAGGCTTTTGCAAAATCCGGGTAAATGCCAATGGCTGTAGTATAGTCGTCAATAGCACCATAGAAATCGCCCAGATCCGATTTGATCATTCCTCGGTTGAAGTAGATCAATATATTGTCGGGATTCATTTCCAGTACCTTGTTAAAATCATCAATGGCCGAGTTGTAATCTCCAATTTCCGATTTAAGTAATGCCCGGTTGTAGAAGCAGATGGCATTGGATGGATCCAGTTCCAGTACTTTGTTGTAATCCTCCATGGTTCCTTTCAGGTCTTTTTGGTGGTATCGGGCCATACCCCGGCTCATGAGGATGCGGGTGTCTTCGGGTTCGATTTTTAGGGCACGGTTGTAATCCTCTATGGCTTCCTTATATTTTTTCTGTTTGAATTTTATGTATCCACGAGTTCCAAAGGCATCAGCTGAGAAATTATTCAATCGAATGGCTTTGTTACAATCCTCAATGGCGCCCTCGTAGTTTTTTAGCTGATCTCTCACAGCTGCCCGGTTCAAGAAAGCACCCATCAGTTTATGATCCAGTTTGATGGCTTTGGAGTAATCTTTTTCAGCCTCTTTGTATCTTTTTTGAGCCGAAAGAGAGATGCCCCGGTTGGCAAAAATGATGGCCATATTGGGTTTAAGCTTTGCCGCCCGATCAAAATCACTAAGTGCACCTTCGTGGTTTTTTAGTTGATGTCGGGCTATTCCACGGTAAATATACGCGAGTGTATAGTTAGGGTTTATTGCAATGGCTTTGGTGTAGTCGCGGTTGGCACCCTGGTAATCTTCCAGGTTGTATTTGGCCAGAGCTCTAAAGAAGTATGGTTCCGGCAAGTAAGGTTTTACACGGATAATTTCATTGAAGTTATTAATTGCCTCGGTATAGTCGTCGAAATAGATGGCACTTTTGCCCATATCCAGAATGTTACGGGTGTTAAGTTGTGCATGGCTTTCATTCGACAGGAAAGATAATACCAGGAGAATTGTGATCAAATACTTGTTCATAGGTTGTTCAGTACTTTTAGCGGAAGGATGATGCTTCCTAAAACAATACAAATTTAATAAATAATCCAAAGAGGATGACATCTTACCCCTATCAACAAAAAATACACCAAAGGATTTCGATTTTTTCTTAAAAAGCCTTAAATTATTAAAAACTTGAACAGGAAATAGATGGGAGCGTTTTAGTGGGGGTGTCAGATTCTTTTTTTTGTATGATATAACCGGTTTTGGTGCAGTTGACTATTTGAAGAAAGCTTTCTTTTATACATTGAAAGCTTAAATATGCAGGAATGCGTATAATTAGTATGGGGAACAAGAGAATTCAGTTTTTTCAATCTTAATAAAAAGGTAGAGTTATGAACAATATTTTATTGAAATATATGGAGAACCGGTTCAAGCCGGAAGTTACCCCTCCAAAGGAAATATTTTGCGAAGGTCCGGTAGTTACCATTTCACGTGAATGTGGCTGTTCTGCTATTAAGGTAGCGAATCTTCTGGCCCAGAAACTTACAGAAAGAACCGGAAAAGAATGGCGTTGCCTAACCAAGGAAATTCTGGAAAAATCAGCCCAGGAGCTAGATCTTGCACCGTCCAAATTGGAGTATGTTTTCAATTCTAAGGAGAAAACCACCTGGGATGAAATTCTTTCGGCTCTTTCGAGTAAGTATTACCAAAGCGACCGGAAGATTAAGAAAACAATTGCACAAGTGGTTCGTTCCTTTGCCAGCAAGGGGAATTATATTATTGTTGGACGGGGAGGAGTTGTGCTCACCCGTGATATTGAACAATCATTTCATGTAAAATTACATGCACCATTGGAATGGAGAGCTGCCCAATTGCAAAAAGTTTATAAATTGAGTTTACGGGAAATGAAAAAATATGCCAGTGATACTGATAAGAAAAGAGAAATATTACGAAATTATTTCAATAAAGAGCCACTTGAGGATACCATTTTTGATGTGATTTTTAATACGATGCAGTTGAATGATGAGCAAATTGCAGAATCATGTGCTCATTTGATTCAACTAAAAGGAGTTTTAGGAAAAACCTTGTTGGCTGGTTGAGTTGTTCTCATCTCAAAATAGAAAGCATCCTTGTATAAAAGGATGCTTTTCTTGTTTAGAATCATTCAAAATTACTCGAAATCGTTTTCAGGCGATAATAGTGAGATGATAAATTAGCTACATTCGTGCCTAATTTTATTAAATCAGTGAATATTATGACTGCTCCCATTATCATGTTAACCCTCGACGATAAGACTCTGGAGAATGCTTCAGTAGTATTTGATCGATTAAAAAACTCTCGGGTAGAGAATTTTGGTTTTAAGGATATTGGTATTCCTTATCCTGAAATGCAAGAACTGGCGCAAATGATCCGCAATGCCGGAAAAAAGCTGTTTCTTGAAATTGTGAGTTCCTCCCTGGAGGCGACTTTACGCGGAGCCAAAAGAGCTTTGGAATTGAAGGCTGACTACCTGATCGGGGGACAATATGTGAAGGAGGTGCTGGAGGTAATACAGGGAGCATCTGTTCAATATTATCCTTATGTGGGAGAGATTATTGGACATCCCTGCCAATTGGCAGGAACTGCCCGTGAAATGCTGGACGAGATTGCCGAATATAAGAAGTTGGGGGTTGATGGTATCAATCTATTGGCTTATCGCTACGATAAAAATCCTCATGAATTGATGACCGATCTAATTAAGGAATGTGAACTTCCTCTGCTTATCGCCGGAAGTGTGAATTCGAAGGAAAGAATTGATTTTCTTCGTGGAATTGACGTGGAGTATTTTACCATGGGAACTGCACTGTTTCTGAATGAGCTGGTTGAAACCGAATCATTGGAAGACCAGTTGAATGCTTTGGAAAATTTCTCATTTTAGTTCTATTCTCCAACCGATAATCAGGAGTTTTTTACCGGTAGGAAACTGGTCCGCTTGAAAACCTAAGGAATCCCACGCTGTTCCTTCCGTCCTGACTATATTTTGTTATTTTTGTCCAACACCCGGATTTACATTGATTCGGGGAATCAATTTCAAGAAAGAATTATTTATATATAAAAACTCAGAGAAATGAAAATTAAGTTTCTTACTGTTGCAATGCTGGTTTGCGGAATGGTTTTTTCCAATGCCGCTGTTGCCAAAAAGAAGAAAGATGAGAAAAAGGAAGAAGGCTATGTTTTTACTGATGTAAAACGTTTACCTGCAACTTCTATTAAGGATCAGCACCGTTCCGGAACTTGTTGGTCATTCTCAGGATTGTCATTCATCGAATCGGAAATGATTCGTATGGGCAAATCCGAGGTGGATCTTTCTGAAATGTTTGTAGTATGGCAAACCTATTCTGAGCGTGCCTACAAGCATGTTCGTATGCACGGAAAATTCAACTTTGGTGGCGGTGGAGCTTTCCACGATGTAACCAACTGTATCCGTAAATATGGTATCGTACCCGAAGAAGTTTACACTGGGCTGCACTATGGTGAAGATGGACACACTCATGGTGAAATGGATTTGTTGCTAAAAGATTACGTTGATGCGGTAATCAAGAACAGAAACCGTAAATTGACTCCGGTTTGGCACAAAGGTTTTGATGGTATTCTGGATGCCTACCTGGGGGAAATTCCAGAGAAATTCGATTACAAAGGAAAAGAATACACTCCACAAACTTTTGCAAAAGAGTACGTAGGAGTAAATCCTGATGATTACGTTGAGATTTCTTCTTACACTCATCATCCTTTCTATAGCAAATTTGTGATTGAGGTACCAGACAACTGGTCTTGGGATCAGGTGTACAATGTGCCATTGAACGAAATGATGGAGATCATGGAGTCTGCTATTATGAATGGTTACACTCTTGGTTGGGCTTCAGATGTAAGCGAAAAGGGATTTTCTTTCCGCAATGGAGTTGCTATTGTTCCTGAAGCGGATACTAAAAACATGACCGACTCAGAGATCTCTAAGTGGGAAAACATGTCTACCAAAGAGAAAGCAAGCAAGTTGTACAGCTTCAATGCACCTGGTAAGGAAAAAGAGATTACCCAGGAAATGCGTCAGGAAGCTTTCGATAACTACAAGACCACCGATGATCACGGAATGCACATTACCGGTATTGCCAAGGATCAAAAAGGGAACAAGTACTTTATCGTGAAGAACTCATGGGGCTTGGACAACAATGACTACGAAGGATACTTCTACGCATCTTTCCCATTTGTTGCCTACAAAACCATGTCGTTCATGGTTCACAAGGATGCTATTCCTGAACACCTTCGTGAAAAAATGGGATTGTAATTTATAATATCCTATAAATCAACCCGGACCATTAGGTTCGGGTTTTTTTGTATCCTGTTCTGAAATGATTTAACATTTTTCCATTCTCAGGCTAAACATTTTTTTCTATATTAGTGTTTACTATTTTAATAAATTATTTAACAGTGAAACAGGAAGTAAGCTCTATGACAGGCATTGAAATGCCATACTGTGAACGTGCTTTGGGTTTCCATTATTTCTAATTAAATTATTTTACTTATGAAAAAGTTATTACTGGTAGCTATAGTTTGCCTGTTCTCAGGCTCCTTGTTTGCGCAGGTTTCCTCTCCCATAAACTTTGGTTTTCATGCAGGTTTGGTGAGTACCAAGATGGATTATAAAGATGCCTCTGTTAATAACATCAAAGAAGAAAGCAAGAACGGAATGATGTTGGGTGCTTTCCTGAGAGTAAACCTGAACAAATGGTACCTGCAACCTGAATTGAATTATGTGAAACGAAAAAGTGAGGTTGGTTATAATGTTCCGGCGTTTGGGGATGTTAAAACAGATGTAACTACTCACAGTCTGGATATTCCCGTTCTTTTGGGCTACAAGATTGTAAAATTACCGATGTTCAAGCTAAGAGCCTTTGCTGGTCCTGTGGCTTCTTTTAGAGTTGGGGATGATTTAGATGTAAAAGTAATGGGAAATACTTTAGAGGATGTTGGAGACGCAGATTTTAAAAATGCTGTCTGGAATGGAAAAGTTGGTGCCGGTGTAGACGTTTGGAAATTGACTTTGGATTTGGATTATGAATTCGGTTTAACTGATGTTTCTTCGGAGTTTTTGAAGAAAAATAAGATGTTTAACGTTACTCTTGGATTCAAGTTGTTCTAAACAGATATAAAATATTATTGTTAAAGCTGTCGGATTTGTTCGGCAGCTTTTTTTTGTCTATGGGGTTTAATTTCTTGCGGTTGAAATCTATTTCAGACTATTGTGTCTTGTAAATTTGTCAGTAAAAATTACCAAACTTGCCCTAAATCATGGGGTTAAGGTCTTTTTTTTTTGGAAATCTATTGTAAATTCGCAACAAAACAAACGTTTTCATAAACTACTAATATTAGGAGAATGACTAACCCAATTAGCAATCAACAAATAATAAATTTGATAAGGCAGGAAGTGGTTCCTGCCTTAGGGTGTACGGAGCCCGTAGCTTGTGCTTTGGCATGTGCCAAAGCTACCGAAATCCTGGGTGTTCAACCCGATAGAATTGAAGTTTTTGTCAGTGGCAATATTTATAAGAATGGGATGGGGGTTGGAATCCCCGGAACCGGAATGACGGGATTGCCCATTGCAGCTGCCTTGGGGAGTGTTTGCGGAAAACCGGAGTACGAACTCGAGGTGCTGAAAGATGTAAACGAGGAATACCTGGCTCAGGCAAAGGAGATGTTGAACCAGGAACAGGTGTGTATCCGGGTGAAAGAGAACTGTGAGGATAATTTATATGCCGAAGCTTTTTGCTATCATGGTGAGGATTGCGTGCATGTGGAAATCATCAACAAGCATACGAATATTATCCTGGTTGAAAAGAACGGTGAGATCATTTTCCGAAAGGAGGAGAAGCAGAAGGAAACATCTCAGAAGCAGGAAAAAATAGAACTTTCCATTTCCCGAATTTTTGAGTTTGCTACTACCGCACCATTGAAAGACATTGAATTTATTATGGAAGCGGTGGATATGAATACAGCAATATCCAAAGTAGGACTGACCCATTCCTTTGGCTTGCAGATTGGAAAGAAGATAAGAGAGAATATTGCTAAGGGAATTTTGAGTGATGATTTGTTGTCACATGTTTTATGCCTGACTGCAGCTGCATCTGATGCCCGTATGGCCGGATGTACAAAACCGGTTATGACTAACTCCGGATCCGGAAACCAGGGAATTACTGTAACCATGCCAGTGGTGGCAGCTGCCGAAAAATTGAATTCAAGTCATGAACAGCTGGTTCGTGCATTGATCCTATCCAATCTTGTATCCATACACATCCATTCATTTTTGGGCCACCTATCTGCTCTGTGCGGAATTTGCCTGGCAGGAACAGGTGCTGCTTGCGGAATTGCCTATCTAATGGGGGGTGAGGAAAAGGAGTTGGAATATACAATAAAGAATATGGCAGGGAATATTACCGGGATGATATGCGATGGAGCCAAATTGGGTTGTGCATTGAAAGTATCTTCAGGTGTTACTGCTGCTGTTCAGGCCGCTTTACTTGCCTTGGATGGAATCCAAACCGGGAACGATGGAATTGTTGAGGAGGATATTGAAAAGACCATCCGGAATATTGGAGTAATCGGATGTGAAGGGATGCTTGAAACCGATCGTGTGATCCTGAAAACCATGCTCTGTAAATAGAATTCTCATTATAGATACTAAAGCCATTTACTGTTATTTTGTAAATGGCTTTTTTCATTCAATTCAGTCGAATATCAATTTGATTGGTTATATTTAGCAGAAGTGAGTCGAATCAATTGAGCTCGAATGGGGATTGAAAGTTTGTCATTTGTTAAATAAGTTTTACATTTGAAGGCGTTTGTAGTACTCTATGGGGAGAGTTCCCTTAATTTTTATTTGTATGTGTCCTATGCAGGAAGATATTATCGCCAACCTGAAAAAGCTGGATTTCCTGTCCGAACAGAAGGAAGAGATATTTGAGGCATTGTCGAATGTGGTTGCGGTGGAGCAGTTCCAAAGTGGCGAATTGGTCTTTTGTAAGGGTGACGCCGGTGGAGCTGTTTATATTATCCTTAAGGGGCAGGTACAGATACATGATGGAGGGCACATTTTTATAGAACTGGGGCCTGGCAAATGTTTTGGAGAGTATTCAATTGTAGAAACCGAAACAAGATCGGCTTCAGCTACGGTGAAGGAACAAACGACTTTAATCAAATGTACACAAGAGAATATTCGCGCTGTAGAACGTAAATTTCAGGTAAAGATTATCGATACGGTATTTTTTACCCTGCGCAATATCCGATCCAGAATGTTGGATAAGGATTTTCTTGAGGAAGAATTGACTCGTCAAAAGGCCAAAATTGAGGAGCAGCGAAAGGAGTTGGAACGACTCAATGCCACCAAGGATAAATTTTTCTCTATCATTGCTCATGATCTAAAGAATCCATTTGCCTCTCTTATTGGAGCCTCTGATCTTTTGGTGGATGACCTGGAAAAGATGAACCAGGAACAGGTTCGGACATTTGTAGAGATCATTAATCAGTCTGCCCGCCAAGGTTTTCGTTTGCTTCAAAATTTATTGCAATGGGCCCGGATGCAAACGGGTCGGATCGCTTTCGAACCGAAACGAATTGATCTTTGGGATTTGGTGAATGAAGTGGTATTACTGTATACCAGCAGTGCTCAAAACAAGGGGATTGAAATATCGGCAGAGGTGGATGAGGACTTGTGGATAGGTGCTGATGGAAACATGGTGAATACGGTGGTTCGTAATTTGGTGTCCAATGCGGTTAAATTTACCCCTCAGGGTGGTACCGTGAAGGTAGTTGCGCAAAAGCTAGATGAGGAAGTGGAAATATGGGTGTGCGATACAGGGGTAGGCATTCCCCCCGAAGATATCGATAAACTGTTTCGGATTGATGTTCAGTATACCAAACCCGGAACCCAGGAAGAGGGGGGAACTGGTTTGGGATTAATTCTTTGCAAAGAATTTGTTGAGCGGCACAATGGGCGAATATGGGTGGAGAGTCAACCCGGAGTTGGTACCTATTTCAAATTTACCCTTCCCCTTCAGCAGCCATCAAGATAGATTTGTAGCTCTGGTAACACGGTTTCCCCTGTGAGGATTTGTCCAAAAAGAATTATCTTTAAGCTATTGTAGCTGCACTATGGATAATGGGTATCTTATTTCTGTAGAATTTTTCAATGATCTGAATTGTCTATAGTTGTAGGAATTAAGCTTTGCTATCTATTGAATTTTGAATTATGATGAGGTGTTTTCGTGTTGTTCTGTTGTTGATTTTCCTGTTTCATTCGATGCTTTCATTTGCTTCTGCCAGAAAGCGAATTCTAGTTCTACACTCTTACCATCAAGGATTGCAATGGACCGATAATGTGAACAAAGGAATTCAGGAAGTTCTGGAAAGTTTGGTGCAGGTTCCGGAGATTGATTACGAATACCTTGATACCAAGCGAAACCCCACCGAAGAATACCTTCAAAAGTTAATTGAACTTTACGATACCAAGCTAGATAAAAGACAATACAATGCGATTATCGTTTCGGATAACAACGCACTTGCTTTTGTAAGGAATCACCGAAAGGAATATTTTCAGGATATACCTGTTGTTTTTTGTGGGGTCAATCATTTTCGCCCGGAGATGATCAAAGGGATGAAAGCCGTCACTGGAGTAGCGGAAGCTGTCGATCTGCAGGGAACGGTTGAGATGATTCACCAAACTCAGCCGAATATTAAATCCCTTGTGGTTGTGAATGATGATAAAACCACAACGGCTCTCTTGAACAAACAACTGATTGCCCAAGTGGAACAGAATTTCAAGGGGCAATTGGATTTTCACTACTACGAAGATCTGTTTTTGGAGGATTTGGTATCCAATGTTGAAAAGATAAGGGGAGATACCGCAATTCTTCTGCTAACCTTTAATAAGGATAAATCCGGAAAGTTTGTTTCCTTCCAGGAAAATATAGATCTGTTGGTTCCACGCAGTAAAGTGCCTGTTTTCATTGCCTGGGATTTTCATATGGCAGAAGGTGTAGTTGGAGGAAAAGTGGTTAGTGGCCGATTGCATGGAAAAGCGGCTGCTGGCATGGTGGTAAAGATCTTACAGGGAGTTCAGGCCGATTCCATTCCTCTGATGACCGAACCTCTGGATTACTATCTGATGAATTATCAAGAGCTGCAACGGTTCGGGATTGATGAGAAGAAGCTGCCTCCACATACCATTTTGGTGAATGCACCTCGTTCCTTTTATTCCGAAAACAAGAAATGGATACAGTTGATATTCTCGATTCTTGCTGTGGCTGGGGGTATCATTATTATTCTTTCCCGGGCTATTATCAGGCGCATGCATGCCGAAGAAGCTCTTCTGGTGGAGCAGAATCATTTGGAGGAATCGGTGAAGCATGAGCAATTGATGGGAAAGGTGGCCCGTTTGCTTAATTCAACCAACGATTTTAAGAATGTATTGGATGAGGTGTTGACTTTGATGACTGAGGAATTGAACGTAGCTAAGATCAGTTTGTTCAGCTTTTCGGATCAGGAGGAGACGGGCATCAAGATTCGCAGCCGAATTTCCGTAAAGGGGCAGGATATTAAGGATGTCAACGAGCTGTATTTCTCCCAGATAGCTAGTGTGGTTGATCGAATCAAAAACAATCAAAGCCTGGTTTCGTCCGATTTAAGTGGATTGTCCGATCAGGAAAGAGAGTACTATCATAACCGGAATATTAAAGCGATAGTGGCCCTGCCGGTGCGGGTTGAAAATCGAATTATGGGTTTGATGGGGTTTGCCCAGAATGACGAATACAAATGGTCTCGAGACGAAATCAACATTTTTCGAACCACAGTGAATATGCTGGCCAATGCCTGGGAGCGGAATGCTTTGACCGATGCACGTTTGGATGCCGAACAGAAAAATGTGGAGGCTTTGCGTATGCTGGAGGAGTCCTCTCGTTTGGCTTCAATCGGGGTAATGGCTGCCGGAATTACTCATGAAATAAACCAGCCCCTGAATGCGATTAAAATTACGGCAGATAGTGTTTTGTTCTGGCAGAAGCGCAATCCGGATGTTTTGCCGGAAATGTTCACCCGTAAGATTAAAACCATTTCCGAGGGGACGGCCCGAATCGATAGTATTATCAAGCATATGCGCACTTTTTGGGAAAATCCCCAAACCAACTCGGGCGAAAAAGTAGAGATGGTAGACGGGGTGCGCAGAGCACTCTCCCTGGTGAAAAGACAGGTGTTTGATCATAGTATTGAATTGATTGAGGATCTACCCGATTCGGAGATTGTTGTGGAAGCCAACTACATGCAGTTTGAACAAATTGTAATAAACTTGCTGGTGAATGCCATCCATTCCCTTGATCAGGTAAAGAAGGACAAGAAAATCATCCGTTTAGAAGTGTTTCAAAAGGGACAGAAGGGAATTCTAAAAATTCATGATAATGGAACGGGTATCCCGGAACAGTTGGGTGATAAAATTTACGATCCGTTTTTTTCCACGAAACGACCCGGGGATGGAACCGGTCTGGGAATGGCAATTGTGAAATCATTTATGGATCGATTCCATGCACAAATCCAAAATTATAATAATAGGGAAGGTGGGGCCAGTTTTGTACTGGAGTTCAATTGTTGCTCCAATGTATAAAGACCTTATAAAAATAAGATTCAGGTAAACAACAACAAAAGGAGGCTTAGAGAATGAAGATTTTGATCGTTGATGATGACCGCTCGAGTGGACAAGCAGTAGCAGAGTTTATAGAGGAACAGCTGGAGCATGAAACCTTCCTTTGCCATAACGGAGAGGAGGCGATTGCCAAGGTTAAGGAGGAAAACATTGAAATGGTGATCTCTGACATGCGTATGCCTGGAATTTCCGGAATTGATCTTCTGCGAAAGGTGAAGAGCCTGACCGGGGGTGATAATATCGAGGTTATTATTATGACTGGATTTGGCGATATGGAAAGCTCTATCCAGGCATTGCGGGGAGGTGCATACGATTATTTGCTTAAGCCTGTAAATATTGAAGAGTTGGCTATTCTAATTGAGAGAGTTGCGGAGCGAAACAATCTGAAGGCAGAAAATCAATTTCTAAAAGAGGATCTGGATAGAAAAGTAGCGACAGTAAAAAAGGAGGCAACAGAGCGGATCAATTATTACGAAACAACCATAAGAGAGATAACCAGTGTTGGAAAAGTGGGGGTGTTTTCTGATGCCATGCGAAATGTGGTTCGGATGGCCGAACGCTTTCACGAAGACCGTACGGTTCCCGTATTGATTGAAGGGGAGACCGGAACCGGGAAGGAGGTATTGGCTCGCTTGGTGCATTTCGGAAGGGAAGCAGAGGTTAACTCTCCTTTTATCTCCATAAATTGTTCAGCTATATCCCCCCAATTGTTCGAAAGTGAATTGTTTGGGTATGAAGAAGGGGCTTTTACGGGTGCCCGTAAGGAGGGGAAGCCCGGAAAACTGGAGCTGGCTCAGGGTGGAACTTTGTTTTTGGATGAGATTGGAGAAATGCCCCTTGATATGCAACCCAAATTGTTGAGAGTGCTTCAGCAGAAGGAAATGTACAGGGTTGGGGGTAGTAAAAAAATAGATCTGGATGTTCGTGTGATTTTTGCCACCAACCGGAATTTAAAGGAAATGGTGGCCCAGAAAACCTTCCGTAGTGATCTTTACTACCGATTGAATACAGGACGTTTGTATATACCTCCTCTTCGGGAAAGGAAGGAAGCCATTCTGTCTTTTTCCCAAATATTTTTGGATCAGTATGCAAAAAAACGAAATCGGAAATTCAGATTCCTGAGCCATGAGGCTAAGGAAGTGCTGCAAGCTTACGAATGGCCCGGAAATATCCGGGAATTAAAGAATACCATTGAACGGGCTACTTTGCTATACAATGATATTGAATTGCGCCCGGAGCACATAAAGTTTTTGCATTCAGATGAGGGGGAAGTGGAGAGTGGAGAGAAGCCCATTCAATTGGGAACGATAGTACTACCCCCCAATGAACTTCCCCTGGAACAGTTGGAATTGGAAATTGTCCGTAAAGCACTAAAGAAGTTTGATCAGAATAAAACCAAAACGGCCGAATATTTGGGAATTACCCGTAGTGCCTTACGAAGTAGGATGAATAAATTGTAAGTTCCTTTATAAATTATGTTCCTAATCTGTGGAAAAGTTGGACAAATGAGGATTTTTTCTACAGGTTCCTTTTTGTTTGCCTTTTGGGTGCCGAATTGAACAAATGTATAGAATTGAATACCTTAAAGAAAGTGTTGGTCAATTTGGAACAGTTGTGTTGATTTTTATGTTGGTACTGGGTGATTCGTATTTTGCTAATTCTCAGCAGGTTGTTTTATTTATGATTTTATAACAATTCTCATAGGTATTTTGGCATTTATTTTGGAATGTATTTCGTAAATTAAAGTAAATACATTCGGCTATGGAAATAAAGATCAAATCAAAAGTTAAAGCATCATCATCTACCATCTCTCGTGACAAATTAGTTGCTCAGTTTATTCAAAAATCAGAATTGGTTGAAACCGAAACATTGAAAGTGGATCTGAAATTGTTTCAGGAAGCTGCCAACCAGGATAATGTGAATTTTGAATTCATGAAGCTCGATAGTTTTCGATTAAAAAAGGAGTGTTTACAGATTAATAATGCAAAAAATGCACTGGTAGAAGCTGAGTACGGAATTGCGGAGAATGGATGTGTTGTTTTTGATTCTCACGATCAGGAATTATTTCTCACTATATGTTTGGCCGAAACTCTTCAGGTTGTTCTTCCTGCAAGTAAAATTCTTCAGACTGTTCAGGATTTGGAGTTAATCAAAAATGCTGATTATAATGAATTGCAGGAAACCAATAAATTTGTAAACGCATCATCCCGAAAAGCAGATATCGATCGGTTCGGACCTAAGAACAAGCGAACTTTAGTATATGTTATAGAGGATTTGTAAGAAGATTCCCCCCAAGAATTTATTTAAAGGCCTTCAGTTTATTGAAGGCTTTTTTTCGTTTTGAGGGATTTGCTGATAAGCGAAGTTCGAATATTAAGGATCAAGTGGAAAAATTGCCAAGAAAATGGGAGCATTTACAATTTTTGATTTGTTGTTTTCACTCTGCCAAGTAGGGGATTTGGTAAGCCTTTAATTAATGTAGTCCAGGGAAACGCCCTGGGTGTATGTGGGTATGTAGATAGCGACGGCACACACACACAATTGATTGATGAGTTCTGTATGTTCCGTAGCAACTGAATGTGGCGATTTGAATTGCACCGATCAAATTCTTCTTACAAATTAATTTCTTTTTTATCGAATTCCGGTTACTAAAGAGATTGCCCGTTTTTTCAAAAATAGCATAAACACTAGCCCCGAAGCAGGTTTGACCCTCCCCTTGAGGTTTTTTTGATCCAATCAGTAAATTTTTACTTCCAATTGGTCTTATTAGGCTTCCCCTGAGTAATTTTTCTGACTTCATCTTGAAAATTTATCCGATTATTGGAAAAAAGAACCAGCCTCCGGGTTGTTTTTTGTATCCAATCAGTGATTTTATTGTTCCATTTTCACTGTGCCCCTTCCACTACTGGTTTTTCTGATTCAATCGGTATCAATCTCCCGATCCTTGGATCTAAGTTTCATTCCCCTGAGCAATATTCCTCAATAGAGTCTGGTGTTTTAAACAGGGCGGAATCTCGGTACTTCACCGGAGTTGCTACGCAAAAATTTTGATGTCTGTGACAGGATCCATTAGACCTGAATTATCGGTGCAGTATTGCGAAACAATTTATAACAGTTAATATCAAAAAACAATAGGGAAAGGATATTGGGAACTCAATTTCGGAGGGAAAATGAGGATTTCCTTTTCTTCTTCAGATGGGGGAATTTTAATGTGCTTTGTGATTCAATTTGTGTGTTTTTACCCATAAAATACTATGCAAAAACGCTCAATTGTTCAATCCTGCTCAGTGGTCCGGGCTGAATTGTTCAATTCTGCACACTAGTGTAACTGTCTTCTTCTAAGAAAATTACCTCTCGGAAATCACTGCAAACGATTGAAATTCAATGATGAACTATTTTGATTGATTCTATATAGTTTGATGCTGATTTTTCTGGCATTCCTATTGGTTTAAAGGGGACCAGAAAAATCGTGATAACTATGAATATGACCCAAAAAACTATTGTTGACAAACAGGTTCTGGAGCAGTTTCTGGAGAAATCGGAGGCTGTGGGGAACGAGAATATTCTGCTATCTGCAGAAGCATTTCAAAAAACAATTCAGGAGATGTCTTTTGAATACATCGACCTGCCCGCTTTTCAAATTACGAAAGATGTTAAGGCGGGAGAGAAAGGAATCGCTGCAGCCTTGGTAGAGGTTGATTTTGGAATTGCTGAAACCGGATCGGTGGTTGCCGATAGCAAGAATGAGAACAAACGCCTGGCTACTTGTTTGGCTGAGAAACTGGTTGTAATGCTTCCTCTTTCCAAGGTGGTACCTCAACTTCATCATGTTGCCGCCTTTATGGAGGAGCGGACGGCTTCCGACGGAGGCTATGTTGCATTTATAACCGGAGCAAGTCGTACGGCTGATATTGAGCGTGTACTTACGGTTGGTGTTCATGGACCGAAAGAAATGGTTGTGTATATAGTAAACGATTTATAGGAGAGATACAATGGATATTCAAGATAGAATCAAGGAGAAAATAAACGATGAGGTGCTGCATGCCAACCTGAAGAATTTTGCATCCAGTTACAAGTTGTCCAAGGAGAATGCCTACAAGGGCCTTGACTTTGAATCATTGCGCAAGCGGGTTTACGATTTGAAGGACCGTGATTTGGATAAGGTGATGGAACAATTTCATCGTTTCAAAGAGAATGTAGAGCGTGGTGGCTCACATGTATATCAGGCAAAGACCGGGGAGGATGCTTGCAGGTACATTGCAGAGGTGATGAAGAAGCATAATACCAAATATATGGTGAAGAGTAAGTCTATGACTTCCGAAGAAATTCAGCTCAACCATTATTTGGAAAAAGAAGGTTTGCATCCCATTGAAACTGATTTGGGAGAATGGATCTTGCAAATAGCCAACGAGCATCCTTCCCATATGGTAATGCCTGCTATCCATAAAACACGGCAACAGGTGGCAAAGCTATTTTCGGAGTATACCGGCGAAGAGGTGGATCCGGATGATATCAATGCTATGGTCAAAATTGCCCGTAAGTGTTTGCGCGAATCTTACTTTTCGGCCGGAGTTGGTTTAACGGGCGCAACCGTTGCCGTTGCCAGTACAGGAACAATTGGGCTGGTAACCAACGAGGGAAATGCCCGTTTGTCTTCTACGGTTCCACCAGTACACATTGTTTTGGTGGGGTACGAAAAACTTTGCGATTCTTTTGATGAAGCTTTGGATATTGTTCGCGTATTGCCCAAGAGTGCTACAGGGCAAACTATTACCTCCTATACTACCTGGATCAAGGGGCGAAATCCTTCCCATAAGAATCCTGATGGGGTTAAGGAAACCCATTATGTTTTTCTGGACAATGGACGTTTGGCATTTTTTGAACATCCCAAATTTAAGGAAGCCCTGAAGTGTGTGCGTTGTGGTAGTTGTGCCAATATATGCCCTGCTTACGAAATGGTAGGGGGGCATGTTTACGGAGATCGCTACATCGGTTCCATCGGTTTGATTTTGACAGCACTTTACCAGGGAGATGAGGCGGCTAAGGATATACTGAAGATGTGTATTGGATGTCGGGCCTGTTCTTTCAATTGTCCATCGGGAATCGATTTACAGGCCTTAATTTCGGAATTGAAGCTTGTGGTAGGGAAGAAGTATGGAATTAATCCCATAAAGAAGAAGGTGTTCAAGCATGTGGTAGCCAAGCCGAATTGTATGAAATCGATGATTGGTTTGGGCTCGAAGTTCCAGTTTCCTCTGACCAAAACCAACAAATTCAATGGCGAGAAGATAATCGGAACCATTCCTGTTATGCCTAAGGATAAGGATTTTCGGAAATTTCCCGCATTGGCTTCCAAATCATTTACGAAAAAATTCCATAAGGAAGGATTGGACAAATTTACTTCTGATCGTAAGGTGTTCTTCTATCCCGGTTGTGCCGTTGAATATTTTTATCCGGATATGGGAATCTCCATGATCAAACTGTTGCAAAAGAATGGGATTCAGGTGGATATTCCCGAGAAATCTGTTTGTTGTGGTGTGCCCGCTATTGCCTCAGGTGATCCGGATGATGCCAGAACGATGATTTTCAAGAATCTGAAATTCATGAAGAATCCCAAGGATTACGAAGCCCTGCTGGTGTTATGTCCTACTTGTGGGGGAGCGATAAAGCACGAATTTCTTGATTTTACCCGTGAAGACCCCAATCTGTACAAACTTTCCAGTCAGTTGGGTGAGAAGGTTACCCCACTGGGAAAATTCCTGGAGGATAATAACATCCGTTTCAAGGTAAAGGGGAATAAGAAAGTAACTTACCATACACCTTGCCACGATACCCGCTCGCTGGATTACTCGGCAGAGGGATTCCTTTCCGCATTGTTGGGTGATAGTTTTAGGCCTATGAAAGACAGCAATGTGTGCTGTGGTTTTGGAGGAACCTATTCTCTTGACTTTGCTACCATTTCCAATGGAATATTGAATAAAAAAATTGAGAATATTCAGGCAAGCGAGGCCGATGTTTTGGTAACCGATTGTCCCGGATGCGTGATGCAGATCAATGGAGGCTTAATGCACAAAAAAGTGAATGTGAAGGTATTGCATTTGACCGATTTTATTGAAAACCATTTGGAGTTGGTAAAATAGTACCACCCAAAGACTATTGATCAGGTTTAATTCCCCTAACTGATACTACTATGAACGGAAAATCAAAGAACCAACTCCCTGATAATCTCAGGGAGTTGAAACTGAAGCTTGAGGCCCTGGATTCTTTAATGTTGTTCAACGCCATCGAGCGGGGAGGTACCCCTTACTTACCTCTTCCTGAAATAAATGAAGAATATGAACAAATAACCACTACCAATTATCGAAAATCACTCTTAAACTAAAACCCTAATTTTTAACCACTATGAATGCATTTTTAGCTTTTTCACCCATTTTACTCACTATAGTTCTAATGGTTGGCTTTAACTGGGGGGCCAAGAAGGCCCTGCCACTTTCTTTGCTGGCCGCTGTAGCCATTGCTTTTGGCGTTTGGCAAATTGATCTGACGCACATTCTGGGCTACTCAGTTTTTGGCTTTCTAAAAGCTTTCGATATTCTGATTATAATATTTGGTGCAATCTTGATTTTGAATACCCTAAAGTTATCAGGAGCAATGACCACGATTAATAATGGATTTAATGGAATTACCAACGACCGGAGGATTCAAGCCATAATCATTGGATTTATGTTTGGAGCCTTTATAGAGGGTGCGGCCGGATTTGGAACGCCTGCCGCTTTGGCCGGCCCTCTGTTGGTCGGTTTGGGATTTCCTCCCCTGGCAGCAGCTATGGTGGCATTGATTTTTAATTCAGTTCCTGTTCCCTATGGAGCTGTTGGGACCCCCATTAGTGGCGGAGCCATGGTAACTCTTGAGCAGAACTTGATGGATGCCGGCGCCAATATGGAAGTGTTTAAGTTGGCCTTAACCAAGTGGGTGGCTATTCCCAATGCTTTGGTTGGAATCTTTATTCCCTTGTTGGGTATCTGCATAATGACCAAATTTTTTGGCAAGGAGAAATCAATCAAACCAGGATTGGCTGCGGCACCATTTGCCATTTTCGCCGGCTTGGCTTTTGCAATTCCGTATGTATTGATTGCTTCAACTTTGGGACCTGATCTGCCCTCCTTATTAGGAGCTTTTATAGGCTTGGGGATTGTAATTTTTGCTGCAAAGAAGGGCTTCCTGGTTCCTAAGAAGGCCTGGGATTTTCCTCCAAAATCGCAGTGGGAAGCCAATTGGAAATCTGCTGAGGATACTGGTGATACTGGAGAGGCAAAAATGGGATTGGCCAAGGCTTGGATTCCCTATGCATTGATTGCCATTATCTTGGTGGTAACCCGTATTCCTTCGCTTGGTTTAAAAGGATGGCTGGCTGCTCAAACTCTTTCCCTTTCGAATGTAATGGGAATAGAGGGATTGAATTACGTACTCAAGTGGGCCTATCTGCCAGGAACCATTCCCTTTATTCTGGTGGCTTTAATTACAAATTTGATTCATGGAATGAGCGCAAAACAGGTAATCACCTCATGGAAAATGACATTCAAACAGATTACAGGGGCGGCAATAGCCCTGTTTGCAGGAGTTGCCATGGTACAATTGATGTTGAAATCGGGAACCAACGGAGCGGGATTGGATTCCATGCTTACTGTAATGGCAAAATCTGTGGCTGATCTTTCGGGAGAAGGTTACCCCATTATTTCACCCATTGTTGGGATTCTGGGATCTTTTATGTCAGGATCGGCAACAGTTTCCAACCTTTTGTTTGCATCCCTTCAATTTGAAACCTCTACCATTCTTGGAATTCCTCAGGTGCTGATTGTTGCAGTTCAATCTATTGGTGCTGCTATTGGAAATATGATTTGTGTAAATAATGTGGTTGCAGTTTGTGCAACGGTAGGATGTATTGGAGCGGAAGGAACAATAATTCGTCGGAATTCGATTCCGGCTTTTGTCTACTACTTCCTTATCATGGTTGTGATAATGGTGTTGATCTCATCCGGATTTAACCCATTGCCATTGTAAATAGTTTCTTAGGGCCCGGTGTTAAGGGGTAGATATTTTCCGGGCCCTAGTTTTTGGCCAGAGCCGTATACTATTGAATTTAAAGTACTAAGTTATGTTACAAGGAAACTATAAAAAATACTATAACGAGTTGAGTGCTGTAATTGAACCTTCTCGTTTGTATACTGATGAAATAAGAACGTTGGCCTATGGGACTGATGCCGGCTTTTACCGTTTAACACCACAGATTGTTATTCGGGCAAAAGATGAGGTAGAAGTACAAAAGGCTTTACAGTTGGCCCATAAATATGATTTGCCGGTTACTTTTCGAGCCGCCGGAACTTCCTTGGCCGGGCAGGCTATTACCGATTCCATCCTGATTATGGCAGGAAAGCACTGGGAGGATTATGAAATATTGGAGGAAGGAAAGAAGATACGGATGCAACCCGGTTTGGTGGGAGCACGTATTAATCAAATTCTTGCTCCGCTGGGACGTAAACTTGGTCCTGATCCGGCTTCTATTAATTCTGCCATGATTGGAGGTATTGTTATGAACAATGCTTCAGGAATGAACTGTGGAACGCATGAAAATTCATATAAAACGATTCGTTCGGCAAGATTGGTTTTTGCAGACGGAACTCTTTTGGATACCGGGGACGATAAGAGTCGAGAGCTGTTTAAGAAGACTCATGGTCACATAATCCGGCAAGTAGAGGAGATAAGAGATCGTGTTCGTGCAAATAAGAAGTTTGCGGATCGAATCCGGTTTAAATATAGCATAAAGAATACGACAGGTTTAAGCATCAATCCTTTTATTGATTACGAGGATCCTTTCCAGATTATTGTGAATTTGATGGTTGGTTCAGAAGGTACCCTTGCTTTTTTGTCGGAACTGACAATGAAAACGGTTGAGAATCACCGCTTCAAGGCCAGTTCCATGATGTATTTCCCGGATATTGTAACAGCTTGTGAGGCTGTGGTGGATATGAAACCGGGACCGGTTCATGGGGCCGAATTGTTGGATCGTGTAGCTTTGCGTTCTGTGGAAAATGCCGATGGAATTCCTGCTTTTATTAAAGAATTTCCCGATGGAGTTACTGCTGTGTTGGTTGAAACTCTTGCCAATAGCAAGAAGGAATTGATTTCCAATATTGATGCCATTCTACAAAGTTTGAAGGGATACAAAACTGTACGTCCTATTGAGTTTACAGATAAACCGGAAGAGTACTCCAAATATTGGAACATTCGCAAGGGAGTTTTTCCGGCCGTTGGTGGTTTAAGAGAGACAGGAACTACTTGCATTATCGAAGATGTTGCCTTTCATATTCAGGATCTGGCCAAAGCTACAGCTGAATTGCAGGCTTTGATCTCAAAATATGGATATAAGGACGGAGTCATCTATGGACATGCTTTGGAAGGAAATTTCCACTTTATTTTCAACCAGAATTTCGATAAGCCCGAAGAGTTGGAGCAGTACAAAAACTTTATGAAAGAAGTGGATCATCTTGTTGTGGACAAGTACGATGGTTCGCTGAAGGCAGAGCATGGTACGGGGCGAAATATGGCACCTTTTGTGAAGCACGAGTGGGGAAAAGAGGCCTACGACTTGATGAAGGAGGTGAAGCATCTTTTCGATCCGAAAAATTTGCTTAATCCAGGGGTGATTATAAATGAAGATCCGGAGTGCTATGTCAAGAATTTTAAAACATTATCTCCTGTTCATGAAATTGTAGACAAGTGCATTGAGTGCGGTTTTTGTGAGGTAAATTGTTTAACAGCCGGTTTTTCTCTTTCTGCAAGACAGAGAACGGTGGTGCAGAGAGAAATCCGTCGATTGGTAAAGACGGGAGAGAAACCCGAATTACTCAACAAACTGCTTGAAGATTTCCAATATCTGGGAGAACAAACCTGTGCAGGGGATGGTTTGTGTGCAACTTCTTGTCCGGTAGGGATTGATACGGGTAAATTTGTAAAGTACCTGAGAGCTCAGAACATGAATAATCCTAAGGCTCAGAAACAGGGACAATGGGCTGCTGACAATTTCCATAAATTAGGTCCGATGATTCGGGGAGGACTGACCTTTGTAAACGGGGTACACACCGTTATGGGGGCAACTCTGTTAGGAGCTGTTGCCGGTGGTTTTCGAACTCTAAGTGGGAAGAAAATTCCAGCCTGGACCCCATCTATGCCCAAAGGAGTTAAGGGACCGAATCCAGATGGAATTCGGACAGGAAATCCTTTAAAGGTTGTTTATTTCCCTTCGTGTATTGCCCAAACTATGGGGCCTGCAAAGGGAGATCCCTATAAAGAGGCTTTGCATGTAGTTACCCAGCGTTTGTTGGAAAAAGCCGGGTACGAAGTGATCTACCCCGAGAAAATGAACTCCCTTTGTTGTGGAACGCCATGGGAAAGCAAGGGCTTTTCCAAACAGGCCGATCAGAAATCTTCAGAACTGGAAGCTGCTTTATTGAAAGCTTCAGAAAATGGCAAATATCCCGTATTGTGTGATACGTCTCCATGTTTGTACAGAATGCGAAGGGTTATGGCTAAAGGTTTGAAATTGTATGAACCTGTGGAGTTTATTGCATCCTTTCTTATGAAGAAGCTCGAGTTTACGCCTGTGAAGGAAACTGTAGCTGTTCATTCAACTTGTTCCACAACAAAGATGGGGCTCAAAGATAAGCTATTACAAGTGGCTCAGGCTTGTGCCGAGCGTGTAGTTATGCCTGCTGAAATTGGTTGCTGTGGATTCGCCGGAGACCGAGGATTCAATTTTCCGGAAGTAAATCAATATGCACTCCGAAAACTTCATCCTGTATTGGAAAAAGAGAAAGTTACTGAAGGTTATTCTAATAGTCGAACCTGTGAAATTGGTTTGAGCCATAATGGTGGAGTTCCCTATATGTCTATCGTTTATTTGGTTGATCGGGTAACTCTGGAAAAAAAGAATCGGAAGAGCTATCCAAAACGAAAGAATAAAAAAGAGAATATTGTTATTTAACTATTAACCCAAAATTTAGGAGCTTGTGCTGTTTTTGTCTTAACTTGAAAATGTATTTCCTATAAGATGTTGAGCTTCTATAAAATAACCTATGTCTATGAAATCTTATAAAAAATCAATATTTGCTCTGTTTTTCATGCTTCCTTTTCTGGGTTTTGCCCAGGAAGGGAAGCAAATAAAGCTAAAGATTAGTGGATTTGTTTCTGCTGAAAGTATGTTCGATACCCGAAAAACAGTGAATTCCAGAGAGGGAGAAGTTGTACTTTATCCTGCTCGCCCCGAATATGATGATAATGGTGAAGATCTGAATGATCGTTCTGAATTTTTTATGACCTCAATTCACTCTCGTTTAAATGTTGGAATTTCAGGATTTGAAGCCTTTGGGGCCAAGGGATCTGCTGCAATTCAAGGTGATTTTGTGGGTACCTCCACCGAAAAAACCGGTTTGTTCCGATTGCGTCATGCATTTGTAAAACTGGATTGGGGTAAGGATGAGCTTCTGGCAGGGAAATACTGGCATCCTATGTTTGTTACTTCTAGCTTCCCCAATGTGCTGCATTGGGGGGCAGGTTTGCCTTTTAATGTTCTGGGGCGTGCCCCTCAATTTCGTTATACTCGCGAGTTGAGCAAAAATTCCTATTTTATGATTGCTGCTTTGTCTCAATTGGATTTTAACAGTCCCGGTCCGGATGGTGCCAGTTCCAAGTATGTGCAGCAGGCAGGAATTCCCGAATTAACAGGACAATTGAAAGTAGAAGTGGCCAAAGGGCTTAGCTTGGGAGCTACAGCAGGATATAAATATCTGAAGCCTTTGACAGAGAATGTGAATGGATTGAAAACAGATGAGCGCTTGGGTAGCTATCACATGAACGGATGGATGACTCTGAAAACACCCAAAATGGTTTGGAATCTTCAGGGAATCTACGGGCAAAACCTCTACAATTTTGTAATGTTGGGTGGATACGGGGTGAAAAAAGTAAATGCTAATGGAGACTATGAGTATACTAATATAAAAACTTCTTCACTTTGGTCGGATGTTTATACCACGCAAGGCAAAGTGCGTTATGGTTTTTATGCCGGTTATACCAGAAACCTTGGTGCTGATGATGATTTAGCTATGAAGGATGGGAGTTTTGTTGGTTTGTGGAGTCGGGGGGCTGATATTGATTATGTATATCAATTAGCTCCGAGGGTTGAATTTCATTCAGGAAAAATGATGATTGGTACTCAAGTTTTCTATACCGCTGCAGCCTATGGAGACACAAAAACAAATGGAAGGGTGGAAAATTCTGCAGAAGTGGGGAGTACCCGTTTTATGATTCATTTGAAGTATAATTTTTAGAGCCCAATACAGATAATTGTATGCAGGAAGAACCCAACTCTTAATCTTTGTACATTTAGTTGAAAATTCCAAAAAGAAATCTTTTTGGAATGGAGCCCGGTTAAATTACCGGGCTTTTTACTTTCAGAAAACCAGTTGGGAAGATTATTTTTGGTTTTTGATTGTAGTTGTGTTATGTTTTTAAATATTTGTCTAGTCTAAATAACAATTACACATAATGAAAATATAGAAAAGTATGATGAGTTATATAAAACACCCCCCGTATATTCTATAGAGTTAGTATTTTATGTTTTGTGTGGAATTAATTTAAAGAAATCATACCTCTCGGCATTCCAAGCGAAATGTAAAATAATTTAGAAAATTTAACTATATTTAAGAACGAATTCCTGCCGAGAGGTAGTGATGAGTTAAAGGTTCAACCGAAAGGTTGGTTAGTAGGTTAATTAACCCTTTAGAATTGGTGCCCGTGATTCCCCTATGTCACGGGCATTTTTTATGGCTCAAAAATACTGTTTCCCTTGCTATTTCAGTGTTAACGCCCGTTAATAAATGTTAATCTTGCTCTAATTATTAAATCTTTTTTCCGCAACGGATTCATATTGTTGAACCGTAGAAGTTAAATTCTTTATGAATCAGCAAAAGTTGTATAACGCCTAAAACCGTCATCCGTCTGTTTTTCTATTGGAATGACTCATTATTCCTTCTTTAGGCCGAAGAAAGTGGCTGGGTTGGAAAAACAATGAATGATTGAGAATTTGAATTCCAATCAGCATGAAATGAAGAGGGGCGATTTTTCAATCGCCCCAATTTACAGGATAGGCCTGTAATCCATGGTTAGTAGTTTTTTTTCAGCATTATTATATCGCTACTTACGTGGTAGCCTTATTTTCTTTCTTACAATTCGAATCTATATTTAATTCAATAATTTTGCTAATCTTTTAGATTCACAATAGGTATACAGGTAGAATATTGATACTGGGAACTTTTTTGTTTTAGTATACGATGGGATGCTTTAAAGCGCAAGCATTCAATCGGTAAAGGTGTTTGCTTAAGTATACAAATCAGTTGAGTGAAGAATTTAGATGTCTACGAAAGCTTGTTTTGTTTTTTAGACTTTGTTCAGAAAATCGGGTAGATTTTTTTCTTTGGGAAGTTGGATTTTTTTTCTCAAACGATATCTAGCCATGACTACTGCTCGTTCTGAAATATTATTTAGAGATGCAATTTCTTTAGAGGATAAATTCAATTTCAATAAAGCACAAAGCTTCTTTTCCTTTTCGGTAAGTGATGGAAATTTCTCGGTCAGTTTCAGAAAGAAATCCTCGTTCATTCGGTTGATTTTTTGTTGGAATATTTCAATATCCTGTCCCAGTTGTAAATTTTGTTGGATTTGTATATTAGTTTTCTTTAGAAGTTCCCTGTTTTCCTCATTGGCGAATTGTTTGACTTTTTTAAGGTTCTCTTTAATATTTTGCAAAAAGTTATTTTTCTGAATGATATGTAGAGCAAAATTTTGCAGTTCATTTCCTTTGTATTCTAGTTTTGCTGCTAAAAGAGCCTTTTGTGCTTCGTGGATCTGTTTGTTCTTGATGATTATTTCTTTATCCTTCTTAATTTTTTTATTTTGTTTATAAATTAGGATTCCTGTAAAGAGCAAAATGATTAATATGCTTGATATTAGGAAGTTCCATTTTAGCCGATTGTGTTTTTCTTTTTCTTCTAGTTGTTCTATCTTCCTATTCTTTTGCTCTGTTTCGTATTTTGTTACCAGTTGGGCAATTTGCTCACTTTTTTGCAGTGTGAAAATACTGTCATGCAATTGATAGAACTTTTGGTAGAAAAAAAGGGCTTTTTCGAAGTCTTTTTTTTTCGAGTAGAGTTCGGCTTTGAAGCGGTTGATTTTTAATTGCCATTCAAGATCATCTGATATTACGGCTAAATTCATTGCCTTGTTTAAATGATTGCCTGCCGAAATCCATCTGTTAAGTTTGATAAAGGTTTGTCCAAGACTGGAATGTGCTGTTATTATACCTGGTTTATTTTTGGTAGCTATGAATTTTGTTAAGGCTTGCTTGAAATTTGAAATGGCTGTCTTGAATTCATTTTGCTGATCTTCAATTATTCCAATATTTAGTAGAATGGTTGCAAGACCGTTTTGATTATCCTGGTTGGTATATTCTGTTTTGGCTTTTAAATAGTATTCTTTAGCCTTTTCTAAATCATTTTTTTCAAGGTAAATGGAACCAATATTATTGTAGGTGGCTCCTAAGTTTTTTTGATCTATTTCTTTGTTTAACTCCAAGGATTTAAGATAGTAATCCAAAGCTTTTTCAAATTGTTTTTGCCTGTAATGAAGGTTGCCTATATTGTTGAAGCAGGCAATAAGTCCTGGTGTGCTTTTTATGTCTTCATAGGTTTCCAGGGACTTATAATAGTAGCGCAGGGCTTCGCTATAGTTTGAATTGATATTGTGGTAACGGGCTAAGTTGAAATAACTTCGGGCAATGGAAATTTTGTGTTTTAGTTGAAATGCAAGGGACAATGCCTGGTTGCTCCAGTATTCTAAAGAATCAGGACGAATGGGTAGGTAGTATTCTGCCAGTTTCAGCATGGTTTGCAAGCGAATACTATCAGGCGAATTGGTTAATTGTTTTGTTAAAACAGCTGGATTGTTTGAATCGGAAGAAAAATGATCTCTACCGAATGTGACGGAGGAGATGTTTACAAGAAGGAGAAGAAGAAAAATACTGTTTAGCAGCGTAGCTTTGAAAGAAGTGTGAAAATTGTTCGAAATGTTGTTGTTCCCTTGAAACATAGTCTATGAAATCACCGATATTACTTGGGGTAATGTTACCGAAAATTTTCCATCAGACCAAATTAAGTTAAGTTACTTTTTGTTGACATATTTTTATGGATAAAAAAATCCCCGCTCCTGAATGGGAGCGGGGTGGTTTAATTTATTTCTTAAACAGTGGATCAGCACCGATGGTTCCGATCAATGATTCAAGATAGGTTTCAGATTGTAAATACTCCAGATGAGTTTTTGCATCTTCCAGTCTTTGCTTCAATTCCATCCTTTCTGCTGTTGCAGCATTAATACTTTGTGAAATGAAGTTTTCAATATAAGAAATTTGTTTCTGGTGATGCTTGATATCGATCTGTTGCTTGCGTTCCAGTCTGGCCTTATACCAATCGGAATTGATTACGTAGTCGCGATCGAAGAATTTTCTCAATTCGGGATCGCTGATATCTTTTCCTTCATATTCTCCGTAGGCCATGATGTTCAACAATATCTTCAACGGAGGAATTGCGGCTTCGATACTGTCGTCCTTGAAGTAATTGATTGCCACTTTTTCCTGTGCTTCTACAATGTTATTAATCCCATCTGCATAGGATTCCATATCCTGAATTTCAGGTTTCAACATCTCCTCGGTGAAAACAGCTTGAGGTTCATCAAAAATCCGGTTCATGTAGCGGAAAAGGAAGCTTTCGGTAATTCTGTATCCCAAGCGGCTGGCTTTAATTTTTTCGCCGTTGTATTCGAAATCTTCCAATTTTTCCAACGATCCTTCCTTGATAAGGAGTTGGGGGTCACGTGATTCTTCTTTCAAACGACACCATAGTTCCGGAATTAACAGAGAAATATCGTGGTCGAATCTATTGTTGGTTCCAACGTGTCCGGCTGCAGAAGAGAATCCCTGGTAACCGGTTATAATGTATGAAAGCAACGCATTGTTCAAATCAGTTGTTGGACTCAACATGTTGAAAGGTCCCTTGGTTAGAGCACCTTCGGTACCAGCTCCGGTTGTAGATGGTGATTTTCCTGTCAGGCTACAGATAAAGTCCATAAATAGCTCAGGCAATTCCTGGTAGTGAATTGGATTGTAAACACTTAAAGCACGAATGCCGGTTTCCTTTTCAGGTGGATTGTTTCGACGTCCTGGTAGAACTGCATTTACCGGATGGTGAATTGGGTGATCCATTGGTATTTTTCGAGCCAGGCGAATTCCTACTTCGGCCAGTCGGTCGTCTACCGGATTTACCAGGTCAGGACGGATTTGCAGGTAACGTGGATTTTTGGAAGGTGCTCCATTTACAATTCTTGGGTGAGAAGGTGTAATGAAGTAGCTTCCGGACTTATCTTTAGCTCCCTGTCGGATCAAATTCTGAATTGGTTTGGTGTATAAATCATAACCAATAGCATCGTTCATCAGTTCCTGACCATCTTCTGCCGTCATTGGTTCATAGTTCGAAGTAAAGTTGTTGCGCATAGAAAGATCCGCTTCTGCTTCCTTATCGTAACCACGGTGAATGGCTTCGTCAGGACGTTGGAAGAAACGCTTCTCACAGTTGGCAGTCAACTTGATACTCTTGTTTTTGTAGGCTTCGTTAAGATAGCTGAACTGGCTGGTTGGTAGTACTACGGATGCAGTAATATCATCCTCCATTTGGATTTTTGCAGCGGCAATAAAGTCAGCACGAAGTTTGTGCAGGTACCAGGAATTGTCGTTTGCAAAACCAACCCGGAGGTAACTGGCCACAATTTTGCGGTTGTTGAAAAGCAATTCATGTCCTTTTCTTCCGTTCACAACGTCAACAGAGAAGGAATCCATCCAATTCTCATCAGTACGCTGAGGACGGTAGAACCGCTTCACAAAGAGTACAAGAGCTTTCACGTGGTCCGGAATGGAAGTCAGGAATGAGTTGTACTCATGGGTATAAAATCTGGAAGGAGTCAGAAGTTTCACCACCGACCCCAGTGTCCGTTTGGGACTCAGCAGAGAGCGTGAAGGCTCGGTGCGATTTGGGTGCTCTTTCCAGCGGTTGGTATAATCGTAGTTGATTACTTCGTCTGCCATCTTAAAGTCCTTTTCCATATCCTGGATGTAGAATGAACTATAAATGATGGCATTCAACAATGATTTCGAAATTTCTGATTTTCCTCCACCAGATACGGTACAAGGCTTATGGCAGAATGTTCCTTCAGCAAAAGTGCTTACCAGACGCCATGATGGAGCGGATGGGTGTTTCTCCAT
The DNA here is from genome assembly GCA_041725895.1 of Marinifilaceae bacterium. Lineage (GTDB taxonomy): Bacteria > Bacteroidota > Bacteroidia > Bacteroidales > Marinifilaceae > JBGRQA01. The sequence goes on from JBGRQA010000002.1 coordinate 295,608, forward strand.
GTGCAATTTGTAACCAGATGGGTGAACGTAGTATTTTTCCGGTAGCAAACGAATGATTTGCTCGTTTCCGTTGTTCGACCATTTTACGGTTCCGCTATACAAGTCGATCTGGGTATCCTCAGGAATGTATAGTATATTGGAAAACTCTTTGTCTACCCCGTATCCTTCCGGTTGTAGGTCCATGATTTCCCCGTAATTCTCAACGATATCGGAGAAACGATACTCCTTCTTCAGTACGTTTTTCATGAACAAGGGTCCATCAAATTTATCGCCCAGATTTTTTCGTGGAAAAGCGATGGCTCCACCGGCGTGCTCTTCTTCTGCAATTCCGAAGAGGTTGGCAGAGTAGCTGATTTGAGTTTTGATCTCCTTTTTGGAGTATCCAAAGTAGTTGTCTGCAATCAGGGTGATAACTACTCCATTTTCGTTACGGCATGTTAGTTTAAAGGGATTCCCACCATTGTACAGTTCGTTTTCGTCTTTCCAGCAAACGCCATCGTTACGTTGTCTATCGGTGGCATCGTCGTAGTGGGGAAGTCCCAGTTCCTTTTTGGTTAACTGAAGGATGTGAGGAGCAAGAACAATACATCCGGTGTGACCGGTCCAGTGCTCAATATCCAATCCTGCATCATTGGATGGAATATTTGGATCTCCTGCATTCCCAAAAATGGATTCCACAAAATCAGCATTACTTACAAAACAACCCGGAGCGAAATAACGAACCTCCATGGTTTTCTGACTGATAACTCCTTTTACCTCAGGACAAACTATAGGACGCATCAATAAGGATACGAACAAGTTGGCTTTTTCCTCCTGGCCGGCTGTAAATGGCAGTTGCATCAATTCCTTGGGAGGAGTGAATGCAGCTTGCAGGAATCTGGCAAATGCTAGCTTTGGCACTTCAATTTTATCCAAAGGTACAGGTAAACCACCTTCTACAATATGGAAAGATCCCTTAGTGGTACGTCTGTCGTGTTTTGGGTTGTGAAGTACCCCTTGTTTGATGCGGTAAGATTTAACAAATTCGTTGGAAAATTCGTTTTGGTTTGGTGCCAAACTTAATTCCCTTGCAATTCCTGGTTGATCCAGCACAAAGGTGGAGGAAGGAACTTGGGGAATAGATTCCAGCTTCAGGTCAGCCAGATAGGAATTCACAAAATCTTGAATTCGCTGGTCGGCCGGACACAGGTGATCTGACAGGAGTTTGGATTTGGCCTGATAGTTTTGAATCAAACTTTCAGTTAATTCAATAAATTTGGGATCGGACAGTTGTTTTTTGCCCTTATTGGGTTCATCCCGGAAAATGGGCTGTCCCATGGCGGCTAATTGAAGATTTATATAGCGGATAATATCCTTTTGACTATTCTTCTCTTTTTTGCCTTTGATTTTCGTACTATTCGGTTTTGAATTTTGCATGATAACCTCCGTTTTATGGTTTTTGCTTCGGGTGATGATCGAATCAAATTTACGTTTTTTTTTGAAGGTCGAAAATTCCCCAATGCCTTGCTATAGTTAAAACAGCTAAATTTTGAAGATGTTATTTTGAAGGACTAAAAATTGACGTTAGCGAAAACGATTTAATTATGATGTTTCGTTATCAAATTAGACCAAATCTAAATTATGAAATTTTATTCTTTTATTAAAATATTCTCATCAGGAAGTGAATCAGGAATTTCTTTTGTTTTTATTATGATAGGAGGTTCTGAATGGGAATACCAGGGAGGAGTTAAAGTTCCCGGTTTTTTAATGTAGGTGCGCATTGATTTTACGATTGAATCTGAACTTGCCGAAATAATTATACTTTTGTGAAAATTTTCAAATATCATAAGAATTAAAGCTGGATGAGAAATATATATACGATTGGCGATACGGTTTTGGATATCCTGTTTAAGGATGACAAACCGGTAGAGGCGAAACCGGGAGGCGCACTACTGAATACAGCTGTTTCCCTGGGAAGGTTGGGTGCAAATGTTGCAATGGTTGGAGATTTTGCCAATGACCCGGTTGGAGATATCATTAAAAAGTTTCTGAAGAAGAATCATGTTAATACCGACCATATAACTATATACGACGATGCCAAGTCCAGATTGGCATTGGCATTCCTGGATGAGGAAAATAATGCGGAATGGTCTTTCTATAAAATACGGAAGGATTCAAAAGCTCACGTTGAATTTCCAGCAAATGTAAAGGATAATGATATTGTATTGTTTGGCTCTTTTTACGGAATCAAGGAGGAGATTCGTGAAGGGCTTGTGGCTTTTCTTAGATATGCCCGTAATCAGGGGGCAATTCTGATTTACGATCCCAATTTCCGTCCTGCTCATTTGCCGATTCTCGAGAATGTATTGCCATATATTAAGGAGAACATGCAATTGGCCCACATAGTAAAAGGATCCAACGAAGATTTTGAATTGATTACGAACTTGAAGACTTCCGAAGAAGTGAAGGATTGGATGCAGACTTTTACAGATGCTCATCTGATTTATACTGCTAATAAGGATGGGGTTAAAGTCCATGCTAATAGGTTTCAGGGTGGATTCGATGTGCCGAAGATCGAAACGTTGAGTACTGTTGGGGCTGGAGATACATTCAATGCTGCCATTGCTTTCAGTATATTACAGAAGGATATGACTCGGGAAGGTTTGAATGAAGCTGGAGCTGAGTTTTGGGAAGAATTGGTTACGACTGCTGTTTGTTTCTCTCAGGAGGTTTGTATGAGTTACGACAACTACATTTCAGAGAAAATGGCGGGGGAATACCAACTATAGAAGTGGAAATACGATATTAAAAGAACTCCCCTCGGATTTTACCGAGGGGTTTCTTTTTGGAATGGAACGTTCCAAAAAGTGAAAGGGTGTTCTTTAAATTACATACTTACTATAGGCCAGTAATGGAAAAACTGGACTATGAATGGATACTTATTAATTCTCTTTTTTAACAAAAGGTAACCCTTAAAAAGGAAGAATTTTTCAACAAAAATGATTATTTCTTTAATTGTTGTTGAATATCAGTTGTTTAGTTTATGGAGCTAAACGTCGAATTTTCCATCTGTCTCCTTCCAAACGATATTCAATGCGGTCGTTAAGGCGATTTTCCCGACCTTGCCAGAATTCAATCATGCTTGGTCTTAAACGGTATCCTCCCCAAAAGGTGGGGCGTGGGATATTCAGCTGACTTTTTTGACCATAGCTTGCAAAAGCATCTTCCAGAAATTTACGGTTTTCAATTTCTTTGCTTTGTGGAGATATGCAGGCCGCTATTCTGCTTCCAACGGGACGCATTTCAAAATAGCGGTCCGATTCCTCTTCACTTACCTTTTCTATGCCTCCTTCAATTCGTATCTGTCGTTCCAGTTCAGGCCAGAAGAAGACCAATGCACCATTGGGATTTTCTTTGATGTCGAGGGCCTTTTGACTCTCGTAGTTGGTGAAAAAACAGAAACCGTCCTGATCGAAATCTTTCAGAAGGAGAATACGAGCCGAAGGCAAACCATTAGATGAGGTGGTGGCCAATGTCATTGCATTGGCATCTTTCAGATCACTATTCAAGGCTTCCTGAAACCATTTCTCAAACTGTTCAACAGGATTGGAAAGAACATCCTGCTTACTTAAGGCTTGCTGTGAATATTCATGTCGAATTTTTGCTATTTCCTCTTTCATTCTTTATCTGTTTTAAATTCCTGGTTCAAAGTTTAGGGCTTACAGTTTGAATTGATGAAATAGGTATGTGATGCTCCTGGGCTTCAATTAAAATGTCTTACTTCTGTGTTTGTTCAATGGTTCCTTGAAGTTATAAGCAGAAACTCTGAGCTTGCAGCCAGGAACTCAAATTACTAAAGTGTATTTGGGAGATGGGTCAATCCTTTGTAATTGATGTAGAATTCACCATTCTTTACCGGTCGGGCCATCTCCTGTTCGTCTTTTCCATTGGCATTGGCTACACCAACATGGGCAAATAAGCATTTGGCTTCATGCTTTTCTGCATGTTTGATGATTTCTTCCGCCGCCTGTGCAGGTATTGATCCCACATCAGGGTAGGTGCTTGTTTTTACCACAATAAAGTGCATCTTGTCGTCCTTGCGGGCTAGAATTTGTGGATTTTTGTCGAACTCCATGTTCACTGAAAGAATCTCGTAATCATTCTTGATATGTTTGTATACCCATTTGATCCCTAGTTCATGCAGCTCCTGGGCTGTAAGAGGATTGGCTTTCATATGCATGCTATAATAATTGTATTCAACTAATGTTTTCTATTTTAAAAGAGTCCAAATAAAAGCTTTGGTACTCAAAGGTAGGAGTTTTTGATTGAAAAATACAAGCCATTACAACAGGAACATTAGTTTTTGGTCAAGTTCCGGTAAGTTGTCCCTGAGTCGCCTGTATTCAGCTCCTTTCAAGGGGTAATTTTAGCCCGGAACATCTCATTTGAGCACTAACTATTGGTGGAACTTATGGGGAGAAGGATGAAACTTAGGTTCATTCAAATGAGACGTTTTATGCACTCGGGAGGGAGTGCAGTAAAATTGTTAGTAATTGTGGTAGTATAAAGGGTAAACATATTGTAAAAAGCATTTTTTACGAATTAGGAATTTCGAGAGAGGATTTGCATTGGGAGTGGAAAATCATATGTGGCCCATTGGGGGCTAGATTCAGCCATTATTTATAATGATATTATTTCTACCATTTTTGTGAATATAGGAAAGAAGAATACCTTTTGAGCAGAGGGAATGAAGTTACTATTCTCTCTTTTACAACCATCTGTTTCTTTGATTGCAACCTCCCGTAGTTTTGATTGAAACTACCCGTTCTTTTGACTGAAACCACCTGTAGTTTTGGTTGAAACTACCCGTTCTTTTGAGTGAAACCACCTGTAGTTTTGGTTGAAACTACCCGTTCTTTTGAGTGAAACCACCTGTAGTTTTGATTGAAACTACCCGTTCTTTTGACTGAAATCACGTGTAGTTTTGGTTGAAACTACCCGTTCCTTTGATTTAAACCACCTGCAGTTTTGGCTGAGGCTACCCGCCACTTTGTGTGTTAGGTACCAAAAGGCGGCTCTGCCAGTAGGGGAGAGGAAGTAAAATATGGGTTTGTTGGTTAGAAGGATTTCTTGCTTTTACTCTATGGATAGAGATAGGCATGACAGTCAACGCAGGAGTATTCCTTCCAGTCTGTACCGATGTCTACCGGATGTTCGAATTCCAGAGATTCTCCCGGTAGGGCCAATTGCATATTACCCGGAATGCCCTGGGCGGTAATATCGTGGCAGAGGCGGCAGTCTTTGGATATCACTCGACCTTCGGCAGTTTTGTGGCGGTCGTTATGGCATCGAAAGCAACCTTCCGACTCCATGTGCCCCCGATGATCGGGATATACATCCCACCGAACATTCATGTGGGGGAAATTATGGATATGGTAGGACTTTTGGATGGCCTCGATGGATTGGCGAATCTGAATATTGTGGGTTTCGGCAATTCTAGGGTGATTCAATACGTAGTAGTTGGAGATGATCTTTTCGATATTAAAGTTTGCACTATCCTTACTGGAGTAGGCATCCTTTAATGCTTCCATGGCGGCAAATTTTACGTGCTTCAGGTTTTGGGGGATTCTTCCAGCCGCTATAGCATGATCGATAAAATCAGGGGGAGAGAGGAAGCCGTGAGAGGGACGGTTGTGACAGTCCATACAATCCATTAAATGGTATTTCCCTTTCTGTAGGAGGGTGGAATCGGGTGGAAACTCCTCGTCAGTGTAGATGAATTCCTGTCCGGTATTGGTATTTGTGTATTTTACCCAGGGAATAAATTGTTCCGATTCATCCGGGGTGTAATATTCTATTTTAACTTTTGGATTGATGTGCCAGTGAATCCCTTCGGATAATTTTTGAGTTTGATGCTCACCCCCGGTTTTCATCAGCAGTTGAATGTTCCATTCTGTATTGTTTTCATCGGCCAAAAAGTGTTTCTCGTTTTTGATGCGTTGGGTGTAAAATTTTTCAGGCCAGTGACATTTTTCGCAGGTTTCCCGTGCGGGTCTAAGGTTATGGATAGGAGTAGCAATCGGCCGGGGATATTTATCCATCAGTACGGAATAGACCTGGTATAAACCTGAAAGTTTGGAACGAACGTACCAATCGGCTCCGGGACCAACATGACATTCTACGCAGGCAACCCGCGCATGGGCGGAATTCTGATAGGTAGTATATTCCGGTTCCATAACACTGTGGCAAAGTGTACCGCAAAATTGATTCGATTCGGTATAATGAAAGGCCTCATAACTTCCAACGGAGGAGAGGAACAGGAAAAGGGTTGTAGTAATGGCGAAAATGATGAAGGCATTTCGATGTTGCCGATCGTTCAAATTGATTTGTGGCCACTTTTCATTGTTGCTATTATCGGTTTTCCTTTCTTTTTTGATTTTGATGAGCATCCCGATGGGAATGAGCACTAATCCCAGAATTAGGAATAGTGGAAGAACGATATAGATAACCAAGCCTACATAGGAACTTCCCTGGTCGAATAGAATCGATACGGCAAAGAAAAAACCGATTAGAAAGAGTGCGATAATTGCAATACTTGCACCCAGGAACGAAGTCCAGTTGTAAGCTGATTTGGGTAGCCTCATGGGAGTCGTATTTTTTGTATTACAAAAAGTTAAGGATTATCTTCGAAATGGGCAATAATGAGACAAATAAAAGTTTTTGTTCAGCATGTATTGGGATGCAAAACAAACGTTTTTACTGGATCGTCTTCTGCAGAGATTATTCATTTGTGTGTAGAAGAATGAAGCTGGTTTGGTGCCTGTACTTTAAAGGATTTCAATATATACGATACGTCAGAATATTGGAATTATCGTTGCAATATTGTTATTTTAGTGAATCAATTACTTTTATCTTTAGTTTACTACATGCCGATATTTACAACCAAAAGACTTTTTATTCGTGAGTTGGAAGAAAAAGATCCTGTTGAACTTTTAAAAATTTACAACTGCCAGGAAAATATGCAGTATGTTTCTTCTGGGAAATGGCATTGGAGCAAAGAGGAGTTGGATGAGAAGTTGAGGAAACATACCTTAAATTATCCCAAAGGTTATGGTATTTTTATGGTTGAGGAGAAGGAAAGCGGAAAGTTGATTGGGGAAGTTGGATTGTTCAATTCCTTTAACTCGGAGCGGGAACTGGAGATTGGCTACATTCTCGATCGAAAGTATTGGGGGCTTGGATTTGGAAGCGAGCTGATTAATGGTTTGATAGAATATGGAATTGATATACTTCGGCTTCATAGAATAATGGCTCGAATGTATGCACAAAACCTTGCCTCTGCTCGTGTTTGTGAGAAATGTGGAATGCGTTTGGTTGAAAAAGGGGTTTCGGAATCAGGTGTGAGCTATTTAGAGTATGAGTTCTTGTCTTCCCAAAGAAGTGGATGATCTTCAAAAAGAAGTAATGTCTTCTATTCTATCTCAATCGTGGTTTGGGTAACAAAGCTGTTTCGAAATCGAGAGGGAAGTTTTGCTGCGATGTTAATCTTGCCTTTAAAATTTGAGTCCAGAAGTATCTCCCCAATCCCGTTTTGGATTCCGATTGGCAATTCGTGGATGTCGAAATATTTCCCGTTTACAAGTTTTCCTCTGTAGAAGGTTGTTTTTTTAGATTGGTTGCTCATTTCCAGCAGAAGGAGTTTTTGCTTTTTGTAATCTCTGTCGTAAACTATTTTGTGAGTAATATGGGGGTATTCTGTAATTTGTTTCCCATTGGATTTAAATTCTTCCAGCTCAATGCTTGGCAAGCCCTGGTGGTAGAACTGTCTCGATTTAAGTTTGCCATTCCGGTAGTATTTCTATAACCAGCCATGTTTGTTACCATCTTTGAAAGGGATGATTCGATAGATCTTTCCTGATTTATAGTACATGGTTTCCTCGTCCATAGGAATTCCTTCCTGATACTTGCATTTGGTCATGACTTTCCCATTGGGGTAAAAAGTTGTTGCCCAACCATTGATTTTGCCATGACTTACTTCCAGTTTTGAGTGTAACTTTCCATCCACAGTATATTCCTTATGGATTTTCACTTTTGTACTGTCTTGCGTTGAACTGGTTGCCTCTGATTTAGGGGACTGGCAGCTTGCTAATAAAATGATCGATAAGAAAACAAAGAATTTATACATGTTTTAAATATAGTGATTTTATTGTTAATTACAATCTGAGGTTATTGTATTAAAAGGCAAGTAGCAAGATAGAATTTTACTACTCGCCTTTGTTTATCTCTCCTTTACGAATTCAGGTTATTATCCTCTAATTGGATTTGTTTGGGATAATCAGTTGTATTTAGCCAGATGTTTAAATTCTCTTTATAATCCGGAAGATATTTCAAAATCAGTTGTTCAAAACTAGTGTAATTGATGGATGTAAATTGGAATAACTCTTTTAAGAATTTATCGTATTTATTATCTCCCATCTTACTCCATAAATGATATAGAAACAAGGAAACCCTGTCGGATAAAACAAATTCATCTTTATATTGTCCAATTTCACTATGAGTTATTTGTAAGATTGGCTTTTCTATGGGCAGTTGATCACCTCTCCAGTTTTTTCCGGTTTTTCGGTTTTTCAGATATTCTTTCTCAATCTCTTGCATTTCTTCTTTTAGGTTGAAGCTTGTTTTATCGAGGGTTTTGTGCAGGGCATATTTGTCGAAAAAACTTGGGAAACCTTCAATGACAAGAGCTGAAAAAGGATTACTGTTTGCCACAGGAATACGAACATAGGGATGGACTAGCTCGTGAGCAATTGTTGATTTTGTATAGATGCTCTTATCAAAACGATTAAATGTTTTGGATCTTATGCCAATTACACTCAAGCTCCAAATGTCTCCATATTTTGGCATTTCAATAAGATGCAAAGCGGAAGAATTGTTTACTTTCTGAAATTTTTCTTCATACAGTTTTCGTAGTTGAATGGTGTAATCAATAATCTTATTCGCAATTTCTTTGTTGTTCAGATAGTATACAGAAACATTGTCTTTTGTTGCAATTTCAAATTCACGTGCTGTAATTTGCAAATAGGAAACATTCGTGAAGCCAGGTTTCCAAACACAATTGTACCTGTCGTTTTCTATTTTTTCACTTAAAAGTTGTCCATTTACAACACACTTAAAATTCTTGGGTAGGTTGACACTTACCGTTTTAAAATTCGCTTCGTATTCATCCTGATTGGGATGCTGAAATACAGGAAACCAAAGAGAATACCCTTGCGACCTTAGAAAAACGCCGGAGTTTTTATTGATATGCATGTAATTGGATAAACTTCCCGCTTTTGAAGGATTCATAAAGCCGGAATAGTAGATTTTTAAGCTTTTATCCGATCCCAGTTGTGAAGATGCCAGTATTGTTTTAACTGCTAATTTGTTATAGCTTAATTGGTAGAGAACTTTTTCTGATTGGTAATTAAGTCTTTCTCCATTGGAAATAATTGAATCAATTTTAAGTTCACCATGCAAATAAAAGCAGATTGAATCAGATGTAGTTTCAGCTAATCTTACCAGGCTATTGCCTCTCATAAAAGCATCAGGAGAGACCGAAAATCCCCACATTTGGGCTTTTTTTGGAAAAAACTCAACATTGATCTCATAATCGTTAACTTGTTGGGCAGTAGTGTTAAATGCAATGATGCATAGTAAAGTGCTTATTAAAATGTACTTCATTTTGTTTAATTAAAGTAGTTTAAAAATTTGAATTATTATTTCGACAACACAGTTTTACTTTTGTGTTGAGCTTGGATGTTTTCGATTCGATTTGTAGGACCAGTTGGGTATTCTTTTGTTTTTTGAAAAGAACATAAGATCCCTGTTCCAGAGATGCGTCTTTGGATATTATCTTTTATGTACTAAAAAGGGATGTGGAATTATGGCTTAACTCACAGATCGAATTACTCGCTTCGAAGCGATTCCACCGGATTCCGACTGGCCGCTTTCCAGGTTTGCCAGCCCACAGTAAGCAGGGCGAAGGCAAGGGCTATGCTTCCTGCCACAACAAAGGGCCATGGACCAATTTCAATCCGATAGGCAAAATTCTCCAGCCAGCGATTCATTATCCACCAGGTGATGGGTGCTGCAATAAAAAAGGCAATGCCGATCCAATGAGCGAACTTGCCCAGCAGCAGGTTGGAGATTTGGAGTATGGATGCTCCGTTTACCTTTCGGATACCGATCTCTTTGGTTCTTTTGTGCATCATAAATAGGGATAAGGAATACAATCCTAAAAGGGCCAGGATGATGGAGAGGACAGAAAAATAAATTGCCAGCTGTTGGTTATGTTCCTCCTTTTGGTATCGGTTTCGGCAGATATCTTCTATTATAATGTGAGAATTCTCTCTTTCCGGGTCAAATTTTCGCATTACTTGTTTTATCCTGGGCAATAGCTTACTAAATTTTGGGGAATTGACTTTTAGTAGGATGAGTCCGATGCCCCAGCTTTTGCTAAACATCAGAGGGGCAATGTTTTCTTTAAGGGAAGTGTAATGGAAATCTTTAACGATACCCTGTATTTCATGTTTTTTATCATGAAACCATACTTCCCGGCCTATGGCATCTTCCACTCCCAAGTATTTTGCCGCGGTTTCGTTAAGGATAATTCCCTCTTTGTCGGTTGTTTTGTTGTTATTAAGCGGATGTCCTTCCTTAAATCTAATTCCCAAGGCTTTAAAATAGTCAGGCATAATACGGTATTCGTTGAAAGATTTATACTCCTTCTCATTTTTGCCTACAAGAGATATCATCTGACCGCTAACCTTTCCTCCGGGTAGATGATCACTGGCGCTTACTACAGAAATACTAGGGATTTTAAGCAGTTCCTGTTTGATTGATGAATAGGATTGTCTTTGTTTTTTACTAAGGTTGTTGATGGCAATAACTTTTTGAGTATTAAATCCCAAATCGGTCGTTTTCATGTAAGAAATTTGTAGTTGAAGAATTACCACCGAGGCAATCAGAATAATTGCTACCGTAAATTGGAAAATAACCAAAATACGAGTGAGTAGGTTTGTACCTTTGGAATGATAACCAATACCTTTTATTGCTTTGCTGGGATTCTGTTTTGATATTATGAATGCCGGGTAAATACCCGAAAGGATGCCAACTAGTACTGCCATAGTAGGTAACCCGAATAGTAATGTCTGATTATGAGAGTAATCAATTTCCAGATTTCTACCTAATAAATTACTAAAGTGGGGAAGCAGAATTTCAACCAATATAATTCCCAGGAGGAGGGAAGAGAAGGTCAGAAGTATTGAGTTTCCAAGAAATTGTCTCATTAGTTCTGTTCTGCTAATCCCTATTGTTTTTTTTATTCCAATTTCCCTGGTTCTACTTTCGTACTGCACCGTCATGATATTGATAAAGTTAATTATTGCAATCACCAGAATCAGAAATGCAAGGGTAATGAGAAGGTAAATGGTTTGGTAATTTCCGTAAGGTTTAAGATAGTTCTTGGCGGTAGAATTTAGGTGGATATCTTTTAATTTTTGAAGATAAGAGTCTGTTTCTTCTCCATAGGGACCAAACCTTTCCGTCAGCATTTGATTGTATAATTGTTCTGTTTTCGTGCTAGCCTCAGCAATATCAGCCTCCTCCTTAAATAAAATGTATGTTAGATATTCCAGACTTCGGTATTTTGTACGTTTGGGAAAAGTTGTGAATGGCAAAAGAATATCGAAATCATAATGAGATGTCGAAGGAAGATCTTTCACCACTGCCGAAATCGTAAATATCTGATTAAAAATTTCTATTTCTTTACCAGCTGCGTTAGTTGTGTTGAATACTTTTTGTGCTGTAGAGGCATTCATCACTACTCCCGACGGATTTGAGAAGATATGATTTGCTAGTCCGGAGATGGGGGTAAGGGTGAAAATTTTGTCGAAGTTCGTATCAACATATTGGAAATTAATGTTTTCGTAAACTTTATCTCCTACACTAATTTTTTGATGTCTGCCTATCAATAGTTGGGTTAGTGCTTTTATTTCAGGTACTTTGGAGGTGAAGTTGTCATAATCTAAGCGGAGGCAAGCCGGAAGGTCTTCTTTTTCTTGTTCATTCAAACTTGTCAATGTATTGAGTCGATAGATCCGTCTATGCTTCTCATTAAATTTATCATAGCTTAATTCATGTTGAACGAATAGGAAAATAATGATAACTGCAGCCATTCCCGTCCCAAGTCCAAAAATATTTATGACGGAATTCAATTTGTTCCGAAGTAGGGAGCGGATTGCTAGTTTTATATGGTGTTGGAGCATTTTTAGAATTCTAGTATTATACAAACAATTGAATGGAGATAAGAGATAAGTGACAAGTAACAGGTGATAAGAAAATGCAACCATTCATGCTACTTGCCACTAGTTACTTACTACTCATACCGTAAAGCCTCCACCGGATTTAGTCGTGAGGCCCTCCAGGCTTGCCAGCTTACGGTAAGCAAAGCGATAAGCAAAGCCAAACCTCCCGACAGGGCGAAAGCATACCAATGTATGGCGGTGCGATAGGCAAAATCCTGCAACCAATGGTTCATAATGTACCAGGCTATAGGACTGGTAAAGATGAAGGCAACGATCATCCAACTCAGGATATCCCTATTAAGCAGGTGGAGTATGGTAAAATTGGAGGCCCCCAGTGTTTTGCGGATGCCAATTTCTTTGGTGCGTTGCTCAGTTGTAAATGAGCTTAGTCCCAACAATCCTAAACAGGTTACCAGTATGGATAGGATGGAAAAGATGGAAAAGAGCTTCATAGTCCTGTTTTCGGTTCGGTGGAGGTCCTCCATCTGGTCGGCTACAAAGAAGTACTCCAGCGGAAACCCATTGGAATGCTGTTCCCACAATCTTGTGGCCATTCTCAACACACTTTGCCGTTGTTCGGGTAGAAAACGGATGGCAATCTTGTTCTTTTTTGAAAAATCGGGGTGAAGCATTACCACCGAGCTGATTTTGTTGTGCAGCGAAACGAAATGGAAATCCTTAACCAGCCCAATGATGGTAAGCGGTTCCATAAAATTGAAATAGATTTTCTTTCCCAGGGGTTGTGCAAGATTCATCTCCTTTGCCATGGTTTGGTTGATCACGATTCCCTTGGAATCCGAAGGCAAATCCCGTGAGAAAAAGCGCCCCTCAACCACTTGCATACCCATGGTTTTAATGAAATCGAAATCGGTGCACATGGCACGTGTCGAATAGCTGTTGGGATCGGTTGAAGGATCTCCCATTACCGTAAACCCATCGAAAAATCCACCGGGAATATTTGTCGTTTGTGAAACATCTTTAACTCCGGGGTGTTTTTGTAGCAGTTCTTTAAAATTGGTGGATCCCTGAAGTTTATGTGCATTGTCAAGTACCAAAAGGTTCTCTTTTTGAAAGCCCAGATCCTTGCTATGGATGTAGTTCATCTGGTCTCGTATCACAAAGGTGGAAATGAAAAGGAAGATGGAAATGCAAAACTGAATCCCCACTAAAACTTTTCGTAGACTTGAATTTTGTGATCCTCTGCTGATGTCTCCCTTCATCACTTTCATTGGATTGAATCGGGATAGGTAGAAGGCCGAATAGCTGCCGGCAAACAGGCCGGTGAAAAGTGCAATACCCAGGAAAAGCAGCAGAAGGTGATAGTTCTGATGGTAGAGGATCTGTAATTTTTTTCCGATGAGAGAATTGGTGAGTGGCAGGGATGCCTCCACCAGCAGCAGAGCAATGACCAGTGCAAAAAGACTGAGCAGAATGGATTCGGACAGGAATTGTCCGATTAATCGTTTTCTTGTTGATCCCAGGGTTTTCCGCACTCCAATTTCTTTTGCCCGTTGAGTAGATTTTGCAGTACTCAGGTTGGTGAAATTGATGCAGGCAATCAATAGAATCAGTAGAGAGCTGAATGAAAAGATGTATACGTTGCTGATGTTGCCATTGGGCTCCAACTCGTAGATGGAGTGGGAGTGCAGATGAATTTTGCTCAGGGGCATGGCGTAGTAGCGGTGATAGTTCCCGGCTTCTTCATATTCTTTAAGCGACTGGTTGTGATTTTTGATCAGCTCCGGTTCAATGTACTTTTTTACCAGGCCGGGCAGTTTGCTATGGAAACTTTCAGCACTTGATTTTCTGTCCAGCAAAACGTAGGTGTAAGCTCCGTCGTTCATCCAGCTGGTTACTTTGTACTTCCAATGAGTTTGTACGGAGGTGAGGAAGTGGAAATGGAAATGGGAGTTCTTGGGCATGTCTTCCACAACCGATGTAATGGTGTAAGTGCCATCATCCTCCAGTTTCACCTGTTTTCCCATAACCTGTAGGCTGCCGAAATATTTCATGGCAGTGCTTCTGGATATAACCAGTTGGTTGGGCTGGGATAGCGATAGCTTAGGATTGCCTTCCAAACAGCTTACATTGAAAATGTCAACAAAGGAGGGATCAGTCCAGTAGATTTTCTCCTCCACAAAACTTTTCCCATCTGTTTCAATTGGCAAAGGATTGAATTCCCGTAGGATCCGAACCGAATTCTCTACCTCCGGAAACTCGTTGACCAGTGCCGGTCCTACGGCCGGTGATGTAGATGGATCGGTCAGTTCCAATTCGTTGAACTTGAAAGATGTGCCCAAACGGTAGATTCTTTCATGGTTGGGGTTGTGCTTGTCGTAGCTTAATTCATCAGCAACATAAAGGTACAGGATGATGCAGCAAGCCAATCCAATGGCAAGTCCAAACAGGTTGATCAGGGAAAATATCTTGTTTTTCCAAAGATTACGCAAAGTGATTTTAAGATTGTTCCAGAGCATAAGGGTAAGTTTTTGAGGTTTATTTCCAGGACTTCTGATTAGGCTACCCCAGCCCCGTGAGGGCTGGGAGAGATTATCCTATTCATACTTTAAGGCTTCCACAGGATTCCGGCTGGCAGCCCTCCAGGTTTGCCAGCCCACGGTGAGTAGGGCAAACAGGAAAGCGATACTACCTGCAATCAGGAAGGGCAAAAGGCCGATTTTGATACGATAGGCGAAATTTTCCAGCCAGTTGTTCATTAGCCACCAGGAAACAGGTGCAGCAATACAAAATGCGATGGCAATCCATTTGGTCATCGAGGTTAATAAAAGACCTGAAATCTGTAGGATGCTGGCCCCGTTCACCTTTCGAATCCCAATTTCCTTAGTCCTTTTGTTGACCATATAAAGACTGAGTGCATACAGGCCCAAAAGAGCGAGTATGATGGAAAGGGCGGATGCACACAAGGTTAGGCTTTGGGATCGTTCCTCCTTGCGGTATTTACTTTTGCAGAAATCGTCGATGAAGGTATAGCCAAGTATGTAGGAGGGATCGAATTTTTGCAATGTGTTTTGGATGTATTCCAATTCTTCCTTGAGATTGGCATTGTTGGATTTCACAATAATATAGTTTCGATACCAACTACGGCTAAACATTAAAGGACTGATTTCACTTCGGAGTGATTGGTAATTGAAGTTACGAACAACCCCTTGGATATGGTGCTTTCTCCCATGAAACCAAACCTCTTGTCCAACAGGATGTTCCAATTTGAAATATTCTACAGCCTTTTCGTTGAGGATGATACCCAAGCTGTCACTTGCATGTTTATCCGAAAAAGACCTTCCTTGTAGGAATTGGATGTTTAAAGCTTCAAAGTAGCCAGGTTCAACACGATATTCATCGATGTGTTTGGTTTCCTTTTCGGTTTGTCCAACGAGGTAAAAGCCTTGACCACTGGTTCCCCCTCCTGGGCGATGATCGCTTATGCTAACAATTTCAATACTTGGATTTTTAAGCAGTTCTTCTTTGATGGCTGGATAGGCTTTACGTAGTTTTGAATTTAAATTCGAAATAGCTATTACTTTTTCCGTTTGAAATCCAAGATCTGCATTCTTCATGAAACTAATTTGTTGGGAAAGAATCACCATATTGATAAGCAGGATGAGGGATACTGAAAATTGAAAGATAACCAGTATTCGGGTTAATCTGTTGGTTCCCCCGGAGCGATGGATGATACCTTTGATTACTGTGGCGGGCGAATATCGGGAGACAAAGAAAGCCGGATAGATTCCTGAGAGGAAACCAACCAGTAAAGCCAGTAGAGGTAATCCAAGAGTCAGGTAAGGATTGTGTAAATAATCAATTTCTAACTCTCGGTTTAGCATGTGGCTGAAAAAGGGCAACATTGCTTCGGCTAAAATAATTCCTACCAAAAGGGAAGCAAAGGAGAGGAGAATGGAATTCCCGAGGAATTGGCGAATCAATTCTTTGCGAGAAGCACCAATTGCTTTTTGGAGACCGATTTCCTTGGCTTTGCCCTCGTATTGTACTGTCATGATATTGATGAAGTTGACAATGGCAATAATCAGGATCAGCAGGGCTAAGAATATCTGGATGTATACTGTTTTGATATTGCCTCCGGGCCGTAGATTGGGTTTACTGTTCGAGCGGAGGTGGATATCTGTAAGTTTCTCCAGGTAGCCACTCGTATTATAACCATATTGATTGAAGCGATTGGCAAGCAGTTTTTGGTAGAGTGCTTCCGCTTTGGGTACAGCTTTTCCAAGAGTGACATCTTCCTTAAATAGTACGTAGGTGAAGAATTCGAGGCCATACTCATGAAAGTGCTTGTAGTTTTTGCTTGCTTGAAGTGGAACAAGAATGTCAAAATTGTAATGGGAGGTTTTTGGAAGATCTTCAACTACTGCTGAAACAGAAAACAAAGCACCCGATTTTTGTATCGTTTTTCCAATGGGATTCTTATTGCCAAATAGCTTTTTAGCGGTGGATTGAGTCAAAGCCACCGATTGGGGATTCTTGAATAGTTGTTTGGAATTCCCATATAGAAAATTGAGTGTAAATACCCTATGGAAATTGGTGTCAACAGAGTGTATCTGGAATTCCCGGTAGTGCTTGCCTTCCACCTCAATATCCGGGTTCCAACCTCTGAAGAGTTGGGTTACCTCTTCCACCTCGGGAAGTTTGGAACCAAAATTGTCTTCGTCCAAACGAATACAGATGGAAGAGACATTGGAGGATTCCTTATCAAATTTTGATGCGATCCGGTAGATTCGTTCATGTTTCTCGTTGAACTTGTCATAGCTCAGCTCGTGTTGAACGTAGATGAAAATTAAAATCACGGCCGACATTCCAACGGCCAGACCAAAGATGTTTATGATGGAGTTGAGCTTATTCTTTAATAAAGAGCGAATGGCTCGTTTGAGGTTGTACCAGAGCATAGTGTTGTTTTTAGTTGCAAGGAGCAAGTTACAAGTAGTTAGAAAACAAGATTAGCTTTTACTTACCACTTGTCACTTCATTCAAAATATCTTATTTGGTTTCCATTTTCTTTTCCGAAACCACTTTCCCATCGAAAAGGTGAATTACCCGGTGAGCGTATTCGGCGTCCGAAGGGGAGTGGGTTACCATTATAATCGTGGTGCCTTCCTGGTTTAGTTCGCTGAGTAGGTCCATTACCTCGGTTCCGTTAGCCGAATCAAGGTTTCCGGTGGGTTCATCGGCCAGTATTAGCTTGGGGTTGGTAACTACAGCCCGGGCAATGGCTACTCTCTGTTGTTGGCCACCAGACAATTGCTGAGGGAAGTGCTTGGCGCGATGGGCAATGTTCATTCGCACCAAAACCTGTTGTACCATTTTCTTTCGTTCGGAGGCTCCAATTTTCATGTATAGCAAAGGCAATTCCACATTCTCAAAAACATTCAACTCATCAATCAAATTGAAACTTTGGAAGATGAAACCGATATTTCCTTTGCGGTACTGTGTCCGCTGACTTTCGGAGTGGTTGGATACATCCAGATCGTTGAAAATATAGCTTCCATCGCTTGGATTGTCCAATAGACCGAGAATGTTTAGTAAGGTTGATTTTCCACAACCAGAAGGGCCCATAATAGCTGCAAATTCTCCCTTTCGGATCTCTATATTTACTTCGTTTAATGCTGTTGTTTCCACTTCCTCGGTGCGAAATACCTTTTTTAGTTTCTGTGTTTTGATCATGATAGTCGAAATTTACTTAATTATTTTTAATGCATTGTTGCCAATCTTTGTGCCAAATTTGTAATTTGCTGATAATCTGGAAGGGTGTTTTTTTCGAAGAAAAAGGGTGTTGGAATTTCCAACACTGCTTGTGGCTAATTCCGACAGAAAGCTTAGATTTAACCTGAAATGTTTCCAACTGCAAGTGACAAGCTTCAAGTAAGTATAACGTAATGATGATTTTTTAGCTTGTGGCTAATGGCTTGAAGCTTGTAGTGAAGAATTTATACAGTTCAAGATCAATCTCAAAACCTATGCGTAATAAATCCGGCCGTATTCTGATCATCGATGACAATGAGGAGCTGTTGTTTGCCCTTCGGATGTTTTTGACTCCCCATTTCGAAAAAATCGAAACCATAAAGAACCCTAATATGATTCTTTCTACCCTGGAAAGGGAGGAGTACGATTTAATTCTGTTGGATATGAATTTTACAGCAGGAGTTAATACGGGAAATGAGGGGGTATACTGGTTGCACCGTATTCTGGAGCAGGATCCGCAGGCATGTGTGGTGTTGATTACCGCCTACGGAGATGTGGAATTGGCCGTAAAAGCCATGAAAGAGGGGGCTACCGATTTTATTCAGAAGTCATGGGATGAGAATAAGATGTTGAACACCCTGCTATCGGCTTACAAGCAACGGATTTCAAAAATGGAAATCAAGGATCTGAAGGCAAAACAGAAGCATTTGAAGAATCAGGTTGACAAGCAGTACAATTTAATTTGGGGCAAATCCGGAGCTATGCAGCAGGTAAAGCGAATGGTGGAACGTGTGGCTCAAACCGATGCCAATGTTTTAATATTGGGTGAAAATGGTACAGGAAAAGAGCTTGTTGCTCGTGAAATTCATCTTCAATCGCAAAGGAACGAACAGGTATTCGTGGGAGTGGATATTGGATCGTTAAGTGAATCCCTTTTTGAGAGCGAATTGTTTGGCTACAAAAAAGGAGCTTTTACCGATGCCAAAGAAGATCGAATGGGGAGGTTTGAATTGGCCTCCGGGGGAACTCTTTTTATGGATGAGATCGGCAACATTCCGATGCATTTGCAGGCTAAGTTGTTGGCTGTTTTGCAAAACAGGGAGGTAGTGCCTCTTGGAAGCTCCAAGCCTGTAGGGATTAATATTCGTTTGGTATCGGCAACCAATGGAAACCTGAATCAGATGGTGAGTGAGGGAAGTTTTCGCGAAGATTTGCTCTATCGTATTAATACCATTCAAATAGAGCTTCCGCCTTTGCGAAACCGGAAGGAGGACATTCCCGATTTGACCCGGTTCTTTTTGGAAAAGTTTGGAAAACAATACAAACGGGAGTCATTGTCTTTAACGCAAGGGGCTTTGAAGAAACTTTTGGAACATGCCTGGCCGGGTAATGTTAGAGAATTGGAACACGTAATTGAGAAAGCTGTGATTCTATCGGAAAATTCGATGTTGGATGAGGAAAATATTTTCTTTTCCAATTCAAAATCGGTGAGTCCGGAGCAAATTGCGTCTTTTAATATGGCAGAGAATGAGAAGGTTTTGATTCAAAGAGCTATGGAGCATTGCAAAGGGAATATGAGTAAAACAGCACAGAAGTTGGGAATCAACCGTTCTACCCTGTACGATAAAATCAAGAAGTATGATATATAAACGTTTCTATATTGGGATTGTTTCTCAGGTAATTCTAATAGCCCTGACTCCCATTCTTTTTCTATGGGTTTGGTCGCGCGAATACATGCTTGTAACGTCCTACTCTTTGATACTTCTCTGGGTATTTCAGGTTGTATATCTGATTTGGTACATCAACAAAATCAATCGTGATCTGACCCGTTTCTTTCTTGCCTTTCGGTATAAGGATTCCACCATGGTTTTTAACGAAAAGCAGAAGGATCCTTCCTTTCAGAAACTTTATGATAGTTTCAACCAGATAATTAAAGCCTTTGGGGACGTAAAGATCGAAAAGGAGAAGGATTTTACCTTTTTCCAGAATACAGTGCAGCATGTGGGGGTTGGATTGCTGGCTTTTAATCAGACGGGAAAGGTGCGTTTGTGCAACCGGGCTTTCCAGGATCTGTTCCAAATGGAAGATTTTTCAAATATTCAGGATCTGGAAAGAATAGAAAAGGATTTTCCGCTTTGGGTTCAGAAAATCTCTTCCGGAAAGCATGAACTTCGTAAATTCTATGTCGATAATGAGATTCGGAAATTGGCAGTGAAAGCGGTTGCCTTTCGTTTGGAGAACGAACAGCTTAAATTACTTTCCTTTCAGGATATTAAGAATGAGATTGACCAGGGAGAAATGGATGCATGGCAGAAATTGATTCGGGTCCTGACTCATGAAATCATGAATTCGGTGAGTCCCATTACTCTATTATCCAGTAGTTTGATCGATTTGTACCAGAGGAATGGAGAGATTCCCGGTAGAGAGCTGTTGACCGAAGGAGCCATATCCAATACCGTTATGGGGTTGCAAACCATACGGAAACGGAGTAAAGGCTTAACAGCTTTTGTGGAACAATACCGAAACTTAACCCAATTGCCTCAACCGCATTTTGAGGTGGTGGTTCTAACCGATTTTTTTGCACGAATCGAATTGCTGTTTCGTGAGGAGTGCCGAAAGCAAGCTGTGGAGTTTCGGATGAATTTGCCAAAGGAGAAAGTGGAGGTTATTGCAGATGAGAATTTGCTGTCTCAAGTAGTAATCAATCTGATCCGAAATGCACTGCAGGCTTTGAATGGTGCCATAGATCCGAAAATTGAAATAACTGTTTGTACTGATCATTCGGGAAGTTGCATTAGGGTAGAAGACAATGGACATGGGATTTCTTCCGAAGTGATTGATAATATTTTCACTCCCTTTTTTACCACCAAGGAGAAAGGATCCGGTATTGGTTTGAGTCTTTCGCGCCAAATCATGCGTTTGCATGGAGGAACCATTAGCGTAAAATCAGAACCTCAAAAGGGGACGGTTTTTACCTTACAGTTTTAAGAATCAAATGGGGCTATTAGACATTCTACCTACTAATGGGAGGAGATTTTTTAATTGTAATAAAGCCTTTGCTTTTAATTCAATGAATTAATTCAAAATTTTCAACTTAAAACCTGAAACAAATATCTTATATTTCCGGCTTTCTTTGTAAATTGGGGTAAAGCTTCTTTGTGATATGACACGAATCAAATCCCCCATCGAGATTACCCGTTTGTTGAATTCTGCTCTTCCGGAAGAACAGGAATTGGGATACCAGTCTTTTTTGGGGAGAACGCATTGGCTAAAGGGAAATTCTCCCGATGATTTGTGTCGTTTGGCTTGCACTCAGCTTCAGCTAAATCCCGCTCATATTTTTGTGAATCCTCCCCGGATTTATTCTACAACTCTTCTTTGGGCCAGCCAGGACCGGCTGGAAGCCGATAAGCTTTCCATGGTGGAATCAGCCTACCGTTACATCCATTCAAAGGGGGCTGATTTTCCTCCCATTGTGGTTTGGAACTTTTATCAATCCAGTCGTATCAAGTTGGTGATTCATGATGGACATCATCGGGCCTGGTTCTTTAATAGTATGAAACATTGCGTAAATGCTGTAGTGCTGGAACCCATTTCTCACTATGCCGAAGCAGAAGCCCGATTCCGACAAGCTTTTCAAATTCGGAAACTGGCCGTTGATTTGCCCATTTACTAAATTTCCAATAAAACAGTGTCCATCTTTTTTCGATATGGTTTCTTATTCAGGTGATTGGGTAAGTTTCTTGTTTGGTAATGAGATTTTTGTTGTGTGTTTTTTCCTTCTTTACTAGTAATTTGAATTTTGGGCAACGAAAGATGGCCGGATTCTGTTTCGTAAATTAAAATTCTGAAAAATATCAGTGAATTTGATATTTTTTTTTGAGCCTGCTGCTCTTAAATGGCAAGGTATAAGTATCATTGTTAAATAGTGCTCCTTTTAATTTTTTTCTTTTTCGAGGGTTACCTTTTATCCGATTTCGGAATTAAGTGTTGTAGACCCAAAAACTTAATCAAAAACCAAAGTCTAAATATTTTTATTTAGCAAAATGTTAACCACCCCCTTACGGGGATTTCAACCGAAAAATTAGACGAATTGTGCGCGCAGTTTAATTTTCTATTAATTAACCAAACCAAATTTTTTAATCTATGAAAAAATCTCAAATGACCTTAACAAAGGCTGTTTTTGCAGTAGCTTTTGTGGGAACTGTTTTCACGGCTTGTGAGAAAAATATGGAGAATGACAATTTTTCTCCTTCTGCGGATGAGGCTGTAATGGTGAATCCGGGACAAGCAAACAAAGCAACTTATGTTGTTCAGTTGATGGATAATGAAGTTCCCATCTACGAATTGAAAGGCTTAAAAGGTTATGAAAAGAAATCTCTTCGTATGAAGAGCCATGTGGCCAAATATCTTAAATCGAAAGGGGTTAAGGAAGAAAACATTGAGCATACTTACAGTACTGCTATTTATGGTTTTTCTGCCCGTTTGAATGACAACCAGGTGGCGAAATTGATGGCTGATCCTGCTGTTAAAAAAATTGAGAAGGATGTTCAAATTTCTCTAGGCAAACCCGGAGGAAGCACTACCCAACCAGCTCAGGAAACCCCTTGGGGTATCGACCGTGTTGGTGGAGCAGGCGATGGTACAGGTAAAACCGCTTGGATTATCGATTCGGGTATCGATATGGATCACCCTGATTTGAATGTAGACGTGGCTCGTAGTAAAACTTTTATTACCCAGGGTAAAACAACTCCTGATGATCAGCACGGACACGGAACTCACGTTGCCGGTACGGTTGCTGCTTTGAATAACAGCATTGGTGTTATTGGTGTTGCTCCTGGTGCAAAGGTAGTTTCTTGTCGTGTATTGGATCGTCGTGGTAATGGAAATATGTCCTGGTCGATTGCTGCCTTGGATTATATTGCTGCCGAAGGTCAGGCTGGTGATGCTGTAAATATGAGTTTGGGCCCCCAATCCCGTTACACTAACGATGCCTATGATAATACTGTGAAGGCTGTTGCAGATCTTGGAATTTACATCGCTATCGCTGCCGGTAACTCAGCGGATGATGCCTTGTATTATTCTCCTGCTCGTGCCAATCATCAGAATGTATATACTGTTTCTGCCAGTGATATCAACGATAATTTTGCTTCTTTTTCCAATTATGGAACACCTGTTGATGTTTGTGCACCTGGTGTAAATGTGAAGTCTTGCTATCTGGATGGTGGATACGGCACTATGAGTGGTACCTCAATGGCTGCGCCTCACGTTTGTGGTCTGTTGCTGTTAGGTCCTATCCATACCGATGGATACGTGAACAACGATCCTGATGGAGATGCTGATCCTATTGCACATAGATAAATTTAGGGATAGTTAAAAGTTGGGCGGCTGTCTGAAAAGACAGCCGCTATTTTTTTATGTATGATTTTTGTTGGAGCTTTTATTATTTATCCCGGATTTGAGTATGATTGGGGGAGAGGGTACTCAAATCGATCCGGACGATTTTTTTGTCCAGTTTTTGATAGAGTTGTTTTAGTTGCTCGCAGGGGTATTCCTTGCACTCTCCACAGGTTTTGTACAGCTTTTTTCGTGCGCATTCCCGTACCTGGCAGTCGGAGCATTGTTTGAATTTTTTTCCCCAGGCTTCGTTGCAGCCCTTACAACTAATTTCGCAGGCATCGTAGGTATAATCCTCGTTTGACCAGAGTTGGGCAATTCTTACCTGGGCTTTTTGATGGTTTCTGCGTGATGCAACGTAGGCGGGACAGGTTGAGCAGATAATGCCGCAATAGGATATTTTTTCGTTTCGTCGGGTTCTTTTCATGTTTACCGTATTTAAGGGTTAATAGAGAGTGGTTAATGAAATTCCCTCCAGGGAATCTGATTGGCGGGATTGTACTTTTCGCCTGGGATTTGATCCGGAGGTTCTACCTGCAAGCAGTCTATTACATCTTGAGGAATGCTTGTTTGACTGTCCGGATTTGCTATTATTATTTTATAGGGCTCCGTATCCGGTAATCCGTAATCCAATAGGATGGGAGAGTTATAATTCTGTTTGGGTTCCTTAAGAAAATGACCGAACAGAGCCCGGTGTTGAGTGAGGATAACCGCATCTACCATTGGGTAGGAATTGGAATTGCGAAAGATTCCAAATTTCGGATTCAATAGAGCCGAAATAGGTTCGTGAATTAAATGATCCCAAACAACAACCAACAAGCTGAAATAGTTGGAGGCATCCTGTTTGAATCCGGAGAACTTTTCCCGGGCACTTTCCAGGTAATTCTCCATGGGGTTGAATTGTGGCATTTTTCCTGGTTGAATGCTCTCCTGGTTTCGATTCAGTGCTTTGGGGTTTTCGTGAAAGAGAAGGGAAGGCGACTTAACTTCGATTCCAATGGTGTAATCCGCCCCCTCCAGGTTTAATTCCGGCCCTTTATTGGACAGTATGGATTTTGGTTCCCAAACAAACCGAATTTTCCGCTTCCATTTGTAAGCCATTACCTGATGTAGAATCAGGATCTCGGCCAGGAGCTGCATGAGCTGCTCGTATTGCCTGATATTGTAGGGTTTTCCGGAAAAACTGGCAATTCGGTTCAGATAAGTTAGGGGAAGTTTGGGTAGGTGTTGGCCAATGATCAACAGGGAGTCGAGCAGGGATTGAACAAAAGCACTTTCGTTGCCCTGTTTTAGTGGTGTAAAGTGGGGGGCAAACCAGTGCCATTGGTGCAAAATAGCAGAATTCAGAATATTTTGGATCAAACCCTTTCGGTCCATAAACGTTTTTTTGGCTATTCTCCTAAAGATAACGAACTTATCAAGGCTTTCCAAAATGTTGTAGAATACATGTTCTGAGAACAAGAATCTTTCTCTTCGTGTAGTTTTAAATGGTGTTTGTTTTTTTCGACCAGGAAAATATGCTTACCTTACAATCTGGCGGTTCTACTTTTTATATGATTTTGTTTTTAAGTAGGGTGGAATCACAAAAAATACATGTATTTGCGGGAGGAGCGTATTGCCTCAGTTCAAATCTTGTGCTAGAGATTGATACTTTGCTCAATGCAGCAAATTAAGAGTTGTTATAGCTCCAACCAAGATCGAGATTAGTAGACTGTCGATGGCTATCCTTGCTTGAACCTGGAAAAATATCTTAAAAGATTAGTAGTAGAAAAAATCAAAGAATGTAATCGAGAGACACAGTTCCATGAATACATCCAATACATCCTCTTTTGCGTGTAGTATTTAAGGCTGTGCGAGTCTGAGGCGAAGTCTGGAGAGCCTTGAACGAAGTCTCGAGAGCCTGAGGCGAAATCTGGAGAGCCTTGAACGAAATCTGGAGAGCCTTGAACGAAGTCTCGAGAGCCTGAGGCGAAATCTGGAGAGCCTTGAACGAAATCTGGAGAGCCTTGAACGAAATCTGGAGAGCCTTGAACGAAGTCTCGAGAGCCTGAGGCGAAATCTGGAGAGCCTTGAACGAAATCTGGAGAGCCTTGAACGAAGTCTCGAGAACCTGAGGCGAAATCTGGAGAGCCTTGAACGAAGTCTCGAGAACCTGAGGCGAAATCTGGAGAGCCTTGAACGAAGTCTCGAGAACCTGGGGCGAAATCTGGAGAGCCTTGAACGAAGTCTCGAGAACCTGGGGCGAAATCTGGAGAGCCTTGATCAAAGTCGCGGGAACATCAAAAGGGTATGTTCGGGTATGTTCAATATTCTGTGTCACGGTTGGTTTACTTGTTTATAACTTTATTTTTCAGACTCAATTTCTAAAAGCC
>JBGRQA010000003.1:0-274489 GCA_041725895.1 Marinifilaceae bacterium
ACAAAAAAATCTCACTGGAAAGCTCTTAATATGATTGCTTTTAGTATCATATTACTCAGACAACTTTAAACAACTTCTATTTCAACTTCTCAAAGCAAAGAGAATAAAAAGCAATATCTCTGTATCTGCAATCCTAAAAAGAGAAATCACTTTACCAGATCATTTAATAATCCTGCATCTTAGGCATTGCTTACTAAAAAGATTTTTACTTCCTACAATAATTACAGTACAAACAGATCCATCCTACAGGATTAAACCAGATCTGATTTTTACCATTTCCCATCCTTCCCACCCTCCTCCTAAAGAACCTAAACCTAAGAATCAATGGTCTCCTCGACTTTTAACATTTCAATAACCACATCCAATTTTAGAGTACGACCGGAAATAATTACAATATTTTTTGTAACATTTACATATCCCTTTTTCGAAAATTCCAAAGTATGTGGCCCTGCAGAGAGACTATTGAAGTAAAATATACCCAGTTTACCACAGTGTCTTGTAGCTTTTTTTCCATCAATCGAAATCTTCACATCAGTAACAGGTTTTCCCGTTTCAGCTTCGGTAAGTTTTCCGGTTAGCGCCCGGTGGGAACGACTGGGTTCATCAACTTCCAAGGCTCGTTGATATTCCTTATAGAACGTATAATTGTTTTCTGAGTATTTGCTCTTCATATAAGGAGACAATACATTATCAATCAAAAGATCAATTTGCCGGAACTCCTTTTGAATCTCTTCTGTTATATCCCGTTTCATTTTTTTTAAGTTACGGGGTTTTTCCAACCAATCCTTAAAACATGTTAGCTTCTCCTCTAACCCATCCTTAACCTCCACCGTAACTAGCGCTGCAATAGCCGCCTCACTCTTCTGGGTAATAACTCTCAACAGATTGTTCGCGCTCTCAATAAGCTCCCGGTCTGACATTCTTTTAATCTTCCATGTCTGAAAATATTCAAAATCCTTAAACTCAGGAATCCCCTTATCGAATCCATAGCTATACAGATACCCTGCCACCATTACAACGCATTTTTCCAGAGCCTTTCTAGCCCTTTGTTTGTGTTCGGTAATAGGTTTACCGGAACTATTAATCTGGGAAAAGAATCCATTAATTCTATTTCTCCCCTGTTCTATCTGATCGAACTTTTCCCTGGCAAAGGAATCAGTTTCTAGTATACTCTGATTATTCTTACCTAAATTGATTACATTATTAGTTCGCGTCAATTTAACTTTATCAGATTTATTCATAACAATAATTTATTTCTTATAAAACGTACTTATCACTATAAAATTCAATCCTATTCCACCATAGATTAACACAATTTTAATTCTTCACCTGTATCATAAAACGATTGTTCAATATCATAATAGCAGATACCGTCATACCAGGCCAGAAAAAAAGTAGAGCAATATCCCCCTCTTCTCTCACCACATTGTAGAATCAGTAACCCAGCATTGCAATCCTTCAGGCCCACATTGAATAAGATGGAAGTAAGCATTGCACCCTTTCGTATCTACATTGTAAATATGAAGGACAACATTGCAATCCCTTAGACCTACATTGCAAAACATGAAAGATAACATTGCAATCCCTTAGACCTACATTGCAAAACATGAAAGATAACATTGCAATCCCTTAGACCTACATTGCAAAACATGAAAGACAACATTGCAATCCCTCAGACCTACATTGTAAACATGAAGGATAACATTGCAACCCCACAGACTTACATTGCAAAACATGAAGGACAACATTGTAATACTCCAAACAAACATTGTATAACTTCACCACCTAATTGCATTCTAAAGGACCTGCCTCCTGCGTTTCACTCAATTCCTATTCAATTAGGAAAACACTCAAGAGAGATCACTCAACAATAAATCCGACACACTTACAATCATAATTTACAGCACCTAGAACACAACTAATTAGGATCTATTACAATTTCCCTTTGGAACAACCTTTTTCCAAGTTGAAATGAATAATATGACAAGGCAAAAAATAAAAATGGATAGAATTACCCGGGAGCCTGAAACAATCTACGGAAATTTTCAGGCTCCCCGATCGTTATGCCGGCCAGATGGTAGGAATAAATGTATTTCTCTTCAGCAGGATTCAAAGAAAACATAGCATGTAAAGAATTAATTAACTAACACTTACACTGTTTGCTATATTGAAGTTAATTGCTTTTTTTCTATTGACCAAAAAATTTTTTACGGAATGGGTCGTCCAAAACTAAGAGGAAAGAAATTCACAACCACATTCCACAACATCTTGTAGGTGTATCGAGAAAATTGAAATGATGACGATTCACACTCTCGCTAAAAAGAAAAATAATTTTAAGATCGTTACCGCATATAGGACATTCCTATTCTCTTGAGGTTCTATGGCTATTCCACATTAAAACAATCAGTTTTTGAACAACTATTCACAATGATAGGCACCAATCAAATTTGCAAAACAGGCAAATTATGCTTACCTTTTTATTAAACATACTCTTAACTAAAATTTCATTGTAAAGGTGGGCCGAAGATAATTTGGTTCACCTTTACTCTTATGACCAACTAGCATCTCCACAATCCCAAGCCACATCGCATATTCAATTCATCTTAAACACATTAAAAACCTCGACTGTTTTTCACGATCTTAAAATTATTGCTACAACACCCCCTTTGTTTCCATATTTCTTTTGGCAGGATTTAAATTAATTCTTAAATTATATCCTCTATTAATCAAAAGATTATGAACACTGTGGAACCTAAAACACTAACCAAAAACAAAGCACAGGAGTTAGAATCCGAAAACAAGAGCCTAAAACAGGAATTGCTGCAACTGGAGAAAACTCTTGACAATATAAAACAGCATAATATCTTTTCGGAGGAATTGAGTGTGTTCCTGGAACGATCCAGGGAAGGAGTTAGTATATGGACCAAAGAGCTCGATCTTCTTTACATCAACCAGGCCAACCTGCAAATCTTCCACATCAGCAAGAAAACACCAAATTTACTGGACAAAAATATCATTGAAGTCTTTCCTGAAATAGAATCTACACCGCGCCTTAAAGCATACAAAGGAGTTATTCAAACGCGCAAAACAGCTACATTCAATTACAATCAATTCTTCCCCTCCATAAATAAAAATCGCTATTTCTCCTCCGAAGCCTTTATGGTTGGAAAAAACCTGGTTATTATTACCCGGGATATATCCCAATCAGTCGTATTACAGGAGAAATTGAACCAGGCTGATAAACGAATGTTAAAAACTCAAAAAATAGCCGAGGTGGGGTTCTGGTCGTACAACTGCGTTAAACATACCTGGTTCTGGTCCGAAGAAATATTTCTTCTTTTGGGATACTCTCCCCGGAACACTAAACCCGACCTGGAAAGATTTCTTGATCGAATAGATCCAAAGGAAAGAAGGATTATCCGAAAGCAATTTGAAAATAGAAACAACAGGAAACTTCGTTTCCATGATATCTACAAAATCACCATAAAGAATAAAACCAGGTATTTACTGTGTAGGGGAGAATCCCAAACAAATAGTGAGGATAAGGTAATTAGAACAGAGGGAATTCTGCAAGATATTACCAAAAGAGTTAAATCTCAACAAAACTTAATTCAAAGTGAAAAACGATTCCGGCTGATCGCAGATAATGTGTCCGAAGTATTTTGGCTTAGAACCCCCACAGAGATTCTGTATATCAACCATGCATTTGAACGAATATGGCAAATCCCAAGAAGAGAGATATACAACAATCCGAAATCTCTATTTAGAAGCGTACACCCTAAAGATAAAAAGCAAGTAGAAAAGCTAGTCGCAACAAACAACTCACAAACCGATACCACTCCCAAAGGAATCGAATTTCGAATCCTTCTTCCCAATGGAGATCAAAAATGGATCTGGGCCAAAACATTTAAGGTGCTAGACAAAGAACGACAAACACGAATCATCGGTTTTGCCACTGATATCACAACAATCAAAAAGAAGGAAGCTGAATTAATTAAAGCAAAACAAAAGGCGGAGGAGTCGGAACATTTAAAATCAGCATTTCTAGCCACCATGTCACATGAATTGCGAACACCCTTAAATGCTATTATCGGATTTTCGGACCTCCTTTCCACTACTTTATTGGAGGAGGAGATACTCGAATATGCATCTACCATAAATAAGGCAGGCATGCAATTACTGGATATTATCAATAATATTTTCAGCGTAGCCCTACTGGAAAGCCAGCAAATCAACTTTAAGAATTCTGCCTTTCATCTAAGCGATATCATCCAGGAAATCGAACCTATACTAAGAAACAATGCAGAAACCAGTTCCAAAACTCACCTGGACATCCGATTCCTGCCTGATTTACGTCACTCCCAACCTTCCCTGTACTGCGACCCGAAAAGTCTAAAACAAATTTGGATGATTCTACTCAACAATGCACTTAAATTTACAGAAAAGGGATATATATGTTATGGTTATAAAATCCTGGATCAAAACCGCATTAAATTCTTTGTTAAAGATTCCGGAATTGGAATTCCCCTATCAAAACAGAAATACATCTTTAATAAATTTATGCAATTGGAGGATACCCATACAAGAAAATTTGGAGGAACCGGCCTGGGACTAGCCATTGTAAAGAAAATTGTAGAATTGATGAAGGGAGAATTAGGAGTGAATTCCTACCCCGGAAAAGGATCTGAATTCTACTTTATCCTCTCCTGTTTGCACAACAGTCCGGAACCTGCTAAGAGCTTAAACTTTACCGCAAAGGTCGATTGGTCCGATAAAAAAATCCTTATTGTAGAAGATGATATTAAGAGTTTACAACTAATCAACTCAAATCTATCTGAAACACAAATTCACATGATCCAAACCTCAAAAGGTGAAGATGTAGAATTACTCTTTGAACAACACCCCGACATCAACATTGTTCTGATGGATCTAAATCTTCCACAAATGAATGGTTTCGAAGCAACAAAACAACTCAAAAAATATCATCCCACGGTTAACGTAATTGCACAATCGGCCTATGTTGATCCTAAAACCATTAAGGAAATCTATGAAGCGGGATGCAACGATTACCTGGTAAAACCCTATTCCCGTGACGAGCTTCTACATGTTTTGAGTTCCTATCTGTAATCCTCACAAGATCTACTATTTTTGTACAATACAAACAGTAATGATAAATTTGAAAGGTTTAAATAATCCCCTCAATTTATTCGCTAAAACACTAAAAGAGGCATTTAATTACAATCACTGCCCCTGCACAAACAATATATTTCATTTATAATAATACACTTATCATGCCCTATTTAAAAATACAAAGCAACAAATTATTCTCCTCTGAAGATCAACAATCCATACTTCTTGAATTCTCCCAACTCCTATCCAAGGAACTAGGTAAACCTGAGAAATATATTATGACTTCGTTCGCCCCCCAACAGGAGATGACATTCGGCGGAAGTTCAGAACCTCTTGTTTTTCTCCAACTAAAAAGCATTGGACTACCCAATACCCAAACAAAAAATCTCTCGGAAAAGTTGTGTCAAGCTGTACAACAAATAATGAATATCGCCCCCGAAAGAACTTATATCGAGTTTAGAGATGCTCCACGAGCTTTTTGGGGATGGAACAGTACAACCTTCGAATAAATAATGAATACTACATCCATTTTGTTTCTAAAATTTTCTGTCTTAAAAAATTGAAAAAAGACCCCAATTAGGATGCAATGATTCAACAAATTATAGTAGTCGACACAATTTTTTTATCAAACGACTAACATTTGACAGAAAAACGCCTTTCTTTCCTGAAACCAAACAATTCAATCGGGTTTATTATATAATAGGGTACAATATTCATAATCTTCGAATTTTATAGGTTCCCAAATTGAAGATGGAAAATAATTCTATTACAATTCAAACCTTCCATTATCATTGGTTTCAGAAAAGAAAGTGCTTATCCCCCCTCCCTCCATGCTATTCAACACTGTTGGAGGCTTGACTTCCCACATACTCAAGAACACACGACAAACTGACATTCAATCAATTCAAAGCTACTATACTCTTACTAATTTAACTACAATTCTGATCCCAGGTAATTGAAACTTCTTCAAATTCTGAAGAAGAAACGCCTCTTTCCTTTGTTATTTTTTCATCCTCCTTGTTAATTTTTCAACATTTTGTTGCTTTTGATTCGTTTTTTATCCAACTTTACACCCGCTTACAAAATCAGAATAGAAAGAAAACATACAATATGAAACGAAATAAACAGATAAAGCACTATAAACACTATTGGAATTATTAAATCCCAAAAGAGGAAAATGTTAAGCTAACACTAAAAACACAGTGAAGGCCTGCAGATTTCTGCAGGCCTTCTTTTTAACCCGTATTCAAAAACTGATTACAATGAGAGTTTTAAAATTTGGAGGCACGTCTGTAGGTTCCGCTGAGCGAATGCAAAAGCTGGCACATCTGATACAAAACAACGAGCCTAAAATAGTAGTACTATCAGCAATGTCTGGTACCACCAATACTTTAGTCGAAATCACAGAACTACTATACAAAAACGACAAGAAGAAGGCAGAAAAAATTATTCAAGATTTGGAAACCAAATACAACTGCATTGTCGAAAAACTCTTTTCAAGCCAGGAACACAAGTGCAAGGGGAATGAACTCATTCGGTCCCATTTCACCTATATTCGAAATTTTGTACTACGAAGTTTTACCTCATTGCAGGAAAGAGCAATACTGGCCCAGGGAGAACTAATCTCTACAGCCCTGTTTCATTACTACTTATCTGAACAAGGCATTGATTCTGTTCTTCTGCCTGCTTTGAATTTTATGAGAATTGATAAGGATGGTGAACCGGATCATTATTACATACAGGAGTCACTCAAAAGAGAATTGGCAAAGCACTCCCAGCAAACACTATTCATTACCCAGGGATATATTAGTCGCAATGCCTTTGGCGAAGTAGACAATCTTAAACGAGGCGGTAGTGATTATACTGCATCGCTTGTGGGAGCAGCTATTGAAGCAGAAGAGGTACAAATCTGGACGGATATTGATGGTTTTCACAACAACGATCCTCGCTTTGTAGATCACACCCATTCCATAGATGTTCTTTCCTTTGAGGAAGCAGCCGAATTGGCCTATTTCGGGGCAAAAATCATGCATCCGGCCTCTGTTATGCCTTGCAAGTTGAAAAACATCCCTGTACGGTTAAAAAACACACTGAATCCATCGGATCAGGGTACATTAGTAACCAGTCAATCGTCCAATGAAGGAATCAAAGCTATTGCTGCCAAGGATGGAATATCGGCCGTAAAGATAAAATCAGGAAGAATGCTTCTGGCCTACGGATTTCTTCGTAAAGTATTCGAAGTGTTTGAAATCTACAAAACCCCAATAGACATGATTACCACTTCAGAGGTGGCAGTCTCCCTCACAATTGACGACACGACCAATCTCTCGGAAATTGAAATGGAATTGGAAAAATACGGTACAGTAGAAGTAGACCAAAACCAAACCATTATTTGTATTGTTGGTGATTTTATTGCCGAAACTACGGGCAGTGCTATGAAAGTGCTACAAGCCCTGCAAAACATTCCCATTCGAATGATTTCCTATGGAGGAAGCAGCCATAACATTTCCGTACTGGTAAATCAGAACGATAAGGTAAAGGCGCTTCAGGCCCTTAGTGATCACTTGTTTTAAAAACCATTAACAACTGACAACGCAAGCATCAAACTATGTTCACGAATCAAATCATATCGAGACTAAATACCTTACCCACTCCATTCTATTATTACAACATGGAGTTGTTAGAGAAGACCTTACAACGTATTCAGAAAGAATCCTCCCAATATGGCTACCACGTGCATTATGCCGTAAAAGCCAATGCCAACAAAAAAATACTTCATCAAATACAAGCTATTGGCTTAGGAGCCGATTGCGTAAGCGGCAATGAAATCCAACGAGCATTGGACACTGGTTTTTCACCCAACAAAATAGTATATGCAGGAGTGGGTAAGTCCGATAGAGAGATCAACCTTGCCTTGACGAACGGAATTTTCTGCTTCAATTGCGAATCCATACCCGAATTGGAAATTATCAATCAACTGGCGGGCTTACAAAATAAGCAAGCAAAGGTAGCACTTCGCATCAATCCTAATGTTGATGCCAAAACCCATCATTACATAACCACGGGTATAGAGGAAAATAAATTTGGCATCAATCGTTGGGAACTTGAGAATGTTTTAAAACTGCTACCCCAACTAAAAAACATTGAGTTGATTGGACTTCATTTCCATATCGGTTCGCAAATCACGGATCTTTCCGTATTCAAAGGATTGTGCATCAGAATTAATGAAATTCAGGAATGGTTTGCCGATCGTCACATTCATGTCAAGCACATCAATGTGGGAGGTGGCTTTGGTGTAGATTACCAAAATCCCGATCATCACTCCATTGCCGATTTCAAAGGCTATTTTGCTACATTCAATCAATTTCTGGATCTAAGACCGCAACAACAATTGCATTTCGAACTGGGACGATCAGTAGTGGCTCAATGTGGCAGTTTAATTTCCAGGGTTTTGTACATTAAAAACGGAGTTCAAACAAAGTTTGCCATTCTGGATGCCGGAATGACTGAACTTTTAAGACCCGCATTGTACCAGGCCTACCACCACATTCAAAACTTAAGTTCCAATGGTGAAAAGGAGTACTATAACGTAGTGGGCCCCATTTGCGAATCATCCGATTGCTTTGGAAAATCAATCCCGTTACCAATAACTAAAAGAAATGATTTAATCGCCATTCGATCGGCTGGTGCCTACGGTGAAATAATGGCTTCCGGCTACAATCTAAGGGATTTGGCTCCGTCGGTGTTTTCCAACGATCTTTAGACATTAACGTTTCCTATACTTTTGTATAACCCGTCGAACCGGTGGAATTTTAATTTAAAGTTCTGCCGGTTCATTTAATTTACAACCCAAACTTCCGGATAAGACTTTTGGAAGGAGTGATATACATCCCGATTTTAAGGAAAGCACCTCCACCTACAAAAGAATCAATAACATAATCTTTTCCTGATATTCGCTTTCCAGAGAGTGTATATCGGTTGTTATTGTTGTTGGTTACATCAAATTTCAAATTCATCCTGTAACCTGCTGCCATTTCTATCCACAACCAATCATTCAAGCCTTTCTCTAAATTCATGGATACATCAACCTCTGATTGCCTCAATTCAAGAGTTTTAAAATCATTTAATCCGGGAGCATCCATATGAATACTGTAACTCCCACCGCTCAATTTACCAATTAAGTTCCAATAGGTTAAACGACTGGACTGATATCGCAATTTAAATTTAGCCGGAAGCAAGGCCTCAATTCCCCATCTACTATTAAAAGTATGATTATAGGAAATCACCGGAAATACAAGTGGCTCTCCAAAACTGTAGCTGAAAGCAACCCCAACTCCCCAAGATTTCCATGGATCAAGCTTCCATCCCATCATTGGAGCAATTTCAAACTTCAAAAAATTGGTCTGACTTACATCACCTATATGCTCTTTCCAGTAATCACCATTGAATTTCCCACTCATCCGAAGCATGAAATAAGATCTGTTTTTACCCTTCATCAGAAAATACAAAGCTCCACCTAAACTCTTCAGATTTTTTTCATTGAGACTTTGATACAAAGCATAACCATTGGATGGCATATCATCAAAATGAAATTCTTCATCGCTATACATAAAACCACCCGCAATTTTAAGCTTTGGTTTGTTTAAAAATGGAAATTTTAGTTTTATCGTAAAGATTCTATTCTTCTCCACCTCCCCCCGGCCAGGGCCAAGCAAAGTCGAAGTTGAATGAACCGGATAATCCAGATTGGCTTTATAGGAAACCTCCAGGCCTCTTGGAAGGGGCATACCTTTCACCCTGGGCCCCCAATTATCCGTAAGGGAATCATTACTGAATTGTGCCAGGACCGGACAATTACCCCAGAAACAAAAAGCACAAAAGAATATGGAAAAAACCAACTTATGCATATTCAAACAGGCATTAACTCTTTAGTTAACTTAAAAATTAACTATTTATTTTGCCCTGTCCAAATAAAAATTTTACCGCATACTTTCTTTTAGACAACAAAAATCGATTGCAATTTAAACATAGATTGCCTCTACTTCTTATTAGTACACAATCAAGGCTAACAAAATTTAGAAAAGCTCCCCTATCAGAAACAGAATCCCAAACTAACAAAACTTGTAAGTTTCTTATGGGCGTCCGAAATCATAACACTGGCTTCCATCGGACCAATGATACTGTTGTAGGAATAGGTAAGTCCAACTCCCTTAATCCATGTTCCTTGAGTTAGAGCATCATTCACATTATCAACATATTTCCCAACATTAGTCCTCAATATCAAATAATTGTTTCTAAAAAGCTCAAATTGAAAATCACCACGTCCCACAAAAGCATTTTCAGTAAATTGTTCCATTCTTCTTAACCCTATGAAAGGAACCTGAATATCAAAGTAACTGGTTTGATCCATTCCTCCTACGTAAGTATAATATTCAGGGGGGATCTCTTTTCCCCAAACAACCCGACCATAAAATGAAGGATAAAATGTAACCCGGGGAGACAATGAAATGGCCTTTTTCATCTTCAGATAGGCGATAGATATTGGCCGCTCATTATCATTGACACCCCATCCATTATCTGTTACTAATTTATACTCCCCGTACAGACTCAATCCCCTTCTCGGGTAGTGCGCCTTATCGTGAGTATCCATTTTTAAAAACCCATAGTAGTTAATGTAGAAGTTATCTCTTTTCTCCTCAAATCCATCAACACCAACGATGGTTTCCAAATTATAATACTCTAACTTCCCTCCGAAACCAATAGAGAAAGATTCTCTAAATATCGTATGCATATTTAGATCCAATTTGGTATAAGTGAAATCATAACTGGCCACTTTCTTTCCATCCTCGTATCGAAAGACATCAGTATCGTTCATATCCAAACGAATCTGATAACCGGGTTTCAAACCATTATCGATATTATAGGTTGCTGTGAATCTTGGATTCTCTGAGAGTTTCAAATCCAGCGACAAACGGGAACCACTGCGCAATTTATTTCTAAAAGTGGTGTTCAACAACACGGAAGCTTTATTATCATTGTCGTAATGAAAACCAACATTGAATCGATTGGTAGTCCTCTCCTTCACATTCAAATGAATTGTCTTTTGTTTATCACCACTCAGACGATAATTAACCCGATCAAAATAACGACTTCCATAAATTCGGTTAATCCCATTTTGAAGGTCCTCATGATGAATCGTATCTCCTATATTGAAGTTTAACTTCCCTAATACCAGAGAACGACTCACCTCTTTTAAACCACTAATTTTAATATCTCCAATAATGTGCTCTTGTTTTCCATCGGGTATGGAAAGTGTCTCCCGCTTTTCCACTCTCAAGTCTAATTTTTGCTTCAACTCTTTTAGCAAGGGAACAAAATTTCTTGCCATTTGCTCTCCCCTATCAATCAAAGAATCGGCATTCTGGAAACTGGAAACCGAATAACCACGAATATCGGGTTTGATGTAGACATCGCATAGCTCCTTATTCTGCTGAAACTCGGGCTTCGCCATCAAACTTATGGTTTGGTTGATAATATCGTTTATAGATTTTAATTCCTCTTTCTTTTTCGGGCCAGCCTGAACATCCACTCCAATAACTATATCAGCTCCCAAATTCAAAACCTCCTTAACGGGAAAATTATTCACCATTCCCCCATCCACAAGCAGTCTTCCCTCGTTTTCCACAGGAGTTAGCAAAGTTGGAATCCCCATACTAGCTCTCATGGCCTTTGGAAGATAGCCTTTATCCAAAACAACTGCCTCCCCGGTTTCAATGTCAGCAGCGACACAGACAAAGGGAATGGGAAATTTTGTAAAATCAGTTTCATCGTGGTATGGCTGAGACAAATCAGCAAATAAATTGACAATATTTTGCCCCTGAATTATCCCACTGGGCAACTGAATTCCTTTGGGCTTAATAGGAAAAGACAAGACATAGCGCTCAATATCCTCTTTTTCGTGAAAAGGAATATGCTGACGAGAAACATAATCTGAAAGCAACTGCTCCCAGTTTTGTGCTAAAACCATCTTCTCAATATCATCAGCAGAATAACCAATTGCATAAAAACCTCCTATTATACTTCCCATACTGGTCCCGGAAATATAATCAATGGGAATTCCAACCTCTTCCAATACCTTTAGGACACCGATATGAGCAAACCCTTTTGCCCCACCCCCACTCAAGACCAAACCAATTTTAGGTCTATCAGTCTGCAGGGAATCTTTCGATTGAGCAATAGTAAATAAAGGAAGAAGAGAGAGTAGTAGGATAAGAATGCGGCTTTTCATACGTTTAATATTGTTTAAATATAATCACATGCAACAATCCGGAAAAAGTAGCCTCACAATGTTTGACGTTATATTTACATGAGACACAACTTTATCATAGATCACTTTATAGGCTTTCAACTTTTATTCAGAAGCAATTCCTTACTATTCGCCAGGCATGAAAGGAAAATCACCCGCTGAAAAAAAATAATTTTACTGTCAGCAATAAGTGTCAATTGATGATTATCGATCTTTCAATACAACCGAATTACACAAACAGTAAGAAAAAATTACGGGTACAAAATTAATTTTGAAATCCTTAACTAAAAGAGAAATTATGTAACTGTACGTTAAAAATATTTAAAAACCAGTACTAGTCGTTCAACTTTAATTCATTTGCCACTGTCAAAATTTCCTTTTCGTTGGATTGGTGCAAAATTGTTACTCTTAAAGCTCGCAATCCATAAACTCCCTGCAAATCTTCCAACTCCAGAACTTCAATCTTATCTTCAAAATAACCTTTGTCGATTAAATACTCCAGGTAACGGCGATACTCCACCATTTCCTGTTCCTGGCTAAAAATTACAGCCAGTTTTCCGGGTTGAGTCAAACGCTCCTTCGTATTTTTTATTAAAGCCTTATCAATTCGCTTCTTCACAATTTCGTACCGGATGTTGTAAGCCCCATCAACGTCAAATTTCTTCTCATCCTGTCGGAATCGAATGGAGAGAGCTTGACTGTGTACAAGAATTAATGCCGTAGTATCCAAAGGAATTGGAAGTTCTGGCTTTAATTTGTGTGTAAGGCGAGAAATTTCACAACTCACAATCAACTGCCAAAGACGAAGATTTTTCAGATAAATTCGATTGAACTGCTTGCCCTGAACCAACGATTGACCTATATATATGTTGTGCTCCACCCCATCGGTTCGGTACTTCTCAAAGTAGTGCGGATACATCATCTGTGACTTTTCCTCCTCGCGATCCAGGTAGCCAATGATACAATCATTAATCATCATCAAACTATCCTCGAAAGCTTTCCTCCTTTTGTAGACAATTTTCAATTCTGAATCAAGATTCTGCTTGTAATTTTGCACATTCTTTTTCAAACGGGAATCGCTCTTTTCAATATGCTCAAACAAACATTCCACATCACTCTGCAAAAAATTCAAGATACTATTTTCATCCCCCGTTGACAATCCCTTTTCAAGCCTGTCGATCAGTTTCTCAATTTTGTAAATCAATTGTTCGTAAATGGGCATCGCATTCAATTCAAAGGCAGCCTTTAAAACATGACTTGCTAAGTTTAGTTGCTCAACTAAATCCTCCTTGATAGTTTTATTTCGTTCCATAGAGGAATGTCGAATATCAACCGCACCATACAAGGGGTGAACCTCATGAAAAACAATCTCTTCCATCTTGGTACTCTCCCCCAGATCGCGATGGAGCAACAATCGGCCGGCTGCATCCTCGAACCTCCACTCCACGCTAGGGTGAATCGCTGTACATTCCTCCTTAATTGTAGCCTGTATCCGGTTGAATAATTCCTCACTACTCCGCTTAACGGCCATAGAAAAAACAGGAATAATCTCATGAATCTTCTTCAATAGGGTAAAGTTGATATCGTAGGCCTGAGTGGATCCCAATTCCAAAAGTCCAACCAATTCCTCTTCATAAAAAAGAGGGGTTACAGAAATATTTCGAATTCCCTGATCCAATAGACCCTGTTCAACCACTGACGGGTTTTTCTTCTGGGAAAGATCATTTAAAAGCAAAGTTTCTCCTTTTTGCAAAGACTGAGCATAAAAGGAGTTTTGGTAATCAGAACAAGTAAATTGGGAGGGATTAAGAAATCCTTTCCAAAACTCGCTACGGTTTTCAAGGATTCCATCATTCATGTGCAAAGCAATAAGCCCCAATTTCACATTTGGTAACCCCAAAAGGGAGCGCACATGTTTTTCAAGATTTTTAAGTTTTTGAGGATTTACAATGGAAGATTTCTCCAAGAGCTCTGTTTTCAGAACGGAAACAACCTCTAGCTGGGTTACATCGATAAAGTCTAATTGCAGAAAGCCATTGAATTCGAAATTATCCAAAGGAAGCATTTCCAACCATGCATCAACATCAAAAGGTTTATTAATCAGAGAATAAATCTCATCCTTTGTCAAAGCCTTCAACTCACCCAATACCTTTATATCAATACTATGAGCCAATACATCAACCTTGAAAAAATTTTCCAGACCATTGTATTTGTCTTTGAGTTGATACATAAAAAGATTATCCACCCATAAATCACAATTGTAGAATTGTCTTAAAATAATGATATACGCATGCATTATTTTGGTATACAATTCCCATTTGGGATCCAGGAATCCCCTTTGGACATTTAATTCCTTGGATGAATCCTCAAAGACCTCACGATACTTTTGTGTGCAATAAAATTGCTCCAAATCAAAAGGAAGAGTCAAAACACTTATTCGCTCCTGAGTTGCAGTAAAAGGAATCACAAAACGTAGTAATCGATCGACCATTTCCTGGTTCCTATGGATACACTCCAAATCGATAGAGGATTCCATCAATTCCGGAACCTCCTTTAGCCGTTCCAAAACATCTTTAACAGCAACCGCACTAGCTCCATCCCTTTCCACTTCTTGCTTTAGATTCTCTATAAGTGGCAAAAAACTAAAATTCGATTTTAGAGGCAAATCCTCGATACTCAATTTTAAATCTTGAATTCCCATATTTCTTAATCTCCTAAATTCCTACTTCTCAGGGCTAATTTAGCGGTTTTATTCCATCAAAAAAACTCTGTAACCAAAGAAAAAAGCATGTTTCACCTGATTTACACAATATCCTCTTTACAAGTTTCCATAACTAAACAACTGAACCGCATACTAGTAACAATTCCAATACAAACCCTCCCAAAATTACAAGTTTCCTAAATCAAAAATAGAGGGCTTTATTCCCTAAATGGAAATAAAGCCCTTAAGGTATAAGTTAGGTCGGCTGTTAAAATTCTCTGGCAATTTCAACAGCACGATTCTGGGCCTTATATAGAATCTCCTTAGCTTGATCATCCCCCATAGAAGTCCCTTCAACGGGTATAAACTCAAGATCCTGAATTCCGATAAATCCCAAAATACTTTTGAGGTAACGATGTCCAAATTCCATCTCCTTTGCGGGCCCTTCCGAATAAACTCCTCCAGAGGCCTGTATGTGCAAAGCTTTTTTGCTTTCAAGCAATCCAATCGGGCCATTTTCGGTATAACGAAAGGTCTTTCCAGCTTGAACAACCACATCCAAATAGGCTTTCAAAACCGGAGGAATAGAAAAATTCCAAAGTGGATTCACCACAACATATTCATCAGCCTGCATGAACTGTTCCAATAACTGGTTCATTTCGCTCAGAACCTCTTGCTCTTTCGAGGACAGATCCGAAAAATCGATTCCTTCCTGCAATTTACCAAAGGCACCAAAAAGCAAAGCATTCAACTGCGGAATGCGAGTTTGAAACAAGTCCAGTTCATTCACCTCATTCTGAGGATTTTTTTCTTTATAAGCCTCTAAAAACACCTTACCAGCCTGAAGACTGAATGATTCTCCCTCTTGCTTGGGATTAGCAGTAATGTACAATAATTTTTTTGCCATTTGTATCAGTTTTTAATTACTATTTTACATCTTAATGAAATCCATTCTAGTTAATGAATTTCATACATGACAAAACTAATTTCTTATTCAAACTTGATAAATGGATAAAATTCCGGTATTCTTGTACTTTAAGTAAGTACATTTGAAATTCGAAGCATTTGCATAAGGAAAGTCCAAACCTTTCATCAGAAAATAAATCGAAGTCAAAACTCCGTAAAATCGAATAACCCGGCCGACCGAACCACTCTTTATCTACCTCAATACCACCACCTTCACTCACACTCAAATCAAGAAGGTAATCTTCTATTCAATCTATTTTTTAACAATTCTTAACAGCACCAGAACGGTTTAAAATAATGCTCTGCTAATTTTTCCTTAAATTTGTTGGTTTACGAAACAGAATTAAACAGAAAATACAATGGCGAAACAATCCGGGAAAACACCCAAACGAAAAGGTAGTTCTGCTCCTAAAAAAGGCAGAAGTTCCTCGCCCCGAAAAACAAACAGGAAAAACAACCAAAAATCAACTTTACGCAGCAGAGTGGTAAAATTCCTATTAATGGGGTTTATTTGCGGTCTGGTTCTTCTTTCTCTTTTTGTAGGTAGTATCTATTGCAACATGTGGGGCAAATTGCCAGACTACCACACGCTTCGAAATATAAAAAATGCTACTGCATCCGAAGTTTATTCCGAAGATGGATTGATTATAGGTAGGATCTACAGGGAAAACCGAACCAATGTTTCGTTTAAAAACATATCGCCCCATGCCATAAATGCTTTGATCGCAACAGAGGATGCCCGATTCTATGAACATCAGGGAGTAGATCAGCGAAGCCTGCTTCGTGTGTTTGTTAAAACCCTTCTACTAGGCAATCGCAGTTCAGGAGGAGGAAGTACTCTTAGTCAACAACTGGCCAAGAATTTGTATTCCCGTAAAAATTACGGTCCCTTTTCTATGCCGGTGAATAAAATCCGGGAAGCCATTACTGCCTCCCGCCTGGAAAAAATTTATACCAAAAAGGAAATACTTGAACTTTACCTGAATACCGTTCCATTTGGAGAAAGAGTATTTGGGATCGAAAGTGCCTCGAAACGATACTTTAGTCTTCCTGCTTCCAGACTACAAATCCAACAAGCCGCCGTTTTAGTGGGGATGCTAAAAGCTCCCAGCTATTACAATCCACGCACTCATCCGGACCGATCATTAGGACGTAGAAACGTGGTATTGAACCAAATGGTAAAATATGAATTTATAACCTCAGCAAAAGCAGAACAATTAAAGAAACTCCCGCTGGGAACCAAATATCAAAAGCAAACTCCAAATACTGGCCTGGCTCCCTATATTCGGGAAAAGATTCGCCTGCAAGTATATAAATGGCTGAAAGAAAACCCAAAACCTGATGGTAGCACCTACGATATATACACC
This sequence comes from Marinifilaceae bacterium, assembly GCA_041725895.1. GTDB lineage: Bacteria > Bacteroidota > Bacteroidia > Bacteroidales > Marinifilaceae > JBGRQA01. Next base: position 17,471 of record JBGRQA010000003.1, read on the forward strand.
GATGGTTTAAAAATACGTACCACCATTAACTCAAGACTGCAGAAATATGCAGAAAATGCAGTACGGAAACAAATGACTCATCTTCAAAAAACCTTCCTCCAACATTGGAACAACCAAGACCCTTGGGGGAAAAATGAAGATGTAATTGTTCGGGCAATGAAACGATCGAACCGATATAAAAAACTTCTGGCCAATGGAAATTCCGAACAAGATATAAAACGAATCTTCAACCAACCGGTAAAAATGAAAATCTTCAGCTGGAAAGGGGAGAAGGATGTAACGATGACACCTTTGGATTCCATAAAGTACTATCAAAAGATTCTAAACACAGGATTTCTGGCCATAAACCCAAAGAATGGAAAAATCAAAGCCTGGGTAGGCGGTATTGATTTCAAACATTTTAAATACGACCATGTAACAGCCAAACGGCAAGTGGGCTCTGTTTTTAAACCTGTGGTTTATGCCGCTGCACTGGAAAACGGAGCATCCCCCTTTAAATACTATCCGAATGAAAGAAAAGTGTATGAAGAGTATGAGAACTGGTCACCCCGTAATGCTGACAACAATTACGAAGGCAAGTACAGCATGGAAGGAGCATTGGCAGAATCGGTCAATACCATTGCTGTTGATGTACTATTGAATACTGGTATTCCCAATGTTATCGCACAGGCCGAAGAAATGGGGATCGAATCCAGACTCCCGGAAGTACCTTCATTGGCTCTTGGTTCCGCAAATATATCGCTGCTGGAAATGCTACAGGTTTATGCCTGCTTTGCAAACCGGGGAACACATGTAACACCATACTATCTTGCCAGAATTGAAGATCAAAATGGCAATGTTATTAAAGATTTCACTCTCAACCGGGAAGAAAACCGACTGGTTATGTCTCCCGACAACGCAGACATCTTAACCCATATGCTACAATCTGTTGTGGATAATGGAACGGCAAAATCCTTGAGAAATGTATACGGATTAACCCAGGAATTGGCAGGGAAAACCGGGACCACCCAATCACAAGCAGATGGATGGTACATCGGCTATTCGCCCGATTTGGTTGCAGGCGCCTGGGTAGGAGCCGAAGACATTCGTGTTCATTTCCGTTCCCTATCTCTGGGGCAGGGAGCTACCATGGCTCTGCCTATTTACGGTAATTTCATGAAACAGGTGGCCAAAGATCCCAAATTCAGAAAATATCGCTATGCCAGATTCCATGAACCTGACAACAAAACCTTGGCCTACTTAAATATTCCACACTATTTACCACCAAACTCCAATCTATTTAAGAAAATATTTGGTTGGAAGGAAAAGGAAAGAAATCCGGATAAAAAATTAAAAAAGATAGAAAAAAGAAAGAAACGCCGTAAAAACAAAAAATCCATCTACGATCGAATCAAAAATATTTTTCGGAAGAAAGATTAGATAACAATAGCAGATATAATAATAAACACCTCTCTATTTTGCACAAAAAGAGAGGTGTTTTTATTTTAGCCTACTGGATATAATTTCCTTTCAAACCATTTAATTCAAGTATCAGTCACTCCCCCTCCAACCTTCTCAAAAAAACACAAAATTACAACATTCAATCAACCAATAATATTAAATTATTTTCTCAAAAGATCAAGTGAAAGCAGAAGTAAATAATTGATATAATAATTTATTAAGTGTAATTTTGGCCTTTCAAAAATCCCTGATCTATTAACTTATACACTCTGGTGAAGAATTACTTGAATATTATTAAATACTCTCTTTTTCTACTGCTGTTCAATTTTTTCCATTGTAATGCGCAGAACATTTTCCAGTTAAGCGGCACCGTAAAAGACAGTCAAACCGGCTCATCATTACCCGGGGCTCATATCCTTATTAATAAAACCAAGGGGACAACAACAAATAGCAAGGGAGAATTTCACATTCAACTTCCAGCAGGAGAAATAAAAGTTCAAGTTAGTTTTATGGGCTATCATCCCTACCAAAAGGAAATCACTTTAGAAAGAAAGGTAGAACTTACTGTAGATCTGCACCCCATCTCACTTGAACAAGAAGAAATCGTTGTAAAGGCAAGAAGAGACAACCACAACATCAGTTCTGCAGAAACAGGATTTCAGCGCTTAAAAGCTTCAGAAATCGAACAACTTCCTACTTTCCTGGGAAGTCCTGATCCCATAAAAGCCCTTCAGTATACCCCGGGAATTCAATCTGTAGGAGAAGGAAATGCAGGAATCTATGTTCGAGGAGGAACGCCCGGGCAAAATCTGATTCTACTTGATCAAATGCCTCTTCACAATCCCTCTCACCTCCTTGGGATTTATTCGGTTTTCAACTCACTCAGCATTCAAAACCTAAACCTTATAAAGGGAGGTATTCCAGCCCAATACGGAGGCAAACTATCCTCTGTTATTGAAGTGAATACTCCAGCCAGTTCAGAAAATAGAGTCAGTTTTGCCGGTAATATTGGAACCCTTTCCAGTGCAGGAGTAATTAAAGGAAAAACACAAAACGAAAGGGGATTTTTTCTACTTTCAGCCCGCAGAACTCATCTGGACTTAATCAAATCCTTACTAATTGAACCACTTAGTAAAAACAGTTCCCGATTTTTCAGAGAAACCAATTACCATTTCAATGATATTTATGCAAAATATTCTTACTGCATAGGAACCAAGGACCGAATAACTGCTCAGTATTTTTTTAGCTCCGATCATTACAAATATTGTAAAGAGCCACTGAGCAACAAAATGAACTGGGACAATTGGGCAGGAGCTCTTATATGGACTCACCAAACCTCCTCTAACTTCTCCTACAAAAGTATCCTAAGTTACACATCTCATTGTATGGACATGACTTCATTTTTCGAGGATTATGAATTCCTCCTGGGCTCACGTTTACATACTTTAAATCATAAACTGGAATTTCTCCTGAATACGGCAAATCACCAAATGAGATATGGCTGGGAATTGGTCTACAACAACACCGTTCCGGAAAAGGTTAAAACCATAATGCCCGATATAAATTACCAGGATCAGGATGAATTAAATTCTGCAGAGGCCAATCTCTATTTTAATGATGAAATGAACCTATTGCCTAAACTAAAGCTAAATGCAGGATTCCGATTGCATAGAATTTTGCACGTAGGCCCCTACAAACAATTTGCAGAAGATGAAACGGGTAAACGGTTAGAAACAAAAAGCTATTCGAAGTATAAAATCGTAAAGGGCTACAATTTTTTTGAGCCTAGAATTTCTTTCTCTTACCAACTCAGACCCAATCAATCAATAAAAGCCTCCTACACGGAAAACAACCAAAATTTCCATTTGGCTGAAGTGGGATCGGTAAGTTTACCCACAGATATCTGGACTTCCTCTACAGAAGATTTGCCACCGGAAAAAGCTCGCCAATTCACACTGGGATACTATCACAATTTTGCCAACAACAATTTTGAAACCAGCACTGAAATCTACTATAAGAAACTGACCAACCAAATTGAATTGAAGGAAAGTGTGGTTCTGAAAATGGAGAAAGAAATATTCGAGGATCAATTCTACATGGGAGAAGGTAGAGCCTATGGTTTTGAATTCTTCATCAAAAAGAAAACAGGACGCTTTACCGGATGGTTAGGTTACTCCCTTTCCAAAAGTCAGAAACGAATCCCTGAAATCAATCAGGGCAAGTATTACAACACCAAGTATGATCGCCGGCACGACCTGTCTTTGACACTAAATTACAACCACAATTCGAAGTGGAGCTATTCGGCCGCCTTTGTTTACGCCACAGGAAACACAATGACCTTGCCGGTCGGCCGATATATCATCCAGGGAAACATTGTAAATGACTATGGAAAAATCAACGCATTCAGAATGCCTGCCTACCATCGTTTGGATCTTTCTGCCAAATACCAGGTGGTAAAGAAAAAGCAATTCGAATCCTTCTGGACCTTTGCCCTCTATAATGTATACGGTCGATCCAATCCCTACTTCATCTATTTTTCAGCCAAGGGAGATCTGGACAACTACAAATTGGATGTGAAAGCAAAGCAAATCTCCCTTTTTCCTATTCTCCCATCCATTTCCTGGAACTTTAAATTCTAAACCATGCAAAAAGCAATCACCCTATTCTCAATAAATATCCTAATTCTCCTTTTATCCTGTAACCAGGAAGTGAATGTAGATCTCCCCTCCTACAACGGCAAGATAGTGGTAGACGGATGGATTGAGCAGGATGGTTATGCCAAAGTCCTACTAACCAAAAGTGCACCCTACTTTGGCAAATTGGATTCCATAGCACTCCGGGAGTTGGTGCTCACTCGTGCAAAGGTCAGTGTCAGCGATGGCGAAACAACAGAAGTATTAACCCTGCATCCAAATCCGGACTATTTCCCTCCTCTTCTCTATTCCGGATATCAATTAAAAGGAGAGATTGGCAAAACTTATCAGTTAACAATTGAATATGCGAGGCAAAAAATCACAGCAGAAACCAGCATTCCCATTCCTCCAAAAGTGGAAAAAATCTGGTTTGAAACCGATCCCAAAGAACCTGAAAAGGGAATGATCTGGGCTAGTATATCTAATGATCCGGCCCAGACAAATTACTACCGGATTTTTACGCAGACAATTGGCCTGGAGCAAAAATATTTCCCAATTGCATTTCCCAATTATTCGGATCAGAGCTTTAATGGCCAAAACCGAAACATCCCCCTATACCCGGGAACTTCAAATACCATGAGTTCCCATCCAAAAGAAAACTATAGCCTTGAGGATACAGTACTGATAAAAATCTGTACTATGGATAGAATGGCATTTGAATACTGGGAGGATTTTCAACAGGAAATGATCAATTCAAAAAATCCCTTCGCAACCTCAAATACAACCCTTAATTCAAACATTCAAGGAGATGCTTTGGGGATTTGGTGTGGGTATGGTGCGCATTATTCACGAATAACTACAACAAGGCAGTCCGAAAATTAATGTTGAAAACCATACTTTTGACCCACAAAAAAAGCTCCTACGTAAGGAGCTTTTCATCAAAATAAAATTCAACCTATTAACTTTCAATGGTGTTCTCGATATTAGTCAATTCTTCCAGAAAATTATCCAGCATTTGACCAAAATAGGTTTCGGAATCTACCTTCGATCCATCGGGAAACACCATTTGAATATCTACATAAATATCATCGCTTGCTTCATCCTCAATTACCACCCACTCAACATCAGCAATGGTCTCAGAAGCATCAGAGAAGCCAAGAGTAAGACTCATGTTGTTGTTCACCAACTGAACCATTTCCCTCTCACGCTCTCTACGGTTCTCATAGGTATCCGGCATACCTTCGTACCTGTTGCGTATATTCATTTCTCCATCATGAATCGCTTTTAAGTTCCCCTCACCTTTCATCATGATGGTTCCGATGTTGATTTTAAAGTTGGCCGTATTGAAAACATCCGTAGACTCCTGCTGGAATTCAGCCTGAGAAAAATCCCCTTCTCCTCCCAGGGTTATCTCCAAAATAAGGATTTCCGCCTTCTTTAAAGACATCGCGGATTCAAAGGTGACATTGTTGATTATCGACTCATTAAAACTAAATTCATAATCAGACAAGATCAATTTTACATCAAAGGATTGGGGAAGATCTTCACCACTAATTAATTTTGCAGAATAGAATAAATCAACAATGGTCTGTTCACCTTTCACCATTACTAACTCAACGGCGGTCGGAACATATTCCTCGTCAATCAACTTTGTTTGCAGATCGATAATTGTAAGGGATACATTGTTTTCCTCATCAGATTCGGAGGCCGGAAAAAGAAAAACAACACCTTGCTCCCCGGCTACATACTCCCATTCCTTAGTTTCGTAATTGTACGTGTAAGTTCCTTGCTCATTCCATAGTTCCTGAAGAGAATAATCCTCCTCTTCCCCTGTGCCATCCAGCTTTACACTGGAAGTAAAATTTTTAAAATCCTCAATGTCACCAATTTTTGCTATAGCATTTACTAAAGGAACAGGTATAGATCCATTAGAGATACCACCCACCTGAAGGTTTTCCGTTAGTTTCATAAAGTGCTGACTGACCTTCACTCCGGGTTCATTGGCCAATTCCTCGACATCATCCAAAAGCCTCAATCCAGCTTCTTCTACCTTGCCTTTATTCTCTTCGATAATATTCTCCTTCTCTTCCGAATTATCATCATTATCTTTGTCGGAACAAGATAAAACCAGAGAAGCGCCAAAGAGTAATACTCCCCAAAACCATAATTCCTTTTTCATAACCAGTCGAATTAATTAGTAACAATATTAATTATCGAATATGTGAGTATACAATTTACGGAAAGAGAAGGTAAAAAAAAACGAATCGTACGAATATGATTTTCAAAACAAATATCATTCTGAAAGAAGTAAATTCTCGTATTTTTGTAGAAAGACAAAAAAAGCTGTCCAATAGGACAGCTTGTAAACAATTATTGTAGAGCTTTTATTTATCTCAACTTTTCCTCTAAACCCAATAGTTTATTATAAAATGTTTTCAACATAGGACCAAAATAAGTCTCTGCATCTACATAGGAATCATCACCGAATTTCAGACGAACATCAATTTCACAGTCATTCTCATCCTTTTTCACAAAGAACTCTCCCTTGGCGATCATCTGGCTATTGTTAGAAAATCTCAGTGCCATTGTCACATTTTTATTCATCAGCTCAACCAATCCTTCCATATATTTTAGCTCATCTGCAGTGGTAGAATTTTCATTATCATATTGCGCATATAATAATTTCTCCTCATCACGAAGGGTTTTCACATCTCCCTCACCATCTACCATTATATCGCCTAAAGTAAAAGCAAAGTCAGCCTTATCCAAAACTTCAATAGGAGCTTCAGCATCCTCAACTTTTTTCAAATCTCCTTCCGCCTTTAATTCGAAGTTTAGAACTTGAGAATCTCCTGCGTTAAAATCCACATCTGAGGCAAACACTTTTCCTTCTTTTACACTTTCGCTCAAAACAAATTTGTAATTCCCCAAAACCAATTGGGCAGAAATCTCCTGGTTTAACAAATCTGCTGAAACACTTGCAGAATAATCAAGGCTCATGATTTGTTGATCCCCTTCTTCCAATTTTAGTTTTAGAACAACGGGAATCGTTTCGTCCATTATGTTCTTAACCTGAAAGTCGCTAATTTCAAGGGTGGCCATGGTGTCGTCATTTTCTGAAGTTGAAGGAAACTTGAAAACAACACCGTTTTCTCCAGCAACATATTTCCAGTCCCCAGTTTCATTGTTATAGGTATAAACCCCTTTGTGTTGGAATAAATCCTCAATTCCTTCCCCTTCTTCCTGCTTTAAAGAAGTAGCAAGCTCCAATACATCTTTGGATTGATCCAACTTAGCCAAAGGTTCAATCCATGAAAAATTCACAGTTGATCCAGTCATATTTCCAATTGAAAGATTCTCGGCCAAATCCACAAAATTTTTACTAACTGCAACAGCCTTCTCGTTTACAATGGCTTCAGTTTGAGAAATCACCTTCAAACCTGCATCCTCAACAATTTTCTTGTTCTCCTCAACAGAAGCTTCGCTAAATTCATTGGATTTATCTTCTTTATCATCGTCGGAACAAGAAGAAACAAATAGGGACATACACAAAAGCGCCCCTACAATCATAAAATTCTTTTTCATAGTAACTATTCAAATTTATTATAATAAGTGCTAAAAACGACAACAAAATTAAACAATAACTGCACAACATCTATCATAAAAAAGAAAAACCGTCTCATTAATTTAATGAGACGGCTCTAAACATTTACAAACTAAAAGTTTTATAATGCAATCAATAATATTTATGTAGAAATAAATTCAAACAGAACACAATTTATTCCTTCCCGGCAGGACAAACCTTTACCGCATGCTTTCCAATTTTATGTCCTTTCACAGCAAAGAAAAGTATAAACAGATAGCATGGTATCATAATGATATAAGCAAATTGATCATTAGCTACTTCAGCTATTTTCCCATACAACATAGGCAGAAGAGCTCCCCCTGAAATGGCCATCACCAAAAATGCAGAAGCCATTTTGGTAAATTTGCCCAGACCATCAATTGCCAGAGGCCAAATTGCCGGCCACATCAAAGAATTGGCCAACCCTAATAGAGCAATACAAAGAATAGAGGTAAACCCTGAAGTAGCAATAGCTAATGCAGAAAAAACAACCCCCAAACCGGCACAAATTTTTAAAGCAGTCGACTGAGTCAAAAACTTCGGAATCGCTACAATACCAACAACATAACCAAAAATCATTGCAGCCAGAGTAATTGAAGAAAAGAACTTAGCCTCCTTCAATGGAAATCCCAGAAACTCACCGTACTGAATTAATGTATCCACTGCTATTACCTCTACTCCAACATAAAAGAAAAGAGTAGCAACTCCCAACCACAGGTAGGGAAATTGAAAGATACTGGATCTGGAATCCGTACCTTGCTCGCCTTCTTCCTCAGCAGCTTCTACCTCCGGTAGTTTGGATTTACTGATCCAAACGGAAAGCAGTACTAGAACACCAGCCATAACAAGGTAAGGCAAAATAACTTTTTCAGCCATCAAATCCAATTCCGCTGCCTTTGCAGCACTTTCCATATGGGCCAGTTTTTCTTTCAATGCATCAGCTCCTTTCAAAACCACAGCACCCAAAATGATTGGACTCAAAATTCCGGCAATTTTATTGGCAATCCCCATAATACTTATTCGCTTAGCTGCACTCTCGATAGGCCCAAGAATTGTTACATAAGGATTGGAAGCCGTTTGTAACAGGGACAAACCAGTTCCCTGTACAAAAAGACCTAAAAGAAACAGGGTAAAATCTCTTGAATTGGCGGCAGGAATAAAAATAAGAGCTCCTCCAGCCATTACCAGTAGGCCCAGTCCCATTCCATTCTTGAAACCAACTTTTTTCAGAATCGCAGAAGAGGGCAAAGCCATCACAAAATAAGCAATATAAAAAGCAAAGGTTACCAACATTGCCTGGGTTTTGGTTAGCTCGCAAGCCATTCGCAAATAGGGTATCAAGGTGGCATTTAACCAGGTAACAAATCCAAACACAAAAAATAGTATCCCAATAATCAGGATCGGTCCAAAATTGTTCTTCGATTGAGTCATGTAGATTGGTATAAAGTTTAAATTATTATTCTATGTCTTTCAAATATTACACCTCACCCGATCCTTCTCCTACTAAAAGCCGATCACATGTGAGAAATGATTTTAAAATATTTTAAAAACAACGATGCTAATATATAAATATTTTTCCTATCCATTGACGTCTACGTCAAAATTCCAACAACTAAAATCAAAAATAGTGAGCCTTTCCGGCTTTTCAAACCAATTAAAATCAAACTTTCCTGGAAGTTGTTTTTAGGGTAACTGCCTCTACCTCCGTAAAAAGAAACACGAACGCAATTTCCAACCCCCTACTTCTCGATCCAACCATTTCTACAACCTACCCCAGAGAGTAAGACTACCACTCTGCTAAAAGACGGAATGGTAAAGGGAGAGAAACAGTCCTATACATAGATCCATTAACGAAAAAAGGCGATCCGAAGACCGCCTTTTCTTTGCAAATTGTTCTGATGAACTAGAATCGAACAGCAATTTTTCCCATTACCGAACGACCTGGCATATTGTAACCATCCTTTTCGGTATAATTCTCGTCCAATAAGTTAGAAACGGTTAAACCAAAAGTATATTTCTCTTTAAAGGTATAACTAGCTGAGTAATCAAAAATCATAGAAACCGGGTGTCGCAAAATAGCTTCATTGGATAATTCGGGTCTAATTTTCTTTCCATCTTCAAGAACGATGGCTTCGTAAGCGGATGTGCTTTTGTTCCATTTACGATACCAATTCTGTTCGTAACGATGACCAATATAACGAGCATTCAATCGTGTAGTAAATCCCTTTAGATTATCAAATTCGACACCAAAATTTCCGGTATTCTCTCTAACGTACAACATTGCAGATTCTACCTTTTTCTTTTCAACGGTTGCATCAAACAAATGAGTGTAGTTTCCATATACTTTCAGTGAATAGTTGTAATCACTAATTGCTCCAAAATCATAGGAAGCGGATATTTCTAAACCGTTCATATCGGATTTATCAGCATTTTCGAAACTAGAATCCCCGTTATCGAGATAACAAGTTACAATTTTGTCATTGTGATGTGTCTGGAAATAAGTAGCATCAAAACTTATCCCTTTAGCAAAATTCTTATACTCGAAACCAAAATCCAAGGTATTGGAGTATTCAGGATCCAAATTAGGGTTACCTACGGTTCGGCCATAATATCCATCGTAAGCTCCGGCCATTTGATATGCATCAGGAGTCAAAAATGCGGTTCCAAAACTTGCATGAGCAGCCAAAGCCTTTATAAAATTGTACTTTACTCCAATATTATAGGTAAATACATTATAATTTTCCTTTGATTCTTTTGAATTCAATGGTTTATATTCATCTAATTCCAATTGAGAAAAATCCATTCGGGTCCCGGCAGATAGATTCAGCTTTTTTTCAAAAAGACGTACATGTGCCTGGGTATAAACAGCAGACGAAGCATTGGAATAATCAGGTTTATATGAATTGCGAACTTCTCCCGAGGATTTCCATCCCATAGTCTCATAACGGTCCGTTTTATGATCTGCTCCGATTACCAAGGAATGGTCGCCTAAGGTAATAAGATCAGACATCTGGAAACCATAATTTTTATATATTGTTTCCGACCCCACATAAAACTCTTTTGTGGTAGAATTAATACTATACGAATCGCTTAAATCATTAGCATAAAATGGGCTAAAGCTTAATTTATGGTTTCCTATATTTCCTGATAAATCAATACCAAAATTGTAGCGTTCCATATCTTTTTTCTTCATTCCATAGTTGTGCCAGAAACTACCTGGAGTTTCTACCCCATCAGCCAGGAAATAGGACGCTTTGAAATTAATTTTCCAATTCTCATTGAATTTATAACCAACGCGGGAATCCATATTCAATCTGGAAAAGCAAGAGTTTTCCATTCGTTCTCCCTTACTATCGGGATCTAATATGATTTTCTCAATAGTACTATGTCCGAAAATATCATTCTTACCTATTACATAATCCTTACCCTGACGGTAACTACCATACGAAAAGTCAAAATCAACCTTATCGACAATTTCACCTCCTATATTAAATCCAATTTTAGAAGTGTTAAAACTTCCATATTGCAGATCTATATTACCACCAATCTGATCCAGGCTTTCCTTGGTTACAATATTGATAACTCCGGCCATTGCTGAGGATCCATATTGGGCTGAGAATGGGCCCTTCAAAATTTCAACACGTTCCACATTTCCTAAATCAATCGAACCAATGTTTTTTGTTGGTGATGGAACTCCATTAATAAGAATTACGGCATATTTATTGGTAGTAGTTGGAGCAAAACCTCTCATACTAATTGATGATAGTACACCAGGGTATTGTATGATATCAACACCTGAGGTTTTCTTTAATAAATCCCCCATATCAACTGCAGGAGTCGAACCAATCACTCTCTTGGTAATTACCTCTACTTTTTGAGGCAAATCCTTCATTTTAGCATTCACGCGAGAAGCGCTAACCTTAACTTCGTTTAGGTTTAGATGTCTTACAGCAGTGGTATCAATAACCGGTACATCATCGGCTTTTACCGTAAAATTTAGCATCGAAAGCAATGCAAAAGCTGTTACAATTGTCTTTTTCATAGTGTTTTCATTTCATAGGAAACAGTACTACATTAAAAAGAATAATCATTCCTTCCTTTAATTCAGAAAACCTGAATGGACAGAACAGGATAGGATTTCCCTTGAAGAAGGAACAATTACTCTTTTAATGCTTGTTTTCCAATGATCTTGGTTAAAATAATTGATTAAACTTGAGCACTACAGACAGGGAGCAGAAAGGAAAATTTTCACACAAGTAGCCATGGAATAAAGTTTTTGGCAGATAATTATCACTACACTACTATATGAAAAAACTCTTCTGTTCATTTACTCTTATCCCGAAAGCAATGACTTTATGATACAATGGCAGGTCTTCTGACTTGTTCTACTTTTTGAGGCCTTCCCATCCCGAACAATCGGCACAGTGGCAATAGGACTTTCAAAAAGCTGTGGATAGAACTTACAGCTACGGGTATAGTTCCGGATTCACACCGGATTCCCTTTTCATTTCTTCCCCGAATCGTTGGGGTTGAAAAACCAAATGCAGGGCAAATGTAATCAAAATTTTATTCTGAGAAAGAAAATTGGGGAAGATTTTATGCAAAACGGCTTCAATACCCAAATCTCTTCTGTTATAGTAATTTTTGTTAGTTAGAGGATGTACGCTAAGTAATAATCCTGCACATCCGATTTCTAATCTTTAGTGCAGGCTATTACTTAATAAAGATCTACATACGTAGAAGAAGATTATCTAGTTCATACAAATTTAAAGCCCAACAAAAAAACAATGGGGGTGTCCCGAAATGAAGGGAGCTGAATATTCGGTCATTCTGAAACAAGCTCAAAATAACAAACTATTTCAATTTTGAACATCCTCATTCAATAAATCAATTAAGGATAAAACGGTTCAATTAATCCATTACACATCGAACTGAATGTGCTCCTCTACCGGGGGAAAAAGGCTGAGAAAACATACTATTATAGTAATTATTTTCAGCATAACAATTCTGCATATAAATAGGAACATATCCATTTTCATCCAATACCGTAGAGGACCAAAACCAGCCGGTCATTCCTCCATCATAAAACTTCCCAGTCCAATGCAACATCCCTCCGGGTTGAATATCAAAGCCTATTGAATTTGAGCCAATTTTTCCAGCCGGAAGCAAACAATATTTTCCCCTTGTAGCGTCAACAGGAATATTCATCAATTCTTCCCACTCCCTTTGAGATGGTAAATGCCAACCTTCAGGACAAACTTTCTGAGCCATTTCCCAATTGTACAACCTACCATATTTTTGGATATTCTTCTCATCATTCTCCAGGGCCCACCAACCATTTTCTGTTTCAAGAGACATATTTTCAGCCATCCATCTTTTCTCACCCAACTGTATCCAATTATATTCTTGATGATCTCGTGTATCTACAAAGGTTCCCCTTTGTACAACCAATCTGAAGGATCTAATCTCGCTCATCACCTCTTCTCCCTGCCCTCTTTTGGCTTTGACGAACCAATGATAGGAACAATTATATGGTAAATCCATTATAGTAAAACTAGTTTCCTTCAAATCGGAACCAATTTTACTACACTGCCTTTCGGATGCACCATGATATACATCATAGAGCCAATCAGGAGATGAATCAGGAGCTTCCCATTTAACAGTACAATTACCTTCGACAATTTCAGTCATATCTTCAGGACTGCTTAGGCTTACTCTTATCTTATTCTCTTTCTTTGAACATCCTACGAATAACGTTGAGATAAAACAGCAAATCAGTAGTTTTCTATACATATACTTATTTAATTAAGGGTAAATTTTGTCTGCACAACATAAACAAAACTACAAAATTATTCCAACAAAATTAACTTTATGTTCGTCAAATCAATTCCATTTTCACTGAAAAACTTCCTCTACTCCAACATCTCAAAATAGTAAAACTCATACTTCGGCAACTGTTCCGGATGCAAGATCTTCAAGTAATCATTCAGGAAGATATCAGTATGCTAGGCTCCGCTCTCCCACCAGTCATTCCCTCCTGCAGGTAAAGTACTTTTGATGAAACGATACACCTGTCTATTCCGATTAGCACTGAACAAGGTATAACGAGAATCCTGTTCCAGCAGCTCTACCAATGATTCTGCAGATCCGGTCCCCAACCAGAATCGGCTTTCCCCTGTTTATCAAGTACCACTTAAAAACTAAAGGGTATTCCCACTGGGGCCTATCAGCAAACCAGTGGTAGTCTGCCTCGATATACGCCAAACGCCTTTGAAATTCCGTCCAGAAAAAACGGAAGGTTTCCGCTTTGCTTTTTGGCCAAGAGCTGAAACTTTTAGATAATGCTGCTCCTCCTCATCAAATGACTGCCGAGCCATCTCTTTCTTGCCGATAAAAGCTACCACAAGTTTAATCCATTCGGCCCGAGCCAATGGAGTACCCTCCATCCAACAAAAATTCTTTCTTTATTATTTTACAAATTTCATCCCATTGATCAGTTGTTCCAGTAGATACAAACAACCCTTCACGCCAACCAAGGTCTTTGGCACCACATGGGTGTAACCAAATCCCGGTAGGCTAATCTCAATTCCGAAGAGGTCCTTATTGTTCAACTGGGCCTGCGCAATGCAATTGGCATCGGCCAAAAGCACAGAGGAAACCTCCAGTTTTTTTACACTCCCCAATCGCTCGCCTAGACCTTTACAGATTAAAAAGTCATTCAACTTATTCTGCCAGTGATCATCTGGTAAAACATCAATCAATTCTATCTTCTCGGGCAACATACCTAAATAGGAATATAGAAAATGACAAAGGGAATAAGCAAAAGAAGCCTCTGCCCGAATGGAAAAGTAAGCCCCCTTGGGTAACCCGGTCAGGGAATTGAAGCTGTATAGATTCGCAAAGGCTCGTGCCCTGGCCCTTTTGATATCTTCGATGGCTGGTTGGGGATCGCAGCCCAACTGTTTACAAACCGATAGAATTAAACGTTCCGTCGCATCAAACCCGATGCACATTCCTGTCTCCTGCTCCAGGTAAGGTATTCCAAACTCCTGCTCCATCCACTGGGCCGCAGCTTTCCCGAATTCTGGCTGTAAAACAACATTCAATTCTGCCTCTGCAAATCGGCTCAACTGCTCGGTTGAATCGCCCGCGAGCATGGTGGTTTTCACAGAAATTCCACAAAGCCCCAGCAGTCGCTTCATTTCCAACACATCGCCCTCAAAGTATTTGTGATAGATGGAAATCCCCACAAGATTCACTGTCTTCTTTTCAGTAAGAGACTTTTGTTGGGGACGCAAACTCTTTAGCACCTGCAGAAGTGTCTCACTAAATCCCACATGGAAAGGGGCAGAAAATCCCGTATTCTCGATTGTAATACCAGGCATCCCGGGATGGGCATTTCTAAAAAAGCTTTCGAGGTCATCGCCGATCAAGGCTGCTCCGGGAGAATTGACAATTGCCAAGTAATGGAACTGCTCATCTTTAATGAACTGCAATACCCCTTCGAGCTTTTCTCTTGCTCCGTACACAAAGTCATGATCATCAAGAAAAGTGCAGGGAATTCGGTTCTGCCGAAAATAGTACCGTTCAGGATTGGTCACAGGATCGTAAGAGAAACCCCGACACAACTGATCACCCGAAACGGCAGCATGGTAAAACTTGCATCCGGTTGGGCCGTTCAAAACAACCACACTATCCTTAATGCCCTCCAGGGCAAACAGGGCACCTGAAAAAGCATCAGGCAAAATATTCTGTAAAGAGGTCTCCATCGTTCTTCCAACTTTCCTTTATGTTCTTATTAAAAATTTCTTTCCATCTGCTGGCCAATTCAATCCCGCTAAAGAAACCACAGCTGGGACTGTAGGGAATGGTATCGCAGAAAAAATCACCTTTGATCACGGTGGTATTGTAATTGGTCAGCAAGATATCGGGCTGTAGCTCGGCCAATTCTTCACCCTGATTGACAAATTCGTAGTTCTCCACCACTTTCAAGTCATCGGCATAACGAGAGGTGAATCGGTCATCCATACAGGAATTCAGGATATTGATCTGTACGACTTCCATTTCCAGGGAAAATGCAGTCTCCAACAACCAGTCAATGTTGCGCATGTACATCACCACCAGCAATCGTTTGCCTTTCAGGTAGGGCTTCAACTCGTCAACCCGACTCTGGAATTCTTCTTTCTTCTGATCAATCAATGTTTCGAATTGATGTTCCTTGTTGTAGAGCTGTGCTAAGCCTTGCAGCCATTGGCTGGTCTCATGGAATCCAACCGGCAAGCGGTGTGGGAAAAATTTGGCACCGAACTCCTTCACCAAGAAATCCTTCATCATCCGGCCCATGTAATCGTCCAGGGCTAGGATATTGTATTCCGCTGCCATAAAGTTTCGAACCTGATCAACTGTTGAATTTTTGATGTATCGACAGTTGATTTCCAACCCCAGGGAGGCAACCAGTTCCTCAACAATTCGGTGGTTCTCTTCTGCATTCCGCCCTACGGAACGTTCCCCGATAATATTCACCTTATTTCGCTGCGCCTCCACAGTTCGATCAATCAAATGTCTGGCAATTTCGATATGGGCCATGATCACCCCCTGAAGGTAATCTCCCGCCATATCTCCATCGGCTTTGATGGGTACAACAGGACAGTCCGGCGTACTCATCTGGGTAATATTTTCCAGATCGTCTCCAATGATACCAGGCGTACAGGAGGTTACAACAAAAACAGCAGACGGTTTTTGTTCCAGGCAATTCTCCATTTTCTTACGCAACAAATCCATTCCGCCAAACACCATCACGCTCTCGTCCATATCCGTACTTTGCAATGGGGGAATGATATTGGCAGCCAATACCGATCCCCGCTCGAACAAGGCTCGCCGACCAATGCTTGTAACTGCATTGTTGGCCATGTGGGCACAACTGGCCGGTCCATGCGACAGGGTGATGGCATCTTTGATCTGAATGGTCACTCCAATTCCCCCGTTGTAGGCACATCCGTGCAATGGCTCCCGGTACAACAAACTCTTCGAGATAAAGGATTTGGGCTCTTCCTTTTTCAACGGGATAGCTTGGCCATTTAATTTCTGTGCCTTAGGTGAGACAATATCACTCTGAGCTACTGTTCTTCTTGAATGCTGAGGGATTGAACTGGCTCCCAAGGCCGCTTTGGCAACACTTCCATGGGACTCTACCATTTCCAGTTCCCTTTGTTGCAACACAACCTCCTCCAACTCGATGTCAGACAGAGGAGATGCCTCATACAATTTAGAATCGTGAACAATTTCCAGAGCCAACTTTTCAAATTTCGCACGGATTTCGGATTCGGGATACCTCTGGGTTAAGGTCATGCCCTCCTTTTCTGCAATAGCGAACTCGTTACTTCTTGGAATGTGAACACAAACCGGTAAATTCACCGCCTCGGCAAACCGTTTGATACGTCCCTCCTCATCGGCAATCCCTCGTTGGTTAAAGATAATTCCGCCCACACGCTTGCGTCCCTGGTCGTAATTTTTCAAGCCTTTGAGAATGTTGTTGGCCGCATAGATGGACATGTATTCGCCCGAGGTTACAATGTAGACCCGATCAGCATACTCCCTCCGGATGGGCACCGCAAATCCTCCGCACACCACATCTCCCAGCACATCGTAAAGGATAGTGTCAAAATTCATCTGGCGAACACCCAAATCCTCCAGTAACTTAAAGGTACTTAGAATTCCACGACCGGCACAGCCCACGCCAGGTTCCGGTCCTCCTGCTTCTACGCAGGCCACGTCCCGAAAACCTCGGAACAGAATATCATCCAACTGGTAGTCGTTGGGTGCGGTTTCTTTTAGGTAGTCCAAAACCGTTGTAATTTCCTGCCCATTCATCAGCAAACGGGTTGAGTCGTGCTTGGGATCACATCCCACCTGCAGTACCTTCTGATCCAATGCAGCCAAAGCAGCTGAAAGGTTCGCAGAAATGGTGGATTTTCCAATCCCCCCCTTACCGTAAATGGCAATTTGCTGAGGTGTTGTAGATTGTACCTTCATCTATTCTTGTTTTAAGAATTTGGGTGAATTTAGCAATTCAAGCAGCAATTCAGATAGCTGTCCAAGCATAACTTCCACCAAATTTCCATTCAATTTATCCAAACCAGTTGCTTTTCTCTCAATATCAAAATGATTAGAAGTTTGCACCAATATTTGCTGTATTGCAAACAGCGTTTCGTCTGCCTTCAACAGCTCCCAGCGGTACTGATCCATCAGGTGAATCACCGCTGAAATTGGGGCCAACAGATCATCCCTTTTGCTCAGTGTTTCCATAGCATGAACAAAATCGGGTTTTATCAGAGTTTGCCCTTTCTGCTCCAATTTCTGATACTTCTCCCAAAGAGTATCCAGTGTGATTCCATAACGTTTCAGACGAGCCAAGACACAGTGCTGACTTTTGGGAGAGAGTCCGGTTTGCTTGTATAAAGCTTCTTTTACCGCCTCCTTTACCGCCAATCCGATAATTTCTCCAAGTTTGGAATGCTTTCCCGCATTGGTCAAGGTCATGGGTGAATCCATGTTCCCCACAATGATGGTTCCATCAGTACCGGAACCGGTTGCCAAATCGTTGGAATAATTGCTACCACCCATCAACTCCTGGATGGCAGCCGTTTTGGCCTCCGTAGTGGTTACCAAAGTACGGGTTAGGGTTCCAGCAGGAACATTGGCATCAATTACCAAAATAATGTTGATGGTACCATGACTCATTTTCTTATGCCGATTGGCCCACTCATCCCAGGAGGCCGGATCGCCTACTCTACCCCCATTGGTTTCGATTCCACCCGTTACGATGGCGGTTACGGCCAAATCGCCGTGCGTCCTTGTCTTGATAGACACATTCTCCATGGATGCAGCCGTTCCCATTCCACTGCAATGTTCTGGTTCCAAACCAAGCTCCCGGGCCAGTACCGCAAGATGCTCCTCATAGGTATCTGCTTTCAGTTTGCATCCCATCCCTGCGCCTAGCTTACAATCGTTGTTGTAGATGTAACTCAAGTTTTCATGGTAGCCCCCATTCAAAGGAGACGTGCTTATGGTATTCCTTTTACCCCCAAACATTAGGATTAAGGATTGCTTGTAAAAATGGAGCCGATCTCCACATTGGGTTTCAAATATCATCATGGTTTTTCTAGTAGTTGCAAGTGACTAGTGGCAAGTCTCAAGTAAAAGGAGACTAATAACAAGAACCTTTACCCTAAATCACTAATTAACACTTCCGATAGCTATCGGGAAACTCAATAACTATATCACAGATTAACAATCTCTTTCACTTTCCCAGCCAACTCTCCCGATTTCAATTCATCCAGACGGACGAAGCCGGCATTTAATTTCTCAGCCAAACGACTGGCCAATCCCAGGCGCAAAAATCCGGATTCGGTATCCACAACAATCAATTTTGCTGAGTTGGAGGCAAGCATTTCCGCCTTCTTGTAACTCTCCTGAAGTGGATCAACTTTCCCTTGCGCCCAATTGGCCTTGCCATCGGTCAATATCACGATAACCGGTAGCATCTCCTTGTCCTTTCCCTGCATTGCCTTGAGCTGAACATGCATCTGCTCCAGTGCTGATGCCAGGGGAGTCCTGCCCCCTGTCTTCAATTCCTGCAATTTTCGGTAGGCCAAATCGATGCTTCTGGTAGGAGGCAGAACCATCTCAGCGGTTTCACCCCGAAAACTCATCAATCCCACGCGATCCCGTTTTTTATAGGCATCCTGAAGCAGGGAATAAACGGCTGTTTTGGCCTCACTCATCCGCTTCTGCACCCCCATAGAACCGCTGGCATCCACAAGAAAGAAAATCGTGTTTCCGATTCGTTTCTCTCTAACCTTCTCCCGGAAATCAGCTTGTTCTATTCGAACAGCCATCCCGTTTTTCTCACGAATCGCCTGATAGGGTGCAGCGGCACGCAAGGTCGCATCAAAGGCCAAATCTTTAATCTTTCCCTTGGGGTATTTTACCCGTACATACCTTCCGGACAAGGAATCGGTTTTGGTTTTGCTTCGCTTGCCATTGCCCTTCTGACGCAAAAGCTTGTCCTTTTCCGTCTCCAGGATATTAGGGACACCAAATGCCTCCCCGATCTCAAACAGCTCCTCTTTTCCCGAGTCGTCATTGTCTGATTCCTCCGGTGCTAACTCAGGCAAAGGAATCTCCTGGTTTTCCGTTTGATCGGAACCGGACTCCTCCTCCTGCTTCTCATTTTGAGGCGAATTGGGTTGCTGTTGCTGTTCCTCCTCCTCTTCGGATTCATTGTCGTCATCATTTTCTTCCTGCGGATTCTGAGCATTCCTCAGACGGTGCAAAAGAGCCAGATTGCGTACCTCCTGAACCTCCTTCAGGTCTACTTTCTTCTTTCCCCGAAAGGCTGCCAAAGCTTTTGCCCCCATGGCCAGGGCCAGGTCCCCCCGATGCCCCGCAATCCCTGCTTGCATGCAAACATCTGCAATCATCTGAAGGATATCGGTTGACAAATCCACCTTGTTCAATTGATTTTCTGCAGTACTCAATTGTCGTAAGAGTTCTTTTTCCTGCTCCTGGTAATCGGTGTAGAATTGGTGAGGATCGGCTTCGAATCGCATCCGTTTTTTCATCACCTCCACCCGTTCCCGAACATTCGTAGAAGCATTCACATCCACGAAAAATCCAAAACGATCCAGAAGTTGTGGCTTCAATCCTCCCTCCTCGGGATTCATGGTGCCAATGAGTACGAACCGACAGGAATGTACATGGGAAATTCCCTCTCGCTCCACCCTATTGATCCCGGATGCAGCAACATCCAAAATGGTATTCACCAGGGATCCGGAAAGCAGGTTCACCTCATCAATGTAGAGAATCTGGTTATGAGCTCGAGCCAGCACACCTGGCTCAAAGTATTGCTTCCCCTCTTTCAAGGCTTTTTCCATACTGATACTGCCCAGCACCCTATCCTCCGTAGCATTCAAAGGCAGGGTAATCACCTCCTTACCTGGATAGAGTGCAGCCAGCGCTCTAACAATCGTAGATTTGGCCGTACCCTTCTGCCCCGAAAGCAAAACGCCTCCAATCTGAGGACAGATCAGGTTCAGTAGTAGAGACTTCTTCACCTCCTCCTGCCCCACAATGGCAGTAAATGGATATAATATTTGTTTGTGCATTAGTTTTTTGCGTTTTGGAACGAATTCTTAGTTCTTGAAGTAGGTTTTGACCTTAATTCGGCCGTTCCATCAACCATTTATCCAATGCATTCGCACTCAAATGGCCATCATCAAATGGCAAACGACGCATACGATGTGGCAAAACCAATTCTGCAGCTTCGAGAATATGAGCTCTTTCCACCTCATTTTTCTGTTCGTAAGCTGCAAGCGTTGTCGCAGTTTTGATCAGGGTAATATCGGCACGGTGCCCATCCACCCCTAATTCCAAAGTGATTTCCGCAGTAAGCTCCAACATAGCTTCAGGAATCTTCACCTCAGGCAAAAGCTGACGAGCTGCTTCCATTCTCTTCACGATTTGAGCATGTTCCTCCTCGTACCCCCGAACAAAAGCTTCAGGTTCCTCCTCGAAGGCCAAACGGCGCTTAATTACTTCCACCCGGTTTTCCAAAAGGTTTTCACCTCGCACATCCACCGTCATTCCGAAACGGTCCAACAATTGAGGACGCAGATCTCCCTCCTCCGGATTCATGGTTCCTACCAGGATAAACTGCGAAGGATGCGAATAGGAAACTCCTTCCCGTTCCACCACATTTACTCCCATGGCGGCTGCATCCAAAAGAATATCCACTATATGATCATCCAGTAGATTCACCTCATCTACATATAGCAAATTGTTGTGTGCCCGCGACAGAATTCCCGGTTCAAACTTCTTCTCCCCGTTTTTCAGGGCATGTTCAATGTCCAGGGTTCCCACCACTCGGTCTTCAGTGGCTCCAACAGGCAGGTCAACCACATCCTTATCCGGCAAAAGATCGATCAATGCACGAACTCCCGTACTTTTTGCAGTTCCTTTTTCTCCTCGAATCAGCACTCCACCAATTTTAGGGTTGATCACATTCAGGATCAAAGCCTTTTTCATTTGCTCCTGCCCCACAATGCCGGCAAAGGGATATAATGTTTGCATATTTTCTTTAGATATTTAATTTGAGATAATAGAAATTAGATTTTTGATCTTTTCCTTTATATAAAAAGTAGCAAGCTGCTAGTATCAAGAAGAAACCTCATCTTCACTCATTCATTTCTTAACTTTACAGTCCATTCTCAATATTTCCTTCGGTCTGCAGGTACAAATTCACCAATTGCTCACGGTACTCTTCCTTTGCATCCCACATGCCTCGTTGGATGGCCTCCAGCAAACGCTCCGTCATTTTATGAGCCGCCCATTTGTTGGCTTCCTCCAGCCATTTCCGGTTTTCCTCATTCAGGAGGTAATGTTCGGTAATCTGCTCGTACATCCAATCCTCTACCACATCGGCCGTTGCATCCCAACCAAACACATTCTCCATCATGTAGGCCACATCCTGCGCTCCTTTGTAGCCGTGCTCCTTCAGGCCCTCAATCCATTTGGGATTCAAAATTCGGGCACGCACTACACGTGCCGTTTCCTCCTGTACCGAAGCAATTTCGGTTCGCATAGGGTCAGCTGAATTGCCATAGTAGGACCTTGGTTTCTTTCCGGAGAATTTCTGGGTAGCAGCAATCATCCCTCCATGGTAGATGAACTCATCATCAATATCGTAGATATCACTCTCTTTGGATACTTCATTCTTTACCGTAGCATCCGTTTTTGCCAATCGCTGTCCATACAGATCGGGACGTTTCTCCCCATGAACCTTTCGCCCATAAGCATGACAACTCCAGGTGGTAGAGATGGTAGCCAAATCTTCATTGCTTTCCCACTTCTTCGAATTTACCAGGATATCAACTCCTCCTCCATAAGTTCCCGGCGGACAGCCAAACACGCGTAGGAGCGCCTCCTGCTCCGCAATTTCGGGATCCACACCTTTATTTTTCATCTCTTCAACATCTTCCAAAACATGTTTTCGGATGTAGTTCATCTCAATATCCTCATCCTGTACAGCCACCAGATTCACCGCATCATCCAGTAATTCGATCAGGTTGGGAAAGGTATCCCGGAACAATCCGGAGATGCGGCAGGTCACATCGATTCGGGGACGTTGCAGCTCCTCCAAAGGGATCAGTTCCAGTCCGCTTACCTGCTGGGTATTTCCCAGCCAAACGGGCTTTACCCCCATGAGATAGAGAATTTCAGCGATATCATCCCCATAAGTTTTCATCACATCACCGGCATACATCACAATGGCGATTCCTTCGGGCAATTTGCCTTCATCCTTCCGATACCGTTCCAACAGATCGTCCGCCATGCGTTTTCCAACCTCCCAGGAAGCTCGTGTAGGTACAGCCTGTGGATTGATGGAGTAAAAATTACGCCCCGACGGCAAGATCAGGGCATTCCCCCTAGAAGGACATCCACCAGGCCCCGGATCTACCATTCGCCCATTCACACCGTCTACCAACCACTTCAGCTCATCTGTGGTCTGCAGCAATCGAGGCACAACTTCCTCACAGATAAAATGCAATACCTCTTCCAGTTTTCCATTGCCTGTCGTTTCAGGATTAATCCCACCTACAATATTTTTTATACCAGCAATTTGGTATTCATCATCTTCCAACTCTTGAATGACCTCTACTGCTTTTTCAGTCAATTCATCGAGAATCCTCAAACTGGTCTGCCCCTCCTCCCAAATCCGGGTGGGCTGATCCAGCAGAAGCGCATAGTCGTAGCCCATGGCATCCGCAATCCCCTCGTTCAAAGCAGGCACGGTTCCATTGGGAATGCGGGTAAGCAAACGTAGCATATTTCGGAATCGCACCTTCTCTTCCGGCTGCCCGAAAATGTGAAGTCCATCCTTTATAATGGAAGTTTTGATCCGCTCCATCCAAACATGCAACTGCTCCAGGAAAGCATCAAAATCAGCAAAAGCCTTTTCCCTGCTGATCTGTAAATCCTGATCCAAATGAAGCTTCTCCACCATTTCCCAAAGCACATTGGCCACAGAAGCCACCTTCTTTTCATTGTTCCCTTTGGCATGGTAATAATCCTTCAACTGCTCATCCAACTGGGATAACTCATTATAGGTACCACTTTCCACCATCGAAGGGATCATGTGCTCGTTAAGTACCGCAGCAGAGCGTCGTTTGGCCTGAATCCCCTCTCCTACTACCGAAATACAGTAAGGATACAGATGTGGCAAATCGGAGATGGTAATATCCGGATAGCAGGCATCACTTAGCCCTTTCTCCTTGCCTGGCAACCATTCCAGGGTTCCGTGCGTACCGATATGCAGAATTACATCCGCTTCAAAGATGTGCTTCACCCATTTATAGAAAGCTACATATTGGTGGGGGCACACAAAATCGGTGCTATGATAGCATTCCTCGGCTTTCTCTTCGAAGGCCCTTGCCGGCTGCAAACCGATAAAAACATTTCCGTTCAGGATACCCGGTATCGGCATCTGGTTCTGGTGCACCAGGAATTCACCGGGTGCTTCGCCCCAATCCTCCTGCATTTTGTTCTGCACCTCCCTGGGCAGTTTGTCAAACCATATCCTGTATTGCTCCCCGGAGATCAGATCAATGCTCTTTTCCACCATCTGTTCGGGGCTACTCCATTGGGTATCGTTGGTCACGCCATCGATAATCTTCTGGATAATCTCTTCCCCATCCTGAAAAGAAGAAGTAGTAGAGATCCCTGATTCTCTTAAGGATTCTATGATGTTGTATACCGAGGCCGGCGTGTCCAGGCCCCAGGCACATCCAATCTGATCATTGCGCGGAGGCATATTGTGAAGAATGATGGCGACCTTCTTCTCCTCATTCTTTTTGTATCGCAACAGGGCCCAGTTTTTGGCCAGGCTGCATACTTTTTGAATTCGCTCCTGAATCGGTTTGAATCGATATCGTGTCCCAAACTCATCACTTTCGTAAACGGTATAGGCTGAGGGATAGGAGATGATTTGTCCATCGAATTCGGGATAGTAAATCCCAGATACCAAAGTCATCCCATCAACACCCTGCTGCGATTTTCTCCACTCCTCCTCACTCATCCAAACCTGGAAGGATTGAATCACAGGAACTCCCAACTTGCTGTGAATAGATTCCTCAACCATCTGGGCCGTTCCATCTCCCGGATTGCCCAGAATGGTCTGCGAATAACCTAAGGTATTGATGATGGCATCCACAACAGGACGCCCGTTTTGGATAAGCACTTCATCAATCAGCCATTGTACACCTTTTCGGCCCAACTCCGGCTGAACAGAAACACCAGTATAGCAAACCAAAGGAATGGCTCCCTGGTCTTCAATCTCTTTCTTTATGGCCTCAATGTGAGCTACATTCCCAGTATGAAAGAATTGAGCGTGAAACAAAACTCCAATCACCGGTTTATCGGAAGCAGCAACCTCTTTAAAATAATTATCTGCCGCACCATCAATACCATAAATGCCCTCCCACTCGGGTGATTGCGGAGGGAAAATACTATAGTCCCCACCTTTCCAAATATTGGCCATCCACTGAAACAGGTTGCTCAGGTTCTCTACCCCTCCCATGGAATAGTAGCGATAGATAATCCCAAATTCCTCGGGACTAATGTTCAATCGATTCCTCAATTCATCCACCTCATCCTGAATGCCAGATTCCAAAAAGATCTTATTCCGCTGCGACAGCTCGTCAAACAACTCCTTAAACCGCCGGAAATGGGTAAATCCGCCGTGACTGGTGATAAAAACCATATCGGCTCCAGTTGCCGACTGCAAAACCTCATCGAAAACTCCGGGGGTTTGATCGATATCCACATAATTGTAGAACTGAAATTGAAATGCCCCCGGACAGGCTTCTTCCAAAAATTTTCGGGCTTGGTTTACCTGGTAGGTATTGTCATACTTTCCAGTAATAAAAAGAATATTGAATATGGTAGATTGATTGGTCATCTTAGATAGGTTAAAATGTAAATGTGTTAAATCCTTCCTCTGAAATAAAGGCTACTTTGGGTTCATATTCTGATATCTGACACCAAAGCACACATATAGCTTAATGAATCTGTATAGCTTTATCCGCCCATTTCAGCTTACTCAAGAAATAGGTAGTATCCTGGGGAAGCAGTTCCGGATGAAGAATTTTAATAAAGTCCTTCAAAACCACATCCGGACTTACACAACCGCTCTCCCACCAATCACTTCCTCCTTGTGAAGTCATTCTCTTATAAATGTTATACACCTCCCCCTTCCGATAGGCATCAAATTGAGTGAACACTTCACCTCCATTCTCTACGTCGTCCATATTTTTACAAATACCGGGATAAATCCATAAATCGGCATGCATGCATTGATCCAAAACAGTCTCAACACTCATGGGAATATTCCCCCTGGTATCGTCATCAAAAAGGAAATAATTGGCCCCGGCATCTCGCAGGTAGCTAACCATATAATTCTGACCTCCCGGCATGTACCAGGTCCCTCTATAGCTCCACCCCAGCAAAACAGTTGGCTTCGTTTTTACATTCCGCGCTATCTGTCTTAATTGATTGTAGTTGTCTTCAATTCTATTGAAAATGGAATCCGCTTCGGCTCCCTTGTTAAAAAAAGCAGCAATAAATTTCATCCATTCCGCACGCCCCAGGGGAGTTGCCTCCATCCAATTCAAGGCATAAGCCAGTTTAAAGCCGATCTCATCCAAACGGGTCTCCCCTGCTTTTACCTCATTAAAAGCCGAAAGAAGAATCAATTCCGGATCCAATTCAACTATTTTTTCCACATTGATATTTTTATTGTGAGCACCCCCCAGTTGAGCGATATCCCCCTTTTCTACCCTTTCCAACAATCCCTTATCGTAAACCTTACCGGCACGTGTCATTCCAACCAGCTTATCCTCTAGACCCAATTTTAACAAAGGACCAATTTGTGTATTGGAAAAAATGGCAACAGTTTTTACCGGGACTTTTACTACTGTAATCTTAGGATCTAACCCTTCGGGTACATCCTCTCCCCGTGGAATCAAGGCATATTTCCGTAATACATCATCGTTCTTCCAAGGATTATATACAGTAATTTCCTTATAGTTCTCTCTTCTTGCTATAGAAAAACCTTTTGCATAAGTCACCCTCGCATTGAAATCGAACCCCTTGCTAACACCTTTCTCCTCCTGGTTCGCTCTTTTCCCGGAACCGGAGCCTCCACAAGCAGTAAGTCCCAACAGGACCAAACCGCAAACTATCAATCGTATCATATTTTTCCTGGAATATTCTGGTAATTCATTCTTATTCACTTCTAGCCATTGTTCTATTGCAGTCTCTGGAAATAGTACAATTCGTGTTGGGGCACCAACTGGGGATGGAAAATCCGAATCATGTCCTTCAGGATTACATCAGGATGCATTACACCGCTTTCCCACCAATCATTTCCTCCCCCCGGGCCAACTCGTTTGTTGTTATTAAAAACACGTTTCTCCTGAAATGCTTTGAACAAAGTGTAGCGTTCATCCCATTTGGCCAGTTCCTCCAGGTTATTTGAAGACCCTGGATTCAACCAATACTCAGCAGTCTGCTGATTGTCCAGAATACATTCGAAACTGAGAGGCAAACTACCGGTCTTCTTATCTTTGGTCCAATAGTAATGGGCACCGGCATCCTTGGCCAAACGAGCCACATAACTATCTCCTCCGGGAGTGTACCATACTCCCTTAAAATTCATATTGAACATTACAGTTGGTTTGTGAGCAACCTCCTTCGCCAACGCACTGGCTCTGCGATATTCCTTAACAATTCTTTCAAATTCCTGATCTGCTTCCTCATCTTTACCAACAAAGGCCGCAAAGAATTTGATCCACTCCGCCCGAGCCAAGGGACAGGCCTCCATCCATTCGGCAACAAAGCAAAGCTTCAACCCGGCTGCCAACATCTTCTTCTCTTCGGCTGAAACACTCTCAAACCCGGACACAAACACCAACTCGGGATTATTCTCTACAATACTTTCCGCATCAGGTTTGGCCATTCCTGAATTTTTTAAATCGGCTACCTTCCCTGTTCGAATTCTTGCATTCAGATAAGGGTTATTGATAATCGCTCCATTGCCCACCAGGGTTACAGCATCCAGTTCGTGAACCATATTCAAAGGCTCCACATGAGTGGAAGAAAGAATGGCAATACTTTTTACCGGCTGACGAACCACCATACAATTTTCAGGAAGATCTGCAGGTTGTTTTGCATTCGGGGCCAGGACGCAATATTGTTGAGACACCTCTCCATTCTTCCATGGATTTAGAAGCTGGATCAATTTGTAATCGGAAAATGTTTGGATGCGAAAACCTTGGGCAAAATCAACATTCGGTGTGAATTCCGCTTTCCCGATGGGATTTAATGCTGATGTGGACAGATCAGCCGTTGAGTGTTTTTTCTTGTAATGACAACCGGTAAATCCTCCGCCTACCAGTATCACCATCAAAAGGAATACAATTCTTTTCATATGATAATAATTTTTTATTAGAACCATATAGAACTTACTCCATCTAAATTATCATCCCCCTGTATGATTTAAGGATAATTCAAATAGGCACGTTTCATAAGGTTCTATTACCGGGAAGAAATACAGGAACCATATGAAAAACATACAATTTCAACTTTCTCCCCGAAGTTTAATATTTGGAATCTGACAAAAGGCAGGTATTCTGACTCATCCCACTTATGAAAACCTTCCCATCCCTTCCGACTAAACCGGAAACAGGACAGTGGCAATTATCCATAAGCATGACCACAGGGGCCAGGATTTACAGCTGCGGGGACAGTTCCGGACTTTCACCGGATTCCCTTGAATCAACCCGAAGGTTGAAAACCTAAATCAGCATGACAAAACTATACTTTTTATAGAAAACAGAAACAGTTTCTAAAACATATCAAAACTTTTTATTCAATTCATTTCTGCAGTGTATTGGTATTCTTCAATTTGACACAATCACTGGAAAAGGCTTTACGCAAGAACATCAACAGCTCCTCAATACTCTTACAATTCACAACGTTTCCGTTCCGGCGAACCTCCCACTCCATCCTGTCTTCCAAGAGCTTCACACAACAGGTGCCGGTTTCTTCACAGGTAACTTGATAGCCCTCACGCGACAGGGCGCGCTGAGTCCAGAAGCCCATTACATCGTTACCCAACAACTGGATGGTTTGCTTCTTCTGGTAGTTCATGATGAAGTTCCCGGTCTTGCGGTCGAAATTGAAGGATTTGTTGTGGAAGGTTTCCTCAATGCTTCCCTTCAGCACCAGATCCTCAGGAGCCCCTATTTTAACAGGTTGGTTGCGGGCCATCAGCCAAATGACATCGGCGGCCTGTAAGGCCAAATCCAACTCATGAGTCGAAAGCAGAATGGCTTTGTTGGTCTCCCTTGCCAGGCGATGCAACAAACGCATAATCTCCACCCGGTTGGGCAAATCCAAATGTGCTGTTGGTTCATCCAGCATAATCAGCGGGGTATCCTGCGCCAAAGCTTTGGCAATCATCACACGTTGCTTTTCCCCGTCACTCAATTGGTTGATGTAGTGGTTGGCGTAATGCACCAAACCGACCTGCTCCAATGCCCATTTGATCTTCTCATTGTCCTCATCGGACAGTCGCCCCATCCACGAGGTGTAGGGATGTCGTCCCAATGACACAATATGGTAAACGGTAAGGTTGCCCACATTGATCCGCTCGGTAAGTACAATACTCAACAATTGGGCTATCTCCTTATAGTTTCGTTCCCGAATTGGAATGCCTTCCACCAAGGTAGTTCCGGCCAAAGGGGCCTGAATTCCGGCAATGGTTCGCATCAGGGTGGATTTCCCGGCCCCGTTAGGACCCAAAAGGCAAACCATCTCCCCTCGTCGTATGGTCAGGTTGATATCCGACAGCAAACACAAGTTCTCCTTCTTTCCCTGCTTGTAGCCAATGGAAAGATCTTGCGTTATCAATATATTTTGTTGTTCTTTCAACAGATTATTCTATTTAAACGACCAGCTTGCTGGTACAGTACTACTACTATTCTTTATAAGTAACAAGTGGCAAGTAGCAAGTGACAAGTGGCATGTGGTAAGTGGTAAGTTTCCTTACGCAACAGTTGCTCATCAACTTTGAACCCTTCAGACCTTTCAACCGTTCAGATCGTCCAACTTATTTCATCCTAATTTACAATATCACTAATCAACAGCCCCTACCCTGCAAAGGATGCCTTAACATTCCGGCTTCGCATGATCACCCAGATTACCACCGGTCCACCAAACAGGGCAGTTACCGAGTTAATGGGCAATGTATTCTGATTTCCGGGCATCTGAGAAAAAATATCACAGATAAGCATGATGGCCGCACCGATCAATACTACGGCCGGCATTAAAACCTTATGACTGGCCGTACGGAAAATGGCACGGGCAATGTGTGGAACTGCTACTCCCACAAAAGCAATAGGTCCTGTAAATGCTGTAAGTGTTCCGGCTACAAGGGCCGTACTGATAATCACTCCTATTCGGGTACGGTTCACAGAGATTCCAACACCCCGTGCATAGTTCTCGCCCAACAGCAAGGCATCCATGGGCTTGATTAGAAAAAAGGCCATTACCATTCCCGTTACCACAATAGGCGCCATTACCTGCATTTCGTGCCAGGTTACTCCGGCCAAACTCCCAAAGGTCCATACAATAAAGCTCTGAATCTGCTCCGGATCACTAAAGTATTGCAGAATGTTTACTACCGCTCCTGTGATACTCCCAAACATGATCCCGATGATCAGAAGCGAAACGCTATCGGAAATCCGCAAGGAGGCCAGGGCGACCAGAAAGAAAACCAGGGAAGCACCTGCAACCGCAGCTACCACCAGGGCCCAACTGCCCAAAATGGCGGATATCGCTCCGAAAAATCCGGAGAACAAAGCCGAAGCCATTACCATCAGGGCAACACCCAAACTTGCCCCGGAACTAATCCCCAACACAAAGGGGCCGGCCAGTGGATTTCGAAACAAGGTCTGCATCATCAGTCCCGTAACCGAAAGCCCGGCACCTACCAATATAGCGGTTAAGGCTTTGGGCAATCGAAAATTCAATACTATGTAATTCCAGGAACTTTTCACTTCGCCCCCGGACAGTATGGCAAAAACCTTACGAAAAGGGATATTCACACTTCCAAAAATCAGATCCAAAAGGAAAACTCCCCCAATTACAACAAGGAGAATCCCAAACAGCAGTGAAACAATTCCTCCACTCTTTCTTAATTCCATAATTTCTCTATTTCAATTGCTGGTAGTAATACAATTCATAATCGGGAAGCAGTTCGGGATGAAGAATCTTGATTACATCCTTGAATACCACATCCGGTTGCATTACCCCTGTCTCGAACCAATCGTTGGCTCCCCGTTCGTTCATACGCTTGGTATAGCTAAAGACTCTTCCGGTTTTGTAGGATTGAAAAAGGGAGTAACGCTCATCCAATTTATTAAGATCCTCCAAATTTTTACACTGTCCCGGGCTAAACCAGATATCGGCGTCGCTCTGCTTGTCGAAAACCACCTCAAAACTCAAGGGGATACTTCCGCTGGTGGAGTCCTGGAACCAGCAGTAATCGGCTTTCCCGTCGCGCAGGAACTGAGCCAGATAACTTTGCCCTCCGGGCATGTACCAGGTTCCCTTAAAGTTGTAACCGGATAGAATACTGGGTAAACTCTTAACATCCTTCACCAATCCTTTCAATGCATTGTATCGCCGCTCTATTTCACGGAAATGAGTTTCGGCCATGGCCTCCCTGTTGAAGAAAGCCGCAATAAACTTGGCCCACTCAGCACGGGCCAATGGGGAGGCTTCCATCCATTCAATATTATAGGCAACCGGCAAACCGGCCTGCATCAATTTGCTTTCCCTGTCGGTTATCTTCATAAAACCGGATAGCATAACCAAATCCGGATCAAGTTCCACAATTTTCTCAAAATTGAGGGTTTCGGAATGCCCCACTGCCTGTATTTCCCCCGACTGGGCCTTACGATTCAGTTCCTTATCGTAGATTCGATCGCGCAGAGAAACGGCCACTATCCGATCCTCCACATTCAGAAATTTCAAAATTCCGATCTGGGTACTGGATAAGGCAGCAATACTCTTTACCGGTACTTCCACCAAAAGACCATCCTCCGGAACCTTACCCTTCAGGTTCTCGCCCCTGTTTTTAAGGTAGTAGCGTTGAAACACCTTTCCCTTGTTCCAGGGATCCCATACGGTGACCTGCTTCAGGCCGTCCGTCCTAAGCTTTATTTCAAAACCTTTGGCATGCTGAATTGTCGATTGATAGTAAAAAGCCGAGTCAATCGCTTGGTGAGCTGCTGTATCTTTTTTCCCTGATTTGGACCCACCGGATTGACAAGCAAAACATCCCAGTGTCATCAGAAAAATCAGCCCCCAGTAAATAGGCTTGCGTGAATTCATTTTCTTCCACAAAATTGTGGGGAAGGCAGATGGAAAGATATAATTATAGCAATTATATTTTCGTCACTCAGTTCCCCGAAGTTACGAAACAGTTTATATAGCAAGGCAGGTCTTCTGGCTCTCCCAATTCTTAATACCTTCCCTCTCCTTCCCTGAACCAGGCAATTGGAAAAGTGGCTTCATGTTAAGAATCGTATTTCGAAACATTTCGAAGTGGGATTACAGCTGCGGGGACAGCTCCGGTTTTCCACCGGATTCCCTTTTAATTCCTCAATGAGGAAACCCTTTTGCACAAAACTAGATATAATTTGCCAAAAAGTACAACTTTGCCGGCGGGAATTGACAAGGAGGGATAGATTCACATAGGTGATTTTTCCGAACCGGACTTTTCTCCTTTGCAATCGATACGTTGACTCCTGATACCAGACCTGACAACTTTGACGCCGGTACTTGGACTCCTGACACCAGAACTGACACCCTTGCCGCCGGTACTTTGATTCCTATCATCTCCAAACAAGTACAGGGGGATGACGGTAAATTCAAAATGTTCTATTGCAATTTGAAAAGGTGTGCCGTCTGTTTTTAAAAGTCCGGGTTCTGCTCCCAAAGGGATACCGCCCGATGGGAAAAGACCTCCGGGCCATCCGATCTGTTTAAGTTAGTAAGGAAAAAGTTCTTCAACAAAACTTTACGATAGGGCGCAGGCGAAAAGAATACCATCTCAACAACTTTAAAAATGTTGTACATGGTCATTATTTAACTGCTACGGGTAAAATATTCTGTCTCTGCAACATTCCATCCTTACTCGTCACATATAAATAATAATCGGCAAGCCCATAATCAATATTAATATCCACCTTAAGTTCTATAAATTTCATATCGTTGGAGTCTGTTTCGAGTTTATATCTCATGGTCTTTATCAGCCCTTTATCTACCACTTGAACCAAACTATATTTTGACACTTTCCCAATAATCTTTGGAATCATTTTATAGGATTCACTATACATCTCAAGATTATGCATTATTCTACCGTGCACCATTGGAGTCATATAATCTTTGTCCAATAAAAATCTAGCTCCATCTTCATGGTTTATTGATGTAAGAATATCCTTGACCACTAAACTCCCTCTACTTTTTAATTTTGGTTCAAGATTGCCCAAAGGTATTTTCTTATATTCTTTGGTACCACATGACGCAATGAAAACAAGACCTAAAATCAAAACAAGCAACCTACTTACTACTAAATTATATCTCATTGTATTTATTTCTATTAAGTTTCTATTCAAATCGATTGGGTAAGCATTCGTTCGGCCTGAGTACAAGCTTTCGCAGGGATACTTCTATATCCAGCCAAGCCATCCCGATAGCTGCCGGGACCCGGCATGCGCTATGACTCACTGTTACC
The DNA here is from genome assembly GCA_041725895.1 of Marinifilaceae bacterium. GTDB lineage: Bacteria > Bacteroidota > Bacteroidia > Bacteroidales > Marinifilaceae > JBGRQA01. Next base: position 51,090 of record JBGRQA010000003.1, read on the forward strand.
ACAAATACTATTACCTATTTTTTGGAAATTCACTTTTGCTTTATTGAGTTTGAAGACTTTAATCGTTTTTGTATCCCAATAATTTTCTTTGAGAAATTTCTTTAGATTAACAAATTCAGAAGCTTTAAAGCCACCGTTTTTAGTGTAAAAAATCCCATTTGAGTAATACACAGCATGAATAATCAAATCAGAAGAGTTTAGGAACGCAAGGAGTACATTATCAGGAAGCTTTGTTTTTAGATTTCGCTTAGGAGTTGTGCTAAATGCTATGACTTCTTCAAAATAATTAGCGATAACTTGATGGATCGTTTCTAATCCTATGGTTGTTCTCTTATTAAAAACTCTTTGGCTACAGAAACCATTATTAGCAAAATATCTCTCTAAAGCATACGAAAAACAATTTTGCCCCCAGGTTTTCATATCTTGTACAAATAATTGACGTCCTTTTTCAGTCTCCAGGGAACTTTTACCTCTGCTCGCTTTAATCATTTTCTCAAAATCAAAATGAAGTTTCTGATTTTGAATTTTAACCCTTAATGTATCATCTAACCATTTGATATGAACCACCATATCATTTTCATTGATTTCAAGCGTATCTATAACCCGACCTTTAATTCTATTTTCAAATAAAGATTTGTTCTGACAGTAGCTTGTACTTGAAAGAGCAATAAAAAAAGAAACTGTAATTAGCGTATAAAATCTTCTCATCATTGTTTGTATTTGTGCGAACGGATGACGCTATGTAAGGTAGGCGCCAAAGTTGATTTATGTTTCAAATTTTCTAAAAAGGAAAGGTAGCTATTTTAGAATTACATTTAACTATAACTATTCTAAAATGGCTACCTTGCCGTTGTTCATTAAAAGTACAAAACCTTCAAAAACCCGGTACCCGCCTATGTTATTTGAGCGCTTGTTATGCCCTGTTGTTTATTAGTTCTTTTAAATCAATTATTTCATAGCCTTTTATTTGTGAAGGTGCAGTTTTGCCCAAGTAAACTATAATACCTCAAGATTTTTAGACCAGGAGCTTAATTGAAAATTATATGTAAATTAAACTCATGGAAAGAATGAAAAGATCACGACGCAAATTTAGCTCCTCCTTCAAGGCCAAGGTTGCCATTGAAGCCCTAAAAGAAAGAGAAACACTGGCCGAGTTGGCCGAACGCTTCGAACTCCACCCCAATCAAATATCTCAGTGGAAGCAGGAGTTTTTGGAGAAATCCACCAGCATCTTCGACAAGCCTGGCGGGCAGAAAAACAGCGATGAGATCGATTCGGATAAGTTGTATACCAAGATTGGGAAATTGGAAATGGAGAACGATTTCCTAAAAAAAAACTTAAAGAAATTGGGAAAACTCTAGATCTTATGTTGCTGGTAAACCGAGATTCGAGCCTGAGTATTCGCACCCAGTGCGAGTATTTGGGCATTCCAAGAGCTTCCTACTACTATACTCCCAAAGGGGAAACCCCGGAGAATCTAAAGATAATGCAATTGATGGATGAACACATACTGGAAGAGCCTACCGCAGGAGTTTTAACGATGCAATCCAAGCTAAAGGATTATGGTATCCCGGCCTCCTACGAAAGAGTGAGACGCTTGATGAGAAAGGCCAACATTCGGGCAATCTACCCCAGAAAGCACCTGACTGTTTTGGGGGTGAAGAAGTTCGTTCATCCCTACCTGTTGCGCAATCTGGAGATCAACAGAACCAACCAGGTTTGGGAAATTGATATTACCTACATCCCCATGCAGCACGGATTCATGTATTTGACAGCCATTATTGACGTATACAGTCGTTACATTGTGGGCTGGGGCCTGAGCAACTCCCTGGATGCAGATGCATCACTGAGGGTGGTAAAAGAAGCTGTGGACACCCGTGGCAAACCGGAGATACTAAACAGCGATCAGGGATGCCTGTTCACCTGCAAAGAGTACGTTGAGTACCTCTAGGGGGAGCAGATCCGAATTAGTATGAACGGCAAAGGAAGAGCTTTGGATAACATTTATATCGAAAGGTTTTGGAGAACCATTAAATACCATTACATTTATCTTAATCCAGCAAACAACGGCCTAGAGCTTTACCAAGGGATTAAGAAATGGATCAATCAATACCATAACCGGGATCACCAAGGAATCGATAGAAACAAACCGGCATTTATCTATCGTAATGCTGCTTAAATTCAACTTAAAAACAAAGATTTCTGGTCCAAACATTCGAGGGTACTATAGCCTTTAGTTTTGGGTTGGATAGTGCAGGCTTACCAACATGCTTGTAGTTAGGTTTTGTCAATTAGCATCTTGCAATTACTCCTATATTTTCGAATAGTTGAAAGATTTGATATTATTATAATACTTTTTCCAATTTAGGTTTATATATATTTTTTGCAATTTCCGATTTGTAGTATCTGTATAAGAAATCATAAATCACCATTTCGTGTAAACGTTGTTTTGATTTAAACAACCTATTCATTAACATGTGAATGTAACTTCCCATTAAATCATTAAGTGGACGAAAAAGCATATTTCTTTTTTCTATATTTAGAATCTTAATACAGATATACCTTATTCTTGATGATTTTTGTTTTAATAACTCAAACAATGGTTTAATCTTGCTTTGTGAATCTAATTCTTTGTTCATTACATCATTTATAGATTGTCGTTCAGTTCTAAATTTCTTATCAAGTTGTGATTTTAAAGCCCTATTCATACCATATTCTCTACCAAAACCATCTTTCAGATTCTCCAACAATATTAATTTCTGCTGCTCATCAAACATGAAATTATCTAACAAACTATCAATTGCACGGAGAGCAAATAACCAACGAATCGTTTCTCCTTCATCACCTTCAATTAAATCAATCATATCAACGATCAACTTACTATCGTAAAAGAATAATTCTTCGGACAATTCAATTGTATTTTCTCCATATCGTTCTATCTCTCTCTGATATGTATCTACTTGTATTTTCCATATTAAATCATTATCAATATAAGTTTTTAAGGCAGTGTTAACAGAATTGATAATAGTTGAAATACTTTTCTGATTACAGCAATGAAATCTTATTCTAAGGTGCTTTTTAGGATCGGCATATCGTATAAAAAACCATTTATCAATTACATTATTTTCAATTAGCTCATCAACCAATGGCTTAATTGCATTAGTAAGTACCTCATCGGAAGTTTTTGGTCCGCAATACAATTTATAATATAGCCACTCATCGCCTATTACAAAAGTACGTTCTGTTGTTTTTTGTAATTTCTCCATATTGCACATAGTATGTGAATGCTAATTTTTTAGTGATCTGAAAAAAGAAAACACAATCTGATTAGTGAAACTATCTTTTCTCCTTTTTACTATTGCATCTTTAGCGTTAAATAAAAATTCCTTTAACTGAAACGCAGGTCGTTTTTTCACCAATGAGAGTAATGTTTTTATACACAACGTATTATTTAAGTGGAATAATAGTTCATTATCTCCATCTGCTAATAATACATAGTCGGGTAAATTATGTCTCATTTTCCATAATTTGGCTTCTTTTTCAATATTTGCATCATCTTTAGCTTCAATTACTTTTTTAAACTCTTCTTTTTTAATATTCCAAATTGCCTCAGATAATATAATATTTTTATATTTTACTCTTGGCAAAAAACCATATTCATTTGATAATGCTCCCCAATTAAAACCAACTCCAGCTCTTAAATCTTGAGTTTGCAAATCACATAAAAACTGATAAACTGGTAATGCATTATTAGAAAAATTATGAGCGTTACTCAATCTTGGAATAATTTCTTTGTTTAAAGATTTTGAACTTAAAACTACTTTTTTCCCATTTTTAACTGATACTACTATATCTTTAATGGAAATTTGACTGTCTTCAGAAACCGTTGATTTAGCCAAATAAGGTATTTCAAAATCTCTTAATTGAGGTCTTAGTAAGATGTTTCCTGTTCTTGATTCTGGTAAATGAACAATCTCTGCTAAAACAGAATTTTGAAATATATCCTTTTCAGTTGCTGTAATACTATTTACGTAGCTATATAAATCGGAACTGCTATGACAAAATCTTCCCAATAAATTAGCAGCAGAAGATCCTCCAGCAGAACTAAATTTTATTATTGGTCTTTCATTAGTCTCTGATGATGAAATAATCTCCACCATTGCGTTGAAAGTGGAAGGTAAATCATCCCAATTAGCATTAAAATCTTTAACATCTTCGTCGGTAATTTCTATTTCACTTAATCCTTTCGATAAAGTTTCATTGTATTTTTTTAGTAATAAAGACTCTAATTTATTCCATTTTATATTATAATCATTTTGTGGTTTACCTACAAGTAATGCAATATCATCAACTAATGGATTCAGATCTCCATTGTCAGTATGTTGAATATAGCCAACTCCTGATTCAACATCCAGTGCTTGTAACAAAGGTACTTCTCTCTCTTCGTATCTTTCATAAAACGCCTCTTTGAATTTTAATAAATTTTCGTTAGTTCTATTAGGCGTTAATTTGTTCATTAATTCAATACCTTTTAATACATCGTTTGAAATATCAGAATTTAATTTTAATTCCTTAGCAGAGATTACTAAATCAGTTTGAAATAAATATTTAATATCGTACTTCGTTTCAAGTTTTGACAGTTTCTCAATTATTTTTTTATAGATATCTGCAGGAATTCCGATTTCTTTATTTCTAACTTTAATAATATCATTTTCTAACCTTTGAAGCAAAACAATAATATTATCAATATTTTTGAGAGGCTTTAAAATTTCAATTATTTGATCAAGAAATTCTGCACCTGCAACTGATGGCTCCAATTCACTAATTAGCAATTGACTATCAATAAGTTCTTCTATGAATAATTTAGCTTCATCAAACGAAATTACATCATCAACTAAGAGGTTTGCTAAATCCTTAATTTGAGCACCTTCTTTTGAAGTATTTAATACTTGTTGTAAATATTCAGAGTCTTCAACAGCTACTACAAAATGATTCCTTTTACTATTGTTGTAACGATATTCAACATATCTCAATTTTTCTCCTGATTTATATATACTTGAATTAGGAAAAAATCTGATTTGCTCTTTGATCTCTCTAATTTTAGATAAATCTATAGCTAATGCACAAAGATAGTTCATATCTAACCTTAGATGAGCATAATACTTTTGGTCATCGTCTAGCTCAATTTGATTTTTATTACCAATTTTTCCCAAACCATAACCTGCAAATAAACCAAATGGTGTGCATCGACTACCCATTCTTAATAAATACTTAGTAAGGGATTCTTTTAATCGTTCAATTTTTTTAGCATTTGAAAGTTCATTGTTTAACCATTTTAACAATTCACTATGCAATATTGGAGATGCAAGGAAAATAGCTTCTTGAATTTTTGAATTTTCATAGATCCTTTTTAAATCTTCATCTGATGTGTCTTTATTTGCAAAAATTGACTGTATATAATTCAATGACAGTAATGGCACCCTTAGAACAAAATTATCAAAACTCTTATATCTGAAATTATTCATCTAATATTCTTCAGTATTAATAAACTAATTGTATACAAAACTAAGACAGAAAAAGACACTCGTCCCACTTGGGATCAATATTTGAAGCGGCACTTATAAGTGCTAAACCAATACCCGCAATTCCTTCCAAAAATCCATATACATTTTGCAAACCTCCATGCTCTGGTGTTTTCCAAACTTTATAACCTGCCAAGCCATCATCATATTTTGCCATTTGCAAAGTTTGTTCAAACCAGTATATTGCTGCTTCTTTAAATTCATCTCTACCTGTGTAATTATACATTCTATTGTAGATATGTGCATTACCGGCAGCTCCATGGCAAATTCCTGCATCAACTACTCCAGTGACTTTTTCTTCTCTTCTTTTGGTAGAATGTAAAACAACTTGTATAGCTTTTACTTTCCAGGCTTCATTATTAGTATTTAATCCTGCCACATACAATGCTGTTCCAATTCCCAAATCACCATAACACCAGGCTAATCTGCTATAAGTTGTAGGTTCATCTTTACTCACCAATGAAGGAAAATTTGATTTGTATTTTGAAACATCCTGCTGTTGATTTAACAAATACTTTACCGAACCATTTAATAACTCAGAAACCTTTTCTTTTGCAACTCCTTCAGAATAAATCTTACTTAAAAAAACAATGATACTTGCCAAACCGTGAGATAAACTAATATTAAAACCTTTAGTTTGTTTCTTATGATCTAAAACTGATAACCATCTAATTCCTTCTTCGTCTTTTATGGCAATTTTATTCAATTCCTTTATGAACTCATTAAGATATTTTTTTGATTCTTTTGTTTTTCTTTTTAAGAAGTAAAAACCTAAACCAACTGCTCCATGTAAGAAATCGTAATTACCATTCTGGATTTCAGATATCATTAAAGTATACAGGTATTCATCAAGCCCATTTAAAATCTCATTTAAATCAGCATCTAACAAATCTGCTTCAGTTAGTAAAGTTAATATTGTACCAATACCTGCCAAACCACCTGCATGAGTATGATAATTAAAACCATTATTTATATCATCAAATACTTTAGATATTAATTCTAATCCAAAATCATATGGTTTTTGCCTATTTGTCATTTTTGCATAGTATAGAAAAAACAAGGTAACTCCCAATTTACCCCCCATAAGTCCTTGCTCTCTCTCATATGCTTCCTTTTGCAACATTAATATATCTTCGAACTGGGAAAGTTTTAATTCAATTTCAGTTCTATTTAATTCAGATATTTTTTCCCAATCCATAATGATTTAATTTAAAGAAAGCCATCCAATTATATTTAAAAATTTTCCTATTAAGGAAAGGGCTATCAAAAACTTTCGAGATAGCCCTTTTAATTTGGTATTCAATAAATGTTTAAAAATGTAATTACAAACAATACCAATTTGTTTCGTCTGCTGGTTTTAAAAAACAATAAATCTTGCAAGAATGAAGATTCTCTGTGTGGGCAGGGCAGTCAACTGTGTCCCAGTGTGGGAAAGTATCCGTTGGATTAGCTGCTCCACCTTTTACGTTACTCATGTTTAAATTAGAGATTGTTTCTTTTTTTAAAACCAATTTTCTGTTTATCTTTTTAGTTTTCATAATAATGAAGTTTAAAACACCTACTCTATTTTAGGCTTTTCGGTTACCGCCTTCAATCTCGATATTAAAGAATGAAATTATTTACAATTAGTGTACCTGCAGAATACAAGGTCTTCGATAAAATGAATAAAAATATTGATTCTATTACCGATACATGAGATGTATTGTGGCTTTGTTGAGCAAATATCAGACAGATTAAGTTGTTTTATGTATTTTGAAATATTTTATCAAGATATACATAATTCGCCTGTGTAGCAAATATAATAATTATTATTAATGTATTTTTCTATATGAAGATTAAAGCTCTTTTGTGAAGCGAAGAGGAATAAATGTGCTTTAGTAAAACACAAATAAAGCAAAAAGCGGGCTGGCAAAAAATGTTTTTTTATCATACTTACCGAACCTATCTTGATTAAATACCTATTAAACTGCTAAGAATAGTTATACTTTAATTATCAAACCGTTGATAAATATTCTTGATTTAATAACTTGTAAAAATTAATTAAAATTTGCCGAATAATTTTTATACGCCTTATTTGTAACTTGTTTATAGATTTAAAATAAGTGACACCTACAAGCGCTATCGGTCTATAGACTACATTTTTTTGCCTTCTATATCCAAATCGTCCAATAAATATCCGCTATATTTTATCGCGTGGGCCTTTACTTTAAAGAATATGCCCTCATCAAAGTTAACAAAACAGGCCTTAAGAGAAAGTATCCAGGAAACTTTTTATGTAAATAATGAAACAAAGCAGGGAGTTAGTGGCAAGTGGTATAGGGTGCAAGTACTTACAAAAACTACAGAAAAGAAATAAAAGGCTCTATATGAATTATATTGGAATCGTATTTCTAATTGATTGTATCCCTTTTGCACACCTACAATTACAAGCGATTAGCCATTGGCTCCCCATTTAATCGGAATAGCCTTTCCAATAGCCAAAAGCCAATAGCTTTTTCCATTAAAAGCACAAACTCAACAAACCATATACTGCTTATAATCCAAGCATAACAAACAGAACTCAAGTTTTCACTAATTATCGTACAGAAATCGAATGTGCGCACTGTCTTCTGTTACTTTAAACTCTAGATTATTACAGGAATAGGTTCCCGGTTTCATAGGACCTGCCAACTCAAAATCGATTCGATTCAAGAGGAATTGCTTGCTTTCCGAAATTACATATTCTATGGTAACATCCTGGCTTACCAGCTTGTTGCCACTTTCAGTAAATCCAAAATCCCTAAGGGAACGTTTCAAGCCGTCAAGTTCATACTGGGTCAGGGTCAAATGAAGTTGTGTAATACGGTTAAAGTTCTTTTCATAGGCAACAGAATCAGCAGGGATCTTCAGGTCCTTTGCCCTTCGGTGGTTTGAGTATTTTTCCCAACTAATAACTTCCTTAAGATCTGCTCTACTAAATCCCACGCTCCTCAATTCCTCTTTAGGAGATTCCATAAGCCAGGAAAATACTCTCAAAGAATCACTCTGTTGTAGACTTAAAAAATCAAACCACGGCGACAATTTCCCTTTCCGCTTAATTTTTCTTTGGGAGTAGGTGAAATTCTCATCATTATTTTCCCAGTGATCCTTAATCAAATTCATTGTGCCCAGCTTATCGGTTCGAAAAGCAAGCCCCACTTCCCCTACTCTACCTTTTTTATCACCAACAGGCTTTAATATCTCCAAATACTGATGCCTGCCGAATAAGTATTTCCCTGTCCATGACTTTTTCTCCGAATCAACACTCTGCTCTTTGATATAGGAAAAATCCTCCAATATTTTCATCCCCTCAAACAAGTTCTTATAGGTAGAATCATCAATCACCACGTACAGGTGGTTGAATCGTACATTCCCCCTAAAATTACTTCTATGGGTAGAAGTAGTGCAACCAATCGCAAACAGGACAAACAAACACAGAAATCTCATAACTATACTTTTAAATCATTCCTATTAAATAAAGCCACATCCAACAAAAATAGTCCTATATGGATTATAGTGGGTGCTTTTCGTTCAAAGTAATTCCTAATGCGATGCTTTCGTCCTTTAGCCGGACGGACTTTTCTTTTGTCTTAATACAAAAGAAACAAAAAATCAAGGCTACGTCACTCGGTGACCCTTAACGGCTCGAAGGCTAAACAGAATGAACTCGGTCGTTCCTCCCTCAAACAGCATTCTGTTCTTCACGCCTCACTCGCCTATGGGGCCCCACCTCCGTTGCCAATGCCGATGCGCTACGATTAAAGTTTATGCGATCCCGAACAAGGAATTATATGTATACGTATTCTACGAACAAACACAATGCATTTTTACCCATTACTAACATGTTAACGAGCTTGCGAGTAAATCATATAGAGCCACAAAAATAGACTCTCCCTTACAACTTCCTGATAAATTATTCATTGGAGCCTGTTTCTTTTTCGCAATCATTGGTAAATACATCCCTATACCCCACAATAAATGACACACCATCAACGGTAATCAAATCCTTAACAACTCCAAAGAAGTTAATTTGCTTTACGGATTCCGGTTTCCATTCCGGATTTTGATAGCATTCAAGGGCATCTCCAATTCTCTGCAGGTGCGCAAAACCGACCTCAGACTTTCCATGCGAACCAAAGAAGCGATAGGTTGAATCGCTACGATTTAGCAGGCAATTGATACTGTTCACATATTTTCTGCAATCATTAACGAGCAGTAATCCGTTATAAGCCAGGTCTCCCATAAATACATACTTATTCTCTCTATCTACAATGGAGATAGATTCCCTGGAATGCCCCGGAGTATGTAGGATAGTAATCCTACGATTGCCCAAATCAATCTCCTCCCCAACCGGAAAACATTTCGATACCTTCAACGATTTGGTATTTTCAGACAACACCTCCTTACAGGAGAGGTTCAAGATACTATCCCTTGCGATTCTACTCCTAAAACAATCGAGTTCAGGTATCCCGATTCGAGAAAATTCCTCCGTATTGCCAATATGATCAAAATGAAAATGGGATAGCAGTAGGGTTAAGGGAAGATTTGTAATTGTGTCCGTAATTCGGGCAATGCCTTTCCCCTCATTTTCGCCTGTTCCCGAATCAAAAAGAATCGCTTCCCGATCCCCCAACAGTAGGAAGCAGGAATTGCCCTGTGAGCTATTCGGTTCCGAAATAACATAGGTTTTGTTGTCCAATTTTTCAACCACGAACCACTGCTTTGCTTTCCTGGCACATCCTGCAAAACATATAGAAAGTATCAATATGTAAGTATATATCTGCTTCATTCTTTTCATAGCATGACCTAATGTATCGCTGCTAAAACCCTATCTCACGATGGATGGGGAAATGGCTTACCCTATGAGCCATTGTTGGCCGTAGTTGTTCTATCGTTCTTTCCTGCAGTTCTACTGGTATAAATTTTCATTGCATAACCAAATCCAAAACCAGCGATTGTCCAAAAAGGAATTGCGATCAATACACTATCCAAGGTTATTTCTTCTCCTTCAAAAAATGGGAAGATAAATGTCATTACTAAAAACATAAATACCCCCCAGGTTAATCCTGTTGCCTTCCAACTTTTTTTATCGAATGGATTGGGAACAATATTCAGGTCAATGCCTTCATACCTTTGGGGCTGCTTCTCCAACCACCTTTTTTTCAGGCTTTTTCTAAACCATCCCCAAACGGGAAATGTCAGGCACTTCAAAACAAAGCTCAAACCGTTGGTGATACAGGGAATTGTACCTCCGCAATTGGGACAGTAAAGACCAAACCAATTGTTAAATCCAGTTCCATTTTGCGGGGACCAGGTTCGCCCATCGTGAAGCTTACTGCAATGTGGACAGGGAACATAGGTTTTTTCCATTCTTGGCTTATCGGAGGTCTTATCCACCAAAGAGATTTTCGGAACGCGCTGTCCTAACACCAATTCGTTAAAAGCCAAACCCGGATTTACAATCCAGTGTAGAACCATCCAGTGTCTCCAGGTGTAAACTTTGTATTTTTTCTTATCGTATTCCATAGGGTTATTTTTTTATGCAGTTAAGGGGGTCAATGCATTTAGCGGCAGACACATTTCAAGGCACTTACCCTACAAATAAATGGTATGTTTGTTAAATGTATTTGTTTTAGATTTTACCACTATCTGCCCAATACTTTATGACACGCTACTAACTGCTTTTTATTATTTTACCAAGTTAAATATTTCCATTTGGTCTATGGTCAAACAGAAAAGCTTATATAGATTAAACAATTCAGATCTTGAATTAATTGTTCGACTCACAAGACTCGAAAGCTGAAGCATACTATTCCTTTCATTATAACGGCAATTGTAGGAAAACACATTATTCACCAAAAGAATTTCTTTTATCTCACTTTTTGTCAATAAATCAGTAATTAAGCCAACATCCGTTCCTTGTATTAAATATTTTTTGTCAAAAACTTCGTCTCCCACCTGAATGTCTTGTCGCCCGAATAATTTTAGAAGTTTCTCAATTGAGTCTTCGTAACTTATCGAAAATTCAAATTTCTGATTGGCTCCTAATTTGCAATTAATTTTCAAGGGTTGGGTATCAGATTCCTCGAACTCTATTGAATATTGCTTGTAAGGAATTTGCAAAATCAATCTTTCGAACTCTTTCGAAACGGTATGTTTCGTTCTAAATGTTCCATTAAGTTCATTTGCTAACTCCTGCCAAAAATGACGTTTCTTTGAGATATCGATAAATCCATGTGTTCTTGTAATGAACATCTGCTTAAATAAGCTTTCCTTATTTTTAGTTTCTTCCATAAATCTTTGTTTTTAACCGATTGCAGTTAACCCTCCACGGGTATGCGATATGCATTTAGGAACCGCTATTGACACTCGAATTTCTATCTTCGTACTGGAAGTGACCAATAATCCGATACTTAAACAAGCAATCTTCAATTACCTGTCCTCCCCCAATATTGTGAACGATCAAATACCTTTTCCCGTCCCGTGATCTTTTATTCACAACCAGTCCGATGTGTGTTGTTCCACCACCCAGGTTCCAGCAAACAATATCACCGGGAAGATAGTTATCTGCCTCTTCTGTCATAGGCTTAACGATACCGTATCGGGTAAAGAAAACCATGAGGTTGGGAACCCTTCTGTGATCAATATTTTTGTCGGGTCGTGTTAATCCCCAATTGTTAGGATACTTGTCGAAGTTCGCTTTCATATCTTCATGCACTTTCTTCTGCAAGTCGATTCCCAATTTTCGATAGGCTCTTACGATCACGTCCGTGCATACCCCTCTGTCACTGGGAATGTCCCCATTCGGATAATCAATTTTAAAATAACCCGGATCGTAAACCACTTTTTGCCTGGTCAGTTCAAGAGCAGAATCTGAAAGCCTGCTGCTAAAATCCGTCTGACCAAAAACGAAACAGCTGGTCCAGATATAGAAAAATAGTGTTAGTAGTGTTGGCTTCATAATGGAACGGTTGGCGCTATCTACCCTAGGCGCCTTAGTTGATTCATGTTTCAAATTTTATGAAAAGACATGGTAGCCATTTTAGAATAGCTATAGTTAAATGTAATTCTAAAATAGCTACCTTGCCGCTGCTTTTTAAAAGCACCAAACCCTATCAGACACTCTACCCACCAATATTATACAAGCGTGTATCATGCACTTCTATTTCTTAATTAGCACTAAATCGGAAGGATTTTTAAATCTCTTTATTAGTTTATATATATAATAGCCTATAATTAATAAACAAACAGCAGTAGTTCCATAAGGACCTAAAAAGTCTACAAAAGATATTAATAACTTTTTAATACCACTACGTCTTCCAGAAATCTCTATCGTTTCTCCATTTTGCATTTTAAATGCAGCACTTACCATTACCCATGATATTGCAGCTGCAACAATTACACTTAAGCCATTAGTAAATATAGGTTTGATTTTATTCTCTGATTTAATTTCTTTATTTAAACGAAAATTACTTTGAACTTCATCAGCAATTAATTTTAAGTCCTGTTTTTCTAAAGGTGTAATTTGAATTTTATCATTTATTTCTATTTCTGAAGAATATTTAAGTTTTATACTACCTTCTTCTAAATTATAAGATAATTCATGAAGATTCTTTTTATTGATAAAAGTAAAAGAATCTTTGAGAGAAATCATTTCTGACTTCTTTTTCATTTCTTCATAATCTTTGTAATTCTTTGAGCTAATTGCTATATAATCAGCAGTAATAATTAAATTCTTCTCCTTTTCTAGTTTGTAAATTTTATTCATATTAATCTATTAATTGTTATTTGTTATTTGTTTTTAGAAATAGTTGCACATAAAGTTCCGTGGGTCGAGTAGGCAAGAGGAGTGTCACCTCAAACCTCTCACAAAACCGTACGTGACAGTCTACCGATATACGGCTCTTGTTATACTAAATCACTTCTAAAGTTAACAATAATAACCATAACGCCAATGATAGAAAAGGAATGGATACTGTTTTCGCACCCTCTTTAACCAATGGAATGCTTAGTTTAATCATGTTCAATAGCGTTTATACCGTTTTCTTGCCCAACGCACCAATTTACCACAGCACCTTTAGGTGGTTTATTCATAAAATGACTTTAATATATGGCATTCATTTCTCGCTCTGCTCGGTACAATGCCTTCTCCTGTAAGACAACTTTGGTGGGTCGATTCCACCACCTCAATTACAGCAAACAATATCACCGGGTAGATAGCTATCTGCCTCTTCTGCAATAGGCTTAACTCTACCGTGTCGGGTAAAGAAAACCATGAGTTTGGGAACTCTTCTGTGATCTATATTTTTGTCCGGTCGTGTTAATCCCCAATTTCCGTTAGGCTCTTACGATCACGTCCGTGCATACCCCTCTGTCACTAGGAATGTCCCCATTCGGATAATCAATTCTAAAATAACCCGGATCGTAAACCACTTTTTGCCTGGTTAGTTCAAGAGCAGAATCTGAAAGTCTGCTGCTAAAATCCGCCTGACCAAAAACGAAACAGCTGGTCCAGACATAGAACAATAGTGTAAGTAATGTTGACTTCATAATGTAACGGTTCGGCCATATGAAGTGGCCCGGGTTGCGCATAGTATATTCTCTTTCTTATTTGTGCTTATGCTGGCGGGGGAGCATACCTACCAAGTCCCGCCAAAGCCAGGATTGCTTTATGATGGCTTGTTGTGCCGTCGAACATTTTATTCAATAATTTCTTTTCTGTAGTCTATTTTTTTATTCGGAACATCGTAGATTTCCATAACAAAACCTTCTTGTTTATTATGATTTTCCTTCACAAATTTTTCAATTGCAGGGTACACTTTCATTAGCCCAAATAAGATTGAAAGTTTTCCTTTATTAGGAAATTCGGCTATTATATACGTTTTTTCAGGAAATGTTTTTATTTCAAAATCATTATGTATTTGAGTCAATTTAGAACTATCCTTTTTCTCCACGACACAACCTATTTCAGAACGTAACTTACTTTTTTCCACTTCTTTTGGATTGTCATAGTAAATTCCAAATCCTTTAAAAGTTTCAATTTCATATTTATTGAGCAATGAATGATAAATTTCATCCATTAATTTTGCACTTTGAGCATAGTCTCCAGTCATTTGTCTATATACAAGTATTTCTCCTCCTTGTTTTTCAATATGGCAGGTTACTTTTTTAAATCCTCCATAATAACCCCAAACAATTCCGATAATCATTAAAATAATCCCTACAATAATCAATATCATTTTCATTTTATTTTCTCTTTAGGATAATATTAGTGTGGCATGTTTATATGCGGCACAACGGTAAATTGTATGAGTAGTGGCAGATTGCGTGTGACTTTCCATTCGCAAAAACAGAAAAACCTGAGCGGGATCTGATCTTTCGAATTGTACTTCCACCCGCCATTGCCAATAGTCATTGTTAACGGTTCGTCATTTTGTAAATATTTTTTGTCCTATTTAGTGTCATTCTTAACATAGGCAAAACAGCACCCTTCTGCTTGCCGTTTGTCCTGAAGCTTTGTCCATGACTCCCAGCCTTTCTCCCGCAGAATAGAGTTATCGTTTTTTAATTCAGGGTAGGCTTCAAAAAATTCCGTAAAATACTCGCAAGGATAACTCTCGCACAAAGCACACATTTCAACATTTTTTTCTTTTGCACATTGTCAAATTTTGCAAGCTGGATTTCCACTTCCCTCCTTACACGAGATACATACGCCTCTGTTTGACATACCTTTTAAAAACGACCAAAATTTATCTCCATCAGGAAAGAATGATATAATCTCCTCAAATCCTAGCTCTTTCATTTCCTGATATAAGACTGTTGACGCAGGCTCGACTTTCACTTTAACAGGGCAATTTCCACAGTAAAGACCACAGTAACAAGTATATTTTTGGTCCATACTTCTAACTTCCTATTCTTAAATTCAATTTTTCACTTTGCTTTTTTTCAGCAGCTTATGCCTTACATAGCACCCGCTGTTACAGGGCGTTATTTATTAACTCTTTCAAATTGTCAATTCTCAACAGGAAATAAGTTAACTCTTTTGCCAACTTTTCCTGACATAACTTCCAACTCCTCCCCTCTGTATAGTATTCAACAACTTTTGATTTCTCCTTCAAGTGGTTCTCTTCACTAAACCTTATAAAAACAGAATAAGTTTCTCTTGTCGATTTCTCAGTACTAATACAATTTAGACCAAAATTAACGCCTAAAGAACAGAATAAATTGTCATATAAGGCATAATAAGAACCGCTCCAAGTCAAATTCTGTCGCATTGATTTTATAATTCTCGACGAATTTGAATGTGGTTGTTCATTTAAAAATCTTTTTATTCTCTTTTCAAATTCAGGATACACGCTGCGTGAAATTTAATAAAAAAACTATCATTTAATCTCCTTTTTTATGTTTATGCGGTTTCAATGATGGAGTATTACCCGGTGTTTTCTTATTGTCTCGTTGGCGTCTATCAGGTTTTCCTGTAGATTTTGCAATTCTTTTCGGTCCTGGTTTAATTCCCATAGTAGTTTCTCCTTAATTTAAGTTCTGTTTATACTAAATATTTTATTGTCTATTTTAAATTTACTACAGCTTTGCCTATCACTTTAATGCCCTGTAACGTTGGGTATATAGCAAGTAAGGCATTTCAGAGAACAATACTTTCAAGTTTGCACTGAGCCGAAGTTTTTGTTTTAGCACCGTTGAAACATTTTTAAGTAGCCGAAGCAAAAGCTTCAGCGGTTTACCAACGAAGAAATGCCTTTCAATAATCCACTATCTGCCTTATTTTCTATATACATTGTTGTGTTTAGTTCTTTATCAAGATTCTTCAAAGACATACTTTTCTGCAAATTCATTTAGCTTTTTGGTGTACTCATCAATCTCATTCTGTTTATCAACGACTACTGATAAAACCCCTGTTTTACCGCACTCTAATAATTCTTCATGCAAAGTTCTATAGGTTAAAAGAATGTCCAATAATTCATTGTGAATTTTTCGCTTTAGAACTGGCACAAGAACACTTTTTAGCTTTTCCTCTTTGTCTTGTATATGATTAATAAGTCCTTGAATATTTGCAACTGATTTTATTAATTTCAATTGCTGATTACTTTCATTAAGTACTTCTGAATCTGAGTAAGGCAAATCTATTTTAGGATGCATTATTTCTTTTAATTGAATTTTCCAATTATCAATTAAATATGAAGGAATTATGTCAGGGAATTTTTCTGTTACTTCAATAAGCATAAACTCATAAATTATTTTAAGCCTATCTAAATCCTTTACTGAAACATCACGATTGTGCGCTTCTTCTCTTCGAATCTCATTCAATTCAACAATGTAATCTTCGAATTTTATTTTACTTTCAAACAAGTCTGAAAAATCTTTCCAATTGGTGCAAATGATTTTCTTTAACTGCAGAACAAAGGTGTATTCTATCAAAACGTTACCATCTTCAATTTCTTCTCCAAATTGATTTTCGTAAACACCTTTTACGTTTTGAAACAACTTATTACCCAATGATTTTTTAAACCAATCAGAACCATGTTTAACCGATAACCTACTTATTATTACTTTCCTTAGAGCATTCTCAATATCTGAGATTTGTCTTTTGGCAATTGCTAATCTATAATCTTTTGTATTTTCCTGAAATATTGTTGATTTTAACCATTCAATTGAATTTCCATTCCCAATCAATGACGCTGATTCTTTAGACGAAATAGCATACATAATTTCATTGTCAGATTTATCATAAGCTCTAACTGCATAATAATCAATTCGCATGTTTTCGAAAGAATCATCTTTAAAAAAACCATGAAGTACTCCCATTACAGAACTTATTTCTGTTTTAACATCAATTGAGTTATCTAATAACGCATAAAACTGACACTCCAATGTTTTACCATTCAATAGTTTTATTTCTTTGACAGATATGTTTTCAACCTCTTTGTTTACAGCATTAATATTCTTTAAACCATTTTTCAAAAAGGAAATTATTTCACTTACTGAAAATTCCTTTTTTTCTGTATCTAATGTGGATTTGGTTTTCATACAGCATTTCTTGTATTTTAATCCACTTCCACATGGACAAATATCGTTTCTTCCAACTTTCATTTAGTATTCAGTTTCTTTCTTAGAATTAAACACAACGTCCCGAAAACCACCGAAACCCTTATTAACTATACCGCGTGTTGGCGTTTCGTTATTTTATCTAATCTCTAGCTTGCCAAACTTAAAAGGCCAATCTTTACTTCCATTTGTTAGTAAATCTAAAAATTCAGCAAGAGTCATTATAGGTATTTCATCATAAATGTATTCTGTTATAGTCGGATAATAAGTCACAAAACAGTAAACTATTGAATTGCATTTATTCGGAATTACAATTTTGCTCTGCCATTCCACAGCTCTTTTTACAGACTCAAAATTGCACTTAATCCAGTCGATTTTTTCCTGAAATTTTTGAAAGTAATTCTTTTTGTTGTTTACAAATTTCCCTAACTCACTACGAATCCCTTTTGAGTCAAAAACACAATCCAGCAATTTACACTCACAAACTACAACTGATTCTAATAAACTAGAGTAACCAATAAAATCTGCAGGTCCAATACCTTTATCTAAGGCTATTGTTGAGATATTTGAAATTTTTAATTTTCCACTAGGTTTGAATCCCCAAACACCTACTTCAGCTAGTTTGTCTTTAGTTAATGTTTCAAACCATTCTCCAATTTTGGTATTTAAATTAGAGAACTTCTTATTAATTCCTGTATTGTTCCATTCTAATGGAATTCTGTTTTGAGGACTTAACACTAAATCTTCTGCTAATCCACCAATTCTTGCTCCTAGCATTTTAGGTGAAAAAAGTAAATATTTATTTCCGTTAAAACTTAATTCAATCAAGGGGCGTTTTCTTGCACGTTCTTGTTGGACATAGTTCCATATCTCTCTATTTTTTACTTCAAAATTCTGTTTTCTTAATGATATTCCACTAATTAAAACTTTCAATTTTTCGACCGGAAGATCTATTTGATTAGAAATATTTAAAATATCATTTACCGAAAAACATGGTATTTTATTTGGTCTTTCAATTTCACCAATGTTAATTAACATGTCCAAAAACAAATATTCAAATTCTAAATATTTTAACCCAAAACATTTTTCGAAACCAGTATTTTCGTCATCCTTAACTAGCTCTATTATTTCATCTTTTAATTCAACATCCTTAAAGTATTTTGCTCTTAATGAAATATTTCTTTTTATGTCATTCTGAAATTCGGCAAACAATTTATTAAAATCATCAAATTCAGATTGTACAAGAAATAGATTTGAATCACTCGGAAATAATTCGATATAATTTGATTTTGAGCCAATCATGTTAACATGATTTCCAGCTAATGCATATTCAATACATTTTTCAGCATGAATCCATAACTTATGAAACAATTCATTTTCATGAAAATATAGAATCTCATCAAATTCGACATTTTTTTTCTCTACAAACAAGTCTAACAAATAGAATATTGTTTCTTTGTGAAAAACAACATTTTGAATCTGTTCATGCTTAGTTTCTGAATTTTCAATAATCTCAATTTGATATAAAAGAAAGGAGATAATGTTTCTTGAATTTACGCCTCTTATAATATCGCAAATTTTACTATAATGAAGTTCGTAAATAAACCTTAGAACTTCTAAGATATGTTCCTTGTTCGAATATACGCCTTTGTCAAATTTCTTCTTTAATTCAGATTCGATAAATTGTCGTATTTCTATTCTATACTCTTTATCAGGTGTAAAAATATTCATTTTCGTCTACATATAATGAACGCCAACTTGCTTACATCTGACACAATCCATCAAAGCACCTCCCTTTTGGGCATATCATCTTTCAATTTGTGTCAGTAGAAATCCTTTGTAATTCGTCTGATAAATGTAACAAAAATTTGCTTGGCCTGGCTAATCATAATGAATATAATTTCGCAAGTATTGTTTACTTCCAGAGAAATAATGTACTTACATTACAGGTTTTTGCTCCTATTGCTTTTAAAATCAAAACCTCCTAAAATCTCCTATCTACACTATAGGAGAATATTACATAACCGGTTGCTTTGGGAGCTTACGAAACAAAATGATGCTGTTATCCCGAAGACGATGGCCGTATAGGAACTCTTGTACCTCCTTCCCTCTCCCAATTTGAGAATCGGCTTGGGTTCTACTGAGGTATAGCCAGGCTTGTCCCGACCAGGCCCCAAAACTCAATAAACTTAATATTTCCCCTCCTACTTCCCCTCCCTTCAGTAAGCATCAAAGAAACGGAAGTATGTCGTTAACACTTTCCGGCATGGCTTTGCTTCCTTCCGCCATGGCTTTGAAGTTTTCCGGCGTGGCTTTGTCCCTTTCCGACGTGGCTCTATAGTTTGCCACCATGGCTTTGCCTCCTGCCAATGTACCTTTGACTTCGGCCAATCTGCCGTTGACCTTTTCCGGCACTCCGTTACCATTTGTCGCCATCCTGTTTTAAAATAGTTCCTCATATAGAATCAGCTTAGAAGGAAACAGCCGCCGGAAAACAGTAAAGCCATAAAGGAAAAACCCAAAGGTTCAGTGACGTAGAAGAAAGACGACCGGAGAATCACCAGGACATAAATGACGATTTGCAAAGCAATAGTTACCAGAGGCAAAATTTAGGCGACTTAAAAAAGCTATTCCATATCAATAATAGTAGGTAACTTTCCTTTCAAAGTAATTCAGAATAATCTGCTTTCGTCCTTTAGCCGGACGGGCTTTTCTTTTGTCTTGAATACAAAAGAAACAACCGAGCGTAGCGAGTTCATGAACACCTTAATCTACAATTATTATAGTGAATCAAAATTCCAGACTACGGCACTCGGCGCCCCATCATCCCAATCAAGCGGGATTGCCAATGCCGATGCGCTAGGATTAAATTTTATGCGATCCGGAACAAAGAATTATATGTGTAAATATTCTACGAACACACACAATTCATTTTTACCCACTACTAACATGTTAACGAACTTGCGAGTAAATCATATAGAGCCGTTTTTTTATGCAAACAGTATTACACCTCATTCTGAACCTGATTCAGAACCTGTTAAGTATTGAGGATGGGATCCTGAAACCAGTTCAGGAGGACAGAAACCGGAACATTTCCGGATTCTGAACAGCTTCTTAATTCTATAAGCATTCTGTCACTCAATAAATATATTCTACAATTTACTTTTTCCCTCCTATCAATCGCTACCAATAGAAGAAAATCGCTTCGTTCGTCAAATTTTATTGAAAAGTTGGGTCTTAACAAAAGATATCCCTTGCATTTTGAAAAACGGAAGCACTTCCCCAGGTAATTTCGTACTTCGGGGTCTGATATTCCTGTAAGAGAGATAGTACACTGAAGAATTGCTCCTCCACAAAAAGCCTACGAATCAAACCGTAAGGATGCCGCATCTATTCCCCAATCGAATCTATCGTTTCAACATTCGTCAAAAGAGAAAGTTACAGGACAAACGCAAAACACTTTGGGGCGTATATTCATTTACAGATAATGTACAGAACTTGATCAAATTTATTTTGCCATTCGTATCGAATTGGTTAAATTAAATACAGTGCTCTGAGCCCCACCAACAGAGCACTGGGATACTGTCAAAAATCGAATCCAATTTTCAACCCTGGTTTAATTTTTTCGGAACAATAAAGTTACAACACATACAATTGCAGAGCTTATGATTGGGAACAGTAAAGGAAAATATTTCTCCGGTAAACTATCTGCCAAACAATGCAGCGATACGGGCATGGCCATGGTTCTCCTGCTCCTCCTTACCGGCTATTTCACCGGCACCCAGATCTTCTACATCCTGGGGATTCCAGTATTGGTTATCAACATGATTCTGCCCAGGCTATTCTACCCAGTAGCCTACGTCTGGCTGGGTTTCGCCAACCTAATGGGCACGGTTATGTCCAAAATCATTCTAACCATCGTATTTGTGGTTCTTGTGATTCCGGTAGGTCTTGTTCGGCGGCTATTCAAAAAGGATTCATTGCTCCTGACCAAATTCAAAAAAAGCAGGAAATCGGTTATGATCACGCGGAATCATTGCTTTTCGGCCAGCGATATCGAAAAACCATACTAGAACCAAATCATTCACTTACATCAATGACAACCAAAAAACAACCAAGGATATGGAATTTATTAAAGATTTGTGGGGATTCTTAAGGGTTCGGAAAAAGTATTGGCTACTCCCAATCATCATCATCCTCCTGTTCTTTGGAGTAATAATCGTGATGACCAGCGGTTCGGCCCTGGCGCCATTCATCTATACCCTGTTCTAAAAAATACTGTTCCTGCAGCCATGCATTCTCACCCGATGGAATTACTTCAAGCAAAGAGAGGATGAATTGATCGAAACAGGAACCAAACAAAGGATTCATGCTTTAAATACGATACTTATGCCAACAGCCCTACTAGGAATTTCAGCTTACTACCACGACAGTGCGGCAGCCATCCTTGTGGATGGAAGAATTGTTGCTGCGGCTCATGAGGAGAGATTTTCCAGGATCAAACACGATGCCTCCTTCCCTCTTCAGGCATGCCGTTATGTACTGGAGGAAGCCGGAGTCAACTATTCGGATTTGGATGCAGTTGTTTTCTACGACAAGCCCTACATTAAATTTGAACGCTTGCTGGAAACCTATCATGCCTTTGCTCCCAAAGGTTTGGTCAGCTTCCTTTCCGCCATTCCGGTATGGATCAAAGACAAATTGTTCATGAAGAAAATGCTGAAGGAGGAGCTCTCGAAACTGGGGTCCGGAAAAATCCCTCTGCTCTTTCCCGAACATCATCTTTCCCATGCGGCGAGTGCCTTCTATCCCTGTCCTTTTGAGGAGGCGGCCATCCTTACCATCGATGGTGTAGGCGAATGGGCTACTACAACCATCGGACATGGCAAGGGAAAAGATATTTCGATTCTGAAAGAACTGCATTTTCCCCATTCCCTGGGATTGCTCTACTCGGCCTTTACCTACTACACCGGGTTTCGGGTAAATAGCGGGGAATACAAATTGATGGGGCTGGCACCCTATGGCAACCCGAATGCGGAGCAAACCAAAGAGTTTAAGCGTAAAATCCTTACCGAATTGGCAGACATCCGGGAGGATGGGTCCGTGCTTTTAAATATGAATTACTTTAAGTATGCCACCGGGTTAAAAATGACCCACGACAAAAAGTGGACAGATCTTTTTGGAATACCGCCGCGAAATGCCGAGTCGGAAATATCACAGGCCTACATGAATATGGCGCTGGCCATTCAGCAGGTCACGGAAGACATTATCCTGAAACTTGCGAAAACAGCCAAAGAACTGACCCAATGTAAGAACCTGGTAATGGCAGGGGGTGTGGCATTGAACTCCGTTGCCAACGGAAAACTATTGGCTGAAAAGATCTTTGAAGACATCTGGATTCAACCGGCCGCGGGCGATGCAGGTGGAGCCCTGGGGGCCGCCTATATTGGCTGGCATCTGTGGAAAGGGAAGAACCGGAGTCTGCCCCAACAACCGGACATGATGCAGGGAGCCTACCTGGGGCCCCATTTTAGTGATGACAGCATACTGGGAGTCATCAAAAAATATGGTGCCCCCTGCCGATACTATCAAAACTTCGGCGAGCTATCCCGACTGGTAGCAAAACATATTTCGGAGGGAAAAGTGATTGGATGGTTCCAGGGGAGAATGGAATACGGTCCAAGGGCATTGGGCAACCGAAGTATTCTGGGGGATGCAAGGAATCCTGAAATGCAGAAGAAAATGAATCTTAAGATAAAGTATCGTGAAGGGTTCCGCCCCTTTGCGCCAACTGTGCTGGAAGAAGATATCCAGGAATACTTCGACATGGATAGGCCCTCCCCCTACATGCTTTTCGTAATCCCGGTAAAGGAGAAACGACGCAACCAATTGCCCGAAGGCTACCAGGATCTTCATCTTTACGAACGATTGTATCACCTGCGCTCCGATGTGCCGGCCATCACACACATTGACTATTCGGCACGGATCCAAAGCGTAAACGCAGAAACCAATCCCCGTTACTGGAGCCTGATCAACGAATTCAAAAAACTAACCGGGTATGGTGTTATTGTGAACACCAGCTTTAATGTACGGGGTGAACCCATCGTTTGTACTCCCGATGATGCTTTTCGATGCTTTATGCGAACCGAAATGGATTATCTTGTAATTGGAAACTATCTATTCGACAAAACCCAACAGGAGCAATTAAAGAACGATACCAACTGGAAGGAGGAATTCAAGCCCGATTGAAAACGAAGATCAAGCAAACGGGGATTTGATCCCGTAAAACAAAGGGAATTCTAATACGGATGGAAATGGAGGAAAGAAAACTATCTGCCAGTAAAAAACTAGTTTTTACGATGATTACCCTGATCATCGGTGCAACCTTTGTTTTCGCAGCGGGAGAAATCCTGGTCCGCACTTTTAATCCCCAGGTGATTTGCGATCCGAGAACCAACTACTCCGCAAAATATGGTATGATGTGGCCTGCGGAGAAAACAATCAACAACGAACTCCCCGGCCACTGGAAATTTACCTATACCATCAACCGCCACAACAACAGGGGGCCTGCCCATGCTATTTCCGACAGCTATACAAAAAAGAACATTGTAATATTGGGAGATTCCAACGCCTTTGGACAAGGAGTCAACGATAAGGAGGAATTCGCCTCCATCATGGCCCAACAACTGGATAGGGAGTACAATGTTATCAACCTAAGCAACTCGGGCTGGGGCTTAACGCAGGAGATCAGGAGGTTTTACGATTTTGGGATCCTCTACAAACCGAGGATCGTCGTACTCCAATTCTGCAGAAACGACCCCTCGGACAATTTTTTGTTTAAGGTAACTCAGATTGAGAATGGTCAATTCGTATTCAAGAATTCAACCAATGAAATCAACTGCCTGAAGAAACACCTTTCCAATTCGATTGTTCAAAAAAGCAGCCTGTACAATCTTTTCCGTGCCTTTACCCGCCGCTACTTTTTCCACAAAACAATACTGGAGAATGTACAGAAAACGAATCAAGTTGATTTGGAACGAAACGAACTGCACATCAAGCAAAACTTTTACAACGATTTGTTGACACTTTTTGCCAAAGATCTGAAATCGAAAGGAACCCAATTAATTATGATTTCGGTAAACAATGAATTGAATGAACACCCGCTGATCAAGAAAAAAGTAGCGGAATTGGATTCTCTTCAACTCCTCAACTACCAGGAAACAGAGAATTGGTTTACTCATAGTGCTGCCTACAGTTCGCCGGAAGGGCATCGCTGGGGCAAAAAGGCACATCGAATCATAGGGAACGAATTGGTCAACCTGATTGTAAACAATCAATATTCCAACTCTAGTTTCGGAAAGCAATAGGATAGGTACAAAAAAGAGGGTGTCCAAGAATGATAAAAATCTCGAATACATGTCATCCTGAATTTATTTCAGGATCTCATTACTAATAGTTAACAGATTCTGAAACTAGTTCAGAATGACAGGAAGTTTCATTCTTGGACACCCTCCATTTTCTTAAGGAAATCAATTCACAGAACTTTCCTGAACCTTACCATCAAAATCCTTATGATGATCACTGTAATACCCTTTTCTGTAACCACGCTTCCCGAACATGTAATTCGAATCGGAGCCATTCCCCTTAAAATCGTTCAAAACGAGCATTACTTTACTTACAGCTCCCTGCTCAGCCACTTCATTTATCAGCTTTATTTGATCCTTACTACTATATCCTTGTCGAACAAGAAAGAGACATGAATTTGCATGACGAGCCGCCAAAATACCATCGGTAACCAAAGAAATTGGTGCACTATCCAAAATAATGTAATCAAATCGGCTTCTGGCTTCGCTGATAAACTTTTCAAACTTTCCATTGGCCAATAATTCGGCAGGATTGGAAGGCAAAGGCCCCGCCGGAACAAAACTCAGGTTTTCCACATTGGTTGAACACAGTACTTCCTCAAAGGAATGCTGAGAAGTGAGATAGGAACTTAAACCATGTGTACCCGAATTTTTAAATACATCCTTTAACCGAGGTCTTCGCATGTCGGCTCCAACCAGGAGGACTTTTTCATTTTTCATGGCCAAAATGGCAGCCAAATTGATACAGGTAAAAGATTTTCCCTCGCCCGGAATGGTAGAAAGAACTGATATAACTTTTTGAGAATTCTCCTTTAGCAAGTACTCCAAATTGGTTCGCAAACACCGGAAAGACTCGGTTATCCCGGAACGCGGACGTTCTATCACCGGAACCTCCTTTCGAAACCGATTGTGCATAATGGTACCAATAACAGGGATGGAAGTGGCCCGCTCAACCTCATTTCGGGTTCGAATAGTACGGCTAAAGTGAAAATTCAATTTAAGAACAAAAAATGGAAGCAAACAACCGGCCAAAATACCGAGTACAACATTCAGACCTGTTCTGGGCCCAACCTTCTCGGCTGTGATAATGCGAGCCGGATCCAATACCTGGGAATCGGAAACATTGCCGGCCTTGGTAATAGCTGCGCCGGCTCGTTTTTTCAGAAGGAAAGTATACAGTTCGTTGTTCAAATCGAATCGTCGCTTAATATTGATCAATTTCTGCTCCGTTTTGGGAAGTTTGGCAAGTTGCGTGTTGATCTTCTGCATTCGCTTGTCCAGACTCTTGGTCTCAATTTCTGCATTGTTCAGCAGGTTCTCCAGGTTCTCCTCCAAACTTTGACGGGTATGCCGAATTTCCCGATCCAATTGCAACATGGATGGATTCTTCTCCTTTACACTATAGGAAAGAACCCGGCGCTTACCATTCAATTCACTTAACTTAAGAACCAGTGCATTCAATGTTGGATCCGTGATGCCAACAACCGAGGGAGCCACAACCTTTACTTCCTCGTTCTCCGTTTCGAAATTCCGTTTCAAATTGGCCTCCACATGTTTTATGTGTCTGGTATCGGAAAGGTAGCGTCGCAAATTCTGATAGTACTCCAGCTTTATTTCTGCTCTGGATCGCTGTGCTTCCAAATCCTCCAGTCTTTCCATAACCAAACTGGCTTCCTGGCTCAGATTCACCATGTGATTCCGGGACCGAAAATCGCTGAAGCTTAGTCCTGCCTGCCGCAGCGAATCAACAATCCCTTCCAGTTGACTGTCGATAAAACGAACGGTATTCTCCGATGTCCGGTTCTTTTCGCGAAGACAGAACTCCAGGAACACACGGCTCAATTCATTCAAAAAAGCCACTTCTCGCGCAGGTTCACTACCGTCAATCTGCAAGTTAATCAGATTCCCCTTCACCTGATCCTGCTTTACCTGCAGCTTTTTAATATAATCAAGGGCCATTTCCTCCATATTGTTGAATTGAAAATAGTACTTCTCATATTCTGCTATTTCCAGTCCCTCGGGCTTGGTTAAGACAAACCTGAAAAACTCATTTTCGAAAGGTTTTCCCCATTTCCCAAACTCCTTAAAGACCAAATTCTGAACACTTCCCTGGATTTCCACCTCAGCATCCACCTCTACCGAATAGTTATCGTTGGGTAAAACAGAAACAAGCAGGGGAACAGAAGGCAGGTTGACGTAGTCTTCGTAATCCTCAACCCCAAAAGGTTCTTTTTTATAAAGTCCCTCATCGGAAATCCATCCCTTTTTGAACCAGGAAACATTCCAACTCAAATTTTGCAATGCCTGTAAGGTTAAGGAATAAGATTTTAGAACCCCGATATGATCCTTAATATTGGTTTTGGTATTCTGATCATAGTCATCGGAAAAATTTTCAACTCTCATGCTTTTGGATTCGGTCTGAACCAAAAGCATACTTTCGACACGATAGCTGGGCTGTGAAAAATGGCTCAGCCCGAACCCTGCAGCTCCTCCCAAAAATCCAAACAGAACAAACCAGTACCATTTGGAGAGTAACTTGTTCAAGAATTCACGGACCCGATTCTTTTCTTCCAGCACCATATTTTCAATCAATTCATTTGTAGCAGACATTACAGTAAGGTTTTAAGTGAAAAATTTGTTGTTAAAAATGCCTTTGCTTAAGGTTTTATAGAGAGTAAAGGGAGCGAATGAATACTATAGATAGTATCTTTATATCATGATTTTTATGAAACACATAAGTTCTTTTTCAACTACTGAAAGCACCTTTCCATACCACATTTCTAAAGGCCGCCTTAAGGTATTGTAAATCGGTGGTGAAAGGACGTTTCAAATAGGATTCAATATAACGCTTCTCGGATAACTGTATTTCTTCTAACGTCTTGGGAAGATCAGCATAGAAGGGAGGAATTAAACCGGGTTTGACTTTCTTCCGCAATTCCTGTAATTCCTTATCGTACAAGGAGAGATAATGATGGCTTAAAGGTCTTACCCCAATCAGTTTCATCTGTCCTTTGAAAACATTCAACAAGTTGGGTAGCTCATCCAACCAGCACTTGCGTAGGATTCTGCCAATAGGAGTAATCCGTATATCATTGCTAATTTTACCTCCCTCACCCAACTGATGTTTTTCATACAAATACTCCTGCAGGTATTCCGAATAGGGGTACATTGTTCTTAATTTATAGACGCAGATTTCTTTCCCATCTTTTCCGATGCGACGCATTTTAAAAACCGGCCCATAAGAAGGTTGCATGTCGAATGCAGGTTCTTTCACTTTTACTGTTACGAAAAACAGATATTCTCCGTACTGAAACTCCTCTACATACTTAAACCCACAAGAGTACAATCGTCCCAGAGTTTCAATACGGGAAATGCACCGATTCCTTCCCCTGGTTAAATAGAAATACAAACCTTTGGTTCCCTTGAGTTTTGGGAATATTCTTTTAAATAAAAAATGAAAGAAGTACAGCAGCCAATTCAATACAGGTGGCCATTTCTTTAGTATTCTTTCCTCAACAATCCTTTGTGGGCGGAAACCACAGATAAAAATTCCTCCTGTAACCAATCCGGAATTCACAGCCTCAAAAAATTTGTTAATTCGGGGAAAATGGTTGATCAACCTCAAACTCAGAACACCATGATTATCAACACCGGGTATTCCTCCTCCCTTTTTTCCTGAATAATCCTCTACTACAACATTTTGTGGCTCTGAAAAATTGAAGTGATCTGCAAAAAAATCAAACACTTTGTCACCGAACCGAGTGTGTAGCAATTTACGATAACGTTGATATTCCTTTGACTGTCCATCCTGATCCAAATGAAAAGGCATTGCATCTGCTTGCTCAAATTCCTCTAAATATTTATTTATGGTGGTTGGATCGGGCATCTCGTTTTGAGCAAGCCAGGCCCCTACATTCAGAAAAAAGAAGAACAGCAGGCTCTCCCCAATGGTCATCCAAATCCCCAGGTGACATAATTGTCCAAAAGTAAAAAGAGGTACCCCTAAATATTGATCTAATAAAATAACCAGGCCAAAAGTGCAAATATTAGCCATTAACAAATTCCTTAAACCAATTAAAAATGTACTATCAATGGAGGAAAACTTTTTAAAGACCAGTGAAAAAAACAGCCAGGCCCCAAGGAATACAACCAATTCTAATGACCTACCTACTAACAGATTGAAATCAGGAGACAAATCCTGAACCAATCCATTGCAGGTAAACCAGTACAGTAAAAACAGATCCAGAATAAAAAACAAAATAGTGGGTTTCTTCATCTGTTTAAAATTTAATCTGAGGCCACATGTTGTTTTCCTATTACAATAAAGAGTGAATGGTAAAAATATATCAACAGCCCCGTTTGTTGATTAAAAAACGCTTGTATTGGTTTTTCAGATTCTGCCAACACAGTTCCTGAAACCAGGAGTAAAAACTACCATGCCAGCGTTGCGGATGAAAAGTCATCATAATCTTGTCCGGCAATCTCCGGGTTTCCAGTGCCTGAATGATATCATAAGTTGAACGATAAACCAGTCCTTGTCGTTCCCAATTTTCCTGAAACTGGGGAACTTTATCCCGAACACTCACCCGGTAACCATCCCATCGACGACCGGTATCCGTCAAATAGAATACCTCCTCAAAATCTATATCAAAATAGGGTTCGCCAATGATTCCAAAATCATTGTAGTTGTATTTTTTCCATAAATCTTTACTATCGAATCGAGATAGAGGACTACCATGCATACAAATGGTTTGAACCGAAACCAATTTTCGCAGGCGCTGCAAATTGGTCTCAAAATCAGCTATACCCGCGGCCAGCAATTGATCCAATCCTCCATTTTTCAATTTCATATCAAATCGCTGGGCTACAGTAGTTAAATTTTCATAATGATAGCCTACCTCATGCCCCATCGCGGCAATCTCTTTAATTACTTTCTCGTTCCAGCTTTCCGGAACTGCCCTGAAATAGTAGGAACCCCGAATCCCCATCTGCGCCTGTAGGCGAGCAAAAACAATGGAATGCCTGGGTAGTTTATCAACATCGTGCCTCAAAACCACCGTCTTTTTCCTCTTATTGCTAATAAATTCAGAAAAAGTTTGAAACGAATAACCCGCAATCTTTAAACTTGCAATCAATTTTTGATAGATATCCCTCGTAAAATCCATTTCCATAAATCTGAAATTCAATTATTACACCCAATCATTATCACTCAATTTTTCAGTGATTTCAGACAATACCACTCCCTCTTTGTTAATGTTAAATCAGAAAAAAATAGATGAAAGAGAGTGAGGGACCCAACAGGCAAAAGCCAGTCTATTAGTTTTGTATTTATGTTCTTTTTTTAATCGACATCAAAATCCAGGGACTTTGAGCAAGCCATTTCTTCAATCCTAATATTCTTTCCATGTATCCAAAGAAGGACACCAATGGATTATTGGAAAAAACAGGAAAAGGAAGCCAATTCATCCCTTCCATATTTTCAATTTCCAAACTGCAGCGACTTAACACTTCCCGTAACTCTTTCAAACTAATATTATTGTAAGGATAAGGTCCTTTTATCCAATGCGCTATTTCGCTGAGATAAAATCTCCAACTGCTTGGATTGTTGTAGGTCAATATCAAACGACCATTATCTTTGAGAAGGGTATTAATTTTGGAAAAGAAATCGTCAAAATCCGGAAAATACCCCATTGCTTCCACACACAGAATTAAGGAATATTTTTCAGGCAAATCAATTGTAACAAAATCCCCACAGATGGAATTAATATTGCTGTTTCGTTCTCTCAACAGTTGAATTGCAGCCTTATTAATATCTACAACAGTAATACTTTTGGAATGATCTAACAATGACATTGCGAATCTTCCTGAGCCTCCTGCAATATCCAAGACCCTGTCAAAATTATTCCGACCATGATCAATTATAAACTTGTATTCACGGCCAAATTTATAAGCTCCACTTCGAGTGTTATATGCTTTTTTATCTAAGTAATCATATTTATAGTCCATCGCAATTACTGGTTTTGCATTCATAAATTCCAGAAGTCGAACCCCATTCAGAATTACCCGATACCTAAAACCTCTCTGAATTTATAAAACGGATTCAAAAGAAACACCTAAAAACATAGTATAAGGTATACAAAGTCCAATTAGAATTTACCTTTAAGTTTTTGCCAAATATTAAAGGCTTTTTTAGCGAAAAAGAAGAGGATGGGCTGATGTACTTTCTCATACCTTCCCAGGTCGACAAATTCCCCTCCAAATTTCTTCTTGTAATTTCGAACTCCATAACTCACATCAGGTTTACCTGCTCCCCCGAAATCAAAAGTGGTATACCCCTTCGACTTTCCCCACAAAAATACCTCCCAGGGGATCAGATCATTGGGACATTTCTCGTAGTGATTGGAATAGGCACCTGCATAGTAATCGTAAATAGAAGAATTAAATACCAGGGAAAAGGAGCAACCTATTATTTTCCCCTCATGTTTTGCTACAAATACCTTAAGGCGTGTATTTCCCGTAAGTTTTTTCCTAAGATTCTCAAAAAAGACTCTATCAGGCAAAGGCAACTTCACCCTTTTGTAAACATGACTCAAGATATCATAAGCCCGTTCCAAAGCCTCATCGGAATCTTCCACTTCAACCTCCGTACCAACCTTATAGGCTTTCCGAATCCTGTTTCGTTTTCGTTTCTCAATGTCCTTCCACAACTCATCCTTCGACTTTTGTAGATCCACGAGGATATTCAAATGCTTCACATAACTGTAATTAACCGAATGAAATGAGGATTTTAGGCCAGAGGTATCATACAAATTTCGAAACTCTGAAAAAATAGCCTTTCGCTTTACAATCTGATCATACTTTTCCAGGATACCTTCCGTAACCTCCGATTCATTTATCCCTACCAAAGGTCCTCCCATAATAACCGATCGTGATGAAAACCGAGCCAGAACACCTTTCAGTACTTTTTGGATCACTCCTACCAAAATCCCTACAATATGGTTCTCCCGCACTGCGGCCACAACAACTGGCTCAAAATTGGGAGTTTCCAGGTAGACTTCATACATTTGAGGAGTTTGGAATATATTCCCCTGGGGATGATTACAAACAAAATCAGCCCAATAATTCCGATCCAAATGCATAGGATTCGAAACAAATCTAACTTCTAACTTTCTCACGTTTCTGCAGTTTTGGTCATTAAATTCGATCTGGTAGAAAGACTAAAAAAACTTAGTCCGGAAAGGGGCATCATTGGAGCGAAAAATCAAAATTTCACCATCTTATCCTCGTTCTGAATAGTAAACTTATATCTTCAAGAATTTCTCAAACACAAGCTTGTATTCCCTGGCTATTTGCGACCACAAATAACTCCGCTGCAATCTTTGGTAAGCATTTTCGGCAAGTTCCTTCATTTTTTCAGGTGAACTGGTGGCGTATTTCATTTTGGCCGCCAGATCAATCGGATCCTTCACCTTAAAAAACAGAACTTCCCTATCGGAAAAGACATCCCGGTTTTCAGGAATATCCGAACAAATGATCGGAACCTTTAGAGCAGCTACTTCCAAAAGCATCATCGACATGGATTCTATTTCAGAGGGAAAAACAAAAAATTTACTACTGAAGATAAGCTCAAAAAGTTTCCGCTTATCCTTTATCAAGCCGGCAAAACGAATCCCTCCTACCTTACTTTTTAAATGCAGCAATAATTTTTTATAGTTTGGGTCCTGATCCAAATCCCCTATCACCATAGCCTGTTCACGGTTCTGCATTAAATCCAAAGCTTCGAAAAAGGTATGACACCCCTTATCGGGCAGCATTCTACCTGCGGCAAAAGTGATATAATTTTGCTTTTCCGCTACAATTTCATGATTGGGATTGATTCCATTGGGGATGTATTTTATTCTATCGGAAGCGATCAATTTGCCAACAATTCGCTGATCCTTTCTCGAAACAGTGGTAATAAAATTTGCTTTATTCAGAAAGAACCGATCTTCCAAATCGAAAAGAAACTTGTAGCGCATCCATTTTGAAGTCAACACCATTCCATGAGTGGTGACTACTATTGGATAACGTAATTTCAACAGAGGTATGATAAAACTCGCATCACGATGATGCAGATGAATCAGATCATATCTTCGAAACAGAATGGCATGAAGAGCTGATCGCAAGTAGTACAATACCGTATTCATCTTTTTAAAGAGAATCTTCGAAAATACAATTTGAAAACAATTCCGGAAATGGCCTGATTTTAAATTGGTATGAGAGCTAACGGCATAAATGGTAAAATCAAAATCACTCTCCAACTGTGCGATAATATTTTCGCCTACTGCCGCTGCACCTCCAAAAGCCGGAAGCCCTTTCAATCCAATCACACCAATTTGGGGTTTCTTTACTTCTACCATTTCTGAATAATTAGTTTTGGAATATTACAATTGAGAAAACAGGCTTATCTAATTCTTTAGCATCCTTCGATAAAAGTCCAGTGTTTGTTTCACTACACTCTTGGGATGAAATTTGCTAATTGCCTCCAAACGGGCGTTTTCAGCTAATTCTGCATAGACTGTATCTCCATTACAAAATTTCAGCAGACACCCTTTCAACTCATCTATATTATTGGATTCAAATGTAAATCCTGATTTTTCATTGGTAAACATTTCAGCAACTCCCCCTACATCAGAAGCAATTACCGGACGTCCAGCAGCCATCGCTTCAGCAATACTTACAGGCAAAGATTCCTGAAGAGAGGGCAGTACGAAAACATCCGATTTCTTATACAACTCAAGAACCTCATCTTGATCTTTCCACCCCCTGAATTGCACTTGATTTTGCATCCCGTTTATTTCAATAAATTGAAGAATCTCGGCTTGATAGGATGCATCCCGAAAACCACCGACAACATCAACTTTTATCCCCTGAACTCTTGCTTTGATAAGACGAAGCCCATGCAATAGGGAGAGCAGATTTTTTCGACGATTGATCACCCCAACGTACATTATCCTTTTTAAAAATTTTCGGTGAGGTTTCACATTAAAAAAAGCAGGATTAACAGGATTAAAAATAAGTGCAGATTTATAATCAGCCTTTCTCTTAATCCGTTCCAGAAATCGTTGATTGTACCGAGAAATGAAAATATAGTTTTTAAATGCTGGGAAATAGTAACGTTCCACAATCTTTTTTATGAAAAATTTTAATTTCCGTAGCACCCCCTTCTGATACTTAATCTCCTCCTCCATTATTCCATGTTGGGTAATTACAATGTTATCACGGTTAAGTCCACGCAAACAGAACAAAACAGGAGTAGCGCCCTGTACATGGATTACATCAGGTTTGTACTTTTGAATAATTTCCCTGACAATTTTACGGGAATAGAACAAAAAATCGAATAGATTCCCACCAAAAGCCCGGTTTCGGGGTAAATATTCAATCGTTATATTCTGAGCGTGATGAACAGTTTTTCTATGATCCGATTTGGCCAGGGAAAGAATCATTAGGTGAGAATCAGGAAACAATTCAAATCCATTCATCAGATTTACTATAACAGCATCTACTCCTCCCTTGATACTATCAAGATTCGCGGGAAGCGATGTAAGCATTAGAATTCTCATATCGAAAAATTTTGAAAGCTGTTTATGCAACCTACACCCTTAATCCTCAACCAGGTCCTCATCTTCTGCAATTCCCAATATCCTCCCTAAAACCGAAGCAAGTTTGTAAAATAGGTCGTAGAATACTTTTGATCCAGATAGATCATTCCAAGCAGCACAAAATAGAGCCCTTTAAGGTATTCATAGCGCAGGAAGACATCGGAATAGATGACTAAATCGATAAAGAAAATGATAGTTAAAACCAAAAAGGCAAGGTAGATGGGATGACTCAAGTAACGTTTTGAAACGTACCAGTACAATCGAACATAAAATAGTAGATACAACAATGTACCGAGAATACCGACCTGCAATAGCAACCAAACAAATCCCATCCGGCCGCCATAGCGAACCCCATACTCTTCGTTCATTGTACCTGAATGAACATTATACTTGGACTGGATCAATCTCCCGGCTCCATCCCCCCAAAGAAAAAGATCGGTAGTTCCGGAAGATATATAGTTGATAAAATAAAATAAACCATCCTTTCGACGCATCTCCTCCATATTCTTACCTGCCGAAGAGGTATAATTTGTCACATATTTTGTCAGATATTCCGTATCAAAACTCCCACCTAAAGAATGTTCCGGGTTTAGAGTTGGATTGGTTCGCACAAAAACGTAAAACGCCACCCCCCCGCCTAATGCTATTAACAATAATTTTTGCACAACACGTCGATCAAAGATCATTCGATTCATCTTGTAGAAAAGAAAATAGCTGAGGACAAAGGCTATTGGAATGAAAAAAATAATTGCCCTTTTCGCTCCAACGATGGCGAAAAGGCAAAATCCACCAATCAGCAACAAATATTTTATCTTCTCGGAAAAAAGGAAATAACAAATCAATACAGTAATCACCAGTACAGGAAAGATAGTTGAAACACTTCCTGCATTAATGGAAAGGGTTCCTATCCCCCCTTTTTCTGATTGTCCCAACATAAAGTACTTAACAATAACTACAGGAATCTGAATTAAGACCAGAATCTTTAGATAAGCAATAACGGATTTAATCAGCCTAATATTCCTCTCATTCACCAAGATTACAAAATACGTGTAGGACAAGAGAGTATAGATCAGAAAATAAACAAGTGAAAAGCTATCGATTCCATTAATTACAGAACTCGTTACAGACAGAAAGACGAATCCTAGAAACCAGCCCACAAATGGATAAACCAACCGACCTGCTTCCTGAATGAAGGTATAAAGAAATAACAATCCAGCCACCAAGGGGATTCCAACCTTATAGATACCGGAAGGCAATCCTAAAAACTGAATCAACCCAGTGAAAAATATCAGTGACCAATAAACATAATGACCGAAAGTCTTTATCATTTTGTACGGTTTATTAATAAAGGTTTCAGATTCTGTTCTACTATATTACTCCACTTGTATTTTTCGAGGGAGGCAACAATCCGGGAGTATTTGAACAAATGCCGCTTGTAGTAAAAAGCTTTTAAGGATTCGAAAAACGAATAGGGAGTATCACGACAAAGCAAGCCATTGGTTTTATTTATCAGTTTTATATTCTCATAAGTTGCAGTACCAATACATACCATACCTGAGAGAATGTATTCAAAAGTTTTGGTAGGAGGTTGAAATTCGAAAAACTTAGTTATCGGCACATAACAGACTCCAACATTACTGGCTCTATAGTAAGGAAGTAAATCCTGCTGACATCTTCGGCCATGAAAAACCACAACTCCTTCTAAATTCAATTCCTTAATCGTATTCCGGATTAATTCCTCTTCGCTTTCGGTCCCGGCTCCA
Organism: Marinifilaceae bacterium; assembly: GCA_041725895.1. Taxonomy (GTDB): domain Bacteria; phylum Bacteroidota; class Bacteroidia; order Bacteroidales; family Marinifilaceae; genus JBGRQA01. Next base: position 87,521 of record JBGRQA010000003.1, read on the forward strand.
AAGATATCATAGGTACAACCCAGGTATTGGCCAAATTGCTCGTAAAACTTTGCGAATCCAACAATCGTTTCATGAATCTTCCTTTGATAAAGATTGCCTACGTACAATAATTTCAGATCCCGATAATGACTATCTCTCTTTGAAATCACCTCTGCCCCAAGAGGAAGCCAATGGCATTTTCCGGCTTTTAGTCCCAGATGTTTCATTAGCCCTTTGGAGAGAATTGTAATCTTTTTAAAGAAAAGAGATTCCAATTTTATTTGCAGATTCTGCAAATAGTTAGCAACAATATTCTTTTTCAGCGATCCGGTCCGAATATCAAGAATAACGGTTTTCTGAGAAGAAAAAAGTAGTCCAATAAGAAAGCACAATCGAAAATAGACACTAAACACGATATCATATCTCCCTTCTTTGATCTCCTGAATAACAGCTCTCACCCACCGAAGATGCCGCACTATTTTTTTGTTACGAAAACTAATGTATTGAACTTTTATTCCATCCAATTCCACCTTACTCCACCCCCTGTCGTGACAAAGAAAGGTGATATCGAACTCATCCTTTAAGTATTTGGCGTAATGATAATATCCGGCCTGATAACCAAATTGACCATTGTTGACAATCAAAAGCTTTGGCTTATTCATTTCTAGAAAAATAAGTTGATTTTAAAAGACACATATTCTCCTTGGATGAAGAAGTTCAGATCATATTATTTTGTATCGGTAGGACTCCACCTGCTCATCTGTTCGTGATTTCCAAAAGGCAATAAACATCACAGTAAGCATTAAAAGAGCCTGAGTCACCAGAGAAGTTACGGCTGCTCCATAAGCACCGTATTGCGGAATAAATAGGTAGTTAAGAAGAATGTTGAAACCAGCCAAAATGCCAAATATTACAATCCTCTCCACCAGGAGATTAAAGCCTTCCAAAATTTGATGTCCCCACAAGCTGATTAAACGGATGGGAACAAACCAAATCAGAACAGTTAGAATAGCACTTGCCTCAGCATAGGCCTCCCCAAAAGCAACTGTTATAATCGGCTCACTTAGGTAGGTGCCAAGCATACACCCCAGACTCACCAGCAAACTTCCTCCCAGTAGATATTTCAGCAATTTGCTTCTGAATTGAGCTTTAAAAATATTTCGAGCACTATTAGGAAACAGGGAAACAGAAAAAGTTTGTACAAGCGTAATTCCTACAAAAACAATTTGCCAGGCCACAGAATAGACACCCACCTCCTCATTCCCTTTCATCATATTCAGCATTTGAATATCAACCCGCATCGTAATAATATTTAGCAATGCTATAATGCCGAAGAATAAAACGGGTTTGTAAATTCTTTTGGTAAAATTCCAATCTATTTTAAGATTTATTTTTTGCCTGTAAACCTTTCCGGCATTGTAGATCTGAAAGAAAAGAGCTGCCACACTGCTGAACAAAGCACACCCCGCAAGCAAATACACATTTACTATATCAAAAAACAGTAGACCGAGAACACAAAGGGAAAAAATTATAATTCGAAAGAAATTGACCAGGGCGACATATTGCATTTTCTCCAACACGAGAAAGGTGGTAGAGTAGTGTTCGAGTAATCCTGAGGCAACTGCACCCCCGCTGATAATCAAAAGCGAGAGAATTATTATCAATTTCAGAGTCTGAGTATCATAACCAATCACAAAAGCAACCACAATAGCCATTACAAAAGCGAAAAGAGAAGTCCACAATCGAAGTGGGAAAATTTTATTCTGTATAAAGTCAATTCGCTCAGTTTGCCTGGCGCCTTCACGAAGTACAGTCATATCAAAACCCAATTTGGAGAAGATAGCCATGATGGCCACATAAGTTAGGGCGGTACTGTAAGCCCCATAATCTTCAGGTCCGAAAAACCGGGCAACAAAAACAAAAACCACCAGAAGAATTCCTTTGGTAACGAAACTATTGGCCGCTAGAATTATGGAATTTTTAAGAATTCTTTTTGCTGATTTCGATCGTAACATAAACTAGTCTTTCTGAGCTCCGTAACAATACCAATGACAAGTTTTCTCCAATCCCAACTGCACTTTCATTTCAGGTTCGTACCCAAGAACCTCTTTCGCCTTAGTGATATCCGCAAGAGAATGAGCAATATCGCCCAACCGATTGGGTCCGTACAAAACAGGAACTTCCGAGATTCTATCATCCCAAAGGGATAGGTTTTTATTTAGAATCTCCACCAATTTATTTAAATCTGTTCGCTCTCCATGAGCTACATTGAACACCTCAGAGAGTACACTATCATCCGAAGTCCTACTTTCCAATCCATTCCTCCTTTTCATGTATAGTGATCGGCGTTTCCGAATCGTTTCAGTGGACAATAACGCAGCCAACTGCACCACCTGAATCACATTGTCTATATACGTAAAATCACGACTGTGGCAACCATCCCCATTAATCTGAGGACTTTCCCTGCGATTTAACTTTTGGATGAATTTTGGAATTACGGCGGCATAGTCTCCCATAGGATCCTGACGCCGACCGAAAACATTAAAATAGCGCAGTCCAATAGTCTCCAATCCATATAACTCTGAAAAATTACGGGCATACACCTCATTTACAAGCTTCGTAATTGCATAAGGCGAAAGTGGCTTTCCAATCTGATGCTCCACTTTGGGCAACTCGAGACTGTCTCCGTATACTGCAGAACTCGAAGCATACACAAACCGTTTAACACTCTCCTCCTTCGCTGCAAACATCATATTCACAAAACCACCCACATTTACCTCATTCGTAAGAACCGGATTCTTTATCGATCGGGGTACCGACCCAAGAGCTGCATGATGCAGAACATACTCCATTCCAGCAACAGCTTTCTTACAGTCTTTGTAGTTTCGAATATCCCCCTCAATAAGTTGGAAATTTCTATGTCCGGAGAATTCAGTCAAATTATGACGATGCCCAGTGGAAAAATCATCAAGGCAAACAACATAATTATTCTGATTTAGTAGAGTTTCACACAAATTTGAGCCAATAAATCCCGCACCACCTGTGACCAGCACTCTAGAATTTTGTATCAACCTTGATTCCATCACATTTCAAGTTTACAACAGCCCAATTTTCTATAACCTTCCGTCTACAATATCCTTGGGTAGAATAGCTTTGATATCAAAGATGACCGTATCATATCCGTTTTTTAACGCTTTCACATCAATTTCCTTCAATTCCCGATGAGCAACTGCCGCCACAATGGCATCGTACTTATCCCCATTTAAGTGATCCATAATGTCAATACCATAGGTTTTCTTTACTTCCACTGGGTCGGCCCAGGGATCATACACATGAACACTACAGCCAAAATCCTCTAATTCACGAATTACATCAATCACCTTGGAATTTCGGATATCCGGACAATTCTCCTTAAAAGTAATGCCCATTATAAGGACTTGCGATCCGGGAATTCGATATCCTTTCTTAATCATTTCTTTAACAACATTAAATGCCACATAGGAGCCCATGTTATCGTTCAACCTACGTCCAGCCAGAATAATTTGGGGATTGTAACCAAATTCCTGGGCTTTATGTGTAAGGTAATAGGGATCCACACCAATGCAATGTCCTCCCACCAAACCAGGCTTGAAGGGAAGAAAATTCCATTTGGTAGCGGCAGCCTCAAGCACCTCGTTCGTATCGATTCCCAAACGATTAAAAATTACAGCCAATTCATTCACAAAAGCAATATTGATATCTCGTTGTGAATTTTCAATCACTTTGGCTGCTTCTGCTATTCGCATAGAAGACACTTTATAGGTTCCTGCTTCAATTATAGATGCATACAACCGGTCAACGAAATCAGCTGTTTCAGGAGTCGATCCAGAAGTAACTTTTGTTATTCGGGTCAGGGTATGAACCTTATCCCCCGGGTTGATCCGTTCGGGAGAATAGCCACAAAAGAAATCCTCATTGAAGCGCAAGCCGCTAAATTGCTCCAAAACGGGAACGCAATCATCTTCCGTCGCTCCGGGATACACCGTTGATTCATAAATCACCACATCGCCTTTCTTCAGGACTTTTGCGACACACTCCGAGGCCTCCTTCAAAGGAGTTAAATCCGGATGCTTGTTCCGATTCAATGGGGTAGGAACCGTGATAATAAAAATATTATATCGCCTTAATTGTTCTGGATTATTGGTAAAACGGAGGAAGCTAGACATCTCTAATTCCTCCTTCTCAACTTCCCGGGTACGATCCACCCCAATTACAAGTTCTTCGATCCGAACGGGATTAATATCGAACCCCATAGTATCGTATTTTTTTCCGAACTCAACAGCTAAGGGGAGACCAACATACCCCAAACCTATCACAGCGATTCTGTGCTCCCTATCTTCAATCATGTCCCCAATAAATAAGATGATTAACTAATTTGCCGGTTGTTACCATTCATAAAAAGATCCTTAACCTGCACTTTATGGTTTTTAAGCAGATTTAAGTTTCTTAATTGATAAATACGTTCAATAATATCAACTATTTTAAGGCCTTCCAGAGCATTCGTGGCAATGGCACTATTGTGTTTCAACTTATCAATTACATTGGCAATTACACAAGAATGATTTTGGGCAGAACCTGTATAGGGCCCGTAATTCAAAGGTGGATTGGCAGCTGGCAGAACTGGTAATACGTAATTCTCGATATCGCAATATTCCACTTTGTTCATGTATTGTCCTGCAACTTTTACGGTCCCCTTTTCTCCAATAATGGTTATAGAACTTTCCAAATTTTTCCGGTAAACAGCGGTGGAATAATTAAGACTCCCCATTCCCCCATTTATAAATCTAAAACTTATCACACCAGAATCCTCAAAATCGGTCAAATCCTGATGGTTAAAATCATTAAAGTGCCCTTGTATATCGGTAATATCTCCAAAAAGCCAATACATTATATCAATAAAATGGGAAAACTGGGTAAATAGGGTGCCTCCATCCAATTTCATATCACCATGCCAGTTTCCCGGTTTATAATACCTCTCATCCCTGTTCCAGTAACAATTCAATTGAACCATGAAAATCTTCCCTAACAACTCACGCTCGACAACACTTTTCAGCCAAACAGAAGGAGGCGAATATCGATTCTGCATGACAACAAAAATATGCCGGGAAACCTCCAACGAACGAAACACCATTTTTTCGGCATCCGAACGACTTAGGGCCATTGGCTTTTCACAGACCACATGCATATTATTACTCAAGGCGTAAAGTGCTATTTCGGAGTGCAAACCATTGGGGACGCAAATATTCACCACATCAATTTCCGGATGATTTCGAATCATTATGCGGTAATCCCCATAGAAAGGCATATCATGGAAAAATAAGCCTAACTGTTCAGGTTTTAAAATATCACAACAGGCGACTAAATCAGCCTCCGGATTATGCCTTATCATTTCTGCATGCCGCTTTCCTATATGCCCTAAGCCCACTACTGCAAATCGTATTTTCCTTTCTCCAATCATCACAAAAATTAATTACGTCATCACAAGAAAACTACAATACTCGTCCTACTTTATTATTCATTAAACGATACTTCTGTCCACTCTCCGGACAAAAAGCGATTCCTTCATCATTAAATTTTAACCGATGTCCATATTCACTCACCCAGCCAATCTGTCGGGAAGGGTTTCCCACTACAAGGGCATAATCCAGGACCGAATTCGTAACAACTGCTCCTGCACCTACAAATGCAAATCGCCCAATTTCATTACCGCACAAAATGGTAGCATTGGCCCCAATACTTGCCCCGGTACGAACCAGGGTTTCCTTAAATTCGGATTTTCGATTCACCGCCGAACGAGGATTAATAACATTGGTAAATACCATGGAAGGCCCAAGAAAAACATCATCCTCGCATTTTACGCCGGTGTAAACCGAAACATTGTTTTGGACTTTCACATTCCGCCCCAAAACAACTCCACAGGAAACAACCACATTCTGACCAATATTACATTCTCTTCCGATACTGCAATGGGACATTATATGTGAAAAATGCCAGATTTTGGTTCCTTCACCAATGGAACATCCCTCATCTATAACCGCAGTGGGGTGTGCAAAATAATTGGATTTCATACGTACTCAATTTGCCTCTTTTCCGGCCAATTCTACAAGGTTTTGATTTACTGCCGTCACGATATAGTTGAGCTGCTCTTCTCGCATTTCCGTATGAATGGGAAGAGACAAACCAATCTCACACAATCGCTCGGCAACAGGAAAGCTACCAACCCCATATCCATTTATGCAGTAAGCATTCTGCAAATGTAGTGGTTTGGGGTAGTACACAACAGAGGGAATTCCTGCCTGAAGCAAACGGCTTCTCAACTGATCTCTTAAACTTACGGAAGATTTCCTTCCATGAACCAGAATTGTATATTGGTTGAAAATATGCGTACTATAGTCAGCCCTTACAGGGATTTTCACCGCAGGAATTTGCAAAAAGGCCTTGTCATAAAAGGAAGCAATCTCTCTGCGAATGGAATTATAATCGTTAAGATGTTGCAATTTAACTCGCAATATAGCCGCTTGAATACTATCCAGCCGGGAATTGCAACCAATAATCTCATGATAATACTTCTTACTTTGGCCATGATTGGCAATCATTTTAGCCTTTTTAGCAAGCAAATCATCATTTGTAAACAAGGCTCCTCCGTCCCCAAAACATCCTAGATTCTTGGTTGGAAAAAAGGAAGTTGTTCCAAAATCCCCCATTGTACCAGCATAAACCTGACTTCCATCTGAATATTTATATTTAGCTCCCAAAGCCTGGGCTGTATCCTCTACAATTTTAAGATTGTACCTTTGAGCTAATTTCCCAAGAGCTTCCATGTTGGCACACTGCCCGAAAAGATGAACCGGTATCACCGCTTTAGTCCTACTTGTAAGTTTCTCCTCAAATTGCTTCACATCAATCGTAAAAGTCAACGGATCAACATCAACAAAAACGGGTTTCAGTTTCAACAATGCAATAACTTCCGCTGAAGCAGCATAGGTGTGAACCGGAACAGCCACCTCATCACCGGGACTAAGATCCAGGGACATTAAAGCGATCTGCAGGGCATCTGTTCCGCTCCCACAGGGGATAACATACTTCACTCCCAACCAGGATGCTAATTCTTCAACAAAAAGATCCACCTGGGGACCATTAATAAATGCCGTAGAATTGATCACTTCCTGAATAGCCTGATCAATTTGATCCTTAATTTTAAGATATTGACCATGAAGGTCCACCATTGAAACCTTAAGCATAAAAATTGAATTTAAATTGTAAATTATTCAGATAGAATTCGATTAGTAAAGGGTAAAACTTCAACTAGGAAACATCAGAACCCACCCACTAAATTTCGCCGATAATCACTATAAAGGAGAAGGCAGTATAATACGCTTCTCGTAAGAAATTCTAAAAATGTATAATTGGAAAAATAAAATATTGAATAGAAATTGTTCCTTTTACAAGGAAGAAGAAACTCCATACAAAATAGTATTCAACAACTGAACACAATTGGCACGACTTCGTCGTCTCGGTCCCACAGAATACCTTCTGAGAAACGAGCATTAACAATCACATCAAGACTGATGAGTTGAGAAAAAATCAGAAAATGAAAAATATCATTTAGTCCTTACTTCAGGGGAGCAAAAAAGGCAGCAATAGCTTATCGTATACTAATTCAATTTGTGTGGGCAGGTATTGTAAGCTATTTCGGGATCAAAAACAACCAAAATACTGATTATAAAACGCTTACTAAATTTAACCAAATTTGGTCTGTTTTCAGTATGCATATGCAAGTTCAAAACATATTCTAAAAAAAGCAAATATCTTCCCTTCAAATTCTGGCATTTCCTCATTTCTTTTACTAAAGCATGATTTCTTACCATCAAATAACGTTTTTTTTAGATGCAATTATTCATTTACAAAATTGATGGTGGCACAACACATATCCCCATCATAACACATCAGCTTCCAGCAACTTAACGTTTAAGCTTTATTAAATCATCGATATCTCTACACATATTAATTTTGGGATACTATAATAATTCCAACAAAGAAAAAGGGATCCTTGCTGATAGGAATTGCTATCCAATACCAAACTTCTCGTAAAGAAAATCTACTTCGTTTTGAAACAAAAAAAAGGCCATCCTCCCGGACAGCCTTTCATGAGTTTATCTATTACTCTATTTTTTAATCATCTTCAAGACAAGCTATTCAATTTCACAAGCTCCAGCATCCAGTGATGCTTGCTTTCGAATTGTACCATTGTCAAAATCTTTTTCTGGAAATTCGGTTAATCCGGCGGCAAAATTTCTGGCTTGAGAAGTCGATGTTAAGTGTAAATTCCGCCCTTCAAAATTAACAAATCCAATATCTCCTCCAGCTTTAAGGTTTTTAGTTGTTGAAATAAATGAACTGGGGCCATAAATGTACATATCTCCTCCATCAGTACGAATCAAAATATTACCGAAAACCTCCAAATCCACATTGGAAAAACTTTCATCCATCCCCACGGGAGATTTATCCTTACTTACAATAGTGTTGAAACGAACAATGGCTTTCCCAATATAATTGGCTGAATCACCGTTGTCGTATAGTTGTACTCCTCTAACTGCATTGTCGTAAATGATATTGTTTTCAATCAACAATATCCCTCCGTAACCGGGATGATCACTATAATAAGTTATTCCATTTTTCTTGCAATCGTAGATTTTGTTCCTTGAAATTTCTCCATAGGAACGAACACTAATGGCATTTCCCTTCACATGCTTTACATCGTAAATGGTATTGCCTTCAATTACGAAGTTCTTTCCCTGCAAATAAATTCCATGATGAGCGTTACTGTTTTCAGAATCCAAACCTACATTATAGATTTTATTATTTGTGATAACGGTATTGGAATGTCCTTTGTCCTGTAGAATACCATTCTCCTGAACATTATAGATTTCGTTGTTGTCAATCACAACATTGTCTGAAGTTCCAATTCTCAAACGAATCCCATCCATAGAAATATTCCGGAAAATACAATTCTCAACTTTTAAATTGTCAACATTCTTAATTTGCAAACCATCGCCAGTAATATTTTCAAAGGTACAATTCCGTATTATCAAACCATCATAGTCATGTCCATCAATTAAAAGGGTCTCACTATAAACCTGGTTTTCGATAATTTGACGATCTCCATCTTCCGTTGAACCATCGTCCCCATTGGAATTATCACCGTTATCGGTGTTATCGTCCGGATCTGTTTGTTCTGTCGAATCAGTTTCATCAAGAATATCGCCGTCACATGCGGTAAAACACAGCAAAAATGAGAGTAGAAAAATTACAGGTGTCATTGTTTTAATTGTCTTCATGGCATTCATTTAATTAAAGATACGATTTTGATTTATTCTTGGAAAATATTTCGGACACATAAGTCTTATTTGTAAAAACTTATTATCCTCTGTTTTATAAAAGTTAAAACCTGGAATTAAAACGATTAAGGAAGAAAATCTGAACAGAAAGGAAACACAATACGATTGTATTACCCTAATGAACAAAAACTCAAACCGAAGGATTTAATTGTAGATTTGACCATATTTTAATCCTGGTCAAACAATGGGAAAGATATCTCCCAAAGTCACTTCGTTCAAAAGCTAGGCTTTGAAATCGGAACTTCGGAAAATAGTTCACTCGCTCGGGAATAACATTTAGAGATTCTTTATTTACTAAAAGACCATTGATCTTCAAATTTGGCAAACAAAGAAATAACCTTAGAAAAGGGGCTACGAGAAAAAATCTTATTAAATCCATTAAATTTTAGGTCTTTACATCAACTTCACGATCCTTACTTAGAAAATCTGTGCCAAAATCTGTGGGGCAGAAGGCAACAAATTCACATAGGCCATTTAACGAACGGGAAATGTGAAGGTTACATTTAATGGAGTTTTTTCTTATTTTTTTGAAAAAAAACTTAGTCGACTGAAGAAGTGTGGGATAAGTCCCCAGGTTGTGGGGACTATTTCCCTATTTCTTTCATTTGAGGTATAGATGGGGTTTAGCTTAGACCAATACTTCCCTTTGCTCCTCCAATTTTTTACTGAATTCATCCATCGTTTTAGTAATGAATTCATGCACTACAAAATCGGGAGATACGTACTCTATTATCTCTTGTACACGAGTTGTTGTAAATGGAAGGTGTTGATCAATTTCCAACACATGATTTCGGGCTGCTGTATATCGTTCTCCGTAATTCATCTGCGACCAATTAAATGGCAAACCTCTGCGAATATGCTTCAACTGGTATTCCCCGGAAAGACTACGGTTCAAGTGAAGAGATCGAATTCGACTCTTTGCCTCCTTCGACAATGCATCCAGAGTACGTAAAATATAATCGACAGCCTCATCCTCGCAGCGCAATTTCGGATTGGTATTCATCAAATGCCCGGTATCCAGAACAAAAGTCCAGTTATCGAATTCCAACTGACCAGCAAAATCATCCACCAATGCAGCATTTAAAAATGTTAGACCGGGCCACCATAGATTCTCTATTCCCAAACTTACAGGTGGCTTTCCCTCACTACACTCAGCAGCAGTACGGTTCAACAAACCGGAAAAGGCTTCCAGAACTTCAGAATCGGTATAGGTGAATTTTCGGTCAAAAGCATGTTCCAATTCCACATGTGCTGCATGAACTACCGCACAAGGAGGCTGAAACAAGCTGGCATATTCCCACAATCTTTTCTGGGTGGCAACCATTTCCTCTGAGGAACTTCCTCCACAACAATATTGAATATGATCCGGATTCACATTCGGAAAATATTTTTTTACGGCCATCTCTCCCTTACGCCAAACATCCAACCATGTGATCCAGAAAGGCAAATGAATACTCTTTACCAACTCTCGGGGAATCTCCGCCGAAGGCTGATCGTAACCAATCAACAACTCCACGCCATCCACTTGCCTTTCGGAAACATAAGCCTCCAATCCTTCCCATCCATTGGGAAATCGGTTCAAGTCACAGGGGTGTACAGAAAAATCTATTAGGTTTAAGTAGCTCATCTTTTCAAATTTTCGATCAAAAATAGAGCTATTCCAACAATAAACAAGATCCAGTTTTTTCATTTCCTGACTCCATTTTTTCAATGTCGATGATCAAAAATGACGTTTTGGAGCCTTAGGAACTTTTTCGAAAACGTTATCATAATAAGCGAAAACAACAAATTACCCCTATTAAAGAAACTTTTCCATATTAAATTCATGTAACGCAAACATTTTCGAAGGCTACCGCAACCGTTTTAAGTTAAATTTTTCGTTAAAAACGCCCTTTCTGCCGGTTTTATTTAGATCAATTCTTTTATTTTTTTCCTAGCTTTACAGTGCAAGCCAATGAAAGAAATGAGGCTTGATAACAGATAAATTATTTACTAAAAATTTTCACTATGAAATTAAAAAATTTAACATTAAAAGGACTTGCTTTAGGTTTACTTCTAACTTTAGGTACCAGCTCAGCCAGTGCATCCGAAAACATCAGAATTAACCCTTACCTGGATACCAATTATTCAATTATATCCGTATTGAATCCAACAGAATCATCATTAAAAATGAAGATTTACGATGGCAATGGAGAGGTTCTTTATCTTAAAAGCATTAATAGCAAAAGTATCATGCAGAAGCTATTCGATTTTTCCTACCTGGAAGATGGAACTTATCGCATCGTACTGAACGGAAAAGAAAAAATGTTCGAAAAGAAGTTTGAAGTAACCAATAGTAAACTTGCAGTTGCATCAAAACCGCAAAACACAGAAAAAACACTTTTCAGAAGTAAAAACAATGCCTTGATTGTATCTTACATCACTCAAAAAAATAAAGATTTTAAACTCTCTATAGCAGATGCTTCCGGGAACCGTATTTTTGACGCCAACTACACTTCAGATCCTGTTTTTCAAAAGAAGTTTGATATTTCTGCCTTACCCAAAGGAGAATACAATGTTCGTGTAGTTTCTGATGAAAAAGCCTACAACTATGCATTCAAAAAGTAAACTGTTTCAGAATTCCCCCGGCTGGATTCATCAAATGAATCATCAATTATTAGTAAGTGTATCCCCAAACCATGGCGATGCACTTATTTTTTTATCCTTAGACAACCTTCTCTCACCGCAACTACTTTTCTAGCTGTTATTTCACTTGCAAAAAGAGTTCATTATGATTAGATTTAAGAATAATATCAATTCCAAAATCTAACTCTAATCCTAAACCAATGAACAAAATTTTTCTGCTTTCAGCGGCAGCTCTCTTAAGCTGGCATGTGAGTGAGGCCCAAAATTTACATCACTCCACAACTCTTCCTGCAACTTCAGAAACACAAGCAAGTGCAAATAAGGAAACCCTCTTACTCCGCTCCCCATCCATCAGTGATGAAAAAATCTGCTTTACATACGCGAGCGATATCTGGATTAGCGGAAAAGACGGTACACATCCCAGGCAATTGACAACTCATCCCGGATTGGAGCGCCATCCCCACTTCTCCCCCGATGGAAAATGGATCGCTTTTACAGGAGAATACGAAGGCAATCCGGATGTCTACATTATATCTTCAGAGGGAGGAACACCCAAACGCCTCACCTTCCACCCCGGTTATGATATACTTCGGGGATGGAAAAACAACAACACAATTGTTTTCGCCTCAACACGGCAATCCAATTCAAGTAGATACTCCAGACTCTTTGAAATCGCATCAACTGGTGGTTTCCCCACCGTACTATCCCTACCTGAATCACATCAGGGTAGTTTTTCGGAAGATGGACGTTACATCGCCTACATCAAGAACCCCGATCCAACAGAATCCCGTGGAGCCTATCGTCCCTTCAAACATTACAGGGGAGGGAACTCTCCCAAAATATGGATTTTTGATACCCTGACCAACGAGGTCGAAGAGATACCTCATTTCAACTCCAACAATACGCATCCGGTTTGGGTTGGCAACAAAGTCTATTTCCTTTCCGACCGCAATGGAACAACCAATATCTTTTCCTTTAGCTCCAATGATCAATCTGTAAAGCAGATTACCCATTTTTCGAATTTTGATGTAAAAACTCTTAACTCCAACGGGATTGAATTAACATTTGAACAGGCAGGTCGTATTCATCTTCTTAACTTGAAAACCGAAAAACTAAGCTCACCGGCCATTTCAATCAATACCGATATTCCGAATTTACGTCCTTCCTTCAAAAAAGGAAAAGAATTCATTCGCAATTGCGATGTATCGCCAAAAGGAATGAGAGCTGTGATGGAAGTTCGAGGAGATCTGTTCACCATTCCCAAAAAGAAAGGGGATATTCGCAACCTTACCAATACACCTGGAGCACACGAACGCAATCCGGTTTGGTCCCCCAACGGCAAATGGATCGCCTACTTCTCCGATGAGAGTGGAGAATATCAATTAAAACTAAAGCAGCCCACCGGCTTCAAGCTTCCCATTACCATTCCTCTGGACAAGGGAGCATTTTACTACGATCCAGTCTGGTCACCAGATAGTAAATTTATCGCCTTCTACAACAAGCACATGGAACTTTCCTACGTAAATGTGGAAACTCTGAAAATTGTAAAGATAGATACAGACAACTATGCTCAACCCGGCCCCCACTTCAATGCATCCTGGTCACCAGACAACCAGTGGATTACCTACACCAAACGATTGACAAACCAATTAAATGCTGTTTTTATCCACCATATTCCCTCAGGAACCAACTATCAAATTACCGATGGCATGAGTGAGGCAACATGGCCTACTTTTAGCAGAAATGGAAAATATCTGTTTTTCGCAGCCAGTACGAACTATGCCCTCAACGCAAGTTGGCTCGATATGACCAACTACGAACGGCGAATCCTTAGCAGTCTTTACGCAATCGTACTCGATGCCACCTCCCCTTCCCCACTGGCACCGGAAAGTGACGAGGAAAACATCTCGGAAGAAAAAAAACACCCGGACAAGGGGAATAACAATGAACCAACACCTTCCACCCAACCGGAAAAGCTTAAGGTAAGGATTGATCTGCCTAACATCCGGGATCGAATCGTAGCCCTTCCGGTTCCTGCCCGCTCCTACTCTCAACTGAACGGTAATGTCGAAGAAAAACTCTTCTATCTGGAACAAATCCCCGATAAACCAGGATACAAATTAAGTTTCTACGATTTGAAAGAGCGAGAACACAAAACCTTCCTGAAAAGAGTCAATGACTATCGTGTAAGTGCAGATGGTGAAAACATTCTTTACAGTGCCCCAAACGACAGCTACGGTATAGTCAAATCAAATGCGGAAGCATCTGCTGGACAGGGAGCATTGGCCCTAGGGAACCTTAAAGTATATGTAGAGCCCAAACAGGAATGGAAGCAAATGTTCGATGAGCTATGGAGAATTGAACGAGATTTTTTCTATGATGAAAACATGCATGGAGCCAACTGGAAACAAATTAAGTCGAAATACGAGCAATTCCTGCCTCACGTTGCCCATCGGGAAGACCTAAACTATCTTTTCGCTGAAATGATGAGCGAACTAGTAATTGGGCACAACTACGTCGGAAGTGGAGATTATCCTGAAGTTCAGAAAGAAAAAACAGGGCTGCTTGGGGCCGATTATGAAATTGTTAATGGAAAATATCGTTTCAAAAAAATCTACAGCGGTCTGAACTGGAATCCCACATTCCGAGCCCCCCTTACAGAACCTGGAGTCGAAGTAAAGCAGGGAGATTACCTACTGGCGATCAACGGAAAACAACTCTCACCAATAATGAATATATACAGTTTATTCCGAAATACAGTAGGTAAACAAACTGTACTCACAATCAATTCCAGCCCAACTTTTGCAGGTGCCCATAAAGTGACTGTAATTCCCATTTCCAGGGAGGCTGAACTTCGCACCATTAACTGGGTAGAGGAAAACAGAAAGAAAGTAGACGAACTCTCTGATGGGAAAATCGCTTACGTATACATGCCCAATACCGGAAACGGAGGATATACATTCTTCAACCGTTACTACTTCTCACAATTGGATAAGAGAGCGGTACTAATCGACGAACGCTTCAATGGTGGAGGATCGGCCGCCGACTATGTAATCGACCTACTGGATCGAGACCTGATGAACTACTGGGGAGCTCGTGATGGAAAAATAACAACAACTCCAGGGGCGGCAATATTTGGCCCCAAAGCCATGATCATTAATGAATATGCTGGTTCCGGTGGAGACCTGATGCCCTTTCTATTTAAAGAAAAGGGATTGGGTAAACTAATTGGGAAACGAACCATGGGAATTCTGGTGGGCATCTATGGCTATCCCACATTAATGGATGGAGGCTTCGTAACCGCTCCTCGTTTTGGCATTTTCGACAAACAGGGCAACTGGATTATCGAAAATGAAGGAGTTGCGCCGGATATAGAAGTGGAACAAACACCTAAAGAAGTAATTGAAGGAAGAGATCCTCAATTGGAAAAAGCTGTGGAACAGCTTTTAGAAGAACTCAAACTCTATCCTGAAAAAGAAATAACAAAACCAATTGGTCCTGTCCGGGCTAAACAACTATAAACACCCAAATAAAAGGCCCAAAAACAATGAACTGCACCCCAAAAGTTGAACACAACATTTGGGGTGTTTTCTATAACTGGAAAAAAGAGAAACCTTCCCCCTATCTTCCTTTACAGGAAGATAGGAACCTACTTCAACCTGTTTTCAATCCATACTCTCCATATTAAGCCTATTGAAAACCGGGACACAACCCAATCTGATATTTCGAACCATGCATTTTCTCCAGTTAAAATCATCACTTTAGGTTTTACCGGAACAAGTATGGGTTTTACCCCTCCAAAAACAAAGACCTTTGATGGTGTAGTAAATAGGCATTCCAAAGTAGCACATTCCTAACAATTCCTCACTATACAACTATAGCAGATGATTAAACTCAATTCGCTCCTTTTGGAATGGCAATGGGGTTAGTCGCATTGAACCAACCTGGTGCAAAGTAGAAATATGATCTATTGATAGTACCTATCAGCTCCGAATTAATAAATCAAGCCTAAATGGGAATACGAATGAGCAATTCAGAAAGGAACCAACCGGATGGTTCAGCTATCGACTCCTTTACCTCTGGAAATACAACACCAGCCCTAATTATCGCCCAATTTTCAAACAAGAAATTCGGGGATAAAAATCCCTGGGGTAAAGATCGGAGCTATACATTAATAAACTTTACCGGAACATCAAGAGTTCTGAACAATCGTTTTTGTCTCTCCCATATATTGAATGGAGTCGGGATCGGAATTCTTTCAGTAGACCTCACCCATTTTCCGCATAAAAATAACAAATCGAGAAAAAATAAAGCAACACCGGTAGTTTTCAGTCAGAGTACCCGAATCTATTTGAGACTATGCATTTAGCAACTGCAACAAAAGTCCGAAAGAAAAAAAAGAAGTTCCAAATGCGCAAAAAAGACGCTGCTTTTGCACCATTTATCTTTCTTTGCATTATTTAAAATACAAACGCTCAAATTTTAAAAAACTGAATTGATAGAGGAACAATAATACAAAACCGAAATAATAAGTTTCCCTCTTTTACAGTTATAGCAAAACATAAAGAAAATTCTGATCGAAATGAAAAAAGAAATCCTAATTATAGAAGATGATCTTTCACTCCAGAAAACAGTAGAAGATTACCTAAATAACCTAGGTTTCAATTGCACCCTCTCAGATACCATCGAAAAAGGAAAAGAACTCTTTGATAAAAAGTTTTTCCCCATTGTTATTCTTGACCTGGGGTTACCCGATGGGAATGGACTTAACTGTATTCCCTTAATAAAATCATTATGGAATCAAACTGGTGTTATTATAATTTCAGCGAGGGATAAAGTGGAGGATCGTGTAGATGGTTTAAACCTGGGAGCCGACGATTACCTGGTAAAACCCTTCCATCTTTCGGAGTTAAACGCAAGAATTAATGCCCTCCTTCGTCGAAATCCCCAATTTGAAAATCAGATCCTAACATTTGAGGAAATCGAAATCGACACACAATCGAACATGGTTAAAATTGCCAACAAACAAATCGATTTCAGTCCCAAAGAATATGGTTTATTATTGTACTTTTTCGAAAACAGAAGTAAAGTATTAACAAAGGAAAGTCTTTTCGAACATGTTTGGGGAGAGAATTCTGTTTTTATGGATAACTCCGATTTCATATACACTCATATTAACCGGCTCCGAAAAAAGATTAAGGATCAAACAGGGGAAAACTATATAAAAACCGTTCATGGCTTTGGCTACAAACTCGAAATACACTAAACATGAAGCTTCTAACAAAAATAAACCGAACCTATTTTAAATACGGACTGCTGGTATTTCTATTGGCAGATATTGCTATTATACTAACGAGCGATTACTTCCTTAAAACAGAAATAGACGAGGAGTTACAGTTAGAAGCAAAAGAGATTGTGAGTACCCTTAAAGAACAGGGAAGTTTTCAAAACATTTATCCAACAGCCCTGGCCATACCAGTAAATAAATCTCAAACTTCGGCACACAGGATTAAAGACACGATGATTTATGATCCTTATCAGAAAGAACTGGCTCCATTTCGCGAGTATTCATCAATACAATCCGTTAAGGGACAAGATTACCAAATCACAACTCGTCACATGCTGATGGAATTCGATGATATATTTGCACTTTTCACCACTTTAATATCAATCGCTTTACTTCTTATTTTTCTTGGGTTTCTCTTTTTTGTTCAGAAACTAAATACAATGCTTTGGGGTACCTTTAACAAGAATGTGATACAATTAAAATCCTACTCTTTTTCCACCCCTTCCAAATTAAACCTATCACCTACAGGTATTGATGAGTTTGATGAACTGAACCTGGTTCTATCAAAACTGTCCAACAGATTAGAAGAGGATTATATCGCTTCGAAAGAGTTTTCAGCCAATGCTGCTCACGAATTCCAAACTCCTCTTGCCATTATCCGCAACAAATGTGAGAACCTATTCTCTGATCCTAACCTGAACGAAAGCACCGTCCAGTCGTTGAGAGAAATCTATCTATCCACAGATCGCTTGTCCGGAATCACCAAAGCCTTACTTCTACTTGCAAAAATAGACCAGGGACAATTCCACGACAATCAAACCATATCCATCAATCAATACATTAAAACAGGGGTAGCCACCTTCGAGGATATCATACAGGACCGAAACATAGTAGTATCCATTAGGGAAGAAAACCCCTGCAACGTATGCATGGACAAAAGATTAACCGATCTTATGATTCAGAATCTCCTGACCAATGCCATAAAAAATTGTCCAAACGGGAAGGACATTCAAATCCTATTGGAAGAGAAGCAGTTTAGCATTTCCAACTACGGAGACACTCCTATAAAAAACCCGGAATTTTTATTCAACCGTTTCTACAAAGAGTCACAACTGAACAATTCTTCGGGCATAGGATTGGCAATCGTAAAAAAGATAGTCGACTACTATGAGTATTCCATTCAATATACATTTAGGAACAAAAGACACATTTTCTCCGTCGATCTAAACAATTGTTAGATTTTTGTTAGAAGCGTTTGTTTCCTTTGAAACATCAGATACGCATTATCCACAATATTGATGGATTAATAGAATCTAATACAGAACAAAAGATTCCTTAAGCATTCGTAAGACAATCTTTACTTGATCCCGAAAAATCCCTTGATTTTTCGAGGAGTGGGATACGTATGTTCTGTTTTTAATTTGTCTATTATAAGACGTATTACTTACAACAAAATCCAAGTCATAAACATTAAAATTATGAAGTTCAAATCCATTCTCAAAAGTCGCTACGGCGGTCTCGTAATCTTTGGTTGTATTTTCCTGGCCCTGTCCTTCCTGATTCGGAGCATTCTTCTGGTGAAAGATTTTGGAAACGCAGACCTCAACCTACTCCGGTTCCTACAGATTTATCTTTTCGGATTCTTTTACGATGTGGTCGCCATCTCCTACTTCATAATCCCCTTCGTACTCTACCTACTCATCGTACCCGATAGAATCTTCAACTCCAGAATCCATCGCTGGATCTCCTACGCCTTTTTCATCATCAGCATTGGAATACTTGTATTTTCCGGAATTGGCGAATGGTTCTTCTGGGAGGAGTTCAGCGTTCGATACAACTTTATTGCAGTAGATTACCTGGTCTACACCCACGAAGTTATCGCCAACATCCGTGAATCCTATCCCATGCCGATAATTATCCTGGGAATGTTAGCTCTCTCAGCCGGCATTTTCCTGGCCGTACGAAAATACTTTGATCAAACAATCAACACCGAATCCCGCTTTGTTTCCCGCCTGGGTACCAGTATCGTACTCTGGCTGTTTCCTCTCCTGGCCTTCTATACTATTGACAAAACAACAGCAGAAGTAAAGGACAACACCTATTGCAACGAATTGGCACACAACGGAATTTACCAGATCTTCTCTGCCTTTAGAAACAACGAGCTGGATTACAAAACCTTTTACCAATCGAAAAAGGACAGAGCGGCTTTCACCCGCCTGAGAGAGTTGATTACAACCCCAAACAGTGAATTTCTGAATGAGGATGTATTCGATGTTCGGCGAAAAATCACCTACCCGGGTGAGGACAAAACCTACAATGTAATGATGATTACGGTAGAAAGCCTCAGCGGTTCCTTTTTTACCCGCTTTGGAGGTACCCACAACATTACACCCAATATGGACACCATAGCACAAAATTCCCTTTTCTTCACCAACTTTTACGCAACGGGAACCCGAACTGTAAGAGGAATGGAAGCCCTTACAACTTCTCTCCCTCCAACTCCGGGATACTCCATCGTTAAACGCCCGAAAAACGAAAATATGTTTACCCTTGGAAATGTTTTAAAGGCAAAGGGCTACGCAACCTACTTTATCTATGCCGGCAATGGGTATTTCGACAACATGAATTACTTTTTCGGCAACAGCGGCTACGATGTGGTGGACCGTAAATTCTTTACAGATGAAGAAATTACTTTTGAGAATGCCTGGGGGGTATGCGATGAAGACCTGTTTGCCAAAGCGATACAAGTAGCTGACAACATGCACCAACAAGGGAAACCTTTCCACAATTTCATTATGACCACCTCCAACCATCGTCCCTATACCTATCCTGAGGGTAGAATTGATATTCCATCACATTCGGGACGAAAAGGAGCTGTGAAATACACCGATTATGCCATCGCCAAATTCCTGCGGGAGGCCCAAAAGCACGAATGGTTCAACAATACCCTCTTCGTTATGGTAGCCGACCATTGCGCATCCAGCGCCGGAAAAACCTCTCTTCCCGTAAACAAGTACCACATTCCCTTTATGGTATATGCACCCAAAATTATTGAACCTCGCGAGGTAAATACTCTTGCCTCACAAATTGATTTTGCCCCAACCATCCTGGGACTTTTGAACATGGATTATACTTCGAAGTTCTTCGGAAAGGACATCCTGCTATCGCATCCTAACCGGGCCCTCATTGGAACCTACCAAAAGATAGGCCTTGTAAGAGAGGGAAAACTAACGGTACAGCTCCCCACAAAACGAACCGAAGCCTACGAAATAAACGGATTGGAACAAACTCCGGCATCCCTGGACAAAAAGGATCTGGAAGATGCCATTACCTACTACCAAACGGCCAGTTACTTGTTCCACAACAAGAAATACAATTTCAGGTAATCCTGGATTTAACCATAAAAAATCTCAGTAGGAATCAAACAAAATAAAGCAAGACAACGAAACTTAGGAAACTTTAAATACCTTTGTGATCCATTGAGATTTTTTGTGGTTAAACAATTACTTACTCCAAAACAGTTAGGTATAGCACAAATAATCAACAGACAAAACAAACTACTCATGAATACCTCCATAAAACTCCTCGCTATTATAAACCCCATTTCCGGAACCGGGAAACAAAAAGGAATGGAAGAACTTCTTCAACAACATCTTGACTCCTCCAAATTCCAACTTCACACACAATACACACAATATGCCGGCCATGGATCAGCAATAGCAAAAGAAGCAATACAGCAACAATTTGATGCCGTACTTGCCATTGGAGGCGACGGAACCATCAACGAAATAGCACGATCATTAGCGGGTTCGGAGGTAGCTATGGGGATCATTCCCTGCGGATCGGGAAATGGCCTGGCCCGACACCTGGGTATTCCAATGGATACTGTAAAAGCCATCCAATGGCTGAACAAAGCGGAAATAAAAAAAATGGATACCGTTAAGGCCAATAATGAACTATTCGTTAATGTAGCAGGTGTGGGATTCGATGCCTTTATTAGTCACGAATTTGCTAAAATGGAATCCCGCGGATTGATATCCTACGCCAAAGCAGTGATAAAATCCTTCTTCAGCTATCCCCTTCAGGATTTCATCATTGAAACCAAAGAACAAAAACATCAACTACAGGGCTTACTGCTTAGTTTTGCCAATTCCTCCCAATTTGGTAACAATGCCTACATTGCACCCAAGGCAAGCATACAGGATGGGCAAATCAACCTGGTCCTGCTTAAAAGGCCGAAATTGTTTCAAATTCCCGGATTGGCACTGAAAACCTTCACCAAGAGACTGGAAACCTCTTCCCTCTTCACTCAAATTAAGGGAGACGAATTCCTTATTCGACAAAACGACACCCTGGGCCATGTAGATGGTGAACCCATCGAATTCGGAAGTGAGATTCACCTCATCGTTTGCCCTCAATCCTTAAATGTATTCACTTGTCATAATTGCTAAACCGGAAAGAATCAGTATCAATTTCAAAAACCGATATACCAATACAGAAAGGGGCTGCAGATAATAGATCACAAGACCCTAAAATTTGGATTGTGCTAAGGAAAATAATTGATTGACGATGCGCTTGCCTACGCTCTTTTGCCCTGGTATCTCTATTCCCAACGCTTGTATACTTTACCCAAACAAAACTGTAAATCACGGCTTGTGGACAAGGCAGATTAGGTGTCCTTTCGCATGCAAATTCCTTATACAACTAGTTCTATTTCACCAACTCCGGGGGATAAAAAAAAACAAAACACATATCAGATGAATTTGTTTTTTCTTTGAAATTTCCTTATTTTAATTCAAACTAATTAAAGCGATATTTCATGAAATTAAATGGTTTATTACTCCTTTTGTCAGTAGGATTGCTAATGGCTTGCTCCGACGATGACAATGATACGGATACAACTCCAATAGAGAAGAGTGCACGTTATAGAATTACAGTTACAGGAAATTGGACCGGCATTAATCACCCAACAGATTATCCTGCCAATGCCCATTTCTCTCCTGTAATTGGTATGGCACACAAAGCAGGAGCAACTATATTCTCTGAAAACGAATTGGCTTCCGATGGAATTGAGGTAATGGCTGAAACAGGAGCCACTTCACCATTGGATGACGAAATTAGGGACAGAATCGATGCCGGAGAGGCAAATTTATTGATAAAAGAGGGGGGATTAGCAACAGGAGATGGTGAAATTTCCTTTGAACTCACGATCAACAGGGATTTCCCATTGATTACTCTGGTAAGTATGCTGGCTCCAAGTCCCGATTGGTTTATTGCAGCGAAAAATATCAATCTCCTGGAGAACGATAAGTTTATTACTGAAGTAACCATAGATGCTGTAGCATACGATTCGGGCACAGATAGTGGAAGTACCTTTACTTCGCCCAATGCGGATACCAATCCGGCAGAAAATATCTCAAAAATAACTTCTGCCCCTTTGGGGAATGGAAACGAAGTCACTCCTCCATTGGTCCGTATTCAGTTTTCAAAATTATAATCTCCATTTCTAAATTCCCGTTGAAACCGAAAGCAAATTCAACAAGGAGTTTAAAAAAAAATCATTGACTATAAAGCAGAAAAGAAGAAACCGGCTTAGAGCCGGTTTCGGTCATTTAGAAAATTAATTGTCTATTAACTTTAAATTCAAACGATCAGAGTTTGAATAGAAAGGTCTTTAATATTTTATTCCTGCTCCTGAAGCTGAGGTTCAGGTTGCTCCTGTGTAGCTGGCTGTTCTGTAGCTTCAACCTTTACCGGTGCAGGTTTGGTTTTCTTCTTCTTTTCATCCTTAGGCTTGGCAATATGTCTCACCTTTTTAATCATGTGGCTAAACATGTACTCCTTCATCTTCACTTCATCTTTGTACTTGAAGATCAATCGTCCGGTAGCACTAATATCATGTAACATCTTCCAAAGCTCATCAAAAGATTTCAGATTGTTAGCCACCAACTCTTTTCGCTCCATCAGCTTTTGATTCTGCAATTGGTTGTCCTCATCAATTTTTCCAATCAGCTGGTGCAGTTCAGTACCCAATTCCGCCTTGTAACCACGGGCTTCCATGGCAGTTTGGTTGTTGGAAATATTTTGTTCCACCACTTTAATCCACTGAATCAAGCCTTCAACGTTCTTCTTTCTTGCATTCTGTCGCGCCTGCTTGCAGCCAAAATCCTTATGATTGATTGTTAAGTCCTTGTTCGACCGCATTGCATAAGCCTGAATGTGCTCCAGAATAGGGCGAATGGCATCCAAATTCGCATACAGTCTTTCGGTAACCTTCTTCAGTTCCGAAGTTAGGGTGATTGGGTTTACCAAATGGGCCACCTCCTCAATTTTGACATTCAATGCTGTTTCAAACTCCGAATTGTATTCGGGAGAGAAATTTTCAAATTCGACTCTATCTCTGTTGTAGAATTGCTTAATAAAGCCGGCCACTATAGGCAACTCTTCCTTACGAAATTTATAAAATTCGCTCATAGTAAAGAATTAAATGATTAAAAATATTGAGTTTTTGTTTCGTTTCCAGTTTACACCATCTACAACTTCACTTCATTCTCTAATCAACATCATTCTTCAACCCTTCCTGCCTTGTATTGAGTCAGATTCCATTTCTACACTCTACTTTCCATGGTATCTTTCCTCATTCCCTTTGAGGTTTTCACGACTCCCTTTGCGCTTTTCACCTTTCCCTTTGAAGTTTTCGCTACTCCCTTTGCACTTTTCGTCTTTCCCTTTGAGGTTTTCGCTACTCCCTTTGAGCTTTTCGCCTTTCCCTTTGTTGTTTTCGCTACTCCCTTTGCACTTTTCACTTTTCCTTCAAAGATTCCCGTAATTTAAATTCCACACTCCTTTGCATCTATTAGAAAGAGTTTTTCACAGGAAATTGTTTGAACCTCAGCACGAAACTAAATTTACGGAAAAGCTTTTAATATGTCAAATATTTATTTAACCAAACAACACACAAAAAACTGTATCTCAACAAACACAACCCATCCAACACCAATATTTTTTATTTTGGGTGAAAAACAGAAACTTTTCACCAGCACCCCATCCTTCTTTCTCTATATATATTCCGTCAACGACCAATTGCTGCTGCTATCTCCTGGTGCTTCTTCATTCTGTAGCAATCCAGCCCTTCAAATCGCTGACAGAATTTTGAGAATCCACATGCCAAACCAATTCACAAAAAGCGAGTCAATTCGTTTATCAGAAAAGAGAAAGATTCGTCACGATTGAAACTGATACTTTGTTGTAAAAAAACTCGTAGAAAGTAGTAATCCAATCCAGGACAGATCGGAATAAATTCATATTTCATTACAAACATCCTTCCGCTCCAAATGTTTTCCATAATTCCAAAGGAACAGAATCAGGACCCCCAACCCCATCTTCTAAAACCCTATATAACAAGACACTTCAACCATCTCACAGTCTTCATCAACTAAACTTTTAAGAAATAAACTAACAAATTAGTTGTATTTCCAAAAACTTTGTTTTAGATTTGAACTAAGGATTTAGTCAAACATTGTAAACTGATCCCTACAACCAATTGTTCCACCAACTTATTAAGCAAATAACACCATCTATGAAAAAATTTGCTATCGCACTCATTCTTCTGACCTGCACCATCGGTATGGCTCTATGCTGGAATCCAAAGCCTATGGTCAAAACCTTGCAAATAGAAATAACAAAAGAGGGCGCTGTATATGTACAGGGAGAATTAAGTTCATACGAATTGCTGATTAATGACATTGCAAAGGAGATGCAGGAGATTTCCTGGCCGGATGAAATTAGCGATTGCGTTGTAATTAAAGCCCATGAACAGGTTAAGTTGGAAAACCTGGAACGGGTGAAGAGAGCACTAAAACTGGCAAATATCAAAAAAGTTAATTACAGTACTGCGAACGATTAAAGATCTTCATTTTTATAATTTTGGTAATGGTTAAGTAAAAAAGGCAATAGCTTTCTTACTGCAATTGTTGCAACAGGTCTACAAAATATTCAAAAGAACCTCATCTTACACAAACTATGAATAGGTTTTACTCAGCACAATTCGGTAGGAAGGCTATGCCATAAGAAATTAAAAGAACAATTTGATCAACAAGGGAAGAATGGAAAGAAGAGAGAACCATTCAAAAGGAATATTTCTCTCTTCTCTATTTTTTTATTTTGAAATTTTAGAATCAATTTCTTTTTATAATAAGTAAACAGACCGATGTAAAAGGGGACGTTTCATCCAGTATCGTTCCCTTTTACTTTTTCACCTCACCAGCATGAGCCAATTCCAGCTTTCTCGACAACCGTCTGAATCGCATCATAAATAGAAAAGAGGCAGTTCCTAATCCAGCAGGAAGTCCCCACCAAATTCCTATCTCACCCATATTAAAAGTAAACGCACACAGGTAACCGGTAGGAAGAGAAACCACAAAATAGGCTACAAAAGTCAGAACCGTTGGAATATTCACGTCTGCCAATCCTCTTAAAATACTTCCAAATACAATCTGAAGTGCATCAAAAAACTGGTAGATCACCATCACAATCAGAAACTGAGCCGTTAACTGAATAACCTTAGGTTCTTCGGTAAACCAGGTGGGGAGTATATGTCTTAAACTTACAAAAAGAGTGCACATAATTACCACGGTTCCCAAAATCAGATGGACAGCAGCCCATCCTGAGTTTTTCATCTCCAGGATTCGTTTCTCACCAAGTAGGGAAGATACCCGAATGGTTGTACTTGCCGCTATCCCCTGGTAGATCATAAAGCTTACAGTGGAAATACTCAGGGCTATTTGATGGGCGGCGAGACCTTCCACCGAAATCCACCCCATCATAATGGTGCTCAGCATAAAGGCAGAGGCTTCCATCACCAACTGAGCCCCAATAGGTACTCCCAATTGCCAAACCCGAAAGAAATCTTTCAACCGAAAAACGGAAGATTGCATCAATTCGCGGTAGGCTTTGAAAGTTGCACCTCGCTGAAATACGAACACAAAAGCAACGGCCATAAATCCTCGTGCGATCAGCGTACCATAACCTGCTCCGTTCAATCCCATAACAGGCAATCCAAGCTTTCCGTTAATTAAAATATAGTTAGCCACCACGTTAACCAGATTGGCGATTAGCATGATATTCATCGCAACCTTTGTATTGGCCACACCTTCTCCAAATTGCTTGTAGCCCATAAAAATCATCATGGGCAAAACACTTGCCGTAAGAATCCACAAATATTCACGGGAAGCTCCGATAATCTCTTTCGGTTGCCCCATATAATCCATAAACAGACTCAAAACAACCAGCAGTGCACTTAGCAGAATTCCCATTACAATCATGGCAGCCATTCCATTCCGAAACCAGGCACCCACTTTTTTCATTTGAAAATCGCCTCTCGCTTCAGCAACAAGAGGTGTCAAAGCATAGGAAAACCCTGTACCAAAAACGATAACCAACCAAAAAATGGTATTGGCAAAAGAAGCTGCAGCGAGTTCCTGTGTTCCCACATGTCCAATCATCATGTTATCAATCAACCCCACTGTAATTTGCCCCAATTGAGCAAGTACAACAGGAAAACCCAATTTAGCTATTGGACGATAATGGGGAAGAAACGGGGAAAGAAGAGTGTGTTTAGTAATTCGATTCATGTTGCTATTTAATTTGGCGCCAAAAGTAATCCTGCCATCCTTGAAAAAACAGGACATCTGTCTTAAAGCGGTGCAAATATAGAAAACCTGTAACAATGACTGAGAGAATCACCAAAACTTTTCCAGGTTATCGTAATATACAACTGCAATTCCTTCGCTATAGATAATTTTTTTTCCCAATTGCAATCCCTCCAAATGCCTTTATTTACGAAACAATTAAAGTCCACTCAACCACCCATTCTTTACTTAGACTAAATCAAAACTTGGAAATCTGCACAACAAATTCTATTTTTGGAATCTAATCGGGTATTATGAGGAATTTCAAAAAATACTACATCATGATAATGCTACTGTTACCTATGCTGGTAATACTGGCTCATGATATTATTCCTCACCACCACCATCAGGAATCGAATTCCTGCCTTTCTACGGCGGGAGAATGGCACCATCATCAACTCATCTCTGAAAACGATGGTTGTTTTCATTCCGACAGTCATGATGATTTTCATCTGCACCACTCGCATCAATCAGAAGATCATAACTGTTGCCATTTCAATCAGAATCGCTTTCAAAAAGACCTGACTTTCCAGGTAATACTTGTAATACGTCAGTATTTATACCAGGAAATGGAGTCCCAAACTCTGCCCAAATTTTCGATTTGGGAAAGCCCACTTTGGAAAGCTCCTGACCGGTCATCCATTGGTCTCAGGGCTCCTCCCTGCGCTTAATGCACCTCTAAAAGACAAAAGAATCCCTTTTTCTTATTACATCAAAAGATTTCTCTGCTCTAATTTGATATCAGATTTGAACAGAGATGGATTGCAGGTGCTGCAAATTCAAAAACAAAATTCACAATTAACCATAATAGTAATTTAAATTCGGATTACTATCTCAGGAACTAATTCTTTGAGATGGTATATGGATTTAACTAATTTTAATTATCGCTATGAAAAAGCTACTATTTGTTCTTGCAATCAGTGGGTTGGTTTTCACATCATGTGTAAACAGCACAAAGAAATCAGCAAAGGCTGAGGAAACTCATCAACACGAAGGTTGTTCTCACGATCATGGAGATAGTCACTCTCACAGTCATGGAGATGCTACTCATGACCACAATTCTCAGGAAGAATTTGTTGTGGAAGAAAATGGTTCTACCACAACCTGCTGTTCCGGAGAAAAAGAAGGGGAATGCAAAGATGAGAAAAAGTGCGACCACAATCATGATGGTCATGATCACAACCACGATTCTCACGAAGGACACAGTCACTAAGAAACAAGGGAACCATCTGATTTACCAGATGGTTCCTGTTTCCATCACTTGGCTTTTTCATTCGACAAACTCACCCCGTAGAGGGACCCCATGGTTAATTACAAATACATTGTAAAAGTTTTCTCCAAAGGGAAACAAACAACAAAACACAGTTCATTTAAAATGAAGAATATACTTTTCATACTATGCTACCTTCCCATTGTTATGATGGGATGTCAGTCAAATACAGGTCAAACCAATTCTCACGGACACGATCACGGAGATCATGATCACAGCACACATGATGAAGGCGGTCACGATCATGCAACCGATCATGGAGAGACCATAAGCATTACACTTTGGTCGGAAAGTACCGAACTATTTGTGGAGTACAGTCCATTAGTAGCCGGTCACACCAGTACCTTTACAACACACCTCACTCACTTAGCGAACTACAAGCCTTATGAAAAAGGAAAACTTACTGTAAGCCTTGTAAAAGGGCGAAACGGAATTCGGAAGGCAGCAGATGTTCCTTCCAGATCGGGTATCTTCACCCCTTCACTTCAACCCAAAGAAGCCGGTATATATACTCTAAGCTTCGATATTGAATCGGGAGACCACAAAGAACGTTTCTCCATTCCCAATATTACAGTTTACCGAAATGATACCGAAGCTCAGGCTGCCAATGGACATAAGGAAAAGCCAAATTTGGTAAGCTATACCAAAGAGCAGGCATGGAAGAATGAGTTCGCAACTCAACTGGTTGGTAAAAAGCCATTCCGTGATGTTATTAAAACAACAGGAGAGCTTATTTCCGCCAATCAGAATGAAATCAAAGTAGTTGCTCAAACCAACGGAATTGTTCAGTTTCAATCCAATGAAATCGTAGCAGGAAAAACCGTGGCAAAAAACCAGAGCCTTTTCAACATCACGGGCAAAGGCTTGTCGGGTGATAACCTCACCCAACGCTACATTGCCGCCAAAACCGATTTTGTGAAGGCTGAAAGAAACTTTACAAGGGCTGAAAACTTACATGCCGATCAAATTATTTCGGAAAAGGATTATTTAGAGGTCAAGACCAATTACGAGCAGGCGAAAACAACGTTCGATCAACTAAATAGAAACTATAGTTCCAAAGGGATTCAATTGAAATCGCCAACCAAGGGATTTATCTCCTCCATCTTGGTAAGTCAGGGAGAATATGTGGAAAAAGGACAAGTTCTGGCCATAATCGATCGGAACACCAAACTGGTACTAAGAGCTGATGTTTACCAGAACCAGTTACCACGTATTTCCCAAATACGATCTGCCAATTTTATCCTACCCTATTCCAAACGTGTTTACCAAACATCGGAACTAAACGGTAAACTAATTGCATATGGAAAGGATGTTCAAAAAAGTGACTACACTTCCCCCCTCTATTTTGAAATCAACAAAACCTCTGAACTCTACTCCGGAACTTTCGTGGAAATATACCTGCAATCGGAAACTCATACGGATGTTGTGGCTGTTCCCAAACCTGCAATCATGGAGGATCAGGGTACTAAATACGTGTTTGTTCAGGAAGAAGGGGAAGCCTTCGTAAAGCGCTACGTGAAAACGGGATCCGACAACGGTTTGGAGGTAGAAGTTGTTGAGGGCCTTCAAAAAGGCGAACGTATTGTAACAAAAGGAGCCTACTTCGTGCGTTTGGCTTCACTTGGCGGAGCACTTCCTGCCCATTCACACAGCCACTAGTAATAGAAGAGTAGTAAAAAAATTCAGAAACGAATAAAATATTAGATCGTGCTAAATAAAATCATCAAATATGCATTGCACAACCGCATCCTGGTAATGGTACTGGCCGTTCTCCTTATGATTGGAGGAACCTATACCACCAGCAACATGGATGTGGATGTATTCCCTGACCTGACTGCACCTACTGTTGTAGTGATGACAGAAGCTCACGGAATGGCCCCCGAAGAAGTGGAAAAACTTGTTACCTTCCAGGTAGAGACAGCTGTAAACGGGGCTACAAATATTCGACGCCTTCGCTCCTCCTCTTCCGCAGGATTCTCTATCGTGTGGATTGAATTCGAATGGGGCACCGACATCTACAAGGCTCGCCAGATTGTAAGTGAAAAGTTAATGACCATTACCGATCAATTGCCTGAAGGAGCCGGCAAACCGACACTTACTCCTCAATCCTCGATTATGGGTGAGGTCTTGATGATTGGATTACAATCGGAAACCGTTGATCCAATGGAGCTTCGAACCATGGCGGACTGGACCATTCGTCCCCAGTTACTGGCAGTAGGTGGAGTAGCCCAGGTAGTGGTAATTGGTGGAGAATACAAACAATACCAGATCCAGGCCAACCCTCAAAAAATGCGCTACTATCAGATCAGCCTGAACGAGCTGGTAAAAGCCTGTGAGGGAACCAACCAAAACTCTGCAGGGAACTTCATCAATGAGTACGGTAACCAATACAATATACGGGGAATGGCCCGCACATCGGATATTCAGGAACTGGGCAATTCGGTTATTAAAGTGTACAATAAAGTTCCCGTTCGGATCAGCGATGTAGCAGAGATAAAAATTTGCGCTGCACCCAAAATTGGAAACGGTACCATTCGTGGCGAAAATGCCGTACTACTGACGGTAAAAAAACAACCAGGTGTAAATACGCTGAAATTGACAGAGGAATTGGATGCGACAATTGAAAACCTCAGAAAGTCAATCCCAAAAGAGGTAGAGATAAACACACACATCTTTCGTCAGGCAGATTTCATCAACAGTTCCATTCGCAACATCAAGGACGCATTAATAGAAGGTTCAATCTTCGTTATTGTAATCCTTTTCCTGTTCCTGATGAACTACAGAACTACGGTAATTTCCCTTCTGGCAATACCGATGTCTCTTCTTTTTGCAATCATCACCTTAAAATTCATGGGAATTACCATCAATACCATGACACTTGGGGGGATGGCCATCGCAATTGGCGACCTGGTTGATGATGCCATTATTGATGTGGAAAATGTATACAAACGGCTAAGGGAAAATTACAGTAAGCCAAAGGAGGAAAAGGAGAAAGTTCTTTCAGTAATTTACAAGGCCTCTTGTGAAATACGTTCCTCTATCATCAATGCAACTTTTATTATCATTGCCGCTTTTCTTCCCCTGTTTTTTCTTGATGGAATGGAAGGCAGAATGTTAAAGCCACTGGGGATTGCCTTCATAGTATCCCTGTTTGCATCATTGATAACGGCACTCACCTTAACTCCGGTACTTTGTAGCTTTATGCTTACCAACAATAAGATGCTGGACCGTAAAACTAAGGAAAGCTGGCTGGTACGCAAGCTAAATAGTTGGTACGAACGATCGCTTACCATTGCCATGCGATTCAAGCGCCTGATCATTGGAACTTCTACCCTCCTCTTCATCATTTCCCTCTGGGTAATGACAGATTTGGGCCGAAACTTCCTGCCCGATTTCAACGAAGGATCACTAACCATTACCGCAATCACCAAACCAGGTATAGCATTAGAGGAATCCAACAAACTGGCAACACAAGCCGAAAAGTCCCTGCTTACTATTCCTGAAGTTGAGCTTACGGCCCGAAGAACAGGCCGTGCCGAATTGGATGAGCACTCTTTCGGGGTTAACACTTCAGAAATTGAAGTTCCCTTTACCCTGAAGGAAAAAAGCAAATCGGAATTTCTGCAGGAAGTTCGGGAAAAATTGAGTGGAATTCCTGGTATGAACTTTACCATCGGTCAACCATTGAGCCACCGTATTGACCATATCCTGTCGGGTACCCGAGCCAACATCGCCATCAAGATCTTCGGTACTGACTTGAACCGAATGTTTCAAATTGCCAACACGATTAAAAGTCAAATCACACCTATTGAAGGCGTTGTGGATGTAAATGTGGAGCAGCAAGTAGAAATTCCACAGATCCAAATTCAACCCAAGCGGGATCTCCTGGCAAAATATGGAATATCCATTACTGATTTTACGGAGTTTATCCATGTTGCTTTTGGTAGTGCGAAAATCTCTGAGGTATATGAAGGCATTAAAGCCTTCGACCTTGTTGTAAAATACAACGATGAAAACCGTGACAATATGGAAGCCATTCAGAACGCATTAATCGACACCTGGGATGGAAAGAAAATCCCCTTAAATTATGTTGCAGATATCCGTTCCCTTTCAGGTCCCAACACCATTAACAGGGAAAATGTTCAGCGTAAACTTGTAGTTTCTGCCAACGTGGCTGATAGGGATATTCGAAGTGTGGTAAAGGATATCCGAGATGACGTAGAAAAAAACATTGAACTACCGGAAGAATATCGCATCGAATACGGAGGGCAATTTGAAAGTGAGGCAAAAGCATCAAGAACTTTGTTGCTTACTTCATTGATCTCCTTCCTAATCATTTTCATGCTCCTTTTCCAGGAATTCAAAAGTCTACAACTGGCGAGTATCATTCTGCTGAACTTACCACTTGCTCTTATCGGTGGAGTATTAACCATTCAGTTTACTTCGGGTATACTAAGTATCCCTGCCATTATCGGATTCATTACCCTATTCGGCATCGCAACACGAAACGGCATTCTCCTGGTATCGCACTACCAGCAACTTAGAGAGGAGGGGTATCCGCTTTATGATACGATTATCAAAGGCTCTATACATCGCTTGAGTCCTATCCTTATGACAGCGCTTACTGCTGCATTGGCTCTAATTCCTCTTGCTGTTTCAGGAGATAAACCCGGAAACGAAATCCAGAGCCCAATGGCAGTAGTTATACTGGGAGGCCTATTAACCTCTACCCTGCTGAATATCTACATTATTCCTATAGTTTACCTTTTACTTAACTCTAAAAAGGAAAAAAATGCATAAATACCTCATACTAATCCTAACATTGGGATTGACTATTAAGTTACAGGCACAATCCTCCATGGAAGACATTTTGCAATCAGTATTGCAAAACAACACCGAACTAAAAGCCTATTCGAGCCAAATAGACTCCAAACACCTGAGTTTCAAAACAGGACTAACGCCGGCTAATCCGGAAGTAGAATATGAGAATTCCTTCTCTTCTGCAGAGGGAAAACCATACGAAATAACCATCAGTCAAGCTTTCGATTTTCCAACAAGCTACATCTACCGACACCAAATTTCGAAGGATAGAATCAAAAGTCTGGAATATTTTCGCACACAAAAGCGCCAGGAAATATTACTTGAGACTCAATTAACTTGTCTGGAAATGATTTTTCTACGAAAGAAAAATCATGAATTGGTCAAAAGGGCAGAAAACGCACAGAAATTATTTTCTCTGTACAAAAAAAGATTAGAGGAAGGAGATGCTACCATTTTAGATTTGAATAAGGTAAAAATGGCGGTGGTAAATACCAGTCATCGTTTGAAAATCAATTCAACCAAGCTTGTCAATTTGGAAAAAGCTTTAATCAAACTAAATGGCAACCAAGCAATCTCTTTTAAGGAAAAGGATTATAACGCAGTTGATTTACCAAATAGCTTTTCTGAGCTTTCGCAACAACTTCTCCCAATGGATCCCGTGAATCTTGTTCTGCAAAATGAGCAACGAATTGCTCAGAAAGAGATTTCTCTTTCCAAAGCAGAAGCTCTTCCCAAGTGGAGTATCGGGTATCGCTTTCTCAATTCAGACCTTGGTAAAAGCTCCAATGGTTTAAAACTAGGCCTGAGTATTCCTCTCTGGGAGAATAGAAACAAAGTAAGGCAATCCAAACAAAATCTACACTACCTTGAGCAAAACCTTTCTGTTCATCAGTTAACCATCCAAAGTGAAATGGAACAACTCTACCTCAACTGCCAAAGTTTGAAGCAGAGTTTACAGGATTATAAAAAATCTTTTGCAGGAATCAATACTACCGCCCTGCTGACCAAAGCAGTGAAAATGGGCGAAATTTCAAGCATTGAATATTTCATGGAATTGAGTTATTACTATGACAGCTACGATGCCTATCTGGAAGTAGAACAAGAATACCACAAAACAGTAGCCCAACTAAAACGCTTCAACTTGTAAAGGCTCTCGTTCTATTTGCTTTTTTAAAGTTGGATTAATTTTAAATTAGCACTTACTAACTATTTCAAACGATGGTACTAATTTGATTATAAACTCTCTAATTTTTCAAGAATACAAAGGAGGATGGAAGATAAACCATCCTCTTTTTCATTATAACAATTCGATTCGATTAATTCCCGGTTAAAAATTATTAAACAATTTTGTTCAAAAAGAAGACAAAACTTTGTATATTTGAAACAGGCATCACAAAGTGAGGCCTTTAGGTTTTAAAGTGAATAAGAAAAAAGGATGGAGTGGTTGCCATCCTTTTTTATTTATTGAGTCGTAAATCTTTTCAACTATCGCCAATCGGGCATTTCCCCATTACTTATAATCAATTCCCGATCACTTCCATCAATATCCATCACCCAAATATCTCTTTGACTTATTCCATCAGCACTGGTATTCATAAAAATAATTTTAGAACCGTCACGCGATGGGCGAGCTTGAAAATCATTCGTACCAGCCGTTTTATTTTCCGATAGATCGGTTATATTGGATCCATCCAAATCCACTGAAAAAATTCGGGTATCGAACTGCCTTCCATTGTCCGCATCTACGGGGTCAACATCACGTGAAAAGAATACTTTCAAACCATTTTCAGAGAAGCAAGGACTACTTATGGTACCGCTTAAATCATCCACTAAAAGAAGTTGAGTCCCTACTGTTGGATCCGGGTGAATCAGATAAATCTCATTTTCATTCTGTTGCTCTCCCGTTGTTAATGCCACTATTTTCAATTCATTGTCATCGTTGTTCCCGTTCCAGTTAAGCTCTTTAAAATGCCTATTTACAGGAGCGGTTGCAATAAGTGTATGGTTGGTACCATCATTATTAACTCGAAACAATTTACTGTTATGACTATAAATCAGGAAAGCACCGTCTGGCGACCAGCTATATCCTATTCCATTATTATGGTAGCCAGCAATCGGAGGATGCCCCAGGGTAACCTGAAACTTCTCCGAACCGTCCTTATTCATGGTATAGATATGATACTCCCCTGTTTCATTTGAAATATAAGCTACCTTCTGCCCATTGGGGGATATACGAGGTTGTGTTTGGCGATTGGTATTGTTTGTAACCTGTATCGTATTGAGAGCTGTCAAATCGGTAGAAAAAATATGAGCGCTCCCCAAAGTATCCTTAACAAAGAAATATCTGTTATCAGGATAATCCTGCGTTCTGAAGCTCCACACCTCACCAGTGGTTTCAAGATCGTCCTCATCGCGGGTAACCACCTTCCATCGGTAAGTGGTACCATACTTCAACCCGGATAAGGTAAAGGTGGTATCTAAACTGTTATCAACCACCTTTAACTCCTCTTGCGCCTCCCCTTCGTATAGAAGCACATCATAGTGGAGTATCGAATCCTTCTCATTAGGATCGGATCCCTGCCAAAGAAGGTCAACCTGTATCAATTGATCGCTCGATTTGTTTTCCGGAGTTGAATAAACTGCAGCATTGGGAGCCACGTTTTCATCATCCGGAATAATCATAACAATATCAACCTGCAGGACATCCCCTTCCCCCAATGTTACATTGGTAGTAGAAGCAGAATATCCGTCCTTCTTCGCAGAAATAGCATAATCCCCTGTTTTTACAACACCCAAGTCAAATATACCTTCCGCATTCGTAATTACAGCAGAACTACCTGGTGAAGTTGTAATGCTTACTCCTTCGAGAGGAGTTTTCCCATCCGGGCCAAAAACAGTTCCTTTTATATTTCCATAAAGATCGGGATTGATCGTACTTTCATTGCACGAAGGGGATATACCAACCAAAATTAATACTATGGAAACACCGATGAGCAGATAGATTTTTCTCATAAACAAAAAGTGTGTATGTTTGAAGTATAATTTAAGGAATATCTGCATGGTATACAACCTAATCCTGACCAATTATTCTTTTTCGTAACGAATTTTGATCAATTTTTTATATTTATCCATAAATCTTATTTGAAAATATTAATATACAATACGGCAAACACGTACTTCATCAGGCACAACTCCTGACAAACAGAAACGGAAAGTTAGGCTTCACGATTTAAAACCCATTTTAGTAATTCATCAATTCATTTCAACTGAAATGATAACGTTTATATAGTACTTCTACTCTTACCAAAATAATTTTCCTGTTTTTTGTAATGCAAACGAAAGAACTTTCCAACCCCAAAAACAAGGAAAGGGCTGTCGAAAAAAATCAACAGCCCTTAGGTTTAAGCGATTATTGTCCTCATAATCCACTCTGAATAATTACTTTAATTCCGTTCCCCCTTTGGGTAACGTTATAATTACCGGAAGGTCCCCCATTATCAATTTGTATTAACTGATTGGAGTTTCCGATTTGATTTATTTCGTAATTTCGATTATCCCCGGAAATTACCTGGTTCAAGGTGTTTTCATTTCCTAATTGTCGAATCACCGAAGTATTCTTATTACCTTGGATTATGGAATTCAAAATATTTCCGTCTCCGGATTGAAGAATCTCTAGAATATTGGCATCACCTGCTTGAATAGCTTTAAGAATATTTCCTATCCCCATTTGGCGAAGTAAAGCGACTTGCTTTGCCCCATTCTGATGGAGAGTTGCAACATTATACTTTCCATTTTGCAGAATAACAGCCAAACTTTCTTCCTCCAGAGCTGACAAAATACTTGTTCCTCCAGACAATTGATTTAGAAGCTGATCCTCAACAGAAGATATCTGCCCAAGGGAAAACAGTGTCGAGATCATTGAAAACAAAAATACAATTGAAAATTTAAACATTGGAACAAGTTAAAGAATGAGAGGTATTCAAGTTCAGAAAAGAGAGAGGGATTCCCACAGGAAAACCTGTGGGAATTGTAGACCTTAATTCAATCTTAGAAATCTGTTTGCAATACATTAGCAGTATTTCCAATTCCAAACTGAACAGTTAAATCCATATGTCCGTAGCCAATTTGCATTGTGTTGGAAACGTTACCGTATCCACCTTGAACAGTAAGAGCTACATTACCCAATCCGTGCTGAGTAATATCAGCCATGTTGTGTCCACCAAATAATTGATCAATCTTAGCACAGTTGTACTTGCCAAATTGGTCAATATTTGCATAACTACCGTGCTGATCCCACTGGAAGATTAAAGCCTTGTTGGCATAACCTTTTTGATCAATCATAGCGAACGAATCATCAGTTCCAAATTGTCCGATAAATCCCCAGTTGCGAACTCCTTTTTGATAGATCAAAGCAGAGCTGTACTTGGTACCAATCTGATCAATTGCAGCCCAGTTTCTGTATCCCTTTTGCTTAACAACAGCCTGGTCCTTTTTGCCATAAATCTGAGTGATATAAGCTGTATTCTTAGCACCTTTTTGCTGTACCAATGCATCAAACTTCTTACCATCACGCTGGCTAACATCTGCAAAGTTCAAGAAACCTTTCTGCATAATTTTAGCAGAACTCTTCTTCACGTCAATTTGATCGATAAATGCATGGTTCAATTTGCCTTTCTGAACAACTTTAGCTTTTGACTTATAAGAATCAACCTGCAAAGTTTTAGCAATATTCTTATAGCCATACTGGGTAATGTCAGCAAGATTCATTGCACCATAAACCTGAATAGCCTTAGCATAGTTGCGAACACCATACTGATGGATCAATGCAGTATTCAGGAAGCCTTTTTTCTGCATAATACCAGCCATGTTCTTGTAACCAAACTGCCCAATATGTGCAAGGTTAAGCAGACCACCTAATTGCATAATAAATGCTTTGTTGTATTTACCAAACTGATAAACCTCAGCAGTAGTACCAATACCAAACATTTGCTTAATGTGTGAAAGGTTGGCCTTACCATCCTGAAGAACAACAGCCAAAGCACCTAATGTACCAATCTGAGCAATATCTGACTTGTTGTAGAATCCAAGCTGAGTCACATAAGCATGGCTCAACAATGCAGCCTGAAGAATATGGCTAAAATTCAGAACACCGTATTGAGACACAACAGCAGAGTTCATTAATCCTGCCTGATCTACAAAGGAGTGATTCAATTCACCAATTTGATGAACTAAAGCTGAATTTCCAAGAGCAAACAATTGATGAACCTTAGAGATGTTCTTATATCCGTATTGCGAAACGTTGGCCCAATTCAAAAATGCAAATGGGCCTTGCACAATACTAGAATAATTCAAAAGGCCAAACTGATCAACATAAGCATGATTGAAGGCGCCCATTTGAAGGATAGAGGATTTGTTCATTAACCCCATCTGCCACACACCGGCCATATTACCTAGACCTAGTTGCTTAATATCAGACAGGTTAAAAATTCCATATTGATCAACCCAGGCTCCGTTATAAAGACCTACCTGATCAACACCGCTGTAGTTTAACATACCAACCTGCGCAACATCAGCGTCATTTGCCACACCTAATTGATAAACATGCGACAGATTAAACTGAGCCATAGCAGCTCCGGCTGTAAACATTACAGCTACTAACAATAATAAAAGCTTTCTCATGGTTGTAAGTTTTTTTAGGTTTAAAAGTGAATTAAAAGAGCAATAAATTGTAACTTTAAGATTTATAAAAGAGCAATAAAATTTGGATTCGAAATAGTCCCTTGTTGAATCCGTTAATAAAATTACTAAATCGCTCTCCCAACTGCTTCTTTATTACATGAATTCCTATATTACATTGACAAACACTGCAGCCTCATCAACCAAGCAATTAATTCTATATCAAAAGAATAAGAAATATTAAACTTCAGAAGAACAAACATAAAGCTTAAACAAAGCACATTGGAATTTTACAATATCAATGATGTGTACGAAAAGGTTATTCTGTTGTACTCTTAAAAAATAATTCCCTGTATATTAATCAACTTGACAAAAAAATAAGGAACGCCCAAGGGGGGACGTTCCTTACATCGCTCTTTTAAAACCTAACTTGATATCCGCAACTTACAACCACTTAAATAACGGATCCCGTTTTACATTTTGAAATATATATTGGGTGAATTAGGTACCTATTATTCTTTCCTATATTCTGAAACGAACCTAAAACTTCGAAACAGAGCCAGAAAAAGTAATACAATTGTGATAAAATCAATTTTAATCTCCTTTCCGACTATCAAATCCGGTTATATTGAGATCCCAGACAGCCCAGCACACAACAACAACGGCTTTTGAATGAATTGAAACAAGAATAACTCACTTCTACATTTTATGGTTCAACCAATAGAGAATAAGAAAAAATCACATTCCTGCCGTTCATCCATCTATCTTCCATGTTATTTTATCATAAACTAATTTAACAAACTAAACTTCAACATATAATATCATTACATAAAAATACCATATGATTTGACAAATTACATCTTTTAAAGGATAAAAAAATATTGCTTATTTTTTTTCAACATATTGATTAATGAAAATTAAACAAAACATATTAGGTTTTCTCTTCAAAATGAAAGGAATCAATATGATTTACTAGAACGTGAGTATATCAGGTGGCAGTCCCCAATAGAATAACTCGAAAAAATGATTCCACTTTTTACTTTTTCAAACAAATAATCAGATACCTCAAATGGGGACAAATAAAAAAACAAAACCGGATAAATCCGATTTTGCTTTTCATTGGAACCATATCCTAAAAGTAAGCCTCTTTATTTTTCCTGTTTAACGGTTCGCGGTTTGTTCCCCTTTTTAAATTCATCCAGTTCCGATCCTTCCAACTGAATTCGTTTAGGTCCACGTTTCTTCTCTTTTTTCATAAAAGTCCAAATCTTATCGAAATAGAAATGAAGCCCAATTTTGCCTTCCCAGAAAAAATCATTGAAATGACCTCGATCCGCCTTGTCCAACTTATCACTAAACACATAGTGATTAAGTACAGAAACATTTATACCTAAATTATTACTAACAAGGAATTCAGCACCTAAACCATACATAGCTTTTCCCAGTATGCGGTTGGATAGATCTACATTATACCTAGACTTGCTGTTGTGTTCCGATATCGCTCCAAATCCACCAACAACATAAGGAGTCCAATCCTTATAAGGTAGCAAACGATAAGTAGTAAGAAAATCGAGAGCATTGTATGCCTGACTCTTGTTTTTTTGCATGCTAAGGTAACCTCTGGTTCCAGCTAGTGCGAACTGAAAATGCTTTTGAGTATCGTAAAGCAGGGAAATGCTCCCCATAGGTTCCACCAGGCGTTGATCATAATCCCCCATATACAACCATCCTCCTCCATTTAAAGTCAATCCGAATTTATGACGTCGCTGACGAAAATACTGATCAAAGAAATCGGACTCCTGGTTGATCTCCTTCTCTTCAGCATAATTCCGAATGGCTTTAGAATTCACATCTTCCGGATTTTTTAATTCCCAAAGCCCCTCAATGATCCCCTCAATCACCAAAGCTTCTACGGCTTTTTCGATGGCCTCCTTTACGGCCATTTCCGTGGGCTCATTGTAAGTAAAACCGGTCTCAGCTTCCAATATCCGTTTGAACTTCACGTAACGAAAAATTCCCGCATCAACTTTTTGGGATAGAAGGGTTTTTGAGGTATAAACCGTTTTGAGAATACGACCGTTGCTTGTAGAAATGGCTCTAAGGTAAACCGTAACTCGATCCATACGATACTGTCCGGAACCACCGGCTCCAAAATATTTAAGACCAGCTCCACCTGTCATAACATTCGCATCGTAGGAAATTATTCCTCCTTCCAAAACCAGCCCGGCAAAAAGCAGGGGAGGTAAAAGTTGAGAGTTATCCTTATTTCCAGAATAATTGGCTCGACTGGACCGAATAATCTTTCTCTCATTCAACAAATTGGCTAACCCCTCCCGCTCAATAGGAATAAACCATCCCGATTCTTCAATAGCTTTTAACAATATCGAAGTAGTGCCTTGAGTTACGGCAGTTGACCAGTTTGCACCAACATCGGAGGGTTTGTATTGGCCGGTTTGATCCCGAAATTTGTAAACAGCCGCTACAATTTTATCCTTAGGTTCGGGCAGTGAGATCAAATTTTTATAATGTGGGGTTTCTGCACCTAACTGGGCTCGTCTCTGGCTCAACTGCTGATTGAAATAGGGCACACAGGAAGAAACAAACAAAAGAGATAGTAGGGCAACTATTGACAATAGAGTTCTTTTCTGCATATAGGTAGAGTTTTTCAGTAAAGGGTTAGAAATTCAGCGATCCAAAAGAGTTAGAAAAATGGAATTTGCACCGAAGTAGAATTTCCATTGGTAATATCCTGAATATTCACATTGAGTCCACTCCCATCCTCAAATATATCCACCTGAAAATCTCCCAACTCAAAAGAACCAGTTTCCAAATCACCTGTTTCTCCAAAAATCTTATCTACCAATCTCCGGGACAATTCATTTAAAATCTGCCGATTCAAATTGTCCCTAAAATCATCCAGTGGATCATTCTGACCAAACTGATCCTCCTGATTAGGATCCTCAATACGATTCTGCTG
Organism: Marinifilaceae bacterium; assembly: GCA_041725895.1. GTDB lineage: Bacteria > Bacteroidota > Bacteroidia > Bacteroidales > Marinifilaceae > JBGRQA01. The sequence continues at coordinate 129,282 of JBGRQA010000003.1, forward strand.
CGAAGCTGAATTCAGGAGCCAGCTCGCATTTAACTGGTCGCCGCCAAATGCAGTATTTATAGGTTTGTACACAAAATCCTGAGCCGATAAAGTCCCTGAAAAAATTATCCCCAAAAGGAATACCGCAAAACAATACAAATACTTACATTTCATAGGTGCTGAGAATTAAAGTTTAAAAGATTCCTGTACCCTGCTGGTCTTCACCGCCCAACTGAGCTTTCATAGCTTCATAATTTGTTAAAAACCGAGATGCTCTTGCAATCGCATAGTCGGCCATAGCTTCGATTATATCATAACGTGGTTGAATCCTTTGTTTAAATACTTCATCGTCGTTGATCAAGATACTCACTTGAGTCCCAATTCCGGGCAATGGCATTTCTTTAATAACTATTGTAAAGTTCTTTGCCACCTTGGGGGCTTCCCATTTCGTATAGAAAATATCGTAAAAATCTTTCCCAACCTTCGTGATGGTTTGATCCACAATTAAACCATCAATTTCCAGCTGAAGAATATTTTGATCCGGATCGTTCTGACTTTCCAAAATTCCATTTAAAGTCTCTCGCAAAAGCTCAAGAGTCCGCAAGGAATCCTGTTTTTCTTTCTTCTCCTGCGCAAATGCTCCGCATACAATCATTCCCATCAAAAGAAATATTAGAATCTTGCGATAGTAAAAAACCATGATCTCCTATTTCGTAAACTTATATATATAAATATATTACATCCAATTTAAAAATCATAAAAAAATTACATCGAGACAGTATCAAAAAACGAAACGTTTAAGAAACCAGACATCCCAAACTCATTCTTTTCTTCAAAAAAGATCAATCCTTTAACAAACAGAAAATTGGGACAAACATCCGATACAATCATTTTCTATATGATTAAAAAAAGCCAGCCAATTAAAAGAAAGCACCGTCTATCTTAATCTACATATTAATTCTAAAGAGAAGTTGCTATCAAAACAATATCTAACTGGAATCTCTCTCCCTTAATTTACAAAAAAGTATGGAGCAATACAGAAAAAACTAATATTAAATACAGGAAATCATTCTATTATGTGAATAATTCCCTGTATATAATATTATTCATGGAAAACAAAAGCTAGCTCAGCCCCAAATAATCAAATAATTTGTTTTTCACATTTGAAGTAAGGGGGCGCTTCCCATTAAGAATATAAGAAAGGTAAACATCAGTAATTCCAATAATTTTAGCAACTTTCTTCTTCTTATCGTCCAAAATCCTAAGCCTCTCCTTTATTCTGGCAAGATCGTCCTGTAATTCTTGTTTCATAATACAAAAGGATTTGTTTGTGAATATCAATTAAGTTTAATTTGTCTTTGTTACAACCTGTGCAGAGAGGAGGTTTAGCTGGTTAGGCATCCTCCACTACTCTAGCACGGTTTCAATTGTTAAAGTATTTAACAATTTTCATGGTTGGTTTTAAAGTGAATATCGCAAATATTGTAACCCATTTAATTGGGACTGTATTTAATTCCCGACCCGATCGCTTTCTTTAATTCAAACAGTCGAAGTTGTTTTTGTAAAAGATCATAATTGGTATAGAGAGCTTTTCGATTTTCCCATCCCGGAACATTCTCTTCTCTATCCACGGTAATTACAACCTTGGTCTCTTTAAAATGATCATTAATATACTTTAGCATATCCAGATTCGACAAAGCTTTCAATGGAATAATTACCAGGTCAATTACATATTCCCTTAAGATTTCTTCCGTTTCTCCAGGATTCTCTGCAAAGAAGGCTTTGGCATCCAAACTGAGAATATAGTCGTTCAACTCATCAATAAGAGCTTTATTTTCATTAATAAACAGAATATTCATAATTTGACCGGATGATGGAAGAATTCGAAATTGATTTCCTTCCAGGATTAATACGTCCATAATTCAATTTTTTCTCGTAAGGATTAAATCAAACCTCATTCCAAAACACCCATCACCTTAATTACCAACACATTTCACAATCCGGAATTAATTATTTCCCTTCCTTCTATCCGAAATTGGAGACCGTTTTGTAAACCATCAACGAGTTTCACCATATAAGAACCTGTTATTGTGGAAGTTTAATAAATATTAATTAACTTCTCCATTATCGGATACAAATGAAATCCTCTACGAAAAAAACCACCGATACTCCAATCTTCTTCACTATTTCTTACAATCCCGCAATACTTTTCGGTTTCGGATAATTCCGAAACCGGAGAATACCTTACCAGATTTGAGGATGAAAAAACAATCGAATTGTACCACAAAAACCTATTGAAGTGCCTTTGAAAATCAGCGCAAATCAAAAAAGTTCACCACGAGAAAATCAGATAGAAGCAAAAATGATTTGGATTCTATCACAACCTTGGGGTCTTTAAAAATCGAAGACAAGAATTTTTAAATGGAATAAAAGGCTCCTCCCAAAACGTGAAATATTTTATTGTAGTAAAACATTGTTCTTATATCTATAACTCTATTTTGTGCTTTTTAATTCTTCGGTCGAGCGATTGCCAGGAAATATTTAACAATTCAGCAGCCTTGGATTTATTGAAATTGGATTTTTGTAACGCTTTGACAATGCAACGACGCTCCATTTTTTCCAGGTCGTATAATTCATCAAAAGAATTATTGCTCAACCTCTTTTCCTCTTTTTGACCGGTAAAATGGAAATGACGCAGGGTTAACTTTTTAGAATCACAAAGGATAACTGCCCGTTCAACCATATTTCGAAGTTCCCTCACATTCCCGGGGAAATCGTATTCCAACAGGCGTTTGACCACACTTCCATCCACTTCATTAATAGAATGCCCCATAACCTTGTTAAACTGATTCACAAAATAGTTCAACAAAAGGGGAATATCTTCCCTTCGATTACGCAAAGGTTCAATATGAATGACAAATGAACTCAAACGATGATACAAGTCTAACCGAAATCCCTTGTCCTTGCATAACTTTTCAATGTTCTGATTGGTTGCAGCAATAATTCTTGCATCAAACGGTATTTCAACATTCGATCCAATTTTTCGAATCTTTCGATCCTCCAAAACTCTAAGAAATTTGGTCTGAAGATTTAGCTGCATATCTCCGATTTCATCCAAAAACAAAGAACCATTGTTTGCTGCCTCGAACCAACCGGTTTTGGTTTCCGAAGCACCGGTAAAGGCCCCCTTGGTGTGGCCAAAAAACTCACTTTCAAAAAGAGTTTCCGGTATCGCACTACAATTCACGGCGTAAAAGCAATTATTTTTGCGATTACTCAAATAATGTATCGCTCTTGCAACCAATTCCTTTCCTGTTCCACTTTCACCGGTTATTAAAACAGAAGTGTTCTCAGCTTGCGAAACTCTTCCAATCAAATTAATCAAATTCTTCATCTGGGGGCTTTCTCCCACAATTTCACACCCCATCCTCTCCTGAAACTCTTTCGAAATAATTGAATAATTCCTCTTAATCTCTTTAAGACTTTTATTCAATCGAATAAACTTTTTGGTTCGTTCAATAGCTCCTTCCACATCTCTCAAACGAAATGGCTTCGTAAAAAAATCGGAAGCCCCCAATCGCATGGAATGGATCACAGCATCCATCTCACTGTAGCCACTAATCATTATTACCTCTATATCGGGATAATCCTTTTTAATTTTCTCCAATACATCAAGCCCATTCATTTCAGGCAAATTAATATCCAGAATCGCGATATCTATTTCATTCCTATCAATAATTTCAAAAGCTTCAGAGGGAGAACCGGATTTAAAGACCATAAAATTAGGATCGACCAAAAATTCACCCAACTCATCCCGCACTAACTTCTCATCGTCCAATATGAGGATTCTCAAATTATTCATAGTCCATTGCTAATTATTTAAATTTTACCGAATTTTTGCTTCTCTACCTGATCCGTTTCAACTTTTTCATTGGCAACTGGAAAATAGACCGACATTTCGGTGAATTCCTTCTGTCTGCTACGGACCTCTATTCTTCCTCTCATTTTTTGAATTATTCCCCTTGTAATATAAAGGCCCAATCCGGTTCCAATCCCTGAATTCTTGGTAGTAAAAAATGGTTCAAATATGTAATTCAAATTTTCGGGATCAATACCGATTCCATTATCCCGTATTCGAATCAATACTTCTCCCTGACGCACATCTGTAATAATTCGAATCCAACTTCGGTTCCGTTGGTTTTTAGCATTTTCTCTTTTTTCCTGTATCGATTCGTAGGCATTACTTAGTAAATCAACAATCACCTGTTCCAATTTGTAACGGTTGCCAGAAACAAAAATGGATTCAGAGCATAATTCCAACTTCAATTGCACCCCCCGGTTCTTATACTGTTTCTCTATTAGATTCAATGCATTCCGAACACCTTGATTCACATTAAAGAGTTCTATTTGCTCCTCTTTCTGAGTAGAGGAAAAGAGACCAACTTGTTGTATATACTTCTTAATCCGATCAATATCGTCGAAAACCTGCATACATTTTTCCCGCAAATACTCTTCGCTAATTTTATTCATGGACATTCGCAAAAGAATGTTGTCCATAATCATCGAAATTCCTGTCAATGGCTGATTGATCTCATGCACCATAGAGGTCGCTAATTTCCCTAAAGATTCCAATTTGGATTTCTGGATCAACAGTTGCTGTTGAAACTCATTGTGCTGCATTTCCTTTTCAACTCTTTGTTTGAGTTTCAGATTGTCTTTGGATATCTCTTCTTCTGTTTCCTTTAAACTGGAGATGATTCTCATATAGTTATGAGCATTTTCCTGTAATATTTTCTCCTCTTTTACCCTCTTGGTAATATCCAACAGAATGCCCCTGGCCCGAGGTTCCCCTTTATTTGGCATAACCAGGGCAGCATACAATATTACATAACGAATCTCCTGATTGGGAGTAATTAAAGTAAACTCTCCTACCAAAAGGTCCTTATCTCTATGCAGTTGCTCAAGTAATTGATCCCAGTACTCCCTCTCTTCTGCTACGATAAAATCTCTTAAAGCAATACCGCCTCGAATCATATCATAAGTACAACCAAGAAAGGAGCAGCCAATTTGATTGAGGTAGGTTAATTTTCCATTGAAATCAACTTCGTAAATGGTCTGCGGTAAAGAATTTGTCAGCTGAAGAAATTGATTCAGGTTTTCCTTAAGCGCCATCACGATACGCTTATAATCACTAATATCCTGAGAAAAACCGACCACTCTAAAATAATCCTCCTGTTCGTGATATTCAACCGTAAATTCGATATGGATATATTTTAATGTCCCATTATTGGAAATAATCCGATGATACAAATTTATCTTCCGATTTTCCTTGGGAAGGTGGTTAAATATTCTTTCAAGGGGTTCACGATCGTCAGCATGCACCTTACCCAACAGTAAGTCGAGAGTTCTATCGGTTTGCCCTTCCTCAATTTCGTATATAGAATAAATTCCTTCTGATACAGATAGTTTATCGGATCGCGAATCCCACTCCCAACTTCCCATATTAGCAAGCTTTTCTGCACGTTGAAGCATAATTCCTTTTTTCACCAAAAATTCCTTTACCTGCTTCTTTTCGGTGACATCTCTACCCACAGCCAGGAATAAACCCTCTTCCCCAGAGTTACCTTCTTCCAGTCGAATAGTCCATTCTATCCATTTGCCTTCTTCCTCCGCATTCAATTGAATGCCTTCCATTCGTGAAACCGGATTCTCCTGGTGCAACAACTGGACAACATTCTCAAATTGCTGAACCAAAGATTCACTTACATTTCTAAGATCCTCACTAACAACACCGTTCGAAAAGACCCCAAAGAACCGACAAAAAGCCTGGTTTACAAATAGGATACTATACTCCCTGTCGAATCGTAGAATCAACTCGGTTTGATCCTCCACAATTGCTTCATAACTGGAAGCACATGACCTCAAACTGCTTTCCAATTTTCTTTGTCGCTGCAGGGAGCGTTCCAATTCCCTGTTTTTTTGGGCAAGTTCTGCCTTCTGCCGATAGAGTTCCAAAAAAATATTGACCTTGTTAAGAAGAATAGCAGAATTGTAGGGTTTCCTTATATAATCCACCGCTCCGCTCTCGTACCCTTTAAACTCACTCAAGGTATCCAAATGAATAGCGGTTAGGAAAATAATCGGAGTAGAATGATTCAGAGCGGAAAGACGAATTTTACCTGCCAATTCAAATCCATCTAGTCCAGGCATCTGCACATCCAGCAAACAAAGAGCAAACTCCTGCTGTTCAGCCATCGAGGCTGCTTCCTCTGATGACCTGACACAAAAAGTTTCAACATTGGAACCTTTCAAAAGAGCACGCAAAAGCATAAGGTTCTCTTTTGTGTCATCCACCAATAATATTTTAGGGGTACAATCGCCACCCATAAGCTTAGATTCTTCAGTTAATTCAATATAAGCAAAACCACAATTCCGAATGGAAAGAGAGAGAACAGAAGGAAAAACAGTGGTTGTCTTTCATTTCCACCGATTTAACATGCCATTTTATTTCATATTCTTGCGAATAAAAAAACCCCATAAGGAATTTCCTCCACACAAACATCCGACATCTCAACCCTCTGGGAACAAACATTTAACAAAACGACTTACAACAATTATCATTTTGTTTAATCTAAATTAAAACTTTTAGGATAGAATGTCAATGACAAAGTGACCAAATAGTAGATTTTTAGAATCAGCCAAACACAAAAAGAGATAAAACGCTGATTTTCTTCAAGAAAAGATATTTAATAAATTTACCATTCCCACACTCAACCAATAATATCCCTTAACAATACGTTGATGTTGGGATAATCAAACAGAAATCCGGATTGAGTGATTCGAAGGGGAAGAATCTTCTGTCCCTGGACCAAAACGATGGCCCCTTCACTAAACAATAATTTAAGACACCAGGTAGGAACCCGAAACAGGCAAGGTCGATTTAACTGTTTTGCCAAAGCAATGGAAAAATCACGATTAGAAATCAAATCCGGAGCAACCAGATGATAAAGACCTTCACACTCCTCATGCTCCAACACAAATTGATAGGCCTTCAGTAAATCTTTCAGGTGGATAAATGGAAAAGCCTGGTTTCCTGAACCAACAGGACCGCCCATCCCCAAGCGAAAAACAGGTAGCATTTGGGTTAGAGCCCCCCCATCTTTCCCAATAACAATCCCCAAACGAAATATTAGGGTACGAATTCCCAAAACCTGTGCTTTGAGAGCTTCAAGCTCCCACTGTCGAGCCAGTCGCCCCAAAAAGTTATCAGAAAAATTATGACTATTTTCATCATATACCTCTCTATCATCAAAAACACCGACAGCAGAGGTGGAAATAAAGCATTTGGGAACCTGATTCATTAATTGGAAAGCAGCAACCAGATTCTCAGTAGTCTTGATACGACTGTTCCAAAGCTCGCGTTTCCTCTTCTTTGTCCAGCGGGACAAAATTGATGCACCAGCAAGATGAATAACAACATCACATCCTTCCAGAGATTCGACCAAAGCTTCCAGTGAACCATACAGAAGCTGACGCGAAACCGGGATTACTGCATGTTTGCATTCATTTGATAAATATTCCAGCAAGTGAGACCCAACAAAACCGGAGCTTCCTGTAATCGCTATTTTCATAATGCCTCAAAATTCTATTGCCGTTTCAGGGCAAAATAAACTTCTAACCGGCCAACAACTTCATACAACATCCCTATAGTAGTAGAAGATACCTAGCCAAATGAAAAAAACAACTAAAGAAACGAATTCAACTGAATACTACTTTCCGGAGATACCATCAGGTGTCGTATCCCAAACACCTACTATGGCCCAACAATAAAGCTGGAGAAATCCCCCATCAAGAATTTCTTTAGTTCTTCCGCATCAATATGAACCTTAATATTCCCTCCCATTGCATAAGACAAATAACCGGTTTCTTCAGATACAATAACTACATGTGCATCGGTTGCCTGGGTCATGCCAATAGCAGCACGATGCCTTAGCCCCAAGCTGGCAGGAATATTCGTATTATCAGAGATTGGCAGGATACAACGGGCTGCCAGAATTTGATTCTCAGCAATAATAACCGCCCCATCGTGCAAGGGTGAATTCTTAAAAAATATCGATTCCAGAATTCCACTGGATATTGTAGCATTCAGAATCTCGCCTGAACCGGCATAATTGTTTAGCTGCGATTGCTTGGCAATAACAATAAGGGCACCTGTTTTGGATCTTCCCATACGCTCACAAGCTTCCACCAAAGCATTAATCCCCTCGTCTACCATTACTTTTTCGTTGGCCGAAAAAAGATTCTCAAGAGAAAAACGCTGATTAAAATGGTAGCGGGTTCCCACCATTAGCAGGAACTTTCGAATCTCCTGCTGAAATACAATAATCAAGGCAATCACCCCCACTCCGATAAACTGCCCCAGGATACTGCTCAGCAACTCCATGTTAAAAGCCCTCACCAGCAACCAAAGCAAATAAAACGAGAAAAGGCCGGCAAAAATATTAATAGCCACCGTTCCCTTAATCAACAGATATACCTGGTAAAAAAGAAGTGCTACCAACAGAATATCCAGTATATCAAACAAACCCAAAGTAATAAAACCAAGCATCATCTTCTAAAATTCAATTCAATAAAAGACACATCCTGATCCGCCTAGAAATGAGTCTTTAACAAATTTATCAAAATAATTAAACAAAGCCTACTAAATCCTTGTTTTCATCCTCATAAAAATCTTTACCGCCTCAACAGCTTCCCGAACATCATGCACCCGCAAGATGTTGGCTCCATTCATTAATGAGAGAGTATTCAAAACAGTTGTTCCATTCAAACTTTGATCGGGTTGAACACCAAGCAATCGAAAGATCATTGATTTTCTTGAAATCCCCACTAGTAAAGGTAAATTTAACTCGTGAAACTCGTTTAGCCGGTCCATCATTTCATAATTGTGATCCAAGGTTTTACCAAAACCAAAACCGGGATCCAGAATAACATCCTTTACTCCATCCAACTTCAATTGTTCCAATCGTTGGGCAAAGAAATCCTTAACCTCCCCCATCAAATCCTGATACTGGGGATTCTCCTGCATCGTTTGAGGGGTTCCCTTTAGGTGCATCATGATGTAAGGCACTTGCAATCGCCCCACCGTAGCAAACATTTCATCATCCATTGTTCCTCCTGAAATATCATTGATGATACAGGGCCCAAACTGCTGAACCACTTTTTCGGCCACGATTGCCCGAAAGGTATCAATGGAAAGCATTGCTTCGGGAAATTCTTTCCGAATCACTTCAACTGCCGGCAACATTCGCTCCAATTCCTCCTCCGGAGAAACATTTGCAGCACCCGGCCGGGTGGAATAAGCGCCCAAATCCAAAATAGCAGCCCCATCTTCCAACATCTGACCGGCCCGATCAACAATCGCCTGCTGAGTTGTGTACAATCCTCCGTCAAAAAAGCTATCAGGCGTAACATTTAAAATCCCCATAACCAGGGGTTCCGAAAAATCAATATTTAAATTTCCACACTTAATGGCCAATTTTGACCCGTGAAAAGAATTACTTTTATAATTTTGCATAATCCAATTTTTTCTTCCAATGCTTTGGCAAAAGTAAGATAAAATTGTCTAGACTTAACCTAATTTTCCTACTTTTACAGGGAAAATCATTAGAACATCAAGAATGAACAATACCGATCAACAATTTGATGCAATTATTAAAATTTGCACCGATATCTTCACAAAAAAAATGCACGATTATGGAACTGCCTGGCGTATCCTTCGCCCCAGCTCCATTACGGATCAAATCTACATCAAAGCCCAACGAATTCGTACCCTTGAAATAACAGGAGTCTCCAAAGTAGGAGAAGGAATTCGTCCTGAATTTATAGGTATTGTAAACTATGCTGTCATGGGGTTAATTCAGTTGGAACTGGGTCCTTCCGAAGAACCCATGAATCCCGACAAAACTCTTGAACTGTACCAAAAATACCTGGCTGAGGCCAAAGCCCTGATGCAAGCTAAGAATCATGACTACGGGGAGGCCTGGAGAAGTATGCGAATTAGCTCCTACACCGATTTAATTCTCATGAAACTCCACCGAACCAAGCAGATAGAGGATCATGACGGAGAAACCCTGATTTCCGAAGGAATAGACGCAAACTATTTCGACATGATCAATTATGCCATTTTTGGACTGATCAAACTGGAGTTTGAATCTGAAGAATAGATTACCCTTAAAACATACACAATGCAGCATCTTCGTACTCTAAGCAGGATTCTCGTTGGAATCGTCTTTACCTTTTCAGGTTTTGTGAAAGCCGTCGATCCAATGGGATCAACCTACAAATTTCAGGACTACTTTAATGCCTTTGGCTTGGAAAGTCTGGCGCCAACAGCCTTTTTCCTGGCTATTTTACTGTCCTCTATCGAATTTATCCTTGGGATGGCCCTCCTTTTCAATGCACGAATCAGAAATGCTTCCTGGTTGGCCCTGGCATTCATGGCATTTTTCACACCATTAACCTTGGTATTGGCGCTGACAAACCCTGTAACCGACTGCGGTTGCTTTGGGGATGCCCTAAAAATGACCAACTGGCAAACCTTTGGGAAAAACGTGGTGATCATAGCCTTTACCCTTCTGGTATTTTTAGGAAGGAAAAAAATCGAAAGCCGCAAGAACCAATTGGAACAACATCTGTTGCTGATATTTTCAACAGTATTTGTCATCGGAATTTCAATCTACTCCTACAAGCACAATCCAATTATCGATTTCCGTCCCTATCACATTGGGGCAAATATTCAGGAGGGAATGAGCATTCCCGAAGGAGCTCCGGCAGATGAATATCAATCCATCTTTTACTACGAAAAGAATGGAGAGGTAAAAGAGTTCGACCAAACCAACTACCCCTGGCAGGACAGTACCTGGAAATATGTGGATTCCAAACAGATTAAGATCAAGGAAGGATACCAGCCCCCGATTCACGATTTCTCCATTAGCAACGACATGGAAGGGGATATCACTGATATGGTACTAAATGATGAGAACTACACCTTCCTGCTGGTTTCAAAAAATGTAGCGGAAGCCAATACCGAAAACCAATCCCAAATCAACGAAATTGCAACTTTTTGCCAGGACATGGGATACCGATTCCTTTGCCTGACGGCCTCTTTGCCGGATGAAATCTCCAAATTCACCCAGGAGCATCAAGCGGGCTACCCTTTCTACAACACAGATGAAATTCAGTTAAAAACCATCGTTCGTTCAAATCCGGGCCTGGTACTCCTGCAAAAGGGAACAATACTGAACAAATGGCACTATAAGGACTTGCCTCATCCGGACCAGTTGAAAGGAAACCTGGCAGCTGAGTCCATTACTTTACACCAGAAATCAAACATCAAACTGTTAATTATTAGTATAACATCAACCTTATTGCTTCTCATCTGCTTCTACTTTTTAATGAAGTACAGAAGAGTGGCAATACAAAACAGATTACGATTATGAGAAAGAAAATTGTTGCAGGAAACTGGAAAATGAACAACAACCTGCAAGAAGGGATTGAATTGGCTACGGAATTGAACAACCTGGTTGCCAACACAGATGTGAAAGATGTAAAGATCGTTATCGGTACTCCATTTATCCACCTTGTGGAAGCAAACAAGATTGTTGATGGCGATAAAATTGCAGTAGCTGCACAAAACTGTGCGGACGAGAAGAGTGGTGCCTACACTGGCGAAACTTCTGCCGCTATGATTCAATCAACCGGTAGCAAATATGTAATTCTTGGCCACTCTGAGCGTCGTGCTTACTACGGTGAGACCAACGAAATTCTTGTAAAGAAGGTAAACCTTGCCCTGGAAAACAAACTAAGCCCAATCTTCTGTATTGGTGAAGTATTGGAAGAGCGTGAGGCTGAAAAACACTTCGACGTGGTAAAAAGCCAGGTTGCTGAAGGATTGTTCCACCTTTCTGCGGAAGAGTTTGCTAACGTAGTATTGGCTTACGAACCAGTTTGGGCTATCGGAACAGGTGTAACTGCTTCTTCGGAGCAAGCACAGGAAATGCACGCTTTTATCCGTAGCATCGTTGCTGAAAAGTACGGTCAGGAAGTAGCTGACAACACTTCTATCCTTTACGGCGGAAGCTGCAAACCATCCAATGCTCCTGAATTGTTCGCTAACGCTGACGTTGACGGAGGACTGATTGGTGGTGCTTCCCTGAAAGCTGAAGATTTCATGGGAATTATTACTGCTTTCTAAGAAATTACCATAACACGCAAAAAGCCGATGCCTTTGTATCGGCTTTTTGTTTTTCATATTGCCCTGTAAGTAATATTGATCCGGGTTTTGTTCCCTTCAGCGAACCAGTCTTTTCACTTTACAAAACAATGCTGCTGGATTAACAACTTATTATTTCTTAACTTGGCGCTAAAGTTTAAAAATCGATTTTTCACTCATCAATACAATCATGGACTACATTGAATTATCCTGTAAAATAACTCCCTTTTCGGAAGAGATGGCTGACTTTCTGACTGCTCAGCTGGGAGAACTGGAATTTGAAAGTTTTACCACCACAGAAACAGGGGTGGATGCCTACATACAGGAACCTCTTTTTGATATGGACCAGGTAATGGAACTTTGGATCAACCAGATGCCCGATGCCCCTTTCAAAATTGAGTACAGCCACAAAAAAATTGAGGGACAGGACTGGAATGCCCTCTGGGAATCCAACTTTCAACCGGTAATCATTGCCGATAAGGTAGTTATTAGAGCTTCCTTCCACACCGACCTGCCCAAAGTCCCCTACGATATTGTAATCGATCCCAAAATGTCATTCGGAACAGGCCACCACTCCACCACTTCGCTGATGGTAGAAACCATTCTTGAGAACGAGATGGAAAACAAGAGAGTATTGGATATGGGCTGCGGAACCAGTATCCTTGGAATCATGGCCTCCAAAAGGGGAGCTGCTCATGTAACCGGAATAGATATTGACGAATGGGCCTACAACAACTCGGTAGAAAACATCAAAAACAATGGCGCAAATGTAGAAGTACACCAGGGGGACGCTTCTATGCTGGCTGGCAAAAACTTTGATGTAATCCTTGCCAATATCAATCGCAACATTTTGCTCAATGACATGAAACACTACGTAGCTTGTCTTGAAACACAAGGAATTCTTGTGATGAGCGGTTTCTATACCGAAGATCTGGATTCCATCAAAACCGAAGCTGAAAGCAACGGTCTGGAATACCACAGTCACAAAGTTGACAAGAACTGGGTAGCGGTAAAATTTATCAAAAAGTAAATAATTCTATAAAGAGTCCGTTTTCTTTTCTTAACAGGTAGGATTGGAATGCGGACTCTACTACTATTAAGAGGGAAACAGGTATGCAAAATAAAATTAGTATCCTTATTTTTATTTTGAGTCTACTGCTTACCACCCAAAAGGTGGAGGCACAACAACTGAAACACTTCAGTCGTGATTCGATCGAATTTCTGAAACAGGTGACCACTTTGATGGATTCTCCCAATCACAAGAAAGAAAGCAAAGCCTTTAACGAAGAATTTGAACCCTTCTGGCTTTCGGAAAAAATCACACCGGAAAAACGTCAGAACATCTTCGACATATCCGATGCTTTACTGAATAAAAAAGCACGGGCCTACCCCGATTACCATACCTACTTTACCTCTTTAATGCTCTTTCTAAGCAAAGATTTGGCCCCCTCCGACTACGACAACTGGGAAAAGGGTCTGTTTCTTCTGCTGAGCAATAAAAAAACCAAATTAAAAACGATTAAGGAATACCTGCTGCAAACTCAGCAGTTGCTAACAGACAATACCATTTTCCAATCCTATTCCACCCGGTGGGTCAGTACGAGCAACAATTACCACTACGAATTCACCGATAAGGTGGCTATCGTTTTCGAGGAAACCAACCTGAAATGCTTCGCCCAACGAGATAGCTCCACCATTTACGCCACAAAAGGAATCTACTACCCCATTGAAAAGCAATGGAAAGGAGAAACAGGAAAGATTACCTGGGAACGTGCCGGTTTTCCCGCTGATGAAGTATTTGCACAAATCAGCAATTACAAAATCAACATGAAGAAATCGAATTTTCATGTGGACACCGCTACCTATACCAATACCAACTATTTTAAGGAACCCCTGATGGGAAGTCTGGAGGAAAAAGTAATGCGCGTAAGCAATCCGTCCAGGGCCATCTATCCCCGCTTTGAATCCTTTCACAAGCGAATAGAAATCCGGAACCTGTATCCCAATGTGGATTACAACGGAGGAGTGGCCATTCAGGGAGCAAAATTCATTGGTAAAGGTTCCCAGGAGGAACTGGCCTCCCTATCCATTTCCAGAAATGATTCTCTTTTTATGACAGCCAAATCGAAACACTTTACCATCCGAAAAGACAGGGTAACCGGAATCAATACGGAAATCAACCTCCTGCTGGATACCCTGAACATCTACCATCCGGGGTTGCTGTTCAAGTACCTGGTAGACAAAAAGGAAGTTGATCTGATTCGCGACGGCCAGGGCCTTTCCCAAAGTCCTTTCTTCAACAACTACCACAATGTGATCATGGATTTTGAACTGCTCAGCTGGAAAATGGGGGAAAACACAATCGACTTTCGGATGATAAAAGGGGCAACCTCCAAGCAGGCGAACTTTGAATCATCAAACTACTTTAGTGCAAACCGGTACGCGCGTCTGCAGGGAATGGATAAACTACATCCACTGGTGGGCTTACGCAAGTTTGCTGAATACAATTACGGTAGTACCTTCACCGCCGGGGATTACGCCAACTTCATCCAAAAATCCGCCACCCAGGTACGACAGCAACTAATGTCTCTCTCCTTCTTAGGTTTCGTGTCCTACGACATTGAATCGGACGAAGTGACCATTCTGGAGCGCTTGTACGACTATATCCGCGCGGGAATTGGAAAACAGGATTACGATGTAATTAGCTTTACCTCCGCAACCGAATCCAGCAGGCCCAATGCCCTCCTTAACCTGGAGAACTATAACTTAAAAATCTACGGCGTACAACAAATCGCTGTCAGCGATTCACAAAACGTAGTCATTTTCCCAAGAAATGAAGAGATTATACTGAAACAGAACCGCGATTTCATGTTCGACGGTCATGTTCGGGCCGGTCTTTTCGATCTGCACGGGAACGACTTCTTCTTCTCCTACGACGATTTTAAAGTGGATCTGAGTAACATCGACTCCCTCCTGATCAGCGTGCGCTACGACGACGTGGATTACTACGGAAAACGCCGGGCCGTTCAAATTGATAACGTCATCCAGATGATTACCGGAGATTTGCTGATTGATGCACCGGACAACAAGTCCGGCTTGAAAGATCTGCCCCAATATCCCATCTTCAATTCCACCGATGCCTCCTTTGTGTACTACGATCGTCCGAGTATTCAGAAGGGAGTATACAAACGGGACAACTTCTATTTCCGGATGGATCCCTACTCCATGGAAAACATCAACGATTTGGGGCGAAAAGACGTGAAATTTGCCGGAACCTTTGTCTCCGACAGTATTTTTCCAACCTTTCGGGAGAATTTATCCCTCCAGGAGGATCTTTCCCTTGGTTTCATCACGCAAACGCCCACAGAGGGGTACAAAGCGTACGGAAAAGGCAATTATCAAAACACGATTCGTTTGAGCAACCAGGGATTGAGAGGAGACGGAATCCTGAATTACCTGGCCTCAACCACTTCATCCAAAGATTTTGTGTTTCTTCCTGAAAAGATGTACGCCCAGGCCGAGAGCTTCCAGTTAAAAGGTCAGGATACCCCCGTATCCTACCCAATGGTGAACGGGCAGGAATTGTATGCCGAATGGCTTCCCCTGAAAGACAAGTACACAGTGCAAAGCAAAGAATCTCCCTTGACCATGTTTACCGGAAACGTAATCATGAACGGAGCGCTAACTTTGCAACCCGATGGTTTAACGGGGGCAGGCGCAATGAGTTTTGAAAACGCCGGTTTGCAATCGGATTACTTCACCTATTCCAACCGCACCATCGATGCCGACACCTCCAACTTCAAGCTGAAAGGTCAGGATGAAGAATTCATCGCCTTTGAAACCGAAGGTGTAAAATCGCACATTGATTTCACCAATCGCAAGGGAGAATTTATTGCCAATCAGCAGAACAGCTTTGCCAACTTTCCCGACAACCAATACATTTGCTACATGCGAAATTTCGATTGGCTAATGGATAAGCAGCAAATCGATTTCGGAATCAAGAATCAGGAAATATTGGCAAAGGCCTGGAAGGAGAACACCCTGGAGAGTTTACCCGCATCGGCCGACAATCGTTTCGTCTCCACTCATTACAAGCAGGATTCGCTGCACTTTATGGCCCCGTATGCCAGTTACGACATCACCAGTCAAACCATTCATGCCCAATACGTGAAGCAGATCCAGGTAGCCGATGCCACCATTTATCCCAACGAGGGAGATGTGACTGTGGAACGGAACGCCCTGATGCAAACCCTGCGTCAGGCTAAGGTAATTGCCGATACTACCAACAATTACCACACCCTGTACGATGCCATTGTCAACATTCATGGTCGCAAATCCTTCAGCGGATCGGCCAATTACGATTACGTCGACCGGAACAAAAGGGTACAGCTCATCCGTTTTGATGTTGTAGATGTGGATTCCACCGGACAAACCTATGCAACCGGAGTATTGAAGGAGGAAACCTCCTTTACCCTCAGTCCTGATTTCGATTTCAAGGGGCGTGTAAAAATGAATGCCCGCGAGCCCTTCCTTGTTTTCGACGGTTCCACGCACATTCACAACGGACAATCCAAACTGGGAACCAACTGGCTGCGATTCACCTCGGAGATCAACCCCAACGATATCATGATTCCCGTTACGGATCATCCCCTCAACGATGATCAGCAGGAGGTATACAATAGCTTTTTCCTAACCAACGACTCTACGAGAATCTACTCCTCCTTCCTTTCCAAAAGGGATTTCTACACGGATAATGTTCTCATGAGCGCCGAAGGGTATCTAACCTACGACAATCATAACAAATCCTACATAATTGGCTCCAGGGAAAAACTACGAAACCACGATTTACCGGGGCGCATGCTCTGCTTCGATAACGAAGGCAAAGGCTTAAATGCCGAAGGTCCAATCAACCTGGGTACAGATATGGGACAGGTAAGGCACGTATCCTTTGGGCGAATTGAGCATGATCTAAAGGAAAATGAGATAACCATGGATCTGATGTTGGGACTGGATTTCTGGATAGCCGAACCGGCCATGAAGATTTTTGAGGAAACCTTCAAAAACGAAAATCTTCCAGGGGGCAACCTGGCAACCAAAAGCTTCTCCAAAAATCTGGCTCAAATCCTGGGACAGGAAGAGGCCCAAAAGGCAATTATGCAAATGAACGCCAACGGAACCTTCAAAAATCTGCCCGAAAAGCTGATTCATAGCATCTTCTTCAACCATCTGGATTTCCATTGGAACAGGAAGGACAGAGCCTACGAATCGGTCGGAGATCTTGTGGTTGGTAACATCAATAAAACCCAGCTGAACAAAAAGGTGAAAGGGAAAGTCGAAATTCAGAAACGAAGAAGTGGTAATCGTATCAGCATGTACTTCGAGCTGAGTAAATCCACCTGGTTCTTCTTTGAATATCACCACGGAGTAATGTTTGTTCTCTCCTCCGAAGATAAGTTCAACCAGGTAATCGAGGGAATGAAGCCTGAAAAACGAACCATGAAAAAAGAGGATCGGATCGGGGACGAACCCTACTCCTTTATTTTGGCGCCCCGCTCCAAAAAAACCAAGTTCAAGAAACGATTCAATCTGTAGAACAGAATACAATTCAAAGAAAAGGACACCATCTTCGGTGTCCTTTCTTTTTGCTCTCAATTCTCTTCCTCCGAAAAAAGGGACAATCCCCACCTGTAAAGGGCATATACAACCCCCTGACCTCCTACCGCAAAAAAATAGTTAAGAACAGCAAAAACAACAAGTATACTGTTGACAGTAAGCTGATTTTGTTGTAAATTCATTAGTGCAGAAAACCGAAAAAAGAAAAGCTATGATACATCCAATCAATTTACTCCATCTTTCCAACGAGGAGTCCTACTCTTTTGGCAAAGAAATTCATACCACCCTGAGAGAATACAGCTCAAGGGTTCTTCCCCTTGCACTACTTGCCAAAAACCTGAAAACAGCTTTGCAAATCATGCATCGGACGCTGAACAAAGAAAAGGACAATGGAACCAACCTGAAATTAGCCCAGGCAATGATACAACGCGAAAAAGCCTACCAGGGACTTTTCAACTACATTACGGCATGTAGCTACCGGTTAAAGGAGAAATGGCAACTCCCGGCAGAACTTCTGCTCAACACCCTGGAACCCCACAATTGGGACCTTCAAACCGAAAGCTATTCCGATAGAAATACTCAATATCTAAAACTTCTGTGGGAACTGGAGAACAACCTGGAAAATGCAACCGCACTCTCCAGACTGGAGGCCACCGATTGGCTGATCGAACTTCAGCAAAGTCAAGACCAATGTGAACTGGCACAAAAAGACTGGAACGAGAAGCAAACGGATGCAAATGCAGAGAGCATAGGGGAAGGACTTATTGCGGTAAACGAAGCCATCCAAAACACGATCCAGTACATCGAACTGATGTACCGCATGAAGCCCACCAAAACCTTCGCCAAACTGGCACTTCAGATCAACGAAGTTATTTCACAAACCACGCAAACGCACCAGGAAAAGGAGAACAACGAGGAATATCTGCTGGAAGAGGAAATGAGTCACTAATCTACCTCATCCGAGGAACAGTATTGGCAATAAGACCGTACCTGAACATTACACTGAGCTTATTGCAATAGGAAGGCATTTTCGTAGATCCTAAACACCTACGACAAATGCCTGTATTGTGTATGTGGAGCCATTCCCATGCACCCCACTCGATTTTTTTTTGTGACAACCATTAAGGCCCGGGAGGCCATAAGTTTTCAAAAACAGGATTCAAACCTACTCGATCACAAGACACTCGGGAGCACGATACAATTCTTAATCCAGAATCTCCTTTACCCTTCCCACCAATCCACTCTGCAGGCGAACCTTAATTCCATGCGGATGATTGGACGAATTGGTCAGGATATCCTTTACCACCCCTTCGGTTAGTTTCCCAGTGCGCTGATCCTGCTTCAATACAATTTTCACCTGCAAACCAGGCTTTATGTTCGATCTTTTTGTTCCTTCCATAATTCAATAGTGCGTTAAGTGGGCGAAAGTACGGAAAAAGAACGGGAATTATCAAAAACCAGCACTTCCCTCTAAAGAAATGGATACATTAACCGATTCTAACAAATTCGGCAATCGCGGTGCTAAAAGATACTTGTCTTAGTCCGCCAGGTCAATTTCCAATCAAATACAGTACTCCGACATATTATAACAAACCCAGGAACGCGGTAGAGCATTCCCGGGTTCTGAGATATTTCCCTTTTGTCTCTATTGTAAACCGTGTTGAAACCATCAATCCAGAAAACTACAAAAACACAACGATCAATCGCTTCGCCTCCGGCGACAAAGAAACAAAACAAGCGGAAAATTATTCTTTAGAATTTATAGTAGTCACTACACCAACTTTGATAAGAATTCCTTTTCCTGACCAACAAGCTGATTAAACTGATCCTGCTCCTTTTTGCTACTCAAGGAATTGTCCCTTATGGTTTGGGCAACCATCTGCCAATGCGCAACAATCATATCGCATTGTTCCACAAAACAATCTTTATTATCTTCCAGCTCTATCCCTTGCTTGCAGGTATCCAAACGAGTAGTAACAAGTCTGATTTCCTCCTTTTTAGAAGAAATGTATCCTTCAACTTCCTCAATCCGGCCTACTAAATAATCACGGGTTTCTCTCAGGCTTTCAGCATTCAACCCTTCTTCCGTCGATTCAATAAATTTTAATCCGGCATTAACACCATATTTGATAATTTCCGCTTCGGAGGGGGTTGCTTTCCCTTCAAGCATTTTATCCAGATTTTCGGGCATCAGATCTTTAAAGCTGTCCGCAAGCTTTTTTTCGTTGATTACGTCCAGAGCATCACGTATTTTTTCTGCATCTTTCTCCAGTTCCTTCTTTTCATTTTCCAGCAGGGCCAGTTCTTCCTCCCTCTTCTTCAAACGCAATTGATTTTTAGGAATCAAATCCTCACACAGTTCACGAATCGCCACTTTATAAATCGCGGTAGTCTTCAACTTCAGGCTGCTTGCCCCCTCCTCATACAAGTCAACGATCCCTCGTATTTCATCTTTGGAATCTTCAACCAACAGATTAATTTGTTCCTGCAAATCGGCCTTGTCCTCCTCAGACGTCACCTCCGTTAAAGCTAAATTCAGCTCGGATATCACCTCAGCAACATCGCTATTTTCAAAGTTCTCCAAGGCGACCCTTATCAAAACGCTACGATCGCGAATGATGGAATAAGCTTCACGGGAATACTTACTAATATTTTCTGCTTTTTCTGTTACCACTTTAAGATCCGGATCATTAAAATGCCTCAGAGTTTCAATTCTATCCAAACTTTTTTGAATAACAGGCATGCTAATACGTTTCTGGTCCTCTGCTAAATAAACGATTTTTGTCATAATTGATATTTTTCGAAAAAAGAAACACAAAGAATTGTAATGGAAGGCCAGCCCACACCACTAGCAGCGTGAACCGGCCCCTACTTGTGAAAAAATCAGGCTTTCACTTCCTCTACTTTATCCAAAGCGTTATTCATAGCACTTGTTACCTCCGCAGCTAAACCCCTAAC
The DNA here is from genome assembly GCA_041725895.1 of Marinifilaceae bacterium. Taxonomy (GTDB): domain Bacteria; phylum Bacteroidota; class Bacteroidia; order Bacteroidales; family Marinifilaceae; genus JBGRQA01. The sequence goes on from JBGRQA010000003.1 coordinate 150,103, forward strand.
GCTTTCCCATGGCTTAATCACTTTCTTAAACTTAACCTGGAACAACACCAATTTCAACCCGTTGTCAATGCCCATAAAAGCCTTATGAGAACTTTCAATATAGGCTGCAAAAGACTGCCAAATTGTTTCCAGATCGTTTAGTGCCTTTAGTGCATCTTTGAAAATAGGACTGATGCCCTCGGAAAAAGACACAAGTTTATTCACTGCTTTAGCACTCGATTGTAAAGCGGCCCTCTCTTCCCGTTTCTTATCCAAATCCTTTTTTAAACTATCACGCCTCTTCTTTGCCGCAGTTGCTTTGGGGCCAAAAATAGAGGAGCTAATACCCATTCCAATCAAACCTCCCGGCGCACCGGAGAAACATTTTTTCACATTCCGATCATAATCAGCACAGGCATCCTTATATTTTTTCTCCAGTTGCTTAACCTCTTTAACGACCTCATTCAATTTTTCATCAAAAGTTGTGGAGTTCATTATTTTATTTTTCGCAAGGAAAGAACCATGGAGATTGTTGATATCAATATTATAGGCAGTTATCCTATCCCGCAATTCTGTAGTACTAAGCGCATATCCCTTAATATCTTCACGCATCGTCTGCAGAACCTCACCTATGGATTGAGCAACCACTTTATCATTGCTCGAGAATGTGTCTTTCTTCAAATCTCCATACTCGTTTTCGATTTGATCTTCCCCCATACTTTCAAGCTTTTCGTCGGAAATGTCGCCCAATACTTTTCTGGCCCTCTCTACAGGAGGCATTTCACTCACCAGGTCCAAAATGGCTTCGCCTGTAGTCTGTATTTCATCTGCAGAAACTTCCAATTCAACAGCCTGCTTACGCAAATCACTTTCAAGAGAATACCAGCGTTTTCCATGAGCATTGGTTTCCTGAAACAATGGCTGAAAATCGGATGGCTCCAAACCTGCAACATTAAGTTTCTTGTAGCCCAATACGGTTTCTATTTCAGACAACTTAGTAGGCAAAGAGGTGGCAAAGCCTACATAGCGTTTAATATTGGCAATATCACCTTCTGTAATAATACCGGCACCCCGTTCCCCTTCGGGATGTTTTCCTGCCAGTAATTGTACATTTGTTAGGGCCGCTTCGGATGGCTGAACCGCTGCCACTTCATTTTTGGTCACTATCATTTCTTCCATAATTCTTTTCTTTTTGATTTATTCAATGAGATTACTTTATTGATTTGCTAACTTGTCTTTTCTCAAAAAAGAGAGCACTCCACTTAGGAACTGGTGTGTAATCCTTACCGCCATTGTGCGATTTTATTGGCCCTGGAAACCAAATGCCCTCTCCTGCAGGTCAAACGATCGCTCCTGCAAGCCAGGGGGCTTCCCTGCAGCCTGAATAATGGCTCCTGCGGGCTAAGGATTTAACCCTGCGCAACTTGTGAGGGGCCCTGCGGATCAAGTAGAGCTTCCTGCGCTTTAAGTAGAGCCTCCTGCGCATTGAGGACACCTTCCTGCGGCTCCACTACCGGCCCTGCGGCCCCATCACCCATCCTGCACAAGGCTTTCAGCCCTATTCCACCTCCTGAGCTACCTCTTTGGAGCTACGGGCATGCCTCTTTCTAAAATAGGAACTCCGATACCCCTTCAGGCGCTTCTCATCCTTCCAGAAAACGTATTTTCCACAATCCCTTACCTGGTCTACTGCCTCCTTCAGGTGGGTATAGGCCCTGTCCCGAATATCTTTGGCCTCATTTCCTTCCAGGGTTTCCCCATTGGAGCGGGCCAACAGATCGGCCATATCATCTGAAGTAGTGCCGGCCAAATCCACCTTCTCCATATCAAAATTGATAGCCCCCAACAAATCGGGATGCTTTTTGCCCAACACGGCCAAATCGTTCAAGTCCTGAATCATATCGGCATGACCATAACCTTCGGCAATGCGATCGACAACTGCCAGAATGCCTGGCTCATTGCGGAAGGCATAACGGTAGGAATGCAACAAATGATCACGTAAATCATAGGCTGAAGGGAACCGCACCTGCCACTTGTTTTGGGCCTCTTCCCGGGTACTCATCTCGTCGTTCCATTCCGATTGGGCATGACGGCAGGCACCGGCCCGAACGGGAATCGCATCGAGAATGGCTTCGGGCAATCCCGCCCCCATGAGCTTCTCTTTGTCTTTCAATCCCCAATGGTACAGATCTTCTGCTTCCTGCAGAAAAATTCCAATGGGCATGTTCAAAGTTTTAACCGATTCTTCAGGAATGGCCAGGATGGCTTCCTTTTCGTTTTGGAAATCTACATTATTTGGCATACAGATAATTTTTGAGGCTGGCCAAAACCAACCGAGTGAATGATTTCGAAATGGTTAAAAATGGCACTACTGAAATTACTCATAATAGAACAGATAGTCAATGAAAAAATGATAAAAAAAGCGAAATAATCCTGAAAGACTGATCCCGTATAGGATTCAGGATGAGCCACTAAAAAGAACAACAAGAAGAGAACAGATGACTCAAAGGAAGGGGATTCTTACATACATAAGGCGGCGGGGAATATATCGCCAACAGGGGATATGGAGGCAAATTGCAGAACCGAATTTTTGAAATATTTGCTTAACTCCTACGGAGTATGGAATTGATATTGATTTGCTGTTCTACAATACCACATGCCCTACGGGCAACTGGCAAAAAACGAACTTTTAGATTTATATGCGGGTTTAATTTGACAAAATACAACTCCATTTCCTAAACAGTTTTCGCGATGCCTTTTGCTCCTGCAGAAGCTAGAATACTGCATATCAAGCTCGCAGCCTACGACTAAAAACAATGGAAAAGAATTTTGTAAAGGGCGGGATAATCAATTCAAAAATTAAGTAACTTTAAAGTACGAAAGGAAAGTTATTATTTTGTAAAGCATTTTCTATGCCCCAATATAAATTCATCAACCGTGATTTAAGCTGGTTATCTTTTAACTACAGAGTACTGGAAGTGGCCGCCAACAAGCAGCTCCCCCTCTACGAACGCATCAATTTTTTAGCCATTTACTCCTCCAACCTGGATGAGTTCTACCGGGTACGGGTGGCTTCCTACAAACGATTATCGGAACTTCCTGCTGAGGATAAAAAGAACCTGGTTGAAAACCCAGATCTGATTCTCCGCAAGATCAATCATATTGTGGCCCGGCAGCAAATCAAATTCGGAGAGATCTTCCGCCAGGAAATCATCCCCGAATTGGAGAAGAATCAGATTATTATGATTCAGAACCAAAAGCTGCATCCCATACACCAAAAATACACCGAGGAGTTATTCTTCGACAACCTGTTGCCCCATTTGCAACCCATGCTTTTGATGAAGAAGCAGATTAAACCTTTTCTGCAGAACAATGCCCTCTACCTGGCCATTAAACTGTACAAGAAGAAGAAGGTAAACACCGATGCGGAGGGCCATGTAAAACACAGAAAAACCAGGCATGCCATTCTGAAAATTCCCAGCCACCATTACGACCGGTTCATTCAATTGCCCGAATTGGATGGCAAGCACTACATCATGTTCCTGGATGATATTGTGAAGCTTTACATGGAAATTGTATTCCCCGGCTACAAAGTAGACTCCTCCTTCAGCTTCAAGCTCAGCCGCGATGCCGATCTGCTGATTGAGGATGAATTTACCGGGGATCTGATCAAAATGATCGAGAACAATCTCAACAAAAGGGAAACAGGAGCCCCCTCCCGCTTCCTCTACGATCAGGATTTGCCACGTGAATCGCTCACCTTTCTACGGCAAACCTTCAACCTTTCATCAAGCGATTTGGTGAAAGGCGCTCGCTATCATAATTTTTCCGACTTTTTCGGACTTCCAAACCCTGTGGCTCCGGCACTGGAATTGGAACCCATGCCCCCATTGAAAGTAAAGGAATTGAGCCGAACCAATTCCATCTTCAAGGCCATTCGAAAGGAGGAAAGAATGCTGCACTTCCCCTACCAATCGTATGAGTACATCATCCGATTTTTGAACGAGGCCGCTATCGATCCCAAGGTGGAGGAAATCAAGGCTACACAGTACCGGGTTGCCGAAAATTCCGCTATCGTCAATGCTTTAATCAACGCAGCTCGCAATGGGAAAAAAGTGACGGTTTTTGTGGAAGTCAAGGCCCGCTTCGACGAGGCTTCCAACCTGAATTCCGCACGTGAAATGCGGAAGGCCGGGGTAAAAATTATCTACAGCATACCGGGACTAAAGGTTCATGCCAAAATTGCCCTGGTAATCCGGAAGGGAAACCGTGAAAATTACGCTTTTCTCAGTACGGGAAACTTCAACGAAAAAACCGCCAAATTGTATGCCGATCACGGATATCTTACCTGCAACGAGGAGATCATTGGTGAACTGAAGAACCTCTTCGTTCACCTGGAGGATCAGACCCAGAAGTTCAATTTCAATACACTTTTGATCGGGCAGTTCAATATGAAGGAGGAATTCCTGAAAAAAATTGATCGGGAGATTGAGAATGTTAAAAAAGGCAACAAAGGCTACCTGCTGCTAAAAATGAACGGCCTACAGGAACGAACAATGATTGAAAAATTGTACGAAGCCAGTCAGAAAGGGGTGAAAATAGATCTCATCATCCGGGGAATCTGCTGCCTGAAACTCAATCAGCCCTATAGCAGAAACATTCGCGCAATCCGAATTGTGGATCGGTTCCTGGAACACGCCAGGGTATTTGTATTCCACAACAACGGAGCCAACGAAATGTACCTGTCTTCGGCCGACTGGATGAGCCGTAACCTGAACCGCAGGATCGAATGCGCTTTCCCCATCACCAAAGAGGAAATGAAGCAGGAAATCATCGATATTTTACACATTCAGCTCGCCGACAACACATCGGCACGGCTCCTGGATGCAGAGCTAAACAATATACCCATTGAGGGAACCGAAGACCAGGAAAAGATAAGGGCCCAATATGCCATATACGACTATTTAAAAGCAAAAGAATGAGGAAACAGGCATGACTAGAGTAATTGTTAGACGCACAACAAACGGGTTTACCAGTCCGCCCAAGGCAACAATGATTATTTTACAGCATGCGGTTCCATGTAACCAGTAAAAACGAATAGAAACACATATATTGGTGAGTACCATCTGACCGAAACATGAAAATTATAAACAGATGAAAAGACTAATCGTTGTCCGACATGCAAAAGCAGAGCTCCTACGGTACGATATTACCGATTTTCAAAGGAATCTGAAGAAAAGGGGAATCAATGATTCCGATCTTATTTCGGAAAAGCTGAAAGAAAAAGAGATCCACCCGGATCTGATCATTTCCAGTAAAGCCCATCGCGCACTGCAAACGGCCAATCATTTTGCTGATAGCCTGGACTACCCGAGGGAAGCAATCGACCAGCAGGATTTTCTCTACGATGGATTTACAACCCACGACTTTCTGGATCATCTTCAATCCAAGGAGGATAGCATTCAAACGGTTATGGTTTTTGGTCACAACCCCAGTATTGAGTACCTGGCATTCAATTTACTGGATAAATTCTATGGTGAGGTGCCCACTTGTACGGCAATTGGGATCGATTTTGATGTTGCCAGCTGGAAGGATATTGAAGTGCGGACGGGTAAGTTGTCCCTCTACGAGTTTCCGAAAAAATATAAGTAAACCGGGTTCAATAAATTGTTTATTGATCTTTGGAAATCGTATTCCGGATTTTCATTAAGGTTGCCATATTCTTCAAGCTACAAAGTTCCAATAGGTTTCGGATAGGTATTGCTACAACCTAAAGGGAGGGAATCCCCCTCCCACTTTGGTTTACTGAGGCCCGAAAACAATTTTTCCTTCGTGACCAATAATTAGTTTTCCATCGATTTTTTCGCCGGAACCTTCCTTGATAAAGCCTTTGATAAGTTTGGTTTGACGCTTATTGATCAAAGAATCGATTTGAGTTTCGGTCAGTTTTTTCCCCATGAATTCGAAAGGAATAAGGAAACGACAGCCGTTCCTGTAATTGGAGCACCCCCAGGCAGCTTTCCCCTGTAGCATGGTTCCATCCTTACATATAGGACAGTTCCATACTTTCTTCTCCTTGGTATGAAATTCCAATTCAAAGGTTGCACTAAAGGTCAAACGCCCTTCGGTTTTCTTTCCATCCACTTCGATTCCCTTCATGGTTGGTGTTTTGCCTTTCACCACCAGGCTCTCCACTTGCTTATCGGTCAACTTCTTGCCTCCATACTCAAAAGGCAGTCGGAATTTACAATTGGTATGGTTGGTACAGCCCCAGGCAGATTTCCCTTTGACCACCTTGCCCTGTTGGCAACTGGGGCAGGTCATCTCCACACTTTTAGGTTCGGCTTTGCCTTTGGCAGCCTTCTTTTTTTCTTTCGGCTTCTCCTCCTCCACAATGGTAATACGTTGCGCGTTCACACGGCTCTTCACATTGAAGACAATCTCCGTCACCATCTGCTTCAATTCCGTCATAAAGAGTTGAACTTCGTACTCCCCCTGCTCTATTTCTCTTAATTTCTTCTCCCAAAGTCCCGTCAATTCAGCAGACTTCAACAATTCATTCTGAATGGTATCGATAAGTTGCACACCAGTAATGGTAGCCACCAGGCGTTTCTTCTCCTTTCGAATGTATTTACGTCTAAACAGGGTTTCAATAATGTTAGCCCGGGTTGAAGGTCGTCCAATTCCATTCTCCTTCATAGCCTCACGCAACTCCTCATCATCCACCTGCTTTCCGGCGGTTTCCATCGCTCTAAGCAATGTTGCCTCGGAGTAGTACTTGGGCGGCTGGGTTTGTTTCTCAGCCAAATCAGGTTTGTGAGGCCCCGATTCGCCCTTTTGAAATTCGGGAAGAATGGTTCCCTCTCCAGCATTCTTATCCTTAGAGTACAGCACACGCCATCCCGGATCTACGATCTGCTTTCCGGTAGCCTTAAAATCAACCGTAGCCACCTTTCCCAAAACCGTTGTATGGCTTACCTTACAATCTGGATGGAAATTGGCAATAAAGCGACGGGTCACAATATCGTATACCTGCTTCTCCTCGTAGCGCAAACCGGAAGGCATCACCCCGGTAGGAATAATTGCGTGGTGATCGGTAACCTTCTTATCATCGAAAACCTTCTTGGATTTACGGATCTTACTGCCCAGCAATGGATCCACAAACTCCTTGTAAGGGGTCAGCTTTTTCAGAATGCCCGGTATTTTCTTGTAAATATCTTCAGACAAATAGGTGGTATCTACCCTTGGATAGGTAGTCAGCTTTCTCTCATAAAGAGTTTGAATGATTCGCAAAGTCTCCTCTGCCGATAGATTGAGCTTTCGGTTGCATTCCACCTGAAGGGAAGTCAAATCGAACAACTTGGGTGGTTGCTCCTTACCTGCTTTTCGGGTAAAGGACACCACTTCAAATGGCAGCTCATTAATTTCGTTCAGGAACTTTTCTCCGTCCTCCTTCTTATCGAATCGTCCGCGGGTTGCGTTAAATGTAACGTCCCGGTAGACGGTTTTCAATTCCCAGTAGGTTTGAGGCTTAAAATTCTCAATCTCCTTCTGCCGATTCACAATCAAGGCAAGGGTTGGGGTTTGCACCCGCCCAATGGAAAGCACCTGTTTTCCGTTCCCGTATTTCAGGGTGTACAACCGGGTAGCGTTCATCCCCAAAAGCCAATCACCAATCGCCCGCGATGAACCTGCAGCATACAGTAGATCAAACTCTTTTCCATCCCGCAATTGTTCAAAGCCTTCACGAATGGCCTCCTCGGTAAGAGACGAAATCCAAAGTCGCTTTACGGGCACTTTGCATTTGGCCTTTTGCAGAACCCATCGCTGAATCAATTCCCCTTCCTGGCCGGCATCACCGCAGTTGATCACTTCTTCGGCTTCACCAATCAGTTTCTCCAACACTCCGAACTGTTTCTTCACCCCATCGTTGGGGATCAAGCGAATTCCGAAACGCTGCGGAACCATGGGAAGAGAATTCAGGTTCCAGTATTTCCAGTTTGTATTGTATTCATGGGGCTCCTTCAAAGTACAAAAATGACCAAATGTCCACGACACCTGGTATCCATTTCCTTCAAAGTAACCATCCTTTTTATCTTTAGCCCCCAATATGGCCGCTATTTCACGAGCCACACTGGGTTTCTCTGCAATACAAACTTTCATCTATTAATAATTCTCTTGTTATAGTCAGATGGAACCTACCATTCACAAACAATCATCACCCTGGATAAGATCCCTGGCCCGGTTATAATCTGTGAGTAAAAAAATATTTTACGAATGGACGCTTCACCTGTTAATAATTCTCTTGTTAGGGTCAGATGTAAATCACCATGCAAACATCCTCCGGTATGGAAGGTGTTTCCCGTGATTCATTTCATCTGTTTACAACTTGTTTATTTAAGATTCCATGGAAAATCCGAATGAAATCTATCCCCTCTGTTGGAATAAAGAGAGGAGATCACCCGGAAAAATAACTGGAAAACTACAAAGATAACAGGATGTGAGGAATTCTTAAACTCTTCCGTTTTCTTTTTCCTGCATTCCCCACTTCTCTATCATTCCCACCAAGGCTTCTCGCTCCACTGGTTTTGTAATGTAATCGTCCATTCCGGCCTCCAGGCACTTTTCCCGATCGCCTTTCATGGCATGAGCTGTCATGGCTACAATGGGAATCTTGTAGCCTTGCTGGCGCACCCATTGAGTAGCTTCAAATCCATCCATTTCAGGCATCTGTACATCCATAAAAACCAAATGGAAGAAACCCGGAGCCTCTCCAATTCGCTCAATGGCCTGCCTGCCGTTCTTCACCCATTCCACCTGATAGCCGACCATTTCGAGCATTTTCGTTGCCAATTTGCCATTGATCAAATTATCCTCCACCAGGAGAATATGTAATGACTTTTTATCATCTGAACTTTCAGTACCTGACATAACTTTCCTTTTTTTAATTACCAAATTCTCCTTCTGAAGGGCTAAATCAATAACCTTATAAAATCTGTCTCTTCGAATGGGGACGGAGAAACATTTCATTTCTTCAGAAGCAGTCATTTTCTTCACACTGGAATACCAGTTGGAATAAAGGACTATTTTTTCTTTGGATTGAAAATAATCCAATACCCCTTCATCCTTCGAATTTAACAAACCATTCGCATGCAGCAAAACCAAATCGAAGGAAATATCCCTATTATTTTCGGACAGTAGAAACTCCCTACTCAACGAGATCACTCTACACCCCATACGTTCAAGCCAATCGATCAATTTTAACTGAAAACCGGAGCCTCTATCCCAGATTCCAATGGTGAGTCCTTTGAATTTTTCATAAGAAGGAGTGACTTCCGGGGATGCTGATTTTCGAAACCATGCTGTAAAATAGAATTGACTGCCCTGATCCGGTTCACTTTTCACCCAAATTTTGCCCTTCATCAATTGAATGATCTCCCGGCAAATGGCCAGCCCCAGCCCGGTGCCTCCGTATTCCCGCGTAGAAGAGCTATCAGCCTGACGGAACGGATCAAAAATACGTTCCTGGTTTGCCTTATCAATTCCTATTCCGGAATCGTGAACTACAAAACGAAGGTAAATGTCCTTCCGGGTTTCCTCTTCCATTTTAACCTCCAGAACAACCTCACCTTCCTTGGTAAACTTAAAAGCATTCCCTACAAGATTCACCAACACCTGCCGAATCCGAAACCAATCCCCCCGAATAGCGGAAGGAATTCTATCGTCCACCTTTGCGGTCAATTGAATTGGGCTGTCCTCCGTTTGAGGGAGAAAGAGATCCATCGTATCAAAAATCAATTGCTCCACATCAAAATCCGAATCTTTCAGAACCATATTGTTGGCTTCAATCTTAGAAAAATCAAGAATATCGTTAATCAGAAACATCAAATTGTTTCCACTTCGCTTGATGGAATGCAAATACTCCTTCTGCTGAGAAGTTAGTGTGCTCTCCAGCAACAGGTTGGTGTAGCCCAGAATTCCATTCATAGGTGTACGAATTTCATGGGACATATTGGCGAGAAACTCCGACTTCACATTATCGGCTTCCTCCGCTTTCTGTTTGGCAATCCGTAACTCCTCCTCAGCAAGTTTTCGGGATGTGATCTCCCTTGCAGATCCAACCGTCCCGATAATATTTCCCTGCTCATCAAAAATGGGTGATTTAAAGGTTTCGTACCACAAATCTCCAACCTTGTTTTCCACAAACTTGGTTCTTCCGGACTCTAAAACCTGCCTGTCATCCTCCTCATACATGATAGCCTCTTCCAATGGAAAAAGATCAGCATTCGTTTTTCCAAGAATAAAATCGCGAGGAAATTTATTCTCCCGGGCATAAGTTTCGTTCACATAAATAAAACGGCCCAAACGATCTTTCAACCAGGCCATATAGGGGAGATTATCCAAAATGGATCGCTTTTGGGCATTGCTCACAACCAATTCATCCTCCACCAACTTCCGATCGGATATGTCGATTAAAACACCAAGCACCACTAAAGGGGATCCCTGCTCATTTCGTTGAACCACCTCGCCATATTCCAAAAACCAGTACCAGTCGCCACGCTGATTTACCACCCGCTGCTCCAAACGATAGGATGAACTTTTCCCCAAACGAAGATCCTTCAGAATGGGGCGTTTCTTTTTCCAATCCTCCGGATGATACATGTCCTTAATCATATCGATACTAAGGATGGGACTGGAACTGGAATACCCCAGGATTTGGGCAAGATTGCCACTCATATGCATTTTACCGGGAGCAACCTCCCAACGCCAGTAGCCAAGCCGTCCCACTTCCATTATCATTTGCATCGTGGATTTGGTAGCTTCCAATTCGGCCTGCACCTGATGCAGAAGCTCCTTTAGCTCCTGGTTGGTTCTGAGTAGTTCATCTCTGGTTGGCTCGCCCATAGTAAGATTTTTTCCTTATTTAAAACAGATAGCTAAACTGAAAGGAGAATATATTGTCCTCACGGGAGTGGCTGTAACTGGCCGTTACCACAAACATTTTATAGGGAGCCAGCCATAAACCACCACCATACCCATGATGCCATTTGTCTGACTTTTCACCTTCCAACCAAACCCGACCAAAATCATTAAAGGCCAACACGCCTAACTCTCCTCCTAAAAAGTAGGTTCGAAAACGCATCAAACGCATCCGGAAATCGGTGTTCTGATATACCATATCATCGCCGGCAAACCGATCCTGGCGGTAACCTCTTAAATTGGTCTTCACCCCCAGTTTATTTGCCTGAAAAAAAGGATATCCCTTTGAATTGTGTGCTGCCCCTGCTCTTACAGCAAGAACACTTCGCTCAGGCCGACCAAAGTTGAAATAGAATCGTAAATCGGTGGTCAACTGATGAAAGTTGTGGTCCTCACTCCCTACTCCTTTAAACCACCTCCAGTCTGAAATCCAGTACATGCCTCGAGTAGGTAACAACTGATTGTTTCGGGTATCCCAGATATAACGTGTATTGACACCCCAATATTTCCTTGCACTAAAATCAACGGCAGGATCCAGATCGTAGAATGGATTTTCGAAATCGGTAACAAAGCGATTGGCCGTAGAATTCAATTTGCTGCGCTGGTAGAATCCTCCAAAAGCCAATTGGTGCTTTTCTCCAATCCGCTTCCGTATCATTGGGTTGACAAATATCTTAGCCATTCTGATCCTGTTGTAATCCTTATCGTCCTCCTCGGTTATCTTTGTGGTATTCCCCAAACCAAAATAGTTTCCCTGAAAATTAGGGGTATGGTAACTCACATCCATCAGGAAGTCCAGACCACGAAACACCCTGTTCATTTCACCAAAATACTCCAGTTTTACCGAAGGGTAACGAAACGAGTAGCTGGTCAAAAATTTGTGCAATGAGCCATAGGGTTCCTTTCTGAATCCTTGAGTCTTAACCGCAACTCCTGCCCCAATAATCAACCCATCGTCACTTATATAATTAAAATTGGCAGCAGGACTTACCACGTCGTATTTAAACTCTTTCCGGTCGTACAAATTCACATTATCCTGCTTTCCCAACCTGTTTTTGAATATTCTGTTTCCCTTGATCCTGGTTTTCTTTGGAGTGTCATAGATCCACGTACTTCTTCGGGGGGCTCCGATGGCCTCATGGTTAAATTTATCCTTTCCGCTTCCTCCAATCAACCGAAGCCGGATATCCCCGGGACCTTGTCCCTCAACCGAAAACTGATCCTTTCCTCCCAAACCATAGATTCTCACCTCACGGGTCTCCTCAGGACGAAAAGTGCGGGCAAACAACTGTTCCTTTAATTTCCCCTTCTTACTAAGGTGGTTCATCTCCACAGAAACAGAACCATCAGCATTCCGAACCACCTCAAACCTTTCACGCTCATCACTGCCCACAACATCTACCTCTTGCGCCAGAAAATCATAGAATTCCAAAGCCATTTCAGGCAAACGATCCCTTCGGCCCCGCAATTTCCGCTGAATCTCCTCTGCGGAAAAGGGTGCGAGCTCGTCAGGTAAATCAGCAACTGCACTGGCAATCACCTCATCTGTGATGGCTGCTTTTAGCTCCTTTCCCATCTTCAGCCAGGCTTCACGTGGAAGCGAACTTAAAAATGTGCGGTCAAAATATCGGGCATTAAATCCAAGCCCACACAAATCCTCCGTTATGGTATCAAAAGGTTGAAATTTACGAATGGCCCATTTTCTGCGACTCAACCAGGGAATAACCCCCTCGTTATAAAAAAACACCTGGTCGCGATCGCGAGGAATCGGACGTGCCAACTGTTTTCCGTCCTTCTTAAAGGTTGCCCATCTCCATTGGTCGTCGTGCCGATCCCAGTCGTTAAGAAACAAATCGAACAACCGGGCCCTCAAAACCGCTGTTTCATCAATCCGAAAATCGGTTGAGTTTTGCTTCTTCTGAAGTACCTTATCGGTACTTATAATCTTTTTGGAATTGCCAAACCAGGGCATCTCCGAACGATCCCCTTCAGGCCTCTCCTCGTACAAATACAATTCATTCTTAAAATCGGACTGATAAATACCAAAACGAGGATCATCGGGCACATAAACAACCTGGGGATTGGTATGATATACCCCGGCCGCATCAGCCAACTTTGGTACAGCAAGGGCAGCATAGGGATGCGATCCCGAAATACCATCCTGCACCAGCTGTGCTGCAAACGACCCCCTGAGGACTTCAGGAATAGCCTTTTCCGTATATTTTTCGATGGAACGCAATACATATTGCTTTCCATCCCTATCTTCCAGGCGTAGGGATCTTGTTTGCTGACCTCCCCCTCTTTTCAGAATTCGAAGGCCACCATGCTCTTTCCCTATATCAAAAACCTTCACTTGAATGGGTTGAGCCCATTCCTTCCGGTAATTCTGTCCCAGCATCTTTTTCTTGAAACGACTGTCGGTTTGATACAACCGACTGGCAGGAATCACAATTGTACTGTCCGAAAAATCAAGTTTTTCATAGGCATGGGCCAATTCTTCCTCAGAAACTACCTGCCGCGTAAAAAGATGCTTTCGGAAAACCAATCGTGGTTTTCGATCACCTTTTGCTCCGGTTCCCCAAAAATCAATCCAAACAGCCCCATTCCGATAGAAATTCAACCGTGCAAATCCTACTTCCTTACCCGTAAAATCCATTTTTCCTTTCCCCACATGAGAGGCCAGATTTCCGGAACCAGCAATTACCTGGTGAACATTCCCTTTTTCAAAATATTGCAAACTGTTCTCATGTCCTGAAACAAAGATAATATCGTTCAGATCCTTAAAAATTGTTTTCGCAAAGTAACGCATCCTTTTATAGTAGGGATGAGCGAAATCCTGCGAAGTCCCAAAAACCATACGATACAATTCCCAGGGGCCGGGAAACGGAAAGTGCCCCCCATACTTACCGGCACTGTATACCGGATGATGATTGGCAAAAATAATTTTCTTCTCCTTGTTGCGGGCCAAAGCATCATTCATTTGGATCAAAAAATCTGAGACTTCTTCAAAGCCACACTCTTCCTGCGGCTTATCTCCCTGATGTAGCCACCATTGAGAATCCACAACAATTAGAACAACATCCTCCGATAGGGGAATTTCAACAGGACCAGGGCAACCGCTGGAAGGTAGGAAAATATCTCCCCGTTGTAAAAACTCCTCAATAAACCGCTCCTGCTCCTTCACCACATTCCAACCATTTTTTCGTCCTTTGTCCCATTCCCTTTCACCGGGAAGAACAAAAACTTCTCCGGGATGATCCTTTACCAAATCCAGAATCAAACGCAACCGGGGTTCACCAATAGACATTTCCGGTTCCTTTCTTTCATAGCGAGGTTCTCTAACACTATTTCCCAGGAAAAGAATAGTACCGGATTTTCCAGCTTTCCGGAATTCACTTTGGAAAAACTTCAAATTTGTTGGATTAAGATCTCCTTCACCCAAATCTCCAATCAAAAACACAGAGTGCTCCAAAAGAGAAGAATCGGGTAGTTCTTCATTCTTCCACTCACTCACCCGATCACTATAGAACTGCCCCCAACTCTGGAAACACAATAGTAACAACACCCCAGTCCAAAAGGTTTTCATTCGCAACATACAAACTATCTTAAATACTTAAATTCCAAAATTTTCGCTTTTCCGCCTTTTCCTTCATTTGAGATATACATAGTGCCATCAGGGGCAAAGCATACCCCTTCGGGCTGCTTAAAAATTTTTCGATCGAGTCTCACTATGGCAAGCAATTGTCCCTCGGGGTTTAAAACCATCAACAATTTCCCCACTGACCCCAGAAGGTAAATATTCCCCGTAAGGGGATGAACAGAAACTGCAGAAGGTTGAAAAGTAATATCTCCCTCGATGGGATTTACGCTCTTTAACAACTTAACGGATATTTTAGCATAACCGGTATATTTGAGAACTTTCCGAATCTGCTCCAGATTGATTACAACACGAGGAACTGTATCCAATTGCTGTTTATCGGGATGAAATGCATATACCGTACGATTCCCGACATACTGATTGTTTATTCCCGGCCGTGACTTACAGGCAATCAATAATTCTCCGGAAACAGGATTGTACCCCAGCCCTTCGGTATCGTTACGGGCTTTTAAGGGAGTACGGTAATCCCATACCTCAATCTCTTCGTTGTTGAAATTTCGAACAGCATACAATTTGCCATCACTCCGTAGCACGTAGAGAACGGAATCTACTAATTCGATCCCCTCATAATCGCCGGACTTCGCAAATTTATATCGTTTCTTCACCTCCCCTTTCTTGAGGCTATATTCATATACAATCCCTTTCTCATCGTTCACGCATAGCAAACGTTTCTTACGATAATAAGTAAGACCCGAAATCTCCCGCAATTCACTTTTAAGTTCGAACTTTTCGCTAGGTTCAGCCATTGTATAGGGAATTTTTTGGTACTCGCCGCTGAGGAAGAAATACTCCGGCTTCTTAACTTCCTGGGCACAGGACTTTAACAGTACTACACATACAATACCCAAAATAAAAACAGTAATTTTTCTTACTTTTCCCATATATAGTGGCATCTATTAATTTTTACAGAACTAAAATTAAAAGTACATAAATTCGAATGGAATTACCAGCAAAAACGCCACAATCTGCAAATAACGGCAGTTGCACGGTTCATTTTAATAGATTAATGCTTATATTTAATGGTTGCTTTTAAAAAGCATTTTTGAGAAGATCATTTAAGCCAATAAGAATGAACATAATTAACGAAACGGAGGAGTTTGTAGTTGACTTCTTTAAAAAGAATCATAGTCCCATTTTCACCTACCACAACCTGGAACACACCCAAAACGTTGTTAAACAAGCTCAAAAGATTGGCAGTGCATCGGGATTAACCGATGAAGAAATGGAAATCCTCCTCCTCTCTGCCTGGTTTCATGATACAGGATATTTTGAAAACTTTCTGGATCACGAGGTAATCAGTGGTAGAATTGCCCGTTCATTTTTACAGGAGAGGAACTACCCGGATGAGAAAATTAAACTTATTGAAGAATGCATTCTACACACCGTTTTCCCTCATCAACATCACGACCATAAGATTGCCGATGTACTTTGCGATGCCGATTTGCATCATTTAGCAGCCAAAGATTATATCAAAATATCGGAACGTTTACGAGATGAAAAGATCTCTCTGCTTCACCATCCAATCAGCCAGAAATCCTATTGGGAAGAGACCCTGAATTTCTTGAAAGACCATTGTTACCATACCGATTACGGGAAGAAAACACTTTCTAAGAAGAAAGAAGTCAATCTACAGAAAGTGATCGAAAAGGTAAACACCTATCAAATCAAAGAGATCAAGAAATTAAATGAATTGGTTCTAAAACTGGAGAAGCAGAATGCGAAACTCAAGGCACCCCAGCGTGGTATCGAAACCCTGTTTCGCCTGACAGCCAGAAACCAGATCAATTTAAGTTCCATTGCAGACAGTAAGGCCAACCTGATGATATCCGTAAACTCCATCATCATCTCAGCCATTTTCTTCGTCTACCGACACATTGATGATGTGCCCCACTTCATCATTCCTTGTACCATTCTTTTAATCACCTGCTTGTTTACGATCATCTACTCGGTACTAGCTACCCGCCCCAATGTTACGACAGGTACATTCACCCAGGAAGATTTGAAACAAAAAAAGGTGAATCTGCTCTTTTTCGGGAATTTCTTTAAAATGGAATTACCCGATTATTCCAAGGCTTTAAAAGGAATCATGAAGGACTACGATGAATTGTACGAAAGTTTGATTAAGGACCAATATTATCTGGGAAAGGTACTGGGAAAAAAATACCATTTGCTTCGAATCTCGTACACCATTTTCATGTACGGACTAATCGTTTCAGTATTGGCATTCATCCTCGCCACTGTTTACCAACCGGTTCTTTGGTAAGTATAAGGTTTGATTCACCCAGCCCCTTATTTGGGAAGGAAAAACCAAATCAAAGGCATATCTTTGTACTTTTAGAATTGGATTTACAATATCCAATCTTTTTGCCCAATTACAGTTAACTACAATTATGAATTTATTTTATACTCCGGATATAACCTCCAACGAATACCAACTCAATGAAGTGGAATCAAAACACTGCGTTAAAGTTTTGCGCCTAAAGGAGGGAGACTTTATTTACCTGATTGATGGCAAAGGAGGTTTTTACAAAGCTGAGATTGTAGATGCCCATCCCAAACGGTGCATGGTGGAATGTCTGGAAATTCAGAAAGAGTATGGCAAGCGTGATTTCTACCTTCACCTGGCCCTGGCTCCAACCAAGAACATAGACCGAACCGAATGGTTTTTGGAAAAATGCACCGAAATTGGAGCAGATGAATTCACACCACTACTTTGCCAGCATTCCGAACGAAAAGTTGTAAAAACCGAGCGGCTTTTCAAGGTTATAACATCCGCTGTGAAACAGTCTCTTAAAGCCTACCATCCCGTTTTGAACGAAATGACCCCATTCAAAAAACTTGTTCAAAAACCATTTGATGGAGAGAAATACATTGCTCATTGCAACGAAGGCGAAAAAACAAACTTAAAGCAGCTTTACTCTTGCGGTCAGAATGCTTTGATTCTGATTGGTCCCGAAGGTGATTTTAGTCCCGAAGAGGTAGAACTTGCAAAGGAAAATGGCTTCCGGGAAATTTCACTGGGCAGCAGTCGACTACGCACCGAAACAGCGGGAGTAGTTGCCTGTCACACTGTAAGTCTTGCCAATGAGTCCTAGAATTACAATTTACTTATCATTTAAAGCTAAATTCAAATGCATACCAAACCTCTGATTCTACTGATTCTTCTCACAGTAACCTCATGGGGAGGATGGGCTCAAAATACCACAGTGAGAATTGGATTGGTTAAATACAGAGGTGGTGGGGATTGGTATGCCAACCCCACTTCCCTACCCAACCTGATCGCATTTTGCAACAAAAGCCTGGGAACCAAAATCCATCCGGACTACTCCGTAGTGGATGTAGGAAGCTCGGAACTATTCAGCTACCCATTTGTCCATATAACGGGCCATGGAAACATGGTTTTCTCGAACCAGGAAGCTACCAACCTAAGAAACTATCTAATGGCAGGAGGATTCCTACATGTTGATGACAACTATGGTCTGGACATTTACTTTCGGAGAGAAATCAAAAAAATTTTTCCAAATTCGGAATTGCAGGAACTGCCATACTCCCATCCCATTTTTCATCAGGTATACGATTTTCCAAATGGCTTACCCAAAGTACACGAACATGACAAGAAGCCCCCTCAAGCCTTTGGAATTTTTCAAAATGGACGATTGGTCTGCTTGTACACCTATGAATGTGACCTCGGTGACGGATGGGAAGATCCAAGCGTACACAACGATTCGGAAAGCATCCACCAAAAAGCACTCCGGATGGGGGCCAATATCCTCTCCTATGTTTTTAGCTTTTAATCAAACAACAGAAAAAAACTTAAACAATTTTCTAATAGCAAAACAACCTTCCAGGCCAAAAAATTTTTGCGTAACTCTTCCCAATCCCTTAAATTGATGTATCAAATAAATCGAAAAGATTCTACCTAATACATCTATTTATGGAGTCAAAAAAACCGAAAGGGATCATTGGCATTCTAACAGGAGGCGGAGACGTTCCCGGTCTTAATCCCGCCATACGGGCGGTCACCATTCGAGCCCTGCGCGAAAACTACCAGGTAATAGGAATTCGAAAAGGATGGCGGGGTCTGATTGACATCATCAGAGACAAAGAAGCAGATAACAGTGACAATTTCCAGCTTCTGACGGAAGAATTAGTAAACAGAACAGGAAGAACCGGAGGTACCTTTCTTCATACCTCTAGGGTAAATCCGTCCAGGGTCCCACCCGAAAGACTCCCTTCACATCTTAAAAATAAATACAAGAAGAAAGTAAACGACCTGACCGAAGAGGTTCTTGCCAATCTTAATTTTTTGAATATTGATTATTTGATTCCTATTGGAGGAGATGATACCCTAAGCTATGGGGTACGGCTCTACAAAGAAGGAGTTAAGGTAATTGCCATTCCCAAAACAATGGATAACGATGTACCTGGTACCGATTACTGTATTGGCTTTAGTACCTGCATCACCAGAACCATATCACTCACTCACAGCTTACGTACCTCTGCAGGCTCCCACGAACGACTCTTGGTGCTGGAGGTGTTCGGTCGTTACGCAGGATTTACAGCCATTCTGCCCACCTTAGCAGGGGCTGCCAATCGTTGCGTTATTCCCGAATACCAATTTGACATCGAGCAGCTGACAGATCTATTGGTTCAGGATCGCTTTTCCAACCCCAGCAAGTATTCCGTTGTACTAATATCCGAGGGAGCAAAATACAACGGACAGAATATGATCTTTCAGGATGAAGCAACCGACGATTACGGACACAAAAAATTGGGTGGAATTGGCGATTTGGTCTCACAAAATCTCAAAATCCTTTCGCCCAAATTCAATCAGGGGAAACCCATCAATGTAATTAACCAAAAATTAGGCTATTTGGTCCGATGTGGGGATCCGGATGCTATTGACTCCATTGTTCCAATGGCCTTTGGCAACCTGGCTCTGGATCTAATCATTAAAGGAATTCACGGTCGCCTGGTCAGTCTAAGAAATGGTAGATACGACAACGCCCCAATTGATATTGTTACCAGTACAAAAAAATTCGTAGACATCGAGCGGTACTACAACACCGAACGACTTAGACCTAAATACAGGAGCTTTGAATTACAGCCAATGTTTCTAATGACGGGACACTAGTCCCGTCTACCCAAACTTTTGATTATCTTAATTTCAATTATTCGAAAAAAACATTTCAAATTCAGGGATTTTTTCTATTTTCGTGATTCCGGTTCAATAACCCGAACAAACAACCTCTGCCATAATTGGCTCTATACATCCTCTCTTGGTTGCAAACAATTAGCAACTTAAAAAAATAACCCATGCTAGAAACTCAATTTTTAGGAATTCCCTTTCTGGAATGGATCGGCTATGCCGCTTCTGTACTGGTATTGCTATCACTCTCCATGTCTTCGATTATTAAATTGCGCTGGTTTAACCTGGCGGGCGCCATCCTTTTTTCAACCTATGGATTCTTAATTGGTTCACTACCTGTTGGAATCATGAATTTCCTGATCGTATTGGCCAACATTTATAATTTGCGTAAAATGTATTACCAGAAGGAAGATTTCCATATTGTGAAACTCAACGCGAAAGATCCCCTGCTGGAGCAATTTCTGAAACATTATCAGAAAGATATTCATAATTTCTACCCGGAATTCGTACAAATTCAGAATCCAGACATACTAAATTTTTTCGTTCTGAGAAACATGAGTGTAGCAGGAATATTTATCGCTGCCCCCAAAAACACTCAAGGAGTAAGTGTCGAATTGGATTATGCTTTACCTCAATACCGCGATTTTAAGGTAGGCTCCTTTCTATATAATGAATTGGATAAAATTTTGGCCGAAGCCGGCTTCGAGAAAATATACTGTGAACCGGAACGCAACAAAGGCTATCTCAAACGAATGGGCTTTACCCCAGGTGAGATCGAAGGAAAAAAGGTATTGGAACGCAACATTTCAAAATAGCGAAAGGCCTCTCTTGAGAGGCCTTTCACTTTCTAAAAATTCTTAACAAAATAAACTATTCTTTCTCAAGTTTTTCTTCTTCACCTGCATCCCTTCTCTTTTTAAGTCGACCGGCTTCCTTCAAGGCACGGTGAAGAATCCATTCAACCTGACCGTTCACACTTCGAAACTCGTCATTTGCCCATTTCTCCAAAGATTTATACATCTCAGGATCCAACCGAAGTACAAAAGATTTCTTTTTTGTCATAATTCTCCCCTACTGATACAGACTACCAGTATTCAATACAGGTGTGGCATCCTTATCGGAACACAAAACCACCATTAAATTGCTTACCATTGTAGCCTTTTTATCCTCATCCAATTCAACAACCTCTTTCTCTTTCAACTCATCAAGAGCCATCTCCACCATGCTTACGGCACCCTCAACAATCTTATACCTTGCAGCTACCACTGCTGTTGCTTGCTGACGACGCAACATCGCACCGGCTATTTCAGAAGCGTAAGCAAGGTAGTTGATACGCGCTTCAATAATTTCAATTCCTGCAATTTCAAGACGCTTAGTCAACTCTTTCTCCAATAATTGACTCACATTGGCACCTCCTGATCGCAAGGTAATATCAGCCTCCTCATCTTCCAAGTTATCGTAAGGATAGGATCCTGCCATTTTACGAATGGCTGCTTCCGATTGAATATCTACAAAATGAACGTATTCATCCACTTCAAATGCTGCTTTATATGTGTTTTTCACACGCCAAACCAATACTACTCCAATCATAATCGGATTCCCGATCTTATCATTCACTTTTATTGGATCACTATCCAAGTTTCGAGCTCGTAAAGAGATCTTCTTCTTGGAATAGAAAGGATTTACCCAGAAAAACCCATTCTCCTTAATGGTTCCCTTATAAGCTCCAAACAAAACGAGCACCGAAGATTCATTCGGATTAACTACAGTAAAGCCAATAGCCAAAAATACGATAGGCAAAACCAGGAGGGTAAATAAGGGATACCGTATACCAAACAGCCCAAACAAGGTTACAACAACCAGAAGCAGCTCTATAAAAAGCATACTGTATCCGGAAAACGCGGAATAAGATTTTTCTTCTTTCATAGGGGTAAATTTATTTGTGATATCATTTTGATATCAAATTAAAATAAATCTATTTAAAATTCAAAATATCTTACCCCTATTATTTTAGAAATCAAATCCCAACCAACGAGACGAAACAAAAAAAAATCACACCCTTAAAAGAGTGTGATACTAAAAAAATAATTACCTAAATTAGGAAGTTAGAGGCTAATTCAATTTAAATTCATCCAATTCCCTAACAGTGAGAGGTAAAACCTGATGACTTTGCACAAATCCCATCACCGACTTAATCAGATGGGGTGGTGCCTGTACCTGACATCGATCCAAAAAGGACAAAAAAGCTTCCGATTCAAACAGGTCCTCCAAAGAAAAGCTTTCAAACATCGTAATAATTTTTGAAGTCGAAACAGCTGATTTCGAATTTAGCAGAGTAAAAATTTCATTCATAGGCAAAATTTAAATTTATTTTACTCTTACAACGAAATGAAACCAGTTTTATTATAAAAAGGGCCGATTCTCCCCGAAAAGAAAACCAGCCCAACTAACTGAGACGTTATAATTTTAAACAACTGTAAGATTTAAATTCCTCTCCTCTATCATTTTCCGCATATTGATCAAAGCATAGCGCATCCTTCCCAATGCCGTATTAATACTCACATCGGTCTGGTCGGCAATTTCCTTAAAACTCAAGCCCAAATAGTGACGCAATATCACTACTTCCTTCTGATCCTGGGGCAATTCATCCAACAATTGCCGAACATCCTTGTGGATTTGATTTTTGATCAGTTGCTCTTCAATATTCACATCAGAGAATTTAGGAGAATTGAACACATCAAGTTCGTAATCGTCTTTGGAAAAAGTATTAAGAAGCTTTTCTCTCCTGAAATAATCTATGATCAAATTATGGGCAATACGTAACACCCACGATAGAAATTTACCGTTATCACGGTATTTTCCACGACGTAACGAACGGATTACCTTAATAAAGGTATCCTGAAAAATATCTTCGGCAAGCTGGTGATTTTTTACGATCAGGTAGATGTAAGTATACACCCGATCCTTATGGCGGTTGATAAGGGTTTCAATCCCTCTTTGTTCCCCACTAACAAACAGCTTAACGAGATCATAATCGGTTGGATTATGCGCTATCAATTTTACCTCCTCTTTAAAATAATAGGTGTAAAGATTTCCCGATAAGCAGTTCTTTATTTAGATGGTTATACAATTCTCTTCTATTTTGCAATAAAGTAATTTTTTATGAGATTTGAAAATCCTGTGAAGTTAAATACCTTTGTATGTTCCAAATTTCTATTGGAAAACCTTAGGTTTCTAAATGATAAAAAAATTTCAGATGAGCCAAAAAAGTTCAGAGAACCATATATACATTAAAGGTGCAAGAGTCCATAACCTAAAAAATATAGACCTGGCCATTCCTCGTAACAAATTTGTTGTGATCACAGGACTATCCGGTTCGGGAAAATCCTCCCTTGCTTTCGACACCCTATATGCCGAAGGCCAGCGAAGGTATGTGGAAAGTCTTTCGGCCTATGCCCGACAATTCCTGGGCAGAATTAACAAACCTGAAGTAGATTTCATCAAGGGAATCCCTCCGGCCATAGCCATCGAACAGAAGGTAAACACCCGGAATCCGCGTTCTACAGTAGGAACTTCAACAGAAATATACGATTACCTGAAATTACTTTTTGCGAGAATCGGAAAAACCTACTCTCCTATTTCCAACCAGGTCGTGAAGCGACATACGGTAACAGATGTTGTCAACTACATTTTGAACCAAAAGAAAGGCATCCCTGCCGTTGTGATGGCAAAACTGGATCCAAGTACGGAACGAACCCGCCAGGAGCAATTGGAAATTCTATCCCAACAAGGATTCTCGCGAGTTGAAATGGAGGGAGAATTTCACAGAATTCATGACTTGATAGAGAAGGGAGTGGAAATTCCAAGGGATACGACACTTCACATTGTTATCGATCGGGTTAAGGTATCTGAGGATACAGACACCCAAAACCGGTTGGCTGATTCCATTCAAACGGCTTTCTACGAAGGGAAAGGAGCCTGCTGCATTACCCTCATATTTCCGGATGGAAGTACAACCAGTGAATTCTCCAATCTATTCGAAGCAGATGGAATAAAATTCGAGGAACCTAACACACATACTTTCAGCTTCAATAATCCCGTAGGCGCATGCCCCACATGTGAAGGTTTCGGAAAAGTGATCGGAATTGACGAAGACCTCGTAATCCCCAACAAAACCCGTAGTATCTACGAAGATGCAATAGTATGCTGGAAAGGAGAGAAAATGCAGGAATGGAAAAATGAGCTTATCTATTCTGCCGACAAATTTGATTTCCCTATACACAAACCTTACTTTGAACTAACTGATGAGCAAAAACACCTACTTTGGGTTGGAAACAGATACTTCAAAGGATTGAATACTTTCTTCGAATACCTGGAGGCCAAGCAATACAAAATCCAATACAGGGTAATGCTTTCGAGGTACCGAGGAAAAACCACCTGCCCGGATTGCCGGGGAACACGACTGAAAAAAGAAGCCTCCTACGTAAAAATAAACGACAGGAACATTCAGGACCTGGTATTAATGCCAATATCGGAGCTTCATAAATTCTTTGAGGAGCTTGAACTAAAAGAATACGAGGAAAAAGTTGCCAGCCGCTTGCTCATTGACATCCGAAACCGCTTACGTTTTCTTTCGGATGTGGGACTGGGGTACCTCACACTGAACCGACTTTCTTCCAGTCTATCCGGTGGAGAATCTCAGCGTATCAACCTGGCAACCTCGCTGGGAAGTAGTCTTGTAGGATCCCTGTACATCCTTGATGAACCAAGTATCGGCTTACACTCAAGAGATACCGAACTACTTATCAAAGTATTAAAAGAACTCCGGGATCTTGGCAATACGGTAATTGTAGTGGAGCACGACGAAGACATCATCAAAGCTGCAGATGAAATTATTGACATCGGCCCCCTGGCAGGTCGTCTGGGAGGAGAAGTAGTATTCCAGGGCGATCATACAGCATTGAAAACTTCAGAGGCACTTACGGGACAATACATGACCGGTCAATTGAGCATTCCTGTTCCCAAGATAAGAAGGAAATGGAACAATTACATCGAAGTAATTGGAGCCAGAGAAAACAACCTAAAAGGCTTAAACGTTCGGTTCCCCCTGAACGTAATGACAGTAATCACTGGTGTCAGTGGCTCGGGAAAATCCTCTCTGATCAAAAGTATCTTCTACCCCGCTTTGAAAAAACATTACGGTGGATATTCAGACAAGAGTGGGCATTTCGATGCCCTACAGGGTGATTTCCATCTTCTAAGCAATGTAGAATATGTAGACCAGAACCCCATTGGGAAATCATCCCGATCCAATCCGGTTACCTATTTAAAGGCTTACGACGAAATCCGTAAACTCTATGCAGAGCAGCCGGCTTCGAAATACAATGGATACAAATCGTCTCACTTCTCTTTCAATATCGATGGAGGGCGCTGTGACGAATGCCAGGGTGAAGGAATTATCAAGGTTGAAATGCAATTTATGGCAGATATTCATCTTCAATGCGATAGTTGTAAAGGGAAACGCTTCAAGGACGAGATTCTTGAAGTGAGATACAAAGAAAAAAACATCCACGATGTTTTAGAAATGACTGTAAACGAAGCCATCGAATTTTTTGCCCAAGGAAAAGGAACCACCGAAAAGAAAATTGTGCAGAGATTAACCCCTCTGGCCAATGTCGGCCTAGGCTATGTAAAACTTGGACAATCCTCGAGTACCTTAAGTGGTGGGGAAAGCCAACGGGTAAAGCTGGCTTCCTTCTTGAGTAAAGAAAAAGCAGAACCATGCATGTTTATATTTGATGAACCGACTACCGGTCTCCATTTTCACGACATCAATAAACTAATGGATGCTTTTAATGCTCTCATCGAAAGAGGACATACTCTCGTTGTAATTGAGCACAACCTTGAAGTAATAAAGTCAGGAGACTGGATCATTGACCTGGGACCGGAAGGCGGAAACCAGGGGGGACAAATTGTAGCATTGGGAACCCCTGAAGAGGTTGTTAAATGCAAAGAATCATATACTGGACATTACCTCAAAGAGAAGATTTAAAGAACAAGGGAAACATGACTTTTATCCTGTTATAGAACAAACGAAAAAATCTGAACCCGCTATTGTTGCCTTTGATCAAAGGGGGAATTCACCAAAAAATTATAATTTTGTTGGATAATAAATATGCAAAGCAATGAGTGAACTAAATAAAAAGGAACTTCACAAAAAAATTCTAAACGAACTGTCGAGTTCCGATTCTAAAACAATTTTGAAATCCATTCAATCCCTTCGTGAAGAAGGAATTGCTTCAGATATTCCCATTCTTTTGGATGTGGTAATTGAAAAAAAAGATCCAAGTATCTCAAAAGCAGTCTGGAATCTTTTAATCGATGTAAAAGAAGAGAAGGCAGGTGAAATTATTATAGAAGCCATCGAAAATGAACGTTACGCTTCGCTACGAAAAGAGTTGGTTGCTGTTTGCTGGGAGTCAAGGTTGAATTTTAGCCAACATCTGGACGTTTTTGTAGAAATTTTAATTCAGGAGAATTTTGAAACTGCTTTCGAGGCATTTACCGTTATCGAAAACATGACAGGAATCATTTCGGACGAAAAGAAGGAAGAAATAGCTAAAAAGCTTAAGGAGGCTATTGCCAATGCCTCTCAAGAACGAAAGGGATTTCTTCATGAAGCAATTCATCTGGTGAATGCTATAACCGATGAAGAAAAATACTAAAGAAAAAGCCGCTTTGAAAGCGGCTTTTTATATATTTAAATAATTACGTCTTTTTCTGCTGAAGAGAAATACTTCATAAACTGGGCTCGCTCATAAAGCGCAGGATTTTCAATACTCTTGTAGCTCAATTTGCCACGGAACTCATTCACTGTCTTAAACTCTTTCCGCTCCATCCACTCTTTGATTTCATCCAAAATTGAAGTTACACGATCAAAACCATGCTCGTATACAGCAGAACATATTTGAACGGTTGTAGCACCAGCCAGTAGTTGCTTTATAGCGGCTTCTCCATTATGAATCCCTGTAGATGCAGAAACGTCCAAACCATGAATCTTATCAGTAAGAATTCCGACCCAACGAAGAGATTTACGAATATCTGTAGGGACACTCAACACTTCAGCAGGGGTGATCTTCAGTTTCTCAATATCGATATCGGGTTCATAGAAACGATTAAACAGCACCACCGCATCAGCACCATTGGCATTTAAATGATCCACTACTCCAAACAAATTGGTAAAATAAATACCCAGCTTCATAGCAACAGGGATATTCACCTCCTTCTTTACAGCCTCCAATACATCGTAATAGATTTGCTCATACTGGGTAGAACTTGTATTCTTATCAGTTGGAACAACAAAAACATTTAATTCGATAGCATCAGCACCAGCTTCCTCTATTTGTTTGGCAAAACGAGTCCAATCACTGGCAGAAACACAGTTGATGCTGGCAATAACAGGAATATCAACAGTCTTTTTGGCTTCTGCAATCAAATCCAAATAAGTTTTGATGGAATTCTCCTTGGTATAGGCACGAATATAATCTTCAGCCTCCGGGTAAACATTTTTCGGATCTTTTTGCATCAAATGCTGAACTTCGTTGTAAATCTGCTCTTCAAAAAGAGATTTCAAAACAACAGCGCCTGCACCTTTCTCTTCCAAAATCTTTATTTTTCGAACGGAGTTTGTCAGGCCTGAACTACTAATTACTAGTGGATTCTTAAGCTTCAAACCCATATAGGTGGTCTCGAGATTTATCATATTAAAGTGTTTTTTGTTTTATTCATTTGCGGTTACCAACAAATATAACGAATTCCATAAAAAATATATCACCTTATCCGTTTTTGTTTCCGAGTGACTGTTGATAGGCTTTTACACATAGTTACGAGCTCCAAAAATAGAACTCCCCACACGAATCATCGTACTCCCCTCCTCGATTGCTAGGGCATAATCTCCTGACATTCCCATCGAAATTTCACGAAAATCCTCCTTCCCTGCAAAAATTCCGGTTTTAAGTTGCTCAAATATATCTTTTAAATTTCGGAATTCAGATTTCACCTGTTCCTCATCGTGGGTAAATGTAGCCATCCCCATTACCCCAACAATATTCAATCCCTCAAGACTTTTGAATTCATCAGAATTCAGAACAGAAAGAGCCTCTTCCAAATCGAATCCAAATTTCGATTCCTCACTCGCAATATGAAATTGAAGCAAACAATTAATCACCCTGTTGTTTTTACGGCCTTGCTTATCAATCTCCTTCATCAACTTAAAGCTATCAACAGCATGAATTAAAGCCACATAAGGAGCTATATATTTCACCTTATTGGTTTGCAAATGCCCTATCATATGCCATTCAATATCTTTGGGCAGGTCATGAAATTTCTGGGTCATCTCCTGAGGCTTATTCTCTCCAAACACCTTATATCCTGCATTGTATGCTTCCTGAATATCCTCTTGAGGCTTGGTTTTGGAAACTGCAATTAGTTTAACTTTTTCGGGAATTTCTTCTAAGATTCGCTGAATATTTTCAGGTATACTCATTTTCTTATTGATTTATTTGCGAATCAAAAGTACAAATTTCATTGATTCTACGGTTACATAAAATATGGTTTTCCCGTCCTATTCCTCTTTCTTTAGATCCTCGACCAACACAAAACCCACACCATGAACATTCTGAATCTTAACAGCCGGATCTCCTTTCAGATACTTTCTTAATTTCGTGATGAAAACATCTAAACTTCTACCGTGAAAATAGTCATCTTTCCCCCAAATAGCCTCCAGAATCTCCTTCCGACGCACCACTTTATTCCTGTACTCACAAAAATAACGAAGCACCTCTCCTTCCTTCTGAGTCATCCGGGTTAACTCCCCCTCCAGATTAAGTGTCAAATTAAAGAAATCGAACTTATACTTCCCGATTTCGAACATTACTTTCTCCGTAGTTTTAGGAACAGTAGACCGCTTCAAAACCGCCTGAATACGCCGAACCAATTCCTCCTCATCAAAAGGCTTGGTGATGTAATCATCTCCTCCAAGATCGAAGCCTTTCAACTTGTCCTCCTTTAAAGATTTTGCTGTAAGAAAGATAATGGGAACCTGTTCATTCACTTCCCTTATCTGCTTGGCCAGAGCGAAGCCATCCCGAAGGGGCAACATACAATCCAACAAACACATATCAAACTCACTCTTCTGAAACTCTTGCCACCCTGTTACACCATTTCTGGCCAACACCACATCAAAACCTTCCATCTCAAGATAATCGACCAGAACACTACCTAAATTTATGTCGTCTTCTACGACCAATAATTTTTTTCTTGAATTAAAAATCATTCTTTTCGTTTTTATCGCTTGAAAGGAACTGTAAGAGTGAACTCACTCCCAACCCCTTTCTTACTATTCACTGTTATTTTGCCACCATGCGCATCCATTATCATTTTAGCGTAGGAAAGTCCAATTCCAAATCCCTTTACATCATGCACGTCCCCTGAACTCTCCCTATAATATCGATCGAACACGCACTTTTGAGCTTCCCGGCTCATTCCTATTCCTCTATCTGAGATTTTTATAAACAGCTCTTTGGAAGAGCAACTGGTTTCCACTGTAATTTCAGGTTTATCTTTGGAATACTTAATTGCATTATCTATTATATTAACCAAAACATTTTGCATCAGATCGGAATCACAGTATACCTGGTAATATTGGGAATTCAACAACAAATTCAATTCGCCCTGCCGCGTTTCCACACGAATTTGCACTCCCTTAGCTATTTCGCGTATCACCTCATGCAAATCCACCTCATTACAGTTCAACTTCAATTCGCCCCGCTCAATGCAAGCTAACTTCAAAAGCTGTTCCACCTGGTTGCGCAAGCGATTGTTTTCGGTTTGAATCATAGTGGCATAATGATTAATGCTATCTGTAGCTTGTTGCACCCGATCCCGCTTCAATAATCCGCTGGCTAGAGCTATCGTCGCCATCGGAGTTTTAAATTCATGGGTAATATTGTTGATTAAATCGGTAGTATGCCCCAATATTCGTTTCTCCTTAAAAAGAGAAATTAAAGTCATTCCGAAAAAAGTGCTCAGAATAATAATAAGGACAATAGAACAAGCAAACATAAGCGCCATACTTTTGGTTTGAGTACTCTTCTCCCCCTGGAAATAAACATTCATAACCGCTTCATCCTCCTTCATGGCCTTTCTCAAACTGAAACAATTCCCCTTTGTTTCCACCGTTTCACCTTTTTTACATGGGATCACCTCTACCTTGTAGGGAAGATGAATTTGATAGTTATTCAATTGTGTTTTTAATATTTCATCCAACCGATCGGTATCCCGCTGAAGATTCACCTCACTGGGTACTTCCTTGCTATTTCTATGCGGACAATCATAGGAATGATCACAATCATAACAGTATCGAACAAACTCATCAATAGATTCATTCAATGCCAACCCCACCCTATGTCGAAACTGTGCCTCGCTTAACTCACTAGCCTGCTTCATCCACCGAATTTGAATCAGCACCAGAAAGCAAAGTGCCAGAAATGAAATAGCCAGAAATATTTGAATTTTAAGTTTTTGCATTACTCTTATATTTTTTTAGTTCGTGATGTGGGATGTAAAAAAACAGGTTGTCACACTACTGCACCCACCGTTTTATTGAGGATATATTTTCCTTTCTCCTCCATCCCCCTGCTATCAATTGATCTGTTGCAGACTCTGTTTTTTTTCAAACCAGAGCTAAGTCACTGCAAATTACTGTAATTTCCCAAACCAGCGAACAACAGAATTCATCCAAAATTAGCTTTAATTCAGAATATTATCCATCCTTTAACAAATTATTAACAACATTTCAGCATACTTCCTCATCCTTATCTCTTTTATTTCTCTATATTTGGTGAAAGTATCATAAAAAAACCAAAATTTATTAATTATGAAGAAATTTGTATTCGGCCTACTATTCGTATTTGCTTTCAGCATTTCCAGTTTTGCTTCAACACAAACAACCATAGCTTTGGAAGACAACACAGTAATTGTAAAAGTTGACCAAGATCAAAAGAAATGTCCAGCAAACTGTACTTGTGAGAAATGCGTAAAGGCCAAAAAAGCCAAAGCCATCAAGAAAGAATGTTGCAAAAAGTCAGCCAAGTGTACTAAAGCAAAAAAGACTTGCTGTAAGAAAAAAGAAGTCAAAAAAACCGATGCTAAAAAAACAAAATGCGATGCCAACTGTACTAAGCCTTGTTGTAAAAAATCGTAAACTTTTTATTAAGGATAAATTTAACCCAACCATCTAAAAACCAAACCTCCCTTACCAGGAGGTTTTTTGGCCTCAATTATTCATCCGAATCAAATTCCTCCTATAAATATCAGCATTTGGAACAATTTATGTAGTTAAACATTTTGAGAAATACACACTATTTGAGTGTTCAAAACCACCAAAAATTAATTCCAATGAGACTTAGATTATTATTTATCCTGTCAATCCTTATCTCCACTACAGTATCCTCTCAAAATATAGAACGATACAAAGAATATCATGATGCTGGTAGAATGCTGATCCTGGAAGGAAAATACAAAGAGGCCATTCCTCAATTGGATACCGCCATAGCCATTATGCATTACTACCCTACTATCTATCAGGATCGAGGGTACGCAAAAATGCAGCTCAAAGATTACGAAGGGGCTTTGAGTGACTTTAATCATGTGCTGGAAAAGAAACCCTACATGAAAGAAGTCCGCTTGCAACGTGCCATGGCACTTTTCCATCTTAATGAATTATCATGGGCCGAAGAAGACTTATTAATTGTACTAAAAGATAGCCCGGTTAAAAGTAAAGAAGCAGTTGATTACTTATATCAGGTTCAAAACGCGTTACAAAAACAAGCGGAGGAAGCTTATCAAAGGGACTTTTATTTGATTCAGGCACAATTGGAAAGAGAAAGAATATTGCGAGCCCGACATCGCGAACAAGTAATCTGGAATACAGTAGTTCCTCTTGCTTTCTGGACCACCGTCTTTCTTACATGGTAATTTAATGACAATATATTTTCAACAACTTCAAAATTACCACACAAAAACTGAAAGTAAGACATTACAGGTCAACTAACAGGAATAAAGCAATATCTCCCGACTCAAAATGCTCCAAATCTCAGGAGCATTTATTTTTTTGCCAAAACTTTCATAAATTTAATAGACACTTATATGCAAATATGAAATGAAACATGGCAAAGTCTTCATCCTGTTCCTTTTTGTCCTGGTAACACTAGGTATCCTAATTGTATATCAATTTTTAAGGGTTCATTATTCAAACAGTAATTCTTACCATCTACAAAACTGGAAGTTTAAAAATCAATTGGTCATTAATGAAGCAACTGTCTTTATCGGTCGAAATTACAGGGGAGCCAAGGAGGCAATTGTATTTTCTGATGAGCACAAATTTTACAGATATTCCACGAATCTTTCAGGGGAAATTGACTATATCTATCTCCGTTTCTCTAAAGACTGGTTTGAAACACATCTGCAACCCTATTTGCAACCTTCGCCCAACGTTCCAAGTTTACTGAACAGAGTTGAAAAAATAAGAAAAGAGAACTATAAAGACTTTTCCCATATTCTGGATATACCAGCTAAAACTGGTCAAAAATTACAAGCAAACCTGTACTTAGCCAACCGAAAAGTATTTGTAAACTTTTCGGGACAAATTATCCGCCCCATGCTACGTAGCGATAACGGCACAGCAAAACTGGCGATCGATAACATCTGGAACAACTATCAAGATGGTATTTTCCAGGTATTCTACGATCCGTCATCTCGCATTGCCAATATTATTCCCTGGTGGATAGATGAACGTAAAAAAGCACTTGACGCAGCCTGCTCCTTTCTGGATATTGAATGGAAATATGGTCCAATCACCTATTTTATTTTCGAAACAAGGGATCAAATTATCAGCTATGGCATTACTTCCGGGCAAATCCTACCAAGTGAAAATCAAATTTTCACCCTTTTCGATCAAACTCCTGGTTATAGTCTTGCCAAACTTATCGCATTCCACATGACAAATGGTAAAGAAATTGAGTCTCAACTAATAAGGGAAGGATTATTCTCTCTTCTAAATCAACAATTGTATGATCCTGATGAATTTTGCAGAAAACTCATTAACAAAAAAGATTTCAAACTATTGGGAGAAAACTTTACTACCTGCGAATATGCCTACCCAATGGGAGCATCTTTCGTAAATTTTCTAATCAACAATTATGGTCTCAATACTTTTAAGCAGTTTTTCGGCCAAAATGAATACTCCGAAGCCGAAGCCTTTGAATTTTACTACAACAAAAAAGGAGAATCACTTCAAAAAGAATGGAAACAGTATTTAAACAGCCCCATTCCCTCCGCCCGGGATTATCAGGAACATGCATTGAAGAGTGAATGAGTGCATACTACTCTCTTCATGTCTTACCTGTTTTATATCTAGCAATTTCCAAACAGACCTCTCATCCTAAATCAAGAGAATCAACGTTTTAAATCCCTTCTCTTACGAAAAACAACAGATTTTCTAGCTGATCGAGCTCTCTTTCGCCCGGTTTTCTCACTTCCCTCCATTTTCAGTTTCACCTTTTCCAAACTCTCAACAGAACCAACAATGGTAAGAACATCGCCTAAATGAAGTACCGTATATCCAGTGGAAATTAAGGTATTATCATTTCGCTTTGTTGCAACTACAATAATATCGGAAGGCAGCCTCAAATCACGCAAAGGAATACCATGAAATACAGGATTTTGCATCTCTACATCAATAGTATCCTGTTCTTTATCAAAGCCCAAAAGTAAGGAGGTAGCAACAGGCGAGCGAACCATGTGGTCCAAAAGGCTCACCATAGCCGTATTGGGATCCACAATTAAAGCTTCCAATTCATGAAACCTTCTAAGATTTGGGCGTTCATGCACTCGCACAATAATATCTCGGGTCCCGAAATTTTCATAGGCCAATTCGGCAACCAATAAATTGTCATCATCCTGATTCATTAGAATGATTGCATCCGCCTTCTCCATCCCTGCTTCCTTTAATGATGCCAGCGAAAAATCTTGAATAAAATCCACATTTATACCTCGATACTCCATCCGTGCTTTTTCCCTATTTCTGGTAAGTACCTTCACGTTCCAATCGTGATCCATTAATTGCCGGGCCAGCGCAAGGGATTGCCCCTCCAGACCAAAAATCAGAGCCACCTGCTCCTTGGAGCTGGCAAGAGAAGTACCTCGGGCATGACTTTCTCCAACTTTAAGAATTGCCCATTTAAACAAAGGAGGTCCCACAACTTCATTTATAATAATTACACCTATCAAAATGGTAGCAAATTCGTGCCCCCAATCCGGGTACTTAGCTGCCACAACCGAAACTAGCCCCAGGGCAACTCCGGCCTGGGTAACAAAAGGCATCCAGGAAATTCGGTTGTACTCAATTGGATCCCCTCCCAGGGTTCCACCAATATATGCTCCTATGGCGATGCTAGCCAAACGGATAAAGAAAAACAGCAGGGCAATTCCCCAGGTGTAAACCAGAATATCCAGCTTTATCGAAGCACCCGTAAGAGTATAGAATATAATATAAATGACGGGGACCACCTCCTCTACAATCTTAAGAAAATCCCTGCGATACGAGCTAAAGTTGACAACAATAAAGCTTCCAATTATACAAATTAGTAGAGGTTCAATATAAATATCAAACCCAAGAAATTCCAAACTTGTATCGTGCACCCAGTGGGCAAGCAAGTAAATGCTGTACCCAATAGCCAATACAAGCAAAGACTTAATTCGAATACTCATTCGAAGTGAAAGAAGACCTTTTAGCAATTGCCCCAGTAAAAAGCCCAATAAAAAGGAGAGCGACAATTCGAGTACAAGAATAAAAACCAACCAAACTTCAAATGGCATTTTATTAACCAGTGCATCCGAAACCGCAAAGCAAAGGGTAAAAAGGATTATAACCAGAACATCTTTTAACACTGTAACGCCCAAAACGGTTTGAGTAAAAGGCCCCTTGGCGCGCATTTCGTTAATAACGGCAATGGCCGATACCGGAGAGCGCGAAACAAAAATAGTCCCAGCCAAAAGAGCAATGGCCAACCTGATTTGCCAATCCAGATCCTTCATAAAACCAATTTGGTTTGATAAAAACCATACGGACAATCCTCCCAGTGTAAAAGTAAAAAACAACTGCCCAAAGGTCATCCATTTTATACTTTTAAGTCGATTGTTCAAATCCTTTAAATACAATTCGGCGCCAGCTGCAAATGCGATAAATGCCAACGATATTTGATTTAGAAAATTCAATTGAGGTATTGCTTCTGTTGGTAATAACCTAAGGACAAAAGGTCCGGCCAAAATCCCAATAAACAAAAGCCCAGTAATAATAGGCAATTTGATTCTGGGAAAAAGCAACGAAATTCGATCTGCCGCAACAGCGACAATAATGAAACCAATTAGGATTAAGATCAGTTCTGATACGAGATTCATAAACAAGATTTCTCAATTGAGCAAAATAAACTTTCTCACTTTCTCTTTAAGATACAGAATAATACCCAAGCTTGCAATTTCTTTCATTCGCAAATCTATACTACTCTTAATTCAATTTTCTTTTCATTTTTTTTACTATTTACTCTCAAGTTGATTCATAAACAAAAACTGAGCACAACTTCAAATCACGTAGCCCAAATACAATATACTGAACCTAAATCCGCAAATAATTAAACATCCCCTTCAAGATTTCATTGAATAATTTCTTGCTAACAAAAACATGATAGAGCAAGCGAGTACTCAACAATTTTCCCTTTTGTCTTAAAATTTGGCAGCTTTACGAGGTACACTTTTTCATGAACAACTCTCAATTAATTCAATTTGCATTATTGCCAAGATATATTCTTTATCAAACTACCTTGCCCCAGAGTTAGGAACAATCTCACATAGACTCAAAAAATACGACTATGGACTAAAACAATACGGATGTAGATTCATACACTATAACCGGGAACAAAAATTCTATGGCACAATATTCGAATATACGTCCCGTAAGTTAAATAGACCCCTTGGGTATTCATTGTTTTCGAAAACAGCAAATGGAATCGACTACTAGCGATAAAACTAGGGTAGGTTAACTGATATTCAGACAGAAATTCTGATCTTTTGCAGAGCTTCCAAAAGCACGAATCATTTTCAAATATGGAAAAGTATACATCCAAAATATGTCCATTATCGTACACGACTGTTCACTATCGCAACACCTTTCAATCGAAACACTAGCAAACAAAAACGCAACCACACTGATTTTCGTCACTTTAACACAATTGGTACAAATTATGTTGTAGTTTTGTGGTAAAATAAAAAGGAAAGCCGTAAAACGATTTCCATTCCTTTGGGTTCGTCAATCGTAATTCAAATCGAGCTAAATTATTTTATAGATAAACCAATAATGGAATAAATTCTAAACAAGATACTCTCTGCTAACCGTGGCATTCGGCTGAACTAACTACTTAATGAGCTGAATGGGAAATCTTCCGGAAATCACCGGGAGATTTCCTCCCACATTTTAACCATCAGTGATTGATGGAATACTAACAAACCTCAATGAAGTCGCACACACTGCCTAAAACCTGAAAATTGGGGCAAAATGAAACAGTTCGGCAACATCATTATAGGGCTAATCATGGGATTGCTATTTTTAAGCTTCGCCATGGCACAACCCAAAATTGACATTCAAAAAGCTTCGGAAATTTTCAAAGAAACAAAGGCTCTATGTCTTAAAGACAATGGTCTACTTTGGGGCAGAAGTCTGAATGTCCCCTTGATTTTTGTAGATCCAAACACCAGAATGATTGTTTCCAACAGTGCGGACAAAAGTGGGATTCTATCTTTGCAGAAAGATGTTTTTGTTGGATATATGCCGGAACAAATTCAAATCACCAAAGGTACTATTCAATTGGGAGGGAAAAGATATGCAATACTACCTTGGCCTCTTCCATCGAATACCGAAGAGCGACAGCTCCAAATCATTCACGAAGCTTTTCACTGCCTGCAACCGGAACTGAATCTTCAACCGCAACCTTATCATAATGGGCACATGGATCAAATGGAGGCCCGTCTGTGGTTAAAATTAGAATGGGAAGCTCTCGAAAAAGCCGTTAGAAGTAAAGCTCAGGAAAGAAAACAGGCTATAACAGATGCTGTCCTTTTCAGAATCTACCGAAGAGCCCTGTATAAAGCAAGCGAAGAATACGAAAATCGATTTGAAATCCACGAAGGGATGGCTGAATATACAGCTCAAAAAATATGCAGTACTAAAACGGATCTTAAAGTTTACCTTACCAAATCATTAAAAATTCTCTGGAAAGCGGAGTCTTTCGTCAATAACTTTGCTTACTGTTCCGGTCCTCTGTATGGCTTTCTACTGGATGCAAGCGGAATAGAATGGCGCAATCAGCTAAGTGCAAAAGACGACCTTGCCAGAATCACTCAAAAGGCATACAATATTACATTACCTAAAGACATATATCTGGAAGCCGAGGAACGGTCGGTTCGATATCGGGGCGCACTCATTATGGGGGAAGAGTTGGACCGTGAAGCAGAATTATAACAGAAACCTTTTTAATGTTACAAACACTATGAAGGATCTTTTCAACAACAGAAATTCGAGAGCTGCTATATAATAATCTCCTTTATTTTTTAATGATAATAGATAATTCCTTGCATCTATCAAAAATTATTTACTTACAGCTACAAGAAAGCAATTAAAGATAAAAATTATTTGTTTTGAGCTCTCCACTCATTTAACAGAAGAGCCTCCTGCAATATTTCCCGAATAGCATCCACCGGAAAATGATCCAAAGAACGAATACAGATAGAACGAACCTCAACTCTTTCTTTGGCTTCAAGAATTCCTTGTTCATTTCCCAACTCCATACCATGGCAAAATCCCAGATCTACCCCATCCTTCACAGGATTTATATAACAAAAGCGACCGTAATAGTAGTAAAAAGGAATGTGATGAGCCAGACGTTCCTCAATATTAGGTCCTGCTTCCAGGATCAATTTTCGAAGGGCCTCAATTATTTCACGTTTTTCCCTCTCATGTTTGGCTATAAAATCGTCAACAGAACTCATATTTCTATTATCTTAGGTTTCATTACGAAAAAACTTTCTGGCACCAGTTCCTGCATACCTCAATCGCTCCTGTATTCCTAATCGATCTAACACGTCAGGTCTATCTACTAAATTAAGAAAAATCATAAAGTTCTAGAATAGAAGAAATCACATCTGTTTATATGTACATCTGTCCTTGAAATAAAAATTGCATTTCAGAGAATAACGGTAGCAAATTTTCACTACTTTCGCGCCGAATTACCCGACATAATCCACCAACACTCCTTGTTGGCGCTTTCAGCCGGATCAAAAAAACAAAACCTTAACAATGATTAGTAAGAATTTCAGTCCCAAATTGGCTACTGTCTTGCGTGAAGGCATTAGTACCAAACAATTGAGTCAGGATGTACTGGCAGGAATTATCGTAGGAGTTGTGGCCCTTCCCCTGGCCATTGCCTTTGCAATAGCCTCAGGGGTTTCACCTGAAAAAGGGTTGGTTACAGCTATTTTTGCAGGATTTGTTATCTCCTTTTTAGGAGGTAGTCGTGTTCAAATTGGTGGCCCAACCGGTGCATTCATCGTAATTGTATATGGCATCGTTCAGGAATTCGGAATTTCCGGGTTGACCATTGCTACATTTATTGCCGGTTTCCTTCTCATCATCATGGGACTGGCCCGATTCGGGAATCTACTAAAGTACATCCCCT
Organism: Marinifilaceae bacterium; assembly: GCA_041725895.1. Taxonomy (GTDB): domain Bacteria; phylum Bacteroidota; class Bacteroidia; order Bacteroidales; family Marinifilaceae; genus JBGRQA01. The sequence goes on from JBGRQA010000003.1 coordinate 188,714, forward strand.
ACCCCTTGATTGTAGGGTTCACAAGTGGGATTGCCCTCCTTATTTTCTCCACTCAAATTAAGGATCTTTTGGGGCTTCATACCGAAAGCCTACCTGCTGATTTTCTATCCAAATGGAAAATCTATTTTACAAGTCTGGATACCATTACTCCTTATGCGGCATTAATGGGACTGATAACAATACTTATCTCCTTCAACTTTCACCGAGTAACAAAAAAAATCCCTGGTTCACTGGTCGCTATTATTCTTTGTACTCTACTGGTTCAACTATTTGATTTACCAATAGAAACCATTGAAACCAGATTTGGTTCCATTCCCAATAATATCCCATCTCCACGAGTTCCAGGAGTAGATTTTGCAACTCTGCAACACTTAATTGCACCTGCTTTTGCTATTGCATTACTGGGTGGAATTGAATCACTACTATCAGCCGTTGTCGCAGATGGTATGATTGGTAGCTCACACCGTTCCAATATGGAATTAGTGGCTCAAGGTGCTGCAAACATCGTTTCCTCAATTTTCGGAGGAATTCCCGCTACCGGAGCAATTGCCAGAACCGCAACGAATATTAAGAACGGTGGTCGTACTCCGATCGCAGGTATAGTTCATGCCATTACCCTACTTCTTATCATGCTGATACTGGCTCCCTACGCAAAGCTGATCCCCTTGTCCTGTCTGGCCGGGATTCTGGTTGTAGTATCCTACCACATGGGAGAATGGCACAACTTCTTCACTCTTTTGAAAAGTAACAAAATGGATACTGCTGTACTTCTTGTGACTTTTTTCCTAACCGTTATTTTCGACCTTGTTCTGGCCATTGAAGTAGGCATGGTACTATCAGCCTTCCTTTTTATGAAACGTATGGCGGATGTAACTCAATTCGATAACAAAACAGGAATTCTGGAAAAGGCAAACAAGGGAGAAGAAGTATTATTTGAAGAAGAAATTCCGGAACTTCCAGAGGGAGTCCTTCTTTACGAAATCAACGGCCCTCTCTTTTTCGGTGCAGCACAACGATTTCAGGACACATTAAGAAACATCCATGTGAAACCACAAATCATTATTCTTCGGATGAGAAATGTATCGCTGATAGATGCAACCGGGCTCTACCGCTTGAAAGAGACCATCAAGTTCTACAAACACAAAAACATTAGTATTATTCTTTCGGGCATCCAGGAAAATATAAAAGAGGAACTGACAAAAGCAGATGTTTTCGAGATCATGAACAAAGAGAATGCACTCCCTTCCATTTCCGAATCTGTCAAGAGAGCTCAAGAGTTAATGCAGACGACAAAAACTGACCCAGTTACCCCTTCGGCGATGGTAGAACATGCATAACTCTACTTGAACCGACTTAAATAAATTTTGCTCTAAACCTGTGAAGGAGGATTCAAACTCTTCTTTCACAGGTTTTATTTTATTCCTGAAATTCTATCTCTTCAAAATATTAATTGAAATTCTAAATTTTTCATTCTTCACGACTTTCCTTAACTTTAAAAGAAAAACTAGATTATGGATATACTTCTGGAACAAGGATGGAGCGAAATTGACAGCACGCTGGTTAAGAATTTTCAGCTAAAAAACTTTTCCTCCGCAATTGAATTTGTGAATCAAATAGCAGGTATCGCAAATGCAATGGATCATCATCCTGATATTTTTATCTATTCCTACAAAAATGTAAGGGTAATCTTAACTACCCATTCCGAAGGCCGGATCACATCTAAAGACATTGAACAAGCCAAAAAAATTGATGCCATTTTCACAACTTAAAATAGCCATACCATTTACGCACCCACAGCTTCCTCTTCCCTTTCGATATCCGCAATCATCTTTTTAAGAGTTTTGATCTTTTTCCCATAAAGACCACCCATCCAGAAAAAAAGTATAGCTAAGGTAATTACTACCCCAGTAGTAAGAAAAATAATCGTAAAAGAATCAATAATAAACTCTCCCCTTCCGTAAATAAAAACACCCCACAAATAACCAAAAGGAATGGCTACTGCGGCCAGAATTTTATAGTGAAGATTAAAGCCTTGAAAAACAACCAAAACCCCTTCTAAATAGCCCTTAAGAGAATCTCCAGGAGATAAGGTTTTCATTTTCCGTAACAAATTATAGAATAGCAATAACTCATAGATACTTATGGCAATCGCAAACACCATCATCCATCGTATCATACTAGCATAAATTGCCATCAAAACCAGCACAGGAAGCATGATCCACACCATCAGAATCTCAATTTTGGCATTCCGAAGAAACCGGTCTACTACCGATTGTGATTTTTGCTGTAGAATTCGATCCACATCCAAGGTTTTCCTGTTTTGCTGATCATCCCTATCCAGCTGGGCCCACAACTTCTTCAAATCATTATTTTCCATGGATTATTTTGCTTAGCTGTTTTTTTATCCGATTAATTTTCACTCCAGTATTACTGGTACTTATCCCCATAATTCCCGCAATCTCCTCGTAACTTTTATCCTCCAAATACAACAAAATCAATGCACGATCGACTTCTTTCAATTGTTTAATGGCACTGTACAACATCCTGGCCCTTTCATCATAGGTATCATCATATAACTCCTCCACCTGATCGTAAAATTCTTCCTCCAAAGAACGTTCGGGCAGTTTTCGCTTCTTTAGTTTCAGTTGCGACAGACAAACATTCAGTGCTACCCGGTAAACCCAGGTAGATGCTTTTGATTCCCCCCGAAAACTTTGAAAGGAGCGCCACATTTGCAACACAACCTCCTGAATAAAATCCTGAAACTCCTCCTCTGTGTTAGAATAGAGTCGACATACTTTATAAACAATCCGAACATTTGCATCCAGAAATGCTTTGAACTCTACTTCCCGGGGCTTAGACAATTCTTGTTTTAGTGCAATGCTATTCATTGAATTTTGTTTCAATTGGCCGAATAAAGCCTATTTCATTTTCATTAGTGGAAACTTTTCAAAAAAAATTACACTTAGGTGTAAGAAAATCGAAAAAAACATACTAATCTGATGAGAAAGTTATCATAAAAGAATCGCGAAACAAAACTTAAAAGAAGATGATACAGAAAATTCAGATGTTAACCATAGCAGTCGTCCTGCTATTTATGGGATACAATGCACAAAGTCAGGATGCTTTGCTTTGGAAAATCAGTGGAAACGGATTATCAGAACCGTCCTACCTTTACGGAACAATTCACATCATTTGTGAGAAGGATATGGTAAGATTGGATCAACTGGAAGAATTGGTAAAAGCTACAGATCAAGTAGTTTTGGAGGTAGATATGGATGCTCCGGAAACCGCTCAGAAAATGCAGATGGGCTCCCTCAATCCGGGAATGAAAAATATCAAGGAAGAACTAACTGAGAAGCAACAAGACATGCTCAATAAATTTCTGACAGAAAAATTTGGAGCCAACCTGGACCAAATGGGCATCGTAAAACCCTGGGCCCTTTCAGTAATGATTAGCACCCAAGGTGTGATTGAATGTGCTGACAAAACCGCCTACGAAACTCAATTGTTAAACTTTGCCAAGAGCAATAGCAAAGAAGTTCTGGGATTAGAAACCATAGATTTTCAATTGAACATGTTTGAATCAATGAAACGGGAAGATCAGATAAAGATGCTGACGGATGCAGTGGAGAAAAAGGTCGAATACGATGAACTGCTTCGGAAATTAATCAAAACTTACCAAAACGAAAACATTGATGAGATTCACAATATGTTTCTGGAAACCTCTCCTGAAATGCTTAAATATTCGGATCTTCTTCTTTACAACCGCAACAGCAACTGGATCGCCAAAATCGGAGAATATATGAAAGAGAAATCGACTCTTTTCGCTGTTGGTGCAGGTCACCTGGGAGGAGAAAAAGGTGTTGTTGCATTGCTCAAAAAGGCCGGATATAATGTAGAAGCAGTAAAACAGTCAAGAACTAATGATTAGCTTCCAAAACTGTAACCTCCTTATTGATTTAAGGTAAAAAATTGCAAACAAAGGTCTCCATAATAATGATACAATGGAGACCTTTTCAATCTCGTTCCCCCACTCTCAAATCAACCATACGATAAACCTCCTTTTCTTTGGCAAAATAGGCTTTACCCAAAATACCCGGATAAAAATACCCTCCCCAATCTTCTTTGGCATAAAATTCAAATTCCACAAGATACATCTGATTGATTCTTCGAACCAATCCTATATCAATCCCACAGATCAACTGTGTTTCCCTTGTACCCATGTAAACAGGAAAGTACAAACAGTCACACTCAGGCTGAAAGGCATTCTCCTCTGCTCGTCGATACTTTTTATAGTCCATGCCCGTCAATCTATCGATACAGGGTTGCAAACGCTCCTTCTCTTTACTGATGAACTTCTCGGATATGAAACCAAAACTTCTTAAATTCTCGAAGTAGGCCTCCACAGAAACAATTACCTTTCCCTCGTGGCTTCTTTCAATTTCCAATCCGTAAACATCCCCTTCGGAAATCACAGCATAAAGGTACCAGTTATAGAACTCCTTCAACACCCTTCGAATTTCCAGTTCCTGATAATTTGTTTTAACCTGTGCATTTCCCCAACTGCTTGAAGCAAAAAACAGAAGGAAAAGTAAAAAAGATCTCCGTATCATAATGCGAATCGCTATTTCAATTCATTTTCATCTTAGCATACTTGTATTAATACAAAAAAACAGGCTCAGCACAAGACTATTCCGATTCTGTCTTTACTAATTCATAACCCAACACGATCATATGAGGAATCTTCTTCAGCTCAACATTACTCATATCCCGCTTCAAATCAGTCCCCCAACAGAACCGCTTAATTTTTTGACCATTGAACTCATCGTCCCACATGGATCCATAAAGTAGCAAAGGAACTTTTTTGTCATATTCCAACTTCCCAATCTCAAAACACTTCCAAATGTGTGGCTCCGAATTGCTCCCTTTCATATTCAAGGGCAATGAAACCGCCATAGAAGGATGAATGAGCTTTATCTTTAAGAAACTACTTGTATCAGCTTGCGTAAAAGAAAAAACCTTCAAAACATTTTCCTTTAAATTCTTCACCCTGGAAAGATTGAATACGAATTCCTTATGCTGCAATACAGAATCTATTTTTATCTCATCGATGTAAAGCTTGATTTTGCCGTTTTTACACATATTCTTGAAATCAAATTTAAACTCCTTTACTCCAATGAGCTCCAAAGCCTGCTCATAATCCGTTAAATCACGTTCTTGAATAATATTTTGAGAGAAATTCATTTTTGCAAGCAAGAACAGGCAAATAAAAAGTAGAATTTTCGCTTTCATAGAAGATTAAATTACGATGAGTTTTTTTACTGCCACATACAGAAAGACAGTAACTATGATTTAATTTTTCCTTATTCCCCACATAAACCTCTATTTTGTATAAACCAAACCAATCAAAAGGCCAGACAAAAATCGGTTTCAAGAGAAACAGCATTTATTTTGATATACCCAAAAAACATTTGCGGATCGATCAATACAAACTATTCTCCATAAATTTCGTGAAGCTCTTCAAGTAATCTGTCACCCCTCAATTCTTTTGAAATCACCTTCCCCTCGGGATCTAAAAGATAATTCATTGGAATTGAACTAACCCGATAAATAATGGGAATTCTGCCATCAAGGCCCTTCAAATCAGAAACACTTGTCCATACAATGGAATCCCTTTGCATTCCGTTTTCCCAATGCTTCCTGTTCGTATCAAGGTTTACCTCCAATATATCAAAACCTTTACTGTGATATTTCCTATAAGCCTTACATAACCAAGGTTTTTCCTCTATACAAGCTCTACACCATGAAGAACTAAACTCCAGTAATACATACTTTCCTGCGAAATCAGATAAAGAAATATTCTCACCATTTAGATTCTTCATACAAAAATCAATGGCTCTGTCCCCTGGTTTTAAATCCACCGATTGGTTTAAATAAATTTCAATCTTCTTTCCCCAGGTATTGTTTCTCACCTTCTCATCCAATCCCAAATATAAACTTCTTGCTTGTTCCAGGGAGATATCTTTGAGCAAAAAACTCAATACCCAGGAGGCCAATTCATAATCCGGGTGCTTCTTGATGAGATCTATTTCAACCTCAAGCTTCTTCTTTTTATACTTTTGCATTTCGATAGTCAAAGCATTCCATTTTTGCGTATCCAATTCCGATACCTGCCTGCGTATATTTTTAATGGATGCAATACTATCATACAAAGAGGCGGTCGCCTTTTCAAAAACATCATCCTCCATCTGAATCCTTGATCCGGTCACCTTAGCCTTTTGAAAACTGGTGTTCCTGGCATCAAATAGCATCTTTGTATTCTCAACCCAAACATATCTGTCCTGTTCGTAATTCTTTGTATGAATCGCATAATCCTTAAAACCTTTTACATGTCCTTTGAATTGAAATCGATTGCCTACAATATAGGTACTATCCACATCACAACAAGCTTCTACGTCTTCAAGATAAACCATGGTACTATCCGAAAATCCCTGTGTCAGACCAATAATCTGAAATCCTTTGGGGGTAAGATTACACCCAAGCAACAAGCTTATCAAGCATGTCGAACCTATAATTTGAATTCTTCCTTTTTTCAATATTCTCCGAATTTTAACCTATCCCTAAATTGCAGATTGAAAATCAATTTTCCAGTCCTATCAATCATAAAAATAAGCAAAATCGCAACATTAGACTATGTTAACCAACATGATTTCAAACTTATACTTGTAATAGAGATAAAAATGCCATTAGCAGTAGAAAAAAATATTAACAAAAAGCAGATCCTAATCGCCAACAACCAATTATCCTTACTTAGCTGCCTCCACTACCAAAGGGAGACAATCCGGACCAATAGGGTTCCGTTTAAAATTACTGTAATAATTGATGCACGAGAAACCTGCTATCCGTAACAGCTGGTCGATTTCCTTTTGACGAATGGGATAAAGTTCAATACAATTCTTTATTTGATTACGATCCTCCTTACTAGTGAGAATGGTTTCAAAATTGATTGCATGACGATCCGGGTTGTAAATATAATTTCTCTCAAACCGAATCACATCGTTTTCGATAGTAGGCAAGCAATTGATTCCAGCATCCAAAATCCGGTCGTAGTTTATGATCTGCAACAGGAATTTTCCGTCCTCTTTCAAGACCTTTCCTGCCTGTTCAAAGAAATTCAGAATACTATTAGCGGACTCGAGATGCACCAAAGTATTGCCAAAGCATGCGATCGTATCGAAGGTATTGCTTGTGAAAACCTGATCCAATTCCAGCATGTTCAACTTGAGAAATGAAGGCTTCCCGCAACTATTTCCCTTCCTATTTTGGGCCTTTTTCAACATCCCCTCATCCAAATCGATGCCCACAACCTGGTGTCCACGAGAAGCCAATTCCTGTGAAAGGTCCCCAATAGCACAACCTATATCCAAAACAGACTGACAAGTTTTATCAACATGGGAACTCTCTATAAAACGAACCTGCATGCGATTCAGGGGAAAAATATGCTGATAATATCTCGAAATACTTTGATAAAAATCCATGGCTATTCTTCTTTTTGTATTAAATTGATTTCTAAATGTAAATCATTTTTGGTGAAGATTTTCCATCCTTTCCCACAAACTACAACAAATGCACTGATTCCCCCAGAATTTGGCTTCTCTAAATTGAATGTCACATTAACAGGAAATACTGGGAGCCCGAACCAAAGTCGGGATCCCAGCATTCCCCCTACTCCACAAGCATTCCCTTTTGGTAGGTCCCCAATACCCGTAAACGATCTACCAACGGAGAAATTTTGTCCATGGCACGTTGAAACTGCTCCGCCTGCTCAAACTCCAGATCCAAATGGAAAAAATATTCCCAATTCGTACCCTGCGTGGGATGTGATTGCAACTTGGAAAGATTGATACCTTCATCTGCAATGCATTTAAGAATTTCTGACAAACTACCTACCTCATGGCTGGAATTAAAATAAATGGAAGCCTTATTGTAATTATCATTGCGAATCAATTCCTCTTTCCGTTTCAAAACAAAAAAACGAGTTTGGTTATTTTGAATACTCTGGATACTTTCTCCCAGGATTTCCAACTGAAATAGTGCAGCCGGCAAATCTCCCGCAATGGCCCCGACACCATACATCATGTGTTCGCGAATATTTTTGGCACTAAGGGAAGTATCCTCTGCCTCCACCAACTTAATATGAGGATACTGCCGAAAGAAATTTCTGCACTGATAAATGGCCATCGGATGCGAATGCACCTCCCGCAGATCCTCAATCTTCTGACCGGGCAGGGCCATCAAATTCTGCTTAATACGCAGAAAAATCTCACCTTCAATAACCAGTCCTGACTCCTGCAACAAGCCATAATTCGGTAAAATGCTACCTGCAATGGAATTCTCAATGGCCATAATTCCCGCCTCACTCCTTGCGGAATCACTACTCAATTTCACCAGCTTGTCGAAGTTATCAGCAGGTACTACCTCCAGATCGTCGCCATAGTAGGCCTTTGCTGCCAAATGATGGAAACATCCCTCCACACCTTGAATTACAATTCGTTTCTTTCCGTTATTCATATCTTTTAAATCTTTTGTATTCTTATCAAAAGGACTAAAGCCCTAATTCCTGCTCCTTCACTCCACCATATTCCCAAAAGAGGAATAAAAAAAGCCCTGCGGTTGGGCAGGGCTTTCAGTTCAATTCGTTTCAAATTTTACAATAGCATCCTGCCCCTCCTCAGTACGAAGAAGAAAAAGAAGGAAAAAAAGAAAAAGCTATTGTAGAATCGCATATTATAAAAATAAAAAAGGAGCCTCTTTTGGAGGCTCCCGTTAATATTGTCGTTACAGCAATACAAACCTCCTTCTAGCCTTTGGAGCTAAAAAAGAAGAAAAATCGCTTACTGTTCAATTGTTGTCTCATGGATCGGTTTTGTGCTTACAAATGTAATGAATTCTAACTAAAATCAAAGTATCACAACCTGCATAGTTTGGAATATCTATACCTTCCTTGTGGAATGAGACACCTATAGCGATCACATTTACTATTTTAAAATTGAACACTTACAGTATGAATACCATCGTATCATCAACAAAATTCATACAGAGTCTTATTTTGCTGCACCGAACTTCTCACCTTTGTAGAAAAGACTTAAACAGCCACCGCCAAGTCTGAGAGTTTTGACGATGGTACCTTGATTCCTGCCACCGGACCTGATACCTTTGTCGCCGGTACTTTGACTCCTGCCACCGGACCTGACACCTTTGCCGGCGGTACTTTGACTCCTGCCGCCGGACCTGACACCTTTGTCATCAGTACTTGGACTCCTGACGTCATCCCTGAGACCTTTGACGGAAGACCTTTCCAATTCGCGCCATCCCTGAGACCCTTGCCGCCGGTACTTTGACTCATGTCTTCTCAAAACAAATCCAGGGGGATGACGGTAAATTCAAAATGGTTTATAACAATTCGAAAAGGTTGACCGCCCGTTCTTAAAAGTCCGGGTTCAGCTCCCACAGGGATACCGACAGATGGTAAAAGACCTCCGGTCCATCCGATCTGTCAGTGTTAGTAGGGGAAAAGTTCTTGGACAAAACTTTACGATAGGCCGCAAACGTAAAGAGTACTCCCTCAACAACTATTAGTTTGTATTTTGAGGATTCCATCATTGATTATTGGTTCTGATAGCTAGCCGAAGGTCGAATCCTTCGCAATTCATTACAAAAGGTACAACAGAGCCTGGCAAACTCATGAACACTTATATCTAAAATTATTATTGTGACTAAAAAATCCAGGCTACGACACTCAGAATCCCATCATCCCGCTCAATTGGGAAGGCCAGTGCCAAAAAGCAACGATTACAGCTTATGAGATCTCGAACAAATAATATATACTTTTAAATATTCTATAAAAAAACAATAATTATTTTTGCCCGCTTCTAACATGTTTAACGAACTTACGAGTAAATCATAGAAAGTCTGAATTTTTCATGCAACAAACCAAACTATAATCTGATAAAAAAAGAAATAATCACTAACTTATTGACAATTATAAGAAACCAACAAAATTCAAAAACAAATCAATTAACCAAATTATGAAACACCGATTACTCATTCTATTTTTTCTATTGTTTGCCTTTGCCTCGGGCTATTCCCAGCAAAGAAAAACCTATACTATAGGAATGCTTTCGGATAGCTACTCCGAAGACATGGCTCCTTTAGTGAAAAAACTTCAAGAGCAAATCAAAGCTGTTGTTGGACAGGAGGCAGACATACATTTCGAAGACCAATACATGCGATCCAGTCAATTGGATTTGGAAAAGGCCAGACAGAACTTTGAAGCTTTTGAACAAAACCCAAACATAAATATTATCATGGCATTTGGTCCTATTCACAACTATCTGTTAATGCAGAAGAAGGATTTTATAAAACCAGTTGTGCTATTCGGAACCATCAACCAGGATTTCATCAACCTCCCCAAGGGGAAGAAAACCTCAGGAATTAACAATCTCACCTATTTGATCACTCCTGAATCCATTACACAGGATCTGGAAACCTTTAGAGAGCTCTACCCCTACCAGAATATCGGCATTATCCTGGACGATTATATGATTGATCTCTTTCCGGTACAAGAAGTTCTGGACCGGAAATTTGCCGATAAAGATTGCCAATATACCTTGCTGCCATTAAGAGCCAAAGTTATTAACGGACTGGTAGAAGAATTGGACAAGGTAGATGCTGTTTACCTGGGAAGTGGAACCTACCGTGATGCACAAGAATATCAGAGTTTGATCCGGAAGATCAACCAAAAGAAGCTTCCCTCCTTTTCGGCCATGGGGAAAGACAGCGCTACCAGCGGGGTACTGTTCACTCACAGCTCAAGCTACCACAGCGATAACTTCTTTCGCCGCATTGGTCTAACCATTGAAGCAATCGTTATGGGGAAAGCTCCCGAACAACTACCCATACTTATTGATTACAAAAAGAAATTGACTTTGAATGGGGAAACGGCTCTTCATATCGATTTTCCACTTAAGTACAGTCAACTCTTAAGCATGGAAGTAGTAGGAGACATTAAGAAATTTCCCTTTACAAAAAAATATTCCCTGCCGGAAGTTCTCAATCAGGTACTGGAGAAAAACTATTCCTTACTGGGGCAAAAGCAGGGCGTGGCCATCTCCAAAAAGGAACTTAGTTTGGCAAGGAGCAACTATCTGCCCAACCTAACCACATCGGCTCAAAGTGTATATATTGATCCGGAAATTGCAAAAGTTTCCAATGGTTCCAATCCTGAATTTTCTACCAGTGGAAACATTACCCTGGAGCAAGTCTTATATTCGGAAGAGGCCAGTGCCAACATCGCCATCCAAAAGGAACTTGCACAGGCAAGCGAGCAAAATTTCAATGCGGACCAACTGGATGCCGTACTAAATGGGAGTATGGCATACTTTAACGCCCTGATCAGTAAAACCAATTTCATCATTCAGGATGAAAACCTCAGGGTAACCCGAAAGAACTACGAAATTGCCAATCAGAACTATTCAGCCGGGCAAAGCGGAAAATCGGATGTATTGAGATGGAAAAGTGAGCTGGCACAGGCAACCCAAAATATCGTGCTGGCCCAAAATAACATGCATCAATCACTTCATGCCCTAAACGAAACGTTGAGCAACCCTATCGATTTAAAAATTGATGTGGAAGATGCCAATTTATCGGAGGGCGTTTTCGAAAAATACGATTACGAGAGAGTATTCAAAGTAATCGACGATCCCATCCTTCGGGTTAAGTTTGTAAAATTCCTGATAAATGAAGCCAAAACCAATGCTCCGGAACTGAAAGCTTTAGAGCACAATATCAATGCGGCCAAACGGACCTCGGCACTCTACCTTCGCAGTAAGTTTTTACCCACTCTGGCCCTTCAGGGACAATACAACCATACCTTCACACGAAAAGGGGAAGGTAGTACTTACCCGCAGGGATTTACTGCTCCCCCGGATGGCTATTACAATGTGGCTCTGAACCTATCACTTCCTATCTTTCAGCGCAACCAAAGGAGCCTCAATCGTCAGAAATCGAAATTACAGGAGGAACAGTTGAAGTATCAAAAGGAAAGCATCGAGCTAAGCCTGGAACGAAATGTGAACGACATTATTTCCTCCCTGGCAACGCAAATTACCAATATCGAATTCTCGAAGATCTCAGCCGAAGCAGCCAAAGAAAGTCTGGAGCTAACCCAGATAGGATATTCCAACGGTGCTGTTTCCATAACCTCACTGATTGATGCTCAGCGCGCTTACATACAGGCTCAGCAACAGCAGGCCAACGCCAGCTACAATTACCTACTCAACTTCCTGCAATTGGAACGGATAATCAGCCATTTTTTCATGCTGAACACTACCGAACAGAACCAGGCATTTGCCAATCGTTTCTTTCAGTACAGCCTGATACAACAGGGTGATCAATAAACAAAAATTAATCGTTACTATAAAGACATTACAGATATGAACAGAATTATCAATATACTTATCAGCCTTTCGGTTTCTCTTCTTCTTTTGGCGGCCTGCGGCAAAAAGAATCAAAAGAAAGAAATGGAAATTATCAAACCAGTAAAATTTGAAAAAATCACCTATGCCAGCGGGGATATGGTTCGAAGCTTTTTGGGAACAGCTCGCTCCAACAAGGAGATCAACCTGAGTTTTCGTACCAGTGGCATCCTTACCACCCTGAACATTGCCGTGGGGCAAAAAGTAAACGAAGGAGATCTGTTGGCTCAATTGGATAACACCGAAGCCATTCTTTCACTGGAGCAAGCCGTAGCTTCTCTCAACTCAGCCAAATCCAATCTGAACACGGCCTCTTCATCGCTGGAACGTACAAGAACCCTATTCGAGAAGGGAAGTGCCTCTCTGAGCGATTATGAAAATTCCAAATCCTCCTTTGCCAATGCCAAAGCGAACTATCAATCGGCCGAAAGAACTGTTGACATACGAAAGAAACAGGTGAGTTACGGAGTAATTTACGCTCCGGCAAATGGGGTAATTGCTTCCCGCAATGTTGAGATCAATGAAAACGTAAATGCCGGTCAACTTGTTTCCACACTCAATGCCGGAAACAAAATGGAAGTTAGCCTGGGAATCCCTGAAAACATGATCAACCGAATTCAGCAGAACATGAAAGTGAAAATTCAATTCCCCGCACTAAAAAGCAAGAATTTCACAGGATATGTCAACGAAATCTCCCCTTCGGTGGATGTCAACACCTCTACTTATCCCGTACGAATCCGAATAGAAAAAGCCAGCAAGGAGATCAAATCGGGCATGGCTGCTGATGTTACCTTCTCTTTTGACGAAAAAATAAAACAGGAAGCACTAATTGTGCCCATTACGGCTGTAGGAGAAGACAGAAAAGGGAATTTTGTATTTCTGATCCAATCAGAAGATGGAAAAACAGGAACTGTTCGCAAACAGCATTTCACTATTGGAGAGCTAACAGCCAATGGTTTTATTGTAAAAAAAGGACTGAAACCAGGACAAAAAGTGGCTACAGCAGGACTTCAGACCCTGCTAGACGGTCAAAAAGTGAGACTTCAATAAACACCAACCATTCCTTCAAAAATCATAAATATGAATTTGACAAAATTCGCAATTGAAAAAAACCGAATCACCTTTACTCTACTGGCCGTGGTTATTGTTATGGGGCTGGCTTTGTACCAATCCTTACCGCGGGACAGTATGCCTCCCTACACAGTAAGGGTAGCCTCCATCGTCTCTGCATTTCCGGGAGCGAGTCCCGAACGGGTTGAGCTATTGGTGACCGATAAAATAGAAAAGAAAGCCCAGGAAATCCCGGAGGTGAAAGAAATCAAAAGTACCTCGCGTACGGGACTTTCCATTGTCAATGTTACCCTTAAAGATGAAGTAAACCCGGAAGATCTGCAGACCATCTGGGACCGACTTCGCAGAAAACTCAACGACATTCAGGGACTCCCCGAAGGGGTTGTTCCCGATTTGAATGATGAAGATGTTGGAGTTGTATATGGTATCATGGTTGGTTTGATAAGCGACGGGTACACCTACGCCGAAATGAAGGAGTACGCCGATGATCTTCGCGACGACCTTATCAAGTTGAACGATGCCGCAAAAGTTGAATTGAGCGGTGTGCAGGACGAACGAATCTTTGTGGAATTCGATAACGCCCAATTGAAAGAGTACGGCCTAACTTCCGGAAAACTTCAGAACATTATTGCCTCCACTAATATTCTTAACTCAGGCGGACAGGTCAATCTGGAAGATGAACGGATTATTTTGGAACCAACCGGAAATTTCAATTCCCTGGAAGATATCCAAAAAACTCTGATTCCTGTTGGAGACGGCAGTCACGTAGTCTACCTCAGCGATATCACCAATGTGAAAAAGGGGTATATAGAACCTTCATCCTCCATTGTATACGTTAATGGGAAACCTTCGATCGCTCTCTCCATTTCATTGAAAGAGGGGGCCAACATCATCAACCTGGGTGAAAAGGTAGACCTGGTACTTAACAAATGGAACCGAACGCTTCCTGTAGGCCTAATAGTGGAACGCCTGTCCTCCATGGATAGCTATGTAGACAAAAGCATTGATAACTTTATAGGTAACCTGGTCCAATCCATTGTTATCGTACTGTTGGTGATGCTGGTATTTTTGGGGCTACGTACCGGGATGGTAGTTGCCAGCCTCATCCCCATTGTTACCATTATGACCCTCATGTTAATGGGACTAATCAACATGGGGCTGAACCAGGTAACCCTGGCTGCCCTGATTATGGCCCTGGGGATGATGGTGGACAATGCCATTGTGGTATCCGAATCCATCATGGTAAAAATGGAGAAGGGAATCAATGCCAAACAGGCCGCTGTAGAATCCTGCAAGGAACTACTTATTCCCTTGCTCATTTCTACCTTAACAACCTCAGCTGCTTTCCTCTCCTTCTTCCTTGCCGAATCGGTAATGGGTGATATCATGGGACCGATTTTCGTGGTAATAACATTGGCATTGCTTTCCTCCTGGATCGTTTCGATGACTATTATCACTCTTCTGTGTTACATTTTCCTAAAAGTGAAGATAAAGGAAGAACAGAAGCCGAATTTTATGGACCGCTTTTTCGACACCCTTAAACTTTACTACAAAACCTGGATTCTTCAGGCACTTAAATACAAAGGAGCAGTAATAATTGGCATTGTTGCCCTGTTCTTCCTATCCCTTTTTGGTTTTAAGATGGTTCCCTTTATCTTCTTTCCCGACAGTGACCGGAATATGATAACGGTGGATATCAACCTCCCGTTGGGGACTAAAATTGAGCGGACGGAAGAAGTTGTTCAAAAACTGGAGAAGTACATGAAGGATTCCCTGCAAGTGAATCCCAACCGAAGCGGCGGAATCATTGACTGGTCCTCCTTTATTGGTCAGGGTCCTGAATCGTATGATTTGGGCTACGCCCAGGACGAAGCCAATTCAGGCTATGCCCATATCCTTGTAAACACTTCTTCCTTCATGGAAAATCAAATGGTTATCAACAACCTGGACAATTTTTGTTTCAATAGCTTTCCTAATGCTGATATTAAAATTGGTCCTTTGGGAGCAGGAGGAGGTGGAACGCCCATCGAAATTTTCATCCTTGGTGACAACCCTGACGAACTGGCAAGGATTTCCGAAACGGTAAAATCCAAACTCAGCCAACTGCCAAGAACCAAGAATGTGAAAGACGACTGGGGACCCAAAAGTAAAAAATTCGTCATTGACATAGATCAGAACAAGGCGCAAAAGGCTGGAATATCCAACCAGGATATCGCCACTTCCCTTCGCACTGTTTTGGATGGCTTTAAAACCGGAGAATACCGTGAAGCGGATAAAACGATACCTATTCTGCTAAAAAGTGGAACCAGCAAAGAACAGAGCTACCAATCCCTAGAAACGATGAATGTTTATTCCCAGAGCTCCGGCAAAAATGTTCCCCTTTCTCAGGTAGCCACCCTGGTGCCCCAATGGCAATACGCCAAAATCAAGCGCAAGGACCTGGTACGAAGCATCAATATCTCCTCGGAGTTGCGTGAAGGCGGAAATGCTTCGGAGATCATGAACGAAATGATCCCCTGGCTGGAGGAACAAAAAGCCAACTGGTCCGAAGGTTACACCTACGAGTTGGGTGGAGATAGCGAAAGCACCAGTGAAAATATGGGAGCCGTAATGAAATATCTGCCTCTCTCCGGATTCATTATCGTTCTACTGTTGATCATCCAATTCAACTCCGTCCGAAAAACCGGAATGGTACTCAGCACCATTCCTCTGGGGGTTATCGGAGTTGTGATTGGATTGATCCTTTTCCGCTCCTACTTTGGCTTCATGGCCTTTTTGGGAATTATTTCCCTTGCGGGAATTGTGATCAACAATGCCATCGTCCTCATCGACAGGATTGAAATCGAATTAACCGAATTCAACCGACCTCCTCAGGATGCAGTAATCATGGCTTGTTTGCAACGCTTTCGCCCCATCCT
Source organism: Marinifilaceae bacterium (assembly GCA_041725895.1). Taxonomy (GTDB): domain Bacteria; phylum Bacteroidota; class Bacteroidia; order Bacteroidales; family Marinifilaceae; genus JBGRQA01. Next base: position 205,242 of record JBGRQA010000003.1, read on the forward strand.
GCTTACTACCTTTACAACGGCACTGGGATTAATACCATTGTACCTGGGAGGAGGATTAATGTGGGAACCCATGGCGGTTACCATTATGATCGGGCTTCTTTTCGGAACAATTATTACTCTGGTTTTCCTTCCGGCCCTTTACAGCGTTATGTACAAGGTCAAATACAAAGGTTATAAATTCAACGAAGACCTATTGAATGAGTAATCCCCAATATCGATAAAATAGAATTATCCCGGTAATGCATTCCATCCATTACCGGGATTTTTTTATTTCTTCAAGTCAGAAATAACATTCATGTATTGATAATAGAACAGGAAAAAGCTAACTTGTACTATCAGTAAAAAATACTGTTCTTATTATGAAAGTAAAACTGTTCCTCGCAGCATTTCTGATGCTCTTCCTGACGAATCTTTCGGCACAGGAATTTCAAGTGTACAATTTTCAGAAATTGGAACCCCGCCTGCACAATCAAAACGACACCCTATACGTAATTAACTTTTGGGCAATGTGGTGCAAGCCCTGCGTGGAAGAGTTGCCCCATTTCGAAAAGGCCCACAACAACTTCAAAAACCAGAAGGTAAAATTTCTTTTGGTGAGCCTCGATTTTGGCAAAAATCTCAACCAGAGGATGCATGCCTTTTTGAATCGAAAAAAAATCACTCCAGAGGTAATAATCCTCGATGATCCGGATAGCAACAAGTGGATCGGCAAAGTAGATCCGAACTGGGACGGTGCATTACCGGCCACATTAATATATACAAAACAACAGCGTCAATTCTTCAAAGGCCAGCTCAGCTACCAGGAGATAAAAAGGGCCATTGAAAACCTGCTGCAATAGATTTTTCACAACTAAAATTTCAACATCATGCGAAAAACGTTCATTCTAATGCTCTTTCTGGGCGCTTGCTTCATCGGCAGCCAGGCGCAGGGGTATAAAGTTGGCGATAAAGCCAGTGACTTCCATTTAAAAAATATCGATGGAAATATGCTTTCCCTTTCCGATTTTGAAGAGGCTAAAGGCTTTGTAATCATTTTCACCTGCAACCACTGCCCCTATGCGGTAGCCTACGAAGACAGAATCATTGAGTTGGATAAAAAGTACAAAAGCAAAGGGTATCCCGTGATTGCCATCAACCCCAACGATCCGGAAATTGTACCAGCCGACTCCTTTACAAATATGCAGAAGAGAGCGAAAGACAAAGGATTTACTTTCCCTTACCTGTTCGATGAGACCCAAGAAGTTTACCGAAAATACGGAGCAACTCGTACCCCCCACGTTTTTGTCCTCCGGAAAAAATCGGACAATCTAATCGTGGAGTACATTGGAACCATCGACAACAATTACAAGGATGCTTCCAAAGCGAACGAGCACTTCCTCAAAGATGCCATCGAGGCCTTACTTAAAGGGAAAAAACCAGAGCCCAACTTCACCAAAGCCATTGGATGCTCCATTAAATCAAAATAAATGAACACTTAAACCTGGAACAATATTATATCCCCTGTTTTGTTTTAAGCAGGGGATTCTTATCATTAATTAAATTATTCTGTTAAATTTACAACCCGAAATTAAATCTAACCTAAGAACTCGGCCCCTTAATTATGAATCAAACCGTAGTAATCACCGGTTGCTCTTCGGGAATCGGACGCGAAACAGCCCTCTATTTCCAGAAAAAAGGATGGAATGTGGCTGCTACTATGCGGCAACCGGAAAAAGATACGGAATTGTTCCTGCTTCCAAATGTTAAGTTGTTTCACCTGAATGTGACCAATGAGAAATCCATACACAAAGCAATAGATGACATACTCTCAGAATTTGGGAGTATTGATGTAGTTGTAAATAACGCAGGCTACGCCACAATGGGAGCATTTGAAACGGCCAGTGAGGAACAGATCCAAAAACAATTCTCAACCAATGTTTTCGGGATCATGAGAATTACCAAAATCCTACTTCCACTATTCCGGAAACGGAAAAAAGGAACAATTATCAATGTAGCATCCATTGGGGGAAGAATCACCTTTCCACTATACAGTCTTTACAACAGCACCAAATGGGCAATTGAAGGATTTTCGGAATGTCTTCAATTTGAAGTGAGAAAATTCAATATTCGTATAAAAATTATAGAACCCGGAGCAATTCGAACCGACTTCTACACCCGATCGATGGATCCTCTAAAAAAAGAAGGACTCAACGCTTACGATGAATATGTATCGACCACCTTTGCCAATATGAAAAACATGGGAGAGAACGCAACTCCTCCATCCAAAGTAGCAGCAACCATATACAAGGCCGCAACCGATGGACGCAAGAAAATGCGATATCCTGTGGGGGGCTTTGCACCAACACTTCTGTTTTTAAGATGGCTTCTGCCCACCAGTTGGTTTTGTAGTATTTCAGCCCTGGTTCTGGAACGAAAACCCAGGAATAAATCCAAAGAAGTAAACTTTTCAGAAAATTTATCCTAAAGATGTATCAATAGATTTTCTAACTTTGCGGCCTTAAATGAAATAATTCAATCAATGAGTCTTCCCAAAGCTTTTTCGGAGCGCATGATGCGCATCTTAAAGGATGAATACAATAATTTTACAGAGAGCCTGTCACAGGATGCCCCTATCAGCATCAGAAAAAATCCGAAAAAAGGATATGACACATCGGATTTTTCGCCCATCCCCTGGACATCCTATGGATACTACCTGAACAGTCGCCCTGTTTTCACTTTGGATCCATTATTTCATGCAGGATCCTATTACGTTCAGGAGGCCAGTTCTATGTTTTTGGAACAAGCAATTGAACAACATATTAGCAAAACAGAACCTCTTCGCGCCTTGGATTTGTGTGCTGCTCCGGGAGGAAAATCAACCCACCTGGCTTCTCTCCTTTCTGAAGAAAGTCTACTGGTCTCCAACGAGGTAATCAAAAGCCGGGCCAACATCCTCTCAGAAAACATTCAAAAATGGGGACAAGGTAACATTGTGGTCACAAATAATGATCCAAAAGATTTTAACAAACTGGAAAACTTTTTCGATGTAATTGTTGTGGATGCTCCCTGTTCGGGAGAAGGAATGTTTCGCAAGGACATAAATGCGCGTGCAGAATGGTCGGAAGAGAATGTGCAGCTATGTGCCGAACGACAACGAAGAATTCTGATGGATATCTGGGACTGCCTAAAACCAGGAGGGAAACTAATCTACAGTACCTGTACTTACAACGAACAGGAAAATGAACAAAACCTCGCCTGGTTGACACAGACCACTAATTCCACAAATCTAAAATTAGATCTGGATCCGTCATGGAATGTTACGCAACGGATCTTGGAAGGAGTGGAAGGCTACAGCTTTTTCCCTCACAAAACCAGAGGAGAAGGATTTTTTCTGGCCGTAGTTCAAAAGGAAGGGAAACCTGTTTCAGGCAATGGAAAAAAGCAAAAACGGAAAAAACCTGTCTTTGAAAAGCCACAGGCCCAACTTCGGGACACATTCATCCAGTGGCTGGAAAAACCAGAAAAATGGGAACTCATTCAAAGGGAAGATTTTATCTCCATTCTACCAAAGATTCATATCCCCGCTCTGGAAAAAATATACCAACAACTACGTGTGATCTATGGCGGATGTGTGGTGGCCGAAGTAAAAAAGAAGAATGTTAAACCACTACATTCCTTTGCATTATTCAACGGACTCAATCAATCAGCATTCTCTTGTGTGAACCTGGATCTACACGAAGCTCTCTCTTTTCTAAAAAAGGAAACCCCAACAATTCCTGATGCCCCGGAAGGCTTGCTTCTAATATGTTATAGGAACACCCCCCTTGGTTGGGCTAAAAAAATCAGGCAGCGCATCAACAATAATTATCCCAAGGAATGGCGGATCCGCATGAACATTCCAGAGGAATTAATAAAAAAAACGGACGAAAAATAAATCTCGCTTTTGGAATCAAAGGAAATTATTGAGACAATAAAGAAATACATATAACCATATGTATTGTATGTTGATTTCAATAACCCAAAAGAGTAACAGCAAAAGTTTCGATAAAACGAAGGGGAAACAAATCTGCTTCCCCTTCGTTTTATCGGAATAGTAATATCAGGATTTTACTTTCAATAGTATTTTCCCTACTACATGTCCTTTTTCACTGTATTCGTGAGCTTCCCGAATTTGTTCCAAAGTAAACTCCCGATCAATTTTGGTCCGTAACTTTCCCTCGTCAATCAAACTGGAAATAAACTCCAGATCATGACGATTGTACTTCACCAATATCTTTTTAATTTTTCTTGAATTAATCATATTGTGCAGAGGACTCCATAGCAATACTTTCAAACTTGGAATCGTCGTAATATAAATACCCCCGGGATGAAGCAAATGTCTGACCTTTGAAAAGGATTGGTTGCCAACCACATCAAAAAAAACATGATATTTACCATCGGCTTGCAGCACATCCTCCTTTGTATAATCTATAACTTTATGAGCTCCCAGATCAAGAGATATCTCAAGATTTCGGGTACTGCAAACTCCCGTTACCTGAGTTTCGAAGGCCCGGGCTATCTGCAATGCAAATGAACCAACTCCACCTGAACAACCGTTTATTAGTACTTCCTGTCCCTTCTGAATTTTACCTTCGTCACGTAAGGCCTGTAGCGCTGTTAAACCGGCCAGCGGAACAGTCGCAGCCTGCTCAAAATCCAAAGATTGTGGTTTCAACGCAAGTCCATCCTGAGGGGCTGCAACATACTCAGCATAAGCCCCCCCCTTCAAGGCATTCAACATACCATAGACCTCGTCTCCAATTCTGAAAAATTGCACATTATGCCCAACCTTTGCAACCCGACCGGCAATATCTCCTCCCAAAATTCTGGGAAAAGTGTTGCCTGCTATCATTTTCAACATTCCAGTCCGGATTTTCCAGTCCACAGGATTTACCGACGATGCATATACCTCAACCAAAACCTCGTCATCGGTAATCCGGGGTTCGTTCACATCAGTCAACTCCAACACATCCGGAGAACCATATTTTCGAATCACCACTGCTTTCATCTGCTTCCAAGTATTATTCTGTGTCTCTATCGTTCCGCTTACTATTGGAATAAATCACAGATCGTTTCTTTTTCCTCTTCTTTTATCTTATCAATTCATAAGTAAATCTGGTATTACTAAATTTACAACATCTTTTCTGAATATCAAACCAATCCGATATGTTGCGAATTAGTTAGACCAAAAAAAATCCCGAAATAAATTCGGGATTTTCATTTTGCTAAATACAATCTATTTCAAACGCCAGGTCAATGTCACCCGATCTGTCAATTCAATGGCATCTGGTTGTGTAAAAGCTTCCTCTCCACCCGTTTTCAAATTTGCCATAGATCTCTCCTCCATATACATCACTGGCCCCGGACGATAACCAGCGGCACCATATTCAATCTTGAGAATCCCATCCAAACTGGTACCGGAAGCTCCTGCAATTACATTAGCTTTATTCATAGCATCAGTAACCGCTTCCTTAATCAATTTCGCTTCCGCATTCTTCAAGAGTTCAGGACTAAGTTTGAAGGCAGCATTGTAATTGATGTCAACTCCTGAATTCCGAATAACTGTTAACAATTTATGAATTTCCTTCGAATCTGTACTTACCTGAAGTATCATACGATAATTTGAACGATACCCAACAACAACAGATTTTCCTCCGTGATAGCTTTTCTCCTCGTTCACCCTTTGAGCCAAATCTTTTACATCCAAAGTTTTTATTTTGGCCTCTTTTAGTTCCTTTTTCAATTGATCCAACAATTGCAGATTTCTATCCACACTTTGCTTGTATTCCTTCTCCAGCGTAGAAATTTCAACATTCACTTCCATAATATCAGGATACTGAAATATTTTACTTTCCCCCTCAACCCTGAGAGAAGGAACAGGCTGTTGGCTAAAAACAGATCCAACTAAAAATACCATTCCGCAAAATAATACGAACCACTTTTTCATAACCTTAAAATTTTAATTTATACTAACAGATGCCTTCGAACAGAAAAGCAACCATAATTTTACTCCTAATTCCGATAATTGAATTCTTAAATTATGAATTTACGGGAGCTGCACAAGAAGTACAACTTTTATACCAGAATACTTTCATCGTTCCACATTATGCATTAGTTTCCTCGTTCACCAGTAAAACTCAACGATATAATCCCCCTCAAAAAATAAAAGGGGATTCCGGAACCAAACAGAACTTTCAAATCAAAAGTTATGATTTGGAAAGCAGGAAATGGTTGCGTGGAAAAAATGAAAAAAATCTAACTCTTTTAAAAAGCAAATAGGTTTTTCCAGAAGAAAAAAGAAACGCAAATTTGAATCCCTGATCAAGCCAGCATGAAATAAAGATTTTTCCGATGTATGATTCAATACTTTAGCATCAGTTCTATCAAGATTCTCTATCAAGAGATAGATATTTTTGATTTGATACCACTAGGAATTGTATTTACTTTCGCCCTGCAATCGAAATATCCAAAGAGGAATCTTTTTTAAATTTAGATTATACACGCAAATTATCGATGAAAAAAGCTGTTCTTTCCAGAACAGCTTTTTCTATACTTCAAATTCTTATACTGAATACATTTTTCATGGTTATAAATCTTCCCTCGATTCATTTCCCAGAATAACCTCAAATCAGAAACAATAGAGTTTAATACATTTTCTTCCAATCTCCGTCAAAAACAATTTGATCTAAGGAACGTCGTACTCTGGGACCTCCTTCCATTTTTCGCATCTCCTCGGGTAGTATACTAGACTCTCCTTTGTAACCAACCGCAATCATCGTAACAATATCAAAATCTTCAGGGACACCAAAAATTTCACGGGCTTTTTCAGGGGAAAATCCTGCCATTTGGTGCAGATACAGATCCATACTCATGGCTTGCATAGACATATTACCGATAGCTAACCCCAGGTCATGGCGATGATGATGATTTTCATTCCCATTTCGAACAAACTTCTTCGATGCAAGAGTTAGAACAATCATGGGGGCAGTTTTCACCCACAATTGATTAAATTCTCCCAAACAGGACAATAACTGATCATACCGTTCCGGATAATCTTTGGTCGCATAAACAAATCGCCAGGGTTGCTCATTATAACAAGATGCAGCTAATGATGCAGCTTCAAATAGCTTCTGAATCTTCTCCTCTTCAACAGGCCTGGAGTCAAACGCACGTGGACTCCATCGTTTATCAATTAATTTGTGTACTTCCAATTGATTTAACATGGTTTGCAATTTGAGTTCAACAATAATCCATTAGGAATCTTTAAGATAGACAATATTTTAACAATTTTTAAGGAGGAAAAAGTATTTATTTCCATATATTTGAATCAATTTTTATTAAAAGTTGAAAATCAACACTTAGCCAAGCAAGAAAATATGAGAGCAAGTGTTTACCTACTAATCCCGTTGGCCCTGTTCATTCTTGTGGTCGATATTTATACCTACAGGGGGATTAACCCACTGATTAAGCGTATCAAACAAAGATGGATACGTACAGGGTTGCGATTTCTCTATTGGAGTATTTCGGTATTTGCATTCCTTGCTTTCGTTCTATTCATGGTCAGAATCCCACATGTCAAACAAGCGGAAGCCTATGTATATGCAAGCTACTTGGTAGGGGGATTTTTCCTGTTCTATCTTCCCAAACTCACATTCATTCTTTTTGTTCTGGCAAAGGATATCGGAAGTTTTTTCCGATGGGGGATAAAACAATTCAATCGTAAAAAGGAAAAAAAAATACAATTTAAGTCGAGAAGGAAAATGCAGCGAGCGGAATTTTTGTATCAAATGGGGCTAATTTTAGCCGCCATTCCTTTTGCCTCTATACTCTATGGGGTAACCAGAGGAAAATTCAATTACCGGGTGATGAAGGAAAAACTCGAATTTAAGAATCTCCCTAAATCTTTTAAAGGATTTAAAATTGTCCAAATATCTGACATGCATTTGGGCAGCTTCAATAAAAATTATGAGCCCATCGAAAAGGCTGTTGAATTGATCAATGAGCAGGAACCAGATTTGATCCTTTTTACCGGGGATCTTGTTAATAATTTTGCGGAAGAAACCGAGGGCTGGGCCCCGGTACTCAGTAAAATGAAAGCTCGCTACGGAAAATTTTCCATACTGGGAAACCATGATTACGGGGATTACTCCCATTGGGCTTCTTCTGATGCCAAAGCGGCCAACCTGGAGGGCATTAAGAAAGCTCACCACGATTCCGGTTTCAGACTACTTCTGAACGAAGCCGAACCCATCCGGATTAATGGAGAAGAGATTGCCCTAATCGGAATTGAAAATTGGGGCCATCCTCCCTTCCCCCAATATGGGGATTTGAAAAAAGCTTCTAAGAATGTCAACAACATACCGTTTAAAATATTAATGAGCCACGATCCCTCCCACTGGGATGAAGAGGTTTTGAAAACTGATATTGACCTTACACTTGCGGGACATACCCATGGAATGCAATTCGGAATTGAACGAGCCGGCATCAAATGGAGTCCGGTACAGTACAAATACCCTCGTTGGGGGGGATTGTATAAGGAGGGAAAACAGTTTCTGTATGTGAACAGGGGATTTGGCTACATAGGTTTCCCTGGTAGAATTGGAATGCCACCGGAAATTACCCTTCTGGAACTGAATTAAATAACAAAAGGCGAAGAGTATTCTTCGCCTTTTGTTATTTATAAACTCAAGTCAATTGAACTGCAGTTTCCCCAACTTCTATTTGAATCGTTGCAGACAAAAGACTAATAGGAAGATAAATCGATACGAAGCAATAGCTTGGCAAAAACATCCTCTGCTCTGTCCTCATATCCCAACCGAATTCCTAAATCTACTGGAGCCGGAAAACGGAGGAAATGAACATCTGCATTCAATTCTACTCCAAAAGAGTTGGAGTATTGTTCAAATGAGATCAATGTTTCGTCCATTCCTGCATATTGTCCCTTCTCATATCCTCTGTCGTAAAACAAACTTGCTTTTATTCTTTTAAAGTAAGCCAAAGGACCAAGGTTCCAATCAGGGTAACAGATGGGGAATTTATAGTCGATTCCCACTGTGGCGATCTCTTCCCCCCAAAGATCCTGCATTCCTCGGGGACTATTGATCGTATTCGCAAATCGGGAATCAAAAGGATCCCGTTTCTGGTACCCTCCATACAATTTCATACCATGATGCTTCACCAGGCCTGGGAAATACAATCGCGCTTCCCCGGACCATGATTCGCCTAAATCTGTATCACCCCATGGGGTATGACGGTAATTGAATTCCAATATTTGTCCCCAACGTGGCTGAAGATCCCTTGGAGCAGATTTCAATATATTATAGCCAAACAGCTGGTACTCCAATATATCTTGAGAGATATCCTTATCCTCCAGTCGATAGGTCCCTGGACTCTTATTGGGATCACGAGTATATAAAGCAAGAGGAACCGTTTCAAAATTAATCAAATGTTGCTGATTGTAGGTTATCTTTGGAATCATCCTACGTGAATACTTCCCTCGCGAAAAATTGAACGGAAAACTAATACTGTTCTCCCACTCCCACTGCGACCAGGATCTTTGAACCTGAATGGTATCCAACTCACCATTATCAACTCGCTCTGCGCGTGTAAAGAAGGTAATGTCCCGATCTCCATAAGTAAACTTAGAATCAATTATTGGGAACCACCGGCGATAGGAAAAATTCACATAGTATTGTCCCTTGTCGAAGCCCTGCTCCCTTCGGTACCCAACAGTAGCCAAAAGAGTATTCAACTTATTTTGGGTTGCAACGGAAACTCCAATATCTGTTTCCTGTTCCAAACCATCTACAAAGGCAGGAGCCCAACTATGAAAATTGAACAGATGTGCAATTCTGGAGTACCGTTTGCTTTCGTATTTTTTTTCGGGCAAAGAATCCGGATTCAGCACCCAACCTTCCTGAGATGACAATAACTCTGCCAATTCAAACGGCCTCACTTGCTGATCCCATTCCTCCCACTTTTCGGGTTGCAAATCAATTTTCGCAATTCTGTACCCTTCCGAACTATAATCGGCGTAAAGCATCCGATTTCCATCAGAACTAATATGGGCATCCCGTGCTCCAAAACGAGACGAGGTTACCCTAAAAATCTTACCATCTTTCCTCTCATAGGCATAAATGTTATCGATTCCATTGTAGGCCGCAGTGTAAAAGATGTATTTGGAAGTCACGCGTGGCTGTGCAATTTCTGAATATCCAGGAGAAACAATCTCCTCCGAGTGCCCTGTTGCAATTTCTCCGCGAACCATTCGCTTCCCCTTACCATCCAAGACAAAAGCAATATAGTGATCCTTTCCATCCCATTGTGGTGTTAGCAAGGTTTGCCCCACCTTACCATCCAATCTTTTGATTAACTGATGGGTTTGAGAATCCAAAATTACAATATTACAAGCGCCCTCCCACGTTGTTTCAACAGCCATAATTTGACCACCATCAGAAGAAAATACAGGAGCAAACAAGTTAGACGAAAATTTGATAACCTGATGCTTTTGACGCCTGGTATCATAGATAACAAGTTTAGCTTTATCGCCATGTTCCCAACGCAGGTGATCAAAATTCTCCGCCCAAATCATTAGGCCATTCCTATAATCAAAACTGCTACCAAAATCGTAACCAGGCATAAACAAGCGTTCTTCCTTTCCATCCCCATCCAAAGTTATAAACTGCCCAGCATCAGCCAAACCTTCCTTTTGACAAATTACGATATCATTCTCTCCGAAATGAGGAAACCGGTAACCGGTGTAAACTTTCAGATCTGGGCTAAGTTTTTCAAAGGTACTTGGTCTTATGGAGTCGTCCTGCTGTTTCCAAAGAAGGGCCAACTCAGTAATATTATCCTGATAAAGTATTTTTTTTCCATCCAAGGGAGTTTTTTCATCTTGTCCAGCAACCACACCAAATCGTTCCTTCCGTTTATGTAGAACTGTGGAACGATTTGCCTGTATGCCCTTTTTGATACCTCGGGAAAAAGGAGTAATCCCAAGTGGGTTTCGTCCAACCTGGTTTAGCATTCCTTCCCACAATTGAGGACCATAATTCTTACGCCCCATAGCCACGAGGTAGTATCCTAACTTATACCTATTGGTCACAAAATCCCGGTAGGAACCCAAAGCTGCTTTGTCGTAACTATAGCTCCCTTTTTCGAGAAGTTGAGCCCTTAGTTCCTGCTCAAAGAATGGCAATCGCCCTCGCCCTGAATTACTCATTCCCGTTTCTGCACACACTGCATCGCCCTCCATAAACCACGGAGGAATATACAAACCAACTACAGCGGCAGTAGCCTGTTCTCCGAAAAGAACATTCAAAAAACGTGTAAAGCCTTGCTGCACCTTATCCATTTGAATAACATGCCTAAACTCATGAATGGCCAACTGATCAAGCCATTTCTGAGGAAAAGAAGTTTGGGGGGGCGTGGTATACAACTCCATTTTTTTAGGGGCCCAAGCCACCAATCCATTCGATGTAGCTCCCCGAGAATGAAGTAAAATGGAAAACTGTCTACTTCTATGATTCAAACTTGCACCTACTTTATCGTAGAGTGCTTCGAAAACATTCGCAAGATACTGCCCCTTTGCTTCGTATTCAGAAGGAAATATCAGTTGAAAATGCTCCGTATTGATTTGTCTCCACTTAATACATGCAGGATCCTGTCCTGTACTAAAATATTGGGCATTCAAAGGAGAAAAAAAACAGGTAAAAATAGTCACAAGGAATAAAAACCTAATGCAAAACTTCATAGATCGTCTTTTTGGATTTAGCATCCTAAAGTAATGAAAAATAGTAAAAGTAGTAGTTGTATGTTACCATAAAATAAGATACTCAGTATTCATTTCATTCAATAAGAGGGAACAAAAAAGCTGCTGAAACAATCATTTCAGCAGCCTGCAAATATAAAAATACCACGGTAAGCTTATGCGTTCAATGGCTGATAGGTCAAAGTGTCGGGATGATTACAACGGGTAAAAGGAAGAATCTTTGCAGCATGGACAACCCTTTCCTTTTCAGGAGGCACTTGCATATAATCTCCATACATTTGTGTCAAATAAGCATGACAATTATTGGGGCATGAGAACTCACCATCCTCAAACTTTATTCGCTTAAGCGGAAAAACAGCATCACTATCAAAACAGAAAAACATCAAAGTTATATCTAAGCCCGTTGCAACTTTATTCTCCTTCCCCTTACTGTATGAATTAATAATCCATTTTTTCATTCTATTATAACCAAACAATTTGACTGGCACCAGAGACAATATATTGAAGAAAGGATAAAATTTTCGTACCCATTTATTAGGAGCAAATTTAAACCTTCTGTTCAGAATTAATTTGGGCCAAATAAAATCCTTCCGAACCAAATCGTAAGGAAAAATGTCTATGAAAATCCCCTGATGATAATCAACATTTCGACCCAGCTCCGATCGTTGAACCAAAGTACTATACTTATCCCGTAACTTAATCCATCGCCATTTACAATTATTGACAGATCCTTTCATCTGAAAATGGATATCATCAGGCAATTCATCTTCCAATATTTCAATAAATCGTTCATAGTCCTTCCGGGGCATCCCAATATCCAAGTCGTCATCCCAGGGAATAAAACCTTCGTGCCTTACTGCTCCTAATAATGTACCAGTATCAATCCAATAATTTAAATTGTGTTTTTTGCAGATACGATCCACAACTTTTAACATACGTAACATCACAAGCTGAGCCTGCCGCAACGCAGTTTCTCCTCTCTCCCGGTTATCCTTCAACTCCATAGTATAGTCTTTCTTTGGTATTGGAAATAGCATGCAAATATAAGTAAAGAATAAGGGAATGTATGAGCGGCCCTTAGAATCACCTGAAACAAGACGATTTTATTACTAACAATATCATTCACCCTTAATCAAATTAACTCCCTGATTCCTATCACATCTACTCAATCACATATGCCTTTCACAAACACCACCCCTTCAAATCTCCTATTAATCTGACTCTTACAAAACTACCCTTGAAAAAAAGATACTTTTGCCCCAAAAATCTTGCATAATTCAATTGCATTGCAGACCTTTGATCATTCTTTATTTAGAACAAATTTAAAGTATGAGTAAGATCATTATAAAAACACCGGAACAAATTGAGGGAATAAGAAAAAGCTCTCAGCTAGCCGGAAATACTCTTAAATTCATCAGTGACTACGTAGAGGAAGGTGTAAGCACCCTGCGCTTAAATGATTTAATAGAGGAATACATTAGGGACAATGGAGCGATTCCTGCGCCCCTGAATTATCACGGATTTCCAAAAGCTTGCTGTATTTCACTTAATGATGTTATATGCCATGGTATTCCCGATAACAAAACCATATTGAAAGATGGAGACATCTTAAATGTTGATGTAACGACCATTCTGGATGGCTACTACGGAGATACCAGTACCATGTTTACTATTGGTGATATTTCCGAAAAAGCTGCAAAGCTAGTGGAAGATACAGAACATGCCTTATACCTGGGGATTGAACAAGTAAAACCGGAGAATGCATTTGGTAACATCGGATTCTCTATTGCACGCTTTGCCAAAGCAAGAAAATACAGCGTCGTTTACGAGTTTTGTGGGCACGGTATCGGTCTGGATTTCCATGAAGCGCCACAAGTTGATCACATCGCACAACGCAACTCCGGCCCAATCATGAAACCGGGTATGACTTTCACGATAGAGCCAATGATTAATATGGGGAAAGCCCGAGCCGTTATTGACAAAAAAGATGGATGGACTGCCCGAACCATCGACAAGAAACTCTCTGCACAGTTCGAACACACCATTCTGGTTACAAAAGATGGGTACGAAATTCTGACGGATGTAGGAGAATATGATATTTTCAAATAAAGAGAGGCCTTTGAGCCTCTTTTTTTTTGCCCTATTGCGTCTTGTGACAAAAAGTTTCGTTTGTCCATTATTTCTAGTAAATTCGCACGCAGGGTGATTCCCATTATCAAAATGAAACAATAATAGAATGAAAAACATAGGCGTAATCCTGGCGGGAGGAAATGGAACAAGATTTGGAGGCAATGTCCCCAAGCAGTTTGTGAAGGTAGCCGGGAAAACTATCATCGAACATACACTGGAGGTATTTCAAACCTGCGAAACCATTGACGAGGTAGCTGTAGTTATCAACCCCAACTTTGTCGCTGATATTGAACAAATTGTCGCAAAAAACCAATTCAACAAGGTAAAAAAAATATTACTGGGCGGAAAAGAGCGTAGCCATTCGAGTCTGGCAGCCATAAATGCCTATGAACTGGAAAAAGATGCGTCTGAAATCAACCTGATCTTTCACGACGCAGTACGGCCTTTCATTGGTCATAGCATCATCAATCGGGTTATCAAAGCTTTGAGTCGTTACAATGCAATCGATGTGGCCATTCCTGCCACCGACACCATTGTTGAAGTCAATTCAGATGCAATCATTCAGAATGTGCCCAACCGGGATCTTCTGCGTAGAGGTCAAACCCCCCAAGCATTCAAACTTAGTACAATCCGGGATGCCTACCAGAAAGCATTGCTGGATCCTAATTTTAAGGCGACCGATGATTGTGGTGTGGTATTGAAATATTTACCCCAGGAGCCAATATTCGTAGTAGATGGCTCAGAAGAGAATATCAAGGTTACCTACGAATTGGATATGTTTATCGCAGACAAACTTTTCCAACTGAAAAATCTTGAATTTGGACAGCAAACACTAACAAAGGAACAGCTGTCTGAACTTTCAAACAAAGTCATTGTTGTTTTTGGTGGCAGCTACGGTATTGGTAAAGATATTGCCGATCTGTTCCGTGAAGCAGGTGCAAAAGTATATTCCTTTAGCCGCTCGGAAAACAAAGTTAATGTAAAAGATGCGTATTGCGTACGGGAAAGCCTGGCTCATGTTGTCTCTCAATGTGGCAAGATTGATTACGTAGTGAATACAGCGGCCATTCTAAACAAGGAACCATTGGTAAACCTTGACGATTCTACCATTCGAGATGTCATTGATGTTAATTTCCTCGGCATGATTAACGTAGCCAAGGAAAGTTTCAAATATTTAAAGGAAAGCCACGGACATTTATTATTGTTCACATCAAGTTCATACACCCGAGGTCGTTCCTCTTACAGTCTGTATTCATCCAGCAAGGCTGCTGCCGTCAATTTTACCCAAGCCATTGCCGAAGAATGGAAAGAATTTGAAGTTCGGGTAAATTGTATAAATCCAGAGAGAACCAAAACGCCTATGCGGGTTAAAAACTTTGGAATGGAACCTGAAGATACCCTGCTTAAATCGGAAGATGTTGCTCAGGTTTCCGTTAGAACACTACTATCCGATTTTACCGGACAAATTGTTTACGTTAAGAAATAATTTATTGATAACAACAAAAAAACGGGCGACCAATGGTCGCCCGTTTTTTTTGTATATTGTTTGTAAAGAAACTTTAAGCACGCTTTAGAAGCTTTTTTATTGCCTCTTGCTCAAGGATATCAACCATTCGAACTGAAACTTTTCCATCCACAGGACCTATTATCTCACGAGTATATTCCTTTCGTTTTTCTTCGTGCGTTTTGGGATTACTTAATTCCTGTTCAACGATAGCTTTCAAATGTCGATACTTCCATACATTCTCCCCCACATCCCGAAAACGATCCATAGCGCTATCCATCCGTTTCTTTAATTTCCGCTTACCAAACAAACGATAACTCCATCGCAACTTAATAAACCGATTACAAATTACCGGTTTGTTTAAAGCAGCAAACTCAAAAATAGCAGATGACTCGTCGGAAATCATCAAATCGGCAACAGCCAGGAAGGGTACCAAACTGAAATCTTCAAACCCTGCAACATACACATTGGGATAAGTCTTCCATACCTCCAAAAGATGACGCTGAGCACGATACTTTTTCCTCAGAAAAGTAAAAAAGTGTGGTTTCACAATGATATTGTATTCTGAAAACTCATCAGGAAACTTCTTACTCATATTTTCCAAGGAACTTGGGTAAAAAGTTGGAGCATACAGCAGAGTCCTTTTTTGTGGATCCAAACCATAATTGGCAATCAACTCCTTTTGCTTGGAGGAGTTGTATTCAAATACGCCATCCAACTTAGAAAAACCAACATTTTCCAAAACTACATTCGAAGTAGGATACATACTTTTCAAGGTTCTAAATCGATAGTCTCCTTCTACAAAGCGAATATTGTATTGATTCTTCTCCTCGGTAAAATAACCAGCCTTTGTGCCTACCCCATGAACAACCAAAACAGATTGTCGATAAGAGATAGTAGTCTCCGGATAATGGTTGCCTCCACAGATCAAATATTCTACAGAAGCATCTTCCAATCCTTCCTCTCCCAACTGATAGGGCAAACCCTCCTCTTCACACACTCTACGAATGGAACTCTTCTGAGCAAAAATATCTCTTTTGCACCCTTCAAGCACTACAAAAAGAAAGGGAATATTCCTCCTCTTTAATTCTTTTGCAATGGGAAGATATTGGGGAAGATAATATAAATATTCCGTATAAAATACGGCAAAATAATTTTTGGTATTCTTCATGTGGTAATTTGGTTTTTCTTGGTTGTAAGTAATGGTGTAAAGAAATTGAAATCACAAACAAAACGATTTACATAACTCATTTTCAATGAATTCCAACTTCTGGGCGGCAAATATAACGAAATAAAGCTGGTTTCGGCAAGAATCTGGAACGAAATGGGCGATAAGGCAAGAATATTCGGGATAATTGTCCCAGCCATAACGATTCAGAGAATCATACCCCTATTATTCCACAACAAATTAATTAAGGGAGAAACAATTGTATTAATATAAAAAGCTATTTAAAAAATATACTGACTCAGAAACACAAAAGGACTACCAGAAAGCCAATCTTCTGATAGTCCCTTTATTTTATATCAAAAAAAGAACAAAAACTTAACCCAATCTCATCAAATATGCTATTAGATTATACTTCTAAAAAGATTTTCAATAAACTCTTTAGACAATACTGCCGGGTTATTCTTCAATCGTTCAAGATTGCAATTGGATAACTGCGCAATATGTTGCTCCTCAATTCCCAATTCACTTAATTTCATAGCTAAGCCCAGACTCTCCCAAAACTTCGAAATTTTAGCAACACCATCAGATAGGTCCTTAGTTTGAAGTAATGAAAGAATTCGCTTAACATTCTCTTGAGCAAACTCGTAATTGGCTTCCATTACCTGAGCCAGGGTAAGAGCAACAGCATGTCCATGGGGAACACCAAACCGAGAAGTCAGTTTGTATGACAAGGCATGGCTGGCGGTAGTTTTGGAAATATTTATCGCCTTCCCAGCCCAAAAGGCCCCTTCACTTACCTTGTCTTTAGCCAAGTGATCATTGTTTACAACTGCTTCTTTCAGGTTGTTCCAAACCAATTCAATGGCCTTGGCAGCATACTCTCTGGATTCCTCGTTTCCTCCCGTTGCCCACATCGACTCAATAGCCTGGCAAAGTGCATCAGCACCAGTGCAAGCTGCAAGGTAGGCAGGTGTTGAGTAGGTAAACTGAGAATCAACAATAACATATCCCGGTAGAAGATCGTTGTGGGCAAAGGAGAACTTCTCCCCATTAATATACACTACAGCGAAATGAGTAGCTTCACTACCTGTTCCTGCCGTTGTTGGTATGGCAATCAACGGGAATGGCTTCTGCTCAAGCCTGTTGCCTTTTACAACCTCTTGTAAACTACCTGAATGGTAGGCAAGACTATTGATCAACTTGGCTATATCAATAGCACTCCCACCACCAATAGCAATGGTTAGTTCACAATTCGCCTCCTTGAACAGATGTATCCCTTTTTCAACATCTTCCAGCTTAGGATTCTCTTCAAAATCTGAAAATCTAATATACTCCGTATCCTTCAGATACTCTTCTAAAAGTGATTTCGCCCCTGATTTCTCATAGGAAGATTTTCCGGTCACAAGAAAAATCTTTTTCCCCGAATACGGCTTCAGTATATCAGAAAGGGAAGCTATACTTCCCTTTCCTATGTATGTGTTTTGGATCATTTTTTTAAGAACTCCATCAAGTTTTCCTTATTCTCAATTGGCGTAGTAGTAGGTCTTCCCAAATCTTTGCGAGCACCTTTCTTGACTCTTACCTCCAATAATGAGGGGCCTTCACTCTCGATGAACTCTGGTAAAACTGCATTCAGCCCCTCCATTGATTCAGCAATAAAGGACCGCTTGTATCCAAAGCCCTTTGCAATTTGGCCAAAATCAATATCAAAACCGATGGTAGGCTGTCCTCCCACAGAATCATGAGCCCCGTTGTTAAAAACAATGTGCTTTAAATTCGTACAGTCGGCAGCAGCAATAATTCCAAAAGACCCGGTGTGCATAATAATGGCACCATCACCATCAAAGCAATAAACATTCTTTTGCGGACAACTCATGGCAACTCCCATCGCAATCTGAGAAGCGTGTCCCATAGATCCAACAGTAAGAAAGTCTTTGTCATGCCCTGTATGGTGCTTTTCTCTAATTTCAAAAAGCTCGCGGGAAATCTTTCCAGTAGTGGAAACAACTACAGATTCCTTTTCGATATGATCAACTACTTTTTCGATGGCATCTTCCCTCTCAGGATAAGTATTTACAGCATCCTGAGAAGTCAAGCTATAGTCCTCAAAAGTTCCTTTCTTAATCAGGAAAACATAGGGACTGGAGTTTTTCTGACACTCCACCAAAGCCCTATTCACCTGGCTATTGGCCTCAACCGTATCCGCACTCATTATTTCACAAGGAATTTGCATTGCATCGAAAAGATCCTTCGAAACCTTGCCCTGCTTCACATGCTGAGGTTCATCCTTAACTCCGGGTTCACCTCGCCACCCAACGAACAGAATCATTGGGATGCTGTATACATCCTGATCAGCCAATGACAAAAGCGGATTCACAGCATTTCCAATACCTGAATTCTGCATGTAAACAATCGGAACCTGACCAGTTCCCAAATAATAACCACTAGCCAAACCGACAGAAGCCCCCTCATTGGAAGCAATAATGTGTTTCTCGCCAGGATAATTATCGAACAGATAGGCTGAAATTGATTTCAGCAATGAATCGGGTACTCCAGTATAAAAGTTAACCCCTTTACTATCTAAATTTTCAAAAAATGACTTTAATTCAATCATTCCAAACTTATTTTGTTCCGGGGATTAGTTCAAGAATTTCCTTAATAGGCATGCATTTATCATTCGCATCGTAGGAACGACCATTCGCAAGAATGGACTTTGCCACATCCATCATTGCAGGATAGGAAGCACGCAACATATGATTTGCATAGATAACAATATTCACGCCCATACGACTGAACTCGTCCTCTGTGATATGATTAAAAGTAGAAGGCACTACCACAAGCGGAGTATTTTTATCTTCAGCTCTGAACTGTTCACAGAACGCCTTAATATCCTCGCCAGTTTTCTCCTTACTGTGAATCATTACTCCATCAGCTCCGGCTTTTACGTAGGCACGAGCTCTTTCTAATGCATCCTCAACAGGTTTACCCAAAATCAAACTTTCAACTCGGGCAATAATCATGAAATCTTCTGTCACCTGAGCCATCTTTCCTGCTTTGATTTTCTCAGAGAAGTCTTCAATGGTATCTTGAGTCTGAGGCACAGCTGTTCCAAAAAGGGAGTTCTTTTTCAACCCGGTTTTGTCTTCAATAATCACCGCAGACACACCATGACGCTCAAGTGTTCTAACCGTAAAAACAAAGTGTTCAACTTTTCCTCCAGTATCCCCATCGTAAATAATAGGCTTGGTAGTACACTCCAGGGTATCGTTAAGTCCGTGCATACGGGTAGTTATATCAACAGCCTCAATATCGGGCTTTCCCTTTGAGGTAGAATCAGTCAAACTACTGGACCACATTCCGTCAAACTCATGATCAACACCATTCACACTTACTTTGGCATTTTCAGCAATCAATCCGGTTAAGCCACTGTGAGATTCCAAAATTCGAACAACTGGTTTAGCCTGAATCAATCTGCGCAGACGTTTCATTCTAATTTCAGGTGTAGTGCCGATCGATTTTATCTTCTCATTTAGTTTCGAAGATGAAATCCCCTGGGTATAGGGTACATCAATAACTTTTCCGCCCCACTCACTGATGGTATCAATAACACGTTGTCTGGTTTCCTTCTGAATCCCTTCCTTCCAGTCATCACCATGTACAACAAAGTCTGGTTTCACTTTCATCAGGTTGGGTACATAATCAAGAGTCTCCTGGGGGATTACTTTATCTACACCTTTTAAATTTTCCACAATCATCTTCCGCTGCTCAAAATCAAGGTAAGGTAACCGCTTGTAACTTGCAATTGCTTTATCAGTTAGAACACCAACTGTAACGGTACCCAACTTAGAACCTTCCTTAATGATATTCAAATGTCCCGGATGAATGATATCGGCACTCATGCCAATGTATACACTCTTACTCATGATATATTATTTTTTAAATGTTTCACTATTCGTTCAGCCACTTTTCCGTCAACAACTCCAACGACTTTCTCAACCAATTGTTGTCTCTTTATGGCCATTTTACTGGAATTATCCAGATTTTCTTTTATTAGTCTGATCATCTGCTTGTGATCATAAGCATTATCACCCACTTCCCACAGGTCAAAATTAACCAGATCCAACCTCTTATTCAACTTGTTGGGCATTAATTTATAGTACCACCGTGAATTTACAAATCGATTAACGACTACAGGCTTCCCCATAGCTGCAAACTCATAAATTGCAGCCGACAAATCCGAAACCAAAAGATCAGCCACATGCATAAAGGGAATTAAAGAGTTCTCTGACAAATCCGCGAAATACACATTCTCATATTGATTCCACGTTTCTATTAACTCTAGTTCTTTCCCATATCTTTCCCTCATATAAATGTAAAAATGAGGCTTCACAATTATATTGAAATCGCTCAAAACCTCAGGAAAATCAGCCGGAATTTTCCTTATGGAAGAAGGATAAAAAGTTGGCGCATACAATATGGTCTTCTTTGCCGGATCCAATCCATATTTTTGTCTTGACTCCTCAATGGCTTGCGCATCAATTTTCAGCATGGAATCAAGTTTGGTATACCCCACCGTTACCATATTATCTTTCTTATCAGGATGGGCCCTGAGAATATTTTCCCGAATAAACTCTGTTTCTACGTACCTGATATCAAATTCCGTCAACTCATTCCTCAGGTAAACATTTTTCCCACCCCAGCAACCATGGAAAATGGACACGGTTTGCTTATAGTCTATCCCTGTGGGATGAATCGCATTCCCAAAAAACAAATATTCACAAACAAGTCCCTCCTGCGGCAGAAGCACATATTCAATAAAATTCTTTTCGCAATAGGAGATAGTTGTTTTATTTTGCTTTACCCGATTTCTTGATTTCTCCTCAGGAATCACAATGGCACAAGTAAGTGAATTGTCCTTCAACTCATCCAACACCGATGTAAAATGTGGTAGAAAATAATTGTTTTCCAGATAGAATAAAGCAAAATATGGGTTCGAATTCTTCAGCATATTTAGAACTATTTTAGTGTTGTCCCTCCTGTTTTACCATTTAATAATCCCGGATTTCGATAATCGTACGAAAAGCCCGATATTATCTTTAAGGAGTTCCCCCTCATCAACAGCACAAGCAAAATCAATCTTAAAAGGGATTCTGCTTGCCGGAATAGTGACCTCAACATAACCTGAGAATTGATTCAAGGTAGAGGCATAAGGATCAAAATAAGTACCATGATTTTTACTATAGGTAAAGTAGGTTTTGTAAGGCAAAACGCCTATATGGCCAAACACCCCCATATGAACTGCCTTGAAACGGTTGTTGGCAATAACCGTGTGTCCACCGGACATCCCTGTTGTAAACAAAGGGGAACCTATAGTTCTTCCATAATGAGTCCACCCCGACCGGTATTCACTATGATTGAAATAATTATCCCTACCTCCAAGCATCTTATCTCCGTCCATAAATACTTCCCCACATTGATCCGTAGTATGGTAAAACTCAAGTACAGCCGACTGAACAAAGGCTCCTTCCCTAGCCTTATT
Organism: Marinifilaceae bacterium; assembly: GCA_041725895.1. Classification (GTDB taxonomy): domain Bacteria; phylum Bacteroidota; class Bacteroidia; order Bacteroidales; family Marinifilaceae; genus JBGRQA01. The sequence continues at coordinate 227,374 of JBGRQA010000003.1, forward strand.
GCGGTAGTAAATTCCATACAAACCATCCGGAACACTATTCATTCGACTTCCGGAACCATCTTCAAATACGGTCTGATGATAGGCATTCAGACTAATATTTTTATCGTTGTAATACAAATCGAAACGGTAGCTTCCAATATGATCACCCAGACGATAATTATCATTTCCAAAAGTCCCTGCATCATCGCCTTCTACTCTGAATATTTTTATGTATTTATCTAAAGAGCTTGAAATATCACCATGCACAGGATGAGTCCCCCCCCATAAAGCGTAATGTTCAACCCCTGCACTTGCACTAAATTTATAATCTTTAAAAATCCGCAAGAAAAAATTCTTATGATGAATTCTTGCATTATCAATATAACGATCATCCTTTGTAATTCCATCGGACAAAAGTCCTTTAAACGAAATTAATCCCTTAACAAAAGGAAGACTCGTCCAATCCGAAACACTCAATTCATATTGGGGATAAGCTCTTGCATTGTTGGAATACAACAGATCGCCATTGGTGGAGGACAATCCATCATAAGCCAAAGCATGACTTTTTTGCCCTAAATAAAGATCAAGAAACTTCCATCTAATCCCTGCATACAATTGATCTGCCAACACTTTGGAATCATGGCCGGTATAGCCGGCACCACTGGCTTCCCACATAAAATCAAAAGCTTGCTTTCGACTTTCATCAAAATCCATTGCCATAGAAAAATCACCCATAACAAACCCCCGATCAGGTGTTATGCCTCGCTTATTGGAATGAAACCAAAACGGAAGTTCCTTACCTTTTCCAAACGCCGAAGAAATTCCAACTTCGTATTCTACTTTCTTTTGCGCTTCAACTACAGTACTGACAAACAATATAATAATAAGGGAAATCAAATTTCGTTTCATTTCAAAACCTCCTTTTTTAAAAAATTTTATGACGGACAAAGATACAGATTATAATCTGGGATTTTCATAATAATGGCGTTTTTATTGACGGCAACAACATCAACACACATCTCAATTGATGTTCATAAATTGAAATAGAAAAATAATTTTTGTTTTCTTTGCAAAAGAAAAAGGGAGGATATATTTAGAACACTACTCTTTTTCAATTGAAACATTCCGAAGAAAATCAAAAATTTGATGAATTACCCGGAAATTCCTCCCTCCCGAAAGCAAACGGGATTGCTATTGATACCAACATATAAAACAAATAGGTACGGTTATTAGCTTTTCATCGCATATAGCTCTACCCACGAATTTGATATGTACAAACAGATAATAAAAGGAAACCAATGAAGATCGTTTTATTTTGCGAACAGAAATATACCATATCAATGGTTGAACCTATCTATGAGGCGGCTGTCGCCGAAGGTGGGCATGAAGTATTATGGTACATACATGAAAAAAACATCCCTCAATTTGATTTGGATGTTCCATACACTAATGATATCAAAAAGGTTTATGATTTTTCACCTGAAGCCATTTTCGTACCTTGCAATGTAGTTCCCTACGATCTACCCGGGGTAAAAATTCAAATCTCTCATGGATACGAATGTGGGGAAAAACGATACTTTAGAATCAGAGATTACTTTGACCTCTATCTAACCCAAGGCCCCTACTTTACCGAAGGGTATAAAAAAGCCCTCAAACACAAGAGAAAAGCAGAAGTAATTGAAACGGGTTGGTCCAGAAGAGATAAAATCCTGCAAGACAAGAATAAATACGATGCATACAAGCAGGAATTATTGAGCAAGCACAAGAAAAAGAAGATCGCATTGTACGCTCCAACCTTTCCCCCATCTATTACGTCTTTGCCATACATGCAGGAAGGAATCCAACGTTTTGTACAAGAAAGAGAAGATGTCTTGTTGATTCTTAAATTCCACCCTTTAACTGATAAAAAATGGATGGAAGAGTACGAAAAAATCGCAAACTCTAATGAAAACATGATCTGGATGGCAGATGTGGATATCAACAAGTTCCTTTTGATTTCCGATGTAATGATCAGCGACTCCTCTTCTGTTGTTTTTGAGTTCCTTTTTCTCGACAAACCAGTGATCACCTATAACAATGCCTCTCAGGAAAAATACTGGCGTGATATCAAAGATCCAATGGAGCTAGCTGTAGCATTTGATAAAGAGATTACCACAGATGAGTTTGCAGGCAAAAGAAAAGAAGCTATCGAATATTTCGATCCCTATTTCGATGGCAATTCCTGTAAAAGAATGTTGGATGCAGCCAAAGATTACATTAAACGAAACGGAGTCCCTCAAAAACGAGAATTAGGCTTTTTCAGAAGAAGAAAATCCTTAAAAAGTTTTAAATAATGCATTACCAAATCAATCCTGCCTACCAAAACCTTAAGGATAAAATTCTGGAAGTCCCAAAGCTTTTCGAGAACCAGGGACAAGTTATTCAGGAAGGAAGAAACCTTATCAAAGTTATTGATTTGGAAGGTTTGCGAATTAATGTAAAATCTTTCAAGAAACCGAACATCATTAACAGGTTTGCCTACAGGTATCTTAGAGATTCCAAAGCGAAACGCTCCTTTTTGTATGCCACAAAATTGTTGCACTTAGGGGTCTCAACCCCTGCCCCATTGGCCTACATTGAGTTCTACGAGTATGGAGGATTATCACGTAGCTATTACATATCCATTCAGGAAGATTGTGATTACACCTATAGAGAACTGCTAGGAAGAAAAATAGAAGAAATCAGTAATGTTTTAGAAGAATTTACACGATTTACCTATAACTTTCATAAAAACGGGGTCTATTTTATCGATCACTCACCTGGTAATACGCTTATAAAGGAGCAAATCTCAGGTTTCAAGTTTTTCCTGGTTGATCTAAACCGGACTAAATTTAAGCCTGTTGATCTAAACCTTGGCATCAAAAACTTTCACCGTTTGGGCGCCAATGAAGCCATGGTGAGGGTTATGGCAAAGGAATATGCCAGACTAAGATCTGCAGATGAAGATTACGTCACCGCCAAAATGTTAAAAATGACACTTCAACACAACGAAGCAGTGCGAAAGAGAAAGGCAAAAAAACAAAAATTGAAAAAAGGAAAATAGAATATTCAAGACAAAAAAAGAGGGGAGAAAAGTTGTTCATCTAAGGTATTTCCTTAATTGAACATCCTCCTCTCCTGTTGATAATTCTAATTATCACAGAATCTCATGTAACGTTGTATAATACTTTGAATAGACCCGCTACAAATCTCATCCAATCGAATTTCGGTCGGATGAAAAAATTCAAAGTCTGAAATATCATCCATAGCCTTTATATTTTGAAAGGAATTTACCTGACAAATATAGGCTAAATCAAGAGTAAAGACCGACAAACCTCCAAACACATACTCATTTGGAAAGGAAGTAAAATAAGTATAATGATCCAACTTGAGATCCAATTCCTCCTTGATCTCCCTCTCCAAAGCCTCCTCTGCCGTTTCCATTACATCCACAAAACCTCCAGGTAAATCCAACATTCCCTTATTGGGTTCCAATGCTCTTCTGGTTAACAATAGCCGCCCCTTTTCATCTACAATTAAAGCAGCCACTGCCGCAGCAGAATTCACATACAACTGAAACTTGCATTGGGCACAGCCAAAAGAATTGTCCGATCGATAGTTAAATTCAACAGATCCGCACTTCGGACAAAAACGAATCACATTTTGAGGTAGAGTTGCGCTCATAGGATAAATTAAATAATGCCGCCCCCTAAGTACAGGCGGAAAAGTGCCAAAAGAATTACAACCAGGTTAAGGGTTCGTCCTCCAGTTTTACGACTCAATACACCGAAAATAATTCCAACAAGAGCCAGGGCCAAACCAATCCAACTAAGAATGGCCCCGATCAATGGAAAAAACATACCAATTCCTACAATTAGTAAAGCTATCAGTCCTATTAATGTCGAAATCAAATTCATACTACATTGAATTAACTTATTACTGTCTAAAAAAGCAGGATGTATTTCAAGTCTTTCTCTTCAGAATGAGACGTACCGTCAATTCTTTAATGGAACAGAGTATACCAAGTGAAGAATTTTCTCCAACTCTTCCGCATCCACCTCATCAAACGATCCAACCTCCTTGCTATCCACATCAAAACACCCAATCACTTCTCCCTTGGGATTTCGCAACGGCACAACAATTTCAGAAGAAGAAGCGGAGTTACAAGCAATGTGACCTGGAAAATCATGAACATCCTCAACCACTACCGTCTCATTTCTGTTCACAGCCGCCCAACACACACCAACATCCTTCTTCAATTTTTGACAGGCTACTGGCCCCTGGTAGGAATGAACCAATAATTCCCCATCATGCAACATGTAAACACCAGTCCAAAAGTAGTATTTAATTTTATGATGCAATATAGCTTCGATGGTGGCCAACCGGGAGTAAACATTATCTGTTGTCCCTAATAAGCCTTCCAACTGTTTATATAGTCTTTGGTACCTTTTTCGTTTGCTTTCACTACTCATAATTCATCAGTTTCTAAACAAAACAAAGCTAACACAATGAGAGGGCATTCCCAAAATCCCCTGGGGAAAATTTGACACTATTTGGAATCAGGAAAAATACCAGCATTTTTCTATTAAACGATATAATAGTTCCAAAAAGTTTTTATTTTTATCACTGAGCAAAAACAAGAAATGGGAAAGGCCGGAAACTGCATTGGATGCTTTCATCCTACTTCCATAGAAGGTTCATTATCTTAAAAGGTTCAAATAGTCGCTTTAACTTTGAGTTATGTGCATCTTAAGCAGATGAATGGCCCCCATTTTCTCTTTTTCAACACCTCCAGTCCCCTTATTCGGAATAATTCTTTATAAAAAAAACAAATCAACTCCTTCGTCCAAACAATAATATTTTTCTAGATTTGTACCAGTTTTACAGGGGTGCCTTACAAAGTAGGCTGAGATTATACCCTTTGAACCTGACCGGGTAATTCCGGCGAAGGGAGAGAAACCAAGTATACCGCCTATTGTCTACGGCTATCTGTAAAACCAAATTCTAATTGTTTCATTAAGTAATTGATAAGGGGTGCCATTATGGCTGAGATTATACCCAATGAACCTGATACGGTTAACACCGACGTAGGGAATCATCAATTCGGTCGAAGACCTCTTTCATTTACTACAATTTTTTTTACAAAATGATAGTTTATGTAAATGATCAAAAAGTGGAGGCTGCCGACAATACAACCCTACTCCAACTTCTAACACAGCTCAACACCCCTTCCAAAGGCATTGCCATAGCGATAAACCAGGAAATTATTCCTTCATCTAATTGGGGCAACCATTCCCTCAAAGGAGGAGAAAAAATTCTGGTAATCCGGGCGACACAGGGAGGATAATCAAATTTTCGATCCACCATAAACTCCTTCCCTCCAAAATAGGAAACGGATTACAACCAATTAATTCAGTTACAATTTCTGCATCAATCAGAACCCATTCTCTGTTGATAAATTATGTTTTAATACATGAAACTAATAGTCAAATTCAATCCCAAAACAGAAAAGGATTGGATTGAAATATAAGTTCCATGTAACAAATAGAAAACATACTTAACACATGAAACTAATTGTTATTACACATCCGGAAATACTCCCGAATGAGACTTTAATGCTGGAAGCCTTGTTCGATAATGGTTTACAATACCTCCACCTTCGAAAACCACAATCAAGCATGCAAGAGATCGCTTTGTTACTGAATAATATACCAACAAAATTTCATCCAAGAATCGTTTTGCACCAACACTACGTTCTCACTCAAAACTATAATCTTGGTGGCATCCATATTACCGGCAGAACAACCAATAAAGAATTGATTGGTTTATCAAATCAGCTTCGCCGAAGTAAGTCCAGTCACTCTTTAAAAGAGATTGGATCAGAATGGAGAGATTACAGCTATCAATTCTTAAGCCCCATATTTAATTCCATCTCAAAATCGGGTTATCAAAGCAACTTTAGGATTGAAGATTTGCAAAACTTTTTTCTATCGCATCCCGAGATCAACAATTGTGTAGCTCTGGGAGGATTGAATCAGGAAAACATTAACGCAATCAAACATTGCGGATTTGGAGGGTTTGCCCTGCTGGGAAGTATCTGGATGAACTCCCCTCTGACATCAGAAGCAGTATCTTCCCGGTTTTGTGAAATTCAAAGCAGCCTAATTGATTAATTCCAAAAAAATGAATCATAAAACAATCTCACGATTACAGTACATCACCAACAACTTTTCTCCCATCGACGAATTGGAACAAATTCGAAAGTTTTGTAAAGGAGGAGGACACTGGGTCCAGCTCAGAATAAAAGATCAATCCGAAAAAACCATTATCGACCTGGGACGAAAAGCAAAACAACTTTGTTCCCAAACAGGAGCAATCCTCATTCTTAACGATTATCCGCATTTAGCCAAAACAATAGGAGCAGATGGCGTCCATTTAGGCAAAATGGACATGTCTCCAAAAGAAGCCAGAAAAATAGTCGGAGATCGAATCATTATAGGAGGAACAGCAAATACATTCCAGGATATTGAAGACCTATGGAACCAAGGTGTGGATTACATCGGTCTTGGTCCGCTACGGTTTACCTCCACGAAGAAAAACTTAGCTCCTGTTCTCGGATTTGAGGGCTACCGTCAAATCCTTCAACAATGTACCAAAGCCAACATTCAACTGCCTATTGTGGCGATAGGTGGAATCACACCAGAGGATGTTGAGCCTCTTCAAAAGACAGGGATACATGGATTAGCGATATCCTCAGGAATTAGCACATCAGAATTTCCCGAACAGGAAACTCAAAAATATTTGAAATTACTTAACAATCATCACTATGGAAACATTAAAAATAGCAGGTCACGAATTTAGTTCGAGACTCTTTGTTGGGACCGGTAAATTCAGCTCCAATAAAATTATGGCCGAAGCACTGGTAGCAACCGGCAGCGAAATGGTCACCGCAGCCCTGCGCCGGGTTGACATCAACAACCAGGAAGATGATCTTCTTCGTCACATCGATCCGGATAAATTCATGTTGCTGCCCAACACTTCAGGGGTTCGTACAGCAAAAGAGGCTGTTTTTGCTGCAGAATTAGCAAGAGAAGCCCTCCAAACCAATTGGCTCAAACTGGAAATTCACCCCGACCCCAAATACTTACTGGCGGATACGATAGAAACCTTAAAGGCATGCGAAGAATTGGCCAAAAAAGGATTTATCATCCTTCCCTATATGCAAGCAGATCCAATTCTGGCCAAGCAACTTGAAAATGCAGGAGCAGCTGCCGTTATGCCTTTAGGTGCTCCTATTGGAAGTAACAAGGGGATATTAACACGTGACTTCATCAAAATCATCATCGAACAAGCCAATGTCCCCGTTGTAGTAGACGCAGGCATTGGTGCCCCAAGTCATGCTGCCGAAGCCATGGAAATAGGAGCCGATGCAGTCCTGGTGAATACAGCCATCGCCGTAGCCCAGGACCCAATCCGTATGGCAACAGCATTTAAACTGGCCGTAGAGGCTGGAAGAATGGGCTATGAAGCAAAATTAGGAGCACAACAAATAACAGCTCAGGCCAGCAGCCCTTTAACCTCATTTTTAGATTTGTAAATCATGAGTTTTTTTGAAATTGTAAATCAATCCAATTGGGACGAAATCAGGAATAGCATCTACAGTAAAACAGCCACAGATGTACAGCTGGCTCTGCAAAAAGAAGACTGTTCCCTGGAAGATTTCAAAGCCCTCATCTCTCCTGCAGCAACTCCTTTTCTGGAACAAATGGCCCAAAAAAGTATGCTGCTCACTCAACAGCGATTTGGAAAAGGAATGCAGCTGTATGTACCACTTTACCTCTCGAATGCCTGTGCTAATTCTTGCGTATATTGTGGGTTCAGTCATAAAAACAAAATCGAACGAATCACTCTCACCGAGGAACAAATTCTTCAGGAGGCCGAAGCCATCAAAAGTATGGGGTTCGAACACATTCTCCTGGTAACAGGAGAACATCCTGGAAAAGCTGGTGTTCCCTACTTAAAGAGAGCGATCGAATTGCTACGCCCTCTCTTTGCCCAAATTTCCCTGGAGGTTCAACCCCTTAAAACGGAGGAGTACAAGGAACTAATTGATGCAGGCCTACATTCAGTTTATGTATATCAGGAAACCTATCATCAGCAAAATTACGGCAAGTACCATCCTGCAGGGAGAAAATCAGATTTCCGTTTCCGATTGGAAACCCCTGATCGATTGGGAGAAGCAGGCATCCACAAAATGGGACTGGGATGTCTTCTTGGTCTGGAAGAATGGCGAACCGATTCCTTTTTTATCGCCCTCCACATGAATTACCTTGAAAAGAACTATTGGCAATCGCGCCTTTCATTGTCCTTTCCCAGGTTACGACCTAATGCGGGAGGTTTTGAACCCAACATGGAAGTCACTGATCGTGATTTGCTGCAACTGATCTGTGCCTATCGCATATTGAACCAGGAGGTAGAAATATCACTTTCTACTAGAGAAAACCAAAACTTTCGCGACCATGTTTTCAAATTGGGAATTACTGCTATGAGTGCTGGTTCTAAAACCGAACCGGGAGGGTACGCAATTCACACCAAAGCACTGGAACAATTCGAAATTTCGGACCCAAGAACTCCTAATGAAATAGAGAGTTTCCTAAAACGAAACAATTACGAAGCCATTTGGAAAGACTGGGACAGTTTCATGCAGGAGACAAATGAAAAGGTGAAGGAATAAATAAGTTATGGAGAAGAATTGATAGGGCAGACCTATTGAAGTTCGATTAAATATTCGCCTTACATTTTTTTTCACAATGAAACTTATGTCCTAGCCCCCTTTAAACAAACCAATGTATACGGATAATTTTTACTGGAATAGTCTTATGAATGGAAATCTTTTAACAGAAGAGGAACAAAAACGGTACCAGCGCCAGATCATCCTCCCCGATTTCGGGAAGGAAGCCCAGGCCAAACTAAAAGATGCAAGCATTTTAGTAGTAGGAGCTGGCGGACTGGCCTCCCCCCTCCTGAAATACCTCTGCTCCGCAGGAATTGGTCGCATCGGCCTGATGGATGGTGACGTTGTGGAATTAAGCAATCTACAGCGTCAGATAATGTACGATGAAGCCGACAAGGGGCAGTATAAGGTAACTGTAAGTACCCGAAAACTCATAGACCAGAATCCACAAATTAACATCGACTCCTACAACTTTAGATTAAACAGGGATAACGCTGTTGACCTATTCAAACAATACGATGTAATTGTGGATGCCTGTGACAACTTTGATACCCGCTACCTCATCTCTGAGGCTGCTCAAAAGGCAGAACGGCCATGGATCTACGGTTCGGTATTCGAGTACGGAGGACAGCTATCCGTATTTAACTTCCAATCGGGAATTCAATATACCGATCTTTATCCGGAGGCGCCGGAACAATTGCCCCTTTCCGATGGAAAACAGATCGGAGTACTGCCCGTTGTTCCGGGAATTATAGGGCTTATGCAAGCCACTGAAGCTATAAAGATCATCACCGGCATAGGAAAAGTACTGGATGGGGATCTTTTGCTTTACAATACGCTGGATCATACGACTATGAAAGTTAAGATTTCAACCGCTGGAAATTAGTTAGCAATCTAACATTCTAGAATAGAGGTTCTGACTTCGAGTCACTTGTCACTATACCCATACTGACAAGAAACTGTTGACTTGCAACCTTTATTCAATGACCGCGAAGAAATTGAACCAACATTTAAAAAGAATTACGAATATACTTCAACATTAAATAAAATGAACGAGAAAAACATCAACCAACTGATATCAAGGGAAGGATTCCCAAATTCAGAGAAAATCTACATTAAGGGAGAAATGGAGGGAGTGAATGTCGGAATGCGACAGATAAAGCTATCCCCTACCCGAAATTCAAACGGAGACTTAGAGGAAAATGCACCTCTAACGGTTTATGATACTTCGGGGCCCTACACCGATCCCAAAATTGACATAGATTTAAACAAAGGGATTGCCAAATTGCGTCAACAGTGGATTGAAAACAGGAAGGATGCAACCGGTCAGAGCCAAATGTATTTTGCAAAACAAGGAATCATTACACCGGAAATGGAATACGTAGCCATCCGGGAGAATCAGGGCTTGAGTCAGAACCAGTTGCGCAAGGGAGAGCAATTAGTTACACCCGAATTTGTTCGACAGGAAATTGCTGAAGGTCGTGCCATCATCCCCGCAAACATCAATCATCCGGAAAGCGAACCCATGATCATCGGTAAAAACTTTCTTACAAAAATAAATGCCAACATCGGAAACTCCCCTGTTGATTCCAGCATCGATAAGGAAGTAGAAAAAGCAGTTTGGGCTTTCCGTTGGGGTGCCGATACCATTATGGACCTCAGTACCGGAAATAACATCCACCAAACCCGCGAATGGATCATGCGCAATTCTCCTGTCCCTGTAGGTACTGTTCCTTTGTACCAGGCACTGGAAAAGGTTGAGGGGAAAGCGGAAGATTTAAGCTGGGAGATCTATAGAGATACTTTGATTGAACAAGCTGAACAGGGAGTCGATTACTTCACCATCCATGCCGGTCTGTTGTGGCGCTATATTCCATACACAGTCAAAAGAACAACAGGAATCGTATCACGTGGTGGTGCCATCATGGCCAAATGGTGCATGTCTCATCACCAGGAAAGCTTTCTTTATACTCATTTTGATGAAATCTGTGATATTCTGGCCAAATACGATATCGCTGTTTCCCTGGGTGATGGTCTACGTCCCGGTTCCATTGCCGATGCCAACGACCGTGCGCAGATTGCAGAACTGGAAACCCTGGGGGAACTGTGCGAAAAAGCCTGGAGTAAAAACGTACAGGTCATGATTGAAGGACCAGGCCACGTCCCTATGCACAAGATCAAGGAGAACATGGATTTGCAGGAGAAATATTGCAAAAATGCTCCTTTCTACACACTTGGCCCCTTAACCACTGATATTGCACCAGGTTACGATCATATTACATCAGCCATTGGTGGTGCCATGATCGGATGGTTCGGTACAGCCATGCTTTGCTACGTAACACCCAAAGAACACCTTGGACTCCCCAATAAGGACGATGTAAAAGTAGGGGTAATCACCTACAAATTGGCTGCACATGCCGCCGACCTGGCCAAAGGAATCGCCGGAGCTCAGGTACGCGATGACGCAATGAGTAAGGCTAGATTTGAATTCCGTTGGAAAGATCAATTCTGCATTTCCCTGGATCCGGAAACAGCCATGCAGTTCCACGACCAGACACTGCCTGATGAAGGCTCCAAACAATCTCACTTCTGCTCCATGTGTGGTGAACATTTCTGTTCCATGAAAGCCAGTCGTGATGTTCGTGAATTGTCTGAAAAGAAGGAACAAAAACGCCAGGAATTTATGGAAGCCGGAGGAGAAGTTTACAACTAAAATTCGAATCCATTCATTCCAATCAATACAAAACCGAAGAGGAAAATATAGAATTCCTCTTCGGTTTTTCTTTTCACAAAAATCAATTTTCACTGTTTCTCCAGCCCTATTTTCCTAAAAAAATATATTTTTGTCCGATCTGAATTACTACCAGAATATTTGAAATTATGGATCCCCTACTTAGCGACAACGAAAAAGAACTGCTTCTTCAATACAAGGAAAAAAAAGAAAGACTTCGCCAAAAGGCTATCGCAGAAGAATTTACTCGTCTAAACAAACAGATGCATAAAAAGAACAAAATCATCACGCTTCAAAGAGTTGTAGTGGCCCTTATGATGATTGGTGCCGTCCTGCTAATTTCCTTCACAATCCCTATGAACCAATTCTTTTCCGGAAATTCAGAAAAAACGGTGAAAGTAATCCCTAAATCAACATTACCTAAAGATACGGCATCCAAAACGTCCATACCTCCCAAACCAAAGAAAAAATATTTCCAGGTTCACTTTAAAAATTTGCCAAATTATCCTCTGGCACAATTCATTAGTTTGGAAACGGCCAACAATTTTTGCTATCAATTGACAAAAATGGAATTTCCCCAGGTGACTATAACTAAGCATGCAACTTCTGCTAAGAGAACTACAACCGATACTTTAAAGCAAAGTATTGTCTCAAAATATGCCGTTCAGATAGGAGCCTACGATCATGATTTCCTAAAAAACTATCACTCAAAACTTATTTGGTTGAATTACCATTACGAGGAGGGACTTCACAAATACAGAATAACCCCATTCGACGGATTTTCAAAAAGTAAAGCATTTGCCGCAAAATTAGAAGGGAATGATTACTACATCGTCCGAAATAAATAGTAATCCTCAACCATACATCCTTTTAAAAAGAAAATAGGTTTATCCAGACAGCAATCATCTGAATAAACCTATTTATCTAATCGACTATCTAGTCATTTCCTCCGGCCAATCCATTTTCTATGTCATTTGCTCCTACCAATGAACCAACCGCAAAAAACTCTACAGGCTAGCGTTGAATAACAACCCTTTTATTTATCACATTGGTTTTGGTGGTTAACTGAATTAAATAAACACCCGAAGCAAGATGATTCATCGTAACCTTTGTTCTGTCTCCCGAATGAATTTCCTTACTAAGTACCAATCCTCCCTGGTTGTTAAAAACACGCATGGTACATTTTTCATTCGTCTCAACAAAGAATTCTCCATGATTCGGATTTGGGAAAATCAGGACCTCATCTCCATCTTCAACAGAATGAATATCCAAAATATTAACAACAACGATCTCGGTTAGATCGAAATTGTAACAGTTGTTTTCATCTCTAATGGCATAATAAATATTGTGTACTCCAGTGCCAGCAAGAGAAGGATCAAAGCGAATGCCTGTTACACCCTCTCCAAAATAGTAACCGCCAACCGGAATTCCCTGTGGTAGGATTACCTGCTCTTCGTCAAGTTGCATCGTATCCTTTGCAAAGGCAGCCAGATTCACCTCCGGCAACGGCCAAACGGTTAGTTCTCTAACGACTGAAGATGCACAACCATTGTCGCTCACGGAGTAGGTTATTTTATGGACTCCCTCCCCAGCTTCAACAGGATCAAACATTCCCTCACTTACGCCGGGGCCCGAATAACTACCTCCTGCAGGGTTTCCTGCCGGTAACTCCAACTTTTCTGCATTCAAACAAACATCGGCCAAATCTCCCAGGGCTATGGTATGTGGATCCTCAATGGTTACCGTCACCTCACTCACCGTTTTGTTTCCACTTGCATCAACCAGGGTAAAGGTCAGGATATTCTCTCCCAGTTGAGAACAGTCAAAAGAAGTTTGATTCAACGTCATGGAAGCAATCGTACAATTATCAGTAGAGCCATTATCCACATCCGCAGTCAACAGGCTGGCCACACCGTCTCCATCCAGTTGAAGTACGGTATCCCTGGTGCTTGCCAAAGGTGCTACATCATCAATGCTCACGCCCTCAACTTTAAAATTGTAGATGCTCACATCGTCGTTTGCAATTGAAACGGTCGCATTGTGCACTCCTGTCGTACAATCCGAAGTATAGCGAACAGAAAAGTTGACTTTTCCTCCCACCTCAACAACTGCTGCCTGGGGTTGCTCACTAACGGCAAATCTACTACTTCCGCTTATGGAAACAATTGGGGTGCCACTGAGGTTCAACTTTGCGGATCCCTTATTCTCAATTACGAAATTCTTGGTAATCACTTGGCCAACACTACAATTTCCCCAATGGGTTCCGTTACCTTCTGAGGGGGATTCCGAATCATCAGCAATCAGCACACTGTTGCCTTGAACGGCCATTACAGGACGGGCAGTTCCCGTTCCACTCACCTGGAAATCGAAGGGGTTTTCATCACTATCGTTGTTGCCAATTGCAACCGTTACGCTCTTACTACCCGTTACAGCCGGATCGAAACTTACCACAAAGGTAGTACTCTCGCCAGCTGCGACTGATGTAGGCAGGGTAATCCCGGAAAGACCAAAACCGGAACCACTATCCGACAAATTAATAGAACTTACCTCCAGGTCTGTCTCTCCGGTATTTAGAATAGTAAAGGTTCTATCCCTACTTCCCTCTGCAATATCCAGATCACCGAAATCGGTACCAAGCGCCTCACTAATTACCGTTGAACCATCCGAAAGATCAATACCGCTATATTGAACATTGATTTCACGAAGGTCATCATCTACGGTAATCACACTCACTGTTTGATCCGACAAAGCATCGAAAGCATTGTCACTGTTCGCATCATCAACACTAAGTGTTACCAGGGTAGACTGATCTCCATCTGTAAGGAAATCATCGATTCCTGTTACCGTTACGGTTTGCGGAGTATTCCAGTTGGCATTGGTAAAGGTAAGTGTTGTCAAATCAACGGTAACTTCATCCGTATCCCCGCTACTAATGGTAAGTACCACATCGGAAACGGGCTGCGCATCCAAAACAACTGTATAGGTATCTGTGGTTCCGGCTTCCGAAACGGTTGTACCTCCATCTGTTTCCGCAAGGGTAAATCCCGCCACATCATCATCGGTAGTGCTAACATTTACTATTTGGTTGAGAACCCCATCGAAAGCATCGTTACTACTTGCAGCATTTACACCAATGGTAATAACAGAGGATTGACTACCGTCAATCAGGTAATCATTCACACCTGTAACCGTTACAGTTTGCGGTGTATTCCAATTGGTATTGGTAAAGGTAAGTGAGGCCTTATCCACCGTAACCTCGTTAACATCTCCACTAACAACATTCAACACTACATTCGAAAGAGGCTGGGCATCCAAAACAACCGTGTAAGTATCGGTTGTACCCGTTTCGGAAACTTCGGTACCACCATCGGTTTCTGCAAGGGTGAAACCAGCAACATCATCATCGATAGTAGTACAAGTTACTGTTTGATCCATAGCTGTAGCAAAAGCAGCATCGCTACTGCCATCCACCACACTAAGTGTAATGGTTGAAGACTGATTCCCGTCTACCAGGATATCATTAGCACCGGTAACCGTTACCTTCTGCGGACTATTCCAATTTCCACTGGTAAAGGTAAGAGTAGCTTGATCCACGGTAGCCTCACCCGTATCTCCACTTGTAACACTTAAAACTACATCGGAGGAAGGCGCTCCATTGAGAACAACCGTGAACTCATCCGTAATCCCCGATTCTGCTACCGAAGCAGTGGTTTTGGACAGAGTAAAATTGGCATCATCATCGGTAGTGGTAACACTGACCGTTTGGTCCTCAAGACCATCGAATAAATCCTGGCTACTGGCTGCATTTACACTTATGGTAATGTCGGTGGTTTGACTGCCGTCCGCCAGGTTGTCATTCACTCCTGTTACAGTAACTGTTTGCTTGGTACTCCAATTGGCATTGGTAAAGGTTAGAGTAGACTTGTCCACTGTAACTTCATCCGTATCTCCGCTACTGACATTAAATACCACGTCGGAGAGGGGTTCGGCATCCAATTTTACTGTAAAGGAATCCGAAGTGCCCGATTCGTCTACCAAGGCAGTGGTTTTCCAAACGGAAAAAGAGGCTATCTCATTGTCGATATTGATGGCATTAATAACAATATCGGCGAAATCACGATAAGCAATATCACTTTTTTCATCTACTATACCAATGGTCAGGGGAACTGTAACATCACCATCCACCACATCGTCATTCACTCCGGCGATACGAAAAGCACGAGGCTCATTCCATTCAGTAACTTCAAATTGATATTCCAGAAACTCAATATCTATTTCCTCTGAGTTGGCTCTTGCAAAAGAAAATACGACATCGGAAGTTGGCATGGAATTCAGATTCACCCATATCGTATCAATTTTCCCACGTTCCCAACCAATCGTACTTCCATTGGTTTCTATTACGGTAATTCCGGGTCCATCATCATCAATGGTAGTCGTTTTTATAATCTGATCCTCCAGCGCATCAAAAGCATCGTCGCTACTAGCATCGTCCACTGAAATAGTAATGGCAGTGATCTGGGTACCTTCTGCTACAACATCATCTACACCGGTTACCGTAACCACTTGGGCGGAATTCCAATTGGAATTGGTAAAGGTCAGACTGGCTTTGTCTACGGTGACCTCCCCGGTGTCTCCGCTAACCACATTTAAAACCACATCGCTGGCAGGCGGACCTTCCAGAACAACCGTAAATACATCGGTTGTACCGGATTCTTTAACTGCGGTATAGGCATCATTCTCCCAAAGGGTAAAGCCCACCTCCTCATTATCGGTAATGGTACAGGAAACATTTTGATCTGCTACACCATCAAAAGCATTATCACTATTGGCATCATCCACGCTAACACTTAGGGTAGCAGATTGATTCCCATCTGCATAAGCATCATCCACCCCAGTAACTATAACAGTTTGAGCCGTATTCCAGTTTTCAGAGGTAAAAGTCAGTGTGGCTGGTGCCACGCTTACTTCACTCTCATCACTGCTGCTTACTTTTAGAACAACATCAGAAGTTGGTTGTGCAGTTAAAACAGCTGTAAAAGAATCCTCCGTTCCCGGTTCCTCTACCGAGGCACTCAGTTTGGATAAGGTAAAACCGGCAGTATCATTATCCGTAGAGCTTACACTCACGGTCTGGTTGCTCAACGCATCAAAGTCGTTGTCACTGCCACCGGCATCTACACTAATGGTAAGGGTAATAGGCTGATCCCCATCATCCAGGTAATCATCCACAGGGGTAATGGTGACTGTTTGAGGGGTATTCCAATTCCCATTTGTAAAGGTAAGAGTTACTTTATCTATCGTGGCTTCATCGGTACTTCCATTAGCAATGTTCAGAACTACATCTGAAATGGGTTGGGCATCCAAAACCACCGTAAAGAAATCATCCGTTCCCGATTCGGTGATCGTAGCTGTCGTTTTTGACAGGGTGAAGCCTGCCACATCATTATCGGTAGTAGAAACACTTACCGTCTGATCCTCCAGGGCGTCAAAATTATTGTCACTACCGGCATCATTTACGCTGATGGTGATGGTAGTACTTTGATCCCCATCAATCAGCTTGTCATCGGCGGCCGTTACCGTTACGGTTTGCGGCGTATCCCAGTTGGCATTGGTGAAGGTCAGGCTGGCCTTATCCACGGTAGCTTCTCCGGTATCACCACTCACAACGTTGAGAACCACATCAGAAACGGGCTGGGCATCCAGTACCGCCGTAAAGGAATCCGTTGTATTGGGCTCGCCTACGGAAGTTGTCCCCTCAGATTGAACCAGCGTAAATCCAGCAGTATCGTCATCAGTAATAGTATAGGTATGAACCGTATTCGTGCCCAATGTGGCATTGTCGGGATTCGACAGGGTAACAACAACGGTTTCGTTACCCTCAACCATTACATCGTTTACAATACTGGCAATGGTAATGTTTTTAGCTGTAGTACCAGCAGCAATGGCTAAGTTCCCGTTTGCTAAAGTGTAATCGGTTCCACCTCCTGTTGCACCCCCTGTTACCGTATAGTCAACCGTAACCTCCAAACCACTCTCAGCAGAAAGATCTACTTGCAGATCCGCACTGCTTACCGATTCCAATCCATTGGAACTGGTCGAAGTAAATGCAATAGTAGGTGAAGGGTCATCATCAAGTATGGTATAGGTATGAACCTTATTACCACCCAATGTGGCATTGGTTGGACTTGACAAGGTAACGATTACGGTTTCATCATCTTCATCCAGGAGGTTGCTTACGATGCTTGCAATAGTAATGTTTTTGCTGGTCTCACCAGCAGCAAAATTCAATGTGCCATCTGCTAAAATACAGTCTGCACCTGTTCTCGTTGCAGAGCCGGAAACCGAATAATTAACACTAACCGGCAAACCACTTTGAGCAGAAAGGTTTACCTGCAGATTTGCACTGCTTACCGATTCCAATCCCTCAGAGCTTGCTGTGTTAAATGCGATGGTTGGTGCATCATCATCATCCGTGATTGTAGCAGTATGTTGGGTAGTAGCCCCCTGGTCTGCATTGGTAGGAGTCCCCATATTTACAACTATTGTTTCGTCCCCTTCATCCAAAGCATCATTGTTAACGGTTATGACGATAGTTTTGGATGTCTCCGCAAAACCAAATGTAATAGGACTTTCCGTGATGGAATAATCCGTACCACCACCGGTTGCCGTACTGCTGTTATCCACCGAGAAGGGTAGGGTTACTTGATGCTGGTTCAATGTTTCCGACAACTGAGCTGTGATTGTTATCGTTTCTGTGGCCTCACTGCTGGATTGGGTTTCTGAAGTAAAAGTGACTGTAGGTGTAGGAATTATATTCAACGTAACCGTAGCGGTATTGCTGTCGTTTGTTCCATCGTTTGCTACATAAGTAAAGCTGGAGTTGACCCCATCCGTATTCAGATATCTAAGGGCGCCCCCAAGCAGGTAATTCCTATGGATCTCCTGATCAACCGTAATTGCTTCCCCATCATCAATGATACCATTGGCACCATCGGTAATGTCCAAAAACAAGGTTCCATGTGCAGGTAAAGTCAATATTCGAATGTTTTGTAAGCTATTTCCATCGCCAGCTTCATCCTTATAATCCTCGAATAATAGGCTCATATAAGGATAGTAAAGTCCTTTGTGAACATTATTGAAAGTGCGATTGTCAAGGGTGGGGGGAGTCGCAAAACTTACCTGGTTACCGTATACAGTACCCGCATCGTTCGTGGCAAAAGCTCTCACATAGTAGGTTGTTCTGGCTGACACCCCTGTAATTGAAGCTGTAAATTCACCCGTTGCCGAAGCCGCCCCCTTATCATCCTTACTGTTTGCAGTTGTAGGGTTTTCCGAAGTACTCCAGCACACACCATGAGCAGTAGGGTTGGGAGTTCCCAAAGCAGTAATATTTCCTTTTCCGGTAGCTGTTGTTGCGGTAATGGAAGAAACGGCCTGGGTTGTTACGGTTGGAAGAACTAAAACATTTAGGGTTGCCGTGTAGGAAGAAAGACTGTACGCCGTACCATCGTGCACAGCAAATTCAAAGGAGGTACTTGCTCCATTGTCATTGTAATATTGCAGCTTCCCTTCATCCAAATCAGTCTTGTTTATAACGGCTCCATTACCTATCGCTTCACCTGTATCATAAGCATCATCATCATCCACATCATAATACAAATAACCTTCAGAGGGTATTGAATTAACCACAATCTTTACCAGTGCATCACCATCCAAATCAGAATACCCAAAGTTCGCAGCTGTAAAAGTAGTGGTATAGTCCTTTATGGAAGTGATTGTAAAATCCGAAGCAGTGGGAGCATCATTCTCCGCGGTAATATCAAAGCTTACGGATGCTGTATTGGAATCCGCAGTGCCATCATTGGTGGTAAACGCAATTGTACCTGCATTGGTGCCACTTAGGTTGGGGGTGGGGGTAAATGTGGCGGCATCCAGGGCTGAATTAATGGCAGCAAGGGTACCGGAAGCTGTAAAACTTGCTGAACCGTTAAGATTTCCACCAAATGTGATACCTGTGGTTCCGATTGTTAGCGTTCCTCCGGTGATGGTAAAGGTAACCGTCTGGTCATCTCCGTCGGTATCTGCTACTTGAATATCATCGGCCAAAGCCACATTGGTGGCATCCTCAAGAACAGTTGGAGCACTGGGGGCGGTGGCGGTTGGGGCAGTATTTCCTCCCTCTACAGTAAATGTTGTTGTTGAAGCAGAAAAGGCAATATCGTTGTTAAATTCCCAATTGCTTAGATTCATTATGGCTGCTAATAAGGTAGCCTTGTCACCCGAATGTAGAGCAGATGTCTTGTAGCGGGCGTTGTCTATTTCTGTTGCGGGATTTGGAAAAAGTCCCAGGTAACCACCCTGTCCATTGGTTCTACCGGAAGGAAGTTGAGTTCCTTGATCTTCATTAGTATAATTCCATGCGTTTCCTGAAGTTCCTGTCTTACCACTACTGGAACATATCCCTGCTATGAAGGTTGGAGACAATATACTGCCCTGAAAAGCCAATATATTGTCTCCATTACTCTTCATCCAACCTCCTTCCCCTAATGTAGTGTATTGACCAATCTCCTCAAAATTGGCAGTGACTGTACCGGATGTAGATTTTGCATAAGGAGGGTTAGCTTCATCGCTTATATGCACCTCATCTCCGGCAGCAATATCACTGGTCGCTGTAAATTTTATAGTATTATAATCAGTCGTAAACTCTGTACCATCCCAATATTCATCTGAAAAATAAATGATAGTACCATTGGCTATGTCAGTAAGCACCAAAAAGGAGAAGGCATCGTTACCATCTCTATTTATCCTGGTAAACACTATGTCACCATCGGTAAGTGTAGTTTGTGCTGAAACGTGAATAGCTGTAAAAAGAAAAACAGCCAACAAACAGGATTTAAATAGGGTAAATAATTGTCTCATAATATGGGGATTTAGGGGAATAACAATAAAACTTCGAAGAACGGATTGGCATCCGTTCTTCTAGGTTAATCTGTATTAACTTCTGGATGGGAATGTTCCAAACATGCAAATAATCCAATTGATAACCAAATAGGGTTGCATATTATTAACATCTTGACTTGCACCTGTATTATGAACAATAACATTACCGGCAACAGTAGCCGTTCCAGGCTGCAAGCTGGTATCAGGCGTACCATTGCCATAGATATACGATTTTCCTCCCGCTTCAGCCAAAGACATATGAAGGTTTGGTCCTGGCTCTTCACTGGTAGCTGAATCTGTAGAGGCAGGCATGGTAGCAACCCCTGCGGTTTGATTCCATGTTGCAAGATGATTATGACTTGGCAATTGAAGCGTATTTAGAATATTGTATTCCAAGCCACTTCGCTGACCAAGCGGTCGATAAGACAGTCCGGGCCCGCGCCCTTCACTTATTGGAGTTCTCCCCCTTAAATCGGGCAGAGCGAAAGTTGTGCGCCCATCACCTCCATAAGTTGTTCCAAGAATTGAGAATAAAGCCTGATTTTGCGATATTGCCAGCAATTGTCCCTGACAAAATGCCCAGCTGCGTGGTGCAAAAGTTCCTGCAAAACCACGAATTTCACCAATAGTTCCTTCCATAATAATTTCATTTAAAATTTTAACTCCGTGATGGGAAAACGCCCTGCATACAAATAATCCAATGTATGGTCAAATAAGGTTGCATATTATTGACAGCCTGACTTCCTCCTGTATTGCCTAGTGTCACTGTACCCGCAACAGAGGCCGTTCCAGGCTGCAGAGTGGTATCTGGGGTTCCATCGCCATAGATATAGGATTTACCACCTGCCTCAGCCAAGGACATCTGAAAATTGGGACCAGGCTCTTCACTCGTAGCAGAGTTGGTTGATGCAGGCATGGTAGCAACCCCTGCGGTTTGTTTCCATTCTGCATAGTGGAAATGGCTTGGCATCTGATTAACCGTAAGCACAGTGGTTTCAAGTCCACTTCGTGCCCCCAATTTTCGTGTAGATAGCCCAGGTCCGGTACCTGCACTTATGGGGGCTCTACCCCTTAGATCCGGAAGTGCAAAAGTGGTTCGTCCATCGCCACCGTAAGTTGTTCCAAGGATTGAAAATAAAGCTGTATTCGATGCTATAGACAACAACTGTCCCTCACAATAAGCCCAGGCTCGTGGCGCAAAATTCCCGGCAAAGCCCCTAATTTCTCCAATAGTTCCATTCATAACGATATAGTTTAATATTTAAAATTAGCTTCTGGATGGGTACTCACCAATCATGCAAATAATCCAATGAATAGTCAGGAAAGGCTGAATATTATTGAAAGCTTGATTACCACCTGTTTTTTTTAGCGTAACGGTACCCGCAACGCTTGCCGTTCCATTTTGCAAACGGGTATCGGGCGTTCCGTTACCATAGATATACGATTTCCCTCCTGCTTCAGCCAAAGACATATGCAGGTTTGGACCGGGCTCTTCGCTTGTGGCAGGCTCAGTTGATGCAGGCATGGTAGCAACTCCTGCTGTTTGCGTCCAGACAGCAAAATGATTATGTGCTGGCAATTGATTAACCGTTAAATAATTAATCTCTGTACCACTTCGTAAGCCCAACCACCTTGGCGTCAGCCCTGGACCAGTTCCCTCACCTATGGGGACTCTTCCCCGTAAATCAGGAAGAGCAAAAGTTGTTCGTCCGTCACCGCCATAGATGGTTCCCAAAATTGAGAACAAGGCTTCATTCTGTGATACCGAGAGTAATTGACCTTGACAAAAAGCCCAGCCACGTGGTGCAAAGTTTCCTGCAAAACCACGAATTTCACCGATAGTTCCTTCCATAATGATTCGTTCTAAATTTTAACTTCGTGATGGGAATAAACCTTTTAAACATATAATCCAATGAATGGTCAGATAGGGCTGCATGTTATTGACGGGTTGACTACCTCCTGCATTCCCAATATTTACAACTCCAGTAACGGTAGCCGTTCCAGGCTGCAAGCTTGTATCGGGAATACCATTGCCATAGATATACGATTTTCCTCCTGCTTCAGCCAAGGACATATGCAGATTTGGACCGGGCTCTTCGCTTGTGGCAGGATCAGTTGATGCAGGCATTGTAGCAACCCCTGCTGTTTGCGTCCATGCAGCGGCATGATTGTGCCCTGGCAATTGCGATACATAAAGCGTATTGGTTTCCGAACCATTTCGTGAGCCCAATCCCCTTGTAGCAAGTCCTGGACCGGTACCTGCACTGATAGGCGCTCTTCCCCTTAAGTCAGGAAGTGCAAAAGTTGTACGACCATCACCTCCATAGGTCGTTCCCAGAATTGAAAACAAAGCCTGATTCTGGGAAATAGGTAGTAATTGACCATTGCAATAAGCCCAGTTCTCAGGGGCAAAATTTCCACCAAACCCCCTAATTTCTCCTAAAAATCCTTCCATTGTTGATAATTTTAGATTACACGTATGTTGTTATTCCAATCTGAATCAATACAATAACTCCGGGGAAACAACAGGATTATCGAAAACATGTCCTGCATTAAAACCCAAATTAAAAAGCTTAACGCCCGACAAATACCCTTCCCTTGTACGAACTACCGTAATCCTAACAGACTCCCCATCGGAGCAATAAACAACCAAGCCATAAGTCGAATCAGCATGTATGATTTGTCCTGGCTTGGCTTCAACTTTGTTTTCCAAATTAACAGGTGTAACCTCCAAAACATACATTTCGAATCCTGCTATCCTGGTTTTAGCCCCCCCGTACTTTGGGTTCGAAGCATTCACCAAGCATTCTATCTCTTCGGCACTTTGGTTCATCCAATCGATTTTCAAATCACTTTCACTGGGTTTTTGGGAAAATACCTGGTTTGAAGCCTCCAACTCCAGAGGCTTATTTTGGGGGGCAATGAGTATATTCATGACACGCTCTACCAAGCCCGCATTGTGCTTACCCAGTCGCATACAATGCAAACCGTAGTTTTCACCAGGTATGATTCGAACTGATTCCTGTAAAATCACAGGACCTTCATCAATGAATTCGTTCATATAGTGTATCGTGATACCACCACAAGCTTCCTTATTTCTTATTTGCCAAAAAATAGGATCACAGCCTTTATATTTGGGCAAGAGTCCAAAATGAAAATTCACAAAACCATAGGAAACGGATTCCAATAGGCCTTGAGGAAAAATCCAGGGAAAAGTCAAAACCCAGACACAATCGACATCCTTGGATTGAATTAGATTTTTAAGAGTTGAGATCCAGTTTCTTCTGGATAAGCAGGTCAATTCAACGTCTAAATTCAATGCATCTAAAGCAGGCATAAGACTGGCCCTACTCCTGTCCGGTATGCATACGCCTTTCAGTACACCCAGCTCTTTGAGTTTTAGTAGGGTTGGAATCGCCAACACGTCCGAATTGCAACAAACTAATACTTTCATGTTTTTTAATTTTTTTTCATTGGTCACATGGTACTCGCCCTGGTTCATCATACTCCTGTGTGAGAAGTATTTCTCATGACTCGTATCATCATACGCACAGATAAGGGTTAATCCATGAGGAAGCCAGCATATCCCGACTGGTGTTGAAGGCTTCGTCACAACTTAAGTCAACACTTTTGTTTAGAATAACATTCGATTCAACAGCATTCTCAAGACCAATACGATGTTCAATGATATTGATTGGTGTTTTGAATTGGGGGGTTTGGGTCGTTCGGAACTCAGCCAGCTGCTGCTTGATTAAAACCTGCTCCAAAATGTCGCGATCCAATTCTCCTTTTCCCGCAACAATGGCTTCACCAATAAGGGTTCCGGATAGATGTCCCAATTGTGAAAAAATACTTTTATAAAAGGGATGATCTTCTACTTCTTCTGCTGAATTGGAAAAGGATATGAGATCGATGTCCTCAAGATTCTTATCACTCTCTTCCAACAGGAAGGGCAAACCAAGTAGTTTGTTTTTTTTATGGTAGCCCCTGGATTTATAGATTTCCAGGAAATTTGAGGCTTCCTCGCCACAGAAAAGAGCAAAAACAAAATCGGCTTCATCAATTCCAACCTGGTCAATCGAACCGCTTATGTCCGACAGTTCACCGGCAGCGGGCATAGGCAGGAGTTGTATATCCAACTGGGCGTCTGGTTTTGCTGCCAGCATGCCCAGTCGAAAGGATTCAATAAATGAATAACCGGAATCATATAATGCCGAAAAAACCAAACCTTTTCCGCCCAGATGTTTGGCCGCATAAAATCCCATCAGCCAGGTTTGCTGCCAGAGGTGGGCCGAATTACAAAAAACGAAGTCATTTAAACCTGCTGTGGGCAGCAAGTGTTCGCCCAGATTGCTGTAAAGAATAGGGGTTTTTCTCTTTTTGAAACGATCGGCCACATGCTGTAAACTGTAATTTGATACGATTCCAGTGACCAGATCAACCTCATGAAATCCAAGGAAAGCATCGGTGGCATGCGCAACTTTTTCTATCCCTCCTTGTCCAATCAATTCGGTTACATATTCAATTTCTACATCGTCAACCTTTTGGTTCAGCGCATCTTTAAATGCCTTATAGTAAGATTTACCCATGGAGCAAATCGAGGAACTTGGCAGCATCATGCCAATTGTGAGTGTGTGCATAGTTTTGAACTGTTTTCTATATTCTTTACTGTATGGGGGCTTTTCTTCTCCGGCAATGAATTAACTCCGATGGTGAGTACAATCCGATATGGGAGAGAAATGCCTCCCTGTTTTATAATTTTCAGCTTACTTAAATTAATTATTATCCCAAACCTCGTATCAAAATGTGTTCTAAGGACATTCTGATATTTTTTCATCGTAAAAGTTACAACATCCTTAAACAAATCGCAATAATTGACGAAAGGAACATTTATCTGCACGAACGTTTTTTTTCGCTTTCCTCACAAAACCGGCAAACCGTAAGGGATGTAGAAAAATAAATTAACAGTATAAAAAGAATCAACAGGGTTCTCTATTCAGAGAAAAACGGGTGCAGGAAGGTGAATTGGGCCAGAATCCCACCCCAAAAACAGGAATTGGAGGTGAAATTGCCCCGGAAAATAAATTTTCGGCCCAGAAAGCCATTTTTTTTGAAAAACAGGTTACACTTTATCAAAATTATAGCTATTTTTATCTACCAAATTAAACCACTCATCCAAAACAATGAAACACAGCAGCTCACTAACAAGTAATTTTGAACTACGAAAAGAAAAGCTTAGACAACAGGCTATCCTTCAGGAGTATGAGCGACTCCACGGAAAACTGCGAAAAAATCAGAAAATCATACGGCTTCAGGGCCTCCTGATCGCCCTGTTCGGTCTGCTTAGTTTCATCCTGCTGGTTCACTAAAAATTCCCGGAGAATTCTCCGCATCAATGGTACAACCGGCAGGTCTATTTCGATACACTGCTTCTCCTTTTATATCGAACACGGTTTGATGCTATCCTATGGGGGAGGATACTCCTTCTCACCCGATTCTATATCCCCCTCTGGCAAGATGAGCCCATGCGCTGCCATTCTTACCTCGTGCGCTACCCTTTTCGAGGCATGCGCTACTAAAATGAATGCATGCGCTCCCCTGATAATGCCATGCGCTACCTTTCTGGACCCGTGCGCTACCCCCAAGATGCCATGCCCTTTAAGTAGCAGGGGTTGAAAAGCGCAGGGGACGAACTAAATTGGGGAAATGGCACTCCCATGGATAAGCGGGATCAGTTCTTCTCGATGGTGGAGAGGTTCAGTTCGATGGAGGAGGACTTGGTTCTCCTGGTGTTTTTGTAGGAAGCGTTGCGTTCCCGCCGGTGTTGACTGGCGTAGGCCTTCCGAAGTTCGGGATGGTTGCGGAACACAAATTTGCCGTAGCTGCGTATTTCGTTTACCACCTCATGCAGAAGAGTGTAGGCTTTGTCGCGAATGGTAAGGGTTTCCTCTTTGGTGTACATTCTGCCGCAAACATTGCCCCTCAGTTTCGCCATTTGCTTAGCCAGTTGGCTGGCCTTGTCCAATTGCGAAAGATCGTAGTTGATGGCCAGGAGTGGCGCCGGGTTGTTTCTCCCCAGGGTGGCGAGCAGGCTCAGGTCCATAATTGTTTCGGCGTAGGAATTGCTCTTTTTGATGGCCGAAAGCTTCTGCAGAAGGTCTTCCCTGTTTCGGTAGGCGAACGTCATGCTGTCCAGTAGATCTTTTCGCAGATGGAAAAGGGCTGGGGACTCGGATTTCCAGCTATCCATGGCCTTCCTCTTTTCGGAGGTTTGTTCCACCCAATTCAATTGAGCTCTTCGCAAGGCCTTGGTTCGGGCCAGAAGTTTTTCCACCAGGGTTTCATCCATCCCGGCAGAGATCAATTGGGAGAGATCGATAGAAGCACGGGTGTGCAAACGTTCGGCCTCGTAGAGGTAGATTTCTAAGGGGATTCGGCAATGCTTTACCGAGGTAGCTTGTAGGGCCGTAATTTCGTCCATCAGCTTGAGTAAATCCGTTTGATCCGACATGAGCTTCAATTTTAGGTGTTTTCTATCCTCCTGTATCTTTTTTAGTATTCCAGGGACCGGGTATTGAAGTTGTTGTTGCAGTGGTTTTTTAGTGTACCTCCAATTTAGTTAATATTTGGGGGACAATGAAACGGAGCAGGGAAAAATTTGTTCCCTAACTCCAAGGGAGTATAAAAGGGTTTTTCGATGATTACCTACAATACCTCATGCCCTACGGGCAAAGTTGATAGTTTGTGAAAGAAATCATACTTCCCCAGGAAAAGAATTTATTGGAATTGTTGTTGCAAAATAACGCCATCTCTACCGCGTAGTGGTTGGGGTTTTGTAGCAAACCAATTGAAAATTCGAACCCTTCCCCGAACTTATTCAATCTCTCCTGTTCTTCCGGCAAATAAAAAAAGATATTTAGATCTTCTTAAACAATTTGATTTCTAACCTGTCAATCGTAATGAACTGGTAACAAACTTGGATAAAAACAGGCTGAAGCATGATTTAATGAAAAATTAAACATCCCGAGAACAGGAACTGCGATCCAGCCGAAAAACGGCGTGGCTATAGGGTTGCAGAAATTTACAACTTTTGGGAAGGGTTGCTTCACCGGATTAGGATAAACTATAATTCAGAACTGTAGGGAGACGAATTCGTAAACTACCACATACTTCCAACTTTTGGTGTCAAATCCACTTACACAACTGCCTATGTTATCCAAATACGAAAAGATATTGCCGGATAACCTGGAAAAAATCAGGGAAAAACTCCGCAATGAAGCCCTCGTTAAAGAATACAATCGCCTCCGTTCCCACCTGAAAAAGAAGAGAAGAATCATCTTTCTCCAAAAGATTGCCCTGGGCCTGGCCGTCCTTCTTGTACTTGTTTTAAGCAGTTACATTCTACTCCCGGAAAGGCAGCAGAATTTCCCACCTGTTGATCCGGTGGCGGAAACCCCAACTTTTTCGCAAAAGACTGCAAATCCAACAGTGCAGGCAAAGCAGCCGTACGAAACCTGCTTCCATGTTCGATTCGAGGAAAGCCCTCAATTTCTTTTGGCGTCGTTTCCTCAACTCTCCCTAGCAATCGATTTTTGCTCCGAATTGAGAAAGATGAACCTTCCCCCGACTTCCATTCTGAAGGACAGTGTTCCCTCGAATTCTTTGAGCAAAGAAATTGTTCGCCCAGCTGCAAACTATTCCATACAACTGGGTGCTTTTCAGTATCCCTATCTAAAGGAATTCAAACCTTACCTCCGTGCCATTCAGCATTCCCACCACAATGGTCTACACAAATACCGGTTAGGGCCTGTTGAGGATTATTCGGAAGGGAAACAGCTCGCTGTACAACTTAATTTGCAGCAATTCTATTTGGTTGAAACGGATAAAACGAAAACTCCCACTGCCCTACAATCAAACGAGATCCAACAGCAAGAAAATTCAAAAGATGCCTACCTGAGTCTTCAGAATCGTTCAAGGGTATCCTCGCAAAAATAGGACGTTTTACAAATTCATCTCCCACTCGTCCGGTATTTTACATGGAGAAATAAGGAAGTAAAAAGCCATCATATCCAATCTAACTCCTAGCGATTGAGAAAGGCACATCTAATATTCGGTTCTATATGAATTATAGTGGGTTCTTTTCGTTCAAAGTAATTCCTATTATTATATTTTCGTCCTTTAGCCGGACTGGCTTTTCTTTTGTCTTGACACAAAAGAAACAACCGAGCGTAGCGAGTTCATGAACACCTTCATCTACAATTATTGTAGTGAATAAAAAATCAAGGCTACGATTAAAGTTTATTCGATCAGATACAAGGAATTAAAAATGTATAAATTCTACGAACAAACACAATTTATATTACCACTAGAAAACATCTAAAGCTAAATTTTTTCTCTCCGATAATTCCTTCCCGAGAGGCGTACAACCCGATTCAAATCACCGCACGCTATTTTTCGATAGAATCAACAATGGGAAGAGGACGCCTGCTTCTCCCCTTACGGAACCCAACAATACTATGTTAATAATATTTTGTTTATATTTACCCAACAGCTGGAATTTCAAGCTGATTGAATCCGAACGAATTACAAACCCTCTTCTGTGACTCTCTCCCTCTTTCAGGAGTAGGAATCCCGAAGAAACAAAACGATTAGAAAATGAAATTCATCCTAAGTATTTCCCTGCTCTTGTGCTCCTCCCTTCTTTTTGCGCAGAGCAAAACTCCGGGTCCAAAAGAGGAGGCGGTAGCTCCCTTTCTGCCTGAACTGTTTTCCCAATTCCCCAATGTTAGAGATTTGACAATTTCTCCTGATGGGAATCAAATGTATTTTACCCTGCAAAGCTACCGACGAGGCCAGGTTTTTATTGTTGGAATGCACAAAGAGGAGGGCAAATGGAGGAAACCGGAGGTAGCTCCCTTTTCAGGTCGATACAATGACGTAGAGCCCGCCTTCGCTCCCGATGGTCTAAAACTGTTCTTTTGTTCCAACCGCCCCCTGTCCGATACCATTCAGGAACCCAAAGACGTGGACATCTGGTACGTTGAACGAAAAGATTTCGATTCCCCCTGGTCGAAACCCGTAAATATCGGAGCTCCTATCAACACCGCAAACAATGAGTATTACCCCAGCCTGACAACATCCGGCAAATTATACTACACCGCCCAAAGGGACGACAGCAAGGGAGGGGAAGATATCTATGTGAGCCAATGGCAGCAGGGCAGCTACACAACCCCGGTTTCCCTTCCCCAAACCATCAATTCGGAATTGGGGGAATTCAACGCATTTATTGCACCCGATGATTCCTACCTTATCTTCTCCTCCTACGGCAGAAAAGATGATTTGGGCAATGGCGATTTGTACATCAGTTTCCGGGACAGGGAAGGCAAATGGAGCCCGGCAAAAAATCTGGGAAGCTCAATCAATACCAAAGAAATTGAATACTGCCCCTTTGTGGATACCAAAACCCAAACCCTCTACTTTACCAGTAGCAGAAACAAGATTCCGAAGTTCTTCGATCAGGCTCAAAACCTGGAGCAAATCCTCAAGTGCATGAATCAATGTGAGAACGGGTTGAATCGCCTCTACAGGGTATCCGTCCGGAAACTTTTAAAAGACAACAAGCAGCCATAGCCAATGCAAGACCAAACAACTATTCGGCCCATCCAACCTGGAGATGCAATGGCTTTCCTGGATCTGAAAAAGAAATTGGACAGGGAATCAAAATTTATGCTATTGGAACCGCAGGAACGGAATTCCACCCTTGAGGAAATCCGAAAGGAAATTGAATTCCTTAGTCTGAACCATAACGGCACCATTCTGATAGCCGAAACAGAGAATCAAATCGTAGGCTACCTTTCCCTGGAAAGGGGTGCTTTCAGACGAATTCACCATACCGTTTACCTGGTTACAGGTATTCTTCAAAAATATTGGAAAAAAGGCATTGGTTCCGCACTTTTGGAAAAGGCCATATACTGGTGCAGGGAGAATCGTATCCAACGAATCGAACTAACTGTTCTAACTCCTAACACTTCGGCCATTGCCCTCTACAAAAAATTTGGCTTTGAAAAGGAAGGAGTACGGAAACGTGCTATTCTTCTTGAAGGAAAGTTGATGGATGAATATTATATGGCGAAGCTGCTTTAGTAAGATAAACCAATCCCGTTCTTGAATGAATCAAAAGCGGGATTGGTTTTTCCTTTGGAAACATTAATAGCCTAGAGCCCGACTATCCTTATGTCGCAGCGTATCGGCGGCTCCTTCCAGCAAACCATCGGGACGAATAAGTATGTTTGCCATCATCCCAATACGGGATTGATCCACCAGGGCATGTCCAAAACCTTCCAGCTTCTTCCGGCTTTCCTTATTCAATACATCCGGTTCAAGGTAAACCTCATCGGGTAGCCACTGGGAATGGATACGCGGAGCATTTACGGCCTCCTGCATACTCATTCCAAAATCAATAACATTGAGAATATTCTGATATACGGCAGTAATTATGGTAGAACCACCAGGAGTTCCCACCAGCATTTCCAACTTTCCGTCCTTTTCGACAATGGTAGGCGACATACTGCTCAGCATACGCTTTTCGGGTGCAATGGCATTGGCCTCACCACCCACCAATCCAAACTGATTGGGGTAACCGGGCTTGATACTGAAATCATCCATTTCGTTGTTCAACAGAAAACCACCCCCTTTTACAACCACCTTTGAACCGTAGTTGCCATTCAAAGTGGTGGTAATGGCAATGGCATTGCCTTCCCTATCCACAATGGAGAAATGAGTGGTTTCGAAACTCTCGATCACTTCAACCTTTCCGGCCTTCACCGCCTGGGAATCGGTCTTTCCTTCCATTCTGATGTCGGCCATACGCTGGGTGATGTACTCCTCACTCAACAAACGTTCCTGCGGTACTTCATAGAAATCGGGGTCGCCCAGCCAGGTTGCCCGGTCGGCATAAACTCTGCGTTCCAACTCCACCATCAGGTGAAGGTGTTCGGGCGAATTGTGCCCCATCTTTTTAAGATCGTAGGACTCAGTCCCCTTCAACAACTGCAAAAGAGCAATTCCCCCACTGGAAGGAGGTGGCATGGAAATAATTTTATGGCCCCTATAGCTACCTGTAACAGGGGTACGCCATACCGATTGGTATTTATTCAGATCCTCGTAGGAAATCAATCCCTTGTGATTCTGCATCTCTTTCACAATGAGATCTGCAGTTTTCCCTTCATAGAAACCGGCCCTTCCCTTGTCACGAATTCGCTCCAGAGTTTCGGCCAATTCCGGATGACGGAGCACCTCGCCAGCCTGCCATTCCTTTTCACCAGCAAGATACACCTTACCCCCATTGGCTTTTAGCAAACGCTTGCGGTAAACATTCAACTTGGCAGCTTCCGCAGCGGTTAATACAACGCCCTGTTCGGCCAGCTCAACAGCAGGCTGTACCAATTTCTCCCAGGGCAACCGACCGTATTTTTGATGCAATTTAACCATTCCATCCACACTACCCGGAACCCCTACGGCCAGGTGCCCGGTCTGGCTCAGGTCACCAATTACCTCCTTTTGCTGATCCAGGTACATATCGCGGTGTGCTTTAAGGGGAGCTTTTTCACGAAAATCGAGGGCATCGTATTGTCCTTTTCCGGTACGAAGGACAGCGAAACCTCCCCCGGCAATATTTCCGGCACGCGGGTAAACAACCGCCAAAGCAAACTGCACAGCAACCGCTGCATCATAAGCATTACCACCATCTTTCAAGATCTGACGCCCCACTTCGGAAGCCAGAAAATGAGCGGTAACAACCATGCCATTGGCCTGAATACAAGAATTGGTTGGAGTTTCCTTGGCCCTGGAGTGCTGAGTAGAAGTACAGGCCCCCAGAGCTAAAAAAAGAGAGAGTAGGAGAAAAGAAAAAATTCTCATCGGTTCAAATTTAGTAGTTTAACAATAAGGGGTAAAGGTAAGCACTGACAAGGAAATAGTAAAACAGGAATAGAACAATAAGTAGGAAAAAAGACGGATTTTATATGGATAATAGTGAGTGCTTTTCTTTTAGAGTATTTCCTTACAATAAGCTTTTGTACTTTAAACTGGCAGGTTTGTACTTTTTTCATGAAAAAAAAGTACCAAAAATTCTAGGCTACGGCACTCAGAGACCCATCACGGCTCAAAGGCTAAACAGAATGAACTCACCTCGTTCCTCGGCTCAAACAGCATTCTGTTCTTAACGCCTTCTCTGCCTATGGGGCCCCTCTTCCGTTGCCAATGCCAAAGCGCTACGATTAAAGTTTGTGTAAATTTGAAACAAGAAGTTTGTATGTGTAAATATTCAAGGAACAAAACTTAATTCATTTTTACCAACTAAAAACCATATAGAGCCAAAAGAAGGAATGGATAGACCTGCCAGGAACTCCCTGATGAAACAGGGGAGCATTTTGGCAAATCTCCATTCAATTAACTAAATTTAACTTTTTATGTTTCATTTTAACGCTTCATCTAGCTGATTATGGATAAATTTACATTCGAATGATATTTTAGATATTGTTCATTATCGAATTACATCATAAAACATTTTACTTATGAAGAGAATCACTACTACCCTAATGATTTGGTTCCTTTCGATGTTGGCCCTATGGGCCAATGACTATCCCAAATCCTTACAATTAAAAACCTACCAACTAAAGAATGGATTGACCGTTTACCTGAACGAAGACCACAGTACATCCTCCGTAATGGGAATGGTGGTCGTAAAGGGAGGCAGCAAGAGAGATCCCAAAGATGCGACCGGAATCGCTCACTATTTTGAACACATCATGTTTAAAGGAACCGACCGAATCGGAACCATTAACTACACCGAGGAGAAGGTTTACCTGGACAGCATCGCCCAGGAGTATGATCTGCTGGGGAAAACCGAGGATAAAAAGGAGAGGGAAAAAATCCAACTCAAAATCAATCAACTCTCCATTAAGGCGGCCGAATATGCCATTCCCAACGAAATGGACAAAGTTCTGGCGGAAATGGGAGGAACCGGAATCAATGCTTTTACATCCAACGAATGCATCGCATACCACAACTCCTTCCCATCCAGCCAAATGGAAAAGTGGCTGGAAGTGTACAGCCATCGCTTTGAAAACCCGGTGTTCCGCCTGTTTCAGTCGGAACTGGAGACCGTTTACGAAGAAAAAAACATGTACGCCGACGATTTAGGGACTCCTTTTATTGAAGCATTAATGAAGGAGATGTTCCCTAAAACACCCTACGGAGAGCAAACCATAGTAGGATCGGCAGAGCATCTGAAGAACCCTTCCCTGTCGAAGATGAAACAATACTTCGAGACCTACTATGTACCCAACAATATGGCTCTGATTCTGACCGGAGATTTTCAAACAGAACAGGTAATTCCTCTCATTGAAAAGAAATTCGGCCGCCTACAATCCAAAGAGATTCCTCCCCATTCTCCCATAAAGACAACACCCTTCGAAGGACGTCATTTTGTTAAGAAAAGATTGATGCCCATCAAGATTGGTGTAATGGGCTACCATACTGTTCCAAAGGGACACAAAGATGAACTGGCCCTGGATGTATGTTCTCAAATCCTGTCAAACTACTCCTCTACAGGCTTACTTGACGAATTGGTGAACGAGAACAAACTAATGATGGCAAGTATGGAAGGGCAATACTTTGAAGAATTAGGCGGCCATTTTATTATTATGGTGCCTAAATTAATTGGCCAATCCTTACAGAAAACCGAAAAACTGGTTCAGGGCCAGTTGACCAAACTAAAAGACGGGGATTTTGACGAGGAACTGCTCCAGGCTGTAAAAGTCTCCATGATTAAAGATAAGGAACAAAACATCGAGAACGCCAAATGGAGGGCTTACGCCATTATGGAGTTGTTCCTTTACAACGAGAAATGGGAAGATGTACTCCAATATGCTAAAGAGGTAAATTCCATCACAAAGGAAGATATCGTAAAAGTAGCCAATAAATACTTCGGCAAGGATTTCCTGGCCTTCTATTCCAAAATGGGCTTCCCAAAAAAGGACAAGGTAAAGAAACCGGCCTTTAAACACCTGGAACCAAAGAACACCGAAGCACATTCGGAATATGCCAAAGAATTGTCCGAAAGGGAAACCACTCCTCTTCCCCCTCGATTTATTGAGGAAGGGAAAGATTTTCAGAAGGGAAAACTGAATGAAAACACCACCTTCTACTACGTAAACAACCCTATCAACCAAATCTTCAGTTTGAGGTTCAAATTCCACATGGGAACTTTAGAGAATCCCAATGTAGAATTAGCCGCTTCGATACTAAACAATTGCGGAACCCTGGAATTGCCTTACACCGAATTCTCCAAAGAAATGCAAAAACTGGGAGCTGAATTCTATGCATTTGCGCAAGACAATTACCTTACCCTGCATCTCACAGGTTTGGATAAAAACCTTGCACCGACTCTGGATCTGATGAACAACCTGATCTCCAACCCTCAATTTCGCGAAAAGGAAAGGATAAAGCTGATCCGCAATCAGAAGTTGGAGCAGAAATGGAGCAGAAAGGATCCTTACATTGAAGGACAGGCTCTGCAGGAGTATGCACAATACAAGGACAGATCCAGCTTTTTGGAAGTAAGAAATGCCAAAGAACTCAAAAAACTGAGTATTGAAGACATGCTTTCGATGGTGAGAAAAGCCCTTGCGCGTAATGTTGACCTGCATTACGTTGGGACTGTCGGAAAAAAGATATTTGAAGAAACGGCTCAGGAAAAATTAAATTTCATCACCACTCTCACCAATTACGATCAATGGCATTGTAAGAAATCAGAAAACTATACCGAAAATATGGTCTACTTCCTGGATGATAAAAAGGCCATTCAATCCCAGATCAGCATCCTGGTTCCCAGTAACCAAAACGATAAGAAGGATGAACTTGATCGCAAGGCCTTCAACAGCTACTTCAGTGGGGATATGTACTCTTTAGTATTCCAGGAAATTAGGGAATTCCGCTCCCTGGCCTACTCTGCATGGGGGTATTTCTCTCTGCCGGAAAACAGCTCGATCCCGGGATGCTTCATTGGGGAAATGAGTACCCAGGCAGATAAGACTATCGAAGCACTGGAAACCTTTACCGGACTAATTCACGAAATGCCCGAAAAACCAAAACGGATGGAAATCATTCGCAAAAAGATGAAGCAATCCATCAACTCCAAGCGTCCATCCTTCCGCAGAATCTCCTATAAGGTACCGGATTGGAAGCGAAAAGGCTATACCCAGGATCCAAACAAAAGTATGTACCCCCAATACGATGAGCTCAATTTTGAAAAGGTTAAACATTTCTACGAGAAATACATGCATGGCCAACCCGTAGTTATTACGGTTGTAGGCAACAGCAAACAAATCGACACTGAAAAATTGAAACAGTTTGGGAAACTAATCAAGATCAAAAAATCTGAAATATTTAATTAATTCACTTATAATTCAAAGACGAAGGTGTCCAAAAATGAAACTTCCTGTCATTCTGAACTAGTTTCAGAATCTGTTAACTATTAGTAATGAGATCCTGAAATAAATTCAGGATGACAAGCATTCGAGATTTTCCTCATTTTTGGACACCTTCTTTTTTTGTCAAACAGGTAGAATAGAGGACAGGATGATAAACAATTGTGGAATATCAACTGTTGGGTTAGTCCCCCCCTGGTTACTTCCCCCAAAACACAAACCCAAAACTACACTTTCACCCCACATATTTGCGGCGCAAAACAGCACCTCCACTCTGATTCTATCATCTGCGGCGCCGCCTATTGCTTGCAATCTTTTTCTACAATATTGTTTCCCTATTACATTGCTACAATACCCCAACCGCTACGCGGTAGAAATACCATCTAATCGCAACAACAATCCCTTTCCTTACAAACTCATCTCCTCTAGAAATCATATTACATTCCAGGTTTTTCAATATTGCCCCTAGGGCATTGGGTATTGTAGCATAACAATCCAAACGACATTCTATACTCCGTAGGAGTTAAGCCATTGATTTTGATTCACAGTCTTTTGAACCAAGCCTATCCCGTACGGGGAATAAATTCGACAGCATTACAATTAGCTACAATTCTCTAACGATACGCGATAGATAGCAACATATTTTCAGTTCAGGAGAAGATAGGCAAACGGATATCCGAAGATGATTTCGAGAGAGATATTCATCGTCCGATGGAAGATCTTCATGATGATTCAAGTCCCCAATATAGGTTGCAACGCTTACCATTTTCCTTAATCCTACCCATGGAGAATTTGGAGGATATAGGGGATTTGGAGGATATGACTCCTGAGTTTCCCCTATTTCCTCAATTTCCCCATATCCTCATTTCCTCATCTTCCTTTAAATCCTTACGACCTATCCTTCCGGCACAAAACAATGCACTCCATCCATACCAAACCTTTATTCCCATCTTCAAAGAATTTCCCATCAGGACAAGCAGGCACCATTCCCTCCCGAAAATGAGTAGAGTGAAAAAATCCACCGCTCCCCCTCCAATGGTCAACCTTTGGCCTATGAATTTACCTACTTAACAACAACTTAACTCCAATCCCATTGGCACAACCGTATCAAAATCCCTATCTTCAACAACCGAAATCCAAATCAGGAGCCAACCTCTCCTGCAACTAGTAACCAAATTACCATACATGACCGTACTGAACTACATTGAAAAAGCCATTCATGCCTTCAGCGATGCAGCCTGGGGCACTCCTCTATTAATCCTGCTTATGGGCGGGGGTTTGTTCTTCCTTATCTATTCGGAATTGATCCCCTTCCGTTACTTCGGACATGCAATTAAGGTGATCCGCGGCGATTACGACGAACCCGATGAAGACGGAGATATCAACCATTACGAAGCCCTTTCTACAGCCATTGCCGCTACCGTAGGACTGGGTAACATCAGTGGGGTAGCTGTTGCTATCACCATGGGTGGGCCAGGTGCTATTTTCTGGATGTGGGTAAGTGCCCTCATCGGAGTAGCTACCAAATACTTTACCTGCAGTCTTTCGGTTATGTACCGGGGCAAGGATTCCTGTGGTAATATACAGGGAGGCCCAATGTATGTGATTCAGGAGGGATTGGGGAAGAAATGGAAGCCTTTGGCCATCTTCTTCTGCATTGCCGGATTGATCGGAGTATCCCCCATCTTCCAGGCCAACCAGCT
This sequence comes from Marinifilaceae bacterium, assembly GCA_041725895.1. Lineage (GTDB taxonomy): Bacteria > Bacteroidota > Bacteroidia > Bacteroidales > Marinifilaceae > JBGRQA01. The sequence continues at coordinate 264,970 of JBGRQA010000003.1, forward strand.
GACCCAGATTGTAAACGACGTTCTCCTCACAGGAAACGGTTGGGAAGTCTCCACCTGGACCAGCTTGGTAATCGGAATCCTGATTGCCATCATCGTCGGTATTGTTATCTATGGAGGAATACAACGCATTGGGAAAGTCGCAGGAAAACTGGTGCCATTTATGGTCATTCTCTACATCCTGTCGGTTCTTTACATCATCCTTACCCACCTGACGGAAATTCCCCAAAGCTTTGCCCTCATCTTTTCGGATGCTTTCACCGGGAAAGCTGCCATGGGAGGTGCAGTGGGAGCCGTAATCATGACCGGAGTACGTAGAGCCGCATTTTCCAACGAGGCCGGAATTGGAACTGCCCCTATGGCTCACGGTGCCGCTCAAACCAATGAGCCCATCCGCGAAGGTTTGGTGGGTATGCTGGGCCCCGTTATCGATACCATCATCGTTTGTACCATGACGGCCCTGGCCATTGTTGTCACCGGAGTCTGGAAGCAAACCGATGCCAACGGGGTTACCCTGACTGTGGAGGCATTCGATGCTGCCATACCCTACATTGGAAAATACATCCTTATCCTCTGCGTGATTACTTTTTCACTAACCACCTTGTTTGCCTTCCCCTACTACGGAGGAAAATGCCTTGGTTTCCTTATTGGAGCCCAAAAGAAGCATTGGTACAACCATTTCTTTATTGCCGCCATTGTATTGGGGGCTGTCTCGTCTCTTGGGGTAATTATTGCACTGATTGATGGCATGTACGCTATGATGGCTGTTCCCACCATGGTTTCGGCCTTACTACTGGCTCCAAAGGTTAAGGAGGAAAGCAAGAAGTACTTCTCCCGCCTTAAGCAAGGGAAAATACAAACACAAAAAGAAATACTGAAAGAGGTAAAAGTAAGAAGCTAATGGAATGCAAACATCCCTTTGGATTCATTAGCAAGAAATACTTGAATCGTAAAATTCAGACATTACAATTAAACACAAATAAATAGCCGCCATAATTTTAGTTGTGAATGAGAAAAAGGTGCTCCATGGGAATGAGGCACCTTTTCTTCTTTGTCATTCTTTTGCGATTTTTTCTAATTGCGCTCTTTGTGTGGAATATGTGGCTGCAGGCCTCAAGCGACTAGCCGCAAGCCAAAAGCTGTAAATCACTAGTCACAAGCTGCTAGCTTTTTATCCACTATGGCACGCAGAGGTCGCAAAAACGCTCACGCGAAATACGCAGAGATGAAAACTCCAAATTCGTCTGCGCTCTTTGCGTGGAATATGTAGCTGTAAGCCACAAGCTACTAGCTTTTCACCACTATGGCACGCAAAGGTCGCAAAAACGTTCATGCAAACGGCAGTAATGTGCCGAATACAATCCAAGCTTCCTACCCGGGGTGCCTCTCGCTACGCTCGGTTACCCCGGGCTACTAATATTGAAGTCCTACGGCCCCTCCGACAACAGCTCCTGCAAACCTTGAACAGCGGGAGTACAAACTGCATTTTATTCTTCCGATCTCTTTACAATTCCTTCTTTATCATTCACAATGGTTCATTCACCACGACATACATTGCATAATCGGCCAAAAGCCCACCGTTAATAACCAACAGCCTCCCTATTAATGCACTACAAAACGAAGGCTACGCCGTTCACGGCCCACGCGGACCAGAGCGACGTATACCCTATTGGGCACAAAGTAGTACTGGTCGTTAAATTTAAATTCATAAACCGCACTGCTACTCCCCTTTTGGGAATCGATACGGGCGGTGTTCTGAATATCAAATATCTCCACACTGGCATCCGCCGGTTTGTTTAAGACAACCTTAACGCTGAAATCCCCACGGTTGGGATTGGGATACAGAATGGCCTCCTTAATAAAAACCTCATCGGGATATACCCGGCAGGCCTTTCGGTTGCCTGAACTCTCAACGCTAACGGTTTTTTCCAAATAATCGCTGCACTCCTCCTTGAATACGGTCACCCCTACGGTATGCACACCAGGTTTGAGCGCACGCAGCCAAATGGAGCTCTTGTCCTGCGAAACTACTTGCATCGATTCAGGCAGATTCCAAGCAAGAGAATCGGGTAATTCCCACGAGATATCCACACCAATCAGAGTATCCCCCACTAAACACTTACCGGGAATCAAAAAATCAGCAACGATCTCGTAATCCAGGTGGAAAACATTAAAATCAAGCTGAGCCTCGCAACCCATGGCGGTTGTAAGCAAAAGCTGGTAACGACCGGCTTCAGCAACTTCTATTTCTGAATTGGAACCAATCTCCTTTCCCTCAAAAAACCAATGACTACTGGCTCCCTCTATACCTGCAGTGATGGGCAAAGTTTGGTTGCGACAAAGATGGTAATCGGTGGGCAATTCAATCTTAACCGGAACCGGTGCAGTTAACTCCACTTCCATTTTCTCCTCGCAACCATGACTGTCCTGAAGTTTCAGCTCCAAAGGCCCAGCACCTAAACCAGTAAACAAGCCATTTGCATTCTCCTGTCCGTTGAGAGAAAAGGTATAAGCAGGGGTTCCCCCCTCTGCTTCCAATTGAAGCTGACCATCGTTGATTCCAACGCAATTGGGTGGTTTTACACTACTCACATACAGATCCAGAGCTTCCGGACCGGGAATTGTAAATTCGCCCTGTCCCACACAATTGTTGCTATCACGAACCATTACCGTACAAATGCCTTTGCCCAATCCCTGCGCCAGCAATTCTGTTTGCTGTGGATCGTCGCTCCAATTGATGGTATAGGGAGCCGTCCCCTTCACAATATCAATCAGAATGGCGCCATCCTTTTTCTCATGACAACTAACCGGAGTGAGTTGCTTTAGTACCACTTCAGGCCCATCCCTATCCTCAATGTTCAGGTCGGCCGTTGCATAGCACCGGTGCGCATCAGTGGCAGTCACCCGGTAGGTTCCAGACGCCAATCCCTCCGGTAGCAGACTACTCTCCAATCCCGGGCGATCCCAATTGATATGGTAGGGAGCCGTACCTCCGAAAACTTCTAATTTGGCACTTCCGTTGCTTTCGCCACAAACACTGGCAATGCTTTCCCGTATCCGGATCTCCAGATCATCGGGCTGTTTCACCTCAAATTGCACCCGCTCGGTATTGCCTTGCTTGTCCTCTATCAACAACTCGTAATTCCGGGCCTTTAATCCATCGAATACAACCGAAGTTTGATAGGATTTACCACCATTCAGAGAATATTGGAAAGGCGGAGTTCCCCCCGAAGCCTTCAGTTCCAATCTTCCGGAGGCATCTTCATGGCATTTCAAATCTGTAATACTTAACTCGGCGGTAATCTTTTTCCGATTTTTTATCTCCAACCGGATGGAATCCATGATTCCCTTTCGGTCTTTTACCCAAACCTGGTGACTTCCTGATTTCAGATTTTCGAAAAGAGAAGTTACCTGCCAGTTGATTCCATCCATAGAGAATTGGTAACCGGGCCACCCCCCAACAGCTGTCATATCGAGAGAAGCATCCTCTTTGTCAACATAGGAGGGACGTTCCATTCGAACCAGGGAAATGGCAAGGGGGGCACCCGGCTCTTGCAAGGTAACGGTTTTGGTTAACCCGTTGGCTCGACCATGAGGGGTATCGCCATAGGGACAATGGTGCTCGTCCCATACCTCCACGGTATACTCACCTGCGGGTTGATTGACTATTGTATCAGTGTTCTCTCCCGGCAATTCCTGCCCCCGGTAGTACCATTTGTAGGTATATCCCTTCGTTCCCCCTTTTACAATAGCCTGAGCCTTCCCGTCGGAAACACCAAAAGCACTAACGCCAATGGCTTTGAACTGAATACTTATGGAATCGGGTTGGTTCAGAATGAGAGTATCCCGGTAGCAACATTTGAGGCTATCGTTCACTTGAATCCAATAGGTTCCCTTTTCAATACCATACAGGTTGAGAGAGTCCGTAGCAATACTATCTTTTCCAAAGGGATTCTCATTTTTATGAATGTGAAAAGAATATTCATTTCCCGAAGGAACTCCTCCCAGGATTTGATTGGTCCAGTAGCCATCAAATGCATCGAAACATTTGGGTATTTCGGTTGCTACATTCTTAAGCCTCAATCGTTCATGTTCCAGTACATTGATTTCTTTGGTATTCCGGCAACCATTGGTATCTACCACCACAACACGGTAGTTCCCCGTTGCCAGAGTATCAAACGTAACCTTCCTGCCACGCAGAGAATCCTGAGATACAAATTCCGTTTCCTGTTTTGCCAGCAAGAAGTCGTAAGGTAAAGAGTAGAAACCAACACCCCCCTCTGCTTCCACTTCAATATGTCCATTTTTTCTCAGATAGGCCTCTCCCATATCCTGATGATGACAAGAAGGTTTCTGGTAAGATTCCCTAATAAATTTCAAGGAATCGGGCTTGGTCAATTCAACACTTTGGGTAAAGTTACACCCATTTTTATCTTCTACCCTATAGGTGTATTCCATTGCATCCAAACCTCTAAAAACTACGGAATCAGTAACGCTACCTACCACAATTTCCTTATTATGAGAATCCAATTGACGAATGGTATACTTGTATTCCGGGTTAAATTCAGGCAAACCACCACCTGCTTTTACTATCACCGAATCGGTCAGGTAGGAGCAGCGAATTGAAAAATCACCTGCATATTTAGAACGAACCAACTCCATAGTAAGCTGTTCTGGTTGAACAATTGGAATATTTACAGGAGGCAATTTTATATCGTATTTATCTGTTACAGAAAGCACGTAGTCTCCAGCCTTCAATTCTTTAAAACTCGTCTCTATACCTTTGGAAGTTTTGGTCTTCGAATACCCATCGGGTCCCATTAGTTTCATAGTATAGGTACAGATCCCACCTTTGGGAAGTACTTTCAACTCACCGGTGCCACCATAACATGCAATATTCACCCCATTGATGAAAGATGGAGTAGTATCTACTTCCAAAGAATCCGGTTGTTCTAGACGAATCTGTTTTTCAATGAAACAACCATCATCGAACTCTCCAGTTGCTGTTACAGTATAACATCCATCTTTTAAACCAGGGAAAGTAGCTAAACCATCATTTGAGGTTTCGGTTATAGGATGAATTCCATTCCCGGATAACTTTATGGTATAGGGGGATATCCCCCCCAAAACCTCAACATATAGTGTATCGCTTCCTCCATATTCTTTAATATGATATACTTTGTCGAGATCCGATTTATATTCGCTTCGCCGAAAGTTTAAGAGCAATTCATCCGGCTTGTTTAACTCAAGATTAACTTTTTCGCTACAATGGCCATCCTTATAACTGATATTAAATAAAGGACTGGACTCTAAAACACTAAATGAGCCTATACTGGTTTGATCTGTCAAGCTTTCCGATGGAAGAGTATCATATTTCACCTCATAAGGGGGAACCCCTCCATTTACCGTAATATTAATATTGGCGGCAGCGTCGTAACAGGAAAAATCAAATACTTCCAAAGAATTAATATCCTTAAAAGTAGCACCCGAATAGGAAACTCTAATGCTATCGGGTTGCGTTACTTCAGTAGGCGAGTTTTGGATAAACCCACATCTATTGGCGTCCACAACCTTTATTTTATAAAAACCGGCACCTAATCCTGTAAAAGTAAAGGTTTCTTTTTCGGCTATCTCATTCGTACTCTGATTCACTTTGTCCAATTCATCCAAAAGGCTCACAGTGTATTTTTCCGTACCTCCTTCGAGTTTCATTGAAATCGTACCTTGGATATCTCCATGGCAGGTATCATGGACAACTTTGAGAGAGTTGTCAACGATTTTTATGGCTGCTGGCTCCTTAAGGGTTGTATCCTTATGAAGTATACAACCATGGGAATCCTTCACCCAAAACCGATATTTAGTATTCGCCATCAAATTTATAGCTAAGCTACCATTTAGCTTAATAGAATCATCTGTCGAACACTGGTAATAAGAATAAGAATTACTCCCCCCTCCAGCAACCAGAGATAAACTACCGGTTTCGCCATGACAAGAAATTGATTTACTATTAACCTTATCAAACCCAAATTCAAGGGAATCATTTTTGGTTAAAATAGAATCCTTGGAAGCAAAGCACCCCACTTTATCTTTCACCCAAAGGGTCGCAGTTTTTTCTGTTTCATCTCCTGTAAACTGAAGGGCTGGCGGTAATTCATCAATAGCCCCAAAATCATCCTCTTTAGGTAAAGACAAAGAATAAGTATAATTACCTTCCACCCCTCCATCGGGGTCCGGATCTTTGATTCTGTACTGATCGCAAGTAGATGTAGATGCAAAGGAAAAGCCTTTTAGGGTAAGCTTAGAATTCTCCTCAATGGTGAAACTTAAAGTATCATGACCTACCATAAAAAAATCTTGAACCCCATCATGAGAATCAAAAAACTCAGTGGTATCCACATTTTCAAACAGATTACTCACTGCAACAATATATTTCCCCGATTTTAAGTTTTTAAAATTAATCAAGCTATCTTTAACGGTACTTTTATTGACGAACGAGGTATCAACGCCATTAATTTCCATTAACATTGCCCGATAGTAATCTACCCCAGAGTCAATATCCCCGTCTACGCTAAAAGTAACCTCTCCATCCGAGCCACCAAAACAGGTAACTTTTTTTGGGTTCTTTATTTTAACCTTGGGAAAACGAGGAAACACATCAACAATGGCTTGTCCACTTGTTTCCACACTTTTCAGTATGGGGTGCCCCGGTTCATCTATATAGGAGTGAACCTGAAAGGTCAAATTCCGATGAAATTTATTGGTTAAAGGTAGTTCGTAGGTAAAAGTTGAATTGGGTGTTTTATTGGTTTTGGAATTTTCATCATGGGGATATTGCCATACTAATTCTTCTTTTGTATTGGGAATTCTGGCGAGTTCTTTGCATTCCAATTCACAGTCATCCCCTACACCAATTGGAGGCTCAATCTCCTCCTCAAGGCTTGATTTCTCATCATTTCTTTCATCCTCGCTTGATCCCCGACACATTCTAACACATCTATTGTATTTGTCCCAATCCACTTTACTACCAGGCAACTGAATTGTTTGCATTTGTTCATCCTCATTCATCCGCCATTCGTACTTGATATTACTATCCTTCAGATCTTGGGCGTTTAAAACCAATATACTGCCTTCGGAGACCATATCATTCTTTGGGCTATTCAAATCAGGGGCCGGAGGGGTGATGGAGTATTCAAATTTTACCCACCAGTGCTTACTCTTAAATTGAGCTTTATGCCATCCCGGTGCACTCCCATTGAGTGGTGTTTCCTGATTCTTAAACAAATCTAACATCGAAAATTCAACAGGCCATTCATATTCGTCATCACCGTCATCGTGCTCCTCTACCAGAAACTTGAAATTTTCAGGGTTATCTCCAAAATAATCTAGCAAACTTTTTCCGGAAACATCATAATAAGAACTATGGTACAGATAGGGTAAAGAACGATCCAATCCAGTCCAGGCGATCCATTCTTTTACATTTTCCGGAGCAGTACCATGAATCTCATCATATATATACTCCTTGCCTTTCCAATTATGCCTGTAGAAATAAATTCGACATTCATTGCCACCATGACGATCATGAATATCGAAAGTATACAAATGAGTTATTCTAATTTCAATCCAAACCTTCCCATTGTAAACCACTCCTCTCGCATTAGCAAGGTGATTGTTTAGGAAAACCGCACCCAAAAGGAGCAGCAGCAATCGATATTTCATTTTTAGAGTTTTAAGCATACAAATAATTCAAAGGGATTGTTGTTTGTGGGACCGTATATCCGGAACTGAACATTGCTGATTCGCACCCACAAGGTCTTGCCTGGTAGGCGAAGCATTTTATAAAACAATCAGGTGCGTTTTTGCCGCCTACAAACATGCAAAGCTAATTATTTTTTTGTTAATCAGACAACCATATCTAGTATTCATAAAAAATAAAAGAACATACGTATCCTATAGGTTTAAGAAGTTTACTTCATCTAGCTTGATATGGATTTATCGCAACCAAACGACAGGGGAATTGGGGTTTGTCAATTTTACAATAATAGTTTAATCAATTGTAACCATATCTATTGATTCTTTAGCCTATACAGGTGCGAAGCCAATAGTGCATCGCATTTCGGCGCAGGGTTCAGTATTTTTCCATTGCAACTGTGGGGATGCGCCGATTCAAAAAACACAACCCTATCCGGGGTGGCTCTCACTTCGCTCGTTTGCCCCGGGCTATTCATATTTGAGCCTTACAGGCTCTGAGGTTTCATTGGAAGTAAAAACTTCTACATGCGAGGACTTGAAGTTTGTAGATGGGAACAAATTCGAATGGGAGTTGGTTTTTCCAGCTGCCCTTTTATAAGGTACTGATTCCACCCTATCGCATTTCGGCGCGGGGATCAGTATTTTTTCATAGCAAATGTAGTGTTGCGCCGATTCAAAAAACACAACCCTACCCGGGGTGGCTCTCGCTTCGCTCGTTTGCAACGGGCTATTCATATTTGAGCCCTACAGGCTCTGGGGTTTTTATAGGAGGTAGAAACCCCACTTGCGAGGACTTGAAGTTTGTAGATGGGAACAAATTCGAATGGGAGCTGATTTTTCCAGCTGCCCTTTTATAAGGTACTGATTCCACCTTATCGCATTTCGGCGCGGGGATCAGTATTTTTTCATTGCAACTGTAGTGATGCGCCGATTCAAAAAACACAACCCTACCCGGGGTGGCTCTCGCTTCGCTCGTTTGCCCCGGGCTATTCATATTTGAGCCCTACAGGCTCTGAGGTTTTTATAGGAAGTAAAACTTCTACTTGAGAGAACTTAATGTTTGTAGATGGGAACAAATTCGAATGGGAGTTGGTTTTTCCAGCTGCCCTTTTATAAGGTTTTGATTCCACCCTATCGCATTTCGGTGCGGAGATCAATATTTTTTCATTGCAACTGTGGTGTTGCGCCGATTCAAGAACTACTCTACTACCCGGGGTGGCTCTCACTTCGCTCGTTTGCCCCGGGCTAAATTCATTGAGCCTTACAGGCTATGGGGGTTCATAAAAGGTAGGATCTATACTTGCGAGGACTTGAAGTTTGTAGATGGGAACAAATTCGAATGGGAGTTGGTTTTTCCAGCTGCCCTTTTATAAGGTTTTGATTCCACCCTATCGCATTTCGGAGCGGGGATCAATATTTTTTCATTGCAACTGTGGGGATCCGCCGATTCAAAACCAACAATCCGACCCGGGGTGACGCTCGCTTCGCATAATTCCTTGAGCATTGTCTCACGGTTCAGCTCCCGGGTGAAGTACTGATTGATACCGTATTTAAATGGATCATTAGTGAGCATGCCTGATTTTCCACCGCCGCGGGCACGGCAACCCTCATCGTTGTACTCCACCTGGATGCGAGCGTGCTGGTTTACGGTCCTGATTATTGCAAAAGCCCTTGCTATCGGTAATAGCAAGGGCGTAGGGTCTGATGGGGCTCAATCCTACTGCTCCACGGGGGCTTCAATGGGCAGAGGAAGCAGGGAGATGTCCAGTTCCAG
>JBGRQA010000004.1:0-271505 GCA_041725895.1 Marinifilaceae bacterium
CATGGAGAAGTGGTAGCGGATAGTGGAGTACTAAAAGTTAAGCCGGGCGATATCCTACGATTTCCGGCTGGAGAAAAGGGAGTACATCAATTAAGGAATACATCAGATAGTGAAACTCTAAAATATTTAGACATTGGAACAGCCAGCTTACCTGATGTAGTATTTATGCCAGCAGATAGAAAGGTTTTATCTTTCGCAGGTGAATCTGGACAAGATAAAGTGTGGTCTTATAAAAATTTGTAAATGGGTATTGTGGGAGGGTTTAAATAGAAAACCCAGCAGCTAACAGCGGGTCATAGCGCATGCCGCGTCCTGATAGCTGCCGGGATGGCTCGGCTGGAGTAAAAAGTGCACAGTTGAACGACAATACTAAAAACAACAGACCTGTCCCGATGCATCGGGAGCACGACGCCATACCCGCGAAACATTAACATTCATTAAAAAATGTAGAAACAGCCAGAACTGACTATGAAAAAAATAGCATTAATAATTGTCGGTCTTATATTAGTCAACCTTTCTTTCGGACAGCCCCAGAATAAAAATGATTTCTATACCTCATTAGTGGCTCAACTTGACACTATACATCAGTCAGATCAAAAATACCGTGTACACATAAATGAGTTGATACAAAAATCTCGTTCCGAATCTGAGAATATGGAATTAATAAATCTGATTGAATTAATGAATGAAAAAGACTCAATAAACCTCCATAAAATTGAGAAAATACTAGATAAACATGGGTGGCTGGGAGCAGATGTTATAGGAGAACAAGGAAACAAAACATTATTCCTTGTGATTCAGCATTCAGATCTTGAAACTCAACTTAAATATCTACCGATGATGCGAGAAGCTGTCAAAAAAGGGGATGCTAAAGGAAAAGATTTTGCACTTTTAGAAGATAGAATTGCTATAAAACAAGGGAATAGACAGATATATGGAAGTCAAATTAAAATAGATGGTGACGAGTTTTATGTTTATCCAATAATTGAACCAGAAAAAGTAAATGAAAGACGCGCAGAGGTCGGACTTGAACCCATAGAAGACTATGTCAAACATGTTGGCATAATCTGGAATGTTGAAAAACACAAAGAGAAAACAAAAAGAATAGAGTCACAAAAAGAAGAATAACGAATGCTAACAGCAGGTCATAGCACATGCCGCGTCCTGATAGCTGCCGGAATGGCTCGGCTGGATGCAGAAGTGCACAGTTGAACAACAGAACTATAAGCAACAAACCTAAGGGATGGATCGGGAGCACGACGCCATACCCGCGAAACAATTTGGATGCATTCTTTCTTAAACTTCCTTTTAGCAGTATTTAAGCTGAAGTATATTGATAAAAAACTCAAATACTTAAGAATTGCACAAATTGCTGTTTTGATAAAAGCAATTGCCTAGCACAGTATAAAAAAGAATATTATAATTACAATCGTTTTAGTAAAAAGGAAAAACTATGTCAAAATTTAAGGCAAATGTAGTGATTGGGTCTTTATTGTTAGGTCTGACAATATTAGTTCTATATCACTTTATAAATATTCATAATAAGGATGTTGAAATGGTCTTTGTAAATGGAGGAAAATTCACTATGGGGAGTGTAGGAGGTAGCGATTTTGAGTTGCCTAGACATAAAGTATCTGTTCATGATTTTTATATAAGTAAATATGAAATAACCAATCTTCAGTTTTGCAATTTTATAAATGAAGTAGGAAATCAGAATGAAAATGGGATAGAATGGTTGTGTATTGAGAACAAAAAGTGCGAAATTGAAAAAAATGCGGATCTATTTCAACCCAAGGCTGGTAAAGAAAATCATCCTGTAATTTGTGTTTCATGGTATGGGGCTAATGCTTATTGTGATTGGGCAGGAGGTAGACTTCCTACCGAAGCCGAATGGGAGTATGCAGCCTTAGGAGGTAATGCCGGTATTTATAATATATATTCCGGTTCTATTCATCCTGAAAAAGTGGCTTGGTTCACTAAGAATTCTTTCAGGTTAGGCAAGAATCATCCAGATTATGGTGTACATAGAGTAGGTGCTAAAGAACCTAATGAACTAGGGATATATGATATGTCTGGAAATGTATGGGAGTGGTGTTCTGATTGGTTCGACGAATCATACTATAAAATTAGTCCCACCTTTAATCCCAAAGGGCCAAAAACAGGAACCAAACGCGTTCTACGTGGCGGTTCCTGGGAAACTCATAATTACTATTGTCGTGTGGCTTTTCGATATCGTTTGGAGCCAAATGTAGCCGATAATTACTACTATGTAGGATTTCGACTTGTAAGAAATTGAATAGGTTAGCCTAAATAAAGTAGCACCCATAAGAATAAAATTTATAGTATCTATGGTGATCAGTTTTAGAGGCAAGGGGTCCGCCTTTCGCGTAACGTTATGCAACATGCAAAAAAGGCAGCTGCATTATTGGTTGCTAGAAAAAGAATTTTCAAATAATGAAGAATAAAAAACAAAAGTTTTACCTGACAATAGCATTTATTGTATTAGCTTCCTCTCAATTATTGACACACTTTTACAGACCATTCATTTATAGTAGCAAGATAAATGACTATGGTTTTGCAGATACTATAGGAAGTCTCGTATCTGTGATTGGGATTTGCTTTCTCTTTTGGGGAACTGAAAATTATTCAAACAAAGAAAAGAATAAACATATTTTTCTTGCCACAATTATTTACAGCGTAATTTGGGAACCTCTTGGGTTGTTAGGAATTCATGGAACATTTGATTGGAAAGATATTATCGCAACCTTTATTAGTGGAATTATTACTTTCCTTTTGAAAGAAATTATCGAAAAGAAAATAGATAGGTCAGATAAACCTGAAACAAAAATTTCATAAACCACGGTAAAATGAAAATGTACAATGGCACAACAGCGGGTAGTAGCGCATGCTGCGGTTCGGCTCGTCTGAGTACGAAAGTGAGAATTTGAACGACAGAACAAGAAGCAACAAACCTGTCCCGATGCATCAGGGGCATGAGGCAATCCTCACTGAATATTAGCACACATTGAAATATAATATATGAATGCACCCAACCTACTAGTTGTGAAAAAAGGATTACTAATTACTATTTGTACGATTGTTTTTATTGGTTGCAATAAGAAGGAATCAAATGAGAATTTTGAACAACTAAAAGAAGAGTTTCACGGTAAATATGAATTGATTTCTTCTGTTTCCAAAGATTCCATAGATTTAAATATGGATGGTACCGCCTCAACGAACCTGCTTCTTGAAAATCCCCAGATTTCAAATTCTAGTCTGGAAATAAGGATTTTAAATGATCAAAAACAATTATTTGAGGAAAAATGGCCTGTCGAAACGATCTTAACACCCAGCGGTGGAACTTTGGATCCAGGCAGTTACCATTCCTCATACAGTATTCTATATGCTTTATATATAAATCCCTTTACTTGTCGATTTGATGATGATTTTAAATCGATACATTTACTTGAAGATATCCGGAAGAATTCGACAAATACGTTAATAAGTATAGAATCAATAATAATTGAAGGAAATAAAACCATAAAAGTGACAACCATTCGAAAATTATATACAAAGAAGGGATGGATTACGACAAAAATAGAATCTCGATACAAACGATACACCATTATCACATAAAATTTACAGGCGCTAACAGCCAATCATAAAAAATTGTCGAGCTAGTGATTACACGAGAATCGAATGCTTTTAAACAGCTTGCCAATTGGTTCGATGATGACGAGTCTTGAAACCGGCAACTTTTATACTGCCGTTACGTTAGTACCAGGTTGTAAAAAACAGATAGATTGATCCCAAACCAATATGCATATTATATGAAGTTTTTGATTCCAATATTATTCTTCACAATTCCTTTTTACTCTTTCGGACAATCGGTTACCGATTCTGTGAATGCACGAATTCAGTATCTTATTGATAAGAATAGTAAAGTGAAAATCACAAAATCCGAGACAGATGAATTGCGAAATTACGGATACTCGATTCAGAACAAAGGTTTTATTCTTGTGGAAAATAAAAGTGATTACCACAATGCTTTGATACCAATAGACAGTGCTATAGCATTTTGGACCTCCATTAAGGATGTAGGAAATGAGGCAAATCTCAGGAAATACAAAGGAATGATACTTGGTAATCTGCATCGGTTTAAGGAAGGTAAGTTGGAGATCAGACGAGCAATCGAATTGTTTAAAAAAATAAATTTTGACCCTGGTGTTGCAGTATCTCAATATGACATGTCACAGGTTTTTGATTTGGAAAACAACCTTGATTCAGCCTTGATTTATCAAAAACAAGCCACTGCATTCTGGTTTAATAGGAAAGATACAAACAGAATAATTGCTAATAATACTCAAATGATTCATTTGTATCGTAGGTTGAAGAAATACGCCAAGGCTATAGAAATTCAGAAAATAAATGAGACTTTGTTGAAAGCTGAGGAACATTGGAATCCCACTATCAATTTTTACTACGTCTCCTATATCCTATTTGAGGAGACAGAGAACAAAGACAAAGCTGATTCATTCAAGAATCTTTACCACAACAAACTTGAAGCATTAAGGAATGAAGGGATTAATAGTAAATCATTCTACGATAGGAGTTCGAAATAAGATAATTAATTCCCAGCCGCTTGCTAGCAGCAGAGCTTGGCGCATGCTTCGGTTCGGCTGGTTTACAAAGTGCACAGTTGAACAGCAGAACTAGAAACATCAAACCTTTAATATACACTACATGAATAATTATACAATACTTAGAACTTTCTCCTTACTATTGCTGTTTTCTATATTCAGCAACAACCTAAAATCGCAAGAAAAAATATATTCCAAAGATGTTGCATCGATCGAAAATATTGTTGATGCAGTACTCGAGTCATTGTCTGGAGATAAAGGAGTTGAAAGGGACTGGAAAAGATTTCGTAATCTTTTTCTTCCCACAGCACAAATAAATGCCGTGTTCCACAAAAATGATAGCTCATGGATCAAGATACATACTATAGATGAGTTTATTGACATAGCCGGAACATGGTATAAGGACAATGGGTTTAGGGAATACTCCTACAAAAATCAAATCGACATTTTTGGAAATATAGCTCAGGTCTTCCAATCCTATGGAGCCAAACTTTCTGACGGCGTCGAAATTGATAGAGGAATAAATAGTTTTCAGTTGGTATATGATAAAGAAAGATGGTGGGTTGTAAATATTATTTGGGATAGTGAGACCCAAAAGCACAAAATCCCTAAGAAATATTTAGAATAAAAGAGGCACAACAGCGGGGTTTAGCGCATGCCGTGTTACGACTTGGCTGGATTACAAAGTGTACAATTGAACGACAGAACCAGAAACAACAAATCTTTCCCGGAGAATATTAGCGCAAAGGAAAAGAGAAACACCTAATGATATTGAAATGAAAACATATTTATTATTACTCGTAATATTAGCCACACCTATCTATTTGAAATCTCAAAACAATTTTGACGATAACTCTGAAATTGTTCAAAAATCATTAAAAGGACTTAAGCTAATAGACGACCAATGGGTTTGCGAGAAAATATTCTGCATTGAAGATGAGAATGAACATTTTATTTTTGCAAAACAGGTTAAAGATAAAGTGTTTGCAGTAAGTGAAATTTGGATCGGTAATCAAATCAATTACTACCTGAATGTGTTTTCTTTGCATTCAACAAATACAGATAGAGTTAAATTAAGCGATGCCAGGCGTGTTTTATTCAATAACTCGAACTTTATAGTAAAGAATAACCATGTAAATGTATTTGTTTCGAATAACAGAATAGTGGAATATCAGTATGATCTTCGATTAGAGAAACTATCGAATGTATATTCCCAAAAAATTACAGGAAATGTTTCAAGTGCCGAAACCTTTGCTTCCTCCTTTCAATCACCTTCGGGTAAACTAAAAGTTGAATTTATGGATGTAAACCTAATATTGCACAAAATGAAACTTGTAGAGAATGATTGGGATCGTTACGATACAACTTCGGATACGCTCATCTCGCAAATTTATGAGGGTTCATGGTCGTTTGGGATGGGAGTTTGGAGCAAAGATGAGACCAAATTCTATTTTGACAATTCGGGAGCTGTTGCTTGTATTTGGGAACTAGATATAGCAAAAATGACATTGAACAAAATTGTTCCTGAACATGAAGCTTTCAACCCAATAATACTGGAAATTGATAAGGAAAAAGTATTAGGATATCTTGTTGGCAATTGCATTATGGTAGCGAAACCCAAGCAATAGAATACCAATTCTAAACGATGCAATACACGAAACGGCTCAACTCAAGCAGATCATAAAACATCCCAGGTCTCAAGATGGAAAGAAACGGGATGGCTCGACTGAATGCGGAAGTACAGATTTGAACGACAGAATCAGAAACAACAGAGCTGTTAGGATGTGTCGACAGCACAATGTCAAACCCGCCCAAAGTTACCAACCATAAAAAGGAGCAGTACCAGATGATAAAAACAAGAGACAACAAATACAACGGCACAATAATTGATAGTACAAATCTCCCTAAGGATGCTGAGAAATTCAAACAGGAGATGATACGGATCATAGACTCTGCGGAAAGCAGAGAACTTTTGTGGATTAAAATACCTATTGAGGATTCTGATTGCATTCCGGTACTGACGAAAATGGATTTTGAATTTCATCACTGTGATGAACGAAACTTAATGTTAATAAAAAGGTTGAAGCCGGATTCTTTCGTGCCCACAAGTAAAAATTTTATTGTAGGAGTTGGGGCGATTGTACTTAAAGATGGAAAACTATTGGTTGTTAAAGATCGATTTTCGGTTGGATACAAGCTTCCCAGTGGACATATCGATAGAAATGAATCAATAAAAGATGCCTTAAAAAGAGAAGTGGCCGAGGAAACAGGCATCGATATTGAATTTGAATCGATCGTAAATTTAGGCCATTTTAAAAATGGACAATTTGGCGAATCCAATCTATACATTGTTTGTACAGCCAAAGCTCGTTCGGAAAACATTGAGATTAATGATTTATCAGAAATTTTGGAGGCGAAATGGATCGCTCCCGATGATTTTATAAATTCAGGTAATGTAAACACTTACAATAAAAGTGTAGTTCGAGCTGCTATAAACAACAAAGAGTTAAAACTGAAGGAACAAGAGATTGAATTAAGAGTACCTGATGGAGAGGTGTTTTTTTAGGTCTCAAAATTATAAATCTGGGTTGGTAACACTGCAGGTTGGGCGTGGAAGTAGTCAGATCAAGAATTGGAACCTGTTTCCGATCTGCTAGGAGTTGATCCGTTGGAGACCCGCAATCCCCTCCCCTGCTTGTACGTAGTTGTTGACACCCTTATAAAAAAAGACAGAACATGAATCCAAAGACATTAGTAAGAATAAGCAACATTATCGGAATTATATCAATTGTCCTCCTGATTTATTGGGTTTTCGTATTTATGACAGTTGAAGTATTTGGACTAAAAGTATTTCGTGAGAATATAACTCAAACTTTTTACATGAGTATTTTGGGAATACTTGCATTGATGTTCGGTGCACTGATTATCAATATCATGTTCAACTTGACAAGAATAGCACAAAAGCACAACAATGATAAAGACCTTTGGGTAAAGGGAAAATCAAAACTAAGTATTGCCCTGTTCCTGTTAAGTTTCCCAATAATTTTTGGACTCCTGTTTGGTGGGGATTACCTGACATCGAGGAAGAAAGAAAAACTTTTAATTCAATCCGCAAAATCAATCGTTCAGGATAACTCCCATAAGGCAGATGCCCTGGTTGATTACAGGTTCAATGAGAAATGGATCCTAAAAACTGCTGATATACTAGAAATCCTATCGAAAACGGATAAACACTTCCCCAATATTTCGGTAATCGTTAAGGACTCGATTGATGGATC
The DNA here is from genome assembly GCA_041725895.1 of Marinifilaceae bacterium. Classification (GTDB taxonomy): domain Bacteria; phylum Bacteroidota; class Bacteroidia; order Bacteroidales; family Marinifilaceae; genus JBGRQA01. The sequence continues at coordinate 7,919 of JBGRQA010000004.1, forward strand.
AGGCTTGTTTCTTTCCTTTAACAACTACTACAACAATCTAAATGATACTATTAAGCCTAAGAAAAAAGAGTTTATTTACGAGTCAACAAAACCAGAAAGAGATTATTTGAATAAGGTTTTTAACACGAATTATAAGGAGTTAAGATTTAGTGCCAGTAATGGAGATTATGAACTATTTTATCCCTACTATAGCAACAATAAGAAAATCGTTCTTTATTTTTCAGATTATCAAAGATACGGCAAAATCGGTAGTTAGGTGGGAAATACGGCTCCCAACAAGGATAATAGCGCATGCAGCCGTATGGTCCGGATCAATCCGATCCACCAGTGCAGGGTTAAACAACAGAAGCACAAACAACCACCCCAACCCTATGCATCGGGAGCACGAAGCCATCCCCTACAGAAGGTAAGGCTACATTTGAAAGAAGGTGCATACAAGAGGAAAAATAACACTAAATGAACTTAAAAGAGCACTACAACAAATTATATCAAGATTCAATCAAAAAAATACGATCGGATTCCTATCAAATTGATAAGTTAATTGACTCCAACAATGATAAAAGATTCGGTATCACTCTTTTATTGAGACCCGATAGTTCTGTTAGGGCCAAAATTCAAAAATTCCTTTCAGAGATTAGGGTAATCGATCCGAACCAATACTTTTACCCTGATTCTGATTTACATGTTACAGTTATGTCAATAATTACCTGCTATGACGGATTCGAACTTAGCCAAATAAATGTGGACAATTATGTCGATACCATCCAAAAAAGCATAAGAGGATTGAGTCGTTTCACCTTAGAATTCAAGGGGCTAACAGTATCCCCGTCTTGCCTTATGGTACAAGGTTTTTTAGCAGATGATTCTCTAAATCAGATTCGTAATAACATTAGGTCTGAATTTAAGTACACAGATTTAGAAGAGTCAATAGATAAAAGGTATGCTATACAAACAGCTCATTCAACAATATTCAGGTTGAAAAACCAACTCGCAAACAAGGAGAAATTTTTGGAAAAGGTGCATGAGTATAGGGATTTCTGTTTTGGTACTTTTGAAGTTGATACATTAGAATTGGTATTTAATGACTGGTATCAACGAAAAGAATATGTTAAAACATTATATAACTTTAGATTGAAATAAAAACGAAAGCTAACTGCGGGCATAATACATCCTGCTCTTGATTTCCAATTGCGGACCGGGAACACGAGGTCATACACGCGAAATGTTTTGAACATTAAAACAAACCTGCAAACACGAAATAGATGAAGCACAAAAGAAACACAATAAGGACTTGTTTTTTGATTCTTTCAATAGTCGTGGGTTCAAACGGATTGTTTGCACAGGAAATTGATACGTTACAAGAAATTTCCAAAATTCGTAAACAATATGGGAAGATAATAAATAAACAGATTGAGAACATTCAAGTCATTGAAATTGATAATTCCTTTAAACCGACCGAAGAAGAAATGGAAGAAGCTCCATTTGCTGCTATTGAAAAGTTCTACATATATCATAATACCATTGATACTTTTCTGATTAGGCAATACAATATGAATGATGAAGGTGGAGCGTTTTCACATTCCATTGAAGAGGTTCTGTTTTGGGATAACAAACCATTTTTCCATTATAGAAAAACGTATGGTTCATGGGAGCAGGTTTTAGAAGAAAGTAGAGTTTATATTGCCAAGGGTAATGTGATTCAAAAATTAACAAAGAAATCAAATGTTCCATGGAGCGAATTACCAAGTGATTTTTATGATTTGCAAACAGATATTCCAAACCAAAAGAATATTATTACCCAGGATGATTTTAATAGCATTAAGTATTTTATTGAGAGCAGTATAGAAGAACTGAAAAATCTAAAAAATAAATAATTACAACAACGAGTCATAACACATACTTCGGTTAAACTCGACCGGATGCAGTATTGAGAATTTTTACAGTAGAACAACCAGATACGAAGCTGCGGATATGGCGGCACGCCCCCAACCCTCCGAACCTTATGTGTAATTTAAAAGAACCTGAGTGCTAGATATAAAAACATACAAAGCAGAGGTATTTCCTGATTTAATCGAACGAATCTGGATCGCTGAAAATTGTGAGGAATCAATAGATTTAATGGTTCCTCCAAATCAATATGTGAATATTATTTTCCCACTTAAGAAATCCAAGTATACCCATAATGGTGAATGGATTCATAGCCCCCGGATTGAAGGCATAACTCTTCAGACCACATGTTTACATTACCCCAAAGACACCAAGTTGATTGGCATTCGGTTCTATCCACATGGATTACACTCATTTATTAGCATTAATGGTAAACAAATAGTAAATAAAAGTATTGATTTGTTCCCCCTTCTAAAAAACTCTTTTGCTATAAGTAATGATACAGATGATGAATTAGTAGGCAATATTTACTCTCTGCTGACAGCTTTATTTAACAAGAAGAATTACGAAAATTCAAATAAAATCAGAGATTACTATCAGTACTTCAGGGGCATACAGCCAATAATTTCTATTGAAGAATATTGCAGGATTAATAACACGAATTATACAACCCTAAACCGACATTTTACCAAAATAATTGGTTTATCTCCAAAACGTTTTGAGCGATTGATAAAGTTCAGAAAATCGCTATGTAGCTTAATTGACAGTTCTGAAAACTTAACAAAAATTGGTGCTGACTCGGGTTATTTTGACCAGGCCCATTTTATTCGGGAGTTTAAACTATTCCTAAATAATACTCCATCCGCTTATCAAGCCTTAATAAAATCTGCAGATAAAGAGAGTAAAATTATCAATTACAACTTCAGATTGTTTTGATGTGCTTAAAATATACAATTTTAAAAGATCCGTACTTCATTCTTTTGTTCTGTAATTATAAATACATGCAGAATGAAAATAGAACACATAGCAATTTGGACACATGACTTAGAGAAAGTCAAAGACTTTTATGTTAGTTATTTCGATCTTAGATGCAGCGATAAGTATGTAAATTCTCATAACAATTTCTCCTCCTATTTTTTGTCTTTTGAGGGTGAAAAAACCCGAATAGAGTTAATGCACAAGCCTAGTGTATCCGAATTTTTAAGGAATCCTACTTCTTCATTGGGATTAGCTCACTTTTCCATATCGGTTGGCGATAAAAAAGCGGTAAATCGTTTAACCGAGCGATTACGTGCTGATGGATATAATATTGTAGGTGAGCCCAGAACAACAGGGGATGGCTACTATGAAAGTGTTGTTGAAGATTGCGAGAGGAATAGGATTGAAATAACTGAGTGATCCTGTAAAATGGATGTGATAACAAAAAAGGTGCTAGAGAGATTGGTCTGAAACAACGGAGGCCAATTAACTTATTGGGAACTAACAAAACTGAACATGAAAACAGAAAAAGAAAAAATGCTTTCGGGCGAATTATATGATGCTGCTGACACTGAACTTTCGAATGAACGACTGAAAGCAAGGCTGCTATTGAAAGAATTGAATAACACAAGGGAGGATGAAAAAGAGAAAAGAGCTGAGATTTTAAAGAATTTGCTCCCCAATACTCAAGCAGATTTATGGATACAACCTCCATTTTACTGCGATTATGGAACCAATATAATAATTGGAGACAAAGTCTATTTTAACTTTAATTGCGTGGTGTTGGATGTAATGCAGGTTACAATTGGAAGCCGTACAATGTTTGGTCCTAACGTGCAAATATATACAGCTACTCATCCAGTTAATTTTAAACAAAGGGCAACAGGTCTTGAGTATGCTAAACCTATTACCATTGGAGAAGATGTTTGGATAGGTGGTAGTGCTGTAATTTGTCCGGGCGTAACGATAGGTGACCGAACCGTAATCGGTGCTGGAAGTGTAGTTACAAAGGATTTACCTTCCGATGTGTTTGCAGCGGGAAATCCTTGTAAAGTAATTCGAGAGTTGGAACAATAAAAATTTCATTAAAATGACCAGAGAAAAACAAATTATAAAAGATTCCTATACCGTTCTATTGCCTGCCTTTACCGAATTATCTTTAAGTGATACAATAATCGACTATCTAAAGAAGGGAGGCTGCTCAATTCTAGTTGCCGAAACTAGAGAGGAATATGTTGATCGGGAAATGAGTATTGAAAGAAAACAAATTGAGACTCAAGACTCAATTAAAAATTTGGTTAATCAGGCAAAGGAAATTCAACCAAACCTGATTGTTGCAATTGATCAGGAAATTGTAGGAATTAACAGATTGCATGTTTTGTCCTTAAATACACCAAATAAAGAAACCTTAAAGCAGATCAACTCTACGAATTTAGAGTTGATTTGTTCAGAGATTGCAAATGATGCTCGCAAAATGGGCGTTAACTGTTTTCTAGCTCCTACATTAGATATTGTTAAAGGTGAGAATCCTTGGTTGTTGGGAAGAACATGGACAACAAATGTCGATGAATTGGTAAAAATATCTGCAGCATTTGTTAATGGTGTTCAAAAATCAAAAGTGATTGCAACTGCAAAACATTTTCCGGGCTTTAGTAATATTGAGTTAGATCCGGCAATAAATATTAATGCCCTAATGGATGCACCAATAACTGATATTGAGGAGAATTATTTGCCCTTTAAAAAGGCTAGCGAATGTGGTGTGGAAATGGTTATGGTGGGACCTGCTATTGTTGAACAAATTGATAAAAAAAATCCTGCTTCAATTTCACAAACTGTAATTCAAAAGCTAAGGGAAGAAATTGGTTTTAAAGGAATCATATTAAGTGATGATTTAGATGCTAAAGCGACTTTACGAAACGACTCAATTGAAGAGGTGGCAATTAAAGCATTGAAAGCTGGATGCAACTATTTACTCCTGTCGGATAGTGAAGATCACATAGCAAGAGTTGCCAAAGAAATTCAAAAGCTAATGAAAGAGGATGATCATTTCTATAAACACGTAAGCAATTCGGCCAAAAACATTAGAATTCTGGCAAATAAATATTCGTAAAAAATGCCTGCTTCCAACAATGGTAATTGGCTCAGGAAGTGTTGTTCCTAAAGATATTTCTGTCAATGTAGAAGCTATAGGTAAACCATATTAAAAGATAGTAATCAAGCAAATATTGATATTTCGAACAAGATCGGGTTTAAACCAATTCACTTAAAAGAGAATGTAAGTCAAAAAAAAATGAATCGCAGCAGTTACCAACATTAGACCTACACACATAGTGGGTCGAAGTGCTTGCCATGCTCCATTTCTATCTGATAATAGAGTAATAATCCTTACCTTAAATCTTTAACAAAACACACTGGAATAGGCAGCACAATACCATCCCAGTGTAACGTTTAGTACAAATTATAAAATTTGGTTAGTTAAAGATAAAGACCTGAATTAATAGAAAAATGAATTTACAAGAGGAGACGAATAAATTATTGGCCCAGAGATTGCTTTCCCATTTCGACAGTAAAAAACTGATCGACTGGGCGATAATGGCACTACAAGATGGATTTGAAACCGAAAACCTATTAATTCTTGCTGGATTGGATAGTGAATCAACTGAAGAACGAGAGAAGTATTTTTGGCTATCAATTGATGAATTAAAGTTGGAGGTAAACCAAAGTGATTTGGAACTAATCGACAATTACGCGATATACCTCGCAGAATCAGTAATTACTAAAAAAATAGCTGTATATGATGGACTATCGATCATGCAGAAAATAGTTCTTTCATCTGGTTATTCACAAAAGTACATTCAGTTCTATGAAATTGACGAAGATTTAGATTACTTAAAATACAACAATTGTCCACTCTACAATTCTGGTTTGACTTTGCAAAATGCCGAGAGTTATATTATAAAAGAGTTTAAGCTATTTCTTGAGGCAGAGAAACAACAGATTGATGATAAAACCAGAGAGCTGGTTTACTGTAAAAAATGTGACCAGATTAAAATACCCAAATTAAAGACAATTAGAAACTGGATCGGAAAGGCAAAATATAAAACTTGGGTTTGTAACAATTGTAATTCAAAGGATATTTTATTTTTCAGTAGCCAAGCAGGAAAAGAAATAATATTGAAAAGAATAAAAAAACAACCTAACAACAGGTGCTGTGTTAAGCACAGTTCCTGACATTCTTTTTCCATAAGTACAAAAAAAAGGAGGAACTCTAAAGCTCCTCCTTTAAAAATATCTATTGAGATAATGTTTACCATGCAAACATTGGACGCTCAGACATCATTTCGTTTACACGCTTTCTTACAGCGGCAATTACCTCTTCGTTATCGATGTTAGAGATAACCTCATCAATCATTTCAACGATAACAGGCATGTGCTCTTCCTTCAAACCACGGGTAGTGATTGCAGGAGTACCAACACGAAGACCTGAAGTTGAGAATGGAGAACGGCTATCGAATGGAACCATGTTTTTGTTGATGGTAATATCAGCTTTCACCAATACATTTTCCACTTTCTTACCAGTGATTTCAGGGAATTTAGGACGCAAGTCGATCAACATAGAGTGGTTGTCGGTTCCGTCAGAGATTACTTTGTAACCCAACTTAACGAATTCCTCTGCCATTACCTTAGCATTCTTTTGCATCTGGATAGCGTACTCTTTGTAAGAATCGGTCAAAGCTTCACCAAAAGCAACAGCTTTAGCAGCAATTACGTGCTCCAAAGGACCACCCTGCTGACCTGGGAATACTGCAAAATCCAATACCTGAGACATCATCTTGATCACTCCCTTTGGAGTAGTTTGTCCCCATGGGTTCTCGAAATCTTTTCCCATCATGATCAAACCACCACGAGGTCCACGAAGAGTTTTATGGGTAGTAGTGGTTACAATGTGACAGTGAGGAATTGGGTTGCTCAACAAACCTTTGGCGATCAAACCAGCTGGGTGAGCAATATCAGCCATCAACAAAGCACCTACTTTATCGGCAATCTCGCGCAAACGAACGAAATCCCAGTCACGAGAGTAAGCTGATGCACCAGCAACAATCATTTTAGGTTTATGCTCCAAAGCCAAAGCTTCTACCTCATCGTAATCAACAGTTCCGGTTTCCTCTTTCACGTGGTAAGGTACAGGATTGTACAAGTTACCGGACAAGTTCACTGGAGAACCGTGAGAAAGGTGTCCACCGTGAGACAAATCCAATCCTAAGAAAGTATCACCTGGCTTCATGCAGGCATAGAAAACAGCTGCATTGGCCTGAGCTCCTGAGTGAGGCTGAACGTTGGCATACTCTGCACCAAAAAGTTCACAAGCTCTGTCAATTGCCAATTGCTCGGTTTGGTCAACAATCTGGCATCCTCCGTAGTAACGTTTTCCTGGATAACCTTCTGCATATTTGTTGGTCAAACAAGACCCCATTGCTTGCATTACCTGCTCACTTACAAAGTTTTCAGATGCAATCAACTCAATACCATTCTTTTGACGCAAATGCTCCTGCTCAATCAGATCGAAAATCCGGGTATCTCTTTCCATTTGTTAAAGTATTTTCTTTGTTAGAAATAGTTTAATTTGTTTGTGTTTTGGTCCTTTCCTTTCAGATCAGAACCCATAAAGTATTTTGACAGCTCTCGGTTAGGAGGACTCTCACGGTTGCACATCACTCAAAACAAGAAGTTTACACCTCTTCCTTCTCATAATGCACGCTGGTTCCAAAATTATATAATTCAGCATATTAAAAAAATAATTTCCGGTTTTTCTCAACCTGTTTAACAAACTATTTTTCCCTTCTTCAAATCTTCCTTTTGTCCTACTCAATATTTTGCACTTGATATTGAATTATTGTAATTTAGAATGTACTAAACAAAATCAAGTTATAATTTAAACTTCCTGTCATGGATACATCTCAGAATCTGCCAGCTAAAAGACCCACTTTTCTTACAGTACTGTGTATTCTTACCTTTATCTGGAGCGGTTTAAAAATAATTGGCAATTTCATCAACCTGATCTTCTCATCCTTCAGGAATAACTTCGATCTATCCTTTTTTGACGACATCCTAACGGATATTGACGACGAGTTCGCCTACCAAATTGTAGAAAATGCATTTGAAGTACTTCAAAGAGCCATTGATCATGGTTTTGCTATCGCTCTGAGCAACCTCCTCCTCTATGGCTTGAACCTGACGGGGGCGATTCTGATGTTCCAACTCAACCGAAAAGGATTCTATCTTTACGTGGCAGCCCAGGTGCTCCTTCTTGCAGTTACACCGGTATTTGTAGGATGGAATTTCCTTTCTGCTTTCAGTGTGTTTTGGGGTGGAATGTTTGCGGTACTATTCATAGTACTTTACAGCCTAAATTTAAAACACATGAGGTAAATCACTATCTTTTTTTGCCTCCTGAGTCAAAAAATTTGTAATGAATCAGAACTTTATACAACCAATAGATAAACTAATCTATAATTTTTTACCAAAAAATAGGATAACTCCATATACAAAATAAACAGTTCTCCTATTTTTAATAACCCCTAAAATATTTTTACTTAATCTTTTAAACAATGGAAGAATCAATTACACTGACCGAAACGAAAAAACGTCCCAATTTTTTAACTGTGCTTTGCATTATCACCTTTATCTATAGCGGTGGTTTCGGGCTTTTATTCGGACTTTACTCCCATTTTACCTTTCAGCAAAACTATGAAAAAGCAGTCCCCATGATTGAGGAAGGTATTGCAACAATGGAAGCTGCCGGAGCTTCAGGCTATTTCTATGAAAACGCAGTGTTTGGCCTGGAAAAAATGGAGATAATGAAGGAGAACCTGAATGCCATAACCGGAGCAAATTCTGTTTTCGCCATTTTGTGCATCCTAGGAGCCCTTCTGATGTTCATGATGAAAAAGAATGGCTTCTTCCTGTATACTTTTGCCAGTCTCTTCTGGCTATTGGTTCCAATCTATTTCTTCGATTTTGGAACCCCAAATTTAATCAACGTTGGGTTCCAGGCATTTTTTGCACTTCTCTTCATCATCCTTTACGCAACCAACCTGAAACACATGAAATAGAAGCATACTTTCTGTGAATATTGGAAGCACTGTCGGAGGGCAGTGCTTTTTTTAACCCTTTTTAAAACTCTTTAACAGACAAGTTACCTGCCTTTTTAGTAATTTTATAATGCAAAACCACAAAAGGAAAAAGGCATGAAGCGATCTACTACATTGATCTTACTGTTTGCGTCTATACTTTTATCCTACAATGGAATGGCGCAAGAAAAGAAGGAGAAAAAATGCAAACCCAACGAAGAAATTAAAGTTAACAAGGAGTACGACGAGCAGGGCAACCTAATCCGCTACGATTCAACCTACGTTTACACCTGGTCTTCCGATAGCACCTTCCGGTTTAATGATTCAATAATTCATCCTCAAATGGATGAAATCCGGAAAATGATGAAGGAACGATTCCACCGATTCACACCTTCCGATTCAGTTGAATCCGGAGTATTTGGTCATCCCTTCTTTGACCACAATTTCTTTGGAAAAGATTTCTTTAAGGATGATTTTTTCTCTGGCTCTTTCCCGGATGAAGATTTTTTCAAGGATTTCGAAAAAATGATGGAGGAACAGATGAACTTCCGCCATGAGAATATGGAACATCTACAGCAGCACATGGATTCCATTCACCGGCAGTTTTTCGAAAAATACAGGAAGATCCACCCTCAGCAAAAGGATTCTATCGCTCCCACAAAGAGGAAAATAAATTATCAAAACAGCAAAACGATACAGATTTGAAGTACCTTCCCTTCAATCCACTCTCTCCCCTCTATAGAAAAATTCTCGGAGGGGAGTTTTTTTAATCAGAAGTAATCTTCATCAAATGCTGACGGTAGGCTGAAAACAGTTTGGATTTGGATACGAAACCAATATACTTACCCTCCTCCGTTACCGGAAGGTTCCATGCTCCCGTATCTCTAAATTTTCGGAGAACCTCCTCCATCGAATCCTTCAAGGATATAAAGGCAGGAGGCGAAATCATCAAATTGGAAACCTGTGTGTCATACATTTCGGTATTGAACATGATATCCCGAACATCATCCAGAAGTACAACCCCCATCAATTTTCCATCCTCATTTAAAACAGGATAAATGTTACGGCTCGAGGAGGAAATAATCTTTACCAAATCGCCAAGTGTTGCATCAATCGAAATACTTTTCAGATCCGTCTCAATCACCTTCCTCAATTGCATAAAACGCAACACCGCCCGATCTTTGTTGTGTGTAATCAATTCGCCCCTTTGCGCCAGCTGCATGGTAATAATTGAATTGGGCTCCAGACTTTTTACGGTGATATAGGAGATGGTGGTAGAAAGCATTAAGGGTACAATCAATTCATAGCCACTGGTAATTTCGGCGATCAGAAAAATCCCCGTAAGCGGAGCATGCAAAACACCTCCCAACATACTGGCCATCCCTACCAAAGTAAAATTATTGAGAGATAAGGGAGGTCCCAGCTGAAAATGGTTGTAGGTATAAACAAAAAGGAAACCCAACATGGCTCCTGAAAATACTGCCGGAGCAAATATTCCGCCAATTCCTCCGGCACCAATGGTAATGGTTGTAGCGATCACCTTCAGAAGAACCAAGGCTCCAAGAAAAAGAACAACGACCCACCAGATGCCGAGGTAATTCTCGAACAAGCTGGAATGGAAAACGTCTTCCATCTGTCCTCCCAGAAGAGCCTTTACCATATTGTAACCTTCACCATACAGGGCAGGAAAACAAAATATTAACCCACCCAAAGCCAAACCGCCAATTACCCACCGATAAGCGAAATGGGGGATCCTTTCAAATTTACCTTCAATCCAAAGATACATTTTGGTAAAGTACACAGAACAGAGACCGGCCAAAATCCCCAATACCACAAAAAAGGGAATATCACTTACCTCAAAAGCATGGGTAATATTGAATTCCAGAAGAATATCCTCATTTAAAAAAAGTTTTGTGGTAATGGCTCCACTCACCGATGCCATCAAAAGGGGGATCAGCGAAAACCGTGTCAAATCGATCAGCAGTACCTCCAGGGCAAACACGATAGCAGCAATGGGAGTGTTAAAAATAGCCGCAATTGCGCCCGAAGCTCCACAGGCCAGCATCAACGTTATCTCCTTATAATTGAGATGCAGGTTACGCCCTAGGTTGGAGCCTATGGCCGCACCCGACGAGATTATGGGAGACTCCAATCCAATAGACCCGCCAAAGCCGGCCGTAACTATGGCTCCAATTATTGAGGAATAGGTTTTGTGGAATTTCACAAGGCTGTTCCGTTGTGAAATGGCATGAAGCAAGGAAGTAATATTATGCTTTACAAAATCCCGAATCACATATTTCTTAAACAGCAAGGCAATGGCAATCCCAATCATGGGATAAAGGATAAAGAGAAAGTTGTTGTAATTCCAATCCACCTCGCTCAACAGGATTTCACGCCCCCGATACACTGCTGTTTTCAGAATTAAAGCAGTCATTCCCGAAGCAACACCTACAATAACACTTAGGATAAGTAAAAAACTACGGTTATTGATATGACGCAAACGCCACACCAGAAATCGCCGAAAAAAAGTGGTTTTCCCCATTAACTAAATGGTTTAGATTCACCCCAATTTAGTTAATATTTAACAAAAAGAAAAGCAGGCAACCATCTGCTTTTCACAAAACTCCCTAATCCGGTAGCACCACTGCATCAGAGTCCACCCCAAAGATCACTCTCCCCCTTGCAATGGTCCGTAGGATTTTCTCTTCCAATTTGATAAAAGAAAATATCCTGATAACCAAACTATTCCTTCATTGCCTCCACGGCTGTATTAATTACAGCAAAAGCAATTATTGCAGCGAGTTTCGAGGTACGATTGTCCTCATCGAAACGGGGAGATACCTCTGCAATATCAAAACTGATTACTTTTCCGGAACGAACGATCATCTTTATGATTTGAAGTATTTTTTCGGGGTGCAGACCAAAAGGCTGTGGGGCACTCACTCCCGGCGCATAAGCTGAAGATATTACATCACTGCAAAGTGTCAGATAGATTTGGTCGTGACGGGATAGGAAATGCAACAATTGCTCCGTTACATTCGGCATATTAACAGAAGTGATGTCACGGGCCATGATGTATTCCGAGCCCAACTCCTTCGCCTCTTTGAAAAGGCTAACGGTATTTCCATATTGCTGAATTCCGGCTACGAGGTAGGAAAAAGGCATGTCCTTCTCCTGACAACGATCGGCAATTTGACGGAACATGGTTCCTGAGGTGGGCCCGTCATGATAGGGACGCATATCAAAATGCGCATCCAAATTCACAATTCCCAGGCTCTTCCCTTTTTCTTCCAGGTAGGGTTCTATTCCCAAATAATGTCCAAAGGCAATTTCATGACCCCCTCCAAGTATTATGGGGAATAATCCCATCTTAAGAATTTGATTGACTGCAGAAGCCAGAGATTCCTGAACATCTGTCAGTTTGCCATCCGGACAATAAATATCGCCGGCATCAAATATCTGTGTTCCTTCCGGAAAAGCGCAGGGCAAATTGGCCATTTCTCTCCGAATGGATTCCGGTCCTTTTGAGGTTCCGGTCCGCCCAAGATTTTTCTCCACTCCCTTGTCGCAGCAAAAACCCAGAAAACAGAATCCACTTGAATTTTGCGGAGCCTCTTCTGAATTCAAATCAATTAACCGAATAATTTGATGCCATCGAAATGCGTCATAATCGTTTGGATCGTCAATTCTTCCGGTCCAAAAATCTTTAGCTGTAGGGCGATAGTTCTTGCTGTACATGTTAGGAATCGTTTCAGTTTATCAGGATCAAATGTAGGATATTTTCTTTTAAAAATGCTTTTGAAGTAGCACTATAATATCCCTTGAAAAACAACCTTGATTCGGTAGAAAACACTCGGATAAAAATAGATTATCCTTAAAAACAAAAAAAGGACCCTTCCCAATTGAAGAATCCCTTTTTTTTCTAACCACTAACACTAAATAAACTATTCATCAGAAAAATGCACCAGCACTCTCCGATAAACATTAAAAATCTTTGCTTTGGATACAAAACCCATATATTTACCATCCTGTATTACCGGAAGGTTCCATGCACCCGTCTCTTCAAATTTGCGCATTACACGATCCATTGGCTCATTAATTTCAATTTGAGAAGGAGGAGTAATCATCAAATTCCTCACGTAAGTTCCCTCGTACATATCGGGGTTAAACATGATGTTTCGGATATCATCCAAAAGAACTATTCCCAATAGTTCCTCTTCATCATCAACAACAGGAAAAATATTACGATGCGATTTGGAAATCACTTTTACCAATTCCCCAAGAGTAGAATCAGGGTGCACCTTTTTCAAATCGGTTTCAATAACCCGTCCCAGTTTCATCAGGGTAAGAACGGCCTTATCCTTGTTATGGGTGATCAATTCTCCTCGTTTGGCCAAACGTTTGGTATAGATGGAGTGGGGCTCAAAATACATGATTGTCAGGTATGCAATAGTTGCAGTAATCATGAGTGGAATAAACAAAGCATATCCGCCGGTAATCTCAGCAATCAGGAAGATTGCCGTTAGAGGAGCATGCATCACACCGGCCATCATCCCGGCCATTCCCACCAATACAAAATTGCTTTCGGAAACCTGAACCATTTTAAATGCATTGATAATCCGGGCCACAAAAAATCCGGCTACACCGCCCATAAAAAGAGTTGGAGCAAATATACCACCAACACCACCACTACCTGTGGTAGCTGACATCGCCACTACTTTAAAAAACAGAACCAAAACAATATAGCCCAGCAAGCACCAGTAGTTATCCTTTAAAAAATAGAAGATACTATTGTGTACCACCTCATCAGAATTCCCGTTCAATAAGGCCTGAATCGTTTCGTACCCCTCTCCGTACAACGGAGGGAAAAGAAAGATAAGTACGCCCAACACAACTCCACCAAAAATCAACTTTCGAAAGGGGTTTTTGAATGTTTCGAACTTGGATTCGATAAACATGGCACCACGGGTGAAATAAAAGGACACCAAACCGGTAAAGATTCCCAATAGGATAAAATAGGGAATATTATTAACAACAAAAGGTTGTGTGATTGTATAGGAGAGCAGCACTCCTTTGCCCATCATAAAGTAAGCCACACTGGCAGCTGTTACCGAAGAGATCAAAAGAGGGATCAACGAAGCCATTGTCAAATCGAGCATCAAGACTTCCAAGGTGAATACCAAACCGGCTATGGGCGCCTTAAAGATTCCCCCAATGGCCCCGGCAGCACCACAACCAATCATCAATGTAATTGTCTTGTAGTTCATGTGGAACAAACGTCCCAGGCTCGACCCAATAGAAGCTCCCGTAAGAACAATGGGGGCCTCCGATCCTACCGATCCACCAAAACCAATGGTCAGAGTACTGGCCAATATGGAAGAGTAGTTGTTGTGTGTTTTGATATGGCTGTTGTTTCGGGAAATCGCATACAGAATACGCGATACCCCATGCCCGATATTGTCTCTCACAAAATAACGCACCAGAAGAACGGTCAGAAAAATCCCGATCATGGGGTAGGCCAGAAAAATCAGGTTCGCGGAATCAACATTGGTCCCGTGAGTTAGAAAATAGTGGGTGTAATGAATGGTGTTCTTGAGAAAAATAGCGGCCAATCCACTTACAAGGCCCACAAAAAAACTAAGGATCAATACAAATTGTCGCTCCTTAATGTGCTTTACCCTCCATACCAAAAATCTGGCAAGCAAACTCTGATTCTTCATCCTAAATAAACTCTACTCTTTTGTTGTATTACAAATAGTCAAATACTTGATTTAACGGATATATTACAAACACATTTAATTTCAACAGCTTATTCAATCGGAGAGTTCATTTACTCCAGACGAACAAAAAAAAATTAAATGCTAAGGTCGGATGGCTAAATAGTCAGGCGGCCTTTGAAGGATAAATTGAAAATACATAATACGGACTTTACCATCTCCTATTCGTTAGAGTATTCTCCTGATTACCATATATCCTTGTGCCGAATCAAATTGATTAACTCGCTTGAAAAAGCGAGTGCAAATGTAATGGTTTTGTGCTACCCTTGTTCTCAGAAAGTAAAAAAATTTAAAAACTTTTTTTCGACGGCTACATCTCTTTGATTTACTATAATTTACCCCTATTGAATATTTGCTTCCGATCTCCTCCCAACAAAACAGAGAAGTACCATTCGCGAATAGGAAGGCTTTGAGTTCCGGGAAAACGAACATTACACGAAGAAATATTTGCCGAAACCGTAAAGGAAACAACCCGCCAACAACAAATGCAAGATGATTATTCAAATAATTACTGTACTACACTTGATTTTGCTTCCAATTTTACCCGGGCCCTGTACCCAAATAATCAAAAGAGACAAACAATCCGATCCTCCCCAAATGGCATAAACAGTACTCCCTGAGTAGTTTTGCCCCTCCCTGAGTAGTTTTTTCAATCCAATCAGCAATTTTTAGCCTCCAATTGGTTTGGATCAGCTTCCCCTGAGTCATTTTTTTGACTCCACTTGAAAATTTGACCCGATTAATGGAAAGAAGAACCAGCCCCTGTGTAATTTTTCGAATTCAATCGGTAGTTTTACGGCTTCCATTCTCCCTAATGACCTTCCCATCACCCATTTTTCTGATCCAATCCGTCGAGAATTGTGAAGGAGGAACTAAATTAAGGACATCCAATTTTTTACTACATGAATGTAAGACACATCTAATGTTTGCAATTCAGCTCCCGGGCTGATTTTCCCAGGGGTTTATATCCCAGTCCAAAAAGAATCGATCGTACTTAATCATCCTCTTCACATAATTTTTCTTCTTAAAATTTGGAGATTATAAAAAAATAGTTTATTCTTGTAGTGTACTATCACACTAGAACACTAACTCGAAATTAAAATGATAACAATTCAAGATTTAACATTTAGCTACAAAAAGGAGTTTCACCTTTTCAAAGATTTGAATCTAAATCTGGATCAGGGAAAGGTATACGGACTCCTGGGAAAAAACGGAGCGGGGAAATCCACTCTTCTTAAACAAATTGCAGGACTGCTTTTTCCCCAACAGGGACTCTGCAATGTTTTGGATCGTACTCCAAAGGAACGTTCCCCTGAATTTTTGAAGGAAGTTTTCTTCATTCCGGAGGAATTTCAATTCCCTTCTATCAAGATTGAGGATTACGTAAAGTATCATGCTCCCTTTTACCCTCGCTTCGATCACAAGCAATTCGAACAGTATCTGTTGGAATTTCGAATCACCCCTGACAAAAAACTTTCGGCCCTTTCGTTTGGTCAAAAGAAAAAGATCCTGGTAGGATTTGGACTGGCTACCAACACAAAAGTTCTGATTCTGGATGAACCGACCAATGGTCTGGATATCCCATCCAAAGCCCTCTTCCGTAAGATAATTGCCTCTTCGCTGTCGGAAGAAAGATGCATGATTATTTCAACCCACCAGGTAAAAGATATAGAGAACCTGATTGACGAAATCATTATCCTGGACGAGGGCAAAATTGTATTCCAGCAGAACCTGATGAGTATTGCTCAGAAATTGAGCTTTTCCAAAGTAAGTGAGGCCGAAGCCAAAAACGGAGTCGTCTATTCGGAAGGAAAACTGGGCCTATTTAATGCCATCAGCGAAAACCGCACGGATATCGACAGTAACATTGACATGGAACTTCTTTTCAATGCCGTAATATCTGACAATACTAAAATTCAAGAGATCCTAAACAAATAACACTATGATAAATAATGCATTCAGTCCGAAACGATTTGGACTCTACCTCAAAAAAGAATTTTTCCTGAACCTGAACACCATTCTTGTTGCTTCGGGAACCATTCTCGGTTTACTACTCGTATTTTTTTTACTGAGCATTCAGAACCTACAAAACACTGTAGCCTATTCGGAATTTTTTCAGGTTATGTATGTGCTGGGACTAGTGGGAGGCGGACTCATCTATACCAGTTCCATATTTAAAGAGCTGAATCAACAGGGCAAAAGCTATTTCTTTCTGACTCTGCCCGTATCCACTTTCGAAAAGTTCCTGAGTGCCTTTTTCTTCACTGCAATTGCATGGAGCCTTTTCTATACTCTACTGTTCTTTATATTTGCGGCTGTAGCCGGAGAAATTCAAAGCACATTTTACGAAACCCCCTATATGTTTATTGATTTCAACTCATTTAAACTATTTATCGCACTGAGGGGCTACATCGTTGCTCAATCGCTATTCCTTCTTGGAGCCACCATTTTTAGGGGACGAACTTTTATTAAAACAGGACTGGCACTTTTCCTGATCGGCATCATCTGCATGATCCTGTTCCTATTTATGAACTGGATTGTACTGAACGATTTCCTGGTAACCTATACCAACAATACAATGAATGCCATAAGCATGACAATTCACAAAGGAATGACAGCCGATATGGAATGGATCAATCCTCTATCCAATGCCGTGGCCAATTATGCAGTAGCCCCTATTGCCTGGGTAACGGCTTATTTTAAACTTAAAGAAAGGGAGATATAATATGGAATTCGACAATCAACAAGCCATATACTTACAAATAGCAGATCATATCTGCGAACATATCCTGATGGGAAAATGGATTGAGGGAGAAAGAATTGCATCGGTACGGGAGATGGCTGTAAGTATTGAAGTAAATCCCAACACAGTAATGCGCACCTATTCGCATCTACAGGATAAAGGAATTATTTTTAACAAAAGAGGCATTGGCTACTTTGTAAGTGAAGGTGCCCTTAAAGAAATAAAAGAAATGAAAAAAATCGTTTTTATAGAGTCTGAACTACCCAAATTATTCAACACTATGTATTTGCTAAACATTAGCCCAAAGGAGCTGGAGGAAAAATTTAAGGAGTTCAAGAAAAAGAAAGATTCTGAGGCAGCATAAAAACGAGGAGACAGGTCCAAAAGAGTTGTAAGAATTCAGTAGGATCGCAAAGCAGATCCAGGGAATTATAGCCCCGTACAAAACTCTATATCAAAAATCTGTCAAATTGAATACAAAACAAATACTCAAAAGGGCTTGAATCAAAATACTTGAAATTTGATACAAAAATACTAACTATGAAAACAAGTAATATTATCCTATACTCTACGGCTGGCTTGATTTTTCTGGCAATGATCTCCCTCTCATTCCGAATGAGATCCAACCTGAAAAACCAAAACGTAGACATGATCACCCAAACTTATGAAATAAGTGGTTTCGAACAGATTGAAGCAGATGGTAAATTGCGACTTCAGATTCAAAAAGGTTCGGAGTTTAAAATTGAATTCAAATCCAGTGAAAAAGATTTTAAGAAAAAACTGGAATTGAATATGAATGGAAATCTTCTGCAGATATCGTTAAACAAAGACTATAAGCCGCAGGAACGAATCAAGGGAACCATTACTCTTCCGACAATAACCAGTCTGGATATCGATGGTGAGACCAAAGTAACCCTAGAAGGTTTTCCAATTAATCAACTCCACCTAAAAACCTTGGGAAAAAGCCATATCAACCTCAAAGACAACCAAATTGACAGTTTGTTCGCAATCTGCAAAGAGAAGGGCAGCATCGATTACCGATCGGGACAGGCACGATTCGCCCACCTGGAATTCAACAACAGAACCCGCTCTTACTTTAGCGGAGGTGTAATCGGAATTGTAGAAGGAAAACTTCAGGACAGCGCCTATGTCAATTTCAAAACCAAAACGGAAAAAATGAATCTGGAACTGTGGGACAAAGCCACCATAAGTAGACGCTAGCATTAGCGTCTACCCCCCTAATCTATTACCAAAATCAGAAGAAAATGAAAAACCTACTACTGCTTTGTTGTTTACTTACCATAGCAAGTTTAGCTACTGGCCAGAAAAAGGAATACTCCTGTACCATTTCCAGAAAAGACTATTCGAAATTTCATGTAACCAGTTCGGACAGGGATTCCATCCTATTGAGTAAAGATAGTATTGGAGACAGAATATTACAGTCCGATCTCTACTACAAGATCATCAAAGGGAAAGGCGGAAAAAAGGATACATTCGGCATTAAAGAAAGGCACAAAAGATATTTGATCAGCTCACAATCGGACACATTATTAACAATTCGAGACAATTACAAACTGATTCTCACTCCAAACCTCAATTCCATAAAAAGGGAATACACACCTTACGGTTGGAAATATGTAGACGAAGAGAGTAATACAATTTGCGAATTGCATTTGCTTTGGAACAACTCCTACTGGAACTATACGATAAAATACTTCAAGGAAGGAGATGATGTTGAGGCCTTAAACAAATTTATCATGCTTAACCTTGTTCGTCTGGCCTACAATCGTAGCAAGTGCAACTGCGACAGTGGCGATGATAATTTCTGGTTCCTAATGTGGGCTGCAAGTCAAAAATAGAGGTCCCGAACCTACCAATTCAGGAGTCCTAATTCCAACACAGGTTTCAAATAATAATTCTATCCTAAATGTCCTTTTCAATCGAAAAGGGCATTTTTTTTATGAAAGACTTTCTGAAAAAACAACATGCCATTCACAATGCCATCTTTGCTACTGATGTCAGGCTATCAATTCGGGTTTCTCCCTGCAAAAATATTTTACCGCAGTCACATCCCCGGAATTATCTGAAGAGCGATCTGTAATAATTGAATTCTTAATTAATCCTCCGAGAAATGCTTCAGCATACGGCGATAAGTAGAGAAAACCTTGGCGCGGGAAACAAAACCGCAATACTTTCCCTCTTTCAACACTACCACATTGTACTTATCGGAGTACTGGTACTTGCGAGCTACCTCCTCCATCGATTCGTCGTACTGAATCGTAAGATCAGGCACAACCATTAAGTCACGCACATACATTACGTCGTACATTTCAGGCTTAAACATGATGTGCCGGATATCATTCATCTTCACAATCCCCTGAAAATTGTTCTCCTCATCCACTACCGGGAAAATGTTTCGATGAGATTTGGTTATCACCTCAACCAGCTCTCCAAGAGTAGCTTCTGCATGAATGGGACTAAAATCCTTTTCAATCAATTTATTCACTTTCATCAGCGAAAGCACCACCTTATCCTTATCATGTGTCATCAACTCCTTACGCCTTGCCAGCTGAATGGTATACACCGAATGGGGTTCGAAAGATTTCACCGTTGCATACGAAATTGTAGCCGTAATCATCAAAGGCACGAACAATTGGTACCCTCCGGAGATATCCGCAATCAGGAAAATTCCGGTTAGGGGTGCATGCAGAACAGCGGCAATCATTCCCGCCATCCCAATTAAGGAAAAATTGTTCACCGCAAGAGAGCGCAATCCCATTTGCTGCACTATCAGCGCAAAGAAAACACCGGTATTGGCTCCCATAAACAGCGTAGGAGCAAAAATACCTCCTACTCCCCCTGCTCCAAAAGTAATAGAGGCAGCAATAACTTTGAATACGATCACAAGAGCCAAAAGTCCCAATAGGGCCCAAATACTGTCCTTTAAACCGTAAAAGAAACTATTGTTAAAAAGATAGTCGTAATTCCCGGACAAACACGAGTTAATAGCCTCGTACCCTTCCCCATACAAGGCAGGAAGAAAAAAGATGATAACCCCTAAAGACAAGCCACCAATAAGGAGCCTTTTGTAAACCCCTTGTATTCTATCAAACTTCTCCTCTATAAAAATGTAAGATTTGGTAAAGTAGGTTGCAATCAATCCGGTAAAAATCCCCAAGGCTATATAATAGGGCAAGTCCCTCATATCAAAACCAGTTGTAACCTCAAACGGATACAACACATCCATTCCCAGGAAAAAATAGGAGGTTAAAACAGCTGAGGAGGAAGCCAGTAGAAGAGGAACCAGCGACCACATGGTCAGATCCAGCATGATTACCTCCAATGCAAAAACAATAGCAGCAATGGGAGCTTTAAAAATAGAGGCCATAGCACCGGCACAGGCACAAGCCAACAGAAGCGTAATCTGCTTGTAATTCAAATGCAGCAAACGTCCGATGTTGGATCCGATGGCAGCCCCGGTTGAAACGGTCGGTCCCTCCAACCCCACAGAACCTCCAAATCCAACGGTAAAAGAGGCAGTAACAACCGAAGAAAACATATTGTGGGCATTGATTTGCCCGTTGTTTTTGGAAATCCCGTACAAGACATTGGGTATCCCATGACGCACCGGACGTCGAATCAGAAATTTAATAAACAGAACAGCCACCAGGATACCAATGGTGGGATAAACCACATAAAGGTAATTATGGTATTCCGCACTAAAACTGGATTGGAGCAAACCACTGATGATATGTACTGCATTCTTAATCACAACCGCACCAATCCCGGAAGTAATTCCAATCAGCACACTCAAAATTAAGATAAATTGTCTGTCGCTAACATGCTTCAGGCGCCAAACCAACAACCGGCCTAACAATGATTTTTTCTTCACAATCCTTTCCTGTTTATAGTTTTTCAGCTTTTCTCTATAAGTCTCCTATCAACCAAGCTATAAATATAAACACTAAAAAACTACTGTGCCAAGAAGATTGCAATAATTCCCTATCGAAATTTTATTAAGATACTCTTGCGAAGGGTTAATATAGCCGGTTCCCTTAGGAATCTTTAAACTCAAACGAATCCCCGAAAAACAACCAAATTCAAGGGGATTTACAAAATCTATATCGAGTGGTAGGCAACTGTAAAGTATTCTACTCGGATATCCAACAACTATTTTCCCCTTGATACAGTTCAAAAATAACATTATCCAGAATTTTTCTAAATTTGTATCCTACTTTTACGGCAGGACAAACCACCTGAAATCTATGGGAGTTTGCCACCAAACAGAGAAAAAAAAGATACATGACCAATAAAATAAATAAACTATTTGGCATCAAATACCCTATAATACAAGGAGGAATGGTTTGGTGCAGCGGCTGGAGACTCGCCTCTGCTGTGAGCAATGCCGGAGGATTAGGCCTGATAGGGGCCGGTAGCATGCACCCGGAAACCTTGCAGGAGCATATCCGCAAAGCCAAACAAGCCACCGACAAACCTTTCGGTGTAAATGTGCCTCTGCTCTATCCTGAAATGGAAAAGATAATGGACATCATCGTGGCCGAGGGAGTCAAAATTGTTTTCACTTCGGCAGGAAGTCCCAAAAAATGGACACCCTTTCTGCATAAGCATGGGATTACCGTAGCCCATGTGGTTTCAAGTGCTTTCTTTGCAAAAAAATGCGAAGATGCAGGTGTAGATGCCATTGTCGCCGAAGGATTCGAGGCCGGAGGACACAACGGACGGGAAGAAACAACAACCATGGTTCTTATTCCAGCTGTTCGTAAAGCAACAAGCCTGCCGGTAATTGCTGCCGGAGGAATCGGTAGCGGAGCCGGTATGCTGGCAGCCTTGGCTCTGGGTGCTGATGGAGTTCAAATGGGAACCCGTTTCGCAGCAGCAGAGGAGTCGTCGGCTCACGAACTATTCAAAAATAAAATTGTGGAACTGGAAGAAGGAGAAACCAAACTTTCTCTGAAAAAACTAGCCCCAACCCGTCTGATCAAGAACAAATTTTTTGAGGAAATTGACCGAATGGAAAAAAAGGGCGCAAGTCCTGAAGAACTTCGGGAAACACTGGGGAAAGGCCGCGCCAAAAAAGGAATGTTCGAGGGCGATTTGGAGGAAGGAGAATTGGAAATTGGCCAGTACTCCGCCTTAATCCACAAGATTCAGCCGGTTAAGGACATCATGTCAGAAATTATTCAGGATTTCAATAGTTCCAAAAAGAGCTTAAACGAACTTCAATTCTGATAAAAAAGCCATAACTTTAGTAGCAGGGGCAGGTGCTGTCTTTTGCTTACCACCAGAAATATACCCTTCCCAATTTCAGGGAAGGTTACTTTATTATCAATAGCTTCCTCCCATCCGGAAACTAAAAAGGATAACCAATGATTGAATTCGATAAATTTACCCTGGACAATGGACTTAGGGTAATCGTTCACCGTGACGAAACCACTCCTCTGGCCGCAGTAAATATACTTTACAATGTAGGAGCCAGGGACGAAAACCCGGAGCGAACCGGCTTTGCCCATCTCTTTGAACATTTAATGTTTGGAGGATCAATTAATATACCCAATTACGATGAACCTCTTCAGATCGTTGGTGGTGACAACAATGCCTGGACCAATAACGATGTAACCAACTACTATCTCACCCTTCCGAAG
Organism: Marinifilaceae bacterium; assembly: GCA_041725895.1. Classification (GTDB taxonomy): domain Bacteria; phylum Bacteroidota; class Bacteroidia; order Bacteroidales; family Marinifilaceae; genus JBGRQA01. Next base: position 31,098 of record JBGRQA010000004.1, read on the forward strand.
GAAAATTTGGAAACCGCCTTCTGGTTGGAGTCCGATCGCATGATGAGTCTGGCCTTTACCGAGAAAAGCCTGGAAGTACAGCGAAGCGTGGTAATCGAAGAGTTTAAACAGCGCTACCTGAACCAGCCTTACGGCGATGTTTGGTTATTACTTCGCCCTTTGGCCTACCAACAGCATCCCTACCGCTGGGCAACCATTGGCGAATCCATTGAACACATTGAGAAGGCCAACCTGGAGGAAGTAAAAGATTTCTTCTTTAGCCATTACGCCCCCAACAATGCAATACTTGTCCTGAGCGGGAATGTGGAAACGGAAGAAGTAAAGCAATTGGCTGAGAAATGGTTTGGGCCCATTCCCAAAAGGGAAATCGCCCCCAGAAACCTTCCGACAGAACCCGAACAAGTGGAGGAACGAAAACTAAGCGTAGAACGCGACGTCCCCTTCGATGCAATCTATATGGCCTTTCACATGGGCAAACGAATGGATCCGGACTTTTACACCGTTGACCTCCTATCGGATGTACTCTCCAATGGGCAATCCGCACGCTTGTACCAATCGTTGGTAAAGGAACAAAATTTATTTACTCAAATTGATGCCTACCTAACAGGGGATTTCGATCCGGGTCTTTTTCTGGTTACGGGGAAACTTGTACAAGGAGTAAAAATGGAAGAGGCAGAAGAGGCCATCTGGGCTGAATTACAGAAAATTTGTAAGGAAAAAGCCACTGAATACGAATTGCAGAAAGTAAAAAACAAGGTAGAATCAACATTGGTATTCTCTGAAATTAATTTTCTGAACAAAGCAATGAATCTTGCCTCCCATGAAATAATTGGGGATGCCAATGACATCAACCTAGAAGTGGAAAAATACCAGGCCGTAAGCTGCGAGGCCATTCAAGCCTCAGCCCAAAAGTTGTTCCGAAAAACAAATTGTTCCACTCTCTACTACCACGCAAAAAAATAAACATGGAAAAATTAAACCGCACAATACCTCCTGTTTTTCACACCATAGATAAGGTGAACCTACTTAAATCCAAACAAATGGAATTAAGTAATAAAATACCTATGCATATTATAAATGGAGGTAGCCAGGAGGTCGTAAAAATTGAATTCGTGTTTCAGGCGGGAATCTGGTTTCAGGAATCCAAAGTAATTGCCGCCATGACCAACTCAATGCTCAACGAGGGAACCTTTACAATGAATGCCCATCAGATAGCTGAAAAACTGGATTATTACGGTGCCTACCTGGGCTTTACTACCAATACCCATTCAGCTACAGTAACCCTTTACTCCTTAAACAAATACCTGGACCACACACTTCCAATTGTAGAGGATGTAATCAAAAATTCCAATTTCCCTGAAAAAGAGTTCAACACAATTCTGAATAACAAAAAACAGAACTACATTGTTGAACACCAAAAAACAAAAATATTGGCGAAAGACAGCTTTCTTGCTTTACTCTACGGCAAGGAACATCCCTATGCCAATAACATACAGGAAAGCGATTTCGACAAAGTTACCCGCGATAAGCTGGTAACCTACCACAAACAACATTACACCCCATCCAATTGCCGAATTATTATAGCCGGCAAAATTACCCCCGAAGTAATAACTCAATTGGAAGAAAAATTTGGAGAAACAGCCTGGCCTGCAACCAAATCGCAGGCTTATTCCTCGCACAACCAACAAGATACCTCCCCACAAAAGATACATATCGAAAAGAAGGATTCCGTGCAATCAGCCATTCGAATCGGCCGTAAACTATTCAACAAAACGCATCCAGATTACATTGGTATGCAATTGCTAAATATGGTTTTAGGAGGTTATTTTGGATCACGTTTAATGTCAAACATCAGGGAAGACAAGGGATACACTTACAGTATCGGCTCTATCCATGTTCCCTACCCCGAGGGAGGACATTTCGTAATCCTCACTGAAGTGGGTACCCAGGTGTGCTCCGAAGCCCTGAAAGAGATTTACTTTGAAATTGCCCGTCTTAGAAATGAACTGATTCCAGAAGAGGAGTTGGAATTGGTAAAAAACTATATCACTGGAGAAATCCTCAGAAATCTGGATGGCCCCTTTGCGCTTTCCGAAAGTTTGCGTTCAAATCTTCCCTATGGGATGGACAACAGCTACTACCAGGATTTTCTGACAGGAATCAGAAAAATATCTGCTGAGAAACTCAGGGAATTAGCCAACACCTATCTCCAGGAAAAGGATTTGTACGAAATCGTAGCCGGCCATAAAGAAAACAATTCCCAATAGGGAGGATCAATACGAATACAAACAGGAAGCGCAAAATTGCGCTTCTGTTTTTTTTAGCATTTACCTCTTACCACAAAAGGCAAGGTGGAAAATAAAAAATATTGATACCGGATAAATGTTCGACAAAGGATTCTATTTTTATTATGAAAAGAGACATTTTGTTCATAAAATGCATCGAAAACGTGATAAATCTTAAAAAACTCGTTTATTTAATCCATATTAACTATTAAAAATAAGCAGATTTCGCTATTTTTAAGCACAATTGGGGACGAAACAAAATTCAGAGGGTAGCTTATGAGTGTGGAAACAGATACCGATAAAAACATTGTACTGGAGCAATACCAGGAATTACTAAAACATTGCAAACGCAGTACAAAACCTGACAGCAAAAAGCTAATCGAAAAAGCTTTTCATTTTGCATGGGAAGCACACAAAGGAGTACGTCGCAAATCAGGCGAACCTTATATTCTTCATCCGATCTCCGTAGCTCAAATTGTAGCGGAAGAAATTGGTTTGGGAACTAAATCCATTATTGCATCACTACTACACGATGTAGTAGAAGATACGGATTACACCCTGGAAGACATTGAAAACCTATTTGGAGCCAAGGTAGCTTCCCTGGTCGATGGACTCACAAAAATTTCGGGTGTGTTTGATCAGCAATCTTCCATACAGGCAGAGAATTTCCGAAAAATGCTGTTGACCCTTTCAGATGATCTGCGCGTTATCCTCATTAAGATGGCCGACCGTTTGCATAATATGCGAACCCTGAGCTCAATGCCGGTAAGAAAACAGATGAAAATAGCCGGGGAAACCCTGTTCCTATACGCTCCTCTGGCCCACCGCATGGGATTGTATGCCATCAAAACAGAATTGGAAGATTTGAGTCTCAAATATGAGCACCCGGAAGATTTCCAGGCCATCACCGAAAAAATTCAACTCAATGAAGAACGCAAATCAGATCTCGTTGAGCAAGTTATCCACCCCATTTCGGAACAATTAAAAGCCCATGGAATACCGAATGAGATCACCGGACGATCCAAATCCATCTTCTCCATTTGGAACAAAATGCAAACCCAGGATGTAAGCTTCGAGGAAGTGTTCGATTTAATCTCTCTCAAAGTGGTGTTCAAACCAGAAGAACACATCCCGGAGAAAAATCAATGCTGGAACATTTACTCCCTGATTACCGATATTTACAAACCCAAACCCGAACGCATCCGAGACTGGGTGAGTACTCCCAAAGCCAACGGTTATGAAGCGTTACACATGACGGTTATGGGACCACACGGACATTGGGTCGAAGTCCAAATCCGAACAGAGCGGATGGATGAAATTGCCGATCGGGGATTCGCAGCACACAGGAAACACGGATCCGACACTTCCCACGAAAGTGAACTGGACAAATGGCTAAACAACGTCAGAGAGGTGCTGGAAAATCCGGAATCAGACGCTCTGGCTTTCCTGGATGAATTCAAGCTCAACCTGTTTAGCCATGAGATTCAGGTATTCACGCCCAAGGGCCAAATTAGGACACTCCCCAAAAATGCTACTGCTCTGGACTTTGCTTACGATATTCACACCGAAATCGGAGATCATTGTATCGGGGCTAAAGTCAATCATAAATTGGTTCCCCTGAGCCATGTTCTAAGTAGTGGCGACCAGGTAGAGATCCTTACCTCTGAAAAGCAAACCCCCAAAGCTGAATGGAATGAATTTATCATCACAGCCAAAGCCAAAGCCAAAATAAAGGATGCTTTTAAAAAGGAACGACGGGAAATAATTAAAAAAGGAGTCAAGATACTGGAAGAGCAACTTCGCCTGATCGATCAGAATCTCAATGCGAAAAATCTTCGAAAACTTCTTTCGCATTACAACCTACAAACCAAGGAAGAGTTATACTATAAGGTAGGTAAAGGGGACGTCGACCAAAATGAGGTTAGTCCTATCGTTCGAAAAAAATCACAGAACAAATTCATTCGCTACTGGAAACTTCAATTGTTTGGAGATGAGAAAAAAACCGAAACGGTTCCCCCGGCATCAACCAAACCACCCGTAGACAAAAAGAAAACACTACAGCTCAGTGATGCTTCAGCGGATGAAATATACTCCATCGCCAAATGCTGCAACCCCATCCCCGGTGATGAGGTTCTGGGCTATGTTGACATGAGCAACAACATCACCATTCACAAAAGAAAATGTCCCAACGCCCTCAAGCTAATGTCCAGTCAGGGAGACCGCATACTGGCCGCCGAATGGAAAACCCATCGTTTGATGTCTTTCCTTGCGGTAATTAAACTCGATGGAATTGATAAAATCGGAATTGTCAATGAAGTTACCAATGTAATCTCCAAAGATCATGATGTAAATATGCGGGCCCTTCACTTTGAAAGTCACGATGGAATCTTTGAGGGAATTATTCACCTCTATGTTCACAATACAGAAGACCTGAACAACCTAATCATGAAACTGATAAAAATTAAAGGGCTTGATTCTGTGAAACGTATCGAAAATATAGAGACCTACAGCTAGATTAAAAATTATTCTAAATAAGAATTGTTTTCTAAAAAAAATTAGTACTTTAGACCATTATTTTAAATTAGATTACTTAGTTATAACGGATATGAATAGCGAGGATACCAAGGAAATCGTTAAGAAGATGTTTACCGAATATCTTCAAAAGAAGGGGCATCGAAAAACCCCTGAAAGGTATGCAATTTTGGATGAAATCTATTCACGTGAAGGACATTTTGATATTGAATCCCTTTACATTTTCATGAAAAATAAGAATTACCGAGTAAGCCGTGCCACCCTTTACAATACCATCGATTTGTTATTGGACTGCAAATTGGTTATCAAGCACCAATTTGGGAAAAACATTGCCCAATTCGAAAAAGCTTATGACAGCAACAAGCACGATCATATGATTTGTACCAAATGTGGCAAAGTTTTAGAATTTTGCGATATCCGTCTGGATGATGTTCGCCGCAATGTATCGGATGAAATGGATTTCCAGGTTTCGCATCACTCCCTGTATATCTACGGTGTTTGCCAGGAGTGCCGCAAAAAAACTGACAATTAATTTTCTACAAATAATTCATAAAAAACCCCTTGTCTACAGAGGGGTTTTTTTATGCCCTGAAATTTGTTCGCAACAAACGAAAAAAATGCAGCGATTCAAAAGAAAATAATTAGTAACTTTGACTGTTAAAAAAAATAGCCACCTATTTAGTTTTGACGATAAACCAACCATTACATTATGAATAAAAATAGGTCCTCCTTTTTTTGATCTGTATGCCATGGAAGGTTCCATCAGATAACTAAAAAAATCAATTTAGACGTATGAAAGTAGATGTACTTTTAGGGCTCCAGTGGGGAGATGAAGGAAAAGGAAAAGTAGTGGACGTATTAACTCCCCAGTATGAATTAATCACCCGTTTTCAAGGGGGCCCCAATGCAGGACATACATTGGAATTTAACGACATCAAGCACGTGTTGCATACCATTCCTTCCGGAATCTTTCGCGATGACAAAATCAATGTAATCGGAAATGGTGTTGTTATCGATCCGGTTATTTTTAAGAAAGAAATTGATGGAATCAAAAAGCTGGGCATTGATTTAACCAAAAACCTGGTAATCTCTAAAAAAGCTCACCTAATTATTCCTTCTCACCGTATTCTGGATGCAGCTTCGGAAGCGGCCAAGGGAAAATCGAAGATTGGTTCCACTTTGAAAGGAATTGGTCCTACGTACATGGATAAAACCGGACGTAACGGTTTGCGTGTAGGGGATATCCTAAGCAATTTTGAAGAAAAATACAATGTACTTGTAGGAAAGCACAAAGCCATGCTCGACAAAATGTATGAATTCGAGTATGATGTATCTGAATACGAAAAAGAATGGTTCGAAGGAATTGAAGTATTGAAAGAATTCCAATTGATCGATAGCGAGCAGTACCTGAACGATGCCCTGAAAGCAGAGAAATCTATTTTGGCCGAAGGTGCACAGGGAACACTTCTGGACATTGATTTCGGATCCTACCCATACGTTACGTCTTCCAATACTGTATGTGCAGGTGCCTGTACCGGATTGGGAATCGCACCGAACAAGATTGGTGAAGTATTTGGGATTTTCAAGGCCTACTGTACTCGTGTTGGAATGGGGCCATTCCCAACTGAGTTGTTTGACGAAGATGGCCAGAAACTTCGCGACAATGGAAATGAGTATGGTTCAACTACCGGCCGTCCAAGAAGATGTGGTTGGTTAGATTTGGTTGCTCTGAAATACTCTATCATGATTAATGGTGCAACTCAGCTAACCATGATGAAATCAGACGTTCTTGATGATTTCGAAACCATCAAGATCTGTACCGGTTACAAAGTAAATGGCAAAGAGGTAGCTCATGTACCATACGAAATGACCGACGATATTGAACCAATCTATACCGAATTTAAGGGATGGAATGTGGATATGTCGAAAATGTCTCACGAAAATGAGTTTCCAGAAGAATTCAACGCATATGTTGATTTCATTGAAAGAGAAACAGGTGTACCAGTAAAAATAGTTTCTGTGGGTCCTAACCGTGCACAAACTATTACAAGATACAACGATTAATTACAATTATCTCAGATAATGAAAATCCCGCTTCGAATCATCGGAGCGGGATTTTATATTTACTAGTTTTTTAGCTTGAAGCCTGGGACTAAAATCTATTTCCCATTAGATGGCAACTCCAGTCCATAGCCAGAAACCTTATCCTCACGCTTTAAAAGCAATGCAAAAAGCAAGCCTAAAATACCAAGACAGGCAAACATTAGCATTGTGTAGGTATAATCCAGACTTTCTGCTCCCTTAGCATTGGTTGCATCCAAAACCACTCCGGCCAAAATTGGAAATGCCCACAATCCTAAATTCTGAATGGAAAACATCAAACCATAAGCCGATCCTATTCGTTTCTCATCTACCATTTTGGCAACAGAGGGCCACATAGAAGCCGGAACAAGCGAAAATGCAAGCCCCAAAATCACCATTAATACATAGGGTGACAAAACAGTAAAAGCAAAAATCAAATGAACGGCAACCAATATCAATGAACCGTAAATCATTAAAGAAGCAGCTTTTCCATATTTGTCAACGAAAAAGCCAAATATCGGTGTAAAAATCATGGTTCCGATTGGCAGCATCGAAGAAATAAATCCACTCTCCTTAATCGTCATTCCAAATTTATTTAGGAAGAAATCGGCTGAAAAGGAAAGAAAAGGGAATACTGCAGAATAGAAGGTCAAACACAACAATGTTACGTAAATAAAAGAGCGGTTGGTCAACAATCTTGCAATATCCGAAATATGGAATTCATCACTTGCAGAAAGTAACCCCTCCTGCTCTACTTGCTTATCAAGTTTCAGATCGAACATCATGTAAACCATAAACACAAGCAATGCTGCTGCAACAAGGAAAGCAGCAAACCAGGTTGCCACAGTCCATCCGGCCTCCGACTCAATCAAAACAGGCGAAAGGTTAAATGCCAGAAAGGACCCCGTACGGGCCAATCCAAGCTTCACCCCAAAAGCTAATGCCAACTCTTTGCCTTTGAACCATTTTACAATGATTTTACTGATAACAACAATACTTGTTTCAGCACCTAATCCAAACAGAAAGCGCCCCAACAGCATCATCTTCAATTCTGGAGAATACCCTGGCAAAAAGGAGGACATAAAAGCATAACCAAGACCATTGTTTCGATACAAATCACTGGCTCCATAAGCCGTTACCAAAGCCCCCAAAGCCATAAATGCCACAAACATAAAACCGGTTCGGCGAATCCCCAGCTTATCCAGAATAATCCCTCCCAACACTGCCATAAGCAGAAAAACATTGGGGATGGAATATACCGAAACGAACAATCCAAAATCTGTACTTGAGAATCCAAACTCTTTGGTTAGAGTTGATTTCAAAGGCGATAAGGCATCGTAAAAATAGTAGTTGGCAGCAAGTACAAAGCCAACCAAAAGAAGCATCCCCCACCGGGTTACCACTGAATCTCTCAGCGATCTTTTCAAAGCAAGTGTATCCATTGTTTCATAGTTAGTTTAAGATTGCCTCGAAAATACAAAAGCTTTTCCAAAAGGCATAGAAAAAGCCACCCGAAGGTGGCTTAGCAAACATTAGGGGCGTTTGCATTATTTTTGTTCGATATTTGGTAATTCCAGTCCATAACCTTTTTTGCGGTCTTCTGCTTTTAGTAAGAAACCAAATACAGTTGCAAGTACTGTTAATCCGACAAAAATTAACCAAGTTGATGAATAGTCAAACATTGGAATTTCACCTGCTTCTCTAAGAGCCTGAACTTTGGCTGATATTTCATTTGCAGGAACACCTTCTGCTCTGAAGTTAGCAATTGCATTTTCTATCTTCTCGTTCACCCCGGGATTTGTTTTATCCAAAACAACACCTAGCAGAATAGGAACTAGCATTAAACCAATATTCTGAACATAGAAAATCAATGCATAAGCTGATCCCAATTGCTTATCAGGAATAATTTTGGGCACTGATGGCCACATTGCGGAAGGTACCAAGGAGAAAGCAATTCCCAGAAGAACTACTGCCAAAATTGCAACCCAGGTAGAGGTTAAACCAGGAACATAGAAAATGGAATGAACGATTACAAGCAATACAGCTCCAAGAATCATGATTGAAGCACCTTTACCTAATTTATCGTACACATATCCGAATAAGGGAGTTAAAAGAATCGTACCAAAAGGTAAAATGGAAGGAATATCCCCAGCCGTAGAAGGATCAACTCCAAACTTATTCACCATTAATCCAGAAGAGAACTTGTAGAATGGGAAAACCGCTGAATAGAATAACAAACAAAGAATAGCGATGTACCAGAATCCTTTACTCTTAATAATTACACCAAGATCTGATATTTTGAAAGGTTCTTCATCTTCTGCTTCATCTTCTATCTGTTTATCCAATCTTGTATCCATTACGCAATAAACAAGGAAAAGAATTAATCCGATACACAAAGCAAGGGTACCTACTAATACTGCTGTTGGAATACTAAAAGCATCAGCCAATCGTGGAGATCCGAACAGAGCAAGGAAAGAACCAAGGCGAGCCAGGGCCATCTCTGTACCCATTGCAAGAGCCATTTCCTTTCCTTTAAACCATTTCACGATAATTCTTGACACAGTAATACCAGCACCTTCTGCTCCAACACAGAAAATTGCAAAACCGGCTGCAGAAATAAATACTCTGGAATCGATTCCAATGATTGCAGCCCCCACTTCGAAATTACCTGCAAAAGCATAGTACTTAATAATAGCACCTAAGATCATTACCAAACCAGATCCTACTGCGGTAAATTTGATGCCCATTTTATCAAGCACAATACCGGCAAAGATCAGCATAAATGCAAATACATTTAAATAGCCTTGTGCACCAGTAACAATCCCCCAATCTGTACCACTCCATCCATAAGTACTTTGAATAAGGGTTTGAAGTGGAGATAGCACTTCCATAAAAGTATACGCAATAAGCATAGTGACCGAAACGAGAATCAACACAAACCAACGAGCGGCTACGCTTTCTCTTAAGGTCTTCTTTAAAGCTTGAGTCATTACCATAATTTAAAGGTTAATAGTTTATACAAATGTTATAGGACCTACTAAATTAAGATAAATATATTAAGAAACAAACCCTGACTACCAGCTCCTAAGATTGGATACAAAAAAAGCCACCCGAAGGTGGCTTTCCAATTATATCGTACTATCGGACTATTTCTGGATATTTGGAAGATCCAATCCGTAACCGTTTTTCTTATCAACAGCCTTCAACATGAAAGCAAATACAAGAGCAAGGATACCACATCCTACCATCAACATCATGGAGTAGGAGTAATCCAGTTGCCCTTCGTTACCAACGTTGGTTGCATCCAAAACGGCACCCAAAAGCATTGGGAAAGTCATCAAACCAACATTCTGAATCATAAAGATCATCGCATAAGCAGATCCCAAACGGCTCTCAGGTACAATCTTTGGTACTGATGGCCACATTGCTGCAGGTACAAAAGAGAATGCAAAACCAAGAACGATCATCGCGATGAAAGCAAAGGCTTTTTGGTCTGGACCGAAAGCGAAGATACTGTGAACGATAATCAACAGAATTGAACCCACTACCATTACACTTGCTCCTTTTCCTTTTCTGTCAAGGAAAGATCCAAACAGTGGAGTCAGAATCATGGTACCAATTGGCAACAAGCTCACCATATTCCCAGCAAACTTTGAATCAAAAAGATACTTCTGAGCCATCAAGTCTGGTGCAAACTTGGAGAATGGGAATACTGCAGAGTAGAACAATACACAAAGAAGTGCAATAAAGATAAATCCTGGGTTTTTGAACAACAGGAAGACATCCGAAATCTTGAAATCTTCTTCGGATGAATCTGCAGTAGCGTCTTCTGCTACTTCAGCATCCAATTTCTTATCCATCATGTTGTGGATAAAGAAGGCAAGGAATCCAATAACCAAAAGAAGTACCCCAAATGCCAAAGGGCGAGAAACAACCACTGATTCCCCTGCAATCAAAGTAGAACCAGAGAAGGCCAACAACATACCACCACGGGCAGTTGCCATCTCCAATCCCATAGCCAAAGCTAGTTCTTTTCCTTTGAACCACTTTACCAAAATACGAGATACAGTAATACCGGCAATCTCAACACCAACACCAAACAATGAATAACCTACGATGGCTAGTTTCAGGGATGGTTTATAGTCGGTAAGGAAGGAGTTCAAAAAATCGTAACCGATACCACCATTATTGAAGGTATCTGTCATTGCATAGTAATTGAAGAATGCCCCCAGGATCATTACTCCAATAAAGGTAACCCCTGTGAAACGGATTCCTAATTTATCCAAAATCACCCCACCAAAGATCAACATCAAACAGAATACATTCAAGAAAGAGTAGGACCCGGCGAACATACCATACTCCGAATTGCTCCATCCAAAGCTATCACGCAAAGCACCTTGAAGTGGTGACATAATATCTGTAAAGAAGTATCCTGTAAACATCAAGAAGGATACTGTAATAAGTACGAACCATCTGGCCGACTTGGAATCACGAATGGATTCCTTGAGTTGAGCTGACATTACCATATTAAAATAGTTTTTGTTTTAGTTTGTTTAAGCTAATGTTCTAAGGGCCGCTAAATTAAGATAAATCCCAAGAGAAACAAACTACTTGGAGATGTTTTCGAAAATGTTTGCAGGTCAGGAATAATGGCTTCTAAACATTAAATTCTCTATCTTTGATCAATAAGTAATCTAACGTAAGAATATGAATACGCTAACGAAGGATATCGGGTTGTACACCGATTTTTATGAACTCACTATGGCCCAGGGCTATTTTTACAGTGGGAAGCAGGAGGAGCCAACCGTATTTGACTACTACTACAGAACAAACCCCTACAAAGGGGGATACCTTGTTTTTACAGGACTTCAGGATTTATTGCATCTCCTGAAAAATTTTCGTTACAGTGAAGAGAACATCGAATATCTTAGAGCAGCCGGCTTGAAGGATGAATTTCTGGAATACTTACGGGATTTTCGGTTTAATGGAACAATATATAGTGTGCGCGAAGGAGAAATTGTATTTCCCAATGAACCCCTAATTCGGGTGGAAGGAAATATCATTGAAGCACAGCTAATTGAGACTCTTTTGCTCAACTACATGAATTTCCAGTCGCTTATTGCCACAAAAGCCTGCAGAATTCGCTTTGTAGCAGGGAACAAATTGTTCTCCGACTTCGGTTTGCGAAGAGCCCAGGGACTAGGGGGAATTCATGCAAGTCGTGCCGCTGCGATTGGGGGCGCCAATTCCACCTCCAATGTCTACTGCGGTTTCAACTACCAGATTCCCATCTCCGGAACCCAAGCCCATTCATGGGTTCAGAGTTTTGATAATGAATTGGAAGCCTTTCGGAAATATGCCGAAATCAATCCGGATACCACCGTTCTGCTTGTGGATACCTATAACACTCTAAAAAGTGGGGTACCCAATGCCATTACCATAGCCAAAGAACTGGAGGCCAAAGGCCACCGCATGGTCGGCATAAGACTGGACAGTGGAGACTTGGCCTATTTAAGTAAAAAAGCCCGTAAAATGCTCGATCAGGAAGGACTGGAGTATGTTCAGATCTATGCCTCCAACCAGCTAAACGAATATGTAATTAAAAGTTTAAATGAGCAGGGGGCACAAATTGACGGATACGGTATCGGGACAGAATTGGTCACCGGAAAAGATACGGCCGCATTGGACGGTGTATACAAACTGGTGGAAGCCAATCGGATTCCCCGCCTGAAAATATCAGAAAATGTAGAAAAGATCACCCTCCCTGGTCGCAAGAAATTGATCCGTTACTTCGACGAGGAAGGAAAATTCTTTTCCGACGGTATTCTTTTGGAGGAAGAGACCAAAGTGGAACGAATCTACCACCCTTTCCACATGGATAAAAACAGAAAAGTAGATGATAAATCCTTTGAGGTATTGACTCAAAAAGTCATGGCAAATGGGGAAATCCTGATTGAGGAACAAACTCCATCACAAATCAATGCCTATTTGCAAAAAAGATTTGCTCAACTTCCGGATGAACACAAGAGATTCATCAGTCCTCATATTTACAAAGTTGGCGTTTCAAAAAATTTGATTGATCTGAGAAAAGAATTAATGGGAAGAATACGTAATCATGTAAAATAATAAATGAAAGGGGCTGTAGTCAGGGCCCCTTTCAAATTTGCGATCTCTACTAACCATGGCTTTTTTAAAGCCTATTACTAACTACGATTTTTTTTCAATTTTAATAACAACCGATCCAATAAAAGCATTGTACCTTTAGAAGAAGCTTTTGGTTATTTTCATGAATTTAAGGTAATAAAAAATATTATAATATCCTAAACCATTGCTTATTACGATCACAAGGTTGCAATAAAAAACCTATACAACTCCTATAAACACTACATTTCGACAACTATGAAAATCACTCAACCCACACTCCTTCTGGATCAAAAAAAGTGCTTTCAGAACATTGAAAACATGATTGCCCGGGCCCAAAGAGCGCATGTAAATCTTCGTCCCCACTTCAAAACCCATCAATCGGCCACCATCGGAGAATGGTTCAGGGAACGGGGAATCAACTCCATAACCGTTTCTTCGGTTTCAATGGCCCAATACTTTGCCCAAAATGGCTGGAATGATATCACCATTGCTTTTCCGGTAAATATTCTGGAAATCGATGCAATCAATGCTTTAGCCACTCAGATACAATTAAATTTAGTCGTAGAGATGGAGGAAACCATCCCCTTTCTGGAGCAGCACCTATCCGCAAAGGTGGGAGCCTTTCTTAAAGTGGATACCGGATACCATCGCACCGGCATTCTGGCTGAAGATCTTCCCTCCATTACCGCACTTCTGGAACAGTTGAAAAACAAAAAAAAGATCTGCTTTAAAGGATTTCTGGCCCATACCGGTCACAACTACAACAGTTCAGACAAGGAAGAGATTTTGAAGAACCATAAAAAGACGGTATTGGATTTGAACGAACTAAAAGACCGTTTTCGAAAGGATTGGCCCCAATTGACAGTTTCATTGGGTGATACACCGGCCTGCAGTATTTCGGAGGAGTACTACGGAATTGACGAAATCCGCCCCGGCAACTTTGTCTTCTACGATATCATGCAGTATGTACTGGGCTCCTGTTCCGAAGAAGAAATTGCGGTTGCCATGGCTTGTCCTATCGTGGCCAAACATGCCTGGAGAAATGAAGTGGTAATATACGGTGGTGGCGTACACTTCTCGAAGGAATACATTGAGGCAGATGATGAAGGCACCAAACTGTTTGGAAGCCTGGTAAAACTTACTGAGAATGGCTGGAGCGAAATTTTAGGCGGAGGATATCTGGCATCTCTGTCACAGGAGCATGGAATTATAAAGTGCAGCGATAGTTTATTTGAGGAACTTAAAGTAGGTGAGCTTATTGGGATACTTCCCATCCACTCCTGCATGACAGCCAATTTGATGAAACAATATCTAACGACCCATGGAGAAAAAATCGAAATGATGAGATAAAAGCTATTGCCTGTTAGTTTACAACCTGTAGTTTATTACCAGTAAGGAATGGCCGGTAGTTATTAATTGAAAACCGGTCAAACAATTTGATGCTTGGCAACCATTCGATTTACAAGCAAACACAAAACATTCTTAGGGCTGCTTTGTTATATTTAAAATCAAAGCAGCCAGTAACCAAAAGCACATGGGACTCAAAAGCAAATACCAAACCCTCCGAAAAATAAATATTAAGCAGTTTCTGCAGGAGAATATCATGGGCAGCGAAGATTCCAATCAAACCCTGGCCCTATCCATTGGTTTGGGGACCTTTATGGCATTTGCACCCGTTTGGGGTTTCCAAATGGCCATAGCTGTTTCCCTGGCCATTCTCTTCCGTTTAAATAAGGTGGTAGTACTTCTTGCTGCCAACTTAAGCAGCATTCCCCCTTTGGTGCCTTTGATTCTCTACTCCAGTTTTCAGGCGGGTGCCCTGCTCCTTCAGGGAAGTTTTTTGAACGAAATTCCGGAACTAGACGGATTGGAAAGTCTCGGCAACAATCTACTTCTTTACCTATTGGGAGCTATTCTAAGCGGTGCTCTTTTTGGTTTGATTGGCCTGATATTTTCCTATGCAAGTCTTTTCCTTCTACGAAAAAAGGGACGCTAAATCCACCAACCTTCTCCCCCTAAGCTATCAATCAAGCTCAATCACCCAATAGTAGCATTAAAGACAATAAAAGGGTGCCCAACTTTTTGAACACCCTCATATTATCAATACTGTATAGTAAAACTTAATTATTGTATCTATTTGTAATACCCCGCTTAATGCTTGTAGGAACCATCGGGCAGAATTGTTGGAAGTTTATATTTAGCATCGGTTAAAAGTTCGAACACTTTAAGATCTTTGTTCCCAACTTTTTCTTTGGTGTTTAATTTCCATTCATTGCCTATTTCGGATGATCGGTTTTCTTGAGCTCCCAATATTGATGTTAAAGCCCAATAGAAATATTCTGTTACCTGACAGGAATAATCACAGGTTTTATCGTCGTAAGTATACCATGCTACGGCTGGATAGCTGCCTGGAATTTTATCAAAAAAACCTCCCCGGGCATTATCCATAGCCATTGCGATTTTCGATCCAGCTTTCTCGCCAAACACCTCAGGGTAGGCATTTGCGTAGCCAACGTGAGTGATAAGATGCAAGATCTCTTCCAGGCTGGCATCAAATGTTCCCTTTTTCCCTTTGGTCACAAAATCAGGGTGGGTTTCGTCATTGCCAAGATCCTGAAGTTCCCAATTTTTGGGTGGTGTCAGATCCAAATCACTCTCCTCTTTCCAAAGAACAATACTCGCATTTCGTTTCTTCATTTCCTCCAAAACTTTGGAATTATCTACCTTCCCATCTTCATCATTATCCAGGTATTGGGCCATTACATTTGCCGCATGAAGCAGCTTTTTGTCCTCCACCTTTGAGGCAGCAAATATTTTAATGCCAAAAACTTCTACTTTTTTACTAAAGGTAGTTAGAACACCTTCCTTATTGGCTTCAATTTTAAAGTTCGGATCGTTACCTGATTTTACCGATGTTGGGGTTGATGAATCATCCTTGTGACAACCTGCCATAAAAAGCAGCAGAGCAAAGGAGCAAATGGTCTTGAATGCGTGCGTACTCATTAATTGTATAATTTAAAATTAAACACTAATAATTTCGGAAGTCGCTTCCATATCAACATGAATACGGAACTCTCCTTCCTGCAATTGAGTTTCCGGTTGTATTGTATAAGACAACAAAACCATCGTGAACACGTACTCAACAAAAAAACCACTCTCAAAACCACCTCATTATCACAAAATAAGGGTTTAGACATCAAAATTTGCTTCTGTATAAGCTTTCTGTTTTTCTTTCCCCCATTTTGCCGGTATTCCGTTTGAACCAGGTATTAATCATACCATTCCTTTGCCATCTGCATGAAACCAAGCGTCAATTGGACCATTTAATTCATCACTGGCCCTGAAATAACATCCAGTTAAGCAATTCGGCGAAGGATTCGCTTGAACGAACCTCCATGCAAACAATTCGGCCAACGATTTGCTTGAACCAACCTACAGGCAAACAATTCGGCCAACGATTCGCCTGAACGAACCTCCGGGCAAACAATTCGGCCAACGATTCGCCTGAACCAACCTTCAGGCAAACAATTCGGCCAGCGATTCGCGTGAACGAACCTTCGGGTAAACAATTCGGCCAAGGATTCGCCTGAACCAACCTCCGGGCAAACAATTCGGCCAACGATTCGCGTGAACGAACCTTCTGGCAACCAATTCGGCCAACGATTCGCCTGAAAAAAACTTTAACTACTCAATTCGCCTGGAATCAACAACAAGTAAAGTTAAGGCAATCCTTTTTGATTCTGAAAATTAATTGTAAAACCATAAAAAAGGGGCTGTCGAAAAAAAATCGACAGCCCCGGAATATATTTGAGTAATAAAAATTACTTCACAGGAATATTCTTAAGAGTTTCAACAAGGAAATCCCAGAATTTCTCTACAGTATCCACTTTCACTTTCTCGTCAGGAGAGTGAGGGAAACGAATGGTAGGTCCGAAAGAGATCATATCCCACTTAGGATAAACAGCTCCCAGCAAACCACACTCCAAACCTGCGTGGATAGCTTTAATTTCAGGTACTTTACCATATTTATCATTGTAAACCTTTTGCATGGTCTTCAAAATTGGAGAATCCATATTTGGCTTCCATCCTGGATATTCGCCCTCTAGTACAACAGAGGCACCAGCCAATTCAAATACAGAAGTGATCATCTCACCCAAATCCTCTTTTGCAGAATTTACTGAAGAACGCATCAGGGTTTGAACGTAGATCTTTCCATTTTCGCTTACCACACGAGCCAGGTTGTTGGAAGTTTCCACCAAACCAGGCATATCATCGCTCATTCGCATAACACCATTAGGACAAGCATAAATTGCGTTGATCAGCTTGTTCTGAAGCTCCTCTTCGATAATAGCAGAAGGCATATCGCATGGTTCTGCGAAGAAAGTCAAATCTGGCTCAACAGCTGCAAGCTCAGCTTTGAAAATCGCATCAAATTCCTTCAATGAAGCAGCACAAGCTTCTACGTTTGCTTCAGGCACAACAACTACAGCGAAAGATTCACGTGGAATTGCATTACGAAGAGAACCTCCGTCAACGCCAGCCAAACGCAAGCCAAAGTTTTTCACAGCATGCTTCAAGAAACGGAACAACAACTTGTTAGAGTTACCGCGACCCAAAATGATTTCCATTCCGGAGTGTCCTCCCTTCAAACCTTTCACTGAAAGTTTGAAAGCAGCCATTCCTGCTGGTACAGCCTCTTCCTTCATCTCGAAAGTGATGTTGGCATCAATACCACCGGCACATCCTACGTACAATTCACCTTCGTCTTCGGAGTCCATATTCAAAAGAATATCACCATCCAAAACTCCTGCCTGCAGACCAAAAGCACCGGTCATTCCGGTTTCTTCATCAGAAGTAAACAAAGCCTCGATTGGACCATGCTCAATATTTTTTGCTTGAAGAACAGCCATTGCCGCAGCAACTCCCATTCCATTGTCAGCTCCCAAAGTAGTACCATTGGCAGTTACCCAGTCGCCATCAACAAAAGCTTCAATTGGATCTTTTTCAAAGTCATGGTTGGTATCAGCATTCTTTTGTGGTACCATATCCAGGTGTCCCTGCATAATAACACCTTGACGATTCTCCATACCAGGAGTAGCAGGCTTTTTAATGATGATGTTACCTACTCCGTCCTTGATGGTTTCCAAACCAAGATCCTGACCAAATTTCATCATGAAATCCTGAATCGCATCTTCGTGTTTCGATGGACGTGGAATTTGAGTAAGGGAATAAAAGTTTTCCCAGATTGCCTTGGGCTCAAGGTTGAGAAGTTCTTTGCTCATTATATATTTCCTCCGTTTATTTTTAGGATTATTATTTAAGAGCACTAAAGGTAACGGTTTTTTCAAATTCTAAAAAGGAGTTTTCGAAAAGGATTTCAGAATTAACAGAATTTAACCCTACAAATTCAAAAAATGTTCAATACCAATTTATTAACCTTCCCTTCGATTTTTTCTCCTGAAAGCAAGAAAAGGCCATTCGATTCAACCGAACGACCTTTTCCGTTTTTTTCTTCCGCCACCGTTTCTGTTACGATGTTCGTCGAAACAACAGTATCTATTGCTTCGAAATATTTTTTATGGACCCCAATTCAGGATGGAATTCAATTCGGTATCCTTCGTTGACCAAAACATCTGCAGGGTAGGAAAGAATCTTTCCAAACTGAGCTATTTGCATCTTCTTCTGTCCTAAAACTTTTTTCCCATTCACCACCTTTACTACAGCGCAACCAGGCACCCGGTAATTGATCTTGCTCACCTGCGTTACCTCCTCTGTTGTGGTAGGAGTCAGATCGCGGGTCACATTCAAATCTTCCAATTCCATCATTATAGGGCGACCTGATAAATCATTACGATTTACCGGCCCTCTTTCAGGAGACATCCTGAAAATTACACCCGATTTCTCCTTCTTGGCAGGTACATAGGAGAAACGGAAAGTTTCAATTTGCTTGCTGCTTTTTCCGGCAAACAGCGAAAGGTAATCGTTCTCCAACTTGCCCAATTC
Organism: Marinifilaceae bacterium; assembly: GCA_041725895.1. GTDB lineage: Bacteria > Bacteroidota > Bacteroidia > Bacteroidales > Marinifilaceae > JBGRQA01. The sequence goes on from JBGRQA010000004.1 coordinate 50,144, forward strand.
TCTCACAATTACCTCGTAGGCCTTTCCATCGGGAGGAAGAAGTTCAAAATTGGCTGTTAGAATTTTAAAGCGACGTTTTCTCAGTTTGTAGATCTGATGGGCTGCTTCTTCCGCCTTTTCTTCATTGGATTTCAATTCGCCCTGTTTTTCCAGCACAGGAACCTTTACAAAAGCTGTATCCGTTTCAACAATCTTAAAGGTGGTGTCCTCCTTGAATTTCAGGTTGTGATCCAAAGCGAATCTGCCATATTCTGTCATCTCGCCCTGTTCTTTATCCAGCATTATAAGCTCTATTTCTTCGGAAGCTTTCGCTGCCTGCTCAACATTGAACCCGGTTATCAAACCACTAGGGTCCAAACTTACCAGGTTGGGATCGTAATCCTCCACTGTCCGGATTTTATGGAATTGAGTTGGATCCACTTCCGGATGGGACAAAATGCGAATGCCTTTGATTTTCCAAACCACCTGGTCGCTGGTAATAATATTACGAAGCCCCATATATTTTTCGGCATAATCGGCCAGAGGACCGCGCTTTTGAATCGTTTTTTCCGCAACAACTTCTACATCCAGTACCGTTTGCGGCAATGCATAAACCACCTCAGCAGGAGTGGTAAGTGTCCCTTTTCGTTTATCATTAGCAGCCTGGAGGGTTCCAAAATACAACACCCCACAAATCAACAAAACGATATTCAATAAGTTCTTCATGATTAGTATGTTTTATTGTTCTCTTATTTTTTTATCTCGCACCAGGCTTTTCCCAAATAATCTACCAAATCGCCCGCGATGAGCGCCTCTTCGCCCATTTTGGCCGCCACAAGATCGCCTGCCACTCCATGCAGGTACACCCCGATAATGGCAGCAAGATGTGAGGAATAGCCCTGGGCTAGCAAAGATAATACAATTCCGGTAAGGACATCACCACTGCCTGCGGTTGCCATGCCCGGATTGCCCGTTGTGTTAAAATAACAGGAACCATCGGGACAGGCAATGGCAGTATGAGCACCCTTCAAAACCACCGTCACCCCATGCTTCCGTGCAAATTCAATCTGCATTTGGTTTCTTGTGTAATGATCCTTACTGGGGCCCACCAAACGTTCAAATTCTTTGGGATGCGGAGTAAAAACGCTACCCGCGGGAATCCGATCTATCAGTTCCTGGTGCTCCCCTATAATATTAATGGCATCTGCATCGAACACCATGGGTACCTTTACTTCATCCATCAGTTGGGCCAAAGCCTTAAATGAATTCTGCTTTTTATCCAGACCGGGGCCAATTGCCACGGCTTGAAAATTTGACAGATCGGGAAACTCTGTAAATATAATGTCCGAACGATCAATACTCACCATAGCTTCGGGAACAGCTGTTTGCATAATAGCATAGCCCAAACGGGGAATATGCGAAGTTAACAAGCCCAACCCCGTGCGCAAACAAGCACGGGAAGACAATATGGCCGCTCCCATTTTGCCATAACTTCCACTGATGAGCAAACCATGTCCATAGGTTCCCTTATGATCAAATTTATGCCGCTTCATCAAAAGACTTTTGACAAATTCATGATTCAGAAAACCGTAGGGAGTCAATTCCTGCTCAATAATATCGGGATGCAAATCAATGGAGAGCACTTCCCAATCCCCAACGTAGGTTTCATTTTCAGGAAGAAAGAAACTTAGTTTGGGGAACTGAAAACTAAGCGTAACATCGGCCCTTATAATATGTCTTGGGTTGTTCTTTCCATTGTCTTCTCCAAACAAACCCGAAGGAATATCAATGGCAATCACCTTGGCTTCACTGGCATTGATAGATTTTACCACATCAGCCGCCAGATCGTCCAATGGGCGTGAAAGACCGGAACCAAACAATCCATCAATTACTATATCATCGGGAAAAATCCAGGGCACGTTCTTTTTCTCGGATATTTCGAAAAACTCCACCCGGTTCTGTGCCTTCAACCGATCCAGGTTGATTTGACAATCTTTGGAGAGCCTATTTCCAATTTTCACCAGGTACACCTCCACCGGAAACTTTTTATCGGCCAACATTCTGGCAATCACCAAGGCATCGCCCCCATTGTTACCAGGGCCAACAAATATTTTGAAATTCTGTTCCACTGCATATCGGGGATAGATCCAATCGAAAACCCTGCCTGCTGCCCGCTCCATTAAATCAACCGAAGCAATGGGTTCATGTTCTATCGTAAAAGCATCAATTTTAGCAATTTGCTTGGCTCTAAATATTTTCATACCTGGTATCAATTATTGTGATAAATCTTCAACAACCTTCCCTGCCTCCCGAAATATTATATCCACTAAGGCTAAAGAGAAATTCTGTCGTTACTCTTCTAAAGATAAAGATTATCCTTTAAACGAATTACAACTATTAATATGTTAGGAAATTACAAAATAAATTAACCACGTTAAAATGAATCAGGTACAATTAAATTAATTACGAACAAATGAAAATCATAAACTACTGAGAGATCTCCTCCTATCCACTCCTCCAAATTCTACTTTCAATACAGTAGGATCATTTTAAAGAAAGCAACCAACAATTATCAAAACCGAATACTATCTTCCCATCCCTGACTAAAACACGCCCGGTAAAAATTTCAACTAAAGAAATCCGGTTTTATTCCCCTATTCACGGGAGTTTCAAGCCTTTCCACCAATAAATGTTATAGAATAGTTTTTTGATCTAACCCATTCATCCACTTCTACTTTCCCTGTAATTCGCTAGTTTCCACTTCTAAGGACAATGGACAGTAGAGGAACCAATTCTCAGGAGAGCGAAAACGATTTAAAAATCATTAGAAAGAAAGGGGGAAAGGAAAGGCTCTTCTATTTTTTTCTATATATTTGTCAATCTCTTAACAAAAACGAAAACTATTATAATTAAAACTAATAACTATGTTTAAAGGACATCCTAGAGGAATGATTGCTGCGGCATTAGCTAATATGGGAGAACGTTTCGGCTTCTATATTATGATGGCAATCTTAACATTATTTATTTCTGCCAAGTTTGGGTTATCAGAAACAACAACAGGATATATTTATTCTGCATTTTATGCTTCGATATATCTATTGGCATTGGTAGGTGGTAGAATTGCCGACAAAACTAAAAATTACAAGGGTACAATTCTGACTGGTCTAATAATAATGGCTGCTGGATATGTAATGATTGCAATCCCAACGCCAACACCTGTACCTAACCAAGCTTTGTATTTGGGTATTACTTGTCTGGGCTTATTCGTTATTGCCTTTGGTAACGGTTTATTTAAAGGGAACTTACAGGCACTTGTTGGTCAGATGTACGACAGTGATGAGTTCAAAGACAAAAGAGAATCAGGATTCCAGTTATTCTATATGTTTATCAATGTTGGTGCACTTTTTGCTCCTTTTATTGCTGTAGGTGTTAGAAACTGGTGGTTGAAAGCTAATAATTTCCTATACAATTCATCTTTGCCTGAGTTGTGTCACGAATATGTTGGTCACGTTAAGGCAGGTACCACAATGCAACCTGAGAGATTGGAGCAATTAACTACTTATGCGAAAGAAGTTATTGCTGATGGAAGTGCTACTCCTGAGCTGGGAACTTTTGTAAACGATTACCTGAACGTTTTCAGCGTTGGTTTCCAATATGCCTTTATGTCTGCTATTATCATGATGGGAGTTTCTTTGATTATTTATTTAGTGAATAAATCAAAATTCCCAGACATGTCTGCTAAGGCTGAAAATACTGGCAAAGAAGGTCCTTCTAAGGAAGAAATTCAGATGGATGTTAAAGAAATTAAACAACGTGTTTACGCTCTATTTGCTGTATTTGGTGTTGTTATTTTCTTCTGGTTTGCTTTCCACCAAAACGGATACTCTTTAACTTACTTTGCAAGAGATTATATTGATTTAAGTGCAATTAAAATTGATTTAGGATTTACTCAAATTATTGGTGCAGAAATCTTTGCTGCTGTAAATCCAATTTTTGTTGTAACCTTAACTCCTGTTATTGTATGGTTCTTTGCGTTCTTAGAGAAAAAAGGATTTAACCTTTCTACTCCTAAGAAAATTGCTTTTGGTATGGGAATCGCAGCATTAGCTTATGTGTTCCTAATGGTGTACTCTTTTGCTGTACCAACTAAAGCTGAATTAGCAGGAATGAGCCCTGATGCAATTGAAGCTATCAAATTAACACCATGGATCATGGTTGGTTTATATTTCATCTTAACGGTAGCTGAATTATTTATCAGCCCTCTTGGAATCGCTTTCGTTGCAAAAGTTGCTCCACCTCATATGCAAGGAATTATGCAAGGAGCCTGGTTAGCTGCAACAGCTTTAGGTAATTCAATCCTGTTCATTGGTGGTATTTTATATACAAACAGTCCAATGTGGTTAACATGGTTCGTATTCGTTGCTGCTTGTGCCCTTTCAATGTTTGTAATGCTAGCTATGGTTAAATGGCTTGAAAGAGTTGCTCAATAAGAAACAGATCTAACGATCGTTTATATACAAAAAGGATGTCCATTGGGACATCCTTTTTCATTTATTCTTCCAACCATTAATGTTTACCCATTTGATCAGAATTCTGATTACAGACTTAAATGTTTTACCAAACCTGTTCTTTCATTGTAACACCCCATCCATATCCAACGGAATACCAACTAAAAGTCATATCATTTCTTACTGCCTTATCCCCGGTTCCTGCTCGAAATCCATCAACGAATTCCGAATACCAAGTTCCTCCCTCAATATTCTTCATTTCGTATGCATTCAATTCCTGAGCGTCGAAATTTTCTAAATTCATAATCATTAATTTTAATTATTAATAAAATGTTTTTTTCTGCCCATTACGGACAAGTCCAATTTGTAGAACCATTCAATTAGAAACACCTCTATTTTTGAACTTTTGATCGCTTTTAAAACCGGCCGGGTTTTAAATCTCTTATAAAGATATCTGCCAACAGTCCAATAAAATTGGACTCTGGCATTTTTTACATTATTCAATTTAAAGGCAAGGTCTATATCCCGTAATTTATCTTTTCTTTCTTCCAATTCCATTCTTTCGCTAATCTCTTCTATCACCTAATCAATAAAATCAAACAGAAAAACCGGAGCTATTTCAGACAAAAAGGTATTTTATATTATATTTGTTTTATTCAAAATGAATCTAAATTAATTTACATGTTTGAAAAACTTAAGAAACGGTGGGCCATTACATCCAATTTTCAACTCTTGGTTATTCTTTTTGTTTTTACGGTAACCGGGAGCTTATCGGTTATGGTACGAACTCCCATTTTTGAATCAATAGGAATGGATTCCAGCTCCAATTTCCTTCTTAAAATTGTCCTTAGCATCCTGGTTATCACACCAAGCTACCAGATACTACTTCTGTTAGTCGGTTCTCTTGTGGGACAATTTCAATTCTTCTGGAATTTCGAAAAGAAAATGTGGAGTCGTTTTGGAAGCAGAATAAAAGCTAAAAAACAGAGCCCAAACAATTAAAGAACCAGTCAAATAAGATTAGGGATTAGCTCCTATTGCAACCATTTTCACTGAAAAAACTCCAAATATTTCATCTCCCTAAAAAAAGTACTATGAAGAAAAGAATTGTTCAGGAATTCAAATACTTGCAGGATACAATTTGTCAACAACTAGAAATCTTAGATGGAAAGGCCGTCTTTCAGGAAGATCAATGGCTGCGCAAAGGAGGCGGAGGAGGTCGTAGTCGTACCATTCAGAACGGAAATATCCTTGAGAAGGGCGGAGTGAACTTTTCAGAAGTTTACGGTTTACTTCCTGGTAATATCCAGGCCAAACTGGAACTACAAGCCAATGAATTTTTCGCCACTGGTGTTTCTCTTATTATCCACCCTGAAAATCCCCACATTCCAATTGTCCACATGAATGTCCGCTACTTCGAACTAAAGGATGGAACCTACTGGTTTGGGGGAGGAATTGACTTAACGCCAATCTATATCGAAGAGGAGGAAGCAGCAGCCTTCCATCAAAAACTAAAAGACGTTTGCGACCGCTATCATCCGGATTTCTACCCCAAATTCAAAGCATGGGCCGATGATTATTTCTATCTGCCTCACCGGAAGGAAACCCGGGGCATCGGTGGTATCTTTTTCGATCATCTAACCGAATCGGAAACCATGAGCAAGGAGGATGTTTTCCGATTTGTTCTGGAAGTTGGTCAGTTATTCGCACCTCTCTATTGTGAAATCTTAAGAAAAAAGAAAGGCAGAAAGTTCTCCGCCAATGAAAAAGACTGGCAATTGCATCGCAGGGGAAGATATGTGGAATTCAACCTGGTACTGGACCAGGGAACGAAATTTGGACTGGATACAAATGGGAGAACCGAATCGATATTGGTAAGTATGCCACCCGAAGTAAAATGGACCTACCAGTATCCCGTAGAGAAAGGATCCAAAGAGGAAGCAACCTTGTATCTGCTCAGAAAAGGAATCAACTGGGTTGATTATGCCAAAAAGATTTCCTAGCTTCATCTAATGAATAAATAAAGAAGAAAACGGGGCACCCCATCCATTGTCCTTTATTTGATGAATTACAAAAATTTAGTCGCTTACAACTAAAATGTCTATGACCGGGAAAACAACAGTATTGCTTATTAATCTTGGAACACCGAAAAGTCCGAGTGTGAAAGATGTCAGAAACTACCTTTTCGAATTCCTGAATGACCGACGGGTAATTGACATCCCCTGGTTGTTGCGAAAAATTCTGGTCAACCTGATTATTGTTCCCTTTCGTGCCCCCAAATCGGCTGAGATCTATCGGAAACTTTGGACACCTGATGGCTCCCCTTTGATGATCTACGGGAAAAAGGTAAAGAAATTACTACAGCAAGAACTTGGTCCCGATTACAATGTGGAATTGGCCATGCGCTACCAGGAACCATCCATGAAAAGAGTTTTGAGACAGATTCAACAAAACATGCCGGAAAAACTTATTCTGCTTCCCCTCTATCCTCAGTATGCCTCTTCCACCACCGGTTCCTCAGTAGACAAGGCCATGGAAATCATCAAGGAATGGGAAGTAATTCCGGAGATAAAGGTTGTAAACCAATTCTTCGATCGGGAAACCTACCTGGATACAATCGTATCCAATGCCAAAAAGGAAAACCTCTCTCTTTTCGACCATTTTCTGTTCTCCTTCCACGGTTTGCCTTTGCGACAAGTAAACAAAGTGCACCCGGAGCGAAATTGCAGAAATTGCGATTGCGACAAACAATTCAACCGAAATGGGGATTACTTTTGCTATCGGGCAACATGCTATGAAACCAGTCGGTTGCTAGCTGAAAAACTGAATATACCCAAAGAAAAATATACTGTGGCTTTTCAATCCCGTTTAGACAAAGACTGGCTGGAGCCTTTTGCCGATCGTGTGGTTAAAGAAAAAGCGAAAGAAGGTTGTAAGCACCTTCTGGTATTCAGTCCTGCTTTTGTAGCCGATTGCCTGGAAACGACCATCGAAATTGGAAAAGAATACAATGAACTATTCCGTGAAAATGGAGGTGATACATTAACCCTTGTAGAAAGCTTGAATGACCATCCACTTTGGATCAAAACTCTGAAGGATCTGGTTTTGGAGCAATAAGACCGAAAACAAAGTAGCTTCCCCTTCAAGTTATTTATTTCAAAAAAAAGAGGGTATTCCTATAGAACACCCTCTTGCTAGTATTATCAGTAGAGAATTACTTTTTAATAAATTTCTGTGGCTGAATCATACGCTCAGGAGCAAGAATTTCATCCAATTGCTCTTTAGTCAGTAGATTTTGCTCCAGAATCAGATCGTATACACTACGGTTCTCTTCCAAAGCCTGCTTGGCAATACGTGAAGAAATTTCATAACCAAGGGTTGGATTCACAGCAGTAACAATTCCAATACTATTCAGAACCATATCACGACAGTGCTCCACATTGGCTGTAATTCCATCGATACAACGATCTTTCAACGTTTTCATACCATTCTCCAACATTTCGATGGATTCGAACAAAGAACGAACCATTACTGGTTCCATCACGTTCAGTTCCAACTGACCAGCTTCAGCTGCAAAAGTAACGGTCAAATCATTACCAATCACTTTGTATGCAATCTGATTCACTACTTCAGGAATCACAGGATTAACCTTACCTGGCATAATTGAAGAACCGGGCTGCATTTTAGGCAGGTTGATTTCGTTCAAACCACAACGAGGTCCCGAAGAAAGCAAACGTAAATCGTTACAGATCTTAGATAGCTTCACTGCAAGACGTTTCACGGCTGAAGAATACATTACGTAAGATCCGGTATCCGGAGTAGCCTCAATCAGGTTGCCAGCCAATACAACGTCCAGTTTGGTAATTTCGCGCAGGTAGTTCACACATTTCTCTGAATAACCAGGCTCAGAGTTAATTCCTGTTCCAATTGCAGTTGCTCCCATATTTACCTCAAGGAACAAACGTGCGTTCTGGTTCAAACGCTCCACCTCTTCTTCCAGAGTTACCGCCCAGGCTTCGAACTCCTGTCCCAAAGTCATTGGAACTGCATCCTGCAATTGAGTTCTACCCATTTTCAACACATCCTTAAATTCCTCCCCTTTTGCTCGGAAAGAAGCAATCATATCCTTCAAAACAGCTACCAGGTCTTCGTTCATGAAGATCAATGCCATTTTAATCGCAGTTGGATAAGCATCGTTGGTAGACTGAGAGAGGTTAATGTGATTGTTAGGATGACAATGCTCGTACTCCCCTTTCTGGAAGCCCAGAATCTCAAGTGCACGGTTAGCAATCACCTCGTTGGCATTCATATTGGTTGAAGTTCCGGCGCCACCTTGAATCATATCAACCGGAAAGTGCTCATGGAAATTTCCCTCAACAATTTCGTCACATGCCTTAGTAATAGCATCAGTTAAATCATTACCTAAAAGACCTAACTCATTATTTGCTTTGGCACAAGCCCATTTCACCATTGCCAATGCATTGATATACTTTGGATAAGAGCTTAGTTTAACACCACAGATGTCAAAGTTTTCAACTGCACGCAAGGTTTGGATACCATAATATGCATCAGCAGGCACTTCCTTGTAACCAATCAAATCGTGTTCGGTTCTTGTTTTCATGAGATTTATTTATTTACTCTTACTCCCCTTAATTCTATATACAGGTGGAATTTGAAAACCACCAGAACCAAGTGGGTAAATCTTTATGTTGTTAGAATAATAGTTTATTTGGCACAAATGTAAAAGAACAATTGCTACTCAAATCAAAAAAGGCTCAAATTTTAAAGAGTTGTAATCTCGACTTATCAATTCGATCATCTACCACTATTACAATTTAACTCACAACAAATTACAAAAAGAAAAAACAAACCACAAACAAGAAAAACACAACATAACTATGACTAGGAGAAATGTTGTTCAACAGAAAACAATCGTTTTCGAAAAAAAAAGGAGCATTTTCTGCTCCCTCTATTCAAAATCCTGAGAATTGGCATCAATTTCCGAAATGGGTTTCAGATTTTCAGGAATCTCCTCATTCACCTCCTCGTCCTTAAAATAAGGAAAAACATCCATCAAAGGACTTTCTGCAATCGAAGGCATCTCAAAAGGAACCAACCATGAACTCAGGCTTTCCTCTATGCGCTCGTAAGCTTGTTTCACATTGCAGGCACCAACCAACATGTAATTGTTAGCCTTTTTCTCTTTTCCTGATTCCTCATCTACATTAATAAAGCTCACCTTCACTTTGAACCATCGATCAGCATCATCATAAGGAAAAATTTCGGTAATATTAGATTTACTAATATTTGTCACCGTAAACTCACCCTGGATCATTGTTTCCAACTCCTTGTGAATTCGAGCCTCAGCTTCGGTGAACGAAACGGCATCAACCAAATATGGTTCCGAAACCTTTTTCTCCTTACCACTCTCGTCGATTTTTACATATTTCGCTTTACACTCAAACCAGTTATTTGTCATGAGAAGTATATTTATATTATTTGCATTTTATACAAAGATAAAAGAAAACCTGTTCAAAAAATCTTCCTTCACCAAAGGGCAAAAAAAAAGACTCACCAAATAAGTGAGTCTTTCTGTAGCGAGAGGCGGGTTTGAACCGCCGACCTCATGATTATGAATCATGCGCTCTAACCAACTGAGCTACCTCGCCATTTCCTTGCGATTGCGATGCAAATATAGGAGCATTTTCATTGGAAAAAAAATCTTTTCCATGGATTTTTTCCCCTTGCTTCGGGCTGTTTGAGCAAACTCCCTAATTTACAGAAGCAATCCACTGAAAAAAAAAAATAAAAAAAAATGCAATCCTTCAAAAGAACCACCAAACCCGCGTCAGACGTACCATTCTGGGAAAAATTTCGAACAAAAAAAAAGACTCACCAAATAAGTGAGTCTTTCTGTAGCGAGAGGCGGGTTTGAACCGCCGACCTCATGATTATGAATCATGCGCTCTAACCAGCTGAGCTACCTCGCCGTTTTTTCTGATTGCGGTGCAAATATAGACGCATTTTCATTATAAAAAAAATCTCAATGAGTTTTTTTTGAAAAAAAAACACCACCCGTAGTACTTTAGAGAACATAATTTATTCTATGCGGATACATATATACTGAAAGGAACATTTATTAAACTCTTTCGTTAAACTAATTGTAAAAAGGCAAGAGTAATTTGGCAAAGTTGACAGGATTGATTTTTTTTATTCTCCCTTTTCTTAATTATCTTGCGAAAAATCTGAAATCGCCCTTAATTGCAAACAATAATATGAACAAATTTGAGTTAGAATACGTCATCCAGACCTCTCCCAAGGTATTATTTGAGCGCTTGAGTAATGCCAGTGGTTTATCGGAATGGTTTGCTGACGATGTGAATCAGAAGGGAAATATTTTCACCTTCATTTGGGATGGTGCAGAGCAACAGGCTGAACTTCTCCATAAAAAAACAAATCGCATGGTTCGCTTTCATTGGTTGGATCATGAAGAGGAAGACACCTTTTTCGAATTTAGATTAGAGATTGACGCCCTTACTAATGAATTGGCCCTCATCATTACCGACTTTGCTGATGATGATGAAATAGATGAATCAATGGAACTTTGGGACACCCAAATTGCCGAGCTGAAACAATTACTAGGCGTTTAATTTCCCTAGATTTTCGAAAATATTCCCAAATTCCCTTATTTTTGTTGGGATTTTAGCAAGACCAGTTAAATAGAATTTCTGGTCTTATTTTTTGGGGCTATTTCTCGATAAATCTCAATCAAATTGAACAATTCGAAGGATTCTCAAGGGGATGTTAAAAATCTTAAAATTCCCGGTATCCTCTTCTTTTTTGATTAAATTGGGAAAGAATATTCCATACTGTAGTAAAGAAACAATATCCCCCTCCGGAAAATTACCTAATATTAAAGATATCCGGTTGGGAAAAGTTTAATCGCATCTTTTGATTCTGAGCATGAAACGTTTACACTCCTTTATACTCAAAAGCTTTCTAGGGCCTTTTGCATTCACCTTTCTCATTTGCATGTTCATCCTGCTTATGCAGTTTCTGTGGCGGTATATTGATGATTTAGTAGGAAAGGGGTTAGAATGGACCGTTATCATGGAGTTTATGCTCTACGTCTCGGTAACTCTGGTCCCTATGGCTTTGCCTCTTGCTATCCTGCTGGCCTCAATTATGACTTTTGGAACGATGGGTGAGAATTATGAATTGGTCGCACTTAAAGCAGCAGGAATTTCACTACAGAGAATCATGAAACCTCTTACTGTTCTTATTATTTTTATCAGTATCGGAGCCTTCTATTTCTCTAACATTGTAATGCCCTACGCCTCATTGAAAACCAGCAGTCTACTTTACGATATCCGCAAACAAAAAGCCGAATTATTCCTAAAGGAGGGAATCTTTACCAACGACCTGGAAGGCTTCAGCATCAAAGTTGGAGATATCAACAAGCAAACCGGTATGATTTACGATTTGCTAATTTACGATCACCGGGATAAAAAGGGAAAACCCAACAGCGAAAACCGAGCTGTTACTGTTGCAGATTCAGGACTGATGCTTACATCCAAGGACAAACGCTACATGGAATTTATCCTTTACAGCGGAAATCGGTACGAAGATGTGAAGAAAACCGGACGAAAAAGTCGAAATAAACACTATCCCTTTCAAAAAGTGAAATTCTCGGAATACAAAACCACTATTGATTTGGGGGGTAAAGAATTCAAGAGGTCCGATGAGAATATATTCAAAAACAGCTACCGAATGCTGAATATCAGGCAACTGGCCCAGCAAAAGGATTCTTTGGATCAGCGCTTAAAAAAGGACCAGTCCAATTTTGCAAGACAATTACTTAGTCAGCGATTCTTCAACAAAGAAAACCGCTCCTACCGAACAGATTCGGTTAAGCGCGAAAAAGTTCTGGCCAAGACACTGGATGCCGACAGCCTGTTCCAATCGCTTCCTTTATTTGAAAAAATGAATACGGTGAATACGGCTCTCAATTATGCCCGGAAAACCAAGGAAAACATAACTCGTAAGAGAAATAATTTCTCTGCACAACAAAAGTGGATACGTAAATATGTTAACGAATGGCATCGGAAGTTCACCCTCTCTTTTGCCTGCTTTATCTTCTTTTTTATAGGGGCACCCCTGGGAGCGATCATCCGCAAGGGAGGCTTGGGAATGCCAGTAATCGTATCCGTTCTCTTTTTCATCATTTACTATATTATTTCGATGACAGGAGAACGATTTGCCAAGGAGGGTGTTTTACCCCCTTACCAGGGAATGTGGATCTCTTCGTTGGTGATACTACCCCTGGGAATCATCCTGACTTATAAGGCTACTACAGATTCAGCGATCCTAAATGCAGAAGCATATCTTGATTTCTTCAAGAAAATAAACATCTTCAAAAAAAAGAAAAATGCATAGATTCATCCTCCTAATGATGCTTTGTTCCGGATTTCTATCATCCTGCAATCCGGGAAAGGACACCGTTCGACCCAAGGAAGAAAAGATTGCAAATATATTAGATCAATGGCATTTGGCCGCAACAAATGCCGATCTGGAATCCTATTTTGCACCACTTGCCAAGAATGCGATCTATATCGGAACTGATCCCGGAGAAAGATGGACCAAAGATGAATTCTATCAATTCTCTAAACCCTATTTCGACAAAGGAAAAGCATGGGATTTCAAAGCTTTCGATCGCAAAGTTTACTTCGCCGAAGATGGCCAAACCGCCTGGTTCAACGAATTGCTAAACACCTGGATGGGGGTTTGCAGGGGATCCGGTGTACTGGTAAAAAAAGAGGAGGGATGGAAAATTATCCATTACCACCTTAGCGTGACTGTAAAAAACGAAAATGTTCGCGAATTTTTGACCATTGAAAAGGATACCATAAAAGAGTAATACCATGTTTGATGATTTAAAACCGGATATAGATTACTACATGAGTCCGGAAGGCTACCGGGTTCTAACAAAGAAGTTTTTATCAGAAAGAGGATATTGCTGTGGGAATGGATGCAAACATTGTCCCTATTTCCCTAAACACACTAAAGGAAATACTCTTTTACAGGAAGATTAAGCAGAATATCGCCTAAACCAAGAGATAAAGAAAATATGGAAAAGAAAGATTTACGCATTGTGTATATGGGCACCCCCGATTTTGCTGTGGCCCCCTTAAAAGCACTTCTGGACGCAGGCTGTAAGGTGGTTGGGGTAATTACCAATCCGGATAAACCGGCAGGCCGAGGACAAAAAATCCAGGAATCCGCAGTTAAAAAATTTGCAGTTCAACAAGGTCTAACCATATTACAACCCGATAAATTTCGAAATCCGGATTTTCTAGAGGAACTACAAGCCTTAAATGCAGATTTACAGGTAGTGGTAGCCTTTAAAATGCTGCCGGAAGTAGTTTGGTCCATGCCTTCAAAAGGAACGGTAAACCTTCATGCTTCCCTGCTACCCCAATATCGGGGAGCTGCCCCCATCAACTGGGCCATTATCAATGGTGACAAAGAATCTGGCGTATCCACCTTTCTGCTCCAACATGAAATAGATACAGGAAGTGTAATTTTTCAGGAAAAAGTTCAAATCGGAGAAAACGACACAGCTGAAGATCTTCATGATCAATTAATGGAAGTCGGATCGGAATTGATCGTAAAAACAGTCCGGGCCATCGAAGCAAACGAACACCCCCAGACTCCTCAATCGGAATTAATTTCTGAAGATGCTACAATTAAAATGGCCCCAAAAATTTTTAAAGAAGATTGCCATATCGACTGGACAAAAAGCATCGACAACATCCATAATCACATTCGTGGACTAAGTCCATATCCAGCTGCCTGGACCGAGCTTCAGCCTTCTGATGAAGGAGCCAAAAAGATAAATATGAAAGTATTTGTCACAAGAAAGGAGTATACTGAACATAGTGAATCGATAGGAGCAATTTTAACCGATGGAAAAAACTACTTGAAGATCGCAGTCAATGGAGGCTTCTTATCCATCCTTGAACTTCAAATCGCTGGAAAAAAACGAATGCCTGTTCAGGACTTTCTGAGAGGATTTCAACAAATCAAAAACTACCATCTCTAAAAAAGGAACCGTTGAAAAAGGAGTTTTAAGTTCTTGTGAGTTATTTCCTTGAAATAATCTCGAATAACTACACGAATACAAAAGGGGCTGTCGATGTTTTTACGACAGCCCCTTTTGTATTCATTCTCTTTTCACAATAACTATCCCCTCCCCATCATCAAAACCTCATGCATTCACCTATCTACCTTTAGGCATTGCTTTTACTTACAAAAGTAGAACCAAAATAATTCATCTCTCTATCTCCCTGCAGATCAAATTTAAACTAAACAATAGGAAGAATTTCTGGTAAAGTGAAAAACTTTTCTTAAATTTTAACGTAATATTTTATTGATTACGTGCCCTTTCTGTAATCAAAGACTGGTTTACCCACCAGTAAATTCTTACAACCCTCCGAATACTTAACTATCACTCCTATTTAGGAGATGAACTAGGTTTCTTGTATCCAGAAAATTATGCACACCTGCCCTTCCGGCACATCATATAAATATCTCTGGGAATATTGTTTTCCCAGACAATTGTCTAAAATTAAATTACATTGCTATGGTTCAACGCATTTTCGATTTGTTAGATAATTACCGGGTAAAATTTCCCGATAAACTGGATGCTTTCGCTCAAAAGCTGAAAGGGAAGTGGGTGAAATACAGTTCGGAGGAATACATTCGAAATGCCAACCTTATTAGCTATGCTCTTTTAAAATTAGGAATAACAAAAGGGGATAAAATTATTTCCATTTCCAACAATCGTCCGGAATGGAATTTTGTGGATATGGCTATGGCTCAAATCGGTGCTATTCATGTCCCCCTATACCCCAATATTAGTCGTAAAAACTACAAATATATTATTGAGCATTGTGAGCCGGTGGCCATTTTTATTTCTCATGATGAGATGTTTCAAAAATTGGCACCCCTACTACAAAAAGAAACCTCCATTAAACACATCTATAGCTTCAATCAAATTGAAGGAGCACCATACTGGAAAAAACTATTGGATGTAGGACTAGAGGCCGAATCAGAATATTCGGAAAAGCTTCGAAAAATCAAAGATAGTATTCTTCCAAATGATCTTTGCACAATTATCTATACATCCGGAACCACTGGTAATCCCAAGGGAGTTATGCTTTCTCACCATAATTTCATTTCCAATGTAAAGGCTTCCGCCGATTTCCTGGTACTCAATTCCAGTCACAAAGTCATGAGTTTTCTTCCCATAAACCATGTTTACGAAAGAATGGCCAACTACCAATATCAAATTAAAGGGATTGGAATCTACTATGCCGAGAGCATGGACACCATTGGTGAAAATCTGCGAGAAGTAAAACCTCATGGATTTGCAACGGTCCCTCGTTTACTGGAAAAAGTTTACGATAAAATTATGGCCAAAGGAAAACAATTACCACCGATTAAACGAAGCTTATTTATGTGGGCTGTAAACCTGGGGAAACGCTACGAATTGAATCGGGCCAATGGTTGGTGGTACGAATTTCAACTTAAAATAGCCAGAAAACTAGTCTTTCAAAAATGGCAGGAAGCCCTTGGAGGCAATATAAAATTCATGTGCTCAGGGGGAGCAGCACTACAAGTGCGGCTGGAAAAATTATTCTGGGCAGCGGGCATTCCGGTTCAGGAAGGATATGGCCTAACAGAAACTTCACCCATCATCGCAGCCAATCGAAATGAATGGCCCGACGTCTGCTTTGGGACTGTAGGACCTGTACTGGAAGGAGTTTCCGTAAAAATTGCCCAGGATGGTGAAATCCTGGTAAAGGGCCCCAATGTAATGATGGGATACTTTAAAAACCCCAAATTAACCAGTAAGGCAATTGATGAAGAGGGATGGTTTCATACAGGAGACATCGGATGCATGGTTCAGGAACGTTTCCTAAAAATAACGGATCGCAAGAAAGAAATGTTCAAGACTTCAGGAGGAATCTACATTGCTCCTCAGGTGATAGAAAACAAACTCAAAGAATCACCATTTATTGACCAACTAATGGTAGTAGGTGAATCCAGACGGTTTCCCGCAGCCATTATATCTCCCGACTTCGAATTCCTTAAGGAATACTGTAAAATAAAGCATTTAACCTATAAAGATGAAAAACATATCATTCTCAACCAGCGAATTATGAATCGCATTATGGAGGAGGTGAAGAAAGCCAATATGTCACTTGATCAACCCAAAAAGATAAAAAGTATCCGATTGGTATCGGAAACATGGACTCCCGAAGGGGGAGAACTGTCGCCTACCTTGAAATTGAAAAGAAAGGTATTAACGAAAAAATACAATCGGCTAATCGATGATATTTATTCCAAGAACTCTTTAAAACTGTAGACTATGAAAAGAAAAATCCGGAAAGTGGCCGTCCTTGGAGCTGGTGTAATGGGCGCCCAAATAGCCTGCCATTTTGCCAATATTGGTCTGGAAGTATTGCTTTTGGATATTCCTCCAAGTGAACTCACCGATTCTGAAACAAAGGAGAACCTGACGCTGGAAGATCCGGCTGTTAAAAACAGAATCGTTAATCAAATGCTTGACAGGGCCGTAAAAACAAAACCTGCCCCTTTGTATCTGAAAGCTTTTTCCAAAAGGATTCAAACAGGAAATTTTAATGATGATTTACCTCTCATAAAAGATTTTGACTGGATTCTGGAGGCCATTGTTGAAAACCTACAAATAAAAAAAGATCTTTACGATAAAATCGAAAAGTATCGAAAACCTAAAAGTTTGGTAACAACCAATACCTCGGGCATTCCAATACAGTTGCTAACTGAGAATCGAAGTGAAGATTTTCAAAAGCACTTCTGTGGAACACACTTTTTTAATCCGCCACGATATCTTAAATTACTGGAAATAATTCCATCCACAAAAACAGCCCCCGAAGTTATTGAGTTCATACGATCCTACGGGGAAACCCATCTCGGAAAGTCAAGCATCATTTGTAAGGACACACCGGCCTTCATCGCCAACCGGGTGGGCGTTTTCTCCATTATGTCCATTTTTCATCTATTGCAAGAATTGGAACTTACGGTAGAAGAAATAGACCGGCTGACCGGTCCCGTGATTGGACGGCCCAAATCAGCCACTTTCCGCACCTGCGACGTAGTTGGTCTGGACACCTTGGTCTACGTAGCCCGTGATCTGCAAAAACACCTGGTACATGATGAAACAAAAGAACTTTTTCAACTTCCCTCTTTCATTGAAAAGATGATGGAGTACCAATGGCTCGGTGCCAAAACAGGACAAGGATTCTATAAAAAGATAAAAGATGAATCCAACAAGAGTGAGATTCTTAGTCTCAACCTTTCCAATTTCAAGTACCAAGCCAAGCAAAAAATCAAACTTCCGGAATTGGAAGCCGCCAAGGCCATGCCTCTGAAAAAGCGATTCTCTTTCCTCTTAAAAGGGAAAAGCAAAGTGAATCTTTTCTATCAGAAACTATTCTTTGGCTTATTTGCCTATGCTTCCCATCGCATTCCGGAAATTAGTGATGAATTGTACAAGATAGACCAAGCCTTATGTGCAGGATTTGCCTGGGAGATGGGCCCATTTGATATTTGGAATACTCTTGGACTCGAAAAAACCCTTCCCATGATGGAAGAGCTGGGAATACAACCAGCCCAATGGGTTTATAATCTTAAAGAAAAGCAAAAAGGATTCTACTTGCTGCAAAATGGAACCAAAAAATTCTATGACATAGCTAGTGAGGAATATCAAACCATACCTGGCACAGAGACTACAATCCAACTGGACAACCTCAGAGCCACACATACACTTTGGAAAAATGAAGGTTGCAGTATTCTTGACCTGGGCGATGGAGTCCTCAATCTAGAATTCCACTCCAAAATGAACACCATCGGTTCGGATATCATCCAAGGCGTTCACAAGGCACTTGACATGGCGGAAAGAGATCACAAGGCCCTAATCATAGCCAACGAAGGAGAAAACTTCTCGGCAGGTGCAAACGTAGGCCTCATCTTCATGCTTGCTGTAGAGCAAGAATTCGATGAGCTGGACATGGTAGTACGTAAATTTCAGGAAACCATGATGCGAATCAAATACGCACCTATTCCTGTTATTGCAGCCCCCCATGGCCTGACTTTGGGCGGAGGTTGCGAACTCTGTATGCATACCGACAAAATTATTGCCCATGCAGAAACCTACATGGGCCTGGTTGAATTGGGTGTAGGGTTGATCCCTGCCGGCGGTGGCACCAAAGAATTTGCCCTGCGTCTGTCAGAAGAATTAAAGCAGGATGATATTCGCACCAATGCTTTCCGAAATCGCTTCCTGACCATTGGCCAGGGCAAAGTTTCAACCTCAGCCCATGAAGCATTTGAATTGGGCTATATGCGACACTATAAGGATGAAATTATAGTAAGCCGAAATCAACAACTTAGCTATGCCAAAAAGGTAGCCCTTTTAATGGCAGAAAAAGGTTATACGGCTCCTATCCAAAAAAAGGATATTCGTGTTATGGGTAGCGAAGGTCTGGCGTTAATCTATTCCGGGGCAAACGCCATGCATCACGGACAATACATTTCGGAACATGACCAACTCATCTCTCAAAAGTTAGGCTACGTATTGAGTGGTGGTGAACTCTCTGAAGTGGGAGAAGTCTCAGAACAATATCTTCTCAACCTCGAGCGAAATGCTTTTGTAGGATTGTGTCAAAAAACCAAGACGCTGGAACGAATGCAAAGTCTGCTACAAAAGGGGAAAATTCTAAGAAACTAAATAAATCACAGGAAGAACTCACAGTAGGAGGAAACTGTTTACGTCAAATAAAAACCATACACACATGAATGCATATATAATAGCCGCCTATCGTACCGCTGTTGGCAAAGCAAAAAAGGGAAAACTTCGCTTAATTCGGCCAGATGATATGGCCTCAGAGGTAGTAAAACACCTAATGCAAAAGGTTCCCAACCTTGATCCTGCACAGGTAGATGATGTTATTGTAGGCAATGCCACCCCCGAAGCTGAGCAGGGCCTGAATATCGGGAGAATGATTGCCATCATGGGACTGAATAACATCCGAATACCAGGTATGACCGTTAATCGTTATTGTTCTTCAGGCCTGGAAACCGTTGCCATTGCAGCATCAAAAATTGAGGCCGGACTGGCTGATTGTATTTTGGCAGGAGGCGTGGAAATGATGTCGCTAATGCCAATGGGAGGATGGCGGATCGTTCCCAACCTAAAAGTGGCCCAAACCCACCCCGACTGGTATTGGAACATGGGCCTAACAGCCGAAGCCCTGGCTAAAAAATATCAGATCCATAGGGAGGAGCAGGACAATTTCGCCTTGCAATCGCATCAAAAAGCTCTCAAAGCCATCAAAACCAAACGATTTCAGGATGAAATTGTCCCCATCCTAGTTAAAGAAACATTCATTAACGGGACAGAACAGCTCCAAAATATAGAGCATTTGATAGAAATAGACGAAGGCCCACGTGCCGATACAACATTGGAAAAATTGGCCCAACTTAAACCAGTCTTTGCTAAAAACGGATCCATTACTGCCGGAAATTCTTCCCAAACATCCGATGGAGCAGCTTTTGTACTGGTAGTTTCGGAAAAGATGCTCAAAACTCTGAATGTAGAGCCCATTGCCAGGTTCTCCAACTATGCAGTAGCCGGAGTTGAACCACGTTATATGGGAATTGGGCCTGTTGAAGCGGTCCCAAAAGTTCTCAAGCAATCGGGCTACTCCCTCAACCAAATTGAACAGATTGAACTCAATGAAGCTTTCGCAGCTCAGTCACTCGCAGTCATAAAAGAACTTGATTTTGATCCTGCAATCACCAATGTAAATGGTGGAGCCATCGCCTTAGGACATCCCCTGGGCTGTACAGGTACCAAACTCACGGTTCAACTTCTGCACGAAATGCGCAAACGAAATCAAAAAATTGGAATGGTAACCATGTGCGTTGGAGCAGGACAAGGAGCAGCTGGCATTTTTGAAGTATATTAAAGCATCCTATAATGTAATATCGCAGGGCTTAATTCCAACACACAAGAATTTGAATACATACAACACCAGTTAATAGAAACAGAAAATCATCCTTAAAAATTAAAACCTTATGGAAAAACTAAAAACTGTAAAAGGTGGGGAATTTCTGATAAAGGAAACACCACATCAAGATATTTTTATCCCGGAAACACTCTCTGAAGAACAAAAAATGATTATTGATACATGTCGTGATTTTCTAAAAAAGGAAGTCGTTCCCAATCTTGACAGAATTGACGACATGGAGGAAGGATTGATGATTGAACTTCTCAACAAGGCTGGAGAACTGGGACTATTAGGCATTGCTATACCTGAGAACTTGGGTGGTTTCGGACAAGATATGGTCACCTCGATGCTGAGTACAGAGGTAATGGGAACCTACAGTTCTTTTGCAGTTGCCTATTCCGCACATTCCGGGATCGGTACACTCCCGATCCTTTA
Organism: Marinifilaceae bacterium; assembly: GCA_041725895.1. GTDB lineage: Bacteria > Bacteroidota > Bacteroidia > Bacteroidales > Marinifilaceae > JBGRQA01. Next base: position 71,181 of record JBGRQA010000004.1, read on the forward strand.
CTATGGCAACCCCGAACAGAAAGAAAAATACATCCCCAGGTTGGCTAGTGGGGAATGGAAGGGAGCATACTGCCTGACAGAACCAGGAGCAGGATCTGATGCCAACGCGGGAAAAACCCGGGCCATTCTTACCGAAGACAAGAAGCAGTACATTCTTAACGGTCAAAAAGTATGGATCACAAATGCAGGTTTTGGAGATATCTTCACCGTTTTTGCCAAAATAGATGATGACATTGACCTAAGTGCTTTTATCGTGGAGAAAAACTTCGAGGGGATCACCTTCTCCCAGGAAGAGAAGAAATTAGGAATCAAAGGTTCTTCCACCCGTCAAATGTTTTTTGAGAACTGTAAGGTACCTGCCGAAAACCTATTAGGAGAACGAGGTCAGGGGTTTAAAATTGCACTTAACATTCTGAACAACGGTCGCATGAAACTTGCAGCGGCAGTATTAGGAGCAGCTAAGGTAGTCATCACCAATTCCGTGACTTATGCAAATGAGCGAATTCAATTTGGGAACCTTATCTCAACCTATGGTGCCATCAAACACAAAATGGCGGAACAAGCCATCCGGGTGTATGCATGCGAATCAGCAGTTTATCGCTGTACCCAAGACATTCAGAATTCAATGATCCAATACATTGAGGAAGGTATGGATAAAAACCTGGCTCAAATCAAAGCCCAAAAAGATTTTGCAGCAGAAGCAGCCATACTAAAAGTATCCGGATCGGAAGCATTGGATTATGTAGTAGACGAAGGAGTTCAAATATACGGTGGAATGGGCTATTCGGCCGAAGCCCCCATGGAAAGAGCCTACAGGGATGCCAGGATCAACCGGATATTTGAAGGAACCAATGAAATCAATCGAATGCTGACTGTTGATTTTCTTATTCGAAAAGCACTCAAAAATGAACTCAATTTAATGGGCGCTGCTAAAAAAGTGGGCAACGAACTACTTTCCATTCCTGATTTTGGAGAAGAAGATACCAGTCTGTTTGCAAGGGAGAAAAAGCTGGTGGCCAACTTCAAAAAAGCCGCCCTAATGCTTGCTGGAGCTGCGGTTCAAAAATTTATGAAAGGCCTGGGTAAAGAACAGGAAATCCTCTTCAATATTTCTGATATCCTAATGGATTGCTACCTCTCGGAATCCGTATTGCTAAGGGTTATGAAGCTATGCGATTTGAAAGGGGAAGAGAATTGCCAGGAACAAATACACATGATGGAAGTTTTTATTTACGATGCGGCCGACCGAATATTCAAAAACGGCAGAGATGCTACAAACTCTTTCGCTTCCGGAGATGATTTACGAATGATGAACCTGGGACTGAAACGGTTCACTCGTCATAGCGGATTAAACATCAAGGAAGCCAGAAGAAAAATTGCCAACAAACTTATTGAAGAAAATCGTTATTGCTTCTAGTTTAGATAGTTCCACAAGTCATCGGACTGCCATAACCGATGATGCCCTCTTTTATCATTTTTACAACATCCACAAAAATGGGAGGCTTTGGCCTCCCATTCTTTTTTCCAACCCTCCAAACTGGAATCGGATAACTTCATACTCGCTACTTCAATGCCTTGCGACTCATAAAGAAATAGTAAAGCAGAAAACCCAATGAAATTGAGACAAAGAAAATCCCATAGGGCATAGAACTTCGATAAGTTAAAAATTCCGGATAACTGCGTCCAAGAACCTCTAGAACGATAAATCCCAGACCTCCAAAGAAAGCGACCAACCCCCATTTCAAAGAAGGATAACGATCGTAAGAAACTTCTTTTGGGGTCATTAATTCATGCCTTTCGGCTACTACATTTTGTTCAAGAATTGCGGCCTTATCATAATGCCCTGCCTTGATGAGCTTCCGTTTCAAAAAATGTGAGGACAAAATTCGAACAAAGGTTACAATGCTGTAAAAAACAACAACCGCGATTAAAACGTCATCAATATTCATAATTATTTGTTTTAGATTTTCTAATTCGTTTGCCCCATTTGACCAATTGAGTTTTGAAAATGTTGCAATATTTTCGAAAAAAAATTTACCACTTGAGAAAAATATTAGACTTATCCTTTACAGATAATATCAAAAGTTAAGTTTATGGAAGAATTTCGTACCTTTTTGCAACATTTCTAAAAATAGCTTGTCTACTGGGCAAAGATGGACGAAACACAACTGATAATTCAAATTCAAAGAGGAAACATGCAGGCCTTTCGATTTCTGGTCAAGAAATACGAACGGTTGGTTTTTCATATTGCCGGTCGCTTACTCGACCGACAGGAGGATTTGGAGGATGTAAGCCAAGAGGTATTCATCAAAATTCACAAAAAACTAGACAAATTCCGGGGCGATGCCAAACTTTCAACATGGGTTGCTACCATTGCTTATCGCACGTCAATAAACCACCTAAAAAAAAGGAAACTACAATCGGAAGAATTGGACCAGGAGCAGATAAGTTTCAAAGAATATTTCGTTTCCCACGAAACGCCGGAAAGTTTGGCCGGAAAACAGGAAATGAAACAACTCGTCCGAAAACTAGTAAATTCACTCCCTCCAAAATACAAAACCGTTCTGAACCTTTACCACCTGGAAGAATTCAGCTACCAGGAAATTGAAGCGGTCACCGGCATGCCCGAGGGTACGGTAAAAAATTACATCTTCCGCGCCCGCAAATTACTGAAAGAACAACTAATGAAACACCCCGAAATAGTGGATACCTTATGAAAAAGGAGCAAAATAGAAACAACAAGGAGCAAAGGATCAAATTTGACACACTTTTACAGGAATTATCACAAGTTGAAAGAATAAAGGAAGATAATTTTTCCCTGGAAGAATCTGCCATAGTGGACCAACTGCTTCAGGAAAATCTTAGAAACGAATTCTCCTATGAAATTCCGGAAGATTTTGCCGATAGGGTTTGTGATAAAATCGAAGAACGTTCCTTCCTAAGGGAGGGAATCGAAAAACACCTGCTCATGACTCTCGGTTTTTTGGGGATACCTGGTATTGCCATTGGTTTGCTCTACCATACTAAATCAAGTCTCTATGCTCCCATCAGCGAATTTCTAGTTGAATTTAAATGGCCACTACTCTTCGGCTTGTTCTGTTTGGCAGCAATACAAATGGCCGATCTTTATCTTGTGAAAAGCAAGGAAAAAATAAACTAATTTTAATAAAAACATCAATTCTCTTACAATTGAGAACTAGCCTAAAAATTCAAATTATAATACGTATTCCTATTTCCTTTTCAAAAAATCTCGAAAATCAAATACTCCATTTAACGTATTAAAATTTAAAAATATTTTACACCCTTTGTCATTAAATCTAGCATATGTATCAACACTCAACCATGCCCTGCCTGGATTTTCCAGACTAATATACAAATACAACCGAGCACTAGTTCCATGTAGATCAACACCATACAATTGCCCTTTATCGTAACTTCTATTAGCAATCATTTCTGTTAAAAGGACTCTCTGATCTTGATATATTGTTTCCTCTATCCTTTCACTTGATATTACATCAAATGTATATCCAGCTTTAAGTCCCTTTACCTTAACCTTCCCCCGTCCATTTTTTAGATCTACCTTGAAACATAGATTAGTATATTCTCCTGAACTTCCCGATTTAATTATATCTCCATCAAATTTAGAATAACACCAACTTGTCCCCCAACAAGTCACTTCCTCAGAAAAAATATATTTATTTCTTACTTGGGCTTCAACACTAGAAGCAAATAATATAAAAAAGATTACAACAATAAATCTCACTTCTATTTAATTTAAATATCTCACTTCACAAATCTACTAATTAACATTAGGTATTTAATAAAAATTCATTTACACTAGAGAGGATATCAAAAATTTGCTCATTATGCTAAAAAAAACTTATAAAGTCACTCTTTCCCTTTAGTTTTTCAGACCTTAATATTATAAAGCTCCAAATCCTCTAGAATCCAAGCGCGTCCAAAATCTTCTGATTCAACTTTCGATTCTTGCCAAGGTAAGGAAAACAATGGATGTGGATGGCCGGATTGAAATTCATCTCAATAATGGCATAATTATCTTCTGCGGCAGGAATCTTAATATCCGGAATCATCATATCCAAACCTGTAATTTTAACATCTAGAGCCTGAGCTGCTCTCACTGCAATTTTCTTGTAGCTTGGATGAATCTCATCGGTGTAATCAATACTATCACCCCCAGTGCTAATGTTGGAATTCTCCCGGAGATAAACCACCTCATCTTTTCCCGGAATCGAATTAAAATCCAGGTTCTGGGATTTCAGAAACATCTCTTCCGCCTCGCCCAAAGCAATCTTTTCCAAAGGCGTTCGATATCCCTTGCCCCGCAATGGATCCTGGTTCTTTTGCTGTACCAGTTCCGTTATGGTACAAACTCCATCCCCTTTTACATTGGCAGGCACTCGATGTAAAATACCAACAACATCGTCGTTGATGACGAAAAAACGAAACTCTCGCCCCTCTTCAAAACCTTCGATCAGAATACTATCGTCCTGTTCAAAAGCAATCTCCACAGCCCTTTTAAATACAGAGTAATCATTATTCTCTTTCAAAATGGTAATTCCAATTCCAAAATTGGTGGATTTAGGTTTCACCACAATAGGGCGATTCTCAAACAATAAAAAATCCAGCAAAGCTTCCTCCGCTTTGGTATAATGTCCCCCTCCAGGTACTCGTATTTCATACTCTTTCAACACTTTCTTGGTGACTAACTTATTCTCCATCATCAGAACACTGCTGTAATTGTCTAGAGAAGTACGAGTGGCCTGCATCACATATTCATTACGGCCATCCTTTGTCAATCGAACAAAATTCTCCTTTCGATCCAGGATCTCAAAATCAATTCCACGACGAACCGCCTCTTTTAGCAGCATTTGGGTGGAAAGCTCCATATCTTCGAACCCATAAAAACAAAACCCCTTTGCCAAACTCAAAGCTTTGTAATCTTTAGCCTTCCGCATATGAAACTCAATGAATCCTTGCTCATCAATCTCCCTCAATAAGCGTTGCGCCGGATGCATTTCAGTATCTTCCACCAATTGTCGAACAAGTTTCATCGCTTTATGGTAACGGGGATGCTCCAGAAATCCAAAACTGGAGAAAATCTGCTCCATTTCTTCCAGCAAAGAACCGGCCCAAACCCGAGGTTGCACTGCATCACCTTCAAATGTGATTAGAGAAACCGTTTCGCACAGACCGTGACAGGAAACAATGTCCTGATTGCTATTCACCAATTTCTGCTGTTCGGCACGAAAAGTATCCGCTTCATCCACGAATAAACAAAACAAAAGAAACAGGTGGACAAAATGAAGATTCTCTTCCCTCACCCCAATTTTCTCAAAAGGATCCAAATCAATAATCCGAACTTCAAGGTGAGAGATCCTCGTGGAATCGGCCTCAAACTTCAAGCGAATGGGCATGTACAATTCCTTCTCATCACTGAGTTTTCCCTCATCAATAAAGAACTGTACGGATTGCTTCCAGGCTTTCACAGATGAATAATCCGGATAGAGGGCCTCCCGGTTTCTATATCCCCCCGGACTGGTTCGAATAGACATCCCATTGCGGCATCGAATAGGATACTGCTCACCGGTCTTTAATGATTTTACCTTAAAACCATCGTGTGCTACAGGACTTTCGCCCATCAACCAAACCAGCAGCCACCGATAACGCATAAAATTCCGAACCATCCTAAGATATACCTCTTCCCTGAATAGTTCAAAATCCTGGTTCGGAGCCAGAAGTCGCATCAGTTGACCCAGCATTTGATCGGGAAAGGAAAAATTGAAATGGATACCTGAAATCAGTTGTCGCTCCCGACCATAGACCTCTGCTAACAATTCGCGATATATTTCTTTTGCACGCCCCTTTTCCCCGTACGAAGCAATCGGAATCTTTTCCTCCTCCGGCAAGTTAGGGGGCAAACTTTGAGGCCACAGCAACTCATCCCCAATGTTCTCGGAAACAATATCGTGTATGGTTTCGAGCATCCCCAGCGCTTCGTGAACCGAATTCATGGGAGGTGTAATCATCTCAACCTGACTTTCGGAAAAATCAGTGGTGATATAGGGATGATCGTTCTTATCCCCCAAAACATCAGGATGCGGTATCAAAGAAAGATTTCCCCCGGCATCTACCCGAAGATTTTCCTTCTCAATACCAAACTTCCCATCCAGAAATCTTTGCCTGATCTCATCACTTTGATAGGTTCTTTTTATCCGATTCAATACCTTCATCATATCGAAAAGTGTTTTCAGTTTTAGCTATTCTTTTTTAATTTTTGCCTTGTTCTGTAAAATAAATAGAACAATACCAAGCCTTTCAATATACTACTCACAGAAATACTCAACCAAACTCCATTCAATCCCAAAAACGTATACATCCCCAACACATAGGCAAGAGGAATTCGCAAAGAAGTCAGAATTACACTTACCGCTGCGGGAACCTTTGTTTTTCCAAGTCCATTGTAGGCCCCTGCTGTTATCATTTCAATGCACATGAACACCTGTGATAAACCAAGAATTATCAGATAATCCTTTCCCATCTCAATACTTTCGGCCTCCGGGAGGAAGACGGAAAACAAAAGGCCGGGAATAGTGAAGAAAAGTATACTAGAAACCGCTCCAATTCCCATCGCAATTTTCAAACCCGCCTGGTATCCCCTGTGAACCGATTTCAGATTCCCCGCTCCATAATTTTGGCCTACCATAATACTCATGGCCTGCATCAATCCTCCGGTAAACATATAGGTAATGGCCTCAATCTGCACCCCTATCTTTTGAACTGCAATAGCACCGGGCCCCCATTCTGCAATAATCCGAGCCACCACTATTGAAATCATCGTAAATGAAATTCGCTGAAGAGATACCGGAGCCCCTATCCGAAACAAGTTCTTCAAGCGATATATTGAGGGCCACACTCCTTCAAAAAAAGAATCCTTCGATTTTTTTATGTACCAAATAAAATAAGCAATTGCTGACAATTGAGCAATTATGGTTGCAATAGCAGCACCATTTACTCCAAGTCCTACCCCGAATATAAGTATGGGATCGAGTAGTAAGTTGATTGCAGTACCTGTAGCTACGGCCCTGAACGAAATTCTTGTTAACCCATGTGCATTCAAAATCGCTGCAAAAAGCAGACTCATAAAAGAAAAAATAACCCCTCCTGCACTAATCAGCAGATAGGATTGGGCCTGCTGCTCCACTTCCGCATCCTGAAGTTGGAAGAAACCAATCAACCCTTCTGAGAATTGAAACAGAAACAGGGCAAACATTAAAGCGAGAAACACAGTACCCCAAACGGCAGTAGTTGCAAAGCGTCCCCAGGAATATTGCTTTTCGGCTCCTACACTGTGCGAAACTTTGATATTGGCCCCCATTACAATAATGGAAACCATGGCCCAGCCAAGATGCAGAAGAAATCCAGCAGTTCCTACTGCAGCAACAGCTCCACTCCCCAAACGCCCTACCCATATCATATCCGTTAGATTGTAAGCCATTTGCAACAAGGAGGACCCAATAATTGGAAAAGCCAGTTTTAACAGGGTTACCATATCCGAGGTAAGCAACAATCCACTCGATTTCACAATTTTATCAACTCTCAAATTCATCTTCTCTAGTAAGGGATTATACCTGATCACTCATTTTCACAAATGGAACTATACTCTCGCTTTTCTCATAGCATTCAAAAAAACAAACAGGGAATCAATCACCGTTTCCACTCTATCTTTGGGAATATGAGTCAATACGCGGTTGTAGTATTCGCCAAACATATTCATCAGCCGCAGGGATGCCTCCTCTCCCTTTTCAGTGAGTTGCAATTTCACAATTCTTTTGTCCTTCTCATCTTTGCATCGTGTTACATATTCATTTTTAACAAGCTTATCCATAATGCGAGTAGTTGTACTCTTCTCCAAACACATAATGGAGCTCATCTCGTTCATGCTTAAACAACCTGCTTTCTTTAATTCGAGCAAGCAACGGTACTGAGTGGTCGAAAACCCCTGAACCTGTACCTGCTCCCTTTCCATACTCATCATAAATTTGATCAGTTTTCCAATTTCATCCGCACAATCAATTTCCTTCCCCTTTACCTTGATTTTGCAACAGGCTAAACATTCTGTCCTTTCCATATCGAATTTTTTACAACCTCATTTATTCGAAACAAATATAAAGGTATTTTTATTTACTTGTATCATACAACTAATAAAAATTGTATGGTACAACTATCTTACATCTATTCAAAAAAATATCCCTGAGCCGAATGGCCCAGGGATACATCTATAAAATTCAATTGCTTACCTGCTCTTTTTTCGTAACCAGATCCGATCGCCCTCATACGGTTCTTCTCCTCTTCTCATCCGGTTGTATTTGTACAACTTACGCAACTTCACTCCGTATTTTTGTGCTATAGAATACATGGTATCCCCCTCTTTTACCCTATGGAAATTGTATCCACGAGCAGCTTTGTTTTTCTTGGCATGCAAAAACAGAATTTGATCTACCTGAAGCACATAACCTGAAGGCAATTCATTGTAGCGCAATAATTTCTTCTTGCTTACCCCTAAATTTCTCTCAATACTATAGAAGGTATCACCTTTTTTCACAACAATAAAATGTACACCGTTGAGCTCTTCCAACCGGGCACCAAACGGATCAATCTCATAGTCCTCATCAATGTTTGCCAGCTTCTTGTTCGTTTTCTCAATGGTCTTCCCATGTCTCTTTTTGACCGCTGAATCATAAACATACAATTTCTCCTCTTCGATAATCTTTATTAGGATATGAGCGTATCGGGGATTGGTGGCATAACCGGCCTTTTTTAAACCATGTGCCCATCTTTTATAATCAGTACTTTTCAATTTAAATAAAAAAGCGTATCGTGATCGGGTAGTCAGAAATTTGGAGTGATCCATATAAGAATCATAAGCCGATTTGTATTTTCGAAAACATTCATTCCGCTTATCATCATCAATTCGCATTGTTTTTCCCCGCCAATCGTGACATTTGATCCCAAAATGATTGTTCCCTTTCCTGGCCAGAACGGAATTCCCATTCCGGGATTCAAGCAATCCCTGAGCAAGTGTAATACTTGCTGGAATTCCTGTGCGTTTCATTTCCCGAATCGCAAGATCCTTAAATTTTTGAATGTACTCTTTTCGTGTGTTTTCATGGGCTTTAACCAATTGACCACACAAAAGAAAAGCAATTATCAGAACTACAACTCTCCTCATCCGAATATTTCTTTTTCTATTTATTAATTAGGGGCATGAAAAGTAGATCGAAAATCTATTTGCACCTTTTCAAAAGTATTTTCTATAACGAAACAGCTACAATAAGCGCCTAAATTAGATCAATCTCCCGACTTTATTGATATACTAAATCAGCATTAATCAATTTTATCTATCTTTATCACCATTCCCCAAAAACAACCATAAAAATAAGAAAATGATTTACGCCACAGTAAATTAATTTAACTAAAAAAATTAATCGTATTTTTAAGAAAAAGCGCACGAATGAAAAAAAGTGAGATCATTACCACTGTGTATGAATATGATGATGTACAGGAATTGCTCCCTCAGGATCAAAAATTAGTACATCAGGCACAGGAAGCAGCTCTTAGAGCCTATTCACCCTACTCCAAATTTCAAGTAGGAGCTGCAGTGCTGTTGGATAACGGGGAGATTATTCAAGGGAACAACCAGGAAAATTCGGCTTACCCTAGCGGCCTATGTGCCGAAAGAGTGGCTATGTTCTATGCCAATGCCCAATACCCTACTATTGCAGTAAAAGCTATTGCCATAACTTCCTTCTCCGGGGAAGAATTTCTGGATGAACCGGTACCTCCCTGCGGATCGTGCCGACAGGTACTTCTGGAAACAGAAGAGCGATTTCAGAATCCCATAAGAATGATTCTTTGTGGTGAGAAAAAAATCAGGGTTGTAGAGAACATCAAGCAACTCCTCCCTCTATCTTTTGATAAAGAAATGCTTAACGAATAAAAAAAAGGCCGGTGAAAACCGGCCTTTAAAGTACTATTCAACTAATCGTACAAATTCTTTCCAAAGGTTATCCTTCATTGGCGGAGGAGCTATAATGCTTATCGGCTCCTTTGTCACCGGATGAATAAAGCTTAACTCACGTGCGTGCAGGTTAATTCCTCCCTCCTTATTGGAACGGGCATAACCATATTTCAAATCACCACGAACCGGGCTTCCAATTTTCGCCAATTGGCAACGAATCTGGTGATGACGCCCAGTGTGTAATTTTACCTCCAAAAGAAAATACTTCTGAGAGCGACTTATCAACTGATACTCCAGAGTGGCTTTTTTGGCTCCTTTTTTATCCTTCACATGAGCATGCGTACGGTTATTGGATTCATTTTTTACAAGGTAATGCTCCAACACATCTGCTTCAACAGGAGGACAGTTCTTTACAATTGCCCAATAGATTTTCTGAATCTCCTTATCCTTCTGCTGGAACATCTTACTCAAACGGGTATGTGCCTTACTGGTTCGGGCAAAAACCACTACTCCACTTACGGGACGATCCAAACGATGAGGAATTCCAAGGTACACATCTCCTGGTTTGTTGTATTTCTTCTTTATATATGCTTTTACCTTTTCACTCAAAGGTTCATCGCCTGTTTTGTCTCCCTGTACAATATCAGATGTTCGCTTATTTACCGCAATAATATGATTATCCTCGTAAAGTACTTCCAGTTTCTCTCTAGCCATAGCTCCTGTTGCTTTATAATTCTGTAATTCTGCTTTTTGAAAGCGCGCAAAGATACAATAAAATAGTGAAAATCTTAATATTGCTCTCTTTCATTGGGAAAATCTCTGGACTTCACATCACCTATGTAATTCTCTACAGCTCCCTTCATTTCAGCAAACAAATTGTGGTATCTGCGCAAGAATCTTGGCGAAAACTCCTGAGTTATGCCCAGCATATCGTGCACAACCAGCACCTGGCCGTCTACTCCTCCTCCGGCACCAATACCAATAACCGGAATCGTCAATTCCTGAGCAACCTTTTCAGCCAAATGGGCTGGAATTTTTTCCAATACAATGGCAAAACATCCGGCCTCTTCCAGCAACTTGGCATCTTCAATCAATTTTTTTGCTTCCTCTTCCTCCCGAGCACGAACAACATAGGTTCCGAACTTATGAATGGACTGGGGGGTCAATCCCAAGTGCCCCATAACAGGAATTCCGGCCGAAAGAATTCGCTGAACAGATTCCAATACTTCACTTCCACCTTCCAACTTCACAGCATCAGCACTTGTCTCCTTCATTATACGGATTGAAGAATTCAGGGCTTCCTTTGAATTTCCCTGGTAAGTTCCAAAAGGCAAATCCACAACTACCAAGGCCCGATTCACAGCACGTACCACTGAGGCTCCATGGTATATCATTTGATCCAGGGTAATGGGCAAAGTCGTTTCATGACCCGCCATCACATTCGAAGCCGAATCGCCAACCAGGATCACATCAATACCTGCTTTATCCACAATACTTGCCATAGAAAAATCGTAAGATGTTAACATGGCAATCTTCTCCCCCTTCAGCTTCATCTCTGAAAGTACATGGGTGGTAACCCTTTTCACTGAATCTTTATGTATTGACATTTTTTAAAATTTATTTGAATACTGGTAGAATAATAATTCAAGATTATTCTCAAAATTCAACAAGCAAAGTTACAAAAAGATTCATTTACCTCTTCATTTTACTTTTTATCCACCCAATTTTATTTCTGAAAACTGATTTTTTGCCTCTCATATCCTTTCTGCCAATGAGGCTGGCACAGCAGAAACCGGGAAAAAGGACAATTTGGCTGTCTTTTTGTCACGAAACCTGTCATGAATTTGGTCAATCCTCCTTACGGCAGTGTCAGAATTACACCAAAATCGTCCAAACCTATAATGGCACAGCCTTTGAAGAAATGCTCATCGGGAAACGATATGTTCCCCCCAAAAAAGTAAATACTTAAAATATTAAATACAGATTAAAATGGGTAAAATTATTGGAATTGACTTAGGTACTACAAACTCTTGCGTTTCTGTAATGGAAGGTAACGAGCCTGTAGTAATTCCTAACAGCGAAGGAAAAAGAACAACTCCTTCTATTGTGGCTTTTGTTGAAAACGGGGAAAGAAAAGTAGGTGATCCTGCAAAACGTCAGGCGATTACCAACCCAAACAAAACCATCTACTCTATCAAGAGATTCATGGGTGAAGGTTACGATAAGGTAAGTAAAGAAATTGCCCGTGTACCTTACAAAGTTGTTAAAGGTGATAACAATACTCCTCGTGTAGAGATTGACGACCGTAAATATTCTCCACAGGAAATTTCAGCAATGACCCTTCAGAAGATGAAGAAAACTGCTGAAGATTACCTGGGACAGGAAGTAACTGAAGCAGTAATTACTGTGCCTGCTTACTTTAACGATTCACAGCGTCAAGCAACCAAAGAAGCTGGTGAAATTGCAGGTTTGACCGTTAAACGTATTATCAACGAGCCTACTGCTGCATCTTTGGCTTATGGTCTGGACAAGAAGGATTCAGATATGCAGATCGCTGTTTTTGACTTGGGTGGTGGTACTTTTGATATCTCTATCCTGGAATTGGGAGACGGTGTATTTGAGGTTAAATCAACAAATGGTGACACTCACCTTGGTGGTGACGATTTCGACCAGGTTATTATCGACTGGTTGGCTGATGAATTCCTGAAAGATGAAGGAGTTGATTTGCGTCATGACCCAATGGCTCTGCAGAGATTGAAAGAAGCTGCTGAAAAGGCGAAGATTGAATTGTCAAGTTCTACCAGCACTGAGATCAACCTGCCATATATTATGCCAGTAAATGGTATTCCAAAGCACCTTGTAAAATCATTAAGCCGTGCACAATTTGAACAATTGGCTGACAGTTTGATTCAAGCCGTAATTGAACCTTGTAGAATGGCTATGTCTGATGCGGGTGTTTCTTCTTCTGATATTGACGAAGTAATTTTGGTAGGTGGATCGACTCGTATCCCTGCTATTCAGAACAAAGTGCAAGAATTCTTCGGAAAAGCTCCTTCCAAAGGTGTTAACCCTGATGAGGTAGTAGCCGTTGGTGCTGCAATCCAGGGTGGTGTACTTACCGGAGAGGTAAAAGATGTATTGCTTTTGGATGTTACTCCTCTTTCATTGGGTATTGAAACCATGGGTGGTGTAATGACTAAATTGATCGAAGCCAATACAACCATTCCAACCAAGAAGTCAGAAACCTTTACTACTGCTGCCGACAACCAACCATCTGTAGAAATTCATGTTCTGCAAGGTGAACGTCCAATGGCCAACGGTAACAAGACTATCGGTCGTTTCCACCTGGATGGAATTCCACCAGCACAACGTGGTGTACCACAAATCGAAGTAACTTTTGATATCGATGCCAACGGTATCCTGAATGTATCTGCTAAAGATAAGGGAACCGGTAAGGAACAAAACATTCGCATCGAAGCATCTTCAGGTTTGTCTGATGAGGAAATCAACAGAATGCGTGATGAAGCGAAAGCAAATGAGGAAGCTGACCAGAAAGCCAAAGAGAAGATTGATACTTTAAACAAGGCTGACGGAATGATCTTCCAAACAGAAAAACAGCTGAAAGAAATGGGAGACAAACTTCCTGCTGATAAGAAGCAACCAATTGAGGATACTTTGAACAAGCTGAAGGAAGCTCACAAAGCTCAGGATGTAGATGCATGTAATGCTGCCATTGAAGAACTGAACAATGTATTCCAGGCTGCATCACAAGATATCTATAATGCGCAGGCGCAAGCCAACGGACAGCAGGCCCAGCCTGATGCCGGACAGCAAGCAAATGCAGGTCAAGCTAAAGCTGATGACGAAGTAACTGATGTTGACTTTGAAGAAGTAAAATAGAACTGATTCCAACCGAATCAAAATAAGAAAACCTCCCAGAAATGGGAGGTTTTCTATTTTTAACCCCAACCAGAAATTGTTTATAGCATGATACTCTCCTTCAAATTGTAAGAAGTATCAAACCGCTGACAAATCGGCAACTGGCACCCTAAATAATCTAAGACGTTGTTTGAGGTGCTCTATACAATAGTCCGAATAAAAATTCGGACGAATATCCTCATGTATTTCTTTCCCGATCTCCATAATATCCTGCATCGTGGCCCAAAGATGATTCAAGTTCCGGAAAATATCTTGGGTTAGTATTCCTCTTGAATTCAGAAGGCGATTCAATTCAAGACGGTCCAATTCCAAAATTTCCAACAAGGCATGGAACTCATCCAGGAGTGAGCTAAAATTATCATCAGCCTGAAGAATTTTTTTAGGGATTTCGATCTTGAGGTATAAATTCTTACCTGTCTCCAACACCTCCAATAAATCTTTACTATCATTGGCAATAGTCAATTTTTCAAAAGCCTCAGGTGCTGTATAAGGAAAACATTCCTTCAGATCCATGGTCAGCACCCGCAAGCTCTCCATTTTTCTATAGATTCGATCACGAATAATCTGAATCTTTTGCCCCTCGGCACAACAACAAATCAACTCCCTGCAGCGATTAATCTTTTTAATAAATTTGGATTTAAAAACATCGTCGAAAACAGGATACTTTTTGAGGAAAAGCTCCTGATCCCGCACATAACTATCCAGGAGGAATTTCCCAGCAATAGGCATCTCATCAAAGTGAAAAGGATAAGTAATGGCTTCCATATTGTTTCTTAGATTAGTTTTTGCTTATCGTAATAGTTTTCCCATAATAATGGAACCGCCCCCTCTGTATGGTAATTGCATTCTGCACTCTCAGCTTACAAACTGATTACCACCTCTCGTATAACAGTTCATAAAATACAAAAATTCATCACCTCCTAAAATAAATCGGGAATGATGTAAAACATATTACCATCAACATGAATCCTTACATACAATATATCTCCTAATCCTTCACTACAGAAAGCACCATTTTTTATTACATTTGTGTAGAACCAAAATCAATTTCATGCTTCGAACACTAATGCTTCTGCTCATATTGAGTGCTGCCTCTATTTTTTCTTTTGCCCAAACCAAAAAACAAACGGATGCCCAAACCTGCAAGCAAGGTTACCGGGTAAAATACTATCCAAACGGCAAAAAGATGTACGAAGGACAATTTGAAAACAATCGTCCTGTGGGTGAATTGAAAAGATACTTTCCCTCAGGAGTTCTTAAAGCCATACTCCTGTTTTCCCCCAATGGGCAAAGTGCAAATGCCAAACTTTTCAATGAGATAGGCCAACTCACCGCCAAAGGCAACTACCTGAATGAAAAGAAAAACGGCAACTGGATTATCTATACTGAGAATAATAAGGTAAAAGCCCGAGAAAGCTTCAAAAATGGAATTAAAAATGGCTCCTTCCAATACTTCTTTTCCAACGGAAATATTTCAGAAGAGATCAACTACCAAATGGGACAAAAGCATGGCATTTGGAGAAGGTACTTCAAAACAGGAAAACCACTCATGGAAGCGATATATAAAAACGGAATTCTAAATGGGATATTTCAATCCTACTATCCAAATGGAATACTGGAAACCGAAGGACAATATGAAAACAATAAAAAGGAGAGAATCTGGAAATTTTACACGCCAAAAGCTAAATTAAAATATACACTGGAATACCGGAATGGAATTGCAACCAACCAGGATGAATTGGATCGAAAACAGCAGGAAGATCTGCAACGAATGGAAAAAAATCGGCAACATCTGATAGATCCTGAAAAATATATGAATGATCCGGATGCATATCTACAACAAAGAAGCAGATAGGTTCTGATGATAGACTCTCAGATATTATTGCATTCTCGGCTAGTTACTCAATCATATAATTTGATTGGTTCATTGATGTTTCATCTGCAACGAATATAAATATGCCTCAGCAAGGAATAAGCCTCTATGAGCTTAACAACCAAATTAAGTGTCAACTACAGAATGCCTTTCCCTCTGAACTATGGGTAGTGGCTGAAATTAGTGAGATGCATGCCAACCGAAGCGGCCATTGCTACCTTGAACTAATTGAAAAGGGGACTCAAACTGATCAGATTATTGCTAAGGCAAGAGCCACTATATGGGCCTACACCTACCGAATGCTGAAACCCTTCTTTGAAACGACAACCGGTCAGCCTTTTGCTCCGGGAATCAAAATCCTCGCAAAGGTTTCTGTTGAGTTTCAAGAGGTATATGGACTGAGCCTCAACATAAAGGATATTGATCCAAGCTATACCCTCGGGGACATAGCCCGAAGAAGAAAGGAAACGCTGGATCGACTGGAAAAGGAGGGAGTTGTGCAGATGAACAAAGAACTTGAACTTCCTATACTGCCCAAAACCATTGCTATTATTTCCTCGCCAACCGCAGCCGGCTACGAGGATTTTACCAATCAACTGGAAAACAATCCCAATGGTTTTAAATTTCATTACAAACTCTTTTCGGCAGTAATGCAGGGAAATCAAGCCGAAGATTCCATTATTAATGCACTGGATCGAATCTACGATTACGAAGATATTTTTGAGGCCGTGGTGATTATCCGGGGTGGTGGTTCGCAAGCAGATCTTAACTGTTTTGACAGCTACCTGTTGGCTTCTCATGCAGCCCAATACCCCCTTCCAATTATTTCAGGAATTGGACACGAAAGAGATGATACAATTCTGGACATGGTTGCTCATACAAGGGTTAAAACCCCAACTGCCGCAGCAGAATTCCTAATCGACTGCTTTGCAGGCTACGAAGATTTTATTCTGAATTTACAGGAGGAATTTATTTCCGGAATTAAGGAAATACTTACAGAATCAAGGGAAAGACTGGAATGGGCCACACAAAAGTTCTCGCCTCTGGTTCAACAAATACTGGAACGACAAAACAATAAACTGCAACTACAAGAACAACGTTTACATGATTTGAGCAAACAATTCTTGAACCAAAAGGAACACATTCTCGAACAAAAAGTGGCCAGTCTGAAATTTGGTTTGAAGCAAAGGATTAGCAACGAGAATCATATTCAAGGCCAATTGCTTACGCAACTCAAATCCCGGGGACAGCATTTCTTAAACCAGCAGGAGCATAAGCTTCAGTTGTTCGAGCAAACCATCAAATATGTTAATCCTATCAATATTTTAAAGAAGGGATATTCCCTCACCCTCAAAAATGGAAAATTGGTACGAGATCTCGCTCAACTATCCCTGGACGATGAAATTGAAACACATCTTGCGAGTGGAAAGATTATCAGCCGGGTAAAAAGCCTTGAAAATAAGAAAACTTAAATTGAATCTTAACGTAAATAATAATTTTAAAATCCAGAAAGACCAATATTTTCACCAACTTATTTTGAAATTCCTGCGTATGCAACCCCTGAAAATCCTTTTCATTACCATCCTAATTCTTTGCACCTTTTGCACTAGTTATGCTTCCCAGGATAATACGATTCAGAAACTAATTCAACAAATTGACACCACAACAAAAAAAGCAAAACTATACAATCAACTCTCCCAGGCTTACTTGAAAATCTCCAATGAAAAAAGTCTGGAATCTGCTAAGGAAGCACTTCAGTTCGCTCAACAGGATAAGGATTCAATCGAAATAGCAAATTCCTTCAATCACATTGGAACAGCTTATTCCAATCTGGGAATCTATAACAAATCGATTGAGTTCTACTTAAAATCGCTAACACTCTTTGAAAAACTGGGAAACCAACAAAAAGTGGCAGATCTGTACTGTAATCTGGGACTCACCTATATGGATCTGGAGGATTATCCCAAAAGTCTGGACTACCTAAAAAAATCCCTGGCTATAGGTCAGCCCCTGAATAATCTTGACTTTTTGGCTTCTATCAATCAAAACTTTGGAGCCATTTACCAGGAAATGGGAGAATCCGATAAAGCATTTACCTATCACGAAAGAGCCCTTGAGCTATACCTACAGCTTAATGATTCTATCGGAATTGCTCAAATGTACAACAACTTCGGTAATTTTGCTCATGAGCAAAATCAATTGGAGAAGGCAATTGAGTACTTCAACAAATCGCTACTAATAAAAACAAAGCTAGGCGATTTACATAGCATTGGACTTTCTCACAGCAATATGGCCATTATGTTTGTATCCGAAGAAAGATACGACGAAGCATACAAACACATAAAGGAACTTCATAAAATTGCCACTAAAACCAACTCCCTAATCCTAAAAAACAGTGCATTTTTTTTACTTACGACCTATTATGAAGAAAAGAATAACATTCCCAAAGCCTATGATTATTTAAACGAATACCTCATCACCCTGGACAGCCTTTATAAGCTTCAAAAAACGGCAGTAATTGCCAATCTTGAAGATCGTTATAAAATAGAAGCCCAAGACAAGGAAATTGAACTTTTAAAAAAAGACAATCAAATCCAAATCCTGGAATCTAAAAAGCACAAATTTCAGAGGAATGCCACCCTTGTTCTTTCTTTGCTTATTACCCTACTTTCCATAGGAATTTTTGCAGCCTACAGTATGATACGGAAACGCAATCGAAGACTGGCTGTGAAAAACAAAAAACTAAAGGAGTCGGAACAAATACAGAAGGAACTGAACGGTACAAAAGATAAACTATTCTCCATTATTGCACATGATCTGATCAACCCCTTTAATGCTATACTGGGTTTCTCAACATTCCTACACAAGAACTACTTCCGAATGGAGGAAAAGGACCGAATCCATTCCGCTCAAAATATTCATGAAGCCTCGCAGCAGGCATTCAATCTACTAAACAACCTGCTGCAATGGGCCCGTTCGCAAACCAATAAACTTTCCTATCGTCCTTCTGCTCTCAATCTGTTCTCCATAGTAAAGCAGAATGTATTACTACATGAATCCAATGCCCGGGAAAAATCAATCGACATTCAAATAGCTGTAGATGAAAATTCAATCGTATATTCCGACGAACATCTCCTTTCTACCGTCATCCGGAATCTACTATCCAATGCCATAAAATTTACCAACCCCAATGGAAGAATTACTCTTCGAAGTGAAAAGAAAGATGGAATGATGGAGGTCTCTGTTTCGGATAATGGCGTGGGAATAGATAAAACGAACCTGGAACAACTGTTTAAAATGGAACAAAATAATTCGCAACCCGGCACCTTAAAAGAACCAGGAACCGGCCTTGGACTTGTACTTTGCAAGGAATTTGTTGAAAAGAACAGGGGAAAAATTTGGGTGGAAAGTGAATTGGGTAAAGGAAGTTCCTTTATTTTTACCGTACCTTTATCAAAAGATTAGATTTAAATCATGGCAAAGAAAAAAATTAACTACCGCGAAGCTATTTCTGAAATTGAAGAAATTATCGAAAAGATAGATAATGAAGAACTTGATGTGGATGAACTTTCCGATAAAGTGAAGAGAGTATCCGAACTCCTAAAAATCTGCAAAGAAAAACTTCACAATACAGAAAATGAAGTGGACAAAATATTAAATGAAATTGATGAATAGAATATTGAGACACCTGCTTCTCCTTCTATTTTCGGTTTGGCTTTTCTCTTGTACTGGTCAAACACCTCCGCCATCCAAAGCTCAACGAGCCATACAGCATTTTGCTTCGGATACGGAATTGAAACATGCCAGCATTGGGTTTTTGGCCCGGGATCTGTCATCAGGAAAAACCATAGCTCAACATCAGGCAGAAAAAAGTCTGGCACCTGCCTCCACCCTTAAACTGTTAACCACAGCCACTGCACTGGAAATTTTGGGTCCGGATTTTCAATTCTCAACACAAATTGCCCATAATGGAAAGGTGTTACCTTCCGGTCAACTAAATGGCAACCTATACCTTATTGGTGGCGGCGATCCCACACTTGCCTCCAAATATTTTCCTTTGCAAAAAGATATTCTAAGCCATTGGCGCAAAAAAATGCAAGAATATCCCATTACTTCCATCCAGGGAAAACTAGCAATTGTTGAAAACTGTTACGATCAGGAACTACCCCGAACCTGGATCTGGGAAGATATTGCCAACTACTATGGTGCCATGATTCACAGCATATCCTACCGGGACAATACCTATACCTTGTTTTTTGAATCCGGACCAGCTGGAACTCCAACCAAAATTCACAAAATAGATCCGCCTCTCAACGAGATCGAATTCAAAAATCAGGTAATCAGTTCATCGGTCAACCGTGATCAGGCCTACATTTTTGGTGGTCCCGAAAGTTCCTCCAGAATCATAAAAGGAAGTATTCCACAAAAGCGCAAAAACTTTAAAGTAAAGGGAGCTCTCCCTTATCCTGGAAAAATTCTTCGCAACGATTTCCAATCCGAATTGGAGCAATCCGGCATTCCTATCCGGGGCAAATCATTGGAAAAAGACATCGTATCATCCCCATTGACAGTTCTGTGGGAACATCGGTCCCCTAAATTGAGTGATATTGTATACCAAACCAATCAGAAAAGTATTAATCTTTTTGCCGAGCATCTACTCTGCCAAATAGGAGTTCAAGTATACCAGAAGGGAAACCTAAGTCATGGATTGCAAGCCATGAAGGAATTTTGGAAAGGAAACAAGATGGATATCCAGGGAATTCAACTATTTGATGGTAGTGGCTTATCCCGATTCAATGCGATCAACGCCAGCTTTCTAACAAAAGTTTTGGTCTATATGACCCATTCTCCCAATTCATCAGCATTTCGGAATTCATTGCCTATAGCAGGCAAATCCGGCACACTCAAAAATTTTGCAAGAGGGACCGTTCTGGAAAACAAGTTACAAGCCAAAACCGGCTCTATGCAAGGAGTTAGATGCTATTCGGGTTACCTTCCGAATAGTAAAGGAAAGCTTATAGCATTTACCCTCATCATAAACAACTACAATTGCTCGCCTTCAGCTCTATCTGAAAAGGTAAAACAGCTTTTAATTAAAATATATTATTCTTAAATTAAGATCCGTATTTGAACGTTTACTCTTTTGTTTTACCTAGATTGAACTCATTCTTCATGAGCCGACGGATTAGCATTTTTGTACTTCTTATTTTTCTTTTTTTACATCCTTTTGAGAGTTTTTCAGAAATTGAATCTCAAAAAAATATTTTAATACTTAATTCCTACCACGATGGATTAAGTTGGTCCGATGAACTCGTATCAGCCATAAAAAAGGAATTGCTTTCCTATCCGAAATCAAAACAACTCTACATAGAGTATATGGATACCAAACGGTTCTATTCCGAGGAACATTTGAACAACCTTTACCATCTTTACAAGAAAAAATACAGGGACCAAAATTTCGATCTAATCATATCTTCCGACAATAATGCTTACGACTTTTTACTACAGTATAAGGAAGACCTTTTTGGAGACACCCCCTGCCTGTTTTGTGGCTTAAATATGGTAATTACTCCTCCTAAAGGGTATACCGGAATTTTCGAGATTCCCAATGTAAATGCTACACTTGACCTGATAAAGAAATTCCATCCCGAATTAAAGCAGCTCACCATCGTAAGTGACTGGAGTACCACAGGTATACTTTCCTCCGAGAATTTTGAGCGTAC
This sequence comes from Marinifilaceae bacterium, assembly GCA_041725895.1. Classification (GTDB taxonomy): domain Bacteria; phylum Bacteroidota; class Bacteroidia; order Bacteroidales; family Marinifilaceae; genus JBGRQA01. The sequence goes on from JBGRQA010000004.1 coordinate 92,755, forward strand.
CCTTCAAGCAAGAACTGATACCATTCCACATCGAATTATTGCTCCCAAGAAACTGGAGAACTTAAAAGAGGAACTATCACAACTGGGTACAGGTGACATCGTTTTTTTCCTTCTCTACAACCGGGATAAATTGGGCAATTACTACAGTTACGAAGAAAGTTTCCAACTTTCATCTCCCTCCTGCAATGTTCCAATATACTGCATGAGAAACTTTTACATGAATTCAGGAGCCGTTGGTGGTATGCTTACCACTGGAAAAATGCAGGGAAAAATGGTTGCCCAAATGGCGCTCAAATTGCTCAAGGGCACGCCTATTGACAATATTAAGTCCCAAACAGCTCCTCACCAGCTAATTCTTGATTACAAGGTATTAAAACGATTTGGAATTGACACTAAAAAACTTCCTCCCAATACCCACCTGATTAATTTGCCCTACAGCTTTATCAGGGAAAATAAAAAGATCGTAGTTCTAACCCTCACCATTTTTATTCTACTGATTCTGGTTATCATTTCCTTGTCCGTTATCATCCATTTGCGGCATCTTAAGATTCACAGGGAACAATTACATGTTCAAGAATTGGAAGCCAATCAACGTACATTAGAATTGGCAAAGGAAAAAGCAGAGGAATCGAACCGATTGAAATCCTCTTTCCTGGCCAATATGTCTCATGAAATTCGTACTCCAATGAACGCCATTATAGGCTTCTCGGAACTACTCTCCGATACTGGAAGAACGGAAGAAAACCGGAAACGTTTTATCGATATCATTCAGAAAAACACCAAATATCTTCTCCGTCTTATAAATGATATTCTAGATCTCTCCATAATTGAAACCAACCAGCTTAAAGTAATCATTCGGGAATGCGATTTACAGGAACTACTGAATACCCTGCTGGAAAATCATTTGAACCTAATTCATCAAACAAATAAGGAGATACGATTGAATCTGGTAACACCTAAGGAAATGACTAAAGAAGTTATAAAAACAGATTGCATTCGATTACGTCAAATCCTTACCAATCTCTTGGAAAATGCAATAAAATTCACCTATCAGGGCACCATCGATTTCGGTTATGAACTCCATAAAAAGGAATATCTTTTCTTCGTTAAAGATACAGGAATAGGAGTCTCCAGTGATATGCAAAAGGTTATTTTTGACCGTTTCCGGCAAGCAAACCTTGATTCCGACACCCGGGAATTCGGAGGAACAGGCCTGGGCCTTGCAATATCAAAAAGTCTGGTGGAATTATTGGGAGGGGAAATATGGATCGATTCGGAGCCAAACAAAGGGGCCTGCTTTTACTTTACAATTCCCATCACCGAAAAATAAAAGGATTGCTCCTATCCTGCCCTCAATCAGGCCGGGTAAAGAACAATCCAGTACATTTCATACTCTTAAAAGAAATAGTAAACAGCCAAAGTCATTCGGGTATTGCCAACCCATTGAGCATTGTCTACTTTTCCTTTGCTATTGGTTACTCCATAAGCTGCAGCCGTGTATTCACCTTCCAACTGCAATCTAAGATTTTTTAAATTCACATTTACACGCGGAGCAATACGATACAATTCATCAATATCCTTTCCTCTACTGTAAATACTTCCTGCTATTTCATCGTTAGCTCCCAGGTTTTGCGAATACCCTGCAAAAACACCAACCCCAACTTTTCCTGGTGTGTAATCCAAATCACACCATCCTGCCAATATCTCAATTGGGGTAAATTCTGCTTCTCCTGTGGTTGCATCAACCGATTTTTCAGCATAACCTCCCAACATCAGAACATCAGTAAGATTAGATCCATAGGTGGATTGAACCTTAAAAGTAAAAGGCTTAAAATCAAACTTGGCATATCCCATCACAGCCCATGAAGTGAGCGTATTGTCTGCTTGATAATTCACTGTACCATTTTCTGTCTCAATGGAATTCGACAAAGCAGGTTTAATGGTCTTAACTTCAGCAGTGGTTCCAAACAAATGCTTGCCTGCATAGTAATGGATTTGCCCTTGTGCTATTGGTAATGCGGCATTTCTCACATACTTATTGGAGGCTCCGTCAGGACCAGTACTGGTATAATCTCTTTCGGTTAAAATAGCAGCCAAAAACTTCCAGTTATCGGTACGATGGGTCAAACGAACCTGCGGATTTCTCGCAAAAGGTTTAAAGGGAAGTCCCGAGTTGGTTCCAACTTGTCCGGGCAACACTTCTAACGTAAACATAGGCGACCAGGTTTGCCCCACCAACAGGGAAGTCTTTCCCCAATCCAACTTTACATAGGCATGACGAACACGAAATCCATTCACATCTTTCTCCCCATTGCCCATAAACTCAGCCTCCAGCAATCCGGAAGATTTCCCCCCTAGAATTTCCGGTCCGGTAATACGAGTCCAGGTTCTGGATTGTATCACAGCCATATTAAAGCTGTTTGATGCATTCAAATCTTTCCCATTCGGATCCAAAATTTCGTTTTTGGGGTACAACATTACGTGACCTTCCCTGGCACTTACGGTTTGGCGGGAATCGTAGATAAATCCGGTATGAACATAGCCCCCCATTTTTACAGAAATAGGAAATGGCTTCTTCTTTTCCTGAGCATTCCCCCATAAGCTACTCATGAGAAGCAGTAGCGTTAATACAAATGTAGTGTTCTTCATAGTTGATTGTTAGGTTTTAGAAAGCTGCAAAGATAGAAGCTTATCAAAAAACACAAAAGGAAAATACGATTCGTTGCGGCAATCATTTTTATTCGTTAACAATAAATATATCAACCACCTTACACGCTTAACAAAGTTCAACTACTATATGTTTACAACATTATATTTTTATTTTGCACCTACTCACAAGTGATATTTTTAGTACTCATCAGCAATAATTAATTTCCTACTGTATACTTTTATTTTTCCTGCTGTGTATTTTTAATTTATGAGCTGTGTATTTTGGTTTTTCCTGCTGTGTATTTTTAATTTTTAAAGGGTCTTTTTTTGGGCATTCCAAAACCCGCATAAAGATTGGCACTCCAGGATTTGTTTTCTTTCAGTAATCGTTCAAAAAGTGAAAGGGAAAATGTGGATCGGAAGCATAGGGAATTGACATTTTCTATCTGAATATAAATTATTGCCAATTTTCCTTCCGTAAAGAAAAAAACCCACAGTAAAACCTAAAGATCAAACATTTACACCAACTCGTGCAATAAAACCAAACTACTTGATTAAAGCAGCCCCTGCCCCCTCATATTGATAAAAAAGAGCTTAAATTGTGTAAAAAAACGCAACACAACACTTAACTTAATAAAAACACACGAAATACAATTGAAATCTATCACACTCAAATTCTATTATCGTTTTGGAAAATGGCATAGAGGTCCGTTTCCTGTACCGATTTGATATTTGGATCCAGCCAGGAGACATTGTTCCAGGTAGGCTTTGGCTTCCTGTACAGCTTGGGGCAAAGCCAATCCACTTGCTATAAGAGTTGCAATAGCCGAAGACAATGTACAACCAGTTCCATGGGAATTGTTGGTCGTTATTTTTGGGGAGGAATATTCATAAAACTTCTTTTCTGCTCCATCATACAAAATATCGGTGGCCAATTCTCCTGCCAGATGCCCGCCTTTTACCAAAACCGAAGTGGGACCCAACTGCGCCAAATCTTTTGCTGCCTGTCGCATTTGAGCGATCGATTCAATTCTGGTATTGAGTAGAAATGCCGCTTCGGGTAGATTGGGAGTTATTAAACCTGTCGTTGGAAAGAGATGCTCCTGCATGGTTTGAATCGCTTCAGACTGCAGCAATGCCCGCCCACTGGTTGAAAGGAAAACCGGATCAAGTACAACATTTAAAAGCTTTAACTCCTTCACTTCTTCGGCAACAACTTTCACGATCTTCTCATCATGCAACATCCCAATCTTAACAGCATCTGCTCCTATATCCTTCACTACCGATTGAATCTGTTGCCGCACCATTTCAGCCGGTACCGGATGTACTCCATCCACCCCCCTGGTATTTTGAGCCGTAATGGCAGTAATAGCTGACATGCCATAACCTCCCAAAGCAGCAATAGTTTTCAGATCAGCCTGAATACCTGCTCCGGCTCCACTATCCGATCCTGCAATACTCAATACTTTGGGATATATTTTCATGATGCAATTAAAGATCTACTTGGCTAATAGAACACTGATGATACAGATGAAACGAATCTACATTGCTCTCTCTTCCAAACCACTATTCAACAATCTACTAGCCACTTGTTACATGCTACTTGTCACTATCGACTCTTAATATTCCTGAAAGACAATCAGAGGGCCACCCTCAAACTCTATTCGGAAACTTTCCCCCATGGATTCGTTCAACGTTCCTCTCCATAATTCGCTCAAATTTTCTTCGGTTAGTGCATACCTAAGATTGGCTGTTGTGATGCGTGTATTCACCGAAGTCGAAAAAATAGAGATTTGCTGACGGGTATAACTTTCAAAGTTTTTGGATCGCAGAATCGGAGTAAACACTCCATGATCGGTAAGCATGCGCACCTTCACTTTACGAATATACTGCGGCAAAAGAAAAATATTCCCAATTGTATGATCCTCCCGCTCACCGGTAGCACCCAGAATTACCAGGTCGTTGTAATTGTTTTCGATGCACCAGTTTACGGCCTTGGTTAAATCATTGGTCTCCTGTGTGGAGAAATGATAGATGATGTCCCGATATTTCAACCGCAACTCCTCATCCATAGAATCCAGATCACCAATTACAAAATCAGGTTCCAGTCCGTGCTGTATTAATTTTTGAGTAGCCCCATCACAACAAACAATATCTTTTCCGGATTTGAGTATCCGCAAAGGAATTTCGTGAGTTGGGAAGGTTCCGTTAGCTAAAATTACTGCAGATTTGCCTTTCATTACTACAAAGCTTTTTCGTTATGCTAATCACAATTTTGAAAAGTTTTGTAAAAATAACTATTCAACTGGCAAAGACCCAGATTTTAGCATATCTTTTTTCCATTGGTAGTAGCCCACAACAGCCATAGATGTATAAAACAGAAACAGTACCGAAGTCGGGTACAAACCTTTATAAAGATACAAACCCAACGAAACAGCGTTTACCACAACCCAAACCAGCCATTGTTCCAATATTTTTCGCGCCAGCATCCAGGTAGCAACTATGCTTAACGAGGTGGTAAAAGCATCCCAATAGGGCAAAGGAGAATCGGTAAAATTAACCAGAACATATACTAGAAACGCATAAATTAAGGCATTCACACCAAAAAGAGATAGAAATAAACGCGGGGTAATATGTGTAACACACAACTTCTCTCCCAACTCTGTACTTTTCCCCTTAAGCCAAAAGTACCATCCATAAACACTCACAACCAAGTAATACACCTGTAACCCCATATCTGCATAAAATTTGGATGTGAAAAACACATATACATACAATGCAGAGGTGATAATTCCCAAGGGCCACAACCAAATCTTCTGCTTAATTTCAAGGTACAAATAGATCAAACCTGCTACGGTTCCCAATACCTCAATATAATTCTCTGTTAACCATTCAAGTACCATAAACTTCTCAAAATCCCACCGGATTCAACAGTAACTGAACCCGGTGGTAAGTTATTGGAAATATTTTAGAATCTCAGAGTTACCCCTGTCATAAAGTTAATACCGGCTTGAGGGAAGTGAGAAGACCAGGTCTTTTGAACTTCCTGTTCGTACCAGATTTCACCGTAAGCATTGTTACTGTACTCCTCATCAAACAGGTTATTAATTTGTACGTACATGCCTATCTCTTTCATCCATTTAGGATACAAACGGTAGTTAATACGCATATTGTTTACTAAATAGTCATCAATTTTGCGTTTATCGCTGGAGGTATTGTCGAAAAACTGCTCGCCTACGTATTTAGAGATGAAACTAATATCCAGATCATTCACCGGGGTCCAGTTCAACAAGCTACTGGCAATTACCTCGGGAGAATAGGCAATATCGGTTTCCCCCAATTCAATTCCTATTTGCTTTTTGTCCCAATTCGCATCGTAATGATCTGCATATTCGATGAAGTTTTTGATCTTGTTGCGGCTGTAGGTCACATTGGCGTCCCATTTCAGCCCCTTTGCCAATTGTACTCCCAAAATCAGTTCAATACCTGCACGATAACTCTTATCCACATTTGTCATGATATCGGCTCCGGTGTTACTTTTCTTTCCGGTTGGCACCAGCTGATCCTTGTAGTACATATAGTAAAGATTCGCGCCAAAAGTGGCATTCGATCCATGGAAATTGTATCCCAACTCGAAATCGTAAAGCGTTTCCGCTTTCGGCGTAGCATTGGGATCCCCTTTGGCATCCTTGAAGTTGGTACGGGTAGGTTCACGATGCGCTATTCCAAATGAAAAATATGCATCCTGCTGATCATTAATAGTATAAAAAAGTCCTGACTTAGGATTGAAGAAATCAAAAGTATGTTCCTGATCCAATTTCAAAGCAACCTTCTTTTCACGCAATACTTCGTAATAATCGTCATCAATCCCCTCCATTTCATAATTAATGTGTCGGTATTGGATATCTCCATACACATTCAATTCAGGAGTCAACTGGTAATTCACCTTGGCGAAAAGGTTGTAATCCACCTTCTCCCCTACGTTTAAATACCACTGATAATCCTTTTCCTCGGGTCCCATGTTACGAGCCCAGATAATGTTACCGAAGTGATCGCCATCGTATTTATTCCAGGCCCCCCCAAGGGTAAGATCCCAGTTTTCCTTTTTATACGAAAGAGAAGAGGTAACACCATAAAAATCATTCTTCAGCCATTTCTGACGAATCAAATCGGTTTCAGTTAGTTCCTCACCGCCAATTACAACATTATTCAGGCCATAATCGTCATACAATTCATCCTCCTTGTACTGCTCGTAGAATCCTTTTCCCTTGGTATAGTGAAGAGCCGAATTCAGGTTCAGGTTCTCGCTCAACTCCGAAGAGAACATCAATTGGTAGTGGGTTTGCTTGTAGTTATCGGTTTGATTCTTGTAGTAGCGTTTCACCCCATTCTCATCGGTATACTCACCAGCGGGATTGTAGGTAGGATCAAAGGCCTCATCACTTCGTGGAACGGGATTTCCCCACCAGCTAATCCCGGTGCGCTGGTCCCCACTGAAAACATTCATCTTCAAAAGGCTCTTTTCAGAGTAGTAAGCTCCGGATACAAAGAAGGACTCATGATCGGAAAAGGCATAATCCACAAAGCCATCTGATTTCAACTTGGAGTAACGGGCATCAAAGCTAAACTTCCCATCTATCAACCCGGTTCCGGCCTTAAATGAGTTACGGAAAGTATTAAAGGATCCGGCAACACTCTGCACTTCAGCATAAGGTTCCTTATTAATGGTTTCGGTTTGGAAATTAACGGTAGCCCCAAAAGCTGCCGCACCATTAGTAGAGGTTCCCACCCCACGTTGAATTTGAATGTTGTCTACGGAGCTGGAGAAATCAGGCATATTCACCCAAAAAACACCTTGGGATTCCGAATCATTCAATGGAATTCCATTTACAGTAACGTTGATACGAGTAGCATCCGTTCCCCGAATTCGCAAGGCAGAATAGCCAACCCCATTCCCCGATTCAGAAGACTCTACCAGCGAAGGGGTTAAACTCAACTGGTAAGGAATGTCCTGTCCGGTATTGTGCTTTCGAATATCTTCGTTGGATAAGTTGGTTACGGCCACAGGAGCTTTGTCGCCCGCACGAGTGGCAGCTACAATTACTTCATCTGTCAGAATGGCATCCTCCTCCAACACAAAGTCGATTCGAACATCTTCCTTTAAATCAACGCTCTTTTCCTGCACTTTGTACCCGATAAAGGAAACCTGCAAGATATGATTTTTGTGCTTCAGGTTCTCAAAACGATACATTCCATCAGCGTTGGCCACAGTTCCCCGGTAGGTATCCTTCAAAACCACAGTAGCACCTACTAACGGATTACCCTTTTGATCGGTAATTTGGCCCGTAATGGTCGATTGGGCAAAGGCAATTACAACGGCAAATTGCAATACAAGTAACAGCAAGCCCTTTCGAATGAACTGACTTTTCAGTTTTTTAAACATTTCTTGGAAATTTAGGTTTACAAATATTGCAATGAGGTTCAAGAGAGATGAGATATTTGCGAAATATTCGCAGCTTTCCTACGCCGGCATTACCCGGATCAGGTTTAAGGGTATGATCTCAGCCCGTAATATTAAGGCACCCCATTGTGATGGCAAATTTATAATGATTTTAAATACAAACCAAAAATACCGGTGAAAACTCACCGGTATCGTCAATAAAACCTAAACTATCGTAAAAGATAATTAGTTATTCTTTTGCTGCTTTGGGATAATCTACCCCTAATACATCTTTAATTGCTTTTATAAAGGTTTCCTTGGGCAAAGCTCCTTGAGCCATTTGCGGTTGACCTTTTACAGGAATAAAAAGCAAACTGGGAATGCTCTGGATTCCAAAAGCTGCCGAAACCTCACGAGCTTTATCGGTGTCTACTTTATAGATTTGAATGGCATCCCCATACTCCTTTTGCAATTCTTCCAGAATGGGAGCAACACGTTTACAGGGACCACACCAGGTGGCATAAAAATCCACCAAAACGGGTTTGTCTCCTTTAAAGTTCCACTCCTTATCTTTTTTAAAATCAAACACCTTTTCTTTAAAAGTATCGTCATTCAAATGAATCACCTTGTTACTCCCCGAAGATTGAGCAAAGGCAGTCAGGCAAAACATCCACGCCACAAAGGCTACTACAATTCGTCTCATCACTACATTTTTTAATTAATTGATATTACCCTTTGGGCTGAAGTTTATCCGAATCCAGGAACATATCTAAACTACAGTCAATTTTTGACTCCTAAAATGTTTTCAATGTTGAAAGCACTCCAATACTAACAAATCCTCTCTTCAAATTCAAACTTCAGGGAAAAGAACTTTACTTTACAGGATCAACTCCCAGTACCTCCTTAAATGCCTGCTTCAAGCTTTCCTTAGGTAAAGCCCCTTGCGCCATTTGCGGTTGTCCCTCCTGAGGAATAAACAAAAGAGAAGGAATACTCTGAATCCCAAAAATAGAAGACAATTCCTGCTCCTTTTCTGTATTCACTTTATAAATATTCAAATTTTCGCCATACTCCTCTTTCAACTCTTCCAGCACTGGAGCGATAGCCTTACAAGGCCCACACCAATCAGCATAGAAATCAACCAAACAAGGTTTTGTGCCCTCAAATTTCCATTCCTTGTTCGCCTCAAAGTTGAACACTTTTTCTTTAAACGATTCTAATGTCAAATGCTCTACCATATCTTTATTTTTTTAAGTTATTTCCTTGTAGTTTTTTTATATCTACAAATGTATACATTTTTATTTTTTGATATAACAACTAACATGCCAAATTCGAAATTTAAGATCATTATTTAAAATCATCATAAATAATTGTAATTTTGTCACGATGTAACACTTTTGTCAGTCTTGAACAGGACAGGCCAGTTAAACCTGAACTGCCCCTTAATTCTCCTGACAAAGAATGTACATCTGCAAAAATCAAAATAAGTTTTACGTGAAAGAGAATCTTAAACACCCTATATTCAAAATAATTTCGGATATCGTTGATCGGGATAATCTTGAATCCTATGTGATTGGAGGCTTTGTTCGGGATTTGTTTTTAAATCGTCCGTCGAAGGATATCGACATTGTTGTGCTGGGAAGTGGAATAGAACTTGCCAAAAATGTTGCTGAAAAGGCAGGTAATCCAAAAGTATCAATATTTAAGAATTTCGGTACGGCCATGCTTCGGTTCCAGGATCTGGAAATCGAATTCGTAGGCGCCCGAAAAGAATCATACAACAGAAACTCCCGTAAACCCATTGTGGAAGATGGAACTTTAGAGGACGATCAAAAACGTCGGGACTTTACCATCAACGCCTTGGCTTTAAGTCTCCATCCTGACAATTTTGGGGAACTTCTGGACCCCTTCGAAGGGATAAGGGATCTGGACCGGAAAATTATCCGTACTCCACTGGATCCTATCATTACCTTCTCCGATGATCCTTTGAGAATGATGCGGGCCATCCGATTTGCCTCGCAATTGAATTTTAAAATCGAGGAAACGACATTCAAAGCTATTGAAGAAAATAAGGAGAGAATTAAAATCGTTTCCAAAGAACGAATTATTGAAGAGCTCAATAAAATTGTTCTCTCTCCCAAACCTTCCATAGGTTTCAAACTACTGGAAAAATCAGGTTTATTGTCTGTAATTTTCCCCGAATTGCAGCGAATGAAGGGACGTGAATTCAGGAATAAAATCGGTCACAAGGACAACTTCTACCATACCCTGGAAGTACTGGACCGCCTGGCACCTTATTCCGACAGCCTATGGTTACGTTGGGCTGCTCTTTTACACGATATAGGAAAACCTGCTACCAAAAAGTTTGTCCCCAATATTGGGTGGACCTTCCATGCTCATAATTTTGTGGGTGAAAAAATGGTGCCCAAAATTTTCAAGCGGATGAAGCTTCCCTTGAATGAAAAGATGAAATTCGTACAGAAAATGGTTTCCCTCCACATGCGGCCAATTGTTTTGGCCGAAGATGTAGTAACCGATTCTGCCGTACGCCGTTTGCTGTTTGATGCTGGCGATGACATTGATGAGTTGATGAAGCTGTGCGAAGCAGACATCACCTCAAAAAATGAGGAAAAAGTCAAAAAGTTTATGGCCAACTTCCAACTCGTGCGAGAAAAATTGAAAGAAGTGGAAGAGAAGGATGCAGTTCGGAACTTCCAACCTCCCATCGATGGTCAATTAATTATTGAAACTTTTAACCTCAAACCCTGCAGATTAATCGGTGATATTAAATCTGCAATCAAAGAAGCAATCCTGGAGGGGGAAATTCCCAATGAATTTGAAGCAGCCTACCAGTACATGCTTAAAAAAGGCAAAGAACTGGGACTAACGCCCATCAAAAAATAGTAATCCTTCCATCCCCGGCCCTTACGGCTGGGGATTTTTGTACCCTTCGAAAAGCATTTCTAAAAGATAAAATCATTCTAAATATCAGAAATGATCTAGTTTACAAAATTTATAAAATAGATTATTTCTACTTTTGCGGCGCAAAAACAAAGCACTTTAAAACAACTTCAAAATCAATAAACAGAATGGCATACGTTGATAATACAATGATCATCCGCCGGGATTTATTGGCCCGGATGGCCGAAATTTATAATGAGGGCAATTTTCTTGATAAAATTGACCGCATCCCTTTGGAGATCGCACCCCGTAGGAAAGGAGACCTGGACAGATGCTGTATCTACAAGGAAAGAGCCATTGCAAAATATAAAATTATGCCACTTTTGGGCTTCGATATTTCCGAGGAGGAAGATGAACTGACCCCACTTTCGGAGTATGCAAAAAAAGCCCTGGAACGCACCGATCCCATTAATAAAATTCTGACGGTAGTGGACGAGGCTTGTACCTCTTGCGTTAAGAACAACTACATTGTAACCAATCTTTGTAAAGGTTGTGTTGCCCACCCATGTATGATGAATTGCCCCAAAAGTGCAATCAGCTGGAATGCCAACGGTCAAGCACAAATTGATCCCAAAACATGTGTAAACTGTGGTATCTGTATGAGCGTTTGTCCTTACCACTCTATCATCTACATGCCGGTTCCTTGTGAAAATGCTTGTCCTGTAAATGCCATCAATAAGGACGAATATGGTATTGAACAAATCGATGAAGAAAAATGCATCGATTGTGGAAAATGTATCATTGCCTGTCCTTTCGGTTCTATCATGGAGAATTCACAAATTGTGGATGTAATGAAGCACCTTAAAGGAGATACAAAAGTAATCGCCGTAGTAGCACCTGCAATTCTGGGCCAGTTCAATACAAGTATTCAAAATGTTTTGGGGGCCATAAAAGAGCTTGGTTTCTACGACGTACTTGAGGTAGCTAAAGGAGCTAACCAAACCACAGCCCACGAATCCGAAGAACTATTAGAGCGATTGGAAGAAAAGGATCCGTTTATGACCACTTCCTGCTGTCCTGCGTATGTTTCATCAGTTCGAAAACATATTCCAGATATGGCCAAATATGTTTCGGACACCAAAAGTCCAATGTACTATACTGCTGAAATGTGCAAGCAACAGCATCCTGATGCAAAAATTGTTTTCGTTGGCCCTTGTATCGCAAAACGCCGTGAAGGAATGGAAGATCCAAATGTTGATTTTGTAATGACATTTGAAGAGTTGGCAGCCCTTTTCAAAGGATGGAACGTTAATGTTACTCAAGGGAAAGAGCTTTCGCTGGATACTAATATTCTAAACCATGGACGTGGCTATGCAGCCAGTGGAGGGGTAACAAACTCGGTACTAAAAGTAAAGCCGGATGCCAATATTAAACCTGTGATTGTGAATGGTCTGGACAAGAAGAAAATTAATATGCTGAAGGCTTTCGCCAAAAACGGAAAAGCAAGCGGAAACTTTATTGAAGTTATGGCCTGCGAAGGTGGATGTATTGCAGGACCAAGCTCCTACAACGATCCCAAATCGGGGGCAAAACTACTCAATCGAAACCTTAAGGCTTTTGAAGTAGAGTAACACAAGTTACAATTCATATCATCCATTAAAGAGCCAGCCTAATAAGCTGGCTCTTCTATTTTCGCCAGAGATCCAGGTAAACAGGAAGGTGATCACTAAAACCACCCTGATATTTATAGCCGAAGTAAGTTCTGAATGGCTTCCTGCCAAGGTAGGTCGGATCCTCCTCCAAAAGATAAGGAGCCTGAAAAACATGAAAATCACTTGCCTCACATTGCAAAATGCCCTTCCCTTTTAAAATCGAATGAGTTACCAATATTTGATCAAGCATTCCCCAATGGCCTTGGTATTTATGCGATCCTCCATAGTCCCAATCCATTGCCAAATTATATAGTTTTCTTCCAGAATTTAGAATGGGCCGACCTGCATTTAGTACTTTGGAAAGAGAAGTATTCTGCGGATAATCATTAAAATCCCCCATTACTATAATTTGAGAATCCGAATTCCTTTGCCACAAGCTATCCAAACGTGACCGTAGGGTTGTTGCAGCAGCAAGCCTTTTGTGTTCCGACTCCAGCTGTCCTCCCCATCTGGACGGCCAATGATTTACGAAAACATGAAGAGTATCTTCCGTCATCGTAATTCCCTTGGCGTACAAAATTTCACGGGTTTTTGATTGCGTCTGGTTCTTATAGTACACAGGAAAAAAGTGATGAGAAAGCAATCGAAACCGCTCCGGTTGATACAAAAGAGCCACATCAATGCCTCGATGATCCGGGGAATCTCGATGAACAATCTCATAGCCCAACTTCACCAAAGGCCCGTACCGCACAATCCCCTCCAGAACGAAGCGATTCTCCACCTCGCATAAACCAACCAATTCCGGAGCTTCCTCCCCTCCAACTGCTACAATAACTTTTCCTATTGCAATACATTTTTTCCGATACCTTTCCCAACTCCAATTCCGGATTCCCTGAGGGAGAAATTCATCATCATTGGTAAGGGTATCATTAAAAGGATCAAATAAATTCTCCACATTGTAAAACATGACCCGATAATCAGGTCGAAGTACTTCCACCGGCCTGTTCTGTTCATTTCTGCCTTTAGAAAGGGTCTGAGAGGAGGTACATGCCTCAAAAAAAAGATAGGAGATAAGAATAATCCTTACGACTCGATACATGTCTATTCTTCTTCCACATATTCAAAGGCTCCAATATCGGGAGCAACATCCAAAGTTCGGTTAGTCCCTATTAAATCGAAAGGGAAAAGAGAGCCAATGGGTTGATTTCCGGCATCAACAGCAGAAGAATTAACCAACAGACGGTAATCAAGCCCAGTATTATCTACAAAAAGAGGTGCTTCATTGAACAAACAATTCTTAAATATATCCGAATCCACAGCCAAATTCCCTGACTCATTTCGGATAAGGCAATTTTCAAAACTCCAACTCCCAGGATCAGCTAGACCTCCAAATACCAATTCATTTCCCGAATTTCCATAGATGATGCAATTGCCCATCTTTACTTTTCCGGCCTCTCCGGACTGTAGATCCAAATCAACAGCAGCAACAGCCCTAAAACTCAACCCCCAGTAATTGGCAAAAGTCGAATGGTAAACTTCAACCGAACCCGTTTCCTCAATTTGCAACAACTGCTTTCCGCAATTGGCAAGCAACAAATTGTTTCCCACCAAGGCTGCATTCTTCATTTTTACTCCTTGATTCGTCATATTCATTATCCGGGCACAGGAAAGATCCATATCTATTATTTGGTCCGGACTATCAGATTCCAAAACCAGTCCGTATTTGGCATTCTTCAAAAGCAAATGTGATATTTGATTCTTCCTACTTCCAGAAAGAAATTTCACCCCTTCCCATTGCCCCGGCACATCCTCATACAGATCTTCCAAACGATCCCCCTGCATCGAAACAGGAAACTCTAAATTTCCTTCTACTTTAAGAGTCCCCTTAACCTCCAACCCTGCATTGCGGTGAAAAAAGATACTCGTTCCCGGTTCAATAGTCAAAGTTTCATTTTCTTCAACCACCAGTTTTCCATACACCAAATAGGGTCTTAATCCGGTCCAGGTTTGGGTCCTGAGGCTTTGGTCCTTTAATAAATGTACATCCTGTCCCCATGCTCGCAACTTTATGTCCTGCTCCTTTTCTCCCAGTTCAAACACAATGGAATCTTTAAGCAAAAAAGGAAGGTCCCGGTTTCCGGATTCCGGAGTTGTCTCCACAAATATGTACAAACTATCTTTGGCCCTTAGCTCCACATCCTGAATGCAATTCTTCGCAATCCCATTAATATTCAACCGAAATTTGGATTCCTCCTTTTGGCCCAATTCAATATTTCTTATCAATACATTATTGGAACTTTTGTTGTACACCTTTACCTGTAATGTTGCTGATGCAATTCCTGTAAACAGAGTATCAAAAGAGAGTGTATCTGAAGAAAAAACCAACTGAACATTGGGGGAAGAATTAAAATCATCATCCGAACAGCTGGTTGCACTAAAAACCAGTATCAAAACAGAAAATAAAATCCAATATCGCATAGAATAAAATCCTCGTTAAATTATCGTATCTGCATCCAAGATAACAAATAATCATTCTATTACAGGTTCTCCTTTGAGTAAATTTTCAAATCATAAGATCAAAAAAAACCGACCAATTTCAATCACTGGAATATCATTCAATTCCATCTTCTTAAAAGAATAAGAATTTCTTGTGTCGCTTTCGATAGGATTTCCTTTGTGACCGCGAATACGCTTTGTAGGAAGCCCTACGAATTTTACTCTGATTTCGTCGTATCACACTTACCGGAACATCCAAATTAATTCCCAGGGTTATTTCGTGGGTTCCATTACTACTGCTGGCTACCAGGTTATCCGAATAGTAGTCATAAGAATATCCGAAATAGTATCGGTCGTAATTCAAACCTATCATTCCCACAATTTGATTATTGGTCCGATAGGATGCAGCCAACCAGAAATTCTGAATGAACAGCTTGGAAGAAATATCATAGTACAAATCAGAATCGAAAGTTTTACGAACTATTACCGCTGGTTCAAAATCAACCGTTTCCGACACATGAAAGGTATAACCAGCCATTGCATACAGATGACGCTTCATCAAATCATCCTGAAAATTATCATCACCCAATCTCACAGAAGACTGAAAAAGATGGGCCATTGAAATTCCTACAAAATAATCATCATTGTACAGGTAAACGCCAAAATTAGCATCCGGAACATAAGATACTTCATCGGTTCCTGTGTATAGGGGATCATCTGCAGGCACCGCACTTCCATCAAACTTGTATTGATAGAACAAACCGCCCAAACCAAAAGATAATTTCGTTCCCGAACTTCCATATTTCCGTCCGGACAATCGCAAATGGTAGGCATAGGAAAACTCCATTCCCGTACGGGAAACAACTCCATAACTATCGTTAAAAACATAGCCTCCTAAACCAACCCCCATCTTGTTGTTGCGCGAGGCAAAAGGGTTCCCATATACGGGGCAGGTTGTACAGGCTTTTCCCAAATTTGTATTGTAGCTCAAAGCCTGCGTTTCAGGAGCTCCATCCACTCCTACCCATTGCTGCCGGATACTCAGCCGGATTGGGGAATATTGTCGACTTCCTGCCATGGCAGGGTTTAACAAGAAACCATTTTCAATGTATTGACTAAACAAGGGCATTTGCTGTGCTTCTACTTCTTGACACATTACAACAAACAATCCCAATATAATTATCAACCTATTCATTCTCTTTAATCGTCAATTTCAGGTTAGTGTTTTTTTTATTATCAGCGAACAATAGCAACCGAACCAAGAATGGGCTTATCATCGTCCAGCTGAATTGCAAAATAGTAGGAGCCCAAAGGTAATAGTTGATTGCCTTCACGACCATCCCAGGGGTTCCCTTTATATTCATCCCCACTACCATCAAACTTATAAATAACTTTTCCCCAGCGATCATAAACTGAGATTTGCAATCGCTTAACAAAGTGAACACGCTCTATTTCCCACCGATCATTATGCCCATCGCTATTAGGAGTAAAAGCTTTTGGTATAGCAACTCTTTCTTCAAAAAGATTCTTTAAAGAAATCAATGTATCCACCTGACATAAATTATGATCAGTCACAACAGCATGATATTCCCCTGCATTCAAATGTGTAACTTGGTCCATTATCTCATTTATCGGTTCCCATTCATATATATAATTTGGAGTTCCTCCTTCCACATACAAACTAATTCGTCCATCCTCAGAACCATGGGTGGTGGGTTGTACAGTCTTTACCAATAATAGCAGTGGATCAGGCTCATCAATTCTTACCCGTGCAGAATCGATACAGTCATGAGCGTCGGTCACTACCACTTTATAGTCGCCTTTCTTCAGATTAGTAGGTTCCTGGTCTGTTTGACCATCAGACCATTTAAACCTATAGTCCGTAGTTCCTCCGGTAACAGAGACCAATGCTCGTCCAAACCCTTCTCCATAACACGGGATATTACTGAAATCATTAATCTCTGCAATCAGAGTATCAGGCTGGGACAAATGAACCTGGCCCTTCTCAAAACAACCATTCTTATCCACAACGGAGAATTGATAATCTCCTATTTTCAGTTCGTTTAACTCCTGTTGGATACTACCGGATTCATTCCAACTGAATCGATAGGGAGCTGTACCATTTTCAGGATTCAAATTGATAGAACCATTATCAAATCCATAGCAACTAGGCTCCATAGAAGAAAAGCCTATAGCCAATGGCTGAGGTTCTCTAACTTCAATTGAAATAGCATCGGATTTACAACCATTAGCATCTGTCAAAACAACTTCGTAGGTTCCGGCAGTCAAACCTTTCTGATCCTCTTCTGATGGATCAGACACTTTTCCAACCCAGTTATAAGTGTAACCGGAAATTCCCCCCTGAGGGAAGATATTGATATATCCATCAGCATTCCCATTACAGGAAATATCTTTCACCACATATTCTGCTTGCACTTTTTCCGGTTGGGTGAGTTCTACCTTTACCTTCTGTTTCTCATTTGTGGGATTATCAATTACCTCTACTTCGTATAATCCGGCTTTCAAACCAACAGGATCTTCCAATTGGGAAGTATAGTAATCCGGTCCGGTCCATCTGAAAGTGTAATCACCACTTCCATTCTCTACTGTAAGATTAATGGCCCCATTATTTACACCGTAGCACTTCAGATGGGTTATGTCAGCAACGTAGGCCAACATTTTCCCCGGTTCCAAAACAGAAAACTCCTGCACCCAATTGCAATCATTCGCGTCTACTACTTCTACACGATACAAGCCATGTCCCAGATTATTCACAACAAAAAATCCGGAATCATCATCTTGAAGAACCTTGGAATAATTATTGGGTCCGGTAATGTAATAAGTATAATTGGGAACACCACCACTTACCGAAACAGAAAGACTTCCATCTTTAAGACCGGCAGATGATATGTTTACCGTGGTTACATCAACCTTCAGAGCATCTGGCTGAACAACCGAAGCATTGCCTTTTACTTCACAATTATTAGCATCTTTCACGGTATATGCATAGCCTCCCGCTTCAAGCTGAATCAACTTGGTGGCACGGGATAAGAATCCATTGGGGCCTTCCCATGACACATTGTAGGAGGAGCTTCCTCCAGAAATATCCAACTCAAGTACTCCTGATGGATTGCCATTACACGTTAAATTTTCCGTAGCTATTACCTTCGCTTCCAATGCAGCGGGTTCTATTATTTCCGAATTATCCTTTACTGTACTTCCTTTCGAAGAAACCGATACAGTATAATTTCCGGGAATCAAGGCATCTATTTTGCTTTGCGAAGAGGTAAAACCTTCTGGTCCGGACCAGCTAATGGCATAATCATCGCTACCGCTCATACTTACCTTTAACTGACCATCATTGGCACCAGTACAACTAATATTCTTCACAGAACTAATAAAAGCCATCAATTTTCCAGGCTCCTCAATCATCACTTTTCCGGAAATAGTGTTACATCCTGACGCATCTGAAAGATTGACGGTATAAATTCCTCCTTCAAGGTTCTCGATTTTAAATATGTTCTCCTTCAAGTTGGCCGGACTGTTAAAACTAAAACCATTAGAACCAGTGCAGGAAAAACTATAATCAGGTTGTCCTCCGACCATTTCAACGATAAGCTCTCCGTCTTCCGCTCCTGCGGCACTAACATGTTCTTTTACCCGCAGACCAAGTTGAAGTTCAGGTTTTTTCTGTAGATCAATATCGGTAATCAATTCACAATCGTTCCTGTCTCTTAGCTTCAACTGGTACAAACCGGCTTCCAATCCATCAATATCCTCTTCTTCGGAACGGTAATCATTTGGCCCAATCCAACTGTAGGAGTAGCCAATCTTTCCCTGCATGGCGGTAACCTTTATTTCTCCATTGCGCTCTCCAATACATCCTGGTTCTATGGCGGCATCTACCATAAGTTCCAATTGATTTGGCTGGGTTACAGCCACCTTCTCAAACTGATTACAGCCCCCATTATCAATAACTTCAATATCATAGTCTCCAGCAGGAAGCCCCTTAAACACTCCATCCTTATTCGAAATATCACCAACCTTGAAGGTATAAGGCAAACGTCCCTGGTCTGCTTCAACAAAAATCTCTCCGGTTTTATTTCCGAAACAATCCACTTCTTTGGTCATTCTGGCATTGATTAACAGAGGATCCGGTTCAATCAATTTATAGGGCTTGGTAACCACACAATTATTACGATCTTTTACTGTTAAAGTATAATCACCTCCCGATAGACCGGTAATTTTAGAATCTTTAGAATCGAAACTTGATGGGCCACTCCATTGGTAGCTATAGGGTGCAACACCCCCTGATACCCGAGGATCAATTTGTCCATTACCATCACCATTACAATTCAACCCCGATGCCAACCAATCGAATAAGATTTCATCCGGCTGAGTAATAATTTCATCCGGTGCTTCGGTTTTACAATCATTATCATCCTGAACATAAATCTTATAAGTATCAGCCAATAACGCATCGATAGTAGAACCAGTCTGTTCCACATCATTCAGGAAGTAGCGAATCGCACCATTACCACCACTGGCAGTAATGGCAATGGTTCCCTGAGCCTCTCCAAAACAACTCACATCAATTTTTTCAACCTTATCGATGTTCAAAGCATAAGCATTGAAAATTTCTGTTTCAGCAGATTTTTGACAAGATTTTGAATCCAAAACCGTCACATAATATTTACCTGGCTCCAAACCGTAAAGGGTAGCTTCATCTTCCCCAACTTTTTGTCCATCCGCATTGGTCCAGGTATACACATAATCGGGATAGCCATTGGTCACCGTTACCGAAACTTGACCTGTTCCATCGTTATGACAAACCAAATTTTTTCCACTAACCTCCAATGTCATCTTGGTTTTACCATCAATGGTGATCTCAATCTCAGCTACAGGTTTACAAGTCGCATTATAGATAACTTCCACCTGGTATTTTCCAGACTCTGAAACCTTAATAACTGCATTTGTTTCCCCGGGAATAGGTTGATATCCGGCCCCATCCTCTTTGTCCCTGTACCATTGAAAGGTTGTATGTTTGTTAATCGGAAATTCCAAAACTTCATCGATAACGGCTACCGAAGAGCAAAATTCCTCCTTAATAGGGTTATCAAACCCCCATGAAGGCGCAGTTCCATCTTCTCCGGCACCCAGAACTTTTTCATACCACTCCGCATTGTTCCCTTCATCCTCAAAGGAACCAATCACCCAAAATTTGGCTCCACCTGTGGCGTGTATATCCTTCAAACGAGCATGGTAAATATTAATCTCCCCGGAGTTCTTCGAAATAAAAGCTGCATTTCCCGGTTCACTGGATTTTAATTCAACCGGTTCACAACTTACTCCCTCCATTATCAATTGAATTAAGATGGTTTGAGTTTCGCCTGCCTCAATGGTATTGTGATGTCCGATGGTCAATTCCAGGGATTGGTATGAATTGGATCCTTTGATATCCGATTTTTCCTTGAATGAAACAATATTGAATTCTCCTGTACCACCCTTCATTTCAAGAACCCCATTATCATGGAAAATGAGATCGTTAAACTTCATAATTTCACCATCATTCCAACAAAACATTCGTCCCCCATTCAAAAATTCGATCATAGACAAATCCGAATGGAATTCCATATTCATATCCCCCTTGGCATTCAACATCACCATATTCCAGGCATTGTTTGCGGAGGAAGAAATTTTCACTTTTGAATTGCCCAATTCCAGTTTACGCAAATCCATGGTATCATAATCTTCCGATTCGAATCGGGATACTTCTAAATCATTGTCCTGTGTATCCAGAAAGCCTTTCTTCAAAAGCAAATCTGCAGAAGTAATCAGCGAGGAAGCAAGCTTCCAGGTTTGATCCTTCCCTTCAAAAACAATATCACCATCCAGCGACTTATCGGCCAGGTTTACAATTTTCTCAGTACTATCTCCATCTCCTGTAAAGAGCATCGAAGCATTGTAATTCAGCGACATTTTTTCGGCAAATGTTAGTGCCCCTGAAATCTCCAAATTCTGATTGACATTAAAAATGGCACCCGGATCAATATCAGCTTCCCATGTCATATCATGACAGAAGGAATTATTACTGATTATTACCTTCTTGCTACCAAAGAAAGAGTTTCTGTCAAAAATCACATCATCAATAGACGTTGGAACACAGCCTTCAGCCGTCCCACCGGATTCAGTACTCCAGTTTTCATAATCATCCCAATCGTCGGTAGCTCCATTTCCCACCCAATAAAGTTTCTGGGGATCCCTGTCAGTGATTGTCCAACCATCGGTATTCCCATTGTTGATTGAATTGGTCGCGATATATTTTACACCAGTATTTTTAGCGTGTATGTCTTTCAGAATAATGTAGTCAAGTTTTACATCTCCCGAAGTTTTGGAGAATATTGCTTTGGAATCTGCTCTGTTCGACTCAATGGTAATAGGGAAATTACAACTACCATCTGCAATTAATTCAGATTCGATCACATACAACTTCCTTTCTTCAAACACATAGGTATTTCCCCGGGATAACTCAAGGGTTTTAAATGAATTTTCCCCAAGAATTGTCCCATTGCCACGGAAAACCAAATTATTATAATGCAGTTTCAAGCGATCGGCAGCTATTTTACCATCTGCCTTAAATTCTACAATATTAAAAGTATATTCACTAACTCCTCCAAAGGATATCGCTCCTGAATTATCGACAACAACGGTTGATCCCTCAGCCTTCAATTCAAAAGTTTTATCATACTCCTCATCATAGGTCGTTACTTTCATGGCCTGATCGTTATAGCCATTCAAGGTGAACTGTGAATTCCGAATATCAAGAATTCGCATCTCCTTAGAGGAAGTATTCTCAGATTTAAAAACAAGACATTCTATGTTTTTCCCATTGGAAAGTAAAGCACCATTATCCAGAATGATATTCCCTTGTACTGTAAGATTATCTTTTAAGCTCCATTCGCCTCCCAATCCTTCAAATTTTACATCATTGGTAAATTCATAATTTCCCGATTGGATCTCCTGCCCTGCCTCTGTTGCCCGGAAGTAGAAATTCAAATCATCAGGCAGATCAACATTCATATCTTCAATAAAAATCAGGGAGCCGTAAATGTAGATTCCGGAAATTTGTCCGTCTTTGGAAACAAAATTGGGCGAACCGGTTGCTCCGGTCCAATCCATTGTTTTACAACGAATATCATTACTTCCTACGTATACCGTCTGATCTCTGCCCGAAAAAGAATTCAGATCGAAATGGACATTATCAAAAGCTGTTGGTAAACAGGCTCCTCCGGCAGGATTGGCAGCACTTGCCCAGTGACTTTTATCATCCCAATCACCGGTCCCCCCAATCCAATACAAATCAATCCCTTTTCCCTTATCCTTAATGTTCCACCCCTCATTATTGCCCAGGTCAATGGAATTGTTTGCCGTAAAAGTAGCTCCCTGGGCATGAATGTCTATCAAATTTACCCCTTCAATAGTAATATCACTTCCATTCTTACTGTTAAAAATGGTATGCACTCCTGAAGTAAAAGTGGACAAATCGATAAAACCATCACATCCTCCTATTGCGATCAAATTTCCCAGATCAAAAGTTTTGTCCTCCTGAAACCGATAGGTCTTCCCCATGGCAAGTACAAGACTCTCTGCTACAACCCCACCATATTGCAAATTGGCATTGCAGGTAAATTCAATGTTGTTGAAACTTACATTCTCTGCATACAGATTCAACTGTGCCAACCCACTGCTCTCCTCAAATCTTGCATTGTAAAAGCTTAAAGGATCTGTACCGGGAGAAGCTACAATTCTACCGTTGGCATCAAAGTTCAATTGCGAGGTTCCCGCATCAAATGCAAAATTCCCCGGGGACAACTCAATGGAATGAAGTTTAACAACTGAACTCCCCAAAGTGAGGGAACGGGTCGTCGAAAAATTTGAATTAATACCTTTCACTTCAACATTATTGTTATCCGTAATGAGGCTTCCTCGCTCCAAAATAACATCTGCTGTAGACTGAAACTGATCCTTCAAAGTCCAGGACCCTGCATCCCATGTAGTATCATCATTTTCCTTTCCTTCAAAATGAAGGTCACCCGATAAAATGTTTCCTCCCAAACGAATTTCTTCTGCATTCGGAGATTTAAAGAATATTTTTCCCGTGTAATTTAAATTGATCAGGCCATCCAAATCAAGAGAACCGAATATTTTCATCTCCCCGGCACCGTCAAATACTGCCAATGCAGGAGCATTGTTCCAATTCATCGACAAACATTCCGCTTTAGGACCATCCCCCTTCACAAGTACTGTTTTCACCGGAGAGGTAAAAGTTCCGGCGTCGAAAAAAACATTATCCACCCGTGTGGGCACACAATTGGGTACCCAGTTCTTTGAATTAAACCAATCTGAATCCCCGGCGTCTCCCGACCAGTACAAATCCTGACTCGCCGGTTCTTTCATATCCCAATCTATATTGCCACCCAGGTCAATAGCTCCCAGTGCAATGTGTTCTGGGCCACCACTTCTACCAGCCTTCATATTCTCCAGTTTTACCCTGTCTATGGTAATATTCACATCACTAAAAATCTCGGCTACTCCCCCATCGCCCTTCAATGTAATATATTTAGAACAGTCTCCTACTGCCGTTAATGTAGCCACAATGGTCTGCACCATTCCTGCCTCAAACAGATACTCTTTCCCCGGAGCAAGAATCAAATGTTTATAGGAATTGTTTCCTCTAATATTTGCACCGGCAGAAAAATTTACTTCTCCGTCGAAATTGATTACTGCCCCTTCGTTTACTAACTGTGCCTGCCCGGTAGGAGAACTAAACACAACAATATTGTAATGAGGTGTTGTGGGCAAATTATTGTACATTCCAGCTCCTTCTTTCGACAGCTGAATGGTGGAACTTCCTGGATCCAAAGAGAAACCTTTGCCACTAAGCTCCCAGGTTCTGGGGCCATCCCCTTCCATAAAAACTTTCGATGCCCCCAAAACAATCGATCGGGTTGCATCCCCGGTAGATTTAAATTGATTACACCTCATTTCCTTGTCTTTGGTATCCAATAATCCCGAAACCAAAGTTATATTGAATCCATTTGCTTTCAGATCACTTTGCATTTCCCAGGTTCGGATACCGTCAAAAACCAAATCTCCCTTAAAAGCATTAGTCCCCATATTAATAGTATAGGTTCCCGGCTCAACAGCACTAAAATGAGTTTCTCCACTGATATCCCATCCTGCCCCATCGGCAGCTAAGGATCCGAAAATATTTATTCCGGATGTTCCATTTACTCCGGCACCTCCAGTAAGGGTCAAATCTTTACACTCAGCATAAGTATCAACACTTACAGTAGCACCTGTAATGGTAACATTATCAATACGGGTAGGAACACAAACGGTACTCCAGTTCCCAGGAGTAGACCATTTGCCATCACCGGCTGCCCCGGTCCATACCGGGGAAACAGCTACAGGTTCAGTAAAATTCCATCCTGTATTATTGCCCAAATCAAAAGATTCCACTGCATCAAAAAGTACTCCCTTTGCAGTAACATTACGAACCTTTAAATTGGTAAGATCTACAGCTTTTGCTTGAATAAATGAAATTCCACCGTCACCCTCAATTGTTACAAAATTCGAACAATCCCCGCGAGCAGTAAAAGTACCGTTCACATCTTGTTCCTCGCCCTTTTCGAGTGCATAGCTGCCCCCCATGCTAAAATCCAATTCACCATACTTATGACTACCATAGATACTTCCACTTCCTAAAAACTTTACGCCATGGAACGAATGAATCGCAGCAGCTGATCGAAGAGTTCCATGGTTTCCTGCAAACTCCAAATCATAAAAATTCAGTGGATTACTACCAGAAGTAACAAATTCAGAATTTTCTGCTTGAATACTAATCTTTGAAACACCTGCATTTAGAACAAGATTATTTGAATTCACCTGCCATGAACTTCGGTTTCCCCCAAGCAAAATGAGATGAGAATTATTCAATGTCAGACTTCGTGAAGTACTGGTATTAGAAACAAATTCCAAACATCTCACTTCCCCGTCAAATTGTAAGTTCCCCTGTTCAAAATACAGGGTCTTTCCTGAAATATCCATGTCGCCCACAACATTCCAGGTACCATTATTTTGAAAATAGATGTCCCCCCGAAAACTCTGTCCCTGCATATCAATCTCGTTCCCTGCTGTTGAGGATCTAAAATAAATGGGGTTATTAAATTCAAAAGTCATTCCGGGATCCAGTCGAAGAGAACCATAAATGGTTAAATCATGGTCAATATCATCATCTACCAGAAAAAGAGGATTATTGGTTATGTTCTTCCATGTCATGCTTCGGCAAACAGCAATCGTATTAACAATTACCTTCTGATTCGGAGCATCAAAAGATTCAGCCGTAAAATAAACATCATCCTCAAACCCCGGAGTAGCTCCTATGGATTTTCCATTAGGTTTATCACTCCAATGATCTGGATCCGTCCAATTTCCGGACCCACCAATCCAGTAATAATCATCGGCCATTGCAGGCAGAACCATACACAAAAATAAAAACACCAGAAAAAATCTCGCTTTCGCTGCTCTCATAACAAACTGATTTCTATAAACATCAACTCAACCAAACTAACCAATTACATACAAATTAGTCGTTCCCCAAGTAATAGACAGGTAGATATATTTCTTAACAAACATCAAAAATGGTAAAATAATTCATTAATTAATTATTTTAATCCGAGATAAATTATCATATATGGAATACGAGTAAACGTTCGTCAAGTTATTCTGTCTTCAAATTTAAGTTAAATTAAACAGTTATTTACGAAAAAACTTATAATTTACCTAAAACATAAAAAAAACCCGACACTTCCAAACCTATGGAAATATCGGGTTTTCAATCCTTTTGGTAATTATTATTAAAAAAAACTAATCAAAAACAATTTTTTGAATTTTTTTCCAATTCAAATAGGTTGGATGCTCTTTATTCGAAAAGACAAGAACTCCATCATTTCCTTCCGACACATCTCTCTGCTCCCCTAAAAGCAATTGGTCTCCATTTTTAAGTTCAACCAAAGAATAGTTATAATTCTTAGGAGTTACCGATTTTATATTTCGAAGAGGAATGGAATACTCAAGATTATCGTTGTACCCATCCAACATTTCTATATCAATAGCCTCATCCAAATCATAAACCAGAATTCCTGAATAGGTCTCTCCCCCCACTGTATGAACACTTCCTGAAATGCGTTCACCTTCGGGGAAATCAGAATAACTCATTATTTTTCCATTAGGAACCTTTTGAAATTCCACACGGATAAAATCACGCCAGCGAATATCCACCCGACCTACATCCGGAATTGTTACAATCACTCCACGATTTCCGGAATCCACATCATTGCTGTCATCCAGGTACAATTCTCTTCCTGACTTCAATTTCACATTACATCCAAACCCCTCTCGCTCGATAGATACCAACTTTCCAAAAGCAAGAGAAACATCTCCGTCTTTACTTTCGCCATCAAGCTTATCAGTTGTGATTCGCTCATCATGATCCCATTGAATAAATCCTTCAAATTTTCCCTGACGGGTCTCCACAACACCATACAAAGGCTCTCCGAATTTATTTTCCAATGGGGATGGTGTTTCTTTGAACTCAACTTTTCGGATCCGATCCCAGCTCAGTTTCATCATCCCAATCTCATCATCCATGATCCAGACCTTGGTTTCAATATCATTCGACCCTCCCCGTAGGTTGATGTATTTTCCCCCTTTAACCTCGAGGGTTACCGAAGATCTACCCTCCATCTGAATGGATCGAATTTCACCAAAACGACAAGCAAACTTATGTCTTCCCCCATCACGAGATGAATAGGAGTTCGATGATATTTCAACCCAGTTGTCCCGCCAAACTTTTCTCCATCCTCTACGTCTTCGGGGCTCACGATCCTCATCGCTCAAATATTTATAGTATGGATTGGATTCCTTTACCGAATTGAAAAAATCGGTCCAGAAAACCTCCTCTTTTCCCCAGCGAATCACTCCTTCGTAAGTGGTTTCATCAATCGTAGTGATGGTACCATAAAGAAAACCTTTGTCGGTTTGAGCCGATGTAGTAAAGGCATTGGCAAGAATTCCCAAAAACAATGTCAGGAAAAAAATAATTTTCGTCAGGTATTTCATATGCTCTTATATTTTAATTTAAAATTTTGCTCGGTATGTACTAACGGATATTTACTGGCTACTTTCTACACCATTATATTAACTTTATATTCCGAATCTATGACGCACAATCCAATCTTATAGTTACAGTTTGAATGAAAAAATATTTCAATTTGCCCTATAATTTTCTTCCTGCCTAAACTATCTTTTCCGAAACAAAACCTGAATTGTCTTTGAATTCTCATGGGGAGTATAAATTTGAATCAACTCCCAATCCTTACTATAGTTTTGTATAGCAGTTTTCAACTTATGAATTTTCAGTAATTTTTCCGAAAGGGGGTCGCTTTCGTCAAATTCGTTGGCAACATCCCAATCAAAAGATTCCATTCGATATTGATACGAAAGGGTGCCATCTGCCAATTTCACCTCAACCTCGGCTACTTTATTGTTATCGGGAATAGGAATGGGTACGGATAACTCTCTCATAATATATTTTTTAAGGTTTGATTAATGAATCACTGGTAAAACCACTCTCATTCAGGACGGATGAGAATGATCAAACCAGCAATAACTATTTAAACTTTAAATTCACTACAGATGATATTCCGGATTCCTCCGATCCGGATACTATATCGCCCCAAACTCCTTCGGCTTGACGAAAGAGTTACCTCCTACAACTTCTGACGCATATTCTCGGTCACAATGTGTCCGTCAAACAATTGAATGATTCGATGACTACGATCCGCATCTGAAGGAGAGTGAGTTACCATTACAATAGTAGTCCCCTCTTCGTTCAACTGAGTCAAAAGATTCATAACCTCTTCACCATTAGCCGAATCCAAATTACCGGTAGGCTCATCGGCAAGAATTAGTTTGGGCTTGGTAACAACTGCACGGGCAATAGCAACACGTTGCTGCTGTCCTCCGGACAACTGCTGGGGAAAATGCTTGGCTCGATGAGCAATATTCATTCTTTCCAATACTTCGGTCACCAAACGTTTCCGTTCCGAAGAGGAAACCTTCATATACAGAAGTGGTAGTTCAACATTTTCAAACACGGTCAATTCATCAATCAGATTAAAGCTCTGGAAAACAAAACCAATATTCGCTTTCCGTAAATTGGTACGTTGCTTCTCATTGTACCCAGCTACTTCTTCGCCATTAAACTGAAACTTACCATTGGAAGGATTATCTAACAAACCAATAATATTCAACAAGGTTGATTTCCCACAACCGGATGGTCCCATAATAGCGACAAACTCACCCTCATTAATTTCAAGATTCACATTATTCAATGCAGTAGTTTCCACTTCATCAGTGCGAAACACTTTTACTAAATCATTCGTTTTAATCATAGTTGTTTAATTTATAAAATTACTATTGTGTTCTCTATATTTTATCTTCCCTAAACAGGAAGGCTCCTCTATTCACATTTTATTGAGGCTACCGGATTGGTATTGGCCACACGTAAGGCTTGATAAATTACCGTTAGCAATGCAATTCCCATGGAAATCAACCCGGAAACGATAAAAACAGACCAGCCAATTGATATTCGGAAAGCAAATCCCTGTAACCAACGCTCCATGAGCCAATAAGAAATGGGCCAGGCAATCAAATTTGCATAAAGAATCCATTTCATAAACTGACTGATCAGCAACACAAATACATTTTCTACAGAAGCGCCTACCACTTTTCGAAGCCCCATCTCCTTGGTTCTTCGTTCAGCTACAAAAGCTGCCAAACCTAAAAGTCCGAGACAGGAAATTACTACAGCCAGAATAGAGAAGTATTTAAAAATCCGGGCCATTCTGTTTTCCAACCGATACAAAAAGCTAAAATCCTCTTCCAAATACCTGTAATCAAAAGGCTGATCCGGGATCACCTTTTCCCAACATCTCCGAATCTTCTTCAATAGCAAGGGACTCTTCTCTCCCCGAATGCGGATTGCAACCAATTGGTATGCTTCAGGGGCTCGCATCATAATCAGAGGCTCAATTTCATTTTGCAAAGAATTGTAGTTGAAATCCTTTACCACACCAATGATTTCGCCTTCGTCCCCCCAAACCGATAGCTTCATTCCAACAGGATTTTCCTCTCCCAAAAGCTTAGTCGCCTTTCTATTAATTATAAACTTCAAAGAATCATCCCCAAACACTCTGGAAAAACTTCGTCCGTACAATACCTTCATCTCAAAAGTTTCCACAAAGTCGAAATCAGCATAGCACAACTGAAACAAAACATTCGAATCAGGATTCTTTCCCATCCACTTCACATCCTTGGTTGAGGAAGCAATATCAATTGGCATTTGATTCGCAGCAGTCACCCAATGAACACCCGGAACTTTCAACAATTCCTCTTTCAATTCAGGGTAGCGTTGATTAAAATTGTTAACAATCTCACAGTAAATTACATTGTTCCGGTTAAAACCAATATCCTTTCCTTTTATAAAGTGAAGTTGCTGATGTACTATAACCGTACAGATAATAAGTCCTACCGACATAGCAAACTGGGAAACCACTAAAAATTTTCGAAACAAAGTCGATTCCTGGGGTGGAATCCCCCTTAAAACCATCACAGGCTTATAGGACGATAGAAAGATTGCGGGGTAAATACCTGAGAAAATACCTGTCACAATGACAATCCCAACCATCCCCAACAAAAAACCGGTGTTCCCAATGCTTAAAACAAGCTCACGAGAAGTAAGCTGATTAAAAACCGGCAGAAAAATCTCCACCAAAGCGATCCCAACACCAAAAGCCAGCAGAGTAATTCCCACTGACTCTGCAAGAAACTGAAGAACAAGCTGAATGCGTTGCGCGCCAACCACTTTTCTTATTCCCACCTCACGAGCTCTTTTCTCTGACCGTGCCGTATTCAAATTCATAAAATTGAAGCAAGCTATAACCAGAATCAAGAAGGCCAGAAAGGAGAACATTCGAACATACAGAACCGGACCTGCCCAATCACTCTGAATCGAATGAAGGTGCATCCTGGAAATCGGCTGAAGCCCCAGCTTAATTTGTGTTTCAGGCAAATACTGTTGAATAAAATTCCTGATTTTTCCTTCAAACTCGGTTGCTGCAACTCCCTCCCTCAACTTCACCAAAGTCTGAAAAGAATGAGCCGTCCAATTTTCCAGGTCAAAAGCCCATAAGCGAGCCATAAAATCTACGGGAACCAACAGATCAAACTGAAAAGAAGAATTTTCCGGTAGATCATCAATAACGGCTGTCACAAGAAACCGAAATTGGGAATTAATCTCCACTTCTCTCCCTATGGGATTCTCCTTCCCAAAATATTTGGAGGCAATCCGTCTTGTCAATACAATGGAATTAGCATCATCCAGAGGTGTTTTCATATTTCCCAAAACAACAGGGAAATTAAACATTCTCAGGAAATCAGGATCCGCCATCCACACCCTCTCCTCCACATAACTTTGCTCATCGGCTTTTATCGTAAGCTTTTTCCAGGAAGAAACATATCGGCTAACGCCTTCCACTTCCGTAAACGTCTGTTTCAAAGCCCCGGCCAGGGGAGCAGGGGTGGAATACATTGTAAATTGCTCCCCTGCTTCATAGAACTGGTCTTCGTAAAGGGTAAAAAGACGCTCTGAATCCTGGTGAAATTTGTCGAAACTCAACTCGTTCTGTACCCACAGGTAGATCAAAATTGCGCAGGCAATCCCTATGGCAAGCCCCAGGATATTAATCACGGAGAAAACCTTTTGCCGATACAGGTTACGAACAATTATTTTCAACAAATTTCGGAACATAACATTAGAAATGCGTTCAACTATTCCAGAATCAGCTTATCTGCGTCACCATAAGTTTCATAGCTATTGGTAATTACTTTTTCACCAGGTTTCAGACCATCCAGCACCTCATAGAAACGTGGGTTCTGATTGCCCAGCTTGATAGGTCGTTTCACAGCAAATTTTCCTGATGGATCAACTACGAATACCCATTGACCACCGGTACTTTGGAAGAATCCGCCACGAGGGATCAACAGTGCTTGACGAGGCTCACCCAATTCAATTTTGGTACGGAAAGTTTGTCCGGTACGAATTCCAGGAGGCAAACCCTTACTGAACTTCATATCAATCTCGAATTGGCCATTCCGAACTTCAGGGTATACCTTAATTACTTTCAACTCGTAATTCTCACCATTAAATTTAAAGTTCGCCTTAAGTCCTTTGGTCAAACGGGCAATGTACAACTCGTCAATCTGTGCTTTGATTTTATAATTATCCAGAACATTTACCTGTCCCAAACGTGTTCCTCTTGGCTTGGATTCCCCTAATTCGGCATTCAAAGCCCCCAACTGTCCGTTAACAGGAGCCTTTACATTCAGATTCTGCAATTTCGCTCGCACCAGGTGAAGATTCTTTTCCATATTCTTCAAGTTCGACTCCAAACGCTGTATCTGAATCTGTCTTGAAATGGAATCGGTACGTTGCCGCTCCAGTAAAAGCTTACGCGAATTGGAATAGTATTCATAATTATCCTTGGAAACGTCAAATTCTTCCTTCGAAATCACTCCTTTTTCCAGGAAAACCTTATTACGCTGATAAGCTCTTTTACATTTGGCCAAATTCAGATCAATATCCAACAAAGTTCGTTTCACTTGCAAACGGTCCTGCTCCATACTTAAACGGGTATCTCGCAGTCGATTTACCTGTTCGGTAAATGAGGCCTCCGAATTCATAATTTGCAAATTCAATTCCGAATTACTCAACCGAAGGATTACATCGCCTTTCTTAACCATACTTCCCTCTTCCAGTAGAATCTCTTCTACCCGTCCACCTTCAATAGCATCCAGATAAACGGTAGTAATAGGAAATACAGTTCCGGTTCGGGCAATATATTCCTGAAAATGATCCTGACGAACATCTTCGATCGAAAGCTTTTCACTTTCCACATTTAACCGGGAACCAGGATCTCCTAAAAATGCCCCATAAAGAGAGACTAATGCTAATACGGCTGCACCGGAATACCATGTTTTTTTACGCAAGTACCACGGCTTTTTTTCTATAACTCTATCCATTAGTAAAATTTAAACTTTAATTGACTATAATTTCAACACACCCAAATTATAGCCACTATCATGCCAAAAGACACTATATATTTATTTTCAACACTTTAAATTTTCTCAAGACCTTACATAAGGATGAAAAGTGAACGAATTCAATACAAAGACTGTTCGTTTTCGAACAAAAAATTTCCGTTTTTAAATTATTCGTTTTAACTTGACTCAGATTTCAAAAAGAATACAATAAACAGCAATAAAAACATTACAATATGGCGAATGAGAAATTGGGAAAGATATTAGCAATTGACGATAACGAAGATATTTTATTCTCTCTGAAACTCTTGCTAAAACAACATGTCGAACTAATTCATACCGAATCGGATCCGGAGCAAATACCCAAACTCCTGAAACAGGAAACCTACGATGTCATTCTTTTGGACATGAACTTTACCAAAGATGCTATCAGTGGACAGGAGGGCTATTTTTGGTTAAACAAAATTCTGGAGATGGATCCCCAGGCAGTTGTTCTTTTCATCACAGCCTACGGGGACATTGAGAAATCAGTAAAAGCAATTAAAGCAGGTGCCACGGACTTTATTCTGAAACCCTGGCAGAACGAGAAACTACTGGCCACAATCTCCTCCGCAATCCAGCTTCGTAAGTCGAAAAAGGAAGTCAACACTTTAAAAACAAGACAAAAAGAGATCAACGCGGTTCTGGATCAACCCTTTAGCGACTTTATCGGTACATCTCCCGAGATGCAACAGGTTTTCACGACCATCCAAAAAGTAGCCCAAACCGATGCCAACGTTCTTATTCTTGGAGAAAACGGAACCGGTAAAGAATTGGTAGCCCGCGCCCTGCACCGCAACTCCAGCCGAAAGGACGAAGTTTTTATTAGTGTCGACCTGGGATCGATCAATGAGAACTTATTCGAAAGCGAATTGTTCGGACATGTAAAAGGTGCCTTTACCGATGCCCGTTCCGATCGTCCGGGACGTTTTGAAATTGCCTCCGGAGGAACCCTGTTCCTGGATGAAATTGGAAACTTGTCGCTTCCAATGCAGGCAAAACTACTTACCGTTCTCGAGCGAAGAGAAGTCATCCGGGTGGGATCCAACAAACCCATTCCTATTGATATTCGACTGATCTGCGCCACCAATATGCCACTCAAACAAATGGCTGCAGAAGACAAGTATCGCCAGGATTTAGTTTACAGAATTAACACCGTGGAAATAAATCTTCCACCACTTCGCGACAGACTGGAGGATATTCCGCTACTTGCCGACCACTTCCTGAACATTTACGGTAAAAAGTACAAAAAAGAGTTCTGTCCCATTTCCAAAGCTTGCATCAATCGACTGTACGAGTACAACTGGCCTGGAAACGTACGAGAGCTTCAGCACGTAATGGAGCGAGCAGTGATAATGGCAGATAGCAACGCTCTGAATCCACAGGATTTTCAATTAACCGGAGGAATCGGCCCTGTTACCGAGGTAGAATTGGACTCCTACAACCTGGAAGAGGTGGAAAAGAACATTATTCAAAAAGTATTAAAAACCAACAAGGGAAATATCTCAAAAGCAGCCGGAGAATTGGGACTCACCCGTACCTCCCTGTACCGAAGACTTGAAAAATATGGTTTATAGAAATTTCAGAGTCAATTTTATTCTAAGAATATTGGTCCTTACCGGAACAATATTCTTACTTTTTTATTTGTTGTCGGGCACTGAATTGTATATCACTGCTTCCTTGGTGGGTGCCCTTATCTTCTATCAAATCTATGAAATCATTAAATATGTAGAAAAAACCAACCGCCTGCTTAAAAATTTTCTCGAATCAATTCGCTATTCCGATTTTACCCGAAACTTTCAGGTTCAAGGATTAGGAAACTCTTTCGACAAACTTCAGGAATCCTTTAATGCCGTAATTACGGACTTCCAGAAAATCAGGGCAGAAAAAGAAGAACATTATTTTTACCTGCAAACAGTAATTCAACACATTGGAATCAGCTTAATCGCCTACCATCGCGATGGTAAAGTGGAGATGATCAACAATGCATCAAAAAAGCTTTTTCAGGTCAGCAATTTATCTACCATTCACGAACTGGATAAGTTCAGCCCCGACCTGGTTAACAGTTTGCTTCAACTAAAACACGGAGAAAACACCCTTGTTAAAGTTCAGGATCATGAGGACATCCTCCAGCTGGCTGTTTATGCCACCGAATTCAAAATAAACAATCGTCAGGTGATTCTGGTATCCATCAAGAACATTCAGTACGAATTGGAGGAGCAGGAGATTGAATCGTGGCAGAAACTGATTCGGGTACTAACCCATGAAATCATGAACTCCATCACACCCATTTCGTCTCTGTCAACTACTCTAACAACCATACTGGATGATTTTGGAGCCTCCAATGTTGAAAAAATCCACAACCAGGATCAGGAAACCCTGAAAGAAGTCAAAATGGCCCTGGAAACCATCCACAAAAGAAGCTCCGGTCTGTTACACTTTGTAGATACCTATCGCAATTTGACCAAAATACCGAAGCCTAATTTCAGTATTTTCCCGGTGAAAAAATTATTTGAAAACATTCACCGATTACTGGAGGAAGAAATCCGGAGGCACAACATCACCTGCGAAATTCTAATCGAACCCGAAAGCATAGAACTTTCAGCCGACGAGCAACTAATCGAACAAGTTTTAATCAATTTGATCAAGAATTCAATCCATGCTTTGGAGAATTCAGAAAATGGGCGAATCGAGCTCAAAGCCTTTATGAATAAAAGGGGACGTATCTCCATTCAGGTAAATGACAATGGTCAGGGAATTATTAAAGAGGTATTGGATAAGATTTTCATACCATTTTTTACAACCAAACCCAAGGGGTCAGGAATCGGCTTAAGCCTCTCCAAACAAATTCTACGTTTGCATGGCGGAACCATTACGGCCCATTCCGAACCAAACGAAAGAACCAGCTTTACCCTTACTTTCTAATATGAATTAAGTCTTAAATGCCGTACCAAATAGGCCTCATATAATTTTAATTTAACAAATAGTTTCACTAAATTTAAAGGGTAAATCTATTTCTAACCTATTAAAAGTTACGGCATATGACTAAGACAATCACATTTAATGAGCTCAGAAAGATTAAGGACAGCCTTCCTCATGGCAGTATGCAAAAAATTGCTGATGAATTGGATTTAGATGTAGAAACTGTTAGAAATTATTTTGGCGGCACCAAGGGTAAAAGTTGCGGTGTTCATGTGGAACAGGGACCTAACGGCGGAATTGTAGAACTGGATGATACCACCATTCTCGATTGCGCTGTTCGTATTCTTGACGAAAAGTAATCGTAAAAAGCCAATTATAGCAAAGCAGCAGCCCCTAACTGCTGCTTTGTTGTATCAGGTCGCCCCTTCCCTTCAAAACCCTCCTATTCGCGGATTATATCGGCTCAACCAATACAACTCCTCCCTTATTAGTTGGCACGATAGAAAACACCATCCCTTAGCAAATAAAATTTAGCCTTACCCCAACAAGTAACTCCATTAGGGGTAACCATACTTTAAACTTACATCAAACTTAATACAAACTCGTATCAAAGTCGTAGTAAACTCGTACCAAAGTCATATTTAATTGAATTTATAACGACTTATATACCTATTGGGATCATAAATGACTAGGGAAAAAACCAAAGAAGCACAGAAGCAATAGACCAGTTACTTCTGTGCAAAAATGGCAAGCCATTAAAACAATAAACTATAAAAGGAGAAGAGACAACCAATTGCCACAAAAAAAGCAGCGATTTAAATCGCTGCTTTTTTTGCGTGTACCAACTCCAGCAAATCTTTACTCTTTCCGGTCGGCATGCAACTTGTTAAAAATTACAGCCAGGTTAGAATAGATTGTGGTGTTTTGTACAATAATTTCATCGGGCACTTTAATACGAGCCGGAGTAAAATTCCAGATGGCCTTTATCCCCCATGCCACCATCAAATCTGCAACTGTTTGGGCATTCTCAGCTGGAACAGTAAGAATTCCCATAATCACATTCATTTGTTGGGCCAAATCACGGAATTGATCAATATGATACACTTCAACACCATTCACATTCTTGCCAATAGTGGAAGGATCAACATCAAAAGCAGCAACAATATTCAATCCAAATTGCGAAAGACCATTGTCATGCAACAAGGCTGAACCAAGGGAACCGGCCCCAATTAGAAAAGCATCGTCCATGACGGTGAATCCCAGAAAATTGGAAAGCACCTCAACCAACGCTTCCACCTCGTAACCAACCCGGGTTTTCCCAACAATACTCGTATAGGAAAGATCCTTGGTTACCTGCGTGGAATCAATGTTCATGTAATTGGCAATTTGAGTTGAAGAAACAAACTGTTGCCCTTTCTTTTTCAACACCTTGACATACGACAAATAAGATGGCATACGACGGATAGTAGGCTCCGGAACAGCAGATGATTTTCTTGAACTTTGAACCATAGTAATTGAATTGCGCCTTAAACAAAACAAAAATAAACAAGTTTTCAATAAAGAAAAATTTCTTTATTGTTTTTTTGCTATGTATAAGACAATTAAAAGGTAAGTTGCGCTGGGGAAAAATAAAAAAAGGATTAAACTTTGC
This sequence comes from Marinifilaceae bacterium, assembly GCA_041725895.1. Lineage (GTDB taxonomy): Bacteria > Bacteroidota > Bacteroidia > Bacteroidales > Marinifilaceae > JBGRQA01. The sequence goes on from JBGRQA010000004.1 coordinate 129,728, forward strand.
GGTCTAATCCTTTTTATTGGTGGGCGGTATAGGATTCGAACCTATGACCCCTTGGGTGTAAACCAAGTGCTCTGAACCAACTGAGCTAACCGCCCTATTGCGATGCAAATATAGGCAGAATATTTTTGCATGCAAATTTTATTTAAGGATTTTTTCTTTAAACCACTTCCGCTACAACGAAAGTGCTACCCCCAATAAATATCAAATCATCGGACCCGGATTCCAGCTTAGCAGAACCTACTGCCTCTTTAACAGAAGCATACGCATCCCCTTTTAATCCGACACTTTCCGCTTTTTCCTTCAAAATATTTTGATCAAGGGCTCTCGGAATTTTTGCACGGGTAAAATAATATTTTGCATCCCGAGGTAACATTTTCAGAATTTCCTCTACATTCTTATCGTCAACCATTCCAATAACCATGTGCAAATTTTCGAATGGGGTAACCTCCAATTGGGAAAGAATATCCCGAATGCCTGCTTCGTTGTGCCCCGTATCGCAAATCGTAAGAGGTGCTGTAGCCAGTTGATACCAACGCCCCATTAAACCTGTTTGGGATATAACCTTAGAGATACCGCTGTAAATGGCTTCCTTTCCTACTGGAATCCCTTGCTTTTCCAATTCCTCCAGTGCACAAAGAGCGGTCAATAAATTTTTCTGCTGATAAATTCCCAAAAGATCACTTCGCAAGCCCGCATATTCTACCCGGCTTCCCTTTTCAATATCAAGCACCCTGTACTGCTCCTCCAAAGAGGAAGATTGAATCTTCAACTCATCGCAGGCAAAATACAGGGAAGTGCCCATTTCTTCGGCCCTTTGAATAAAAATATCATCTACGCCTTTCTGTCTCTCCCCCACAACAACAGGAATTCCCTTCTTTATGATCCCGGCCTTTTCCTCTGCTATTTTCTCAACAGAATCGCCCAGTAAATTGGTGTGATCCAAACTAATGTTTGTAATTACCGATAGCAAGGGAGAAATAATATTTGTAGAATCCAACCTGCCACCCAGGCCTACTTCAACAATGGCATAATCCACCTTCTGACGGGCAAAATAATCAAAAGCCATGGCAACTGTCATTTCAAAAAAGGAGGGACGAATCTCGGTAAACAGTTGTTTGTGATCCGCAACAAAATCAACAACTTCGGCTTCCGGAATCGGTTGACCATTGATCTTGATCCTTTCACGAAAATCGCGCAGGTGGGGGGAAGTGTACAAGCCCACCTTAAACCCGGCTGATTGAAGAACCGAGGCTAAATAATGAGAAACCGATCCCTTACCATTGGTTCCGGCAACATGTATACTTTTAAACTGCTGGTGAGGATGTTTAAAATAGGCATCCAAAGCCAGAGTATTGTCCAAATTTGCTTTATAAGCTGCCTTCCCGGTTCGCTGGAACATAGGCAACTGGCTAAACATATAATCTAAAGTTTCCTGGTAATTCATTTTTTCTTATTTCACTTACTCAAATTCTTTGTCCTAGAGATTACAAAGTAGAATAAAATAAATCAAAATAGAGGAAATGAAAATGGTTTTTCATCTAAAAATTACTAAATTAAAGATATTAAACCCTGGATGGATTAAATGCTCAGATACAGAATTAATTACAAAACAACAATCAGCGAAATCATTATCAATTTACAATCAATGTTTAACTTTTAACCCCTTTGACACACCCCGTGGAAGACCACAATTGTAAATTTGATCGATTTCGGAAATAAAAAAAGAGCAGACAATCCTTCCATGTAGTACTCACTCTAACTTAATTGTCTCTTTTATGGGTAAACTCAAAAAGATATTCGTACTGGACACCAATGTAATCCTTCATGATTACGGCTCTATTTACAAATTCCAGGAAAACGACGTTGTGATTCCCATCACCGTACTGGAAGAATTGGATAAATTTAAAAAGGGGAACGATCAAATCAACTACCACGCCCGGGAATTTAGCCGGGAACTGGATAAACTTTCAGGTGACCTTCTGTTTACGCAAGGGGTACCTTTGGGGCCCAAAATGGGCAATCTATTCATCGAAACCGGCAAGGAATTTTCCGATGCCATGAAAAAATCCTTCCAGGAAAACATCCCTGATCACCGAATATTAGCAATTACAGAATACCTTTCCCTAAACTCAACGGACAAAAAGGTAGTGCTGGTTTCAAAGGATATCAATCTTCGAATGAAAGCCAAATCCCTGGGAATTCCGGCTGAAGATTACAAAAACGATCAGGTGAAGGATCTGGATGACGTTCTGAACTCCGGCATCATTACCATGGAAGATTTCAACAATGAGATGATCTCACTACTTTATGATTCTCCCAATGGCATACCGGTGGAAGATTTTGCATTCCCAAACAAATTCAACGGACACAACTACCTGGTTCTTAAAAATGAAAACGCAAGCATCCTGGCACATTACGATCCCAATGAGAAAAGGCTCAAGCGGGTGGAAAAGCTAAATGCTTATGGCATTTACCCCAGAAATGCCGAACAAACTTTTTCGTTGAATGCCCTTTTGGATCCGAACATCAATCTGGTCGCCCTTACCGGGAAAGCAGGTACCGGTAAAACCCTTCTGGCACTGGCTGCTGCATTGGCTCAATGTGATAACTACGATCAGATTTATCTGGCTCGGCCTATTGTAGCGCTGGCAGATAAGGACCTTGGTTACCTGCCGGGGGATGCCAGTGAAAAAATTGGTCCTTACATGCAACCCCTGTTTGATAACTTGAACGTCATCAAACACAAATACAATCCTCACAGCAGGGAAAACCTAAAGATAGCTGAACTCTTACGCGACGAACGCCTACAGATTACACCTCTTGCCTATATCCGGGGCAGGAGTCTATCCAATGCATTTTTCATTGTAGACGAAGCACAAAACCTTACTCCACATGAGGTCAAAACCATTATCACCCGGGCAGGAGAAGGTACCAAGATGGTGTTCACCGGCGACATCGAACAAATCGATTCTCCCTACCTGGATAAGAAATCCAATGGCCTGGCCTATCTGTCCGATCGAATGTGGGGACAGGATGTCTTTGCCCATCTCAATCTGGTGAAAGGAGAACGAAGCTACCTGGCTGAATTAGCCAGTAACCTATTATAAATGTTATACAAAACCATTATAATGCAAAAAAGATTTATTAATTCTTCCTAATTGAAAAGCCATGGAAATATTGAAATTCGCTGCGATAGACATCGGCTCCAATGCAGTACGATTACTATTTATGAATGTGATTGAAGAAGGAAAAGAAAGTTTCTTTAAAAAATCATCCTTGATTCGCGTCCCCATGCGACTGGGAACCGATACATTCCTCAACAAATTAATTTCGAAGAAAAAAGAGGAAAAGATGATTCAAACGATGAAAGCCTTTCGGCATTTGATGGAGGTTCATGAGGTAATCAAATACCGGGCTTGTGCCACTTCGGCCATGCGCGAAGCTGCCAATGGTATGGCCCTAATCCAGCGAATTCAGGAAGAATCCGGAATTAATATCGACATCATTAATGGAAAACAGGAGGCAGAAATCATCTTTTCCAACCGGATTGCCGATGAACTGGATCCGGAGAAACATTATCTCTACGTGGATGTTGGGGGGGGGAGTACCGAAGTCACCCTCTTCTCCAAGGGAGAATGCAAACTTTCTGCTTCCTTTAATATAGGAACACTTAAAATCCTTAAAAATAAGGTTCCCAAGGGGGAATTCATCCTCCTAAAGGAATGCCTGCTGGACATCTGTCCCAATTGTGACCGACTGGAAATTATCGGGTCCGGAGGTAACATCAACAAATTGGTAAAATATGTTGCCCCTGCTAAAGAGAAGCAGATGACCTACCATGAACTCAAAAAGATCTACTACAAGCTAAAACAATTCAGCTACAACGACCTGATGCTTAAATTCGACATGAATCCCGACCGGGCAGATGTAATCATTCCGGCGGCAACCATTTTTTTGAGCATCATGGAGTGGGCCAGTGCCGACATTATCCACGTTCCCAAAATTGGGGTAACCGATGGAATTATTCATCAACTGTATAAAGAACACAGAAGGAACAAGTTATTAATTACCCAATAAATGATTTCTTTTTGTAAGTTTGCTGATTATTTCAAAGGAGGCTTTTAATCGAAAAAGGTATGATTCTTTTTCAAGGATAAAAAGGGAAACTCCCAAATTAAAAATCAGCAAAGGAGAGGAAACATGTTGCAAGGAAAGCGAGTAGCATTCTATACATTAGGATGTAAGCTGAATTTTTCAGAAACATCAACCATTGGACGTTCTTTTAAGGAGATGGGCTTTGAAACTGTAAAGTTTCAGGAGAAGGCAGATATTTACGTAATTAACACCTGTTCGGTAACCGATCATGCAGATAAGAAATGCCGCCAGGCCATCAAAAAAATCATTAAAACCTCTCCCAATGCCTTTATCGCCGTTATTGGCTGCTATGCTCAGCTAAAACCTGAGGAAATATCAGCCATTCCGGGAGTAGATATTGTATTGGGTGCCAATGAAAAATTCAACATCCACAAATACATCGACCACCTGGAAAAGAAAGCTTCAGGAGAAATGCATGCCTGTGAAATTGAGGCTGTAAAAGATTTCCAGGCCTCCTATTCCATGGGTGACAGAACCCGCTGCTTCCTTAAAATTCAGGATGGATGCAACTATTTCTGCACCTACTGTACCATTCCGATGGCAAGGGGGAAAAGCAGAAACATGAGCATTGCCGACACCGTAAATGAGGCCAAAAAAGTAGCAGAACAAGGCGCCAAAGAAATCATACTTACAGGAGTAAACATTGGCGACTTTGGAAAAAGTACCAATGAAACTTTTCTGGATCTGATTAAGGAACTGGAAAAAGTGGAAGGAATTGAACGATATCGCATTTCCTCCATCGAACCGAACCTTTTAAATGATGAAATCATTGAATTTGTTGCCAATTCCAAAAAATTTGTCAATCATTTTCATATTCCCCTACAAGCGGGTTCAAACAATGTACTAAAACTAATGAAACGGAGGTACAACCGGGAACTTTTTGCTCATAGGGTTGAAAAAATTAACAGTCTCATGAGTGATGCATTCATAGGTGTGGATGTTATTGCCGGCTCTCGTGGTGAAAGCGAGGAGGACTTCCGGGAAGCCTACGAATTCATCAACCAGCTTAACATTAGCCAACTTCATGTTTTCCCCTATTCGGAAAGAGCCGGAACCAAAGCTCTGGAAATTAATGAAGTCGTTCCAGTTGAGGAACGAAAACGAAGAGCAAAAATGTTGCAAATCCTTTCAGAAAAGAAGCTTCGGGCATTTTACGAAAGACACCTAAACCAAAAGTCTACCGTACTTTTCGAGGGGCACAACGACAAAGGCAAGATGTACGGTTTCACCGAAAACTACATTAAGGTTGAAACAGCCTATAACGAAAATCTGAGCAACCAAATTGTTGAGGTTCAACTAAAAGAAATAGGCCCCAAAGGCAATATGAAGATAGAGTATTCTATTAATCAGTACAGCTTTAAGCCGTTACTATAAACAAAACACCTAGGGTATGGATCTGGAAAACCTATGTAAAAGAACAAGAGAAATTTGCCAGGATGTTGCTGATTTCATGAAGACACAGCAGGAAAAAATCCAGACAAACCACATTGAGAACAAAGGAATTCACGACTTTGTTACCTATGTTGATAAAACATCAGAGGAAAAACTGGTTCATGCCCTTCAACCTCTTCTTCCCGAGGCAGGTTTTATAGCAGAAGAAGGCACAACCACCAAAAGGGGAAAAGTTTTCAATTGGATAATTGATCCCCTTGACGGCACCACCAACTACATTCACAAACTATCTCCCTACGCCATAAGTATTGCATTAATGGAGAACGACAAAGTAGTAATGGGGGTTGTATACGAAGTGGGACTTAAGGAATGTTTCTATTCATGGAAAGGAGCTCCGGCCTATTTAAATGGCCGGGAAATCTCCGTTTCAAATGCAGAATCCATTCAAGACAGCCTAATTGCCACCGGTTTCCCCTTTACCAATTATTCTCAGCTTGATCGTTTTATGAGAAGCTTGAAGTACTTCATTGAAAACACCCATGGGGTAAGACGGCCGGGATCGGCTGCAACAGATCTGGCCTATGTGGCCTGCGGACGGTTCGACGCATTTTACGAATACAGTCTTCATGCCTGGGATGTGGCCGCAGGCGCCTTCCTGGTTCAACAAGCAGGAGGAAAAGTCTGTAATTTCAGTATGGGAGACAACTTCATTTTTGGTGAACAGATAGTTGCCTCCAACAGTAAGGTTCACGAAGAATTTGCCATCCAGGTTAACAGATATATGGTAAAATAATTAGAATTAAAGTACTTTTGTAGCTTCTCGTATTGGAGTAAATCACAAATTAATTTGAATGAATTTATTTTTTTCTTACATCGGATATGGATTCCTAAAAATGCTCAGCTTCCTGCCGCTTAGAATCCTTTACATTTTTTCCGACCTTACCTACTTCCTGGTCTACCGTGTAATTGGTTATCGAAAAAAAGTGGTAACCCAAAATATGATGAATTCATTTCCTGAAATGGATCGCAAAGAGCTAATTCGGACCAGGAACAAATTCTACCACCATTTCTGTGATCTATTTCTGGAAACCATCAAAATAATGCACATTTCGGATCGAGAGATCAAGAAACGCTGCTTTTTTAAGAATCCCGAATTACTCCAACAGTACAGCGATGATGGAAAAAGTGTTATTGCAATTATGGGCCACTATGGCAATTGGGAATGGATGACCTCCTATGCCTTGTGGTCAGACACTACCTTTCTGCCCATATACAAGCCACTTCACAACAAGGTATTCGACAGAATGTACATCAACCTCAGGGAACGGTTTGGAGCCGAAACTTTACCCAAACAGGATACTCTCAGAAGAATGATTCGGTACAAAAATCAGAACACTCCTACAATTACTGCATTCATAGGGGATCAAACCCCCAACAAGAAGAACATCCAGTATTGGACACAATTCCTGAATCAGGACACTCCCATTTTTATGGGAACCGAAAAGATTGCCCAAAAATTGAATCAGGTTGTGGTTTTCGTGAACATGCAAAAAGTAAAAAGAGGTTACTACGAAGTTGAATTTATTCCCCTGTTTGAGCAACCGAAAGACACAGCTCCTTTTGAAATTACTGAAAAACATACGCGCAAACTGGAAGAAATCATCCAAAAACAACCGGCGTACTGGTTGTGGTCCCACAAACGATGGAAACACAAAAGAGACAAAGCGTAAGAACAATACAGAGGTCCCGAAATTGAAAAATTCATAAAACTCCTGAGCATCCAAAGGACATTTGAAAAATAGATAGTACCCCATGAAAAAGATCGCAGTTGTAATCCTGAACTGGAACGGCAGAAAACTATTGGAACAATTTCTTCCCTCCGTTATTCAACATACAAATCCTGAAATTGCAGAAGTAATTGTTGCCGACAATGCCTCATCCGATGAATCGATTGATTTTCTCCAGACCAATTACCCTGAGATCCAGCGAATTCTTCTGGACCAGAATTACGGATTTGCCGGAGGCTACAACCGCGCATTACAGGAACTACCTCATCCCTACTTTGTCCTACTCAATTCAGATGTTGAAGTAGCACCTAATTGGTTGGAACCACTTTTGGAACTGGCCGAAAGCAATTCCAATATAGCTGCCATCCAACCCAAACTGAAAGCCTGGCACAATAAAAACGAATTTGAATATGCAGGTGCAGCCGGTGGATTCATTGATTACCTGGGCTACCCCTTCTGCCAGGGACGAATCTTAAATCAATTGGAAGAAGATCACAATCAATTTGACGAGATCAAAGATATTTTTTGGGCAAGTGGTGCAGCCCTGTTTATCCGGGGGGAACTCTACAAAAAACTGGGAGGTTTGGATACCGACTTCTTTGCCCACATGGAAGAAATCGATCTTTGCTGGCGATTAAAAAACAGGGGCTATCAAATTGCCTACCACCCGAAAAGTACCGTTTACCACTTAGGAGGAGGCACTCTGCCCATGAACCATCCCAGGAAGCTTTTTCTGAATTTTCGGAACAACCTCTTAATGCTCTACAAAAATCTTCCCCAAAACAGACTCATTTCAACAATGTTTCGAAGAATGATTATGGATGGAGTAGCTGCCATGAAATTCCTTCTTAGTTTTGAATTTTCCAATTTTGCAGCAGTCTTTAAAGCTCACATGTCCTTTTACAAAATGCTGCCTGCCTACCAACAAAAGAGAAACCAACTTCTTCCTTTTGTAAAGCAAAACTTTCACAAAGAAATTTACCCGGACAGCATGATTATAGCATTCTTTCTGAAAAAACAGAAGTATTTTTCCCAGCTAAAGTGGAAATAGACTAGGCAGATGCAGTAAATTTTAAACCCACAATCGCCAAAAGAAGTAAAAACAGAAAGAATATCCGGGTAAAATGGACCGGTTCACTAAATAAAACAATGCCCAATATGGCAGTAGTAAAGGCTCCTATTCCGGTCCAAACAGCATAAGCCGTACCTACTGGTAAACTTTTTATGGCCAAAGCCAAAAAGTAAAGACTAATTGCCATAGCAACAATAGTAACCAAACCGGGCCAGAACCGGGTGAACCCCTGTGTATATTTCAAACCAATAGCCCACACCGCTTCAAAGATCCCTGCAACGAGTAGATACCCCCACGCAATATTCATAACTAAAGAATTTCTGTAATTTTTTCAAGATGAATTCCTCTTGAACCCTTTATAAGAATGTATTTTCCCTGAACCGGATTTTCCTCAAAAAACTCAACCAGGTCTTCTACCCTTTCAAAACACATAAAATCGGAAGAATCAGACAGACTGCAAAACTCTGATCCCACCAGATAGGATTCGGTCAATCCCTCCTTCTTCAGTAATTCCAATATGGCTTGATGCTCTGTTTTACTTTTACTCCCCAACTCTAACATATCGCCCAATACCAAAGCTTTGTTCCTGAAAGTCATTCTGGAAAAATTACTAACAGCTGCATGCATACTGGTCGGATTGGCATTGTAAGCATCCATAATCAGAACATTTCGTTCAGTCTTCTTCAGCTGAGATCGGTTATTTTGAGGTTCATATTCCTCCAATGCTTTCTTGATTACAACTTCATCCATTTGAAAATAGCGTCCCACAGCAACTGCCGCCATAGCATTTTCAAAGTTATAGGCCCCAATCAAACGGGTCTTGATATATAGTTTCCCAATCGGAGAACGCAGTTCCATCACCATAAACGGCTCGGATTGCAAAAAACGTCCCTTACTAAAAACATCCTCCTGATTTCCATAAGTCAGCGCAGTTCTTCCATTCAACATATCTTGCAAATGATGATTGTCGGCATTGACAAAAATTTTGCCATTGGTAGCCCCCAGATAATCGTACAATTCACTCTTTGCCTTTTTCACGCCATCAAAAGATCCAAATCCCTCCAGGTGAGCTTTCCCAACGTTGGTAATGATTCCGAAATCAGGTTCCGCAATTTCACATAGCTCTTTGATTTCTCCCGGATGATTGGCTCCCATCTCCACAATACCAAATTCAGTAGAAGTATCCATGGCAAGCAAGGTAAGCGGTACTCCAATATGGTTGTTGAAATTCCCTTGGGTAGCATAGGTTCGAAACTTCCGGGACAACACTACATGCAATAACTCTTTGGTAGTGGTTTTTCCATTGGTTCCGGTAATGCCGATAATTGGAATCCCCAGAGTCCGTCTGTGCAATCGTCCCAGCCCTTGCAGGGTCATAAGCACATTATCCACCAGAATACACCGATCATGCTTGGCGAATTCCGCTTCATCAACAATGGCATAAGAACAACCTTGTTCAATAGCCGATAAGGCATATTTATTCCCATTAAAGTTTGCCCCTTTCAAAGCGAAAAAAATGGCATCCTTTTCAATGTTTCTACTATCGGTAATTACCTTAGGGTGTTTTTGAAAAATTTGATAAATCTGTTCCAGAAGCATAAGCATCAATATAAATTCCAATCACAAAATTAACAAAAAAACCCCATCCTGTTTGGATGGGGTGAACTATTCAAATCGTTTTTTTTTCCTATTTCACTTTTTTATTATTTGGACTTCCAACATGACTCATTGCACAACGGAAACCAATATCGTCACGACTTTCCTTCTGATTCAGATAACGACGAGTCCCCGGAGCCATCCAGAAAGCACGATCTTTCCATGATCCTCCTTTGTATACTCTCGAATCATCGGTTACCATCGAAGAGATTCCTTCCTGGTTATCCCCCTTACCCTGAACATACATTCGGCTGGAACCAGGACGCTGATGATCTGAGTTGTTCCAATTTTGGTCACTTACCATACTCGACTGAACATCACCATCACGGTAGTTACGGTTGTCCGAAGTACGATAATTGTAGCGATTCATAATCTCCTCGTCTTTTTGATTACGATAACGAATACGTCCCAAACTATCTTTTTCTGCAATATTGCCTTCCTCATCTCTTACTTTAGTTTGGAAAACATTTCCTCGGTAAGGATTAAATTCGGCAACATCTTCCGATGACATAGGACGATATACGTCAGCTACCCACTCATTTACATTACCGGCCATACAATACAAGCCAAAGTCGTTAGGCCAGAAGGATTTTACAGGAACGGTAATATCTCCACCATCATTCAAGGCACCGGCGGTACCCATGTAATCACCTCGGCCTCTTGAAAAGTTGGCCATCATCTGCCCGCGGTGTTTCTTCTCTTCGTTTCTTACCCAGTGACCATTCCATGGGAAGATTTTCTTGTCGGTAATTCGCTCTTCTTTCGAATTTCCAATTAACCCGGTAGAGGCATATTCCCATTCAGCTTCGGTAGGGAGACGGTACTTTGGCAATAGGATACCATCGCTCCAACGCACACGACGCTCCTCATTATCCGGATTCAAATCAGGTAAATTCTTATTAACAGCCCCTTCGTATTGTCCTGCCAAATAGGCTTCTGTATTAAAGTTGTTCTCATTTCGCTGAGCTGGATCTTCATTCAGAATTCCAGCCTCAATCAAAATTCGCTCGTTAACGCGATCGGTACGCCACGCACAATAATCCACAGCCTGTTCCCAATTAACACCTACAACAGGATATTCAGCATAAGCTGGGTGACGCAAATAGTTGTTTACATAAGGTTCATTGTATGCCAATTCACTACGCCAAACAAGGGTGTCGGGAAGTGCCTTTTGGTAAACCTCAGGATAATCTACATACACTCGTTTGATCCAATGCAAATATTCAAGGTAATCGATATTGCGTACTTCGGTTTCGTCGATATAGAATGAAGGAACAGTCACTCTTCTGGGAACATTATTCCAATCAAACATAACATCTTGCTCGGTTCTCCCCATAGTAAAGGTTCCCCCCTGAACAAAAACAAGTCCGGGTCCAACTGGCTGTTGATAACCACTTCGATACTCAAACCCTCCATTATCCGGATCGTTATATCTCCAACCTGTAGTGGACGATTTCTCTCCTTTTCCAACCAGTTTTTTCACCTTACTACAGGAAGGAAGAGCCACTAAGGCAGCTATACAAACAGAAAATATAATACTTGACTTTAATTGCATAATAAATGGATGTCTTTATATTGTCAATATAACTTAATTCAACAAATATAACTAAAATGCTATATAAGTTATTGTATTAACTTTTACTTTTTACATATTTTCAAAAAAATCAATTCGGACCTTTTGAATTTAACAGAATCTTGTCACCCTCTTCTCCTGAAACTTATCTCGCGCTCTCCTGTGTTCTTTTCTAAACGATAAATTCTCGAGTAAAGTATTTGCCGATCGAATTTATTGTATCATTTTTCCCGATCAATTTGCTTTCTGTTTTTTTACACTCCAAATGCGTAAAATTTTGTTAAATTAGGATTTAGAGCTTAATTTTGATCCCTTAGGATTACACTTTAAGCAATAACGGAAATTCAAAAATAAAAAATTTAGTGGACAAAACAGTCACTTTTATCACAAAAATAATATCATTTACCTAATCACACACCTATGCGAATCCTTCTCATCCTTCTTGCGCTTTTTCCTTTTTCCATTACTCAAGCTCAAAATGATGAAAAAAACATAGAATTGGAATGGGAAATTACCTCACTTTTTTCTCCTGATGGTAGGGAAAAAAAGGTATTGGGGTTTCGTGGTGCTGTATATCCTGATTGGGAAAACCCAATCCCCTATTACCTTGAGATCCGGCTACAGGGAAGTGCAAACCGAAACTTTTCCGGCACCCTCTTAAACCCAGTATTTACACCTCTTAATCAAGAAGAATCAAACCTCGTAAAAAATCTTACGATCAACTCATCCATCAACATAACTACGACTCCAAGAATAGAGCGAAAAAAAGCATTTCAGGAAATCCGTTTTGTTCCTATTCGTAAGAATCCACAAACCGGAGCAATAGAGAAACTTATCAAATTCGGAATCCGGTTGCGTACCAACACCAATAATTCTGCTTTGAAGACAACAAAAAGCAAGAGCTATCTTTCCGAATCGGTACTAAAAAGTGGGAAATGGATAAAAATAGCTGTAGATACCACAGCCTTTTACAAAATAACCTACGAACAACTAAAAGATATGGGCATTGCACAACCCGAAAACGTCCGAATTTACGGAAGTGGGGGCGGAATGCTGCCCAAAATGAACAATGCAAACCATCCAGATGATCTTCCGATGAATTCCGTATGGTTTCAGAAAGGTGGAGATGGCATCTTTAATTCAGGGGACTTTCTCTTGTTCTTTGCCAAAGGCCCCAGAAACTGGAGCTTTGATAGGGAAATTCAGGAATTTGTACATGAGAACCACTCCTATTCTGATGCCTCCTACTATTTCTTAACTTCGGACAAAGGTTCCTCTCCCACTCCGGCCAACATTGACGCCACTACGGGTTCCTTCAATCAAACCGTAACTCAATTCGACGACTACCGGGTGATCGACAAGGACCAGAAAAATCTCCTGCAGTCCGGAAGATTATGGGTTGGTGAAACTTTCGACATCACAACAAACCACTCCTTTTCTTTTAAATTTCCCAATTTGATAAAAGATCAGAAAATTAAAATTTCGACCCATCTGCTGGCCCGAGCCTCTTCGGCCACTAAATTCCTGGTAAAAGGCCAAGGCAACCAAATTGGAACAGTCAACCTCTCCGCAATAAACGGAAGCAGCTATACCTCGAAATATGCTGATGATAAAATTGCATTCTTCTCCAATTACAATGCACCTGGCGACAATTTCACCATAGATCTGGAATATCAAAAAAACTCCGCCTCCTCAAAGGGATGGCTGAATTACCTGCGCATTAATGCAAGAATAAAACTAGTGATGACTTCAGACCAGATGGCCTTCCGGTCAATTGAAACAATCGGTATCGGAAATAAATCCCGCTTTGTTCTCCAAAACACAACTTCAAATCATTTGCTTTTTGATGTTACCAATCCTCAGAACATTATTCGAGTTCAACCCAAACATACAGGAAACACCACTGAATTTATAGCCAACACCTCGAGTCTGCGAGAATTTGTTGCACTTAATCCAAACGGAAATTTCCCCACACCAAAACTAGTAGGGGAAATCCCAAACCAAAATTTGCATGGTTTAACAGGAAGGGATTACATAATTGTTTGTCCGAAAAAATTTATGGGCTACGCTGCCCAATTGGCCGACCTACACAGAACGCATGACCAGTTAAAAGTTACAATTGTTGAACCGAATCAAATCTACAATGAATTTTCCTCCGGGGCCAGAGACATAGCTGCCATCCGAAATTTCATGAGAATGCTGTACGATCGTTCCGCCTCAGAAAAAGATATGCCCAAATACCTTCTCCTCTTTGGGGACGGATCTTACGACAACAAACTGGAAAGCTCCCAAAATACGAATCAAATCCCCACATACCAATCGTCAAACTCACTGAGTCCAACTCAATCTTTTGTAACTGATGATTTCTTTGGTCTGCTGGACGAAGATGAAGGGGAAGCAATCGGTTTGGTGGATATTGGGATCGGAAGACTCCCCGTTAATACCCCAGAGGAAGCACAAACTGTAGTTCAAAAAATTCTCGGTTATGCCCAAAATTCAAGTTATGGCGACTGGCGTTCGAAAATCTGCTTCGTAGGCGACGACGAAGACAACAATCTACACATGAGAGATGCCAACCTTTTGGCCCTCTCTGTAGAAAAAAACCACCCTGAATTTCGAACCCAAAGAATATTTCTGGATGATTACCAGCAGGAAACCACTTCGGCCGGCCAGGCATATCCCGAAGTCAACCGGCTAATTACAGAAAACATCAACAAGGGAACGTTAATTCTGAATTATACCGGACATGGGAATGAAAACGGACTGGCTCACGAACACATTCTTACCATTGATGACATTTTAAACTGGCAGAACAAGGAAAGATTGCCTCTTTTTATGACTGCAACCTGCGAATTCAGTCGATTCGACAATTACAAAAAAACTTCGGCGGGAGAACTTATTCTGTTGAGAAACGGAGGTGGAGGAATCGGTTTGTTCTCCACGACCCGATTGGTCTTTTCCTCCCAAAACTTTCTGCTCAACCGAAGCTTCTACGATGCAGTTTTTGAACGAAACACCCAGGGCGAATTCTATCGACTGGGAGATATTATGAGGTTGACCAAACGAGCAAGTGGATCCGGCGACAACAAAAGAAACTTTTGCCTTCTGGGGGATCCGGCCCTCCGGTTAAAGTACCCGGAACACCGCATCACGACCCTTAAGTTGAACAACATCGATATTTCTCAACCAATCGACACTCTTAAGGCTTTAAGCAAAATAACCATTTCGGGACAATTGGAGGATGGATCAGGAAAACTCTTACCCCAATTCCAGGGAACCATATTTCCAACGGTTTTTGACAAGAAAATGGAAAAATCCACCCTGGGCAACGACGATGTTCCTTTTCAATACGAGGCACAAAACCAAATCCTATTTAAAGGCAAAGCAAGTGTACGAAAAGGGAAATTCTCCTTCACCTTTATGGTACCCAAAGACATTAACTACCAATTTGGCCCCGGCAAGATCTCCTACTATGCAAGTAGTTCCAATTCGGATGCGGCCGGCTACAATACTTCCATCATTGTTGGAGGATCCAACCCGGCTAGCATCAACGATAAGGAGGGACCGGAAATTGATCTGTATATGAACGACGAACAGTTTGCCCCTGGAGGTATTACCGACCCCAACCCCATGCTACTTGCCGTAGTTCAGGACTCCAGCGGCATCAATACGGTAGGATCCGCCATTGGGCACAACATTACCGCCATCCTCGACAATCAATCTGAGCAGGAAATTCAACTGAACGACCATTACGAATCAGAATTGGACAATTATCAAAAAGGAAAAATCACCTACCAATTTACCGATTTGGCAGAGGGAGAACACCAACTTCGCTTAAAAGTATGGGATAATGTAAACAATTCCTCGGAAACAGAACTGGATTTTATCGTAGCCGAATCTGCCGAACTGGCTATTAAACATGTATTAAACTATCCCAATCCTTTTACCACCAATACCGGATTCTATTTTGAGCACAATATGCCTCACAAAGAACTGGACATTCTCATCCAAATTCTCACCGTTTCCGGAAGAATGGTAAAAACAATTGAAACCTCTTTGATCCCGGAAGGCTTTCGAATTGGCCCGATTCGCTGGGATGGTCGCGACGATTTTGGGAACAGAATCGGGAAAGGAGTCTATTTTTATCGCCTCCAGGTACGAGACAAAGAAGGCAAAACAGTAAATAAATTTCAAAAATTAGTACTCCTTAAGTAATAAAAATATAATTTTTAAGTTAATGAGATATATTTACATATTTTTTAATTTAATTCCTATGAAAATCAAAAAACAAACTACAAAACTTTTACTTCTTTTACTCTGCATTTTCACGGTGCAGTTTGCAAAAGCTCAGTCCTCCACAACAGGAGCCAATTACATATCTACGGCAGTGCCATTTCTAACCATTTCGCCTGATTCCAGAGCCGGTGCCATGGGAGATGCTGGTGTAGCTACCTCTCCCGATATCAACTCCATGCACTGGAACCCGGCTAAATTCGCCTTCATCGAAAATGAAGTGGGTGTAGCTGTTTCCTATACTCCCTGGTTACGTGAATTGGTGGACGATATGAACCTTGCCTATTTGACAGGTTTCCTTCGTCTGGATCGAAACCAGGTACTGGCCACTTCACTACGCTATTTTACCCTGGGTGAAATTCAATTTACCGACGCAATGGGGACAACCCTGAGCAACCAAAAACCTTACGAACTGGCACTGGATGTAGCTTATTCCCGTCAATTGAGTGATTACCTGTCAGGGGGTATTGCTTTTCGTTACATTCGTTCCGATCTGACCCAGGGACAAAATGTTGCTGGAATTGCCACCCAAGCCGGAAACGCATTTGCTGCCGACGTATCGGTATACTACCAAAAAGATTTCAGAATGAACCGCAGGGATATGGTTTGGTCCTGGGGGATCAACATTTCCAATATCGGTTCCAAAATCTCGTACACCGATGACGATGAGAAGGAATTCATCCCTACCAACCTGCGTTTGGGTACTGCACTGAAAATGGAACTGGACCGCTACAACACAATTACTTTTACTACCGATATCAACAAATTATTGGTTCCAACTCCACAAAACGGATCACTGGATGAAGACTCCAATATTCCTGTTGTTGGTGGTATCAAATCTGACAAATCCGTAATGTCTGGAATTTTTGGTTCCTTTAGTGATGCCCCAGGGGGATTTTCGGAAGAATTAAAGGAACTAACCTTCTCGTTAGGAACCGAATACTGGTACCAGGAGCAATTCGCAATTCGCGCAGGTTATTTCTACGAGCACCAGGACAAAGGAAACCGAAAGTATTTCACAGCCGGTTTGGGAGTAAAATTGAATATGTTTGCTATTGATTTCTCCTACCTGTTGCCAACAAACCAAAACAACCCATTGCAGAACACTCTTCGCTTTACCCTGTCGGCTAATTTAGACGATGTGATAAAATAACGAAACAGGCACCAGGCACATCCTGTATCAGCTGGAATGCCCTAAATCATAAAGAGCAAATTACAAAGACAAGCAACATCTTCTAACAAGGAAAAACCAATTGATAGGGATGTTACATTTACGGTTAAAATAGATTATAAATTCATGAAAATTAGAGTTGGATTCGGCTATGATGTACATCAATTAGCCGAAGGAGAAGAATTTTGGTTAGGAGGAATCCAACTGGACCATAATAAAGGCAGCGTGGGCCATTCCGATGGAGACGTATTGATCCATGCAATTTGTGATGCCCTTTTAGGTGCCGCCAATATGAGAGACATCGGCTTTCATTTCCCGGATACCTCTGCCGACTACAAGGGAATCGACAGCAAGGTTTTACTAAAAAGAACTGTGGAAATCATTGCAGAAAAAGGATTTTCAATAGGAAATATTGATTCCACAATTTGCCTGGAAAAGCCAAAGATCAAACCCCATATCCCGAAAATGCAAGAAGTTCTTGCCCAAGTGATGGGAATAGATCCGGAGGATCTGGCCATTAAGGCTACAACAACCGAAAAATTAGGATTTGTTGGCAAACAGGAAGGAACTGCAGCTTACGCTACTGTTCTGATTGAAAAGAACTAGATCTTTTTTAAACCATAACAAAAAACCTTTCGACTTAAAATTTCGAAAGGTTTTTTTATGCTCGCAATTGCTATTATGTTTTCTTTTTTACTATATTAGTTATATATAGATATAGAAACAACTAATCCAATACCCCATGAAGAAAACCGTAGTACTAGGGGCCAGTCCCAACGAGGAACGCTACTCGAATATGTGCGTAAAACTCCTACAAAAAAACAACCATCCGGTAATTCCTGTCGGAATAAAAGAAGGGAAAATTGACGAGGTGGAAATTATTAAAGGGAAACCTGCTGAGAAAGGGGTTCACACCGTTGCTGTATACCTGGCACCGGAAAACCAGGAGTCCTACTACGACTACGTTATCGGATTGAACCCGGAACGAATCATCTTCACCCCTGGTTCCGAGAATCCAGAGTTTCAAACCAAGGCTCGGGCCTATGGTATCGAAACCATGGATGCCTGCCCGTTGGTAATGATGAATACTGGACAATACTAGAACAATACAAAGAATCAATTGCAATCCATGCAAATATTAAGATTGACAGAATTAGAAAAAATAAAGGAGGAGCAATCCTCCTTTTACATTTACTTTTCCACCCCCAATTGCGGAGTTTGTACGGTCCTAAAACCCAAACTTATGGAAATGCTTACAAAAGAGTACCCACAGCTAAAGTCGTATACCGTGGATACAGCAAAGACACCGGAAATTGCTGCCCAACTGGGAATATACACCAACCCGAGCCTACTGGTATTTCTAGAGGGACAAGAAATACTTAAACGAAGCCGGTCAATTGGAGTTGAGGAGGTAAGACTGGCCCTGCAACGGCCCTATTCCCTGGCATTTCCCTCCGGAGAGTAAGGAAAAATGGAAGTTCTCGATTTTTAGCAGCAAAGATATTGATAATACCGGGGGGATTATGGATATTTGCTTCATTATACTTTAGTAAGACATCAGGACAAACCAATGAAACGAATTGCAGTCACACTCTTTCTACTCCTGAGCCTAACAGCTGTTAATGCTCAGTTAGTAATAAAACAACCGGAGCCCATACTGGTGACCGATACCATGAAGCTAACCGCGCCAGAACAGTTTGCACCTACTCTGCCCGATACGGTAAGTATTCTTGGAGTTGGAGACATAATGCTTGGAACCAATTTTCCCAGTCCAAGGTATCTTCCTCCTGGAGATGGCTCCAGTCTGATGGGGCCATTGCTCCCCATATTGAACAATGCCACCATTAGTTTTGGAAACCTGGAAGGACCTTATTCGGATAGTCTGCCGATTACCAAGAATTGCAGGGATACAGCCAATTGCTATGCCTTTCGTAGCCCCGACTACTTGTTTCCCAATATTGTGGAAGCCGGCTTTGATGTACTTAGCTTGTCCAACAATCACTCGGGCGACCTGGGACTGGCGGGACGAAGAAATACCATACGCCTAATTGAAGAAGCCGGTTTGCAACATGTGGGATTACTGGAATATCCCACTACAATCGTAGAAAAGAGGGGGATTAAATTCGGATTCTGCGCCTTTTCGCCCAATACGGGAACCTGTGATATCAACAATTTGGAAGAGGCTGAACGTATCGTTAAGCAACTGGACAAACAATGCGATATTATAGTCGTCTCATTTCATGGAGGAGCCGAGGGATCGAAATATCAGAAGATGCCAAAGAAAAGGGAAATCTTTCTGGGCGAGAACCGGGGCAATGTATACGAATTTGCACATCGGATGGTAGATGCCGGCGCAGATGTTGTTTTTGGTCATGGACCTCACGTTATTCGTGCAATGGATCTGTACAAAAACCGTTTCATCATCTACAGCCTAGGAAACTTCTGTACCTACAGTCGCATGAAAGTATCAGGAGTGAATGGACTGGCTCCTATTGTTAAGGTATTTACCAACAAGAATGGGGTCTTTCTGAAAGGAAAAATATACCCTGCCTATCAAATTAAAGGTACAGGAACCCGACTGGATCCATACAAACGAGCCATTTCCAAGATTCGGGAATTAACCCGGCAAGATCTTCCGGAAGTAAAAGTAAATATCTCAGAAGAGGGAGTAATCACTCAATAGCAAAACGAAATACCATTTCACGAGAAAATATAAAACTGTTTTCTCCATATTAAATCATAAAAAAAAAGAACCATCAAATGATGGTTCTTTTTTTATTTGCTAGAAAATTCTAACGAATAACTATGCTTTGGTTTTGCGAGTTCTTCTCTTAGACTTAGCAGCCAATTCAGCTTTATCTGCTTCTTCCAGACTATGGTCGAAATCACAGATGTATCGGTCTACTAAAATTCTACCGCAATACTCACAAACGATAATCTTTTTACGGGAACGAATATCCAATTGACGCTGAGGTGGAATTTTATTAAAACAACCGCCACAAGCATCACGCTCTACGGTAACAACTGCCAAACCGTTTCTTGAATTCTCACGAATACGAGTATAAGCTGTCAAAAGACGCTCTTCGATTCTTGCCTTAAATGAATCGGACTGCTCACCCAAAGAATTCTCTTCCTTTTGAGTTTCTGCAACAATTTCATCCAACTCATTCTTTTTCATGGTAAGGTCAGCATTCTTCTCTTCCAATAAACCTTTCGAAGAATCTACAAGAGCTTTCTTGTTTCCCATTTCGGCATTAAACTCTTTGATCCGCTTTTCACACAATTCAATTTCCAGGTTCTGAAATTCAATTTCTTTGGAAATGGAGTCGAATTCACGGTTGTTGCGCACATTCATCTGTTGTGCTTCATATTTTTTAATCAACAAACCGGCTTCCTTAATCTCCTGCTTCTTTTTGGTAATAGTATCCCCTAGTTCCTTGGTCTCAACCTCAAGGTTGTTGATTCTGGTTTCAAGTCCCGCAATCTCATCTTCCAAATCCTGAACTTCTAACGGCAGCTCCCCTCTCAGCGTTCTAATTTTGTCAATTTCAGAGTCAACTCTTTGCATTTCATACAGAGTTCTCAATTTTTCTTCCACTGAAATATCCTTAAAATCTGCAGCTTTTGGATCTTGTGTAGTCATATTTTACAAATAATTAATTGGATTCGAATTTATCTCAGACATTAGAACCGCAAAGTTAGGGAATTTTTTTGTAACTCTCTCATAAAAAATCTCCTTAGTAAACTGTTCACTTTCAAAATGTCCGATGTCTGCTATTACAATTCTGTCTTCGGCATCAAAAAATTCATGATATTTAAAATCTCCAGTGATGAAAATATCAGCCTGAGCAGCAATAGCATTTTTCAGTAAAAAGCTACCACTTCCGCCACATACGGCAACTCTGGAAATCTGAGGTTTCACAATGGAAGTATAACGTACAACACCAGCCTCGAACACCTCTTTCACTTTAGAGAGAAAATCCATTGTATCCATGGGCTCACTCAATTCACCCACCATTCCTATTCCCACCTGAGTATTTGCATTGTCCAGGCTATAAATATCGTAAGCCACCTCTTCGTAAGGGTGTGCGTCCTGAAGTGCACTGAGCACCTTGCCTTGAAGATGCCGTGGAAAAATGGTTTCTACTCTCACTTCAGGTTCAAGATGAACAACTCCCTGTTTCCCCACAAATGGCTGGGTATTTTCTCCGCCACGAAAACTCCCGGTACCCTCCAGATTGTAGCTGCAGGAATCGTAATTGCCTATACAACCCGCTCCAGCATCGAACAAGGCATTTCTCACCATCTCGGCATGATCCGTTGGTATAAAAGTCACTAACTTTTTCAGATCCCCCTCTATTGGGGACAAAACACGGGGATCTTCCAGGCCCAACTTCTCACAAATCCTGCTGTTAACACCTCCCTGCACCGCATCCAAATTGGTATGAGCGGCATAGATTGCAATACCTTCCCGGATGGCAGCCATCACGGTACGCTCTACATAGTTGTTTCCGTTAAATCGCTTCAGTCCCTTAAAAACGATAGGGTGATGAGCAATAATCAGATTCGCCCCTTTGGCCTTGGCCTCCTCTACTACTTTCTCAACTACATCAAGGCAAATTAAAACTCCGGTTACCTCATCCTGAGGACGACCAACAATCAAGCCGGCATTATCATAAGACTCTTGATAGGACAAGGGGGCCATTTCTTCTATTGCTGATACAATATCTCTTACTTTCAACTCCACAAAAATTAATACGTTTACAATTCTTCCCGAATCTCAAGAAGCATATCCCGAATCTCCTGAAGACGGGTTACCACATCAAAATTATTTTGGGTATCCTCCTTATTCTCCTTCAGTTTCTTTTGTGCTCCTTTCAGGGTCATGCCCCGTTCCTTTACCAAATGATAAATCAAATGAAAATTTTCAATATCCTGCTTGGTAAAAAAACGATTTCCTTTCTTATTCTTTTTCGGTTTAATGATATCAAACTCCTTCTCCCAAAAACGTATCAGGGAGGCGTTCACCTGAAACATTTCAGCTACCTCACCGATTGAATAAAACAATTTCTCTATTTTTTTTTCCTTGTAGGGCACTTCGTAGTTATTTGAATTCTAACTCTAATGTACAAAATAAAATGGCACGAAAAGAAACTCTTCGTGCCACATTTTTATGTTTTCCTAAATTTTGACGACGGATCTAATCCATAGTTTGACCAGTGTTGGCAGCAAACTCAACCATTCGATCGTAATCATCAGCCGAAAGGTCGTTAAAATAGTAGTTTATTGGATTCACCGTACGGTTGTTCTTTCGTACTTCATAATGTAGGTGAGGACCAGTTGATTTTCCGGTATTTCCAAGATATCCGATCACCTCTCCTCGCTTCACCTTCTGACCTTTTCTACAATTGTAGCCACTTAAGTGACCATAAAGGGTCTTGTAACCATAGCCATGATCAATCACAATCCTCTTTCCATATCCCCGGGCAGTTCTTGCCTGCTTCACAACACCATCGCCAGTTGCGTAGATTGGGGTTCCGATTTTTCCGGTAAAGTCCATTCCATCATGAAACTTACGGGTTTTGTAAATCGGATGGATTCTATTCCCATATCCTGATGAAATACGTCCAAAATCTTTAATCGCAATGGGCATAATTGCCGGAATGGCAGCCAACATTTCAAATTTATTCTTCACCATATCCTCCACATCATCGTAGGACTTGGACTGTACATATAAAGATTTTGAAAGATGATCCAGTTTCTTGGCGGTTGAAATAACCAGTTCCGAATTCTCCAGATTCTCCAGACGAGCATAACGGTTTACACCACCGTAACCTGCTTTTCGAACACTCGAATGAATCGGTTCCGCTTCAAAAATCACCCGGTAAATATTATCATCCCGCTGCTCAAGGTCATCCAATACTTTTTTTAGTTGACCAACTTCCTTATTCATCAATACATACTGCGACAACAATTGCTGATTTTCGCGTATTAGAGCCTTCTCCTTAGGAGAATCGAAAAAATAAGAGAGAGCCACTAAGAGCACAACGGCCAATACAAGGCTGGAACCAATATGCTTAAGAAAATTCACCAAACGAATTTTTAATCCGTTCTCAATTTTCTCATAACTAATAGACTCAGGATTAAAACGATACTTAATCTTCGCCATATGAAATTTTTACGTTATTTTTACAATAACAAATAATTTTTACACCAAATAAAGGAACAAAATTAAGGAAATAATCTAACTTTGCAAGCTAAGTATCAAAATCCCATTGATTTAAAACATAAAGTACGCATGAATTCTAGCGAGATAAGACAAACGTTCCTGGATTTCTTTCAATCCAAGCAACACAAGATAGTGTCTTCGGCACCAATGGTTATCAAAGATGACCCAACCCTGATGTTTACAAATGCAGGGATGAATCAGTTTAAAGACCTCTTTTTAGGAA
Source organism: Marinifilaceae bacterium (assembly GCA_041725895.1). Lineage (GTDB taxonomy): Bacteria > Bacteroidota > Bacteroidia > Bacteroidales > Marinifilaceae > JBGRQA01. The sequence goes on from JBGRQA010000004.1 coordinate 153,279, forward strand.
ATGCACCTATCAAGTACAGTCGAATTTCCAATTCTCAAAAATGCCTAAGGGTTTCCGGAAAACATAACGACCTGGAAGAGGTAGGCCATGATACCTACCACCATACCATGTTCGAAATGCTGGGAAACTGGTCTTTTGGAGATTACTTTAAGAAAGAAGCCATCGATTGGGCCTGGGAACTTTTAGTGGATGTTTACAAACTACCTCAGGACCGTTTGTATGCAACAATTTTTGAAGGAGCTGCAGATGATGATCTGGAACGGGATGAAGAGGCGTACCAATACTGGACCAAATTTCTACCTGCGGAAAGAATTCTAAACGGGAACAAGAAGGATAACTTCTGGGAAATGGGTGAAATAGGACCATGTGGCCCTTGCTCTGAAATTCACATCGACCTTCGAAGCGATGAAGAGCGCAAACTGGTTGATGGACGTGACTTGGTAAATATGGATCACCCACAGGTGATCGAAATCTGGAACCTTGTTTTCATGCAGTTCAACCGTAAAGCGGATGGAAGCCTGGAAACTCTGCCTCATCAACACGTTGACACAGGAATGGGATTTGAGCGCCTTTGTATGGCACTACAGGGCAAAACCTCTAACTACGATACAGATGTGTTCCAACCTATCATCAAGGTAATAGCTGAAAAAGGTGGATTCCAATATGGTGATAAGGAGGAAAACGACATTGCAATGCGTGTTATTGCCGACCACGTACGTACCATCGCCTTTGCAATTACCGACGGTCAGTTGCCTTCGAATAACAAAGCAGGTTACGTAATTCGTAGAATTCTTCGTCGTGCAGTTCGCTACGGCTACACTTTCCTGAATCTGAAAGAGCCTTTCATGTTCAGCCTGGTTCCTGTACTAATTGATGTAATGGGTAAACATTTCCCTGAGTTAATTAAACAGCAAACTTTAATCGAAAAGGTAATCAAAGAGGAAGAGCAATCCTTCCTTCGTACTCTTGCCAACGGAATCCGTTTGCTGGATCAGATTATCGACAAGACCAAGAAACAGGACTTCAAGGTTATTCCAGGTAAGGTTGCCTTTGAATTGTATGATACCTATGGATTCCCATTGGATTTGACGGAGTTGATTCTGAAAGAAAATGATTTGGTGGTAAACCGAAAAGAGTTCAAGGAAGAAATGGAAGCCCAGAAGAGTCGTTCTCGTTCTGCTGCATCTGTTGATACCAGTGACTGGATTGAGATTGTGAAGGACGACGTGGAAGAATTCATCGGTTACGATTACCTGAATACAGATGTAAAAATCACTCGATACCGCAAAATTACTGCCAAAGGGAAAGATCTATACCAACTGGTATTCAACATTACGCCTTTCTACGGCGAAAGTGGTGGTCAGGTAGGTGATACCGGTTATATTGAAGCCAATGGAGAAAAAATTTCCATTATTGACACACAGAAAGAACATGGTCTAATTGTTCATATCACAAAAGAACTACCTAAAGATCCTACTACAACCTTTAATGCTGTAGTTAGCGAAAGTAAAAGAACACTCACTGCCAACAATCACACCGCCACCCACCTGCTTCATGCTGCATTGCGCGAAGTTCTGGGCGACCATGTTGAGCAGAAGGGATCGCTGGTAAATTCGGATCATTTGCGTTTCGACTTCTCTCACTTCCAGAAAGTAACCGATGAGGAAATTGAACGAGTGGAAGAAATTGTAAACCAAAAAATCCGCATGAATATTGCACTGGAAGAGAAACGTACCATTCCAATGCAGGAGGCTACAGAAATGGGAGCCGTGGCACTGTTTGGCGAAAAGTACGGTGATCTTGTTCGCGTGATTAAATTTGGAGAATCGGTGGAATTGTGCGGAGGAACCCACGTAGCTGCAACCGGACAAATCGGTTTCTTTAAAATCACTACTGAGAGTGCTATTGCTGCCGGTATTCGTCGAATTGAGGCCATTACTGCTGTGAAGGCTGAAAAGTATGTGAACAACATGCTAAATACCTTAAAGGAAATTCAGAACATTTTTAAATCCAAGCAGAACCTGATCAAGACCATCGAAGGAATCATGGCAGAGAACTCCGACCTAAGGAAAGATTTGGAAGGATTCGAGAAGGAAAAGCTAAAGGTGATCAAGAATGCATTGAAAGGAGGCATCAGTGTTGAAAAAGATATTAATTTCATTACTGAAAAATTAAGCCTTAATTCAGCCGGAGATGCCAAAGACATTGCCTACCAGTTGAAAGGTGAGGTGGAAAATCTGGTTCTTATTCTGGGTTGCGAAATGAATGGAAAAGCCAACCTGACCATTATGCTTTCGGATAACCTGGTGAAGGATTACAATCTGAATGCAGGAGCAATTGTTCGTGAAGCTGCCAAAGAAATCAAAGGTGGTGGAGGCGGACAGCCATTCTTCGCATCCGCTGGTGGTAAAGATCCAAATGGATTGGAATCAGCTATCGAAAAAGCTAAGAAGATGATTCTACACAATCTGAAATAAACATCAAAAAGCTCTCAGTTATTGCTGAGAGCTTTTTTTTTACTCTTTAAGTTGCCTGAGAATAGGTATGAACACTCATTTCCGCGGAGGGTAGATAATTCACGCCAAACCAACAGATCATCAGAATTACAAAGGCCAATGCCAGTATCCAAAGGGAACTGGTATAACGCTTGGGATATTGATAGCGGCGGTGAATATAGACCAAATACCCCATCCAGGTAAGAAATGCCCATGTTTCCTTAGGATCCCAGGTCCAGTAATGCCCCCAGGCCTCTTTGGCCCACAGAGCTCCAAACAACAATCCTAAAGTAAGAAAGGCAAAACCGAGATAGACCAGGTTATCGGCCATATCAACCACTTTCCCATCCCCTTTCCGATGGTAAAACTGGTACAATCCTTTAACTGCCACCAGTGATGATGCAGCCAGGAAAGCATAAGCAAAAATGTACACGATTACATGGGGAACAAACCAAGGACTCTGCAGAGCAGGCATCAGGGTTTTGGAAAAATTCTCCGGATTCAAATAGTTAATGCCCAAAAAAAGGATAGCCAAACCCAAACTATAGAAAAGCATCCAATTGTATTTCCAGCGACGGTAGGTAATAAAACCAATGGCCGGTAAAAAGAGGGAATACCACAACCTGGTTTCCCCTAATGTACGAAGAGGTGGACGCTCCAACTCCACCCAAAGGGCCACAATGAAAGTAACAAGAAGTGTTATTCCCAGCACAACCAAAAAGTTTCGAATCAAGCTTTTTTTGTGCAGAATCATAGCCAGTAGCCATACAAAAGCAGTAACCCCGGCGGTAAGGGTAAAATTTTGCCACATCATAGACTAAGCTCTCCTTTTCGTTTTCCGATCCAAAAAATATGGATCGCTCCAATTATCATCATGAAGATCCCCAGATAAACCAGAGGTTGCCAGGGATCGCGAACCAATTCAACAATACTGAACTGAGAATATTTCCCCATTTTTTCATCGTAACTTAATTGATAAATTTTCCATCCATCCATAGTAAAAGGTTTGTTCACCTCCAGAATCACCTCAGCCTTTTTTCCGGAAGGGGTAAAAACAACTACTTCTGAGCTAAACCTTTTGGGTTCCGGAACCGTCATAACCAATGAATGTTGATCGTCCAACTTCAGAGACTCATGCTGCATGTTAAAACTGCCACAGCTAATCCATCCCTCCAATTCCATACCCTGCTGATCTTTCACCCGTATCCTTGCCGAAGGAACTGCTCCAAAATCATTCAATTGATGATACCTGTTTCCAAATCGCCCGGAGGATTCCAGAAAATTTACAATCTCTACATTCCAGTCGTGCAATTCGCATTCCATCCCCTCCTCTATCATAATCATGGAAGGTTGAGTCTTCTCGTAAAGTTCTCCTGTACTATTCTCAACTACTGCCAACTTGGGATGGAACTCCTCAATCCGAAAATCCTTCAAATGGATAGCAAGAGGCAATTCATACAACTTCCCTTTATCATCGTAGGCACGCCATTCAGTTTTGTTTTCGGTCAGATTCATCTTAAGACGTACCAGGTCTCCGGCTCCCAGACCTCCTGCCCAAATGGCAATCCAAAGGCCCAAATGACTGCAGACAAAGCCCCAGTTTTTCAAACGAAAGAAAAATAGCCTTCGAACCGTAACCAATCCCAAAATCAGCAACAGATAGAGGCTGATCAATAGAAATGGCCAAGTGGAAGTCATCCGGTTCAAACCTAACATAGCCATCCAGCCCTCCTCTTGAGAAGCCACCTGAGGAGTTATCCCCATCAACAAAACTAAAAAAGTAAGGGTTACAATTGCACTAACAGAAGCAGGAATCCCCGACAACCATTTCAGCCAGGTAGTCTGTCCAAAAAGAAAATGAAGCAGCAAAACAGCTACTATAAAAACCCCTCCTGCAATGGCATTGACAGGAAATACCATTTGACCGGGACTGGTTCCCGTAAGAAACTCCAATACGAAGCCAATTCCCATTAAACCTACAGAAAACAAAAAACTCTCGGAATACCCCCACGGAGCTTCCCAAAGTTGTCTGGAAGATCTGTTCATATAGCACTTTTTAAAAAATTAATCCGATACAACAATCGAAAAAATAAAAAGTATGCTACCCCAGTAGGAGTAGCATGCAATATTAGTATCGTGAATTATAGTTGTACCTTATATTTTTTTTCACGCTTGGCCGCTTCCTCATCCCACTTCTTCATCAAAGTGTTCTGGAAGTCTTTCTTCTCCTTATTCAGCTTATCCATTGGTAAACCAATAAATTTCTGAGCTTTTGCTTTGGTAGCAATATCGGGATACGGAATCTCCTTGTTATGACCAAGACTTGCAAGAAGTCGGGCCAGTTGAATACGAGCTTCCTGAGCCTTGGTAATACCGGTAGAAATGATACGACCGGTTTCAACAGGGGAGTGAAAAGATCCACCATGAGATGCAGCCGCATAATCCCATCTCCACTGGGCGTGACGAATTAGGGTCAACACAGGTTTCATTTGTATCTCTTTAGCTCCCAGATCCCATGCCTTCTTGGCTTCCACGTGAGCTCGAACCAATAGTTCTTCCAGCTTGTCACGATTCTCAATAATTTTATCCTGACGATCGTACACACTTTCAATCAATTTATCAGTTTCCTCACGGTGACAAACCTGGCAAGAATTGGCCACATTGTTCAATGGACTTTGAATGTGGTGATCGGTAAATTTCTGTCCGCCTTCCGATTTGTAAGGCATGTGACAATCAGCACAAGAGACTCCACGCTTAGCGTGAACACCGGTGAGATAAACCTCGTACCCCGGATGCTGTGCCTTGAGCATAGGTGCCTTACTCAACTTGTGGGTCCAGTCTTTAAATTCCATATCATCGTAGTATTTCTCCATGGCCTCCACTGACATTCCGTTATCCCATGGGAAAGTCAGGTAAGCAGCACCCTTAACGGTTTTCTTATTGAAGTAATATTCCACGTGACACTGGGCACAAACCAAAGAACGCATCTCCTGGTGAGTCGCTTTATTTATGTCCTTTCCTTGTCTTTCGAAAGCCTCAATTAATGCAGGACGACTAATTCTTAGGTTCATGGTCTCCGCATCATGACAGTCGGCGCATCCAATCGGATTCACAATCTGCTCCCCATGCTTGGCCCATTTCCCTTTATAGAATTCAGCCACACCAATCTCGTTCATCAAACGTGGAACATCGGGACTCTTACAGGTCCAGCATGTCATTGGCATTGGCCCATCGTTAGCATTTTTTGGACCTCCGGAACGCAATGTATTGCGCAAATCTTCTACTGCATAGTAATGTCCACGCCCCTGATTGTAATCTTTGGAGAATCCGTACCCGGCCCAAAGAACCACCAAACGTGGGTCCACTTCCAACATATCGATCATTGCCCCACCATTGTATTTACTTCGGTAGGACGTATCTGCGGTTTGTAAATAGGATTGATATTCCCGGGGAAAATTTTCACCCCAAACTTCATTGCGAGGTTCCCATTGACCGTGCTCCACCTGGGGAGTATAGGCAAAAACTGATTCAGCTCGTCGCTCCATAATGGAGGAGGCAAGTAACCCCAGTACAAAAACAACGACCAAAGTCACCAGGAAGATAAGCCATCCCAGCCAAGGTTTCTGTTTTACCGATTCTTCTATAGGTTTCATAATATTCAGTTTTGTATGTTTTTGTTACTTTTTCTCTTCTTTACTTTCTTTCATATATTCTCTAATCCAATCGGGTACCGGACTTTCAGGCAAAGGCACCCTGGCATTGGGGACACTGGAAAGACTATTCACCCTTCCATGAGGAACTTCCCGATGGCAATCCCAACACAAACGATCGGTACGGTGATGAATATGATTCTCAACCCTCCCAACCAGTTTGGCTTCGGTTACCACCTGACTGTGACAACGTATGCAGTTTTCATGAACCACATCGCGTCCTTCCTCCTTGATAAAAATTACCTGTGGCTCCAATCTTAAAGCAAACATGGAAGCATGACGCATACCGTCCTTAGCTTTGAAGAAGTACTTCCTGAAAACGTTATCATGGGGTACATGACAATCGTTACAAGTTGCAACTTCACGATGCGAGCTGTGATTCCAGGTTGCAAACTGAGGAGCCATTACATGACAGTTCACGCAAGTTTCGGGTTTATCGGAAAGATAAGAGGCTGCCTTCGAAATATAAAGGACATGTACGCCCAAACCCACGAAAATCCCCATAAGAACAATCACTGGTATTTTCCATTGTGGAGGAGGTGTGAATTTTTTAATAAAATTAACCATTAGCTGTATTTTTGGACAGAGCAATTAAATTATTTACTCAGGAAATTAGGTTTGAATACAAGCATTACCCATCCCCAATTGTTCGCTTCTCCTTTATCTCCACCTTTCAAAACTTCCATCGATTCGGACGCAAACATTTGAGAGTATCCCGCTTTTATGACCAAGCTTTTAGAATACTTGTACCCCAAAGACAGATCAATCTCTGTTCCCAGGTAGCTGTCCATTTTTTCCGTTCCCTTCATCAAATCAGCCTGAGAAGCAAAAATGTGAAGTGCTGTAGAAAACGACACCTTATCCTTACCATAGTTTAAACCGGCAAAAAAGTCCTGCAAACCAACATTGTTCCCATGATTCCCAACATAGAAGTAATCCATGTGTCCGTTGAACTTGTGGTTGGTACCAAAAATAGGAGTGAAAGATTTGTTATCGTTATTCACATTTTGCTTATCAGTGTCGGTTCCCGACTGGATTTCTGCACCAACATACCCTTTCCAGTTATCAGCAACAGGGTAATACATACTTGCGGAAATCAAATAAGCCTTGAGATCACGGCCAGTTACATCCTCTCCGGTTTGGTAGTAGGCGGAGCCGGAAAACTTCACTTTTCCTGGTTTGTAATTCAAATGTGTACCAAAAGTTTGACTGTAACGAGTTTCCTCATCGATAACGGCACCATCAGCCATTTTGGAATATTGCAAACCATTATTCAAAAACAGCAAGCTCATTTTAAATTCTTCAAACTCGCGGTGATACCAGGCAAACTGCATGGATTTGTAATTTCCCCCTGTAGTATACAAACGGGTGATCAATTGCTCCTTGTCCTGATTGTACGCAAACCCCGCGTGGAATTTTCCTTTCTCTCCTGCCTTAAACTTAAACAAGGCCAGATCATGACTTCGAGCTTGTTGAGCCCAACCAACATTACCCAGAATGCGGTGATCGTCATAAACCAATTCCTGGCGTCCTACCTTCAAAGAAAAATTATCTCTAAACAGGATTTCTCCCCAGGCCTCATGAAGCATAATCTTATTCTTATCAGATGAATTCAATTGGCTAACATCTCCCCAGGTTCTGATATCCTGAAGCGAAACACCAACCCTGAATTTGGTTTCTGCATAATTTACATTCAAACGAGTACGCTGAGATGTGAAAAATGCAGCTTCGTTGGCATCGTTATACAAAGATTTGAGACCATGACGGTACTCGGTACGGGGTCGAATTTCACCCGTAAAGTCCAATTGGGCGACTACCACGGTGGGTAAAAGCCCCAAAAAAAGGACCAGTAAAGATGTTGTAAGTTTTTTCATAGGTTTAGGATAGATTGTTGTTACTAACTGTTATTCAATATAATAATATTCAACCAACAATACAATACTAAAAACTGAAAATCATAAAAACAAACATATCAGACAATTTAAACTTGTTATATTTTAATTTTAAAACCTTTTTCTCTTTTTATTTAAGCTGATATTCAGGTCTCTTTTTGTTTTTTAGAACCTACTCGCAACTGTTTATTTTATTTCAATCTAAATTAGCAACACTTAAAATCTCTCCCCTGATAGAACTCAAATTCACTGAATCACAAGATGTTTAACAATAGAATTTAATCCCCACTCAACACAGGATCGTATTTTGGAAACCATTTTTCACATAATCTTACAAAGGATAGGAACTGTAAGGGGAACCGAAAGATTTCACCCAATCCCCTTCCGGCATCTTCCTTCATTAAATTTCAATTTTCTAAATAAAACAGTATCTTAAATTCCGAAATACAATTACTTTTGCATTACCAGAATAACAGATCGGTAGATCTTTATCAAAACAACACAAATTCTCCTTTCTCACATACAAGGAAATAAGCTAGTTTTAAGCTGAGTTTATACTTCCTACAAAAAACGACTGCTGATGAAAAAAATATTCGATTTTCTCTTCTCCATGCAAATGATGGGTGTATTAACCATCCTGTTCGCCCTCTCCATTGGAACGGCCACTTTTATCGAAAATGATTTTGGCACTCAGGCAGCCCGTGCCTTGGTTTACAATGCCAAATGGTTTGAACTACTTCTGATTCTGCTTGGAGCCAATCTGGTAGCCAATATTTTCAGATACAAACTCTACTTACGAGCCAAATGGACCATATTGGCCTTCCATGTAGCCTTCATTGTTATCATTTTAGGGTCGGGAATCACCCGTTACATGGGATACGAAGCCACCATGCACATAAGGGAAGGAGAAACTTCGAACCAGATTCTTTCTGCTGACACCTACATTGATATTGTTGTAAACCACAAAGGGGAACAGTCCAAGGAAAGCAAGCGAATCAGCCTCACCTCCCTGAAACCGTCCTCCTTCGATACAGATTTACAATTAACCAATAAGACGATTAATGTGGAATTAATGGCTTATTTGCCCCATGCGGAGGAAAGCTTACAGGAAGATCCTACAGGACAACCCGTTATTGAGTTTGTTGCCGTAGGACAGGGAGGAAAGCAAAACTTTCAGTCGTATACTCTGGAATACAAGGGAGCAAAAATAATCAACAACCAAATGTTCGCCTTCAACACCATAGACAACCCCAATGCTATAACCTTTAACTATTCGGACAGTCTCCGCATTCGGGCACCCTATCCCATCAAAAAAATCAGTATGATGGACGGAAGTGCGGGCCTTATGGACGCAGGAGTTTTTCACAGCATCGAGCCCAGAAAACTTTACGATCTGAATGGCACCAAAATCGTAATTAAGAATTTTTACCCACGAGCCAAGTTCAGATACATAAGTGGCCGAAACGAAAACAAACCCGATATGCTTGCTTTCAGGGTAAGCGACGGAACTTCCATTAAGGAACTAATGGTGTCCGGCCAAAGAGATGTTATCGGCACAAAATCACCTCTTAACCTAAACGGCTCACAGGTTTCCATTTCCTATGGCTCCAAAATTATGGAATTGCCCTTCTCTATTAAACTTATCGATTTTCAACTGGACCGTTACCCTGGCTCAAAAAGCCCCTCGTCCTTTGCAAGCGAAGTAACCCTTATAGATCCATCCCAAAACCTCACCAAAGATTACCGGATATTTATGAACAACATCCTGAAACATCGAGGCTACAGATTCTTTCAATCGTCCTACGACAAAGATGAGAAAGGTACCATCCTTTCGGTAAATCACGATCTATTGGGAATGATGGTAACCTATACCGGCTATTTCCTTATGATGCTAGGAATGGCTCTGTCCCTATTCAACCGACAAAGCCGTTTCAAAATATTAAGTCGCAGAGCCAACGAAATCAGTAGGAATAAAACCGTAATAACCATCGCACTACTCATTGGTCTTTCCGGACTCAGTTTAAACACCAGTGCACAGCAACAAACCTCTACCCCCACGCCCATCCCAATGGAGCAAGCGAGCAAATTTTCAGAATTACTGGTACTCGACAACAGTGGTCGTATTGAACCCATCAACACATTAGCCAGTGAAATTATCCGGAAAATCAGCAAAAGATCTAAATACAAAGGAATGCATTCCGACCAGGTTTTTCTGGGAATGACAAGCAATCCCATGCAATGGCAAATGGTACCTCTGATCAAGGTAGCAAACTCTGAATTATCACGTAAAATAGGAGTTCAAGGGAAATATGCTGCCTTCGTAGACTTCCTGAATCAAAAGGGACAATACAAACTGGGAGCAGAAGTTCAACAAGCCTACTCAAAGAAACCGGTTCATCGTTCCAGATACGAGAAGGAACTGATCAACGTTGACGAAAGAGTAAACATTTGCTATATGGTTTTTTCGGGGGAATTCTTAAAAATATTTCCTAACCCCACAGATCAAAACGCCGAATGGTACAAACCTACCGATATTGTTCACCTACCCACCCAGGATTCACTATTCGTAAAAAAATCCGTACAGATGTACCTGCAAGCGGTCAACAATAACGATTACAATCAGGCAGACGAATTCCTAGCAGGAATAAAAACCTATCAGAAGAGATACGGTGCCCAAATTCTTCCTGGCGAAACCAAACAAAAAATTGAAATTCTATACAACAACACCAATATTTTTAAAAGACTTTTTCCCATTTACCTACTGATTGGGTTCTTCTTGCTAATTGCACTTGTGGTACACATTGTACAACCCAAATTAAGAATTACCTGGATTGTTCGAAGTGCCCTGATCTTGTTAGGAATAGGATTTCTTCTGCATACAGCAGGTTTGGCTGCTCGCTGGTATATATCAGGCCATGCTCCATGGAGTAACGGTTTCGAATCGATGACCTATGTGGCCTGGGCCTGCTTACTATCCGGATTTTTATTCGTTCGCAAATCCTATTTCTCACTTGCTGCAACTGCAATTCTGGGGGGATTAACTCTTTTCGTAGCCCATTTAAGTTGGATGAGTCCTGAAGTAACCAATTTGGTACCGGTACTAAAATCCTACTGGCTGACCATTCATGTGGCAGTTATTACTGCCAGCTACGGTTTTCTGGCCCTCGGAGCAATTCTGGGCTTCATCAATCTGGTACTCATGATTCTGAAAAACCGCAAAAACGATAAACGCATAGATGGAAACATTGCAGACCTAACCACCATTAGCGAGATGACCATAATTGTTGGACTGTACTTCCTGACCATTGGTACCTTTCTGGGTGGAATTTGGGCCAACGAATCGTGGGGACGATACTGGGGTTGGGATCCCAAAGAGACCTGGGCATTAGTAAGTATCCTTGTATACAGTTTTGTTGTACACATGCGATTCATCCCCGGACTCCAATCGGTTTACTCCTTCAACCTGGCCTCTCTATTGGGATACAGCTCCATTCTGATGACCTATTTTGGAGTAAACTACTACCTGGCAGGTTTGCACTCCTACGCCAAGGGCGATCCGGTCCCCATCCCTACCTGGGTGTACTATAGCGTAGCCGTTGTAATTGCCGTGGCACTGCTGGCCTACTATAACTACAAAAAACACGAAGCAGAAGCCAATAAAGAATTGACAGCTGAAGCATAAAAAAAACGTCCCTCATTCAATATGAATGGGGGCGTTCTCTTTCTATATTTCATTAACCATACTCTCTTAGAGAATCAGTTTTATATTTTTACTCTAACAACCAAGGGCCAAAAGCGAATAGCTTGTCCATAAAAAAGAACGAGCAGCAAACCGCCATTTAATACGTCCTCGTCATATCTTCGGGCACCATCAAAAGAAAGGAACTGATCCCCTTCAAACTTTCCTCCAATTTTCGAATGTCCCTTCGTCTTTCTGTGGCAATGGTGAGGATCTTCAGATCTGGTCTCGCACGCTTTAGGTACCAGATGATACCCTCAAAATTATTGGAGTGATAGGAACCGTTGAAATGCAGAAAGAGCTTTCCTTTCTCCCAGTTTTGTAATATAAAGTAGGCCATAGTTGCATCCTTGATGGCTTGTGCTTTAGGAAAGTTAAGATTGTTTTTCCCCTTGTGTCCGTTCCCCATCTCCAACATTTTCTTGTAACAATTCACATTCGGATCAAAAGCAATGGGCAGTGGGGCCATCCATCGTTTTTCCTCTTTATCGAGCCTTTCCAACACATCCAATCCTCCCCGAAACACCATGCTGGCATACCGTCGGGGAATGTTGGTGGCCACAAAGGGTAAACCTTCCGTCTTGGCCAATTCCACCAAAGCTCGGTAATCGGTATAGTAGTTCTTCCACAATCTAACCCTTTGGGTCATCTCCTCTTCCGATAATTCACCTTTTAGGTAGGCCTGTAGCCCTTTCTGATTGTCCGCCTCGAACATTTCGGCCCCCAACACCAACCGATCACCTTTTTGTTTGTGGAGATCCCGAGCGATCTGTAATTCCAGCCAGTGGGCTATAGGATCGTTATGTAGCTCTCCAAAAAACACAATATCCGCATTTTTTAGCTGACGAATCATTTTCTGGTAACGAATTGATTTTCCATTGCCGTTGTACAAACGGTAGGTTGGATTCCCATTGCCGAAGGCCAAACCAAACAGAGCCCCCAGAAGAAGCATAGCTTTCATTTTCATAGTAAACAAGTTCGATTCTTCTAAAGATAATGAAAACTAATGATGTAAAAAGAGAAACCTATTGCATTCTCCTTTCACACCATCACGATCAAGTAGAAAACTCATAACTTCAACAATCTTATCTTTCTAAGGACCATTTTCAATAAAAACAAAATGTATCCCTGGGTTTGTAAGAAAAATATCTCAAACGATTAAATCCTCCTTTTTTGGTAGGGAACTCCTTCAAATCAAGTCCGTATCAACTCCGTATTTAAACGGACTTAATACGGAGTTGATCTATAGAATAAAAGGACATAGTGCAAGCAAATACATCCCAAACAATTACATTTGGACACAAAGCCTACAACGAAAAGAAAAGGGAACTTTGAAGGATTTCAATAGAGGTAAAATGTTCTGCCATTTTGCAACTCTCTTTAAATTACAAACTCAAACACTTCTCCTAAAGGGCAAAATCCAAACAGTACAATACCCCCGATATGTTAGCAATAAAACAGAACATGGATAACAAAAACAATTTCTTCCTAACCTAGTTTTTGTTACCTCTCACCAACCACAATCCCGTAAAAGTAATTGCACCATTAAGCATCAGCAGCTCGTAGCCCAATTTGTAGTCAAAAAGATACATCAAACCAACACCACCAACATAGGCCAAAAAAGGAGAAACAAGAGCAACCAAAGGGACCCATTTGTCTTTAACGCTCCATTTGGTAAAGAGACCAAAAGCATACAGACCGAGCAAAGGTCCGTAAGTATAGCCCGCTACCTTGAATATGGCAGAGATCACACTCTCATCATTAATGGCGCGGAAAATCATTATCACCGCTACCAGTATGGCAGAGAAAAGAATGTGCACTCTTTTCCGTAGTCGCTGCAAATCTTTCTCCTCCCGATCACCGGCATCCAGAACATCCACGGTAAAGGAAGTAGTAAGGGAAGTCAATGCGGAATCTGCACTGGAATAGGCAGCCGCCATCAAGCCAACCAGGAAGAAGAGGCTCACCACCGGGCCTAAATGCTGAGTAGCTAGAATAGGAAAAAGATCATCCCCACGTGCAGGAATGGTAATTCCTTCGTGCTGGGCGTAAAGCAACAGCAAGGCCCCCAGGGTTAAGAACAAAAAGTTAGCAGGGATAAAGGCAAAACCATACCAGTACATATTCTTTTTGGCCTCCCCAATGTTTCTACAACTGAGATTCTTCTGCATCATGTCCTGATCCAACCCGGTCATCACAATGGTAATAAATGCCCCGGTAAAAAATTGCTTCATAAAATGTTGAGGATTCTTCCAATCTCCCCACTCAAATATTCTTGAGAATTCACTCTGCGAAATCAGATCCATCATTCCGGCACCATCCAGATGCATACGATCCATAATCAGCCAAATACTTACCCCCACAGCCGTTAGCATAAAAAGGGTCTGCAAGCTATCCGTCCAGATAATGGTCTTTATCCCTCCCTTGAAGGTATAGAGCCAGATCAACAGAATAGTTACCACCACGGTGACACCAAAAGGAATATTCCAAGCTTCGAACACAGTAATCTGAAGCACATTGGCCATTAGAAACAGACGAAAGGAAGCTCCAATGGTTCTCGATAGCAGAAAGAAAAAAGCTCCGGTTTTGTAAGAATAACGGCCAAAGCGTCCCTCCAGGTAGGTATAGATGGAAGTTAAATTCAATCGGTAGTACAAGGGCAACAGAATATTGGCCACCACAATGTAGCCCAACATGTAGCCCACCACCATCTGCATGTAAGTGAAATCTGTGGCTTTCACCCAACCCGGTACAGAGATAAAAGTCACCCCGGACAGGGAAGCCCCTATCATTCCAAAGGCAACCACATACCATGGGGATCTTTTATTCCCCAAAAAAAAGGAAGCATTATCAGCCTTTCGGCCGGTAACATAGGAAATCAACAGAAGCAGGGCAAAGTAGCCCGCCACAACAAGTAAGATGGTAGTTGGAGACACGACAATATTTTTTGTTAACTCTCCAAAAGTAACAAAACCCATCAATTTATCCATATAAAGATGAAAAGGTGTGAATAACCTGTTTAAGATTCTCCGCCGATTTAAACTACACTCGTCCCAATTATATCTCGAGCAAAAGAATAGAAAATAGACGCCAAAGGCAAAAAGGTTGAATTGCAACCTTTGTAAGAAACAGAAGAACGGAATTCAACGGATTTTTCCTACTTTTGATAGAACAAATCGATAAAGCTGAAGCTCACTAATGAATTACATCAATTTTCCCTCCAAGCTGCTGGAGAATGCAGTCAACGAATTCGCCAAACTTCCGGGCATCGGGAGGAAAACCGCATTACGACTGGTTCTTCACATGCTCAAGCAGGAAAAGGAAGATGTACATCTTTTTGGCAATACCCTGATTCAGCTTCGAGACGAAATCAAGCATTGTAAAAGCTGCCACAACATCTCCGATACGGAGCTATGCGATATTTGCGCCAACCCCAAACGGGACCATGAAACGATTTGCGTAGTGGAAAATATCAGGGATGTGATGTCGGTGGAGAATACCCAGCAATACCAGGGGATTTATCATGTTCTGGGTGGAATTATCTCTCCTATGGACGGGATCGGACCGGGGGATCTGAATATTGATCCTCTGGTGAAAAAGGTTAGCGAAGGTGAGGTTCAGGAAGTCATTCTGGCCCTGAGTACCACAATGGAGGGAGACACCACCAATTTTTACCTATATCGTAAACTTCATCAATACGATATCACCATTACAACCATCGCCAGAGGAGTGTCTATTGGGGATGAACTGGAATATACCGACGAAGTGACTCTGGGGCGCTCCATAGCGAACCGAACTCCCTTTGATCAAAATCTTAAGTCCTAAAACGGAGGAAAAGGTATTTTAAACATAAAGGAATTTTCGGATACGTTTGTCCTTTTCAGGATTTTTGCTAAATTCGCATCTTATATAGACTAAATAAGCATAATCAAAAAAGACAAATAACAATATGGCAAAAATTGAAGTTCTTCTCCCTGCAATGGGGGAAAGCATCACTGAGGCAACCATCACTCAGTTCCTGAAAAAAGAAGGAGACCTTGTAGAAGAAGAGGAATCCATCATGGAAATTGCCACCGACAAGGTGGATTCGGAAATCCCTGCTCCCCAAAGTGGAATCATTGAAAAATTTCTGTTTGCCGAAGGAGATACTCCGCAGGTTGGCGAGGTGGTAGCCATCATTCGTACCGAAGGTGAGGCAGTAGAAAAGCCCCTTTCAACACAAGAAAAAGAATCGGCTGTAGAACTCACTCCTGTAGTTTCTGAATCCATTGAAAAAGAAATGGAGCCCTCAGTAGTTTTGGATTCCGGAGGCATTACAAGCAAAGCCGGGAATGGTCATTTTCTTTCTCCCCTGGTACGCACCATTGCCCGCAAAGAGAACATCACTCATGAAGAGCTGAACCAAATACAGGGCACAGGGGAAGCCAACCGAATCACCAAAAAGGACATCCTCAACTACCTGGAAAACCGTACCTCCTCACCACAACCCGTGACTGCTCAACCAACGGTTCCCTCAACAAAACCCAGTACTCAACCTGTTGCTACTCCTTTACACCAACCCGGTTACGATGGAGAAAATGTGGAAATTATTGAAATGGATCGGATGCGGAAACTCATCGCCCAATACATGGTTCAATCCAAGCAGGTTTCTCCTCACGTTACCTCCTTTATCGATGTGGACGTAACCGCTTTGGTCCAGTGGAGAGACCGCATAAAAGGTGAATTCCAGAAGAAACACGGACAAAAACTGACCTTCACCCCTATTTTTGTGGAAGCTGTAACAAAAGCCCTAAAGGACTACCCCATGGTTAATGTTTCGGTGGATGGCGACAAAATTATTCGCAAAAAATTCATTAACATTGGAATGGCAACAGCACTTCCCTCTGGCAACCTGATTGTTCCGGTAATAAAGGATGCAGAAGAAAAGAATCTGGTGGGGCTGGCTAAAAATGTTAACGATTTAGCCGACCGGGCACGCAACAACAAACTTCAACCTGACGAAATTCAGGGAAGCACCTTCACCATTACCAATTTGGGTGCCTTTGGAAGTACTACCGGCACACCCATTATAAATCAACCCGAAGTGGCCATACTGGCTGTAGGAGCCATTAAGAAGAAGCCAGCAGTTATCGAAACCCCACAAGGAGATACCATCGGTATTCGTCATATCATGGTCCTTTCCCTTTCGTACGATCACCGGGTTGTAGATGGTGCACTGGGGGGACTATTCCTAAAACGAATCGCAGAAAACCTTGAAAACTACAACACTACAAAACCCTTCTAATCCTTTATTAGCAACATAATAGAAAACGCAGATCGTAAAATGTCTGCGTTTTTTTTATTGTTTTAATTTACCTTTTATCAAAATCTTGTATATATTTACTTAATTTGCAATTTGGTAGTTAAAATTTGTACTGATATTTCACTACTTTTTGCATTAGTTCTACATGATGATTCAATTAGAAGGAAATTATCATGGTTGTTTCACACTTATCTTGTATATTTAGTTATTGTTAATCAAGTTTAAACATATTATAAGATCGACTCGATTCACCTTTATCAAAAGCATGCACCTTAACTTCAGAGTGTTTCTTTTGATACTCTTTTTTGTCGGGATGAGCACTCCTTCCAGCTTTGGAACGGCCCCCCGTGACAAAAAACAACGCATCGTCTCCCGTCAAAAATTCAATCAGGCCGAGAAACTGCTCAACAACCGCAACTACTCTAAAGCCAGTGTAATCTACAAAGAGCTTCTGGAGAAGACCCCCCGCAATGCTATTTTAAACTTTAAGCTTGGCACCTGCTACCTAAACATCGTAGGGGAGAAAGAAAAGTCGGTGGCTTTGCTTGAGAAAGCAGTGGAATATACCAGTTCCAAAAACAATATCCCAGTTGATGTCTATTTCAACCTGGGGAAAGCATATCACACCAATTACCAATTCAGAAAAGCCTTAAGAGTGTTCAAGGATTTGCTTCAGATCATCTCCATACAGAATGTGGACTTTCGTGAGGAGATTAACCGGGAAATCAAAATGTGTGAGAACGGTTTGGATTTGGTTCAGCACCCGGTAAACATTTCCATCATTAACTTAGGCAACAAAATCAATACTGAATTTGCCGAGCACAGCCCGGGAGTTACGGCTGACGAATCCACTATGATCTTTACCTCCCGAAGAAACGGAACCGGTAGTAAAGTGGATAATGATGGTCAGTATTTTGAAGACATTTACATCTCCACCTTTGAAAACGGGCAATGGACTACCCCAAAGGGAATCAAAAAACTGAACACCATCGACCATGATGCCTCCATTTCGGTTTCGGCCGACGGGCAGGAGCTTTACATTTACAAAGCAGGATACTACAACCGTAAGGAATCAGAGGGAGGAGACATATACGTAAGTCATCTTCAGGGTGATAAATGGTCGAATCCTGAAAAACTTAATCCTACAATCAACTCCAGCTCCAAAGAAACCCACATATCCGTTTCTGCTGATGGGAAATCCATCTATTTTACAAGTGATCGTCCCGGAGGATACGGCGGTTTGGATGTCTACATAGTAAATAAGCTCCCCAACGGCAATTGGGGAATGGCTCGAAATTTGGGCCCCGTAATCAATACGGAATACGACGAAGATGGTCCGTTCATTCATCCGGATGGAAAAACCCTTTACTTTAGCTCCCGGGGCCACGAAACTATGGGAGGTTTGGACATATTCAAGAGTGTAAACATTGGTGGAAGATGGTCTACCCCCATGAACATCGGGTATCCCATCAACTCCACAGATGATGATGTTTACTACACTCCTACCCCTGACGGAAAAAGAGCTTATTTCTCTTCTCACCGAAAAGGTAGTTTGGGCCGCACAGACATTTTCCTAATAAAAACCCCCGAAGAGGAAAAAAAGGGCCTATTTGTTCTAAAAGGAAAGGTTGTCACCACAAGTGGACAACCAGTGGGCAATTCAAGAATTACAGTTACCTATAACAGGGAAACCATTGGAATCTACAATCCCAATACAGCCTCCGGTAAGTTCCTATTTATTATTGAAGCCGGCAAAACCTATGACATTGAAATTCTGGCGGAAGGATTTCGTACACTTCGCACCCGGTTGAATATTCCTCCGGAATACGCCAATACTGAAAATCACAGTGTAATCACCCTTCTGCCTTTAACCTTGAAAACTCAAGGGGAAACAAACTACTCAAAATCACTGGAATTAATTGATTTCGAGAAAAGTAAAATTCCGGATGTTTATATCACCCCATCCGATACAACTACCATTCCGGATATCAAAGAATTTGATAAGGCTGCTGAACCGATGCAAAAGGACAGTACTGCAACAGTGCAGGAATCACAAACAAACCCACTACCTAATACGCAGGATTCGGCACTAAAGACAAAAAATACTACACTCATTCCGACTTCCTCGCAAAAGGATAGTTTAATTGCCTTAATCGATTCTGAAGCTTCATCACTTCCGAACAAAACCGATTTGGCCCTAAAGGATACAGATACGTCTTTGAAATCTATTGAAGACAAAAAAAGTCCGAAAAAAGAAAAAGACCCATATCCTGTTACAACCAAAAAGAAAACCTCTTCATCTAAAGGTGGAACAAATGTTCCTTTAGTAGGAGTTCCTCCAACTCCAATTACTTCTGGAAGAGTGAATAGCACCCTACCGGTTCTGAGACCAAAGAATAAAAAGTCGTCACCCAAAGTGAAAAAGACAAAAACTGTGGTTACAGAAACAAGGCCTCAAGGATCTCTTTCCAAAAAAGAGCCAATAGAAGCACTCTCCAAACTGTCATCGAATCTAAGCTATACGATAGAACTGGGCGCATTAGCTGAGCCTGCGTCGCACGTGTTTAAGGATTTGCAAGGCATTCGGGTACAAAAAGGAAAAGATGACCTGTACCACTACACTATTGGAAATGTGAAGAACTACAAGGAAGCTTTAAAACTTAAGCAGAAACTCCAAAAGAAAGGATTCAACAAAATTAAGGTTCGGATTCTGGACCAGAACAACCAGCTAATCGAAGCATCTTCGAAGAAAGGAGAAATCTACTATACCATACAATTGATGGCTCTTCAGCTTCCTGTGGACAAAGAATTCTTCAACCAACTGGAAAATGTAAAAGTATTCCAAGGAAACGATGGAATTACACGGTATACCTATCTTCGATTCAGTAGTTTTAATGATGCTCTGGAAATGCTGGATCGGGTGATTCGTATGGGCTATTGGGATGCCTTCATCCGGACAGTGATCGATAATCATCCAGTGGATCCAAAGAGTGTTTATCAACCGGAAGCCTTGTATACCATCCAGGTAATGGCACTTCGGGAACCTCGAAACCTAAATTTTTTCAATGATCTTGGGAAAGTGAATATGCTGGCCGGAAGTGATGGCCTCTACCGCTACACTTACCGAACCTACCGATCAAAAATGGAGGCCCAGATAGATCTGAACAAAGTAATTCGAAAAGGGTACTGGGATGCATTTGTACGAAAAGCATACCGTGGCGAAACCTCGCTTGACGAACCAATTGTAGACCACGGCAACTACTATACAATTCAGGTAATGGCCTTAAGAAATGCCAAGAGCTTAAGTTTCTTCAAGGATCTGGATGTAAAACAGATGAACAAATATAGAGGGAAAGATGGGATCACCCGATATACTTTCCAGAAATTCAACTCTAAAACTCAGGCCCTCGGTAGTCTATCCTTTGTTTTATCGAAAGGATACTGGGATGCCTTTACCCGCGAAATAAAATGGTACAAGAAATAGGAAACATGCAAATCCTGGAGCATCACGACATAAAACTCAGAGCCCTTGAACCCACCGATCTGGAACTACTCTACCGGTGGGAAAACGATTCGGAAATATGGGAAGTAAGCCATACCCTGGCCCCCTTTTCTCTTTTTGTTCTGAAGCAATACCTGGAGACTGCCCATCTGGATATTTTTGAAACCAAACAGCTCCGTCTCGTAATCGAGTTAAAGTCAACAGGAACACCAGTTGGCCTGATTGATCTTTTCGATTTCGACCCCTTTCATCGGCGAGCAGGGGTTGGCATTATGATTCACGACCGGGAACACCGGAGACTGGGGTACGCCAGTGATGCCCTCGCAACACTTTGCAATTACGCTTTCGAGATTCTGCAACTACACCAGCTGTATTGCAATATCACCGATACCAATGAGGCCAGTCTGAACCTATTCAAAAAAAATGGATTTGAAATCGTAGGAGTCAAAAAAGATTGGATTAAAACACGAACCGGGTGGGAGGATGAATTCCTCTTACAGCGGATCAATTCCTGATCAGGGTTTTCGGATATCAAGGTAATCCGGTACTTGAGGTAGAAACGAATAGGTCTGTTTCTCGTAATCCATTTTACAGCAATAATGTCTCAATCCATTGGTTACAATCAGATACTCCACCCGTAGTTTCATGTTGTATCTGGCAATCTGGTTAAATGTTTCCTGCGAAATTTTAATATGAGTGGCTTTGCATTCTACAATAACCAGGGGATTTCCCATGGAATTGAAAAGAACAATATCACTTCGCTGGGGCAACTTGTTGATATTGACACCCATTTCCACAGCCATCAACCCCGGGGGAAAGTGCTTCTCCTGAATCAAATATTGGATAAAATTCTGACGAACCCACTCTTCTGGAGTTAGCTTTACATATTTCTTTCTGATACTGTCAAAAATTAAGTTTCTTTGCAGTTCAGATTTTATTTTGAACGAATAGTTTGGTAAATTTAACTTTTCCATAGCCCCTGATTAACGGGCGATAAAGGTACAAGATAAATCCTGATTATTAAAACATAGAAATGTTTGAAACTGTCGTGCAGGAACGATGGAAAGACAGTTACATAAAAGATTCCAATTACGTTTGAAACGTTCGGGAGCAGTTATTCTTTCAGGAAAATAAAATCCTATATCTTGGAAATGCCTCCCGGTAATCATCAGAAATATCATTGGAATAAAATTACATGCAGATGAAAACAAAAGAAGAAATAGTACAAAACTGGTTACCTCGATATACAGGAAGAAAACTTGAAGATTTCACTCCTCATCTATTGCTCACGAATTTTAGCAATTACGTAGAATTGTTTGCCGAATGGTACAATGTTCCTGTCGTTGGGGAAGATAAAGCCATGCCCAATGCCTCGGCAGAAGGTGTCACCATAATAAATTTTGGCATGGGGAGCCCCAATGCAGCCACCATGATGGACCTGCTAAGTGCTATTGACCCCCAGGCAGTTTTGTTTTTAGGAAAATGCGGAGGACTGAAAAAGAAAAACAAGCTGGGAGACCTGATTCTACCCATTGCAGCCATCCGAAGTGAAGGTACCTCTGATGACTACTTACCACCGGAAGTACCAGCTCTACCCGCCTTTAGTCTGCAAAGAGCCGTGTCTTCCGTAATCACCGAAAGACAAAGAGACTACTGGACGGGAACTGTTCTAACCACCAACAAAAGAGTTTGGGAGTATGATGAACGTTTCAAAAAGTATTTGCAGAAAACCCGTGCCATGGCCATTGATATGGAAACGGCTACTATTTTTACTGTCGGTTTTTTCAATGAAATACCTTCGGGAGCCCTACTGCTGGTTTCAGATCAACCGATGATCTCTACCGGGGTTAAGACCGAAAAAAGTGATGAAAGTGTCACTCAGAAATTCGTAGAGGAACATCTGCGTATCGGTATCGATTCATTGCATGAAATCATTCACAACCGTCAAACAGTGAAACATCTGAAATTTTAATTCCCTATTGCTCCATGACCTTTGAAGAAATTCTACGCGACCTAAAACAGAATCGCTACCAGTCGATCTATTTCCTAATGGGAGATGAAAGCTATTTCATTGATCGGATAACGGATTACATTACCGAAAATGCTCTGCAGGAATCCGAACGGGATTTTAACCAAACGATTCTGTACGGGAAGGATGTGGACATTCCCACCATTATTACTACTGCCCGACGTTTCCCTATGATGGCCAACCGACAGGTAGTGGTAGTAAAGGAGGCTCAGAACATCCGAAACATTGAGCAATTGCTCACCTACGTTCAGAATCCACTGGAGTCGACTATCCTTGTAATCAACTACAAGTACAAAAGTCTGGACAAGCGAAAAAGCTTTACCAAGGAAGTAGCTGCCAAAGGGGTTCTGTTTGAATCGAAAAAAATCTATGAAAACCAAATACCGGATTGGATCAAAAAGTACCTGGGAAGCATGGGGTATAAAATTGAGCCCAAGGCCTGTATTCTCCTGTCTGAGTTTCTGGGTAACGACCTGAGCAAAATTACCAATGAGCTGGAGAAACTCATGATTAGCATCCCAAAATCGGAAACCATATCGGCTGGACATATCGAACGGAATATTGGGATTTCGAAAGACTTTAACAACTTTGAGCTTCACTCTGCCTTAGGCAAACGGGATGTTCTAAAAGCCAACCGAATTATCAACTATTTTGCAGCCAACCAAAAGAACAATCCGATGGTGGTAACCATTTCATTGCTACATTCCTACTTCGCAAAAGTGCTTACCTACCATTTCTTAAAAAATAAAACCAATGAAAAGCTAGTTGCCTCTAGTTTACACGTCAACCCTTATTTTGTTAAGGACTACAAACTGTCTGCAAAAAACTACACCCCTAAAAAGTTGGTGGAAATCATATCTTTACTTCGGGAATACGATTTAAAATCGAAAGGAGTTGGTGACGTTAGCTCTTCGCAGGGTGAACTACTGAAAGAGTTAGTTTACAGAATACTTCACTAGATTTTCTTTTGAAATTCCTTATATTTATATAAATTGTCCATCATAAAATCAATTTATGAGAACATTTCTACCCTACTGGATACTATTTATATTGTTCTGTTTTGCTCCCTTCACGAAGGGAGTAAGTCAGGTGAGTAAAGCTCCTGTTGCAAAAAATGACACCATTTCGATAACCAATCAAGGTATTTCAGACGAAGTGGTTTATGTAGAGGTGGATTTTCTTAAAAATGATTCTTTCACAGACAAATCTCAAATCAATACCAAATTACTGCGCCAAACTCTGGATTTCGGTCAGGCCTACCTTATCGAAAGCAACACGCTTCTGGTGTACTATCCCTACGATAATAGTTTCGGAACCGATACCATATACTACGAAATTTGCAATAACCTGGATCAATGCGATCAGGCCAGTGTCATTGTTACTGTTCTGGATCCAAACAAAGTAGACTTAATCATTCCTTCCGCTTTTTCACCCAACAATGATAGTTTCAACAATAAATTCATTATTAAAGGAATCGAAAACTATCCGGAGAACGAGCTCATTGTATTCAGCCGATGGGGAACCAAGGTGTATCAATGTAAAAATTACACCAATGAAGCAGCCTGGGACGGAGGGTACAAAAATGCCGGTGTAAAATTGGGCCCGGGCGATAAACTCCCCAGAGGCACCTATTTTTATAAATTGATTATAAAAGACAAGAAGTATGTAAAAAGTGGGTATGTTGTAGTTAAGTATTGAACATGATGTCTTTAAAAAAATCAAGTCGAGGACTACTTGTACTTCTTGGCTTCCTGTTTCTGATTGCCATCCCCTTCAAAATTCTGGCGCAAGAAGAATTTCAGTTCGCACATTTTATGCGGAACAAACTATTCTTTAACCCGGCCTATGCCGGTAGCACCAGATTTATGGAGATCAATCTTTTGCACCGAACTCAATGGCAAGGTGTGGACGGTGCTCCTCAACATTCTCTTGTTTCCCTGCAAACTCCTTTAAACTACTCCAGAGTGGGTCTGGGGCTAACCGTCTCCAACAATAAATATGGACTTGAAAATGACAATGCCATATTCCTGAGCTATGCCTTTCATTTGGATATCGGTGACAGATCTAAGTTGTCTATGGGGTTACAGGCAGGAATTACCAACAAACAAGTTCGCTGGTCTGAAAAAATAATTCATGATGCAAACGATCCGGTATTCCCGGATACCGACATCAGTGCATTGGCCCCTAACTTTGGCCTTGGTTTCTACTACTATTCTCCAGTCTTCTATCTTGGTTTCTCTGCACCGTATTTACTGACCAATTCACAACCCACATCCGAATCTTTTGCTGAGAATTTTAACTTTGATGGAAAAAACATAATTTTTTATTTAAATTCGGGGTTTAATTTACCTATTTCCTCTCAAATTGATATGGAACCATCAGTATTACTCAAATCTTCAGCCTCATCCACTGCCCAACTGAGTGCACATGTAAACTTTGCTCATGAGAACGGGTTAACCTTTGGAGCAGGCTTTCATAGCGAATCAGAATGGGCTGTTCTACTTGGATATCAAATTACACCCAAATTGGGCTTTTCTTATGGCTACGGACATTCTTTAGCCAAAACAAAAGCTCCCGGAGTATCCAACCATGAATTTATATTAAATTATAACTTATCTTTACGGAAGAATCAAATAACTTCACCCAGATATTTCTAACAATATGTATATGAGAGATAAGCTGATTATTATCCTGATCTTTTTTCTTCAGCTCGGCATGGTTCAACCTGCTACGGGGCAAAAAGCCGTGTTGCTTAAAGCCAACCGATATTTTTCCCATCAGGAATATAGTCTTGCTGCCAAACATTTCGAAACCTACTTAAAGAATAAGACTTACATTACCACCTACACCTTTAAGACAATGCTTTCTCTGTCTCAATGCTACAAAATGACCAATGAGGATGAGAAGGCCCTGAATCTTTATCAAAAAATAGTAGAAGCACCTCAAGCAAAACCGGAACATTACCTGGTGTACGCACAACTTTTGAAACATACCCAAAAATACCAGGAAGCAAAAAAATGGTTTACCAAATACAAGACGCTTACCCCTGCAGATACCAGAATTGATGCACTAATCCACTCCTGCGATTTAATCAATGAATTGGAAACAGATTCACTCTACATTATTCATCCCTTAAATATCAATACCCCTCAATCGGATTTTGCTTCAGCATTCTACAAGGAAGGAATCGTTTTCCTATCAGGAAGACCAAACAATACCTCCTCTTCAATAGACCGAAGAACCGGGGAACATTATCTGGACCTGTACTACTCAAAAAAACAGAAACGCAACCACAGTACGCCCGTTGCCTTTTCCAAAATATTCAACACCAAATACCATGAAGGTCCCGCCTGTTTCTCACAGAACCAACGTTTTATTTACTTTACCAGGAATAAACAGGGCGTTAACCTGGAAGGAAAATCGGAACTGAATATCTACACTGCCCGATTTAACGGCAAGCACTGGGACAAACCTGAATTGTTCCAATTTGCCGGCTACTACTACTCCATGGGACACCCAAGCCTTTCTCCCGACGGGCAATACCTATACTTCATCTCCAACATGGAGGGAGGCTATGGGGGCACCGACATTTATGTCTGCCAAAAGCAAGGATTTGGTTGGAGTCGTCCCGTTAACCTGGGGCCCCAGATTAATACCATGGGCAACGAGATGTTTCCTTATATGGCCGAGGACAATTACCTGTACTTCGCCTCCAACGGACATGTTGGGCTGGGAGGACTGGATATCTTCAAATCCCTGTTCCACCAGAATCAATGGTCGGTACCTACCAACATAGGACCTCCGTTTAACTCCAGCGGTGACGATTTTGGTTTCTTCATCAACACGAATAAAGACCACGGCTATTTTTCCTCCAACAGACCGGGAGGCAAAGGAGGAGACGACATTTACGAATTTGAAATTAATCCCGAACGAGCCATTCATTTGCAGGGAAGAATCAGCAATGCAAAAACCAAAACAGCACTGGATAAGGTTGAAATTACATTAATCGATAAACTCTCTAAGGAGGGAAGCACCCATACCGATTCCCTGGGTAATTTCCATTTCCTTATTGCGCCAAACAAAGATTACAGTCTTATCATCCGAAAACCGGGATTCAAAACCAAAAGAATACTCTATTTTGCCAAACAACACAAGCACAGGAAAAAACCGCGCATAAACATTCGAATGGAGACTACCCCCTGGAAAAAGCTATCGGGTAAAATCATCGATTCTTATACTAATCGAAACCTTAAGAACGCTACCGTTCAGGTTATCAGCAAGCCTTTTAATATAAATCAATTGGTAAAAACCGATCCAAACGGGTATTTTGAACTTGCCATTGATCCTGAGAAATCTTATCGCCTCCTCATTCAATGCAAGGGATATTTCACCAAGGTAGTTTCGGACTACAAGCATGAGGATGGGAAATTCGAGAAAGTTAAACTGCAACGTATCGCCAAAAACCGATACATGGAACTGGAAGGACATCATTTTAAGAAAGGAACATACAAGCTGAGCGGCGAAACACAGGAAGAGTTGCAAAACCTAGCCTACTTGTTAATAAACAATCCACACATTACGATAGAACTGGGAGCCTACACCTATATGGACAAGGGACGCAAGGAGAATGAAAAGTTATGTACCAAAAGAGCACAGGAAGCAGCCAATTTTATTATCAACAAGGGAATTGCACCCAACCGGATCACCTTGAAATCTCTTGGTTACAATAAGGATCACGCTCAACTGGTAGCAAAAGTTACGGAAGCTTTCTAATTCGAGGAATACTATGACCATCATCATCATTATTATAACGGTTCTCTGCTCAATGGCTGCTTTTCGGCGCATCGAGTTACTATACAAATACCAGTTTAATGCCTACATGATTCTGAAAAGAAGACAGTGGTACCGCCTACTTACTCATGCTTTTCTGCATGCCAACTGGGAACATCTGATAGTGAATATGATGGTTTTCTTCTTTTTTGGAAAAGCTTTGGAATCCTATTTCTCTTACTATTTTGGAAACTTAGCCATTCCTCTCTTTCTTCTTTTGTATTTTGGGAGTGTGGTATTCTCCTCACTCTACGATTTAAGAAAGTACCGGAATCATCACCATTACAACGCCGTTGGAGCTTCAGGAGCCACTTCGGCTGTGGTGTATGCGACCATTTTCTTTGCCCCTTTGCAAAAAATTTACTTCTTTTTCATCATTCCCATCCCGGGAATCATATTTGCAGTGTTATACCTCTACTACTCCTACTACATGGGGAAAAGAAATATCGATAACATCGGGCACAGCACTCACTTTTACGGAGCCTTGTTCGGCTTTCTTTTTCCAATCCTAATCAAACCACAATTATTCTCCTTATTTTTGCATCAGATACTAAATTTCTAATGCATGCACAAAGCTATTTTTCTCGATAGGGATGGAGTAATTAACTCCGATGAAGGCCACTACTACATATACCGGGTGGAAGATTTCAAAATCAATGAGGGAATCATTCCCTCTATGAAGAAATTTCAGGAAGCCGGATACCTGCTGTTTGTGGTTACCAATCAGGGAGGGGTAGCCAAAGGTATTTACTCCGAGGAAGATGTAGAAAAGGTACATGACTACTTTCAGGCCCAACTAAAAAAGGAAGGAGTTTCGTTAACCCGGATCTACTATTGTCCCCATCACGAAAGTGTAGCCCCCTGCAAATGCAGAAAACCCAGTTCCTATTTTCTGGAACAAGCCATTGAAAATTTTGACATCGATCCTCATCAATCCTACATGATTGGTGACAGCCAACGCGACATCGCTGCTGCAGAAGGAGCCGGAGTAAAAGGCATCCGAATTGCAGCCAATGAGAACATCAACATTTATTGTGATCAAATCATCCAAGGAAAAATTTAAGGAATGAACTCCACTAAGCAACTTTGTTTAAACGGAAAATATTACCTCGAAGATACCCCTTTGCTGAATGCATCCAATCGTGCATTCCGCTATGGGGATTCCCTATTTGAGACCATTCACGCCAATGCAACCAGCATTCAGTTCCTAAAGGAGCATTTCGGCCGATTGACTCGTGGAATGAAAGCAATAGGCATGGAGGCTCCTGTAGATTTTACTGCGGAAAAAATTGAAATGGAAACGATTCGTCTGCTGAATAAAAACAAACTATTCGGAGGAGCACGCATTCGGCTTACAGTCTTTCGAAACGATGGAGGCCTATACACTCCAACGGATAATTCCATATCCTATGTGATAGAATCGGACGCCTTGCCTCATGGTGAATACGAACTCAACCGCAAGGGGTTAAACATTGGCATATTCAGCAATATCAAAAAACCGTTCAACCCTCTTTCCCGATTTAAAACAGGGAATGCCCTTCCCTTTATACTGGCTGGCATTGAGAGAAAGAAACAGCAGTGGGACGATTGCCTAATACTCAACGACAGGGGCAATCTCGTGGAGGGATTAAGCTCCAACCTATTCATCGTTAAGGATGGGATCCTTTTCACCCCATCCCTGGAGAGTGGTTGTGTGGCTGGGATTATGCGGGAACAAGTAATAGAAGCAGCCCTGCAATTACCCATAACGGTATTCGACGATTGCGAGCTTACTCCCCAGCAACTACTGGAGGCCGATGAAATCTTCCTTACCAATTCCATTTCCGGAATCCGATGGGTAGTAGCCTATCGACACCGAAGGTATTTTAACAAGGTGGCCAAACAGCTTTCGGGAGAGATTAACCAGAGAGCTTTTAGTAAGTAGTATCCAAAGTCAAAGGTTCCTGGTTTCTGGTTCTTAGATACTACATAGTAACGCCATTAATAGCAACCAACACCATCATTTCTGAAACCAAGCTAATAATCAGTGAGAATCTGCCCAATCAGTGAGAATCTGCCCAATCAGTTCAATCTGCGTTCCATTCTGCTACTAATTCAAGCCGGAAATCTCCAGATTATTGAACCCCAATAGCAACCAACACCATCGTTTCTAAGACCTGTAAAGAATCAGTAAAAATCTGTTTCATCAGTGTAATCTGTGTTCTATCCTACAACTAGTTCAAGCTGGGAATCTCAGCATTATTGAACCCCAATAGCAACCAGCACCATCGTTTCTGAAACCTGTAAAGAATCAGTGAGAATCTGCCCGATCAGTGCAATCTGCGTTCCATTCTGCTACCAATTGAAGCCGGGATTCTCAGAATTATTGAACCCCAATAGCAACCAACACCATCGTTTCTAAGACCTGTAAAGAATCAGTGAGAATCAGCCCGATCAGTGCAATCTGCGTTCCATCCAGCTATTAACTCAAGCCGGAAAACTCAGCATTATTGAACCCAAATAGCAATCAATACCATCGCTTCTAAGGCCTGTTAAGAAATCAGTAAAAATCTGCCCGATCAGTGCAATCTGTGTTCCATTCTGCTACTAATTCAAGCTGGGATTCTCCGGATAGTTGGACCAAATGCGATATTTCCCACCCAATTGTCGAAGTGATTCCTCCCATACATTGGGCTTCTCCACATTCATAATGGTAGGGATATCCAGCGAACTTACCATCCATGAATTCTCTTTAAGCTCGTGGCTCAACTGCCCGGCATCCCAACCGGAATAACCGGCAAAGAAACGAATTTGAGAGGTATGAATGCGTTTCTGTTCAATCAATTTCCGAAGCGCTTCAAAATCACCACCCCAATACAAGTTGTCCTTTATATGCAGACTCTGGGGAATCAAATGCGAAAGGGTATGGATAAAATAGATGCGATTGGTATCCACAGGACCTCCCACGTACACTTCCGCTTCAAAAACGGGGAAGTCCACCAAAACTTCGCTAAGGGTAAGATGAATGGGTTTGTTCAGCACAAAGCCTACTGCCCCCTCATCGGAATACTCGGCCAATAGCACTATCGAACGTTTAAAATAGCGTCCCTGCAAAAAAGGTTCGGCAATCAATATCCTACCCTTTTCAGGCTCCACATTGTTGTGTTCAATTCGAAAAAAATCTGAGTTCTTATCCAAGTCAGAAAGCTTTAGTGGTTCGCATAACCAAATTAACCATTTTTACAGATTATACAAAAAATCCGCCCCTCTATCTCTCCCGTTTTCCTTGATTTTTCAATTGCCGAAACAGGCTTCTACTATTGAGTCGGAAAAAGAATTCCGCATTGAGAATTAAACAATTGGATATTAATCATTATATTTAATTCCACAGATCAAAGCCCCCTAACTATGTTTGCTAAACACTACACTCTGGCCGGTAGCCTGCTGGTCTTGCTGCTTCTGCTTTTCGCCAATACTGCGAAAGGATACGGGCAGGATACTCCTATTCCAATATCAAACGAAGACATAGAACTTCATGTCCCGGAAATTATCATAAAGGGAATCGATTACCCCATCCAACTGGAGTTGAAACGGAAAGATTTATCGGAATACTATGCTCTTCATCCCCTGCCGGTAAATTTCAACAACAAAGTACACAGGATTCTCTTCAAAGGAGGCAAAGCGAGCATAACCCACCGGTTTAAAAAGAAAGAGTCGCTAAACATCACCATCGGGGAGTTTCAGTATCACAAAAAAGTAAATCCCATACCACTTTGGTGCTCCATTCTCCCTCCCCTAATCGCCATCCTGATGGCCCTGGTCTTCAAGGAAGTCTTCTCAGCCCTCTTCGTTGGCCTCTTCTCCGGCACCTTCATCATTGCAGCCTACCAGGATATTTCCCTGGTTGCCGCCTTTTTCAAAGCTATCTTTGCCATATCCGACACCTACGTAATCCGGTCTTTGGCCGACACGGGTCACATTTCCATTATCGTGTTCTCCATGCTGATTGGTGCGATGGTCAACCTTATTACCCAAAACGGAGGGATGCAGGGAATTGTGAACAAACTGGCCAAATACGCCAACTCTCCCCGATCCGGACAATTCATTACCTGGTTACTGGGCGTTCTCATCTTCTTCGACGACTATGCCAACACCCTGGTAGTAGGGAATACCATGCGCCCAGTTACCGACCGGTTGAAAGTATCGCGCGAAAAACTGGCCTATATTGTAGATTCCACAGCCGCACCGGTAGCATCCGTGGCAATGATTACCACATGGATCGGCATCGAACTGAGTTACATCCAATCGGCCACCGTACAAATAGGCATAACCGAAAGCCCCTACAGTATTTTTCTCCACTCCCTGCCCAGCCGGTTCTACCCCTTCTTCACCCTGTTCTTTATCCTTGTGCTGGTATGGAAGAAGCGTGACTTTGGGGCCATGTATTTGGCCGAACAGAAAGCCAGGAAGGGTGCAGATCAGGAAAAGGATTCCATCCATCCTATCCAGAACAACGAACTGAAAATCCCGGCCGATCGCCCCACCCGATGGTACAATGCAGCCATACCGGTACTGATTGTGATTTTGGGAACATTTGCAGGCTTGATATACACAGGATGGAATGCGGAAACCTGGCACAACGATGCCATACCTTTCTCCACTAAGCTATCGCAAATAATCGGTGCCTCCGATTCCTACCTGGCCCTGTTGTGGTCGTCCCTGTCTGCGGTATTGGTAGCTGTAGCACTCACCCTTTCGCAGAGACTACTGGATCTAAAACATACGGTAGAAAGCCTCATCTCCGGGTTCAAAACCATGCTAACGGCCATCCTGATCCTGGTTCTGGCCTGGGCATTGGCCGATATCACCAAAGACATGCACACGGCCGATTTCATCTCAAGAGGATTAATCGCAACCGAAGTATCACCCTATCTCCTGCCAACATTCACCTTTATTCTGTCGGCGCTTATTGCCTTCTCCACCGGTTCTTCCTGGGGTACCATGGCCATACTTTATCCTTTAATCCTCCCTGCCTCCTGGGCACTAAGTCACAGTGCAGGAATGGATGATGCAGCTGCCATGAATATCTTCTACATTGTAGTATCAGCCATACTAGCCGGTTCGGTACTGGGCGATCATTGCTCCCCCATTTCCGATACCACCATACTGAGCTCACTGGCCAGTTCCTGTAACCACATCGAACACGTAAGAACCCAAATGCCCTACGCACTCACGGTAGGTAGCGTATCCATTGCAGCAGGATTGATCCCGGCTGCCTACGGAGTTTCCTCCTGGATTCTGATACCAGTAGGCTTCACTTTGCTCTACCTGATCGTAAGGTTTGTAGGACGAACTACAGAATAAACAAAAAAAGTTGTAACCTGAATGTTTCTATTCCGACTACAACTCCCTAACAAATTAACACATAAATCTCTTACTTCAGAGCAGCTACGATGGCCTGATCCAACAAGCCTACACTTCCAAAACGAGCTCCTCTGCTTTCAAAGGCATATTTTCCTGTACGATCAATTACAATATTGGTGGGAAAACTTTGAAGTTTGAACTTCAGACCCAATTCCTTATTCAGAACTACTGTTGGATAAAGTAGTTTTTGGGTTTTGGGGTGTGAGACTAAGTCTTCCTTCTTATTATGTGCAAAAGAGATGAAAACAACATCAGGGTTCTCCCTGTATTTTTGAACAAGCTGATTCAATGCCGCTACCTCTAATTGACAAGGAAGGCATTGAAGAAACCAAAAATTCAGAACCACAACTTTCCCTTTTAGCTCCTCACTATTGTAAGGTTTTCCATTCAGGTCAACTACCTGAAAGGATGCAAACTCCTGCCCCAGATGGTCCTTTACAAGAATCTGAGAGGCAATTTCCGCAATCTTCGCCTTTTTTCCCTCGTCAGAAAGGGCAACCAAATGTCTTACACCACTCTCTTCAGGATGTTTTCGCCAAAACCGCTTGAGTTCCTTCCAGGCTTTTCGGTTCTTTTTATAATCGGGTATATTGGTATCATATTTACCCAAATAAAAATGTAAATTAAATTCATCCTCAGAGATCCAATTCCCATTTACATCTTTCCAATAGGATTTTTTCGCTGCAGAAGATTGTTCCTGTGCTACACAAGGTGTGCTATTACTCCCAACTATCGTCAAAAGCAATAAAAGTAGAAGTAGTTTGTGTTTCATGGTTATAAATTTAAAAGACCAACAACTAAATTTAACCATAATACCCCTTACAGCAAAACATAACACAAATATATTGGTTGTAATAAGTCAATTCTTAATTAACACCTCCCAACCGTGGTTCTACTCAGATGGAGCAACCCTGAATCTTTATTGACCGGAGTAATCTGCTGTGAAAACAAGCTGCTTCCTAAATCTTGTTGGTCGGGTTCCCATCATGATCCGGAGTCCCGTCATGGTTTCGATTCTCATTCAATCGCCCCTCCTCCTTTAATGGTGCATCGGTTCCAACTACCTTGTGGCTCTGATAATCATCGGGATTCAAGGTAACACCGGTTCGGTAAACCATAGACAACCGGTTGGCGTGGTATTCCAAAATCACCATTTCGTTGTTCTCCAAATCAATTACGGTTTGGTACAAAGCACTCTGGGTGCCCGATTGGGACAGAAAAATTGCCCTTTTTGGCATATCAACAGTCGAAGGAACCTGAACGGTATACTGACTGGTTACACAACTGCTCAGCAGGGCCATAAGGGCAAAAACAACAAATTTGAATTTCATAGGTAGTTGTATTTATTGATAAAACATAAGTTACAATCTATTCTTAACCAATAATCATACCAACACGAACGCAACAATCTTATTTTCAATTCTAAATTTACAGCATTCCATTTAATAAAACAATTATTAGATGTAACCACAAAAAAGCATGTGGCGTCTTAAGGATATTGTAAATCTAATCCAGGTACAAAATTGAAAGTATGAAAGTAAAGATACCCCTAAAAAAAGCAGTACTCGCTATTGTAGTATGCACCCTTATTGTGCAAAACACTTACTCAACCGTAAAAGAAGAAGTAAAAAAGGTAGAATGTTCAGTAGAGATAATGCCCAACTACCTATGGCATATTTTTGCTCTATCTAATCTTTGGAACCACGATTCAAGCAGGTATTCCGACAGGTATAAAAATACCATCCCAAAAAAGGATAAGGATTTTATGTATGAGCATCGAGATCTAATCGCCTGGGGAAATGGAGCAACCGGAAAGTATACCGTACTTCTGTTCTTCAATCCCTTCTCCGATGAGATAAGTTACAAGGAATACTGCCACTACCTGGACGATCTGTTGAAATACGGCCCACAATCCAAATGGAAGGAATTTGCAGATAAATACAGTAAGGAAGAAAATAACAAGCAAACCATTTCCAATTGTTCCTTTACGAAACAAGATTTTGAAATACTTACGGAAATAACTGCGATTATAAAACGGAATTACCCTACCTTTAAAAAAGAGATATGGAAGAATACCAAACAGATTCTGGAGCAGGAGAAATTAGCCATTGATGCAGCCTTTGCCGGTAATGATATAATTGGGCTATGGGAAAATGCCCTCCAAATGAAATATTCAGGGGATAGCTTTACTCCTGTACTAACTTATGCCAATGCCTTGGATTATCTACCCTCAGCCAACAATCTAACCGATTCCAGAAACAACTTCGGGCTATCCGGCAAAAATACGGAGTACACCATAGATTTGATTGTGCATGAAATTGGGATTTTTGTACTAATGCCAACCATCCTATCCATTTTTAAGGATCCAGCACTACAAACAGAATTCAACAAAAAAAACAGTGTAGTATATCAATCCTTCGAAAGTTTAATCGAAAAGAAAAAAGGAGATATCGCAGGGAAGAGAAAGACATGGGAAGGGAAAATATTTGCAGGTGGTAAGTACGATTTCCCATGGTTTTTCAACTACTACGAAAAGAATGGAAAGGGAATGGAGATAGAGCAACTGTTGCGAAATGCAATTGCAGAGTACGAGAAAACCCACAACAACAAATAGTAAAACCACAAAGACCAGTGAGCCCCCTTAGAGTACTAAATCTCCAGGATCAGCATGTGCGTATCGTATGAATAAACTGGATGTAGGAGTGAAAATTAAACCTTAGTACTTTAAATAACAAACCTACGGGGCAAATGGCACAATGCAATACCCGCAGAACGTTAGCACCAATTAAAAAGATATGAATAGACTAACAATACATTTGATCGTATCATTCATCATTCTATTGCTTGCTAGTTGCAGCAATAATAATAGGAGAAGCATCCTGAGCATTAAAAATGCGAGTTTTGAAAAGAAACAAATATCGAGAGGTAATAATAGGCCCAACAGCATTATTTATGAAAACTACATTGATGTGTTATTCGTTGCATTGTACTATGGTAAATCGGTTGATGAAATCAAGCACTCGTTGGGGTGGGAAGAGCATAAAGTAAAAGAGAAAATTGATTTACTTATTGAAAACAATATGCTGACAGATATTGATGGGGTATATATCCCAACCGTATTCGTGTTGCCTTTAAAAGAGGGGAATAGGTTGAAAGATGAATCCCTTCCAATTGCCAATGAAATTGCAGATAGTATTGTTGCAATAGTAGATAATACAATTGAGCTTCATAATAAAATGGATATAGCAAAACAGTACTCCTTTAAAGAGCTATCGTTCTTCTACCTGAGTAATATTTTATTGGATATGGGGCAAATAGGAAATGTAGAAAGTCTTTTTTTAAAGAAGGAAAGACCATTGAGGCACGGGAAGAATTACTACCTCGCAATTATGGAAAAGGATACTTCAAAAAGGGAAGAAGCATTTGGGATATATGGAAATCATGGTTTACTGAACAATGATTCAATCTACGTAGGCATTTATGGAAATAGAAGATACCTTGAAGCAGGCTGGGACGATTACAAAAACAAAAAGGTATATTGCTTTAGTAAACACGATTACAACATTCTATTCAAGGAGCTAAACAACCTATTTCGTCCTACGTTGATCAATATTCTGGAGAAGAACAAGGTTCAATTTGAGAGCCTTTTTAATGAATATGGTTATACGGGTAAAATTAGTTTCGAAGAGTACTTTATCTGGTATTATCACTTAATATACACTGAAGCAACAAATAACTTAATAGATAGGAAGGTAATCGAAAAGCCCGAATCTGGTGTCTTTTACTATCAAATAGAAAAATAATCAGTACATAGTAAAAACAATATACGAGGCTTAGCACCTATACGAAACAAGAAAATTATATTCAAGAGACGAGAGCGGCGATGCCCTAACAATCTCGTACTACGCATAGCCGGGTCGTTATAGCCCACACCTTATCAGTAGGAGTTTGACAACAGAGATGGATAGTAATCGCTATACACCAACATCTTTCATGTTGAACGAGCTTGCAAGCAAATCATCGGGAACCTGAATAGGCATCCATTCCAAAACCCTACCGATAAGGAAACCAAATACTGATAAGCAAAAGGTATAGGTACCGCTAATGTTTTGGTATCAATCATTAGCTACGATAGTAGTGAAATAACATAGAGAAAAGGTTGGGAACTCAAGGGAGGTTGGATGGTAAACAGGAAGGAGGGCAGGTTCGTGACTCAGTGGAGACAAGTTGATGGACTCACTGGAGTCCAACTTGTTGTTTGCTACCAGACAGCCTTTGTGCCTCCCGTGAGACAAAAACCTTTACTGCCCGATGGAAATCGCCCCAAAGGCTGTGGCCACAACAATTCATCAAGGCCTTCCCCAAATCAGGAACAGTGTGTATTGTTTTACTATCTCCCATGCGAGTCGCCTACAACCTCTATACTTTCATACAAATAACCGGTACATGCGGTATTGGCATTCCGGGCATGCTTTTTTACGTAAAGTGTATACTCTCCGGGAGGCAGATCGGGAATCTGGAACATCAGCCGGCTATCGGTATTGGTAACAATTATCTCCACTTTGGTTTCGGTTCGGTCTTTGGCAACCCAGTAGATGCCGTCCTCCGGGTAATTCAGGTTGAGCTTTAGTTTGGCACCATCAATCTTCCCTATGCCTCCGGGGGTAGCCACTTTGTTTCGATCGCCTGTGGAATGATTAACAAAAGTATACAGCAGGGGACGATAGGGAGTGCTACGCTTCTTTCGGAATTTGCACCTGGCCTTGCGCTTTCTCAGCAGTGTTCCCTCCTTAATGTTAAAATTCACCTGGTGACGTGCCCGGTCGAAACGATCATCCTCACTGGAAAACACCCCACTAATGGAGGGTGAAATATGGCACAAGGGGGTGTTGATATTGTGTCCCTCCTCCAGGTGTTCCAGAATCACGTCCTCAAGGGTGCAGAACACGGCCCTCACTTCGGCTTCGGTCAGGCTGGATCCGCGCCCACAACAATCCTTAATTAATTGTTCACGGGTAATACTCTGCTTCCGCACCACCCGTGCGAAGCAATCGCCCCGATCTTTTGTTAATGGATTCTCCACCAGGAAATAATCAATCATGCCTTTCGTGTTTGAAATTGGTGTACTCAAGTTACTAAATTTTAAGCAAGGGAAGTAATTTTTCTACCCCCTACTCTGCCACAAACCATTTGATAATCACCGCCCCTATTCTTCATCTGTATTAAAAACGTGAAGGTGAACCTAGGTACAAACATCCTCTACGACAGAATCGCAAAGCGAAACAGAACAAGCCACCTACAGAATTATATTCAATAAAAAGATTGAACTACTCTTTTTTTTGATAATTTTATTCGTCAATAGAAAGCTTGATGGCAAACCAGAACCTCAAGATTTATAAAAACAAATTACTTATGAAGAAAACAAGAATCTATTCGGGCTCTGCTCCCATTGAAATAATGGGAATCAAAAACCTATTGGAAACTGAAGGGATTGAGTGCTTTGAACTCAACAAATCAGACTCATCCTATGCCGGATTACTCGATAATATTGAATTATATGTAGACGAAACTCAAGTTGAAAAAGCGCTAGCTGTACTTAAGACTTTGGAAACGGAATAATTCATTTAAGAGTACAATAGAGCCAGTTCTTATTCTACTATAAAAACTGGCTCTGTAAGCAAAAATTCCGTAACTTTTTGTCAAACTCCTACGGAGTAAGGTATGGGTTGTAACCGTTTTTACTACAATACCTAATGCTCTA
Organism: Marinifilaceae bacterium; assembly: GCA_041725895.1. GTDB lineage: Bacteria > Bacteroidota > Bacteroidia > Bacteroidales > Marinifilaceae > JBGRQA01. The sequence continues at coordinate 191,942 of JBGRQA010000004.1, forward strand.
CGAGCAATATTTACAGTCAATTATACCGCTTAACGGTTAAGGTTTTGCAGACAATATCTGTATATTATTTAGAATTTTCCGGAGGGGATACGCATGGTCAAAATGTTTCTGAAATTCATTTTGTTGCCTAACTCCTACGGAGTATAGAATTGGGATTGGATTGTTGTTCTACAATACCCCATGCCCTACGGGCAAGGATTTAAGCGTGCAACATTGGGGGTAATAAAATGAAGAATTGGTTTGGAATCACGGTTATAAATTAATGCCATCTCTACTGCGTAGCGGTTGTGGTATTGTAGCAAGTCAATTCGATATTCTAACCTTTCCCCGTAGGGGATTAATAATCAAAGCAAATTAAATTGTCTGCTATTAACAATATTGAAGCTAAAAGCTACAGGTAGAACTAAAAGTTATTTTATCGGGAAATAGATATAGTATCCTGGAAGTAAAACCTTAGTCCCAACGAAACAAACAAATGGCAGCAGATAAACCAAGACTCGCAAGATTAATAGCAATACTAACTCAACTCCTATCCAAGCGAATTGTAACTGCAAGAGAAATTGCCAACAAACATAAGGTAAGCATACGAACCGTCTATCGGGACATCAGAACACTTGAACAATCGGGGATACCAATTACTGTTGAGGAAGGCAAAGGGTACACAATTTTGAATGGTTACAGGCTCCCTCCCGTAATGTTTTCCGAAGAAGAAGCCAATGCATTAGTTACGGGTGAACAAATAATCAGTAACAATTGTGATGTTTCGCTTTCGACACAATACAACAGTGCCATTGAAAAAATAAAATCGGTACTAAAATATTCACAGAAAGACAAAGCAGAACTCCTATCCCAACGATTGCAAATCAGGTCCAAGATTGAACCTAAAAATTCAACCAACAACCTGCTCCAGATACAATCAGCCATTACCAATTATCAAGTCATCCGGTTGCATTATATCTCCGCAGATAAAGAGGAAACACAACGATTTATTGAACCGTTTGCACTATTGCACACTCAATCCAATTGGAATTTGATTGCATATTGTAGATTGCGTAATGCCTTTCGGTATTTCAGATTGGATCGTATTGAAAGTTTATCTAAAACATCCGAGAAATTTAAACCACATGGAATAACGCTTCAACAATATTTTGAAGAACAAAACAAAATTTACAGCTCCACCCCTGACATACCCTTGACACAAGGCCATTCTACTTTTGCATCGCATCAAAAAATAATAGTAATGGAAAAAGTAAATATTGCACCTTTTAAGGTAATTGGAATTTCAGTAAGAACCATAAATAGGAAGGGGCAGTCGACCAAAGACATCGGTCAACTTTGGAACAAATTTATGAAGGAAGGTATATTGGAAAAGATACCCAATAGAATTGATAATAGCATACTTTCGATGTATACCAATTATGACGGAGATCATACTCAAGCCTACGACACGATATTAGGCTGTAAAGTCAATTCCCTGGAAAACATTCCGGAGGGAATGGTGGGACAATCATTCGATGGTGGAACCTATGGTAAATTTGTATCAAAAGGAGATATCACCAAAGGAGTTGTGCTCAATACCTGGAACGAAATATGGAATGCAGATTTAAACCGAACGTATACTGCAGACTTTGAATTATATGGTGAGAAAGCACTAAATCCAACCGATGCCGAAGTTGATATTTTAGTAGCAATTAAAGAATAAATGGCAACTTCTTTGGCTACATCTTGTATTGATATAGGAAACAATCACGATATCGATAAGGTAGTACTTTAGAAGACAATCGAACAATGCATTAATATAACTATTGTAAACAAAGGCCCATACCTCTCGGAGTGGGTCTTCTTGCTATTGTACTAATTGTGATGTAAAAACCAATATTGTAACGAATTGTAGAAAGTAAGTCAAATTCTTAGTAAAGCAGATATTTCATTATACAAGAATAACAACTCTAACGAAACAAATTAACTGACCTACAAAAATAAAAGAACTAACGTCTCCTCCTGTTATTCCAATATTTGATGTAGTGTTCCTGTGATATTAGACCAACCGAGCCTCTGTATATACCACCTCCATTAACATGGTCGTAAACCCGAACCACCAGCAAATTTATACTTCCAACCCGAACCAGGTTTACCGGAAGGTAATACCCTCTAAGTTGCAGGTAACTATTCCAATTCATTCTTGAAGGAGAAAACACTCCTGATTGCCCTACCAATACACCATTAAGATACACCTGATCCAGATCATCAATTTTCCCCATTACCAGGACCATTCGATCCGCTAACACCTCTTCATCCACCTCGAATTCCAGAGCATAACAGGCATAGCCATCATAATTCTTGTATCCCTGGTTTTCCCAGTAACCGGGAACGATGATCTCATCCCATTCCTTGAGCTCTTCAATATCTTCATGGGCGTACTTTCCGGTTTTGAATTTCCAGGTTCCCTGCAGATCCACATCCACAGGAATTGCATCACGATCGATAACCAGGGCGATATCCCCATTTATGATTCCTCCTTCTCCACCATCATCATAAACACGAACGGCTATGGTATTTCTTTGCTGCAGGACTTCTCCCGGAATATAGTACAATCGATATGAATTGTAGGCTGTTGCATAACGGGGAGGAAAACTACCTGATTTCCCGATCCGCTTTCCATTGATAAAGACCTCATCCACATCATCAACATTTCCCAATTGAAGGTAAACACTTTGCCCCTTAAGAACATGCGGCTTATCAAAACCGGTCCGGTACCAGGCATACCCATCGTAGCCATAAAAGCCCTGGTTTTCCCACGCCGAAGGGACTTGAATGGATTCCCAACCCGAGTCGTCGTAATCCGAAGCAGCCCACCGGGGATCGTCACCAATGGAAAATTTCCAATGCTGATTCAAATCAACCACTTTTTTATATTCCTGAGCAGAACCAATGCCAGCAGCCCATAATATATAGAGAGTAGCTAAAACAGTTTTTACTAACAGTCGATTATACCAACAACTAATTTCCATATACTCTAATGTATCTAATCCAACTGAGAAATTGGCTCAATCCCACCAATAATCAAATATCTTTTCCAACACCGATCGATTGTCCTTGTGTTTCCTGGGAAGCATCTGCACAGCCTTCTCCCGGCTTGTTATTCCGATTGGTCCGCGATAAATTCCACCGGGACCGGTAAAATCCTTAACCATCACCTCCACTATATTGCTTCCTTCTTTCTTCAGAAGATCATCAGGAATATCATAAATTCTAAAAGTCATATGATTGACTCCTCTTTCAAAACGTCTCTTCCCTTTTGCTTTATCGCTCAATCGCAATCGCTCCCCATTTAAATAAACAATATCAATATCGTCAATTACCCCAAGCACCAGCGCCTGGTCATAAGTTTTGAGCTGATCAGGATACCTGAACTCCTTTGTTAGACGTGCCTCTCCATCATACCCGCTATAGCCCCTGGCTTCCCAGAATCCTGGTACAAAAATTTTACCGGGTCGATAGGTAATCCGGTTCAAATTTCCTTTATCAACCGGCATCCCTGCCTCAAAATCCCAATAACCACTTAAATCCACCTCCAACAGCTCCTGTTCCCGATCCAGGAAAAGTCCAACAGGGCCTTTTACAATTCCCCCACCCCCATAGTCATCAAACACTCTAACGGCAATCACATTCTCACCAGACGGATGAAGAAGCGACTTTGGAATGGGATACATTCGCGGTACATCGTAAGCGGTAATTACGAGCGGGGGAAAATCTCCGGAAGCTCCAACCAATACTCCATTAACATAGACTTCATCCACATCATCAATATAGCCCATGTATAAGTAGAGGAACTCCCGTTCCAACTGAGTATGGATCTGAAAATGCTTCCGATACCAGGCAAAACCGTTGTACGCTTCAAAACCATTGTCTTCCCAGGTACTCGGAACCAATACCTTTTCCCAACCGGAATCATCGTAATTGAGAAGTCCCCATTCCGGATCATCTCCGATTGAAAACTGCCAATATCCTTTCAGGTTGACAAGGCATTTCAGGTTTTCAGATTGTACCTTCTCAGTCTGAAAGCACAAGATAAAAATCAACAACACCAATTTACAACCAACTATTTTAAGGATATTTACTTTCATTCTATTTAAATTTCTTACCACACAATTTTCCCTATCTCACTACACATTCACAATTCCTTCTTAACAAAGCAGATACGAAATGCTATTTCTTCACCAACCAAAGTTTGGGAAGTGATTATTTCCTTCTTCTTCACCTTTTCCCCCACCTTCTTCATCAAATCATCGTTAAATCCAATGATCTTTTTTAGCACCACTCGTTTTTCTTCATTTACCAAACAGCGCACCACCATACGTTCCTGCTCCCCAATCTCCATATAACGAGTAAATCCAATGCTGGATATTGATTTTCTTAACTGCTTTACAACTTCAGTTTTTTCTTTTTCTATTTTCTTATCCAAAGGTGACATTGCCATTCCAGCAATATTCGATAACAACAAACAAGCTACAACAATAATTATAATCTTTATTCTTTTCATGACCCTAATTTTTTAATTAACCAATCCGATTAGAAATTTTGATTGTAGAATGGAATCGTACGCCTTCCAATTCTTCATTCATCTTAAATTTCTATTGGCAAAATTAGGGTGCTCAAAAATCATTTTTGTCACCACCGGGTAAGCAGATGTCACAAATTGTCATCAACTCACTTTCGACCACTTTTAATCTACCAAACGATAGCCAACACCATGCACTGTTAGTATAATTTTGGCATGGTTGGGATCATCTTCAACCTTTTGCCGAAGCTTTAAAACAAAATTGTCGATGGTGCGGGAAGTCGGCTGATATTCGGTTCCCCAAATGTGGTCAAGAAAATCATCTCTGCTCACAATTTGGTTTCGGTTTTCCCATAGATACCGGAGAATTTCAACCTCCTTGTGTGACATTTTAACCTCTTTATTTCCAATACGACCTTCAAAGGAGGAAAAATCGATGCAAAGTTTGCCCACCTGAACCTTTTCATGGCTTGTGCTCTCCTGGTGATTCTGAGTCCGGCGCAAAACGGCACGTATTCTGGCCAACAGTTCTCTCAAGCCAAAAGGTTTGGTGATATAATCGTCGGCACCAAACTCCAGGCCCAATACCTTATCGATCTCTTCTCCCCTGGCAGTTAATAATATGATGGGTGTATTGATCCCTTGTTCACGGACCCGCTTACAGATATCAAACCCTGAAATTTTAGGGAGCATTACATCCAAAAGCACCAGGCTGTATACTTTGTTTGTAATCTTGTCCAAACCTGTTTCACCATCATCGGCCACTTCAACCTGATATCCCTCAAATTCCAGATTGTCCTTCAGCCCCATTAGCATTGCCGGTTCGTCTTCAACAATTAAGATCGGATGCATATTCTTTATATTTTTGTATTAATTATTTACCGGGAAATACAATCCAAAACAACTCCCTTCTCCCAACCTGCTCCGCAGTTCTATGTTTCCCTTATGCGCCTCCATGATGTGTTTCACGATACTCAACCCGATTCCGGATCCCTTTGCTTTATGAGCAAGATCTCCCTTGGTAACCCTGTAGAATTTATCAAAAACCAGTGCCTGATCTTTGGGTGCAATCCCTATTCCATAGTCAGTTACCTGCAGGAATACAAAACCGTTCTCCTTTCCGGTCGAAATCGCTATTCTCCTATCTTGATCACTATATTTTACTGCATTATCTATTAAATTAATAACAGCTTCGGAAAGCGCCTCGCGATCAACGGCTATAATAGGCAATCCATTACCCGGAGAAAACTCAAGCGCAAAACCTTTACGATCCAGATGCTGCCTATAATTTTGTAATACCATATCAAGTTCCGAATTCAAATCGCTGTTCTGAAAATGGTATTCTCGTCTTCCACTTTCTATCTTGCCAAAGTTTAGAATCTTGTTCACCATGGAAGAAAGACGATTGGTCTCAGTGTTGATAATCCGGTAGTACTCCATTCTTTTTTCATCGGAAGTCACCCTTCCCATCTCCAGTGTCTCCGAATACATATTTATAAGAGCCAATGGGGTTCTAATCTCATGCGAAACATTGGAGATAAATTCCGATTTCATCTGATTCAGACGAATTTGCTGTCGAATATTTCGAAACACAAACCAGGCCCCCAGTAACAGAACCACATTCATTACCCCCAGCAAAATAAAATTGGTGGTTGTTCTTTCATGTACCAGGTCCTCAACGGTATTGCCCTTCATCTGAATCCCCATCTGATACCCGGGCAGCAGCCAGATATCCTTTTTGTGCTGAATATTCTTATCCTCCTCCTCATGAATCGCATTGGCGTAAATTTCCCGGTTGGATGCACTTTCGAAAACTGAAATGTAAAACCGATTCTGTGCCACCCCTTGTATTTTGGGCCCCAGATTTTCGTTCACAAACTTAAGGGTATTTAACAAGAATAGAATTGTTTGGCCAGACTCCGAGGCTTGCTTCCTTGCAAAAGCAAACAAACTCTTCCCCTCCATCTCCGTTTCCAAAACGCCAATTTTCTGGTACCCGCTTTTTATATATCTCTGGAGATTATTAATCATTTTATGATTATCCGAAAAAGCCCTCTCCAACGTCCCTTGCAATAAATGAAGACTATCCCTGGGGATTTTTTCTTTGGGAAAGAATCGAAACTTTCTGGAAGTCACCACTGCAATGGCATCAATGGAATAATTCTTGGCGCTTATCTTTCTTATTTCTTTCTCAAGACCATCTTTACTATTATCCAACTGATAGGCCCAGCTACTCACTACATCATCAGAGTATTGATTCACCGAAAACAGAATGGATTCCAACTGACTGGAATAGATGGAGTCGACCACCATCTCATTCTGACTGAGATTCCCCATTTCGTATGCCGAGAAAAACAAGGTAGGAAGGACCAACATTAAAGTCAGGGCAATGCCTATTTTCAATCCGGGTTTTATCATTTGAAGTTACTTTATCCTCCAAATATAAGCAATATTAATAATGTTAAAGAGAATCCGAAATTCAAATCCATCAAACAGCCGCTTTGCAAAGGACTAAGGATAATTCATTTCTGCAGCAATTTTGGCACACTTTAACCGAAAAAATCAAAGGACCACTCCTCCCAGGATGGTCCTTCTGTCTATATTCGAAACCCAAATTAAATCAGCTTTATCTTGCATAAGCTGGTTTATCATCAAGAGATTATCCCCTTTTTCAGTTAAGGAATCTGTAGACTAAATTGGCTGCAAATGCACAAGCAAACATCATAATCCCAAAGGGTAAAATTGTGTCGTCCTGAAGAGTATGAAGAAGCATGCCGGTGATACCTGCCATAGCATATTGAGTAACACCAATAACTGCAGTGGTGGCACCACTACTATTAGGAAACATATGCAGGACTGAAGCATTGGCATTACCGGAGATAACCCCAAGTACACCAACAAAAACAACGATTAAAAGATATACTGGTACAAATGGAATGTTCCCTTTAAGCATGGTTAAACATAGTAAGGCTCCAGCCAATAATTGTATGACTAATCCTACAGTAAGAATCCTTTTAGGTTCAATGTACTTTACCATACGGGCGTTCACACCACTCATAGTCATCATTAGCAACACATTACTACCAAACAACAGGGGGAACATTTCAACCGGTATTTGAAAATGCTCGATATAGATTTCTGAAGAACCGGTAATAAAAGTAAACATACCGGAAAAACCCAATGCAGTAGCCAGAATAAACCCCATTGCCTTGCCATTGGAAAAAACCGATACATAACTGGATAAGGTTGTTCGGATAATGCTTTCTCTGTTCCCATTTTTGTTGGTTTCAGGAATAAAAAAAGTAATTAACACAATAACAAGGAGGGAGTAGATGGTTAAGAAACTAAAAATAGATCTCCAGCCGAACATTTTAAGGAGAAAAGTCCCTACAGCCGGAGCCAATAGAGGTGCAGCCATCATAAACATGGAAATGTAGGATATCCTTCGGGCCAAATCCCTTCCGGTAAACAAATCACGTACAATCGCCATAGCCACAACAACAGAGAAACCACCACCCAAAGCCTGAATGAACCGTAACACATAGAGCTGTCCCAAAGAATTACACTTCGAAAGTGCAAAACTGGTTACGCAAAATACGAACAGACCTATGTATACGATAAGTTTACGACCAAAGTTATCAGATAAGGGTCCTCCTAAGAATTGACCGATAGCATACCCCAGGATATAAATAGTCATAGACAATTGAATATCTGATAGTGGAGTATTAAACCATTGTGCCATCACAGGAATTGCCGGCACATAAGTGTCTATTGCAAAGGGAGACAAGGATATAAGCGAGGCCAACACCAGGGTAAGAATTCCTATAGCCTTTTTATTTAGTTCAATGGATACATTCATATCAAAAACGGTTTAGTGAAACTGAAACTAATTTTCAGGCCACAAAATTACCGCTAATAAAAGTATCCAAATTGTGTTTTAAGTAGGTATGATGGTACTATTTGGAGATTTTACGAAATTCGTTGGGAGTCATTCCCTCCAGATTTTTAAAGAAACGATTAAAATAGGCGGGATCTTTAAACCTCAGTTTATAGGCAATCTCTTTTATCGAATTATCCGTATATACAATTTCCCGCTTGGCCTCCAACAGTAATCGCTCATGAATTAATTGAGTTACGGTTTTGCCCAGTGTTTGAATGGAAAGATCGTTCAGATGCTTTAATGAAAGATACACTTTTTTTGCATAGTAACTCCCCGAACGTTGGGTAATGTAGGATTTGTTAATCTCCATCCTCAACTTAATTATCCTGTCGTCAATTTTAATTGGATTTGAGAGGCCTCTGCATTCCAGGCAGTTTATCAAAAGAGCGGACAGGTAATTCCTGACCAGTTTCTGATTCTGGTTTGGCTTAGCAGCCTCATACTCCAATAAAGCTACCAGATTGTGTAAAGTAGGAACATGCCCCAAAGAAATATCAACAGAATAATTATTGTCCGGATAGTAAAAAAGCTGGCTTACCGATACATTCTCTGTTGCTTGTATATCATATAAAATATCCTTGGGGAATGCGATAATAAAACCCTCCTGATTATCTGGTTTCATCTCGTGGATTCTTCCCGGTGATAAAAAGTAGATTAGATTTTTCGCTACAGGATAATCGGAGAAATCAATCCGATGAGTACCACTTCCCTTATTAAAGAATACCAACTCATAGAAATCATGTCGATGTGCCGGATAAAAGAATCGTTCATTGGATTTACAAATCTTTCGAACCGAAATATATCGACGAGCTCCTTTAAAAGTCTTTATTGGGAAATTAACCGTCATACACAAATTTAATTATAAATAGGCTGTATCCTATCCAGGATTTAAAACTTCCTCTTTTCAGTGAGTTGCTTTTCCTACGTATTGTTTTTTCCTGAGAATTGTTCGTCTGTAAATGTGTGGGGAATTTACCGGCGTGACTTCGCACTTAACCTTGTAGATTACCTAGTACTCACCCTCAGAATTTGATCTGATTAACATGCAATTAAACAAAAACACATTTTCATAATTTCAACAAAATAACTATACAATATTTTCTATTATATTTACATATTACACTTAAATACCAAACTTCTATTTCTTTCGTATATAACAAACACTACTAAATGAAACTAACATTCCCACTTGCAATAAGATATTTATTACCGGCATTTTCATTATTTCAAGCTTTGAATCTTACACTTCATTCGAATTTTGAAATATCTGTTAATAAACTTGATAATTTACTTATTCTCGTCATAATTGGATTGCTCTCCTACCTATCTTATAAATCGTTAATATATAACACAATAATAATACGGCTTCAAGATTGGCTTTGCTTTAAAAAAACAAACTATAGGAAATATCTACAAAAAAAATATAATATAAATAAAAGACGAATAGCAATGGACGTTTTTATTGCAATCAGAGATGAACACCTAAAAGAATACTACAATGAGAAACAAGAAGTTATCGCTTCGTCTATTCATCTATTTTATATGAATTCAATTTCTATCTTTTTTGTTGCTGGATATAATATTTACATAAAACAAATAAATTATTTCATCTACTTTTTCGGAGCTAGTCTATTTTTTTTATTAATTGCTATAATAGTTGATCGCATATACGAACAAAGGGAATTGATGTTGTTAAAGAAAATAGATGAAAAAGAACTTTATAATTTTACTAATAAAATCCTTGACAGATATATTACGACTCAGGAAACACTGTAATATAACTTTAGCTGACATGAATTAAGCAAAATATACTCCCAGTAAGACGGCCCACTCCTCTCGGTGTGGGCCGTCATGCAATTATTAATCCTTAGTGTTAAAGTTAAGCTTTGTAGATGGGCGGATAATTTACCGGATCGGCTTCGCGCATCATCTCGTAGATTACCTCGAACACATCCTCTGCATTGGGATTGGAGAAGTAGTCTCCATCTGTACCGTAAGCCGGACGATGCTCCTGTGCAGAAATGGTACGTGGTTCCGAATCCAGGTGGAAGTAGGCCTTCTGCTCCTCCATCACCTTTTGCATCATAAAGGCGGTAGCTCCACCCGGGACATCCTCATCGAAAAAGACCACACGGTTGGTTTTCTTCACCGATTCAAGGATAGAATGATTCACGTCAAAAGGCAGGAGCGTTTGCACGTCGATCAGCTCCACATTGATATCAAATTCCTTCAACTGCTTCACCGCATCCTCTGCAATTCGCACACAGGAACCATACGTCACCAAAGTCAAATCGCTTCCCTCCTTCAAAACCTCAGGAATTCCAAGTGGGGTTTTGAATTCACCCAGGTTCTCCGGCATCTTCTCCTTCAAACGGTAGCCGTTTAATGGTTCAATCACCAGTGCCGGCTCGTCCGATTTCAACAAGGTATTGTAGAATCCAGCTGCCTTGGTCATGTTACGGGGGACGCAAACATGTACCCCCCGAATGGAGTTGATCACCATACTCAATGGGGAACCGGAGTGCCAGATGCCCTCCAAACGGTGCCCACGTGTACGAATTATCACCGGAGCCTTCTGCCCTCCCCGGGTACGATACTGCATAGTGGCCAAGTCGTCACTCATGGTCTGCAGGGCATACAACAGGTAATCGAAGTACTGAATTTCCGCAATCGGCCTAAGTCCACGAAGCGCCATGCCTATTCCCTGTCCCAGGATAGTTGCCTCCCGAATACCGGTATCGGTCACCCGCAGTTCTCCAAACTTCTCCTGCATGCCTTCCAAACTCTGGTTCACTCCACCGATAAAGCCGGTATCCTCACCAAAAGTAACCAGCAGAGGATTCCTGGCAAACAACTGTTCGAAGTTGTCACGCAACACCTCCCGCCCATTCACAATTTTGGCATTCTCGGAATAAACAGGCTTTAGTCCTTCCACAATCATAGCATTCTGTGAGGAATGGCTGTACAAGTGACTGCTGTATCGTTCGCGGTTCTCTTCAAGGGTCGCTGCCAACCACTTCATCAATTCCGATTTCAATGGTTTATAGGTATCGCAGGATTGGCAGATGTACCGCAAAATCTTTTTGGCGGTACTGATGTTATCCTTTCGCACGGGGTTGATTACCTTTTTCAACTCGTCCACGTGCTTGTTGATCATTTGGGTTTTCTTGCAGTCGCAGGAGGAAGCTTTTACCAGATTAATCAAATGCTCCCGTTCCTGCTTAATGGGCTCCATAAAGTTCTTCCATGCCCGTTTGCGAGCCTCTTTCACCTCATTGGCAGTATCCTTTTCAATCTCCTCCAACTCCTCAACCGAGGCCAATTTGCTCTCTAACATCCACTCCCTCATCTTTTGGATGGGGTCGAATTTCGCCTCCCACTCCAAACGTTCACTGGTCTTGTATCGCTCGTGCGAACCTGAGGTAGAGTGACCCTGAGGCTGGGTCATTTCTTTCACATGGAAAAGAACCGGGACATGCTCCTCACGACATTTCTTCACCCCCTCGGCATACATCTTGCAAAGTTCAGGATAATCCCAACCTTTGGCCGAATAAATTTCGTATCCCTGCCCCTCTTCATTGGTTTGAAATCCTTTCAGCACCTCTGAAATATTGCTTTTGGTGGTTTGGTATTTATTGGAAACGGAAATCCCCCAGCCATCGTCCCATACACTCATGGCCATGGGAATCTGCAGCACTCCTGCTGCATTAATGGCTTCCCAGAAGTGTCCCTCCGAAGTACTGGAGTCACCAATGGTTCCAAAGGCCACTTCGTTTCCGCTAATTGAAAAATCGGTATAGTCTGCAAGTTCCTTATTTTCACGAAACAATTTGGAGGCATAAGCCAATCCTACCAATCGGGGCATTTGCCCTGCAGTAGGGGAAATATCGGGAGAAGAATTCTTTTGCTGTGTCAGGCTTTTCCAGCTGCCGTCCGCATTCAAACTACGGGAGGCAAAGTGATTGTTCATTAAACGTCCTCCGTTGCCGGGATTGTTCTCCAACTGAGTATCACCATACAACTGGGCAAAAAACTCCTCGGGTGTAAACATCCCGGTAGCCAGCATAAAAGTCTGGTCACGATAGTACCCCGAACGCCAGTCGCCGTTCTTAAAGGCTTTGGCCATGGCCAGTTGGGCCACTTCTTTTCCGTCACCAAAGATTCCGAATTTAGCCTTTCCCGTCAACACCTCTTTCCGCCCCAGTAAACTCAATTGACGGCTTAAATTGGCAATCCGGTAATCCTCCAGAACTTCAGAACGAAAATCTTCGAAGGAAATATTCTCTTGAGTAGGTTCTTTTGTATCTTTCAAGATTTCTGACATAGTATTATTTTGATTTTAAGCGCGGAATCGTTCCCCCTTGATTCAGCAACTGATCGTTAGAATTTCACTTATCAAAATGTAGAATAAACATTCACACACAAATCTACCAAGAATTATTCTAAATAAGAAGTAATCCCCGAAGTATTTCGGATCTTCTATTCCTGTATTAGATTTGGGGATATCTAGATAAGTCGTATCTTTGTCACATCTAAATTTAAGGAAAATGATTCTAAAAGTTCTATTACTTTCCATAGTAATTGTTGCCATAGCTTTTGTTGGCTTCGCTATTACCATTCTAATTAAAAAGAATGGCAAATTTCCTGAATTGCACATTGGTCGCAACGAAGGATTGAAAAAGCACGGAATTTATTGTGCCCAAACACAAGACAAACTGGAACAGTTTGAAGCAAAAAAGAAACTGCAGTTCAAACAACTAAGAATGGCAGATAGGGAGTTGTAATCTTTATAATAGCTGCTAGCTACAAGTAACAAGCCCCAAACTTTTCCTAGAAAATTTTGCTTGAGGCTTGCTGCTTAAAGCTTGGAGATAAAGAAGGAAAAATAAACTCCGGCCGATAAAATCACGTATCCTCCATTAAACCCACAACATTCAATCATGGTTTTTCTGAAAGTGATACTGCTTGCCCTTTTGCTTCTGGTACTTGCCTTTGCTGGTCTGGGTATCAAAATGCTGTTTAAGAAAGATGCCAAATTCACGGGAGGAAGCTGTAGTTTAAACGAAGGTGGAATGTCCTGCGAATGTGGAGCAGAGGAGGAATGTGACAAAAATGATATTAGATAAAAAGAAACGACCAGTCAGTTTTAAATCCTTAGGATGAAAACCTGACTGGTCGTTCTATTTTGGTTTTACTTCTTCTGAATCAACTCCTGCATCTTTGGGGTTGCAAAAGTTTTGTACTCGCCCTTCTCATCGGTATAGATAAAATAGGCCTCTAAATTTGGATCAGCCTCAACAACCTTTATGCTCTTTTCCACTCCTAAGACCATAAAGGCAGTAGCATAAGCATCAGCGGTCATACAATCGGGTGCAACCACCGAAGATGAAAGCAAACTATGCTGAACAGGATATCCGCTTTTAGGATCAATCGTATGAGCATATTTCTTGCCGTCCTTGATATAGAAGTTTCGATAGTTCCCCGAAGTGGCAAGAGCTCCCTTACTCAACTCCAAAATGTCCTGTATCTCTCTTTGAGCAAGTGTAGGATCATCAATAGGCTTGTCAATTCCAACTCTCCAGGGACGCGATTTGCTACTCACCCCTTTTACTCGTATTTCACCTCCAATCTCAACCATATAATTCTTCACTTGCAGGCTTTCCAATAAATCGGCCACAACATCCACCGAATATCCCTTGGCAATTGCACTTGCATCCAGCATTATACGAGGATCTTTCTTTACAATTTTTCCATCAATCAATTGAACTTTCTGATAGCCTACTACCTGCAACAAACTATCAACAGGAATCTGATCAGGATCCAATTTGTTCTTGAAGCCAAACCCCCAGGCATTTACCAAAGGAGCAACCGTCATATCAAAGGCTCCATCTGTTATTTCAGACACTTCTTTGCCTTTGTTGAATACCTTTAAAAAATAGGGATCCAAAACTACCGAGGTGTCGTTGGTATTCACACGAGAAATCACCGATTGGGGATTGTAGGTGGAAAGAGAAAAATCGAATTCGTGCATTCTCTTCTCGATCTGATCCTTCAAATCCTTTCCATCAGGGCTTTCATAAACAACATGGTAAATGGTACCAAATATATAGCCTTCGTTAAATTGGTAAGCACTTTTGTTCGAATTGCAGGATGTCATCCAAACAAAGGCAAACATCACTGACAGGAACTGAAAAAATCTTCGCATAATTATTATGATTTTGTATCGTGGCAGGTTTGTACATCACCATTGCAGCAAACCCCATTCTTTAGTAACACAAAGATATTGAAATTGCTCCTGCGGTCAAATTATCTGTAAGAATACCCTAAAAAAGCCTATCTTTAGAAGAAATCCAATAGTCATGATAAGATTGATTCCTCTTCTTTTCATTCTGTTGCCGGTCCTTTCATCGAAAGCACAAACACACTTTTCGGAAAGGGGAAAGGCTTCCTACTATGCAGACAAGTTTGAGCATCGTAAAACAGCCAGTGGGGAACGCTACTCGCACCAAAAGCTCACTGCCGCGCACAAAACTCTACCACTGGGTACCAAAGTAGTTGTCACCAATCTTGAGAACGAAAGAAGTGTAGTGGTTCGAATCAACGACAGGGGACCTTTTATCAGGGGCAGAATCATAGACCTTTCAAAGAGTGCTATGAAACGATTGAATGCACTACACCGGGGCGTAATTGAAGTAGAAATAGAAACACTGATTCCTCGCGATACGGTACTACTTTCCATTAAACTGGAAAGCAATTTGGCACCCATTCCCAACAGAATGAATTACCCAAAACAGGAAATACATTCATCTTCGATTTTCCGACCTAAAAAGAAAGCACATCCTTCCTTTTTTAGATCTCTCTTTAAATAGTAGGGAATGGAAGCTAAAGCCAGAGATATACTTCCAATCAAATTATCGCGAAACATTAGCCTTTCGATAAACCTTACAGGCTTTTATTATCCCACATACAAAGCCTTTATCTAATCTAAGATCTATTCAACAACTCGATACAAGTTCTAATAAATAATACACAAGAGCAAAAAAAAGTCCCCAAAGCAATTGCTTTGGGGACAATATCAACCGATTGAATAACCGGTCTGTTTCTTTTATGGATTAGGATCCGAAATCGTCGTATGCAACCATTTCGTCTGGTACACCCAATTCGTACAGCATGTTGGTTACTGCATCGTTCATCATTGGAGGTCCACACAAGTAGTACTCGATATCTTCCGGCTCCTCGTGCTTGCTTAGATACTCATCGTAGATTACCTGGTGAATGAAGCCTGTCGGTCCTTCCCAGTTATCTTCCGGCAGTGGCTCAGAAAGGGCCAGGTGCCATGTAAAGTTAGGGAATTCAGCAGCAATTGCATCAAATTGATCCTTGTAGAATACTTCTTTCATGGAACGAGCACCGTACCAGAAAGTAGCCTTACGACCGGTTTTCACAGTGTGGAACAAGTGGAAGATGTGAGAACGCATTGGCGCCATACCAGCACCACCACCAATAAACATCATCTCATTGTCAGTCTCCTTGATAAAGAACTCACCGTAAGGTCCTGAAACGGTCACCTTATCTCCTGGCTTACGCGAGAAGATGAAAGAAGAACAAACTCCAGGATTCACATTCATCCAACCACCGTTCACTCTATCGAATGGAGGGGTAGCAATACGAATGTTCAACATTACAATGTTTCCTTCTGCAGGGTGGTTAGCCATGGAGTAAGCACGGTAGGTAGGCTCAGGGTTCTTCATCTTCAAATCGAACATTCCGAATTTCTCCCAGTCTTCCTTGTACTCATCACCAATAATCATATCCTTGAAGTCAACATCAATCTTAGGCACATCAATCTGAATGTAACCACCTGATTTAAAGTCAAGGATTTCACCTTCTGGCAACTTCACTACAAACTCCTTAATAAAGGTAGCAACGTTGTCATTGGAAACCACTTCACATTCCCATTTTTTGATTCCCATTACCTCAGCAGGAATGGACATCTCCAAATCTTCTTTCACTTTCACCTGGCAAGCCAAACGCCAGTCGTTTTGTTGCTCTTTACGTGAAAAGTATCCGGTTTCGGTTGGCAAAATGCTACCGGCTCCGGAGTGTACCTGACATCTACACATAGCACAAGTACCCCCTCCACCACAGGCAGAAGGCAAGAAGATTTTGGCATTTCCCAAAGTACCCAACAGGGTATTTCCAGGCTCAACAACCAGCTCTTTTTCGCCGTCGTTGATATTAATTTTCACTTCCCCCGAAGGAGTAAGCTTCATTTTTGCATACAATAGGATAGAAACCAGTACCAGGATCACAAGTAGGAAGATCACAATACTTGTGGCAATAACTGTTCCCTGTGTTGTTAATAAAATCATCTCTATTCCGATTTAATTTTTTAATACTGTTTTACTTCATCAATAGGGCAGCTTACAGCTTAATTCCCATAAAGCTCATGAAAGCAATCCCCATTAATCCGGTAACGATGAAGGTGATTCCCAATCCACGCAAAGGCGCAGGAATGTTGGAATAACGAATCTTCTCACGGATTGCGGCAATCCCTACAATAGCAAGGAACCATCCGATACCGGAACCGATACCAAATGAAGTAGCTTCAGCAATGTTATTGTAACCTCTCTCCTGCATAAACAATGAACCACCAAGGATAGCACAGTTTACCGCAATCAGAGGCAAAAAGATTCCCAGTTGAGAATACAGGGTTGGAGCGAATTTCTCCACAATCATCTCTACCAACTGCACCATAGATGCAATAATAGCAATAAACATGATAAAGCTAAGGAAGCTTAGATCCACATCAGCAAAGGTAGGATCCAACCAAACCAAAGCACCCTCTTTCAAAATATAGTTCTCCAAAAGGTAATCAACAGGAACGGTAATACCCAGTACAAAAATTACAGCAAGTCCCAAACCCACCGAAGTTTTCACGGTTTTGGAAACCGCCAGGTAAGAACACATACCCAGAAAGTATGCGAATACCATATTGTCTATAAAGATAGACTTAATGAATATATTTATTAGATTTTCCATTTTTCGTCTCTTTCTTTAGAATTATTTCGCTTCGATTAGCTCCTTGTTACGAGATCTCTGTACCCAGATGATCACACCCACAGTAACCAATGCCATTGGAGGCAGAATCATCAGACCGTTGTTTTGGTAACCCATATCGTAGAAAGCTTGAGGAATAACGTGGAAACCGTAAATGGTACCCGATCCCAGCAACTCTCTAAAGAAAGCTACAATAATCAGAATCACACCGTATCCGGCAGCATTTCCCAGACCATCAAGGAAAGCAGGCCAAGGCTTGTTACCCAGTGCAAAAGCTTCCAAACGTCCCATGATGATACAGTTGGTAATAATCAAACCAACGAATACCGAAAGCTGCTTACTCACATCATATGCGAAAGCTTTCAGCACCTGGTCAACCAGGATTACCAGGGC
This sequence comes from Marinifilaceae bacterium, assembly GCA_041725895.1. GTDB lineage: Bacteria > Bacteroidota > Bacteroidia > Bacteroidales > Marinifilaceae > JBGRQA01. Next base: position 209,896 of record JBGRQA010000004.1, read on the forward strand.
AGCAACAACAACCAGCTGCACGATAATACGAATACGGGATGGAATAGTATTACGAAGTAATGAAACAATTACGTTTGCAAAGGCCAGTACGGCCATAACCGAAAGTGACATCACCACGGCAGGCTCCAATTTGGCGGTTACCGCCAAGGCCGAACAAATACCCAGCACCTGTACGGTAATTGGGTTGTCGCTTCCCAATGGATTGGTCAGCAACTTTTTATTCTTAGCTGAGAATAATGGTTCTTTATCGCTCATCTCTTGCTTAATTTGAAGATTTTAAAAACTTTTCATAGTTACTCAGGTTGTCCTTCAGCATGGCTTCCAAACCTTTTGAAGTAACAGTACCTCCCGAAACGGCATCAAATTGATGTGGATTCCCTGAAGCGGTTCCTTTCACCAATTTAAGAGAAGTAAAAACTCCCGCTTCATCAAAAATCTGCTTCCCTTTAAAAGGAGCTTGAAAAGCAGGCTTGGAAATCTCAGCTCCCAAACCTGGAGTTTCTCCTTTATGAGCGAAAGTAGCACCGAAAATGGTTTTGCCATCAGGATCCATAGAAAGGAATCCCCAGATAGGTCCCCACATTCCTTTTCCAAGCACAGGGATGATCAGTTTCTGACCCAGATCCTCTTTCTGGAAAACAAACACAGGAAGATCTCTATCTTCCACTTTCTTGCCGTTCTCAACTTTCAAATCAACTGCAAAAGCGGCATCCTTGTCCTTTTTTACTACTTCGCCCTTTACATTTACTACAAATGCATCTACAATGTAGTTGTCGTAAAGTTTTTCTGCATCAGCAGGAGTAGAAGCAACATTCACAGCTTTTAGAATGTTTTGCTTTTTCTCAATCTCTTTATTCCGGGTTTGGCGTGGCTTCAATTGAAGAGCAGTAAAAGAAAGTACTGCAGCAACCACCACTACCATAATCGAGGCATAAAGAAAAGTATATGTATTGCTATTAGTATTCATGTGAATAATTATTAAATTTTTGCCACATGGAAGTCGCCATAGGAATTATATCCTGCAAGAATAATGTTTTCACTAATGGCTCGTTTCATTTTCTAACTTATTTAAGGATTAAGCATTCACCTTAGCTCGTTTCAGTCTTCTCTTAATATTAGACTGAACAACGTAATGATCAATCAGAGGAGCAAAAGTGTTCAGCAGAAGAATTGCCAACATCATTGCCTCAGGGAATCCGGCATTCATCACACGAATCAGTACCGCCATAAAACCAATTAGGAAACCGTAGATGATTTTCCCGGTGTTGGTTTGAGCTCCTGAAACAGGATCGGTGGCCATAAATACGGCACCAAATGCAAATCCACCCATAATCAAGTGTTGCCATGCAGGAATCTCAGTCATGTAAGGGTTCACACCAATTACATTGAAGATAGCCCCCATTACATATCCACCTACAAATACCGACAGCATAATTCTCCAGCTACCGATACCGGTGAACAATAGGATGGCAGCACCAATCAGGATAGCCAAAGTTGAAGTTTCACCAATAGATCCGGGGATCAAACCGATGAACATGTCCCAGGTTTGAGACAATGCGCCACCCATAATACTCTGGGCCTGAGCTGGAGAAGCATCAACCAAAGCAGCAGCGTCAGCCAAAGGAGTTGCACCTGAAAAGCTATCCGCCTTCTCTGCAATCCAAACCGCATCACCCGACATTTTTGATGGGTAAGCGAAGAAGAAAAAGGCACGAGCTATCAAAGCAGGGTTCCAAATGTTCATTCCGGTTCCACCGAATACTTCTTTACCAATTACTACGGCAAAGGCAGTAGCTACAGCTACCATCCATAGTGGAGCCTCAACAGGCATAATCATAGGAATCAGCAAACCGGAAACAAGGAAACCTTCGTTTACCTGGTGACCTCTCATCTGTGCAAAGGCAAATTCAATACCCAAACCTACTACGTAGGAAACTACGATGATTGGAAGAACTTTCAGCAGACCATACAGTGCCATATCCATCATTCCAACGGAAGCCAGCTCGCCTACAGAAAGAAAATGCTGATAACCCACATTGTAAATACCAAACAACAATGAAGGGATCAAAGCCAGAACCACTACAGACATAGTACGCTTCAAATCGATACTATCCTTAATGTGGGTTCCGGTTTTAGAGGTAATATCAGGAACATACAAAAAAGTTTCAAATGCCTCAAAAGTAGACTGCAACTTCGCGTATTTCCCTCCCTTTTGAAATAAGGGTTTCTTTTTATCAAGAAATTTTCTAAGTGCTTTCATTTTATATATTTATCCGTTACTCTTTGCGTTATCAAACAGCAGCTATAATAATTTGTATCTAAAAACTCTTGTGCCGGATAGCCTTTAGCTCATTTCCTTGATCATCAGATCAATTCCCTGACGCACGACATCCTGTGCAGCAATTTTTGAGGTACATACAAACTCGCAAAGAGCAAAGTCTTCCGGAGCCACTTCGTAAATACCCAGCTGTTCCATCTGATCAATATCTTCCACCATAATGGCTTTCACCAGGTGTACAGGAAGAACATCCATAGGCAAAACTTTTTCGTACTCGCCGCTCATTACGTAAGCACGGTGCTCCCCATGCAGGTTTGCATCCAATTTGTACTTCTTGTTTGGTGTCAACCACGAGAAGAAAGAACGAGACATAGAGAATTTATTTAGTCCGGGAAGTGCCCAGCCCAAAAATTCAAACTTATCTCCTTCAGGGATTACAGTAATTTGAGAATCGTAAGCTCCAATAAATCCGTCCTCAGGAATTTGAGTTCCTGTTAATACGTTACCGGAAATAACACGAATCTTCTCATCATCCTTAAGCTTTCCTTTCAGAATGTTACGAACAGAAGCTCCCTGAATGATTTCAAAATAGCAAGGGTTCTTCACTTCCGAACCGGCTACCGCTACCTTACGGGAAACATCATAAATTCCCTTCTGGAACAAACGTCCGATGAAAATAACCTCTTGAGGACGAATCACCCAAACATTTTCCCCTTTGTTAATTGGATCAATGTGATGAATTTGAACTCCAACGTTACCTGCTGGGTGAGGACCACTGAATTTACTAATCACCACATTTTTAGCATCGGTAAATACTTTTGATGTGGTCTTCGTAGCATGAATATTCAGGTGCACTTTACCATCGGTAAGTTTAGCCAAGGCATCGATACCTGCCTGGAAGGCTTCTGCTTCGCCTTCAACAATAAAATCATTGTCAGCAGCCAAAGGTGCTGAATCGAAAGCAGAGATAAAAATAGATTTTGGCGTATCAGCCGGATTAGCGATCACATCGTAAGGACGTTGACGAACAAAGGCCCACAGCCCACTTTTCAATAACTCCTCCTTGATCTCCTCTCTGGTTAAGTCATTCGGGTTGGCTTTCTTGAAATCCTCATATTGAATTTCAGAATCTGCCTGTACCACAATCTCCAGAATTTTACGGCGTTCTCCTCTGTTAATAGCAGTAACCTTACCACTTACAGGAGAAGTAAAAACAACTTCGGGACGATACTTGTCAAAAAACAAGGGCGTCCCGGCTTTTACTTCATGATCAACCTTCACTTTAAGCTTAGGTGTCAACCCATGAAAATCGGTTGGTTTAACTGCATATGTCTCAGAACGATCAGCTTTCTCCAGTACTGTTTCAGACTTTCCTATCAGCTTAATATCTAAGCCTCTTTTGATCTTATTAACTTCAGACATGTTAAACTATTTGATATTATTAATTAGCGACAAAATTAACTAATTTATAGAACTATTTCACAATCTTATAGCAAGATTAAACGATCCTCGACTATAGGACTGAAATAGTGTAAAATAAATGCTTAAGATTTTGAGAAGCAAATATAATAAAGCAATTTAGTAATTTTGTATGATTCCGTTTATTTTTAATTAGTGTATATACATATCAACATACCATGAAAATTTTAGCTCTCTTCATTTCTTTTTGCCTTACCACTCAAAGCCTTTGGTCTGCCTCCATTTCAGAGGATAAGGAAGATTTCACCTACTACAATCAAGTGAAAAAATCCACCATTCATACCGTACAAATTACACCCAAAGGATGGAATTTAGCCTACCCCGTAATTGAATTGAATGGGAAGAATCAGATTGAACTAAGTTTCGATGATTTTAATGAAGAGGTAATTGATTACTCCTATCGAATAATTCATTGCAATTCGGACTGGACCTCTTCCAACCTCAGTGAATTTGATTATCTGGATGGATTCACGGAAAACCAGATTCAGGATTATGAACTCTCCTTTAACTCCAACTACGAGTTTGTACACTACAAACTAAGCCTGCCCAATAATGATGTACGAATGAAGATCTCAGGCAATTACGTTGTAGAGGTTTACGAAGAATTTGATCCGGAAAAAGTGATCCTCTCCCAGCGGTTTTCTGTTGTAGAGCCACTGGTAGATATTCGGGGAATGGTAAAAAACCCGGTAGTACTGGACCTAAGAGAGACGCATCAGGAGGTGGATTTCAGCATTCTTCACGATCGATTTGCCATAGACAATCCGCAGATGGATCTGAAAGTGGTGCTCACACAAAATAACCGTTGGGATCACAGTCAAAAAAATTTGAAGCCACTTTTCATTCGCCAAAACGAACTGGTCTTTGATTACCAAACCGAAAACCTATTTCCTGGTGGCAATGAATATCGCTATTTCGACATCAAAAGCCTCCGCTATCAGTCCCGGTTTATCCAGGCTGTCCACAAAAACGGAAATCAATACCAGGTAGTTCTGTTTCCGGGAGAAAACCGACATTTCAAACATTACCTATATGAGCCAGATATCAATGGAAGGTTTCTGATTGATGTTCAGGAACGGGACGATCCCGCCACAGAAGCTGACTATGCCTGGGTAGCCTTTACCCTCCCTATGGAAACCCCAATGCAGCACGGAAAATTCTACGTTTACGGACAACTCTCCCAATATATGTGCAGAGAGAAGTATGAAATGAAATACAATTTTGAGAGGAAAGCCTACGAATTAAATCTTCTGCTTAAGCAAGGTTTCTATAATTACCAGTATGCCTTTCTGGAAAAGGGCAAGAAAGCCCCGGATCTTACCTTTGCAGAAGGAAGCCACCGGGAAACGGAGAACGATTACGTTATCTACGTTTACTATCACGATTTGGCAAAAAATTATGACCGCCTTATTGGCTGGCAGGTTATCAATTCTCTAAAACCAATCCATTAATTGTTTTCTAAGCTCTAATTCATCCAAAAAAAAAGAGATATTTCACTCTGCTTTACCTCATATTCTTTGAATTTCATAGCGCTATGTTGTAAATCATGCCGATTTGCTCAAAAATTCTCTGGCCTTTCTTCTGAAAAAAGTCCTACATTTGGAGCAAAATAATCAATTGGACGGGATCTCCCGATCCAAAATTTAAACTAAATTCTAATGAAACCTGATCTGATTCAAAAAAGAAGGGAATCGAACGTGCGGGTTTTCAAAAGATGGAGCAGAAAAAGCTATGCTGCTTTTGCCAGCATGCACAAGGAGATAAAAATCTCCTGTATCAATGCAAGCTACTCACTGCTTTCAAATTTTGAAAATCGGTTCGTGCCTGCTTTTGAAGGTAGAATCAATGAATTCAGGATGAAAAACGAAGATCCAGAGCTTCCTCTCCCTGAGGAATCGCAATGGATGACTCCCCTTTTGGAGTTGCAGCAACAAATAGAATGCCCTAAGTATGAACTTACGATTTTAAAAATCTTTCACTCATTCCTGAGGACATCTACAAATTGCTACCGGTTTATTAGTTCATCCTACCCTATTGATTCCGGCATCAACAGGCAAAGTAACATTCCCAAATTAATTCCGGCACAAATTCCTATTCCATTTTCCACCTCTCGAGAGAATTGGGTCACCCCAAATTCCTTTCGATACGGAAAAGCTATGTGCTAAACTTTCAATGTAAAATTTGTAAAACGTATTCAAATGAGTGAAATCAGAAATAACTGGACCAAAGAAGAAGTAACGGAAATCTACAACCTCCCCCTTTTGGATTTGGTCAACAAGGCCTCCAATATTCATCGCCAATACCATGATTCAACAAAAATGAACATGAACACCTTAATTTCGGTGCGAACCGGTGCATGTTCTCAGGATTGTAAATATTGCGCACAATCGGCACGTTACGATACCCATGTGAAACCCCAAAAGCTGAGCATGGAGGAAGTTCTGGAACAAGCCAGAGTAGCAAAAGGAAATGGTGTAAAACGAGTTTGCCTGAGTTCCTCCGGAAGAGATGGCAACCGTGATGATCGTTTCGATGAAATGGCAGAAATGATTACCGAGGTGAAAAAAATGGGATTGGAAGTATGCTGCACCATGGGTATGATCAACAAAGAAAAAGCCCAAAAACTGGCTGAATTGGGAATTACTGCCGTAAATCACAATCTCGATACTTCAGAGCGTCATTATCCTAACATTACAACTACCAGAACTTACAGCGAACGACTGGAAACATTGCAAAACCTACAGGATGCAGGAATTTCCTACTGCTCGGGGGGAATTCTGGGCATGGGCGAAACCGACGAAGACAGGATTGAAATGCTTCGTACCTTGGCCAACCAGGAAAAACATCCATACAATGTACCCTTAAACTCCCTGGTGCCGGTAGAAGGAACTCCATTCTACGGAAAAGAAACCATTGGCATCTTCGAAATGGTACGAGCAATTGCAACCGCACGAATTCTGATGCCGAAAACAGTGGTTGCCTTTGCTGCCGGTCGTACCCATTACAGTCAGGAAGGTCAAGCACTTTGCTTTTTGGCCGGTGCCAATTCCATTTTCTTTGGAAACAAACTACTTACGGTAGACAATATGACCGTAAATGAAGATCAACACCTATTGAATATACTGGGAATTGCCCCAACTCAATACAAGGAATTGACAACACTGGAAAAATAAACCACTCATATTAAAATAAGAAATCCCGATCAGATTATTGATGGGGATTTCTTACTTTAGAAAAACTAAAGGAACGGTCAGGACATGTCCTGCCCCAACTATACGACCTCAGCTTTTTCTCGATAGCTAGAACATAAATCTATTCAACGCCTCCATTCTTCTCATGACTAGAATGAAAACGACCTAACCCAACTACATTAACTCATCTTCTTCTCAATAGTATATAGTATGGAGATGATTTATTCATTTCCCCCAACATTCTCCAACACGGTCAGGACATGTCCTGACCCAACTATAAAACTCAATCTACTCAACGCCTCAATTATCTTCCTACAGGGAAAAAATCGTCCTGATCCGACTATACTACTTCAGCTTTTTGCAAAAGCAAGAACGGCACAGAATCTTCCAAATATCTGATCATAATCAATTTTCTCAGAAAAAATTACCTTCTCTTTATATTTTCAATTCCAACGGCTTATAAATATCGGTCCAGGCAAATAAAAATCATAAGCTACTCTCTGCAATCCTTTTCACAAACTACTGATTTGCAGAAAACTGCAAAAAACATCTATCTTTGCACTCCCCATTAAAACAACTGCAAATAAAGGATATGTATAGTAGAAAGGATCATACCGGATTAAAACAACGAAGTAAAAAGCGATAAATCCAATTCGCTATATTCGGTGTATTAACGCCTTTTCTCATATCCAAATCATTTTTTTTCCTGTCCCATTGTCTGAGCTTCATCCAAAAGATAAAGCAAATGAACTGTCCTGCAATCAACCGGAGAGGAAAATAATATTGTAAAAACAAATCAATCACCCGGGGCCTTTTGCCTTATTTTGATTAAATTAACAGCTATTATGGAGAATTCTACAACGCAGATCTCATTACGTTTGGCACTTACTCCTATTGCCATTCTAATTCTACTACTCACCATCAACGCCATTGTTTTTGGGGATGCAGCCCTTGATGGAGCCAACCAGTTTGCCCTTATTCTTGCCTCCAGTTTGGGAGCAGCAATTGCTTACCAAAAAGGCAAAAGCTGGCAGAACATTCAGGACGGATTTGTCAAAAGTATCAGTTCGGCCATGCCCTCCATCCTCATCCTTTCACTAATTGGATCATTGGCCGGAACCTGGATGATTAGCGGAGTTGTACCTGCCATGATCTACTACGGACTGGAATTCTTAAATCCAAAATTATTTCTCGCTCTTTCGGTTATAATATGCGCCATAGTTTCCATTGCCTCGGGCAGTTCCTGGTCTACCATTGCAACCATTGGTGTTGCCCTGCTCGGAATTGGTAACGCGATGGGAATTAGCAGCGCCCTGGTAGGGGGAGCAGTCATTTCAGGAGCCTATTTTGGCGACAAAATCTCCCCTCTTTCCGATACAACCAATCTTGCACCGGCTATGGCCGGAGTTGATTTGTTTACACACATCCGTTACATGATGTACACAACCATTCCCTCTCTTGCAATCGCATTACTTCTGTTCCTGGGCATTGGTTTTACCAAAACCGGAACCATCGATCCGGTTAGTATCAATGAGGTACAAACAGCCATAAAGGAGACATTTAATATTACCCCCTGGTTGTTCCTGGTTCCCGTCTTTCTTTTTGCCATCATTATAAAAAAAGTACCTGCGCTTCCCGCAATATTTTGGGGTACTATCATCGGCGGAATCTTTGCCATCATCTTTCAGCCACAGATAATCGCCCAGGTGGCCGGAAGTTCTATGAATTACACACAGGCTTCGTACCATGCAGTTATGCAATCCATATTTAGCGATGTAAGCATCCCCGTAGACAATGAATCCATCCAGGACCTGCTTTCTACAGGAGGAATGGCCGGAATGCTAAACACCATTTGGCTGATACTGGCTGCTATGATTTTTAGTGGAGTACTGGAAACCTCAGGAATACTGGCCCGAATCACCCAATCGATAATGAAAGCAATCCATTCCAACGGCTCCCTGGTGGGTTCAACCGTTCTGAGTTGTATTTTCCTTAACCTAACGGCATCCGATCAATACATTTCCATTGTGGTTACGGGACGAATGTTTTCCAAAACGTACAAAGACCGTAATCTGAAACCGGAAGTACTGAGCCGAACTCTGGAAGATGCAGGAACGGTAACCTCTGTACTCGTTCCCTGGAATACCTGTGGAGCAGCTCAATCCGCAGCCTTGGGAGTTGCAACCTGGAGTTACCTTCCCTATTGCTTTTTCAATATCATTAGTCCTATAATGACTATTGCCGTAGCTTACCTAAACATAAACATCAGAAGAATAAAAAAGGAGGAACAGCCCTCTTCTTCGAAAATTGCAGAGTAAGAAAAAAACAACACAAATGCGAAACCCCTGATTTTACTAAGGTTACAGTCTTCACACCCATTTGGCACCCAAATACCTACCACTACCCACCAGTAAAAAGATTAAACCATGACATTACTCATAAATCAAGACTTTCTAATTTTATACATTTGTTGGGAGTGATAAAAAAATACGAAACTAACCCTTTAAAATTCATACATCATGCCAAAAGGAATTTACAACGTACCGACTGCGCAAAATGAGCCAATCTATTCGTACGCTCCCGGTACTCCGGAGAGAGCACAACTACAAGCTATGATCAAAGAGCTTCGCTCTCAGGAAATTGATGTACCCATGTACATTGGTGGTGAAGAGGTAAGAAGCGGCAATTTGAAAGCCATGACTCCACCACACGATCACAAACATATATTAGGTCACTATCACCAGGGAGGTGAAGAGCATGTACAAATGGCAATTGATGCTGCTTTGGCTGCCAAAAGTGATTGGGAAAATCTTGGTTGGGAGCATCGTGCTTCAATCTTCTTAAAAGCTGCTGAATTGATTTCGGGACCCTACCGAATGAAATTGAATGCCGCCACTATGTTAGGACAATCGAAGAACGCTTTCCAGGCTGAGATCGACTCCGCTTGTGAAATTGCTGACTTCCTTCGTTTCAACGTTCAGTACATGACTGAGATTTACAAGCAGCAACCTCAATCGTCAAAAGGAATCTGGAATCGTGTTGAGCAACGTCCATTGGAAGGTTTCATCTTCGCTTTGACTCCTTTCAACTTTACCGCTATTGCCGGTAACCTGCCATCGGCTCCTGCCATGATGGGGAACTGTGTGGTTTGGAAACCATCCAAAACTGCAGTTTACTCCGCACAGGTATTGATGGAGGTATTCAAAAAGGCTGGTGTACCTGATGGTGTAATCAACCTGGTTTACGTTTCGGGTCCTGCTGCTGCCAATGTAATCTTCTCTCATCCTGAATTTGCAGGTATCCACTTTACCGGATCAACCGGTGTATTCCAGGACATCTGGAAAAATATTGGTGAGAACATTCACCAGTTCAAGTCGTATCCTCGCATCGTTGGAGAAACCGGAGGTAAGGACTACATCTTTATGGACCCAAGTGCATGCCCACAGGAAGTGGCAACAGCCATTACCCGCGGTGCTTTTGAATACCAGGGACAGAAATGTTCTGCTGCCTCACGCGCTTACATCCCTGCAAGCAAGTACGACGAGGTTATGAAACTGGTTCACGAAGATCTGAAGAAGATCAAGATGGGTGGAACAGAAGACTTCACCAATTTTGTGAACGCAGTAATCGACGAGACCTCTTTCGACAAGCTGGCCGCAGCTATCGACGAAGCCAAAGCTTCTCCTGATGCAGAAATCGTAGCTGGTGGTACTTACGATAAGTCGGTAGGTTACTTTATTGCACCTACTATTATTCGTGCTATGAAGCCTGATTACATTACAATGGTAGAAGAGCTGTTTGGCCCAGTCCTTACCATCTATGTATACGAAGATAACAAGGTAGACGAGACTTTGGATCTATTGGACAAAGGATCAATTTATGCTCTAACCGGTGCAATCTTTGCCACTGATCGTTATGCAATTGAGAAACTGGTGAAGCGATTGACTCACACTGCCGGTAACTTCTACATCAACGACAAACCAACCGGTGCTGTTGTAGGTCAGCAGCCATTTGGAGGTGGACGTGGTTCCGGTACCAACGACAAGGCCGGTTCTATGATCAACCTGTTGCGTTGGGTATCTCCTCGTACCATCAAGGAAACTTTCGTTCCGGCTACAGATTACATGTATCCGAACTTCCTTGAAGACTAGAATAGAATCACTGTCTCGTGCAGGCAGTTATCTATATTGAAATTGTGGAAATAGAAACAATAGTAAAAACGACCGATCCTTGGATTTCGGTCGTTTTTCTTTATTAGGAACACAGTTTGAACTGAAAAAAACGAATCTGCATTGATTTATGATATGGTAATTTAGGAACTCCAATACCCAATAAAAATTCAGCAAAGAAAAAAATCCACGATCCCATTCTACATTTATCATATACAATCATAAAAATCTGCAGCTCTTTTCAGTTTTCACAAAAACTCTTATTTTTGATTAATACTTCATCAAAAATTGTCTATGTTCATCACCAGGTTAAAGCAAGTTCTCTATCGAATTCTCAGAAGCAAATACGTGATCAGCTTCCTGATCTTCTACATCTGGCTTTTCTTTTTCGATCAGCACAGTATATGGGAACGCAAAGACAATGAAGCTACAATTAAAGCCCTCTCCAAGGAGAAAGCCTACTACCTGGAAAAAATTGAGAACGACCGCAACCGAATTCACGAGTTGAAAACCAACCGTGTAAACCTGGAAAAATTTGCCCGGGAGCAATACCTCATGAAAAAGGAGAATGAGGATATCTTTATCGTGATTGAGGAGGAGTAGATCTGCTTTGCTCCTTTCGAAAAACGTAAAGCAGAAAAAAAAGAACAGGGCAAAGAATTAACTAACAAAATATTTGGGGTACCAACACCCTTTCGACGGGTAAAAAGAACCCCTTTTGGGGGTATCAACACCCATTCGACGGGTAAAAAGAACCCATTTTTGTGGTAACAATACCCCTTCGACGGGTAAAAAGAATCCGTTTTTGGGGTAACAATACCCCTTCGACGGGCCAAAAGAATCCGTTTTGGGGGTAACAACACCCCTTCGACGGGCTAAAAGAGTCCCTTTTTGGGGTAGCAACACCCCTTCGACGGGCTAAAAGAATCCGCTTTGGGGGTAACGACACCTCTTCAATAGGGTAAAAGAATCTAACAAAATCAAATAATTAATGATCTCATTAGATTTTTAGGAGCAAAAAGAGATCGTCTCCTTTTCGTACTCCCGATACAGCTCCAACAACTCCTTGGCACTATAGATACCGCGGGTATCACCACCCAAATCGTTCATTAGCAAACGGGCACTTACCACAATACTCTCCTCATCGATAAACTGTTCGTGAACATTGTTGAGGTACTTAAGCACCTTAAATGCGTTGAAAGCATCGAAGAACTTCTTACGGAACATTTCGGGGGAAGCACAATTCCCATTGATTTTCTCCAGGGTTTCAAAGAACTTGTCCTCTTTCAAAAAGCTTCGTACCGGTCCGGGCAAATCTACGATAATCTCATTGAGGTAGGTCTCATAATCCACCTTGTAGAATTGCTCTACACGATCGAACAGCACTTTCAGCTCCTTAAAAGCGGAATAGTTGTATGTTTTGTAATCCACAATTCCTTCGGCCAAAAAAGTATTTACCGCTTTTCCGGTCCCAAAAGGCACGCGGTCGCTGGTTCGTGGCGAGGGAATCACACGAGTCGTGCTGATCTCATGGAAATTCCCCAAAGGAATAATCTTTTGCAGAAAGTAGAAATCCTCGCCAGCCTGCCGACGGTTCATTCCCCCCTGTTTGATGTAAGCCGAAGCCCTCACTCCAAAACTGGAGCCCACGGTATGGTAAGCATGTGGATGACCTGCCAAACGCATGGCCAGCATATAGTAGCGCAAATACAATTCGTACTGACTGATGGCATTGTAGATAACCGGCTCAAACTCCTCCCCTTCCAAAGGATGCTCATAAAAGATATTAGCTCCGTTGGCTTTGGGGTTCTTCTGAAAACATTTCTCTATTTCCACAAGGTAATTGGGGTCACAAGACGAATCGGCGTCAAATCCTGTAATGATCCCCTTGGAATTGTCTATTTTATTGAAACGGGCTACCGCCTCATCCATGGCAATTTTGCGAGCGGAACCTACTCCGGCAAACTTCTTTGGCAAATCAGGCTGATGCAGAATGTAGAAGCTTAACTTCTCCTCCCTATGGTTAGCGGCCCATTCCGTAGCATCCTGAATGGTTTTCCTGTTCTGCTCCAGAATCTCCTCACTGGTTAACTCCCCCGAATTCACCATTACAATCACCTCAACACTACAATTGGGGCGTTCACAATTCCACAAAGCCTCCAAACTAGGAATCAGGTCCGGTTCGTTAAAGCAGGGAATGGTAACAATCAAATTCAGGTCCTCGTTTACTTTCTCCGTGATATAATCGGGGTACAATCGTTGTTTTGCGAGGTATTTATCAGCAAATGCCATGGGTGTTAATCTTTAGTATATTAGCAATTGGACCAAAAGCAATGAATTCGAATAAAGGGAAAGAAATGAGTATTCTGGCATTTTCCTCCTCGTTCCTGGTTTCAAGTTTTTGGTTCAGGTACAAAGATACAAAAAAGGCAGAAAGCTTACATTTGCTTTCTGCCTTCAATATTATCAGGTGAAATGTTCCTATTTCTTATATCTGGAATTCAATGCGTTTATTACATCATTGGTAATATCCAAACCTGCTTTTGAGTGAAGTACATTGCCTCCTAAAGTAGTACTGATAACCAAATCGTATTGCTTGGTTGCATTCAATTCTTTCAAGTAGTTGGTAAGTGTATCGTGCAAACGCTTAGACATTTGGTTTTGCTCTTCCATCAATTCAGTAGTCAGCTTTCGCTCCAGATTCTGTAATTTTTGTTGCTTCTCCATCAAATCACGTTGTGCTTGTTCCGCTCTTTGACGACTAAGGAAACCATTGTTTTGAAGTTTTCTTTGAAATTCACCGGCTTCCTGCTCCAGCTTTCTGGCTTTAACATTCAAATCTGTACGAGACGCTTCCTGCTTTTTCAGGAATTTCTCATTCAAATCTTTAGACAGTTCATAATTACGCAATAAAGAGTCGGTGTTGATATAAACAACTGCTCCTTTACCTGCAGCAACAGCTTGACCAGCTTGGACTGTATTATTGGAACCACCGGAAAAATGCATAAAATACAAAGCTCCAACGGCAACAAAAAGAACAACATTCAGGATTAGGGATAAATTTTTCATAAGAAACTACTTTAATGATTTAATTGGGCATTGAAACTTAACCATACAACAACCTGGCTTATAATTTTGAAGTCAGGATAAATACTTAAAACGTCACACATGACATAATCAGCGGTTAAATTCCATTGTTTTTTCGCATAACAAATATAACTTTTATGCTGAGATAGAAAAATTAATCCCTGCAAAAAATACAATCCGGAAGGCCGGAATTTCCGAACACACTGAAGCCTCAGTATATTTAGATTTACTGATAAAGGTCATTCTTTTTCAATACTAAACTTGGTACATTACAACGTTATTAATTAAAGCATAACCCCTAAATACTATTAACCATGTTCAATAAAATGATTGCAGCCATGCTGCCACATATGCCCAAAAAATTGGTTTGGATGTTCTCTAAATGGTATATCGCCGGAGAAACCATCGAAGATGCCATCAAAGCTTCGAAAGATCTGAATGCACAAGGGATTAAAGTAACGGTAGACCTTTTGGGCGAGTTTATTAAAAACCTGGAGGAAGCTACCGAAAATAAGGAAGCCTACCTGGAAATCATCGAATGCTTCGAAAAAAATAAAATTGATGGCAACTATTCGGTGAAGCCAACCTTTTTCGGTCTACTTCTGGATGAAGAGGTTTGCTACCAGAATATCCGTACAGTTGTTGCCAAAGCAGCCGAATACGGTAACTTTGTTCGTATCGACATGGAGGATTCTCCTTGTGTGGATAAGGAAATTCGTATTTTCCGCAGGCTAAGAAAAGAATTTCCAACCAACGTAGGACTAGTGGTACAATCCTATCTTAAACGTACACTAGACGACCTGAAAAACATGATGGACCTGCAAAATGGCAGTGGTCCTCTTAACTATCGTTTGTGTAAAGGGATCTACGTGGAGCCAGCTGAGATTGCCTACAAAAAGTACGCAGAAATTAACGAACACTACCTTGAAGATCTGGAATTCATGTTCCAAAACAAGATCTATCCGGGCATTGCAACCCATGATAAGAATTTGGTTGAACCCACTTTAAAGTTGATTGAGAAATACAATGTACCCAAAGACATGTATGAATTTCAAATGCTGTATGGAGTAACTCCTGAGCTACGAAGATCAATTGTAGAAAAAGGGCACACCATGCGGGTTTACGTACCTTTCGGAAAAGATTGGTTTGGCTATTCAACCAGAAGATTGAAAGAAAATCCGAAAATGGCCAACCACATTATCAAGGCCCTTTTCAAAAGAGGTTAATTATACCTCAACGGAGGTAAAAAAAATGCGGTTGAAAAACCGCATTTTTTTTACTTCTTACTTTTGATTTCGTGTTCATACATCGATTTCAAAATATTGATCTCCTGATCTGTGATCAAATCTTCTTTAATCACCAACTTCCGCTTCCGTTTCAATCTTCTCACTTCGGGCAAAGTTCGCGATAAACTCACACCAACAATCATATCGGGAGGAATCATAGCCCGGTATTCATTCTGAGTCTGGTAATTCTTCAGTATTAGGTCGGTGTTTGCTTTCGCATCCATAGTTTTAGGGGCAGTGGTTAAAGCTTCGTAAGTCGCAGTATTCACATTGTTCTTGGCCCGAACGTAATCGGGTGTGTTTACTTTAGCATTCACAAAAGCTTCCCTAAAGTCACCAAAACGGGGAAGAATCAGAACCTCTCGTAAAGCAACAGTATCTTTGGCCATAAATACTCCAAAAAGATACTTTTCCTGCTCCAAACTATCGCTAATAACCAATTTTACATCCTGATACCCCACATAAGAATACCGCACTGTATCCCCGGTATTCACCCAAAACGAAAATCGCCCGTACTGATTGGCTGTCCCGGCTCTTTGGGCATTGATTCGAAAATGGGTATTGGGCAAAGGCGTCAGCTCTTTCTGATCCATTACAACACCGGTGAAAAAGATGGAATCCCTCAATGTCCTTTTTTGAGTTTGAGCAAAAGAGGAAGAAACCAGTATTCCGGTAAAAAGAATAAGAAACATTACAATCCGTCTCATAGTATAGCTATTTATTTATTAGGAAGATAAATGTTTTATAAAAGATAAACAACTTGTATGCCTTCTTTGCCACCTAAAACTTCAGGATTACATCTTCCAGTCGTCTTTTGGGCACATAATGCACACCCTGCTCATCTCTCCAGTATTTTATATCCTCCCCTTTCATTTCAGTTATCACAACTTTTTCTTTTGGTTTTCCCAGGCCCAAAACCTGTACAATTTTAAAACGATCCGGCAAATTCAATATTGCTCGAAGCTCTTTTTCCTTAAACGCCCGAAGGATACAACCTCCCAATCCCTTTTCAACTGCACCTAGTAAAATATTCTCAGCCGCAATGCCATCATCGCAGAAGAAGTTCTTACTCAACTCCTCGTCATTCAACTGAATGATATAGGCAGCAGGACGTTCTCCTTCTTCAGGCCCCACCCAATCGGTAAGATAGCCTGCCCAGGCAAGAGTTTTAAAAACCTCCTCTCTCATGGCCGAATCATTAATCAAAATGTAACGTAAAGATTGAGCATTTCTTCCGGAGGCTGCAAGCCTTGCCAAATCAACCAAGTCACGCAATTCTTCCTCTTTAATTTTATGCTCTTCGTAAAATCTTCGGTAACTCCGATTTTTAAGGACCAATTCTTTCAACATTATTTTGTAAATTTAGTAGAAACAACAACTTATTATTCAATTCAAAAGAAAAAAAAAGAATTGAATTTATTCCTATTCGGGGAAAAAGTTTTAAAAATTAATCAAAATGTTTAAATGGAAAAAACTGGGAAGGGTATTTAACCCTCTCGATATAAAGAATGTAAGTTGGCTAAAAGAATTTGCTCAAGCGCCATCGGTACTGGTATTTGATAATTTTATCAGAGTCTATTTTTCATGCCGTCCACAGCCAGACACTAATGGCCAATATATTAGCCATACGGGTTATGTTGATTTAAACAGGTTCAATTTATTTGAAATAATAGATATTGCTAAACAACCAATTCTCCCTTTGGGCGAAAAAGGAACCTTTGATGAATTTGGCATCTATCCAACATCTGTTATAAGAAACGGAAAAGAAGTCGTGGCCTATTATGCAGGGTGGACTAGATGCGAATCCGTTCCCTTTAATGTGGCCATCGGCATGGCTAAAAGCATGGATAGCGGAGAAACTTTCACAAAGATGGGAAATGGTCCGATTCTGTCGTACAGTCTCAATGAACCGTTTATCCTGAGCGGACCCAAAATAAGAAAGTTCAACAATCAATGGTATCTATGGTATATTGCAGGCAACAAGTGGATTCCCAATAACGGAAGGCCTGAACCCGTTTACAAGATCAGGATGGCACGTTCCATTGATGGAATTCACTGGAAGAAGGAAGACAGGGATTTAATCGAAAGCAAACTGGAAGAAGATGAAGCACAGGCAAGTCCGGATGTGTTTTTCTTCGACAATAAGTACCACATGTTTTTTTGTTACCGAAACAGTTTAAACTTCAGAGGCAAAGAAGGTGGGTACAGAATCGGATATGCATCCTCTGAGGATTTGATCCATTGGGTTCGGGATGATGCTCAAGTGGGCATCGATATTTCGGAAAATGGATGGGATTCGGAAATGGTTGCCTATCCACACGTATTTGAGTTGGACGGGAAAATCTATATGTTCTACCTGGGAAATCAGGTGGGAAAATATGGTTTTGGTTTGGCTGAACTGGAAGAATATAAATCGTAATAGCTGTTTGGTACTATGAAATGGAAAAAACTGGGAAGGATTTTTGATCCTACATCGCATGAGCTCCCCAATTCCTGTCTGGAATTTGCACAATCTCCCCAAACTTTGGTTTGTGATAACTATGTAAGGATCTATTTTTCGACAAGACAAAAGGATAAGAATGGAAAGTTTTTAAGTCACATTGCCTTTGTGGATTTTGACAAAAATTTTAAGACCATTCGGAATATCTCCTCCCTAACAGTAATTGAACTTGGCAAGTTGGGGTGCTACGACGAACATGGAATTTTCCCCTTAAATGTGGTAAGGAATCAGCAAAAAATACTGGGCTACATTGGCGGATGGAGCCGAAGAGTATCGGTTTCTGTAGAAACTTCCATTGGCGTAGCAGAAAGCAAGGACAATGGGCTAACATTCCAACGAATCGGAGACGGGCCAGTTTTAACCTCATCGCTAAATGAACCATGCCTGGTGGGCGATCCATTTGTAACGGTTTTCGACAACATCTATCACATGTGGTATATCTACGGCACTCAATGGGTACAACCCGCCGGTACGGATGCCCCACAGAGAGTATACAAGATCGGCTACGCAACCTCCAATGATGGCATCTCCTGGAAAAAGCAAGACAAACAACTAATCAGTGATAAACTCAATCCAAATGAGTGTCAAGCCCTTCCCAGCGTGATCAAACACGACAACAAATACCACATGGTATTTTGCTATCGCGAAGCGACTGATTTCAGAGAAAACAGCAAAAGAGCCTACCGGATAGGCTATGCTCATTCAGAGGATCTGGTCAATTGGATTAGAGAGGACGAGAATATTGGAATTGATGTTTCAAAAGAAGGATGGGACTCTGAAATGATGTGTTATCCTCATATTTTTCATTGCAACGGAAACGTATACATGCTATACAATGGAAATAAGTTTGGAAGATATGGATTCGGTTTGGCAATTTTAGAAAATTAACAAGAGTGATGGTAATTCAATACAGAGAAAAAACGGCAAATGTTCAGGAAATCTATGAGCACCTGATGGAGTGCAAAAATAGTTTCAATCCCCCCCTGGATCAAACAGTAAATATTGGAGATTATTCAAAAAAAATATTTGACAAATCGGTTACCTTCGAAGCCTGGTTCGATCAAAAGCTAATCGGCTGTGTAGCCGCCTATTTTAATGATCTGGAAAAATTTTCGGGATTTATTACTAATGTTAGTGTTTCCGGAGACTTTACGGGAAAAGGAATCGGATCTCAGTTACTTCACAATTGTATTGAATATGCCCAAAAAAATCGATTCAAGGAAATTGTACTCGAAGTATCCCCTAAAAGCAGAGGAGCCATTCAATTGTATCGCAGTTTTAATTTTCAGGAAAACGGGAGCAAAAATAATCTTCTGGTAATGAAGCATATTCTAAACCATTCAATTTGAAAAACAAGTCAACAAAATAGCCTCCTATAAACAAAGAGGTTACACATCATTCCTGTCTTTCTGTTTTAAAAATAATTCTCCCAAGCAATATTTTCTCTATCTAACAGTTATTATATCTTGTTCATCAAACTGCCTCCCATCCAATCATGGGGAATCTGAACTATTTTTCACAATTTCAATTTTATCGACCAACGTGGAATTTTCGTCGATCAAATGTTTAAGATTGGTACTAATTTTGGCCCATCAAGATTATATCGTTAAAACAACATGTAAATGAAGTATTTCAAGTCTCTGCTTCCAAAGCCATTGCGTAATATTTTTGTTATGATTTTGATTTGGCTACTGGCTGCCTTTCTGTTTGCTCATTTTCAACTAATGGACCTGGAAGATTTACAAGATCCGCTTTCACGGTTGATTTCTGATCCTTTTAGTCGAAAGATTAAGGGGTTAAATATTTTTCTAACTGGTATTCTTTTCGGAACTATTTTCGGATTACTGGACAATTACTCCCAATCCAAGTACGACCGGCTAAAGAAAAAATCCTATGGACAAATCATTCTCTTCTACAGTATCCTGCATGTAATCTTGATTTTTATCAGCATTATTTTAGTATTCATCTTCTCTCAATACCTTATGCATGGTCACATAACTTCCGAGGGAGAAAAAATATTCCGTGAGTTTTTTCATAGCAAAAACACTATCAGCATCCTGGTATACACATACATCATTTCTTCCCTGATTGTCTTTATCAAACAGGTGAATAAAAAATTTGGTCCCGGGATTCTGAAAAACATGATTCTGGGAAAATACCGACAGCCCAAGGAAGAGAATTGCATTTTCATGTTCATGGACCTGAAATCGTCCACCACTTATGCTGAAAAACTTGGGCATCACAAATACAGTCAGTTGATTCAGGATTGCTTTTCAGATCTTACAGATGCAGTGAATCGATTTGAAGCCAAAATCTACCAATATGTGGGCGATGAAGTTGTTCTCTGTTGGGAATACGACAAAGGAATTCAAAATGCAAATTGCGTAAAGCTCTACTACGATTTCAAGAGAATCCTTCAAAAACGTTCGGCTCATTACCAGGAACAGTATGGATTGGTTCCTCAATTTAAAGCTGGAATCAACGGAGGACTAATCATGATTGCAGAAGTGGGTATAATCAAGAGAAGTATTGCCTACCATGGGGATGTAATCAATACCGCCTCCCGAATTCAGGGACAATGCAATGATTTCAACCAGGAAATGCTCCTTTCAGAAACCATTGCCGAAGCCATCGCATCAACCGATACCATAAAATGCAATCCCATTGGTGGAGTTTTGCTAAAGGGGAAAAGCAAAAAAGTTAACATTTACAGTATTAACGAAGATTCAATCCCTGGAAATAATTAAATTAAAATAGTTAAACACAACAATATACTATGAATAGAAACATCATTATTAGCGGTAGTATACTACTTTTTGTTCTACTACTTTCGCATAAAACCTCCTATGCACAATTCAACCGTGAACTTCTCGGTTTTGATTATTCTTACATTGGCCCGGGAGATGCAGAAGACCGGGCAGGGATTTCTTTCAACAAATGGGAAGCACGGATCGCCTTACCTCAACGCTTAAAAAAACCGGGAGCTGTCATCTTCCACAAATTAACCTATGCAAACATTCATGTTGGGTACGACTCCCAAATGGATATTCCTGATGCTCTCAAAGATTTTACTACAGTGGGCTACTCTTTGGGATTAAGTACTCCCTTAAAAAACGATTGGAGATTAACTGTTATCCTAAGCCCTAACATCTCCTCCAACTTTGAATCTTCTACCAAATTCAAAGATATTCGCTTGTTCGGAATGTCCATCTTTACCAAACCAATCAATAAAAGCAAAAACCTGATTCTTAGCCTGGGTGCCATGTACTCCTCTACTCTTGGGGTACCCGCTCCCCTTCCTTTTGCCAGTCTGATGTGGAACCCCAATCCCCAATGGTCTATCAGCTTCGGTTTCCCAAGAATGGAAACCTCCTACAAAGCCAGCGACAAAACAACCCTGGGCACCAACCTGGTAATGATGGGGGAAAACTTCACCCTATCAAAAGATTTAAAAGTAACAACCATGGATAATGAAACGTTTCAAACCCCAATCGATAATATTAAACTTAGCAATATGGCATGGGGCCTGTTTTGGAGACAAAAGATAACAAAGCGATGGTCATTTAATCTCAACTCCGGCTATACTTTCAGCCGAATTTACGAATTTGCTGATGGTACAGATAAAATTATAGATTTCAACCTTGACAACAACTTATACATCAAGGCAGGTGTATCCTTTGGATTTTAACGACACAAACACATAAAGAGAAAGCCGGAATAATCCGGCTTTTATCTATTTATTGAAACGTTCCTCTATGACATCCCAATTCACCAACTTCCAAAAATTCTCTATGTATTTGGGCCGAGCATTTTGAGCATCCAAATAGTATGCATGCTCCCAAACATCTATAGTCAAAACAGGAGTTAGTCCGTTCCGCATAGGATTTCCAGCATTCCCCTCCTTCACAATACTAAGCTTCCCTTCCTTATCCTTCACCAACCAGGCCCAACCGGAACCAAAAAGAGTTGCTGCAGCCTGGCCAAAAGCTTCCTTAAATTTCTCGAAGGAACCAAAATGGCAATCAATCGCATTGGCAAGTTCCCCTTTGGGACTACCTCCTCCCTTAGGCGATAAGGCCATAAAATAAAAAGTATGGTTGAACACTTGAGCGCCATTATTGAAAATTCCGCCGTCGGCATACTTCACTATACTTTCAAGATCGGCATTTTCGAATGGAGTTCCTACAATTTGCTTGTTTACATTATTTACATAAGCCTGATGGTGCTTGCCATAATGAAATTCTAGCGTACGCTTGCTGATATGAGGCTCTAAGGCATCCAGCTCGTAAGGTAATTTAGGTAATTCAAAAGCCATAATATTGTTTTTTGATTGATGAAATAACATTACTATACAAGTTCCTCAATATTATGGAAAATATCAATACCTTTAAGTTCTTTAAAATAAATACAAATAAAAAAAGACCGATTCCCGAAGGAATCAGTCTTCCCAAATCAAAAAAACAATAAACAAAACTAATCCTGAAAACGTTTAAACACTTCTTCCCAATGGATTACATTCCAGAATTCCGAAATATAATCTGGTCTTCGATTCTGAAATTTTAGATAATAGGCATGTTCCCAAACATCCAATCCCAGAATAGGGTTTCCTTTCACGTCTGCGATATCCATTAATGGATTATCCTGATTGGGAGTAGATGTTACCACAAGTTTTCCATCTTTCTGTTTCACCAACCAAGCCCAACCGGAACCAAATCGGGTAGCTGCCGCCTTGGAAAACTCATCCTTAAAATTTTCGAACGAACCAAAATCACTCTCAATGGCCTGGAGCAATTCTCCTTGAGGTTTTCCTCCCCCGTTTGGCGACATGATTTTCCAAAAAAGATCGTGATTGTAAAATCCCCCGCCATTGTTTCGAACAGCCATAGAATGTTGAGAGATACTGGTCAAAATATCTTCTATACCATTGCCATCCAATGATGTATTTGCAATAGCATTATTTAAATTATTTGTGTACCCTACATGATGCCTAGAATGATGTATTTCCATTGTCCTGGCATCAATATGGGGTTCTAAAGCATCGTATGCATAGGGTAATTGAGGTAATTCAAAAGCCATAGTAGAGTCGTATTTTACGGTTAAACTTAACTTTTAAAATTGATTGATACGGCAAATTTAATTTTTATTTGGATTACATCCAAATAATCAAGCCCTCTTTTAATACTTTTTTGTCTTTTATTTTTAGCTTCCTCAAAATTAATTACCTTCGCCATGCAAATAAAAGAAAAACAGGACCTGGTTATTATCTCTGAATAATCAATCAAAAAAGTGAAGCATTGAATAAGAAGATCTTAAATATCGCCATTCCCAACATCATAAGTAATGTAACAATCCCCCTTCTGGGCCTGGTGGACCTGGCATTAATGGGCCATCTTGGGAAAGAAGATTTTATTGGTGCTATTGCCCTGGGAGGCATGATTTTTAATTTTTTGTACTGGGGGTTTGCATTTCTACGAATGGGTACCAGCGGATTTGCAGCTCAAGCATACGGGGCCAGAGATCTTAAGGAGAGTACACTTACCCTTTCCAGAGCACTTCTGGTTGCTTTAGGGGGGAGCCTACTCCTAATCCTTCTGCAAAAGCCTATTGAACTACTAAGCTTTTACCTAATCCAGGGAGATCAGGAAGTGGAAAATCTGGCACGGGGGTACTACTACGTTCGTATTTGGGCGGCACCTGCTACCATTAGCTTGTATGCCCTTACCGGTTGGTATATCGGAATGCAGAATGCGCGTATTCCGATGGTAGTTGCCATTACCAGTAACATACTAAATATTCTGCTCTCCACCCTGTTTGTTTATGGTTTTCACATGGAGGCCAAAGGTGTAGCATTGGGAACTGTTTTGGCCCAATACGGGGCTTTGCTCCTGGCTCTTTATTTCCTACGGGCACATTACTGGAAGCTAATTCGCCATTGGTCGACCAAAGGAATGCTCCAAATTACAGCATTAAAGAAATTCTTTCAGGTCAACCGGGACATCTTTATTCGAACCCTTTGCCTGATTTTTGTTTTCACTTTTTTCACTTCCGAATCGGCCAACACCAACAAAACCATTCTGGCTGTAAATTCCTTGCTCCTGCAATTCTTAATGCTATTCTCCTACCTAATGGATGGTTTTGCCTACGCAGCTGAAGCCTTGGTAGGAAAATATGTGGGATCCCAAAACAGGGAAGATTTAAAACGGTTGATCCAACATTTATTCAAATGGGGGATTGGAATCAGTGCTTGCTTTACACTTCTCTACGGAACAAGTGGGAATGAAATTCTTTCCTTACTAACCAGCAACAGTAAAGTTTTAAATGCAGCTACTCCATTTATGATCTGGGTTATACTACTCCCATTTCTCAGTTTTGCCTCCTTCCTGTACGATGGAATATACATTGGAGCAACTTCATCGGTATACATGCGAAAAACCATGATGATTTCCACACTACTTATTTTCATCCCTGTATATTTCACACTGGGAAAAATATGGTCAAATCATGGATTGTGGATAGCAATGCTTGGATTCATGCTAAGTCGGGGCGTTTTTCAGGCTATCTACTATAAAAAGGCCGTTCTCAATTTAATTCCCCAAAAATCGAATTAGAAACACGAAAGCATTTTATTGGAACAAATGCTTCCTTAAAAATCAGCTCTCGTCTTCAGCATTCCACTCCTCGAGAATTTGCCTTAACCTATCACACAAATCATTACTAAAACAAGAATCTATACTCGCTGGTTTTATTAGTTCTTTGGGATTATTGGTCACTACACGGACCTGAAAACAGGGTAATTTTTCGTTCATACAACAATAAAAACTTGCAGCCCCGTCCATACTAACCACATCAGCCAGGTACTTATGAAACATTCGTTCCAGGCCCAATACTTCTCCAGAAATTGAATTAAGCGTGATCCCCGTCACCTTGGGTAATTCATTTACAGTAGGCGAAAAAGATTCATTATTTTCCAAAATCCCCCGGTGAAAAGGAAATTCATCCTGTCGAATCACTCTCAGATCAAACAAAGTCTGAAAGCCATCATCGCCCCAGTACCCCAAATCTCCATACTGATCATCAATAACATGAACTAAACTGCCTGACTCCAATTTTTCAGGCAAAGCATAGCAAAGACCTGTCCCAAGAACCCTGTCATAGGATTTTGTCATTAAAGCACGTGTCAGGTGATAGGAAGCAATTCCAGAGCCTATTCCGGAAATCAAAACATCAATTTCCTGATTATGAAACCGAAAACGCGCATAATTGTTCCCCAGGTTTTCAACCAATTCCATTTCTCCCACAAGGGCTTGAATTTCATAAAATGAGGATGCTGTCAACAAAATCTCCATAAACGCAGGCACTTAGCAAAAACAATATCGTAGAAAAATTGTTTATTAGATAAAAAATATATTTACTTTGCAGTATTAATATTAGATCGCAAAAATACACAGTATAATGGAATTTTCAATTAACGGAAAAGATAGTAAAGGATTCGTGAAGATCGAAAAGTACCATAAAGATACCACAGAAGAGTTAATGTATCATTACGGCAAGGTATTGGAACTTTTAGGTGAAGATGCAACACGGGAAGGTTTGGAAAAAACCCCACTTAGAGTGGCCAAAGCTATGCAGTTCCTAACCCAGGGATATCATATGGAACCGGAGGAAATCCTTCGATCTGCAATGTTCAAAGAGGATTACAAGCAAATGGTAATTGTTAAGGATATTGAACTCTATTCTTTGTGTGAGCACCATATGCTTCCCTTTGTAGGAAGGGCCCATGTTGCTTATATCCCCAATGGAACTATTACCGGGTTAAGCAAAATAGCCAGAGTTGTGGAAGCTTTTGCTCGCAGACTGCAGGTACAGGAACGCCTAACCACTCAAATTAAAGACTGCATTCAAAACACGTTGAATCCACTTGGTGTGGCTGTAGTTATTGAAGCACAGCACATGTGTATGGCAATGCGTGGTGTACAAAAACAAAATTCAATCACCACAACTTCCGATTTCACCGGAGCCTTTGAAAAGGTTGCCACACGAGAAGAATTCATTCGTTTGATCTCCACTAAAACCATTTAAGCTCTTAACAATAGAGCCCCTATCAAGCCTCCTCTCCCAGGGAGGCTTTTTCTTTTCAGTTTGATTATTAAAAGAGTAAATGCTATTTTTGTCGGCTGATGCTAAAAAGTTATATACTGAAAACTCAACTTCACTAAAACACTCAATGGGTTTATTAATCAAAAGTTGAATGAATTTGGTTCATAAATTCATGGGAGAGTTGGATGTGATAATTGAAATTAAAAATAAAACACATGAAGGCATACGTATTTCCCGGTCAGGGAGCCCAATTTGTGGGAATGGGTAAAGATCTTTACGAAAATTCCCCTCTGGCTAAAGAGCTTTTCGACAAAGCCAATGAGATTTTAGGTTTCAACATTACTGAACTAATGTTTAATGGAACTGATGAAGATTTGAAGCAAACCAAAGTTACTCAGCCTGCTATTTTCCTGCACTCTGTGATTTTGGCCAAAACTTTAGGAGATGATTTCAAACCTGAAATGGTTGCAGGTCACTCTTTGGGTGAATTCTCTGCTTTGGTAGCCAATGGCGCCCTTTCTTTCGAAGATGGTTTGAAACTAGTTTCTCAACGTGCAATGGCTATGCAAAAAGCCTGTGAAATTGAACCATCAACAATGGCTGCTATTATTGGACTGGCTGACGAAGTAGTGGAAGCAACTTGTGCCGAAATCGAAGAGGTTGTAGTTCCAGCTAACTTTAACTGCCCAGGTCAATTGGTGATTTCCGGAAGCATGAAAGGAATTGAAATTGCCTGCGAGAAATTGAAGGAGAAAGGTGCCAAACGTGCATTGCCCCTTAAAGTAGGTGGAGCTTTCCACTCTCCTTTGATGGAGCCTGCTCGTGTAGAGCTGGAAGAAGCAATTAACAATACTACTTTCGCCCAACCCACATGTCCTGTTTACCAGAATGTTGATGCAAAACCAGTTTCTGATCCTGAAGTGATTAAAAAGAACCTGGTAGCTCAGTTAACTGCTCCTGTACGTTGGACTCAAATCATGCAGAACATGATTGCTGACGGTGCTAGCTCATTCACCGAAGTTGGTCCTGGTAAGGTTATTCAAGGATTGGTAAAAAAGGTGGATCGTAAGATGGAAACCGCTGGTATTGATTCTTTCCAGGGATAAAACACAGCCAAACGAATATAGAAAATGGTGTCAGTTGCATGACACCATTTTTTTTTCTCCTATGAGAATTAAATCAGATTCAGAACTAAAAGTAAAGATACCCCTAAGCTTAAGAAAAAGGGAAGGCACTCCAAAAATAGCAATCGTCCACTTATGATTTGGAAAACTTTCGAATCAAACGTTGAATGCGCACGTTCACCCAGGAAACAATACTCTTCTGAATTAATTTTTCAGGACTCCAGCTGGTTTTTGTATCCAACCAACAATATTCCAACTTATAAGCCGCCAAATCCTTTTCTAATTTTAAACGGTATTTTTCAGTTTCAATATCCCGAAATGAACGAAACTTTTTCATGTTTTTGCATTTAATTCAATCACAAATATTTAGAAACCGTCAAGATTATTATCATCTGAAAGGTTCCATACATTTATTTTATCCAATTCGATAGGCTCTTTGCATCCTTCCTATTCTTTATCTTTCCTTTGAAGTAGGAAAAAGGAAAAATATTTTATCAAGGGTCTCTCGACAAGCGGTCTCCTCAACAAATAAACCATAAAGAACAGAAAAACAAAAACAGCAGCCATTACCATATATCCCATCACTCCATTCTCCAAAAGCCCACCTACCCAAATGGCAGCTCCCAGACCCAGAAAGAAAAGGGCCAACAGGCCCACAAACAACAAAACAGAGGCAAAGAATAAGGCTACAACCATTCTCATAAGCTTTTCGAAGCCCACAAGCTTAAAATATTCAACATTCGCATCGAAGTACTCTCGAAAAAGCTTTTTGAATTGGTTTATCTGATCAGGTACGTTTTCCAATAGCGTAAGATTTTAACTAAATGATTTCAAATAGAATTCAACAAAATTAAGCTTCAGTTTTCTGTTCAGTCTCTTGTCCGTCATGATGAACATATTTTCTGAACTCTTCTAATTTCTTCTCCAACTCCTGAATCATATCATCCATTTTTACCTTCATCTTATCGACATTCTTGTCGAAAGAAACCTCAAACTCATCGGCCTTTTCTTTGGCCTTGGCCCGAATCTTTTCCCGAGTTACTTCCCCTTTTTCGGGAGCAAACAGAATTCCTAATCCTGCTCCTACAATTGTTCCAGCAAGCAAAGCTGCAATAACACCACCAGTATTTCCCATAACTTTAAAATTTAAACAATAAAACAAAACGACATAACGATAACCATAATACCGTAAAAGGCAAGGTCTTACATAAAGTTATGAAATTTCCCGATCTAAGTCAATTCTTTCTTTGCCCAGAATTAAACTTTCTTTACTCAATACCATAAAAAAAGGGTACCCCTCCTTATTTGGGGTACCCTTAACTATCTTTTTTGAGCTTGAACTATTTAGGAAAATCTCCCAAGTCAAATAATTACATATGTGTGATTACGGCTGTTTGATTTTTGCCGTCCATTAACACTTTCATTGGCTCGTTAAAACGCACATGTTTGAAGTAATGGATTTGCTCGACCAATTCCTGTTGCTCCAAAATTTCAGTCTTGAAACAAGAATCCTCAGAATTGGGCTGCACAGAAAAATATCCAACATTCATTGAAGTTACATTGTGGAAGAAGTGCGATCCTAAAGAAGCATCCAGTGGGAAATCCTCTAGTCCTTGTTCCACAATTACCTTTGCATTGGAAATTTGAGACCAGAGAACGGGGATTCCAGTAAATTTGTCACGAGTACCCCATCTACCGGGACCAACAAGAATATACTGTCGATCCTGCTCCTTCAGTTTTTGATTCAAAAGACCAATTTCATCAGCCATCTCCTCTGTTTTGGTACGATCGAACTTGTCAACATCCAGGTAGATAATATCCCGAATGTGATTCAATTCGCCATTCCCCATTCCTTTTGTTGCAAGCAATACCATTTTGCTTCGATCCACTTCATTCATATTGATCTCCACACTCATCTCCTGACGGATCAAAGGCTTAATCTGCAGCAAATGGAAAGTAGGCAATCCTTCTTTTCCTTTGGACAGGTCAACCGAAAATTCGATTTCAACCGGAGCTCCCATGGCTTGTTTGAAGATATTCAACACTACACTCAAAGCATGAGCGACAGGCACCTGATTGTATTTCAAAATATTGGTAAAATCAACCACACGTGGACCTCGTAAACTTAAATCCGGTTCCAATCGATCGTTCTGGTAATCGTAAACCGATGCACAGTGAAGTAAATTACCGTCTTTTTCAGCCTCTACAAGGTCATATTTCGAAAGGGCTGCATCTTCTCCATCCTTCTCCAAAGAAATCTCATCCTTCTCCATATCAATGGCGTAAAAGTGCCTCTGCGAATCTTTAATTTGATCCTCGATGGAAGCCAATTGCAATTTGGGATGTTGAGGACAAAAGCGATGTGTTTTTTCACCCCCCACAACATATTTCCCCAAACCAACTCCTATTACCGCAAAGCCATCTTCCGGTTTCATGTAGGAAAAAGGATAATAGTTATAGGATTGAGCTACCCCACTAATGTTGGGATAGTACTTCCCATTGTATTCCTGACCAACCACTTCCTGAAGAATAACGGCCATTTTCTCCTCCTCAATTTTATAATCTACAGCATTGAAGTAGGCCTGGGCTTCCTTGGTAAAAATAGATGCATAAACCAGTTTAATGGCTGTTACCAATTGTTGGTACCGCACTTCGATATCAGCATGGTTATTGGGAACAAGGTAGGTCGCATATACCCCTGCAAAAGGTTGTGTCAGCGAATCCTCAAAAAGCCCTGAAGAACGAACAGCCAGAGGCTTTTTCATACCCTCCAGATATTGATGCAATTTCTTGCACAACTTATCGGGCAATTCGGATTTTAGAAACAGTTCTTTAACCTTATCGTAATCCTTATCAATGTATATTTGATCGTAAAGTTGATTCTTCTCAATAAAGTTATCGTATTCCTCTACACCAATAATAGCAGTTTTGGGAATCGAAATATTGATGTCCTTAATTAGCTTCTTGAAGTAGATATTCTCGATAAAGTTACTTAAGAAAGCCAATCCCCGTCCTTTTCCTCCCAGAGAGCCTTTTCCCATACGAACAATGTAGTGGCTGGAATTGGCAATATTGGGACGGAATTTAATGATCCGACCACGTAATTGCTTGATACGGGAAGCTTCGAATACATCCAAACAGAATTGACGCAACTCCTTCACCGATTTGAAATCTTCAATTTGGTAGCGGCGCAGTTTTTTAGCCACATTGATTTCTCCCCGAGCCATTAGCCAGGTAGAGATTCCATTTCGTTTACTATGGAAAAGCAGCGACTCATCGGGAATATACTTTAATTTTTCTTCGAATTCCTCCATGGATTTGGCCACGGCCACTCGCGTACCACTCTGGTTCCTAAAAACGAAATCGCCAAAACCTAACTTAGTATAGATAAAATTGTAAATATCCAAAGCCAGGGTATCCGAATTCTTATTAATAAAGTCAGAGTCAACCTGCATCGCACGGATGGCATTATCCGTATCATGCGACTGCATCAGGCAGGGAATTCTCATCTCCTTGCTTTGCACATACTTGATCAAATCCACACCTGAATCATCATCCAATTTCCCATCCCGGGCAAAACGAACGTCTGAAATAACACACAAAAGATTCTCCAGGTAATTGTCCACCACCTCAACAGCATCCTCATAGGAACTCACCAGAATCACCTTAGGACGTGCTCTCATTTTAAGGATTTTGTGCAATTCGTCAATATTTCCTTCATCGGCGATCACCTTTTGGGTTTGGGTCATCACCGAAATGTAGAGCAGTGGTAGATAGCGCGAATAGTATTTGACCGAATCCTCAACAAGAAGAATTACCCTTACATCTCCCACTTTTGTATCGGGCTTGAGGTTCATTTTATCCTCAATGTATTTGGTCATGGCCATAAAAATCTTAGTGGATCCATTCCAAACAAATACCCGGTCGATATTGTTCTTAATTTTATCCGCTGCCTTGTCGAAATAAGCCAGGTCACTATTGTTATTGACCAAAACCAATACAGGAATTTCGGGATTGAATCGTTTGATCTCCTGACTCAATTCCAGTGGTCCTTCTTTATCCAAACCAGCCATTAGAATTACCACATCAAAATGGCGCTCCTTCAATGCTTCAATGGCCTCTTCATTGGTAGCCACACTGGTAAAACGTGGAGCGGCATATAAATTAAGCTGCAAATACTCCCCAACGATTTTATCCGAAAACTGACCTTCCCTCACTATGGTGTAGGAATCATAATAGGTTGCAACAAGAAGGATCTCCTTTACTTTAAAGGGCATTAATTCCTGAAAAATATCCCGGTCGCTTTTCTTTCTTTTATAAATTTTGGAAATCGAAATCTCTTCCATAATTATCCTGCTAATTTTTTATGAAATAGAAATCAAAAACTTCTATTTCTATCCGTTAGTAGTTTACGTTTTGAATGCGTAAAAGATGAAACAAACATGAGAATTATTACGCTCAAAAACAAACCGGAATGGTGTTTCAACCGTTTTTTTTATCCGGTTGCAATCGATTCCAGAATAATCCTAAATTTAGCAATAAAAATCATTCAAAAACAAAGAGGGAACCAATGGTTCCCTCTAATATATATTTATCCGATTCCTTTTGAAAATCTATTCAACTTCCCATGTATCGCCACTATTTAACAGATCATCCATACATTTGATGGAAGAACGTTCCTGAACAGCTTCAATTTGGGTCATCATTTTTTCCTCATAGGATGGTGCTTTCACATCACGGATAACACCCAGTGCAACCGGATACTCCGGGTAACTCATATTGGACAACATCCAATGCATGTGCGGACTTGGTTCATGAGCATCATGGATCAACAAATCGTCTTCCGTGATACCATGTTCTCCAATGGTAACCACAACCAATTTGCCGCCCCCACTCAAAACAAGACCTTTGTCACGATTTTTACCGAAAATCATTCTTTCTCCGTGACGCAAAATGATTTGATTGTCGTCCTTGGTCTCCTTATCTGTAATGGCCGCAAATGTTCCATCGTTATAGATTACACAATTCTGCAATACCTCAACAATAGAAGTTCCACGATGCTTGGATGCTTCTTCCAGAACTTCTGCGGTTAACTTGATACTGGTATCGATAGAACGTGCATAGAATTTTCCCTGTGCACCCAAAGCCAGTTCTGCTGGATGAAAAGGTTGCTCAATGGTTCCAAAAGGTGACGTTTTGGTTACTTTCCCCTGCTTGGTAGTTGGTGAATACTGTCCCTTGGTCAATCCATAAATCTCATTGTTGAACAACAGAATGGTCATGTCGATATTTCTGCGTACAGCATGAATAAAATGGTTACCACCAATAGCCAAAGCATCACCATCACCGGATACCTGTAGAATTTCCAAATCAGGATTCGCACTCTTCGCTCCGGAAGCGATAGCTGCAGCTCTACCATGAATGGAGTGGAAACCATAGGTATTCATATAGTATGGGAAACGAGAAGAACATCCGATACCGGAAATAACGGCAAATTTCTCTCTTGGAATTCCCAGTTCAGCCATTGCTTTTTGAACCGAATTTAATATACCATGATCGCCACAACCCGGGCACCAGCGAACTTCCTGATCGCTCTTAAAATCTTTGGGAGTTAATTTAACTGCCGACTGTGTATTTAATACTGTATCTGCCATGGCTATTTCTCCTCCAGTAATTGATTAAATTTATCTTTCAATTCCACTACAGTAAAGGGTAATCCCTGCAACTTGTTGTATTGCTCATATTTAAACTCCTGCAAAGAACTTTTCAGGTACTCTGCAAATTGACCGTCATTCAATTCACAAACGATCAATTTTTTGTATCGTTTAAATACCTCTCGTGTATTCTTAGGTAGTGGGAAAATATAATTGAAATGCGCTAAGGCGATACTTTTACCTTCTTTTTGCAATTCTCGTACGGCAGTTGTCAGGTGCCCCTGGGTGCCACCCCATCCAATAACCAGAACATCAGCCTCTTCGTCTCCTCTCACAGTAAGCTCAGGAATAAAATTGGCTACACGGCGAATTTTCTCGGCACGTAAATCACTCATCACCTGGTGATTCTCAGGAATGTAAGATACGGTTCCGGTTACATCCATCTTCTCCAAACCACCAATACGATGCTCCAATCCCTTCATTCCCGGGATAGCCCATTTCCGACTCAACTTTTCAATATCACGGGCATAGGGTTGATATTCCTCTCCTTCTTTGGCCAAAGGAACCTCAATTGGAGACATTTCAGCCATTTTAGGAATACGCCAAGGTTCAGCACCATTGGCCAAAAATCCGTCGGTCAATAAAATAACCGGAGTCATGTGCTCCAAGGCAATCTTACTTGCTTCGTAAGCGTAATTAAAACAGTTGGATGGTGTACTTGCCGCGATTACAGGAAGTGGACACTCTCCACTTCGTCCATGAATGGCCTGTAGTAAATCCGATTGTTCAGTTTTGGTTGGCAAACCAGTAGATGGTCCTCCACGCTGTACATTCACAATTACCAGAGGCAATTCGGTCATCACAGCCAAACCGGCAGCTTCTGTTTTCAAAGCCAAACCAGGTCCTGAAGTGGTAGTCACTGCAAAGTTTCCAGCAAAACTAGCACCAATAGCAGTACAGATTCCAGCAATTTCGTCCTCTGCCTGGAATGTTTTCACCCCCAAATCCTTTCGGGCAGCCAGTTCCTGAAGAATTTCGGTAGCAGGGGTAATTGGATACGAACCACAGAAAAGAGGCAAACCAGCTTTCTCTGCAGCTGCAATCAATCCCCAGGCGGTAGCCTTGTTTCCGGTAATATTCCGATAGGTTCCCTTCTTAATTTTAGCCGGAGCTACACTATAATTGTAAGCCAAAGCCTCAATAGTTTTAGCAAAATTGTATCCGGCACGTAGTACCTTCTTATTGGCCTCAACTACCAAAGGAGCTTTTTTAAACTTGGTTTCAATAAACTCTTCGGTATGGTCCAGCGGACGGTCGAACATCCAGTATACCATACCAAGCGTAAACATATTTTTGCTTCGCAAAATACTCTTCTGATCCAAGCCAGAATCTTTCAAGCACTCCTTGGTAAGAGAGGTTACTTTCGCCTTGATCAGGTTGTAATCTGCCAACTTTTCATCCTGAAGAGGATCTTCATCGTATCCGGCCTTGGCCAGATTTCGATCAGTAAAGCTGTCTTCGTTAACAATGATGGTCCCGCTTGCTTTCACCCACTTTAAATTGGCTTTTAGGGCAGCCGGATTCATTGCGACCAATACATCCGCGTAATCACCCGGAGTGTTTACCTCCGTATGACCAAAATGCAATTGAAATCCGGATACACCACCTACAGTTCCTTGTGGTGCACGAATTTCGGCTGGGTAATCCGGAAAGGTTGCCACATCATTTCCGAATAGAGCGGAAGTATCGGAAAACTGAGTTCCTGTAAGCTGCATTCCATCTCCGGAATCACCAGAGAACCGAATCACAACTTCTTCCTTTACAATGACTTTTGTCTTTTGACTCATGACTGTTTGAATTAACCTAAAATTTAATTCTTTCGTTAGTATTAAGGTTCTATTATATGTTATATAACAATGTTGTTAAACAATCATGTTATTTAACATGAGTAAAGGTAGCGGTTTCGCAATATCAGGCAAGAAAAAAAAACAATTTTTACTTACTTTTTGCAAACGATTGTAAAGCAAAAAGTTAGCAATAGGTTATGTATAAAAAAACAGCTGATAATAAGTTGATTAAGTCCAAATAAGAAGGAAAAAAAGGAAAGAAACGCCAATTTTTTGCCGTTTCTTCGAAAAATGCTTCAATATTATTAGTCAAAAAAAAGGTCGAGGATGATCAATATTCACTCCACTCCATTTTCCTTCTCACAAAATTTCCACCAACCGTTTTCACTACCCAACTATTTGATTTGTAAAACTTAACTAATTCCAGGAAATCATTCCCAAATCAATTATCCAAAACAATTTGTTTTGATTTATTCTAAATAAATACATTGTATTTAACGAACTTATGGATTGTATATTTAGTGAAGAATGAAATTTAAGGGAGGTAATTATGTTGTTTTTAAGGGCTCTTTTCGAAACCAAAGCTAAACCGAAGCTACACCATATTCAATAACCATATCTATTTTGTAAAACAATGTCGAATGTTGAGCATACATAAAAATAGACTTAAATAAAAAATACAATATATACGTAGTATTGACTTCTTTAAAAAACTTACAGAAATTGCTTACAACAAAACGGAAAACAATTGGACCATTACCAGGAATACAGACAGAAAATCTGAATCGCATTGTCTTTAACATTAAGCAAAGTTTTCCCAAACAACACAGAGGCACTTATACTATTTGCTCGACATATATTCTGGTGGATGGCCTCCCACCATATAAAGAAAGCCAAAGGTTCTTTGACATACTGGAATTAAAGGCAAAAAAATATATAATCCTTGCTCCTGTGGTCAATGGAGTACAGGAGCAGGGACATTTGTTCCTAAAACTCGGTTTTGACCTCAATTTATGCACAACAAATCCTTGAGCAGCTGAATCCTATTTTCAAATGGTAAAGGCAATGTATTGCTAAACGATGGTATTGCTCCATAATAATTCGATATTGCAAGAGACAGCACAGAAAGCCTCACTAAGTGGAAATATATCATCTCAAAACAATTAACTCCATCCTGTAGGTGGTAAATGTAAGCTAAGTACGATTTTATTTGTAAACAGTAGCCATAAAAAAAGGGACCGCAATAGCGGTCCCTTTAGATATTTTAAATGATAGAATTACAATACAGCAGTAGGGTTCTTCTTCATCTTAGGATTAGCATTCATCTCATCCTGTGGGATTTGATACAACCAGTTTGGACTAACTGAAGGCTTGTCCTGCTTAAATCCTTTTTGGTAACGGGTAGGTTCTGCACCGCTATCTGTCAGATCCAAGGCTTCATCGTAACGTAGAAGATCCAACCAACGATGACCTTCACCCCAAAGTTCGATTCTACGCTGAACTTTAATCTCTTCGATCAAGCTTAAACCTCTTGCGTTAATATCGTAAGAAGCATCACGAGCAGTACCCAATTCAGTGATTACCGTTACTGCTTCAGCATCCTTACCTCCCTGACGAGCCAAAGCTTCAGCTTCGATCAAATACATCTCTGCAGCACGCATGTACAATATATCATCAGGATTAATGGTTCCCCCATCCTTGTTACGGAATTTAACCGACATGTAAGGATGAGTATAGAAGCGGGTAGTCATGTCATAAGTTTTGATAACATTCTCCCAGGCAGCCCAGA
The DNA here is from genome assembly GCA_041725895.1 of Marinifilaceae bacterium. Classification (GTDB taxonomy): domain Bacteria; phylum Bacteroidota; class Bacteroidia; order Bacteroidales; family Marinifilaceae; genus JBGRQA01. The sequence continues at coordinate 246,397 of JBGRQA010000004.1, forward strand.
AATCATCCTTATTATCGTAGTTTGGATCAGCTTCCCATCCTGCATGAACGTTTGGAGCTTTCTCCAACCACATCTCCTTACGATAATCAGTATCCGAAATCAGATTGTATAAGTTTTTGTTGATCTTTTTAGGGTTAGATCTGTTCTGAGAACCATTGTTATTGGTTCCAATGTAGTAGAACTGAGACATGTACCAGTTGGTTTGATCATCAATTACTTCAGCACCCCAAATCCACTCATCATTATCAACAGAATTAAATCCGGCTTTGAAATCAGATTCGCTCATCAATGAGAAACCATTACGAGCCGCTTTAGCATAGATAGCAGCATTCTCATAATCTCCCTTCGTTAGGGCAATACGAGCTGCAATACCGTTCGCTACATTCAAAGAGATGTGAGATTTGTTGTTTGCCTCACTTGCATCCTTTAAATAGTTGATAGCGGCTTTAATATCGTTCTCACACTGGGTATAAACAGCCTCAACAGTAGAACGTTCCAATCCTTCGTAAGGAGCCTCAGTTTTCAACATGATAGGCACCCCAAGATCAGTTGAAGGATTTCCGTAAGCAGGGTTGGTAGCATACAAACTAACCAAACGATGGTGACAGAAAGCTCTGTAAGCATAAGCTTGTCCCAATGCGTTGTTCAGCTCAGGAGTTACTACCATTCCTTCAGCAGCATTAATAATTGCGTTAACACTTCCGATAATATGGTAGTACTGCTTCCAAACAAATGAAGGATCGGATGAGTTAGGATTGGTGTGACGCAACCACTTGATATGGTTCAGGAACCAACCGTTTCCATCAGCAGAAAACAACATATCCCCGGCATTAAGTTCCAGCAAGGGCAAAATATAAGATTCACCAGCATACCCTGGGGAATAATCATCAAGAGGAGACTGAGCATACATTTCACGGTGAATACCATTCAATGCAGCAATCATATTCTCGGGTGAAGAAAGTGCATTCACGGGAGAAACACTATCTGTAGGAGTTGTATCCAAGAAGTCCTCAGAACAACTCACCGAAGCAACTACTACTAGCGCTAATAATAATTTATTTATATATTTTCTCATAACTATTATTCAATTTTATTGATCACCTAATAATTAGAATGATACATTAACACCGAAAGAAACAACTCGTGAAGGCAAGTAAACGTTACTAGTTGTACCGGCAAAGCTCTGCTGTGGGTTCATCCCGTCTCTTGCAGACAAAAGGAAAAGATTCTCAGCAGCAGCGAATACTTTCAGTGAATTAATTCCAAAATCCTTAATTGCTTGTTGTTTGAATACGTAACTCAGGTTTACGTTCTTCAACGACAAATAGGAAGCATCAGTCAACCATCTGTCAGACATAGAAGTATTCAGGTTTGAGTTTCCATTTTCCAAACGAGGAATGTTGGTCTCATCACCAGCTTGTCTCCATCCTTTCAATTGATCAACGTGGATAGCTCCACCATACTGACCTTCGTTCATTAAGGCAGCGTAGCTATAATCAAGGATTTTTCCACCCAATGCATAGGTAAACATGAAGCTCAAAGAGAAATTCTTATACTTCAGGTTATTGGTAAAGGAACCAAATACATCAGGAATAGAAGAATCTCCGGTATATCCTTTCTCTGAATCCAGATAGTTTTCAGAAAGAACAGGTGATCCGTCAGCGTTATAAGTTCTCTTGGTTTCACCATTTTCATCCTCTTTCCATACGTGGTAAAGAGCAGCACCAGTCTTAGAATCAACTCCATAGTAATCGTACAGATAGTAATCGTATACAGAGTGTCCTTTAGCCCAACGCTTAGAACCATTGATAAAAGGAGAAGGAATCTCAGTAATCTCGTTCTTAATAGTAGAAGCCTGAAGTTGAGTATCCCATGAGAAATTCTCGTTCTTAACAACAGTACCACCTAAAGCAACTTCAAAACCCTGGTTGTAAAGGGTAGCAATATTACGTGGCTGAGAAGAAAGACCCATTGTTGGAGAAAGAGGCATATCATACAACAGATCTTCAGAAGTCTTTCTGTAGAATTCAACAGAACCATGTAGTCTGTTGTTGAAAAGACCAAATTCAACAGCAGCATCAAATGAATTGTTAGACTCCCAAGTCAAATCAGGGTTACCAACAGTTTTCCAACGCAAACCTGCTTCACCAGCATTTGGGAAAGGCTCGTACAATGCTTGATAAGCATAGAAATCAGAAGTACTGGTTCCCAAACGGTCGTTACCAACCTGTCCGTAAGAAGCACGTACTTTCAACTGGTCGATCCAGTTAATGTTTTGAATAAAAGCTTCCTGATCCATTCTCCAGGTTGCACCAACAGAGAAGAATCCACCCCAGCGAATATCTTCGTGGAAAACAGAAGAACCATCACGACGATAAGATCCCTCCAGGTAGTATTTATTCTGGAAGTTATATTTGGCACGACCGAAGTAACCTTCGTTGGTCTTGTCTGTAGAATACCCTGAAAGAGTAGAAGGAGTTACGAAGTTGTCAAACTCGTTAATACCACGAACAGTCAACAATGATTTCATTCCGTACATTCTGGAATAATGTCTGTCGAATGACTCGTGTCCTAAAAGGATTTCGATGTTATGATCTTCACCAATAGTAGTGTTATAATTGATCAACTGGTTCCAGTTTACAACGGTACGGGTGTAACGAGTTTCGTTGTAACGACCTGTTGGAGCACCATCACCTACGATCTCATTTTCGAACTCACGATCGGTATAGTTTTGAATATCGATACCAACATTAGTAGACACCTTTAGCCCATCCATAATGGTGAATTCAGCGTAGGAACGATTACTAATATTGTTGGATTTGGTTTCGTTAAAGTTGTACTCCAATTCAGCAACAATATGACGACCATTGTTCGCATCAGCAGGACGGGCATTGATTCCATGTTCTGCGTATCCGCCACCTAAATCGTACTGCTTGTTTCCAGCTTCGTCAAGGATATATTTGCCAGTTGCAGGATCAACCTGGTAAACAGGATAGATTGGTCCCATAAAACGTGCAAAGTTGAAAGGGTTCGCATAGCTGGAGTTACCGGTTGTTGGAGAAGCTAATCCTTTTTTGGTTAAGGAAGCAGATAAATTGGTTCCAATTTTCAACCATTTTTTAGGATTGGCGTTTACGTTCATACGAGTATTGATACGCTCGTAATCAGAGTTTACCATGTAACCAGACTCATCAAGGTAACCAAGAGAGATAAAGAAATCATGCTTTTCGCCACCACCTGAGGCAGAAAGGTTATAGTTTTGTCTGTAACCCGTTTGCTCTAAAGGCTTGTACCAATCCAAATCAGGAGCAATCACCTGAGCATTAGGATTAATTTTACCATCTACACCCACGATTTGATCGTTGGCTACATTAAATGGATTGTACTTCAATTTATTGTAGATTCCTGCAGCAGCAAGAGATGCTGCTTCTTCTGCAGTTTTTCCATTACTGTGAATCAATGAGTTCTTATATGATTCGAACATCAATTCGTAGTACTCCTTTGGATTGGCAGTTTCGTAGTAAGGAATTGCCTGAGATACTACACCACCTACGGCTTTGAAATCGATTTTTACTTTACCATCGGATTTCTTACCTCTTTTGGTAGTAATCATTACCACACCATTCGCTGCACGAGCACCATAAAGAGCGGTAGAAGAAGCATCCTTCAAAATTGTCATGGATTGGATATCATCAGGACTGATATCAGCAAGAGAACCTTCGAACTGAGCACCATCAACAACGTAAAGAGGATCAGCCACACCATTCAAGGTACCGAAACCACGAATACGAATTTCAGGAGCTTCACCAGGCTGACCTGAAGCTGCAGCAACCTGAACCCCGGTAGTAGAACCTTCGAATGCCTGTGCAACCGAAGTAAGAGTTCTCTCTTCAAGCTTTTCGGCACCTACAACACCGGCAGAACCAGTAAATGATTCTTTCTTGGCAGTACCAAAAGCAACAACCATTACTTCATCTACGCTAATCGCATCGGATTTCATCACAACATTAATGGTAGAAGAGGTAATTTCAACTTCCTGAGTAGTCATCCCAACAAAGGAGAACACCAAAAATTTAGCATCTTCAGGAACATTCAATGAATATCTACCGTCAAAATCGGTAGTTGTACCAATAGTGGTACCCTTAACAACTACGGAAGTACCTGGAATGGACAAGCCGTCATCGGCCGAAGTCACTACCCCGGAAACTTCTTTCGTCTGAGCAAGTACGCTCTGTAATCCCACAAAGCAGAGGATTAGTAACGAAAATAGACTTTTTTTCATAAAACTTTTAGTTAGTGGTTAATCAAAAAAACACTTATGTATAACCTTGTGAACCATTAAAATGAAACCAAGGCATAATGTGTACTCTTCTGAATTAGATTGAAGCAATTCTTTTCGGATACATTTCCCCTACCCGAAATAAAATTTGCCTGAAATAAGATTCGCCCGGAGATTTCAATTGAAACTCAAGATCCGGTTGAAAATCTTAAGGCACCAAAAGTGTAAAAAAAAGTTAAAAAATCAAATCTATCCAATCACCACTGAACCAATAATTTGAAAAAGTTGTTAAATAAAAAACTATACTTTCGTTAACATTGTTTAACAATCACACATCTTACATACTACCTGTTTTAAAGAGACTTAAAAAAACATTCATAAACCCCATAATTTTTCTTGACTCTCGTTTTTTTTTGCTATTAAAAAAATCATTTTTATTACTTACAAATAAGGAAAAATGCAAAAAAAGTAGCAGCAGAGGACCTATATGTTGGATTTAAATCTCCTCCCAATCCCTTTTAGACAAAAAAAGGGTGCCCTAAAAGGACACCCTCAAAATATTAAAAGTTCTAAACCCTATTTTGCGTAAACAGGATTCTGCTGAATATTCTTATTAGAATTCAATTCGTTTCTTGGAATTGGCAAAATAGTATTGTAAGCATCGTACTTAATCTCGGTTGGAGCTGATCCTAAATGATCATCACCTACACGAACAATATCTCTTTTGTTACGAATCAAATCGAAGAAAGTTTGTCCTTCTCCTACAAACTCTTTTCGCTTCTCAAGAAGAATACGGTCGATATTTACATCTGCATCAGCCAGAGCGGTTTTTTCATTGGTACGCTTTGCCAATACTGCATTGATGTATTTAGCTACTTCTGAGTTTGGCTTCTTCAGTTCTAAAGCAGCCTCAGCAGCAATAAAATACATTTCAGACAAACGAATCAACAGGATATTGTTGAAGTTTGGATCTGGGTACTTCAAAAGAATCTTCTTGTCGTTTACAACAGCAGAACGCTCATCAGACGCATCAGCCTTAAGTACATCAATTAATGACTTTGCTACATTCATAGTATTGTAACCAGTTTCAGCCCACAAATAGCCAATTCCTTCTCTACTTGCATTGTCTTCCTCTGTATTAATAAGAGTAAGAATAGCTTCGGAATTGTTATAGGCATTGGTCCAGCTCTCTACATAATCACCGGAAGGGATCAATGAATAAGCTTTTGAATCAATCACCTCGTTGGCCAAATCGTATGCTGTTTGGTATTCTCCACGATACAATGCCACACGAGCATAAAGAGCTTTCACTGCATTTTGGGTAAACCAACCATTAGTAGATGCAGAAGCAGGCATTAATTTAATAGCTGCTTTCAAATCATCCATTACAAATTTATAGGAATCAAACAGGTTCGCACGTTCTGGTTGCTCATCCTTAGTAATAACACGATCAGCAAGAACAACTCCCAATTCTGCTTTTAAATCCCCAGCAACTGCAGTTGGAATACGACTATGAACTTTCAACAAATCAAAATGAATCAGAGCTCTTAATGCAATAAAGTTAGCCTCGATCTCTGCTTTTTGAGCCTTCTCTTCATCGGAAACAACCTCAATTTTGTCGATATTTTGAAGTGCATTGTTTACCGAAACCAGGCACTTGTAAGGACGCGACCACATAGCCGAAGGACTAGCCTCAGTAGTTTCAGTGTAACGATACATTGAAATATTTCTTTTGTTGGTCGCCGTAGACATTACATCGGGTCCTTTAAGATCACCGTAAACGATAAAGCTAGCACCATAATAATCTTCATCCTGCATTAAGGAAAGAACACCATTTACAGCATTACGCCCATCCTTCAAAGTATTCAAGGCATCATTACTATCGATTTTATCTGTAGGTACTACATCACTGATCCAGTCTTCCGAACAAGATCCTAGCCCAAGCGACATAGCCGCTGCAGCTAATACTATATATTTTTTCATTTTATTCAATATTAAAAGTTAACCTGAACTCCGAAAGTGAAAGTTTTCATTGGAGGGAAATCAAAGTCACTCAATACAACTCCGCGAGAAGTACTCTCTGGATCAAAACCATCCATTTTACTAAATGTTAACACATTGGCTGCACTTGCATAAACGCGAACATTATTCATACCAACACGGGAAATAACATCCTTAGGCAAATTGTAACCAAGGGTGATGTTCTTCAAACGAGCATAAGTAGCATCAACCAATCGACGAGAAGAGTTGTAGTTACTGTTTTGTTTGTTGTAAAGAGATGCAATTGGTAAAGTTCCATTAGGATTGTCTTTGCTCCAAACATCCTTAATTTGCAACTTGGTTACCGCCTTGTCAAGACCTTTACCATCGTCATAGATGTTAGAGTGTGCGTCTACATAGGCATCACCTCCAACCTTAAAGGTAAACATGAACGAAAGATCAAATCCTTTGTATGAGAAATCGTTTTTCAAAGAACCTGTGAACAATGGATCACCTTTTCCAACAATACGCTTACCAGCTTTTGAAGAATCTTCGGTAACATCCCATTTTCCATCATTATCCTTATCCACTCTTTTCTCGTTCTCAAGAACGTACCACTGAGCATGACCATTTTCATTGTTCACGCCAGCCCAGTCACGCAAGTAAATTGAGTTAAATGACTCACCTTCACGCAAAATAAATGGGAAAGTTCCTACGTTGTCCTCGCCATTCAGTTTATCGATAACATTTTTGTTATGAGAAAGATTCAAGGTAGTAGTCCAGGTAAAGTCATTGGTATTCATATTGGTTGATTGCAACGAAAGCTCAACACCCTGATTGGTCATCTCACCTACATTATCCCAGTAACTTGCAAAACCTGTAGTTCTTGAAACAGGAACCTCTAACAACAAATCGGTTGTCTTCTTGTGGTAGTATTCAATCTCTGCTTTCAAGAAATCGAACATACGAATCTCAGTAGCAATACTTAAGTTTTTACTCTTCTCCCACATCAAATTTGGATTCGAAATTTGAGAATAGTAAGAACCAGGAACCCCATCGTAATCTGCACCATAAGAGTACAAACCAAGAGCACCTACCCATGAAGTTGGAAGAGTACCATTAGCACCATAAGATGCTCTCAACTTCCAGTCATTAATATAGTCAACATCACTCATCCAATCTTCACTGGAAATTCTCCATGATCCAGAAACAGAGTAGAAATGTCCCCATCTGTTGTCTTTACCCAAACGAGAACTTGCATCAGCACGATAACTTATGGATCCGTAGTATTTGTTGTCGTAGTTGTAGTTCAAACGAGACAATACGGATTGCATTCTAAAACCGTCTTCGTTGAAGGAAGCACTTAATGGTTTTGCAGCAACGTCAAGATTTTGCTTTACATCATTTGGGAAATTCTTCCCAGACATACTCATATACTTGTCTTCCAACTGCTCAGCTTCATAACCAACCAATGCATCAAAGTTGTGAACTTCATTGATGGTAGTATTGTAAGTTAAGATATTTGAAGTCGCAAGTTTAAGTCTGCGCTTATTAGTGTTGTTAGCATACCCATTGTAATTAGCTCCATCCTTTGATTGAGGAGACCAGTAACGAGTACCATAAACCTGGGTAAAATCCATACTGTTAGTCGACTTAAAAGCCAAACCTTCTGCAAGATTCAATTTCAGATATCCTTGATTCTGAGTTTTCCAGATATCATTACGCATAACATTCAATCCATTCTCTTCAACCAAGTTTGGCTTTTTACCATCTTCCACTTGGGTGAAATTTCCTTCGGTATCACGAATAGGAGTTAATTGATTCAAGAAGTTTCTTGAAGCGTAGAATGGATTGGCATAATACCATCCACCTGTAGGGATTACATTTTGCTTGATTTTAGAAAGAGCAGCACCAAAACCCAACTCAATCAAATCATTGGCTTTATGATCCAGGTTCAAACGACCTGAAATACGGCTAAAATCGGAACCTGTTGCTACACCTTCTGTATCCAGGTAACCGATAGATGCAAAGAAACGAGTCTTTTCAGAACCACCAGCGGCAGAAAATTCAACATTTCTAGAAGTTCCTGTTCTAAACAAAGCGTCATCCCAATCATAATCAGAAGCAGGACGGTTAGGGTCATAACCTGAAAAATAACCGGCAATATCTGATTTTGCAGTAGCAAGAGCCTCTGCCTCACCTTTGCCCTTGTATTCAACAAGGTAGTTCTTATAGGATTCCACTTTGTAGTCGAATGCTTCCTCCGGAGAAGCCAACTCAACAGATTTAACTGCAAAATCGGTGATTCCATACTCTGATTTTAAGCTAAACTTGGTAGCCCCTTTCTTACCTCGCTTAGTAGTAATCAAAATCACACCATTAGCAGCACGAGAACCGTAAAGAGCTGCAGCTGCGGCATCTTTCAACACGGTCATCGATTCGATATCGTTAGGGTTGATCGAAGACATTACCCCCAAGTTCGCAGAAGAAGCAACACTTAAGTTGTCTGAGAATTGAGCAACACCATCGATTACATACAAAGGCTCATTGGAAGAGTTGATGGAACCAACCCCTCTAATTCGTACGGAGGGAGCAGACCCAGGCTGTCCTGAACCACTGGAAACTTCAACACCTGAAGTTAAACCAGCCATTGCCTCACTTACGGAAACAGCAGAACCTCTAACGATATCCTCTGATTTCACTTGAGCAGCTGATCCGGTAAAAGATGATTTCTTTGCAGTACCGTAACTTACAACGATTACCTCGTCAACTGCAATTGCATCAGATTTCATTACAACGTTGATTGTAGAAGAAGTAATTTCAACTTCCTGAGTAGTCATTCCCACAAAAGAGAAAACCAATGTTTTGGCATCTTCAGGAACGTTCAGAGAATATTTACCGTCGAAATCGGTAGTAGTACCAATGGTGGTACCCTTAACAACTACGGAAGTACCGGGAATTGACAGACCATCATCGGCGGAGGTCACAACCCCTGAAACTTCTTTCGTTTGAGCCAATACGCTCTGCAATCCTACTAAGCATAGGATTAGCAACGAAAATAAACTTTTTTTCATAAACTTTTAGTTAGTGGTTAATTAACAATATCACATATAATCAACTCACCCACGGCGCATTACAACAACACACCATAGACAAATTACATAATGTACACCTTTAGAATTGTATTGACTTATGATTTAATCTTTAATACCCCTATTAAGAAAATCACAAGTTGTATCCCTTTTTCGTTAGGGATTCTTCATCAAGATTTAATACCCCTATAAAATCTTGAGTCACCAAAAGTGTGAAAAAAAGTTAAACAAACAAATTCAGTTAAAAACCCTTCAGCTAAGACATTAGATCGAATGTTAAATAAAAACCACAGCCTGATTAACATCACACATACTACTTGTTAAATTTTATCTCGCTAATCTAGCTAAACTTACCAATAAACAAACTATTACATCATACCTCTTACATCATCCTCTTTTTGTTCGACAAAAAAAAATCTACTTTTTATTGAATAAAAATTAGAAGAAAGGCCTTTTGTCGCTATTACAGGAAATAACCTTTCAATACTTGCACGCCACCCCCGAAAGATATTCCTCTCTTAATCATGAACTATTTCTCTAGTCCATTTGCTATTTTCTCACCCTCTAAGAATCCAAAGGCTGAAATTCACATTTTACAACTTTACTCCATAAAAAAATGGGGCTACCTTTCGGCAGCCCCAAATATTCAGTCTATATAAGTAACAGTATTTACTTATAAGCTTCGTTTTGATCATCTTCTGTTAAAGCCTCATTCGCATCAATTTCCTTCTGAGGAATAGGTAAGCAAAATCTATGACTAACACTATTCTTACGAATAACATTCTTGTTAGATTGACCTATAGCAGTAAAATCAGACCAGTGATCTTCTGAAATACTACGATCAAGATCCATATCCAAACGCTTCAAATCAAAGAAACGATGTCCCTCAAAGAACAACTCCTTACGACGCTCCAGATAAATTTCATCTAACAATGTTTGACCTTTACTTGCTGATTTTGTCACGGTCTTATCAGCACGTGATTGAACCACAAATAAAGCATCCTGAGCATCACCATCATGCCCTAATTTAGCTTCAGCTTCCGCTTCGATCAAGTACATTTCAGCTGCTCGAATACGTGGAAAATCCCCAGTACCCAAACCTGTAGGATTTGCATTTTTATATTTTGTAGTCAAATAACCATCTGCTGTATAAAATTGAGCGTAAGCTATTTCTCCATCTTTATTTAAAATAACATTTCCTTTTGGATCCACACTACGAGGGAACATTTTTTTCCTTAAGTCTGTGTCTGCAAACAAATTGATAAAATCCCTTGTAACACGTAAAGAACTGTACCCTTCAAGAAATGCTTCACCTGGAGTTTGTTGATCCAAATCTTTATAATCAACCACGCCATCACCAAACTTACCATCGGCATCCGGTTCTTTCAACCCTTTTGTATCAGTATAGGTAATGTCACCACTAGCGTAAGTAAAAGATGGAATACTCAAAAAGGTATTAGTTTTTGAATCGACAAATCGTTGCTCCCAAATTGTCTCTGCTGAAGTTGCATTAAAACCGCTAAGATATTCCTCTTCTCCCATTAGAGTAAAACCTTTATATGCTTTTTTAGCGTATTTGGAAGCATTCGCCCATTCACCCATTGTCAAATAAACACGAGCCTGAATAGCAGCCACAGCACTAGCATCAATCTTACCCTTATAAGAAGCTGATTGAGCTCCTTTCTCCGCTTCCGTCAAATCAGTAAGAATCTGAGCGTAAACCTCTCCTACAGTACTTCGGCCAATATTATAACCATCCAAACTATTTACTGTAGTTACAATTGGCACACCTCGTCCTTTAGGATTATCTGTATAGGCAGTTTCACCAAACCAACGAACCAAATTAAAATAGGAGAACGCACGCAATGTTAATGCCTGAGCCTTCAGATCCTTCTTTTTAATATCGTCACCAACAATATTATCAATATTGCTTAAAAAGGTGTTACAGTTAGCAATGGTACGATAACTGTATCTATAAAAATTATAGGCAGTGCTACTCGTAAGGGAAAAATTTTGTTTATAGAAATCCACATAACGACCATAGTTGTTACTTGAAACCACCAATGCATCATCACCCATTACATCTGGTCCCAGAATTCCACGAGTTCCCTCCCCATAGTAATAGTTTTGAATTGAATAAATTCCAGTTAAATGAATTTCAGCCCCTTCAAGTGAATTAAAAAGAACCTCTTCCGTCGGTCTATCAGAAGGACTTTGCTCCAGAAAATCCTCACTACAAGCTGATAAATTTAACAGCAAAGCAAGAACAATAAAGCTTTTTATAATATTTTTCATTTTAATCTTTTTTTAGCTTAGAAACCTAATTTTACACCAATAATAAAAGTTCGAGGATTGGGAGTAACATATCCTGTTTTTCCATCCAAGCCTACTTCTGGATCGAATCCTTCAAAATCACTATCCTTTTTCCAAGTCAAGAGATTGTTTCCGGATACATACATGGTTAATTTAGATACTCCCAATTTCTGAGTAATGTTCTTCGCAAAATTGTGTGATAAAGTTACAGCCTTCAATTTAGCGTAAGTTGCATCATATAGATATCTATCAGACAAATTGTAATTTGAATCATTACTATTTCGAGGAATAAAAATAGGAACATTGGTATTCGTATTTTTAGGTGTCCAAGAATTCAATTGTTTTTTGGACAATTGACTTCCCAGCTTATTTCCGTCGTTCAGTAAATCGGCTTCAACATTATCGAGGATATAACCACCAACGCTGAAATAAACATTAGCAGATAATGTCCAGTTTTTGTACACAAAAGTATTTTGAATACCACCGTAAAAATCAGGCTGAGCACTACCTACATTAAAACGATCCGCGCTGTTACGATTGCTTGTTGTTGTCAACTCTCCGGTTTCTTTACCGTTTTCATCTTCAACTTTCTTATACCAAAGAGGAGCACCTGTTTTGGAATCAACACCGGCCCACTTCAACAAATAGAAATCATGCATCGATCCTCCTTCTTTCCAAATTTTGGATCCATTAACTTGCTGATCTACTGGCAAAGAAACAATCTCGTTTTCGTTTTTTGTAATATTAAAACCTAAATCCCAAGAGAAATCTCCTCTATCAATAGCGCGGTAATCAATCATAAATTCCACACCATAATTTTTCATCTCGGCAGAATTCTTAATTACGGTAGAAAAACCTGAAACCAGTGAAATTGGTGTTTTATACAACAAATCTGAAGTTTTACGATTATAGTATTCCAAACTTCCCGATAAACGATTCGAGAACAAGGTATAATCCAGACCTAAAGTCAACGAAGCACTTTCTTCCCATCCAAGATTAGCGTTCCCTGGTTTGTATAATGCATTTCCTGGATTTCCATCGTAATTCCAGCTAGAAAAGTTGGTTATATAATCATAAAGTCCAACTTGATCGTTCCCAGAAGTACCATAAGAACCTCTTAGTTTTAAGTTATCAACCCAAGCAATATCAGACATAAAATCTTCTTCTGAAACGCGCCAAGAAGCACCTAAAGAGAAGAAATTACCATGACGTTTATCCTTTCCAAATCGACTTGAACCGTCATTTCTCCACGAAAGAGACAAGTAATATTTGTTCTTCAAATCATAATTCACTCGTGCTAAATAAGACATCATGGACCACTTATTCACAGCAGAACCTGCAGATTCATATTGTGCCGCATTCGCTAATTCTGAAAGAACAACATCACCATATATTGCATATTGAGTAGCTTGCGCTTCAACTACTCTTTCTCTGTTTTCAGAAGCTTCAAAACCAACCAAAACGTTGAAATGATGATCATTAATTGTCTTATCAAAAGTCAATTTATTAGAAGTAGTCCAATAAGTATTCCAAGTACCAAAAGCATAACCTCTACCATTCACAGATGGACCATTACCATGAAATGGATTGTAAAACTGAAAGTCATCAACGGTATAGAAATCTATAGACTCATCAGTTCTAAACTCCAGCCCTTCAACTAAATCATCAAGATTCAATACTCCGTAAATACCTGAAAGAACACGATAAGTTTTTGTATTATAAGTATCATTCTCTACTGTATACAACGGATTAAAATCTTGACTTACAGGATTAGCAAAATTGTAGATTTTATTTCCTTTATCATCAACACGTGGCTTACCTTTAGAATCAAGCTTATATACTGGTATTGCATTGGCATACATAAGCGCATTATAAACAGAAGAGGCTCCTGAAGAACTTGCTGAAGCTCTGCTTTGATCGGTATAAGTAAGGGAAGTATTTGTACCTACCTTCAAACGGTTAGATAATTCAGATTCAAGATTGATTCTGGTACTAATTCTTTCGAAATTGGTACCACCTACAATACCTTCCTGATCAGAATAACCCAAAGAAATAAAATAGGAAGTTTTTTCTGTTCCTCCTGCAGCACTCAAGTTATACTCCTGAGATTTCCCTGTTCTGAAAACTTTATCAATCCAATCAGTATTGGTCAATAATTTTGCCCCTGCAACAAGATTACCTTTTGCATCATAAGGATTGGCTACATTGTAAGGATTGTTAGCGGACAAAGCTGCAATTGTTTCTGCATTGGCTTTTTCAACAGAAAGTCCCTGTGCTCGAAAAGCATCATAATAATGCTTAAAGTATTGTCCCGAACTCATTAAATCATACCCCTTATTAGGCAAATAAGAAACACCTAATTTTGCATCGAAGTTAATTTTGGCTTTACCAGATTTACCTCGTTTGGTGGTAATCAAAACAACACCATTCGCTGCACGAGCACCGTAAATAGAAGTTGCAGAAGCATCTTTCAATACGGTCATCGACTCAATATCAGAAGGGTTAATAGTAGAAAGTACATCTGTTGCAGCCAGACCATCCGGATCATCCTTATCGTGCAACTGTGAAACGTTACCGCTATTGATAACAATACCATCAACAACATAAAGTGGCCCTGAATCGGCATTCAAAGAACCAATCCCACGAATACGAATGGTAGATCCTGAACCTGGGTCACCAGAAGCACTATTCACCTGAATACCTGAAGCATTCCCCTGCAAAGCCTCTGTAAAAGTAGGTACAGGTATATTTTCAAGCTCTTCTGCTTTCACCTGAGTTGCAGCACCGGTAAAAGTTGATTTCTTGGCTGTTCCATAAGCGACAACCATTACTTCGTCCACGCTAATCGCATCGGATTTCATCACCACGTTAATGGTAGAAGAGGTAATCTCAACTTCTTGAGTAGTCATCCCTACAAAAGAAAACACCAGTGTTTTAGCATCCTCAGGAACTTTCAGGGAATATTTACCATCAAAGTCGGTAGTGGTACCAACGGAGGTCCCTTTAACAAATACAGAAGTACCAGGTATTGACAGCCCATCATCGGCTGAGGTCACAACCCCTGAAACTTCTCTCGTTTGAGCTAATACGCTCTGCAATCCTATGAAGCATAGGATTAGCAACGAAAATAAACTTTTCTTCATAAATTTTTAGTTAGTGGTTAATTAACAATAACACTTATGTGTGCGTTATCTACGATGCAATAAACACGCACAATAGATAAACAAAATGTACTCCTTTAGAATTTTTCCTACTTGCATATTTTTTTCAATACCCCTATCGTAAAAAAACAACAAGTTCAACAACCTCCTTTAATATAGAGGCTTCATCAAGTTTAATTTCCCCTAAAATTCTTGACTCTTCAAAAGTGTGAAAAAAAGTTAAACAAACAAAAACTAAAAAACGTTGAATAAACCCCTTGTCTGGGTTTACCATAATACGTCATACAACATCCTCTCTTTATTATCATATTGTTGAAAACATACAAATACTTAATCTTCAAGCCACAACTCCAAAAACTCTATCGAAACTGAACTGCTAAAAACCTGGATTGTGGGACATCCTGATTTTTTGGCTATCTTTGTATTTAAATTCAAACTAAATAGTAATGGCCTTTATTAAAGATTTAAAAGGACACACTCCCGAGTTCGGTAAAGATTGCTTTTTGGCTGATAATGCAGCCATTATTGGTGATGTTAAAATGGGAGACGGTTGCAGCATCTGGTTTGGTGCTGTATTAAGAGGTGATGTACACTACATTCGTTTAGGTGACAACGTAAATGTACAGGACAATGCAACCATCCACGCCACCTACAAAAAATCACCAACAAACATCGGAAACAATGTTTCTATTGCTCACAATGCAGTAGTACATGGTTGCACCATTAAAGACAATGTTCTGATTGGAATGGGAGCGGTAGTTTTAGACGATGCAATTATCGAAAGCAATGCCATTGTTGCAGCCGGCTCAGTCGTAACCAAAGGTACTCACGTAGAATCGGGAAGTGTATATGCCGGTTCTCCTGCCAAAAAGATTAAAGAATTAAGTCCGGAGCTTCTGGAAGGGGAAATCAACCGCATCGCCAATAGTTATGCGATGTATGCAAGTTGGTATACTCAGGACGAAAAAGTAACGGAGGAATAGTTTTATAACTCACCCCAAACAAGAAAAGCATCCAATGAGGATGCTTTTCTTGTTTTTCTATCAACTCCGTACTTTCAGCAATAAAATTCATTGCCAGCACAAAGGAATACTATTAATTACAAGGTAATATGCTTAGCTCTGAGATCTCGGCTAAGAAAAACACCTGCTTTCTCCTCAAAATTTTCGACAAATTCAGTAGTGTAAAACTCAAGAGAACTCCCCTTGGTACAACGAACATCCATCTCAGGATGGCGATTCAAATAATCTTTCAAGCTCCTAGCCACAATCTCACCTTGTGCGACCAGACGAATCTCCGAAGGCAAGTACTTTCGAATAACGGTTTCCAGCAAAGGATAGTGGGTACAACCCAAAATTAAGGTATCGATCCGGGAATTCTTTTGAAGAATATTCTCTACATGCTTTCGAATAAAAAACTCTCCTCCACTACTTAGGTACTCATTATTTTCAACCAAAGGAACCCACATAGGACAAGCCTCCTGAACAACAGTTATTTCGGGAAACAGTTTGGCGATTTCCAGTGGATAAGAATCGGAACGAACAGTACCAGGAGTCGCCAAAATACCAACATGACCAGATTTTGTAAGCTGACCAACCGCCTCTACACTGGGACGAATAACACCGAGCACACGCCGGGATGCATCGATTTTAGGCAAATCGCGCTGCTGAATAGTCCTCAGAGCCTTTGCCGAGGCCGTATTACAAGCTAATATCACCAACTGACAGCCCATAGAAAATAGTTGCTCTACTGCTTCCAAGGTATAATCGTAAACAACGTCATACGATCGAGTACCATAAGGGGTGCGAGCATTATCGCCAAGGTAAATAAAATCGTACTCCGGCAACTCATGCTGAATCCGGTCCAGAATCGTCAACCCCCCATATCCGGAGTCAAAAATGCCTATTGCTTGCTTTGTTTGTGCCATAAATCTAACCTAAATAAAAAAAGGATGGCATCAAATAAATGCCATCCTTTTTTTTCAAAAATAGAAAATACTATTGAATTCCTAATTTGGCCTTCACCAATGGAGTAACATCCTTACTATCGTTAGAGTGATACAAAACAACACCACTACTTACATCAAAAATGTAAGTAAAATTGTTTTCTTCAGCAACATCCTTAATTGCTTTCATAGCCTTGTCGTAAATAGGCTTGAACAATTCACTTTGCAATTTTTGAATCTCCTGCTGTGCATACTGATCGTAGTTTTGCATTTTGTTCTGAAGATCCTGAATTTGCTTCTCCTTGGTACTTCGCATTACTTCCGAAAGAGTTTCACGCTCCTTAACGTAAGCTTGTCCCAATCGTTGCCATTCAGCCTGCATTTCCTTAATACCTTTATCAAATTCCATTGCTTTGGCTTGAATCTGCTTCTGAGCCTGCTCTTTTTCAGGCATTATTGCCAACAGTTTTGAGGAATCGATATGACCAAATTTATAGCTTTGAGCAAAAGTATTGCCACCAACACAAAGTAGGATGGCCAAAAAAGTAATTTTAATTAAACGTCTCATAGTTTTACTCAGTTAGTTTTCGTTCAACAAATATAATAATTAATTCTTATAACCCATTTTACTTAAGACCTTATCGCTAAGGTCAAATTTCGCGTTAAAATAGATGACCACCGGCCCATTGGCACGATCAACAATCATACCGTAATTTCCAGCCTTGGCTAAATCCTTAACTGCATCGTATATTTCATCCTGAATTGGCTTCACCAATTCCTGGCGTTTCTTGTACAAATCTCCATTTCTACCGAAATATTTCTGCTGCAATTTTTGAGCCTGGGCCTCCTTTTGAGCAATCTCCTTTTCGCGCTTCTCGCGCATATCAGGAGACAAAAACACCTGATCGGCCCGGTATTTGGAATGCATAGCATCAATCTCAACATAAATGGCCTCAATTTCCTTTTGCCATTGCAAAGAATATTGATCCAACTGCTCCTGTGCAAATTTATACTCAGGAATCTTATTCAATATGTATTCCGTGTCAATAAATCCATAACGCTGCTGAGCATTGACACAAGTAACACCAACCAGCAAGAACAGAAAGAAGAATAATTTTTTCATGTATTTATAATTTCCTTATTTAGGTCACAAAGAAAACTCAAATTTCCCCCTCCTCACAACTGAAACATCTATCACAATTTATCTGAGGAAGAGTTTTTTTATCAGCAAACCCCTTTGGAATACAATCAAAAAAGTTTACATAAAATCTAACCTAAAAATAGTAATCTTAACTTAGATAAAACAGGAATCGTGTTACAAATCAAACAACATTCCTAAAATTAACCTTATTATTTATTTCTCCCAATAGCTAAGGTTTTAAAACATGTTAAAATTGCTGCCCAATTACGAAATGGAATTGTCCCTTATTTTTACCTGGTTGATTGGCCTCATCGAATCCATATCCCCAGTCAATACCTAATAACCCAAACATTGGCAGGAATATTCTCATTCCGACTCCGGCAGATCGTCTCAAATCAAATGGTTGAAAATCTTCGAAATCAAACCAAGCATTACCAGCCTCGGCGAATGCCAGAGCATAAATGGTAGCAGATTGACTCAAAGACAATGGATAGCGAAGCTCCATGGTCAGTTTCGTATAAATATTTCCACCCTTTCTTTGTCCGGTTGCAGTATTAATCGGAGTAAGGGATCCATTTTCATATCCTCTCAATCCAATGTAATCCGAACCATACATACTGTAACCCGACATACCGTCTCCTCCTAACTCGAAGGTTTCAAAGGGAGAGCGCTTGTCCTTGTCGAAGTATCCCAAAAATCCATACTCTGCTCCGGTATACAGTACCAGGGTTTTATCATTCGAAGTCAAAGGAGTGTACATTTTTCCTTTGAAAGTCCATTTATGATATTCGATCCACTTATACAGCTCCTGCTCAGCATCTCTTCGAGCATCAGCCGAAGTTTCGGGATTGCTTATCTCATCTGCTATTTGTCTGTAATTTTTTCCATCGAACAGTGAGTAAGGTGGAGTTATTTTCAAACTAAGAGTGAAACTTGATCCGCGACGAGTATACAATGGATTATCAATAGAACTCCGGGAAAGACTTGTTGTAAAACTCAGGTTATTGGAGGTACCATTAGAAATCAAATAGTACTGCCAGTTTTTCAAATCGTAGTGCTGGTAACTAGCATCATTGTACAATACAAAGAAATCATCAGGCCATTTTAGTCTGCGCGACAAACCAACGCTGGCACCATAAATCTTCTGATACTGATTTTCATCTGGATCCAAAGGTTGATAATAACTATAACTACTACTAAACCCTGTTTGCTTGGAGCTATACAATGAAACACTTAAGGAAGTAGGTTTCTTTCCGCCCAACCAAGGCTCAGTGAACGACAAACTGTAGGTATTGTAATAGGATCCGTTGGTTTGAGCACGAATACTCAAGGTCTGTCCATCTCCAGTAGGCAGCGGACTCCAAGCCTCCTTATTAAATATATTACGGATGGAGAAATTCGAGAATTTCAAACCTACGGTACCAATAATCATACCAGCTCCCCAACCTCCGGAAAGTTCAATCTGGTCGTTGGCTTTCTCCTCCAATGCATAGGAAATATCAACGGTTCCGCTCTCCGGATGCGGTTTTACATCTGGAGATATAGCTTCGGGATCAAAGTGTCCCAACTGAGCCAAACGACGCACACTTTCAATAATATCGGACTTGCTGAAAAGCTGCCCCGGATAGGTATACAATTCTCTTCGGGCAACATGCTCGTTGGTTTTGGTGTTCCCGGTAATTGTTACACGATCAATACGTGCCTGCTTCCCTTCAATCACCCTCATCTCAACATTAATGGAATCCGTTCCAACAATCGTTTCTACGGGATTCACATTAAAAAACAGATAACCATTATCCAAATACTTGTTGCTTACAGCATCCTCATCTACAGAAAGGCGATCATCCAACATTTTTTTATTGTATATATCCCCCTTCTTAATCTTTAGAATACGATCAAGATAGTAGGAAGGATAAACGGTATTCCCAATCCACGAAATATCATTGAAGAAATATTGATTTCCTTCCTTCAGTTTCAAATAAATTTCTACACGTTCAGGACTAACCTGCACTACACTATCCGAAACTATTTTCGCATCACGATACCCTTTTTCGTTGTACTTATCAATCAGAAGAATCTTATCCTCCTCCCAATTCTCTGCGATATACTTGGAAGACTTCAAAAAGTATTTAAATTTCTTCTCCTTACTCTTCTTCAGGGCCTTCTTCACCTTGTTGTCTGTCAAAGCGGAATTCCCCTCAATAAATATATCCTTAATCTTAATCTTCTGATTCCGATCAACATTAATATCCAGCATAACACTATTTTCCGACTCGGGATCGTCGCGTTGCAAAACGGACACTTCGGTATTGTAGTATCCCTTATCTTTATAATATCCCTGCACAATCCGCTGGGTATTATCCACAAGATAATCCGTTACCTGGATTCCTTTCATCAACTTCAGCTTATCCTTAATCTTAGTGGTTTCGGATTTGGAAGTTCCATTATAATTAACACCGGAAAGTCTTGGCCTCTCCTGCATGTGAATATTCAGATAAATCTTTTCACCAATCAATTTGGAGGCGGTAATCTGAATGTCGGAGAACAAACCTTGCTTGTAAAGTTTTTGAATAGCTTTGGTTACTTTTTCCCCAGGAACTTCAATCTTGGACCCTATATGCAAACCGGAAATCTGCACGAGCACATTATTTTCCAAATGTTTTACCCCGGATATGGATACTCCGCCTAATTCATATTTTTTAGGAGAGGAATAGTAAACTTTGGGGTTGTAAATCGTATCCGTTTGCTGTGCCTGAACACCCAAACTCAACAGTAGGGCAAAGATGAAAGTAATTCTTTTGATCATTCCGATTAATATATGGTTAATCCTTATTTTTCCGATAATTGCTCACTCGTTTTTCCAAAACGACGTTCGCGGTTCTGAAAATCATACAGAGCCTGATATAATTCCTCTTTTTTGAAATCGGGCCAGAACTTTGACGTGAAGTATAACTCAGCGTAAGCAATCTGCCATAGCAAAAAGTTACTTATTCGTGTCTCCCCACTGGTTCGAATCAACAATTCAGGATCGGGTATATGAGCAGTAGTTAAATTTTCAGAGAATACCTGATCGTTTATGGCCTCTGCTGTCAATTCGCCAGCTTTAACCTTCTGAGCTATTTTTTTCGTAGCTTCAACAATCTCCCACCGGGCACTGTAGCTCAAAGCAAGTACTAGAGTCAGACCGGTATTCACCGAAGTATTTTGGATTGTACCCTGCAATTTCTCCAGCACTTCTGCCGGAAGACTTTCCAAATTACCAATGGCTTGCAGGCGCACATTGTTCTTCATCAAAGTGGGTGTTTCATTCTCGATCGCATCCACCAAAAGGGACATCAATCCCAGAACCTCATCCTGCGGACGGTTCCAGTTTTCTGTAGAGAATGCATAAAGGGTGAGATAATCAATCCCCAATTCAGCTGCACCTTCCACCGTTTGTCGGACGGCTTCCACTCCATGCTGATGGCCAATTATGCGATGCTCTCCTCTCTTTTTCGCCCAGCGTCCGTTCCCATCCATAATAACGGCAACGTGCTTGGGCAATCTTTCAGTAACTAATTTATCTTTAACTGACATAAACTTTCTTACAAACCTATCTTACAAACCTATCATACGAATGGCACTCCTCATTATCGGGAAATAATTTATAGGTAATAATCACCCCCACAAAGGAAACCCAATCGTTATTGTGTGCTATACTTTTCTGATTCAGATCAAACGGATCATCCAAATTATCCAAATCATCGGTAAAGCTTTTTCGAAAACTCCACTCAAATGCCCCAGACCATCGACCGGGTAGATTAAACTTTAATCCGGCCCCCATGGGGATTGTAAGTGATGAGCCTGTACTGGTAGGAGCAATGTAACCAATTCCACCGGTAACGTAGGGCACCAACCCTTTTGTTCTGGATTTCTTGGGCACCCAAAAAGGTTGAAAATTGAACTCAACCTGAAGAGCCAGATCCACAACCTCCGTATCAAAATTGGCCCGACGCTGTTGTTGGAAATTATTATTGAAATCTAAATCATCGGCACTAAGGTCAGAAAACAACATACTTGCACGCAAGGAAAAGTGAGGATCGAAATTGTACCGATAAATTCCCCCGAGGGTAAACCCAGGCGAATAGAACTGTTTCTTCGGATTGATATCCCCCATGTAATAGGATACACCACCAAAAATTCCAAGATCAGCTTTGGTTTGTGCCCATCCTGAAAAAGAAAGAATCAAAAAAACAATTCCTGACAACAGCCTCTTCATCTAAAAAGGAGTTCTTTGTTTATTTTCAATCACGAAATTTCCTCGCAAAATATCATTTTTTAACTTTCGCACCGTACTCTTTTCCTCACAAAAATCCCGACATCAGAAACGATTCCGACACCCGGTAAATCATGAGTCAATAACCGCACTACTCTACTCTCCAATAACTCATAAGCTACAAAAGTAACATATAATATTAAAAAACCTTATCTATCGGGTAAATAATGCCCCCTGTCGCCGTTAATTTTTGTTAAAAATTAGAGTCTTCCGAATCCGCTTTTCTAATTCCGTTTATCTACGCCCCACATCAATTTATTCCGCAAAGTAGAGTAAAAACTATGCGATTTTAGCTTTATCACTTTAACCTTAAAATCAGCCTTTCGAATTTTAAGCTCAATCGAGGAATCAAAAACTGCCGACCGCGAATCAAGAGAGGCTAAATATTGAGGACTTCGCCCCTCTACCCGTAGGGTTATCTCCTGATGATTGGGGACAACAATAGGACGAACCGTTAAATTGTGCGGGGATATTGGAGAAATAATAAAATTCTGCGTATTGGGTATCAAGATAGGACCTCCAACACTCAGGGAATAAGCCGTAGAACCGGTTGGAGTTGCAATAATCAATCCGTCGGCCCAATAGGAATTCAAATATTCATCATCCAAATAGGTGTGAATGGTGATCATGGAAGCAGAATCCTTTTTATGAACGGTAAATTCATTCAAGGCACAATTAAATTTACCAAACAAGCCATTTTCCGAAGTACTCATTTGAAGCAAGGTTCTCTCCTCAAGAGAATAATTCCCGGCAAACAAATCTTCCAGGGCTTGGGGGATTTCATCCCGTGCAATATCCGCCATAAAACCCAATCGACCACTATTGATCCCCACCAAGGGGATATCCAGGTCCCGAACCTGTGTTACCGCATCCAGGAAAGTTCCATCTCCCCCAATGCTAAACATGAAATCGATGGAAGCATCCAGATCTTCATATTGCGAAAAAAACCCCTTCACAGGGGGCTTAAAATTCACTTCCCGAATCAGGAAATCATAAAAGGGGTGATAAATAATCACCTCTGCATCATATTGAGCAAATAGCTCAAACATTTGCTGAAAGCTATCCGAAAACCCCGGACTGAACTGCTTCCCATATAGTGCAATTTTCATAGCTCATAAATTTGAATCCCCCACACCAGTCAACACAACCCTCCGTGAAATTTCTGCCAACTCAACAAAATTCCTTTCGTATCCCGGCAAAACGCCACTCAACAGTTGGTGTTGTCTGCTTATGGAGCATCTCAATTCTCTTTACGTTACAACCTTATTTTATGCAAGGGCTTCAGTCCTTTCCTACTGACAAACAATGCGGAAAACAATTCTTTCGTCGGTTTAAACATTCCCTGAAACCAAAACCTTTGTACTACCATCAAAAGGATACTACAAAACACAAATATAAACCAATGAAATCAGCATACAAGCTTGTTTGCATATCGAAAAAAAATAATTTTCACAGCCCCTAAATTTCTTTGGCGAGAACAACAAAAGGAACAATCAGATATTCAAAAATCGCATAAAAGAATTATATCGATCTTCAAGTAAATCCTTCATGTCATCTTCCCGCACATAAGTCGTTTTAATAGTATAATCAAACCGAAGAAAGGTTTGAATAATGGAGGAAAGATTGGTCCGGTTGATCTTAAGAGTCAACTCTATTTTACGGGAATCGAGAGTGGATTTTATGTAGGAGCTTAGGATTTTTGCATCATTGCTTTCTACAATCCGCGAAATCTCCGAAAGGGAATAGTCAACCGAATTCAATTCCAATTCAATAATTCCACCGGGCTCTCGAACGGCAAAAATTTGCTCAATGTAATGCATCAAGTCATTCAGGGTAATCAACCCCAAATAATTTTTCTCATCTTCCAAAACCGGAATCACAGTAAGTTTCAGGCGGGATACGATCTCGATAATATCGTAAATGTGTTGATTGTACTGCACAAAAGGACTGAACAGGGACAACTTTTGACGACCGATGGGCTCTTCGGCACGATTTAAATCGTAAATATCATTATCCGATATCAAACCTAAAAATTCGTGCTCCCGAACAATTGGCAGATGAGAAACCCGAAAAATCTCCATCCAATTCAAGGCCTGAATCCCGGTATCCGATTCACGAAGCACAGGAACGACATCAGAAATTAAATCTTTTGCTATCATATTCGATTATTTTCAGGGAAATACCCTAATTTTGTTCCTAAGTCTAAAAAACGCAACACAATCAATAACACAACAACCTGTTTTCGCATTTTGCTTTTAATTACCCCATCTCTTTGCAAACAGGTTTTAAAAATTAATAAAAAATGACCAGACTTAGTGTAAATATAAACAAAATTGCCACATTAAGAAATGCTCGCGGCGGAAATACGCCCAGTGTCACCAAAGCTGCTGTGGATTGTGAAAGATTTGGAGCTGAAGGAATTACCGTCCACCCACGTCCCGACGAACGACACATACGCTACCAGGATGTGCTGGATTTAAAACCATTGGTTAAAACAGAATTCAACATCGAAGGATACCCTTCCCGCGATTTCATCAATCTTGTGCTGAAAGTAAAACCAGAACAAGTAACCCTGGTACCCGATCCACCAGAGGCAATCACCTCAAACGCCGGATGGGATACTGTAGCCAACAAAGAATTGCTCACCGGAATCATTTCGGAATTCAAGCAAGCCGGTATTCGCACCTCTATTTTTGTTGATACCAACCTGGAGAACATTAGGGGAGCCGTAGCCACCGGAACCGACCGGGTGGAACTTTACACCGAACCCTACGCTACCGACTACCCAAAAGACAGAGAGGCAGCCATCGCTCCTTTCGTAGAGGCAGCCAAACTGGCCAACGAACTGGGATTGGAATTGAACGCGGGTCACGACCTTAGCCT